>NZ_NWSX01000018.1 GCF_002531825.1 Rhizobium sp. J15 | reverse complement strand
TCTCGACCCGTCCTTCGGACCCCCGCTGGGGAGAAGGAGACATGCCTCCGGCCGCGGCGCCAATAATCAACCACCAAAGGAGCAAAACAATGACCGACATGCATGAACCCTATATCTCCCTTGCCGGCGTGAAGAAGTCGTTCCGGATCGGCGGCGAGGCGATAGCGATCTTTTCGGCGCTCGATCTTTCCATTGCGCGCGGCGATTTCGTTGCGGTCATGGGGCCGTCGGGCTCGGGGAAATCGACGCTGCTCAATATGCTCGGCGGCATCGACAGCGCGGATGCGGGCGAGATCCGGATCGGCCGCAGCCATCTCGGGCAGATGGGCGAGGGCGCAAGGGCGGCCTGGCGGGCGCATGGGATGGGCATCGTCTTCCAGTTCTACAATCTGCTGCCGATGCTGAATGCGGCGGAGAATATCGAGCTGCCGCTGCTCCTGAAGCCGCTGACGCGCAGCGAGCGGCGGGCGCGCGTGGATACGGTCATGGAGCTTGTCGGGCTTGCCGGGCGGCAGCGGCAGTTTCCATCCAGCATGTCGGGCGGGCAGCAGCAGCGCGTCGGCATTGCGCGCGCCATCGTCACCGATCCCGATCTCATTCTCTGCGACGAGCCGACCGGCGATCTCGACCGGAAATCGGCCAACGACATCCTCGATATGCTCGCCTTTCTCAACCGCGAACTCGGCAAGACCATCATCATGGTCACGCATGATCCGGAGGCCGCCGCCCGGGCGCGGCGCAGGCTGACGCTCAACAAGGGCGAATTCACCGAGGGGGCGGGCCGATGAGCTTCTTCCAGCTGATGCGGCGCAATGCCTGGCGCAAGCGGCTGCGCGCCATCCTGCTGATGTTTTCGGTCGGCATCGCCTTCCTGATCTATGGGCTGACGGCGAGCTTCGTTACCGGCAGCCAGGGGGCGGCGGGCGCCAGCGACAACCTGCTCGGCGTCTTCAACAAATCCGGCCGCGGTCTGTCGCTGCCGCTTGCCTATCTCGGCCGGATCGCCGCCGAGCCCGATGTCGCGGCGGTCGCCTATACCGCGCGCATACGCGGTTTCGTCGAGGTGGAAAAGAATGTGGTGGCCGTCAGCGCCGTCGATCCACAGGCGATCGCCGCCGCCAACGGCGAGGAGCTCGGGCTGACGCCCGGTCTGATCGCGGCACTCCAGGAGGGCGGCGACCGGGTGCTGGTCGGCCGGGCGTTGGCTGAAGCGCAGGGCTGGTCGGTCGGCCAGCGCATCGGCGTCACCAGCCAGATGATGAAGGCGGACGGCAGCCGCAGCTGGAGCTTCACGATCGCAGGCATCTTCGAGGGCGCCGATGCCAGCACCGACACCTATTTCATGCTCGCCCGTTACGACGCGGTCAATGCGGCCCGTGCCCGCGACAAGGATACGGTCGACGCCTTCGTGGTGCGTCCGCGCCAAGGCGTTTCCTCGGCGGTGCTGGCGGCGCGCATCGACGCGCTCTTCGCCAATTCGGCGGCGCAGACGCGCACGCAATCGGAAAAGCAGTTCCTCGAAGCGTTTCTCAGGCAATTCGCCGATATCGGCCTGATCGTCGGCCTCGTCGTCGGCGCCGCCTTCGTGACGATCCTGATGATCTCGGTGAACACCATGCTCTTTGCCGTCAGGGAACGCCGCTTCGAGATCGGCGTGATGAAGGTGCTCGGCTTTTCCCGGGGGCGGATCATGGCGCTCATCCTCGGCGAGACGCTGTTCATCTTCGCCGTCGGCGGCGCGGGCGGGCTCATTCTCGCCAAGCTCGCGACGCTTGCGATCGGGCCGGAATTCGGCCTCGTCTTCGGTGCGGCGGTGCTGCTGAAATCCGCCGCCATCATCGCCGGCCTCGGCCTGCTGACGGGGCTACTGCCCGCTTTCAGCGCCATGCGCCTGCCCATCGTCAACGCTTTCAGAACGAGATAATCCAATGCGCTCAACGCTCAAGCAGATCTTTCTCATGATCCGAGTCAATCTGGCGAGCCTCCCCAGGCGGCTTGCGATCTCGCTGTCGATGGTGCTGTCGGTGGCGCTCGTCGTGACTGTGCTCGCCGGGTTTCTGGCCATGGCGCGCGGCTTCGAGGCCGCACTTGCCGGGGCGGGCTCGCCCGATATCGCCGTCATCCTCGGCGGCGGCACCAACCAGGAGACCGGCTCGGATGTGCCCGCCGAGGCGATCCGCAGCCTGGCGGCGAGCGGCGGTGCCGGGATCGCCCTGTCGCGCGAGACCGTCGTTCCCATCGATGTCAGGGCGGTCGACGGCGCCGAGCAGACGCTGTCGCTGAGGGGCATGGATCAGGCGGGGCCGGCTCTGCGGCAAGGTGTGAAGCTTTCGCAGGGGCGGCTCTTTGCGTCGGGGGCGCGCGAGATCGTCGTCGGCAAACGCATCGCCGAGAGTTTTCCGGGCTTTGCCGTCGGCCAGACGGTGCGGCTCGGCGCGCTCGACTGGACGGTCGCCGGCCATTTCTCCTCCGGCGGCAGCGCCTTCGAATCCGAGATCTGGGCCGATCTCGAAGCCGTGCAATCGGCCTTCGACAGGCAGGGGCAGGTGCAGAGCCTCAGGCTGCGGGTCGATGGCGCGGGCGGGCTGGCGGCGCTGCGGGCGCGGCTTGCGGACCTGTCGGGCCCGCCGCTCACAGCCATCGCGGAGGCTGATCTCTATGCGGCGCAGGCCGAGCGCACCGAGAGCCTGATCCGCCTGTTCGGCTGGCCGATCGCGCTTTTGATGGCGGTGGGGGCGACGGCCGGCGCCCTGAACACGATGATGAGCTCGGTCTCCGACCGCGCCGTCGAGATCGCCACGCTGCGGCTCCTGGGCTTCGCCCGCCTGCCGGCCTTCGCCGCCACCTGGGTGGAGGCGGTGCTGCTCTCGGCCCTCGGCGCCGCCGCCGGCGCCATCGCCTCCCGGTTCGCCTTCGACGGCTGGCAGGCGAGCACGATGGGCGCCAACAATACGAAGATGGCGTTTCAGCTCGTGGTGTCGCCTGAAGTGGTTTTGACGGCGGGTCTGCTCGGGCTGGCAGTCGGCGTGATCGGCGGCGCGCTGCCGGCGCTGGCGGCCGCGCGGCTGCCGTTGGGGGCGGCGTTGCGGGCGAAGGGGTAGGTTTGCTCTTCCTCGGTTGTCACTCTATGGCGGGTATCACCGCATTGATGAGATCGCTGGTGGGGTGGCATTGGGCTGGAGTTCGACCTGTGTCACGCCATGCTGACAGGTCCTCCCTGGCAGGATTTGCCTAAGTGCAAGCGCTCGCCTGGGGTACCAAGGCCCCACCCAACCTCCTTCATCCCTGTGCTTGTCACAGGGATCCAGCCTGCCCAAGTCTTTGGGCAGGATAGACTTTTTCCTTGGCTGCATGTGGTGAGTCATTCACCGCGCGGACGCGCGGTGGCTGGATTCCGGTGACAAGCACAGGAATGAGGGAGAGTGGGGTCGGCCGCCCACTCCTCCTTGGGGAAGCATGGAAAGCGGTGCCCGTAGGGACCGAAAACCTGGCCACCCCATCACTCCTCCACCACCTCGATCTCCGGCCACCCGGCGAGGGTCAGCCGCAGGCGGCCGCGGTCGGCGCGGTCGAGGGTGATCGGGCCGGCTTTTTCCTCCAGCCGCCGGCGCAGGAGGATCAGCCTGGTTTCCAGGTTGTCCTTGAAGTCGGGCAGCTGCAGGCGGCGGTCGCGGCGGATCTCGCGGTTCAGGAAGTCCTGCTTGCCGGTGCGCACATAGTCTTCGAGGAAATGCAGGAGCAGCCGCCCCGGCACGCCGCGGATCAGATAGTCGTCGTCGACGAACAGGGAGCCGTCGCGCGGATAGAAACGAACGGCGATGCGCCGGCCGGCGGGCGTGGCGCCGGCGCGGTCGGCCGGGGCGTCGGCCTTTTCCCGCCCGTTGGTTTCCGCCCGCTCGCGTTCCTCCGACAGGAAGGAGAGGGCGGTGGCGAGATGGGCTGCGATCACGATCAGCGCCTCCTCGTCGCGGTGGCGGAAGGTGAAGCGCTCGGTCGATTCCGAAAACAGCACGCCGACGAGCCTTCCGCGCGCCACAAGCGGCAGCGCGATCTGGCTGAGCGGCTTTTCGAGCGCGGGAAGCGGGATCGGCGCCGCATCCTCGACGCCGGCCATGGCCCGCACCGCCTCGATGTAGCGCCGGCCGCGGCTGAGATCGGTGATACGCACAGTGCGCCGCCGCTCGGCCGCCAGCCCGATAATGCCGCGCCCGGCCGCAACCTCGGCGCCGAAGCCGAACTGGTCGTAGCCGCGGCTGGCAATCGTCGTCAGCCCATCGCGTTCGCCGTCCGGCACCAGCACCATGGAATTGGAGTAGCCGAAGCGTTCGCTGAGCCCTTCGAGGGTGGCGTCGAGCAGCGTTTCCGGATCGCCGCAATTCGACATCCGGGCCGTCAGCCGCGCCACCCTGCCCATCAGGTCGGGCAGACAGAGCGGCTCCGGCTCGACCAGCGGATTGGCGGCCGGCACGGCCCGGCAGTCCTCCACCCGGTAGATGTCGACGGCGTGCAGCTTCATGATCCCGCTCATCCGGCTTTCCAGGATCGCCAGATGGATCGCCAGTTGATCGAAGGTCTCGCCCTCCGTCTCGGAGCGCTCGAACACCAGGTCGAGCACGTGCTGCTGGCCGCTATAGCCGTCGACCACCATCACGGTCGCAAGCCCGTTGCGCGCCACATTGTCGGCGGTCTTTGAAAAGAACTGGTTGGAGAGCGCCACGTGCCTCTCATCGACGTAATGCACGTGCGAGAGATAGGAAATATTGGGCATTCCGTCGGCATCGGTTGTGGCGATGATGGAGGGAATGACGCCCTCGAAACTGTCCCGCAGCCCTTCGAGCGGAATCATGCGAGGGGTTCCGGCGTCAGCCTGCGCCCGGCGCCCGGCCCCGGCGTCTGCTCGAAGATCGCCTGCGGCTCGATCGTCAGGCAGACGAGGTCCTGGTCCGACAGCGTGCTGGAAAGCTGCATGCGCGTGACCCCGAGCGCCAGCATGCGCGCCAGCTGTTCTGCGACATAGGCTTCGCCGCGTGCCCGCTGGGTCTCGTCCGCCGGCCGCGCTTCCACAACGATGCCCTTGATCTGGCAGGCCTTGTAGTCGGCGGGGCGCGCATAGGTCGTGGCGATCGGCCGGCCGGGCAGCGCCCCGCCGACCGCTTTCGGCCATTGGCAGCGCGAGGCGAGAAAGTTGAGATGCCCGCTCTGCCGGTCGACGCGCACGCCGGAGCCGCGGCCGATCATCGGCCGGCCGGCCTCGTCGCACGTCACGAACAGGATCATGACGGGACTTTCTATGAATTCCCAGAGTTCCGGCCCCAGCATGCTTTTTCCCAGCCCCGAAGTCGGGCGATGATAGTCAGTTAGGATAATCTTAGCAATCGTTCCAAGTGCTTAGGATGGTTTTAGGAAGCGCCCCGCAAGGGCCTCGGTTATCTCGATCGCATCAGCCCGGCGCACGGAAAGAGGCGCCGCCAACGAGAGGAAAACCATCATGAGCCATGAATTCTCGCTTACCAGCATTCCCGATCTCAACGGCCGCTATGACATTTACGGGGCGATCCACAAGGGCCTGCGCAAGGCCGGCTGCGACCTGCTCGGGCGCCTCGGCGCTGCCGATTTCCAGAATGTCGAGGAGACGGTCTTCCTGATCGGCGACCTGCGCCATTACCTGATGCTGGCCGCTTCCCACGTCGTTCATGAGGACGACAACATCCACACGGCGCTTGCCGAGAAGGGTGTTTCGACCGTCACGCTCGACGAGCAGCACGACGACCACCGCACCGCATTCCGCGAGCTGGAAGAGCTTGTCGTCGCCTGGGAAAAAGCCTGGCCGCTCAGCAAGGCGGCCTGCGGCCGCAAGCTTTATCTCGCCTTTGCCGCCTACATTGCCGACGACTTCGCGCATATGCACGAGGAGGAGGTGGTGACCGGCCCTCTGCTGTGGCGCAACTTCAATGATGAGGAAATCTTCGCCATCGAGATGCGCATCATCGGCTCGCTGCCGCCGGAGAAGAGCATGGCCTTCATGCGCATCATGATCCCGGCCATCAATCCGGCGGAGCGGGCGGCACTGCTCGGCGCCATGAAGAAGAATGCGCCGCCGGAAATCTTCCAGGCCGTCATCGACTTCGCCGTCCGTCCGGGGCTTTCGGACGGCGACTTCGCCAGGCTTGCCGACGCGCTGAAGCTGGCGGCCTGAGAGGGCGGCTGCGGGCGGGGGCGTAAAATAGCGGCTTCCCACCTTGGAGGATGTGCCGTGTGGCTTGCCGACCTGCCGATTCATGCAATTACAGCGCCGGATTTTTTTCGGATAGGTTGCGGCTTCCCGGCGTCTTGAGGCACCCGCGCCATTGCCTGTGGAATAAGGCCCGCAAACCGGCCCGCTGCCGCATTGACAACATCTTCTCGCCTTTTTGCCATGGAGGTTTGCCCCCGCCGCATTCGGACGGCCGGTCCCGGTCGATTCCAGTGGCGATGTAGCGATCCGACGAACAGGGCAACATTGGCGATATGACAATCTACTATGTGAACTCAGCGACTGGCTCCGACCGCAACAGCGGAACGGGCCAGAACTCGGCTTTTGCGACTTTGTCCAAAGTGGAATCTCTGAAGCTGAAACCGGGCGACAGCGTGCTGCTCGCCAAGGGAAGCGTTTTCAACGAGCAGTTCGACATCAAATATTCCGGCACCGAGAGCGCGCCGATCAAGATCGGCAGTTACGGCACGGGGGCAGCCCCCGTCATCCATAGCAACGGCGATGGCATTCACAGCCTCTATGCCTCCAACATCGTCATCGAGAATCTGAAGATCTCCAATGTCGGGAGTGCGGGCATCTATGGCGGCAGCGTCACCAACTGGACGGTGCGCAATGTCGAGATCGCCAAGACCGGGCAGTCGGAAAGCGCCGGCGCCGTCACCTTCCGCAGCAGCAAGAACGTCACGGTCGAAAACACCAAGGTATCCGACGTCAAGGGCGACGGCTTCTGGATCGAGAAGGTCGCCGGCGTCAAGCTCATCAACAACAGCGTCACCAGCGCCAACGGCTCGACGGCCGATGCCGTGCAGGTCAACGACAGCAGCAATATCCTGATCAAGGGCAATCATCTCGACCAGACCGACGCCAGCAGCCCGAAGGGCGTGATCGCGCTGGTGCGGGCCACCAATGCGGTGATCGAGGACAATGTGCTGACCGGCGGCGGCTTCGGCATCAGCGCGCCGGCGGGCAAGACCATCGCCATCCGCGACAACGACATTTCGGGCTATCACGGCTACGACTGGTCCTTCGCCGTCGGCCTCGGCGATCAGGGCAGCGCGCGGGATTACGACATATCCGGCAACCACATCCATGACGGCGCCTGGGGCGTGGCCGTCAGCGGCCCGGTCGGCGCCAGCTATACCCGCACCAATATCAAGGTGCACGACAACACCTTCGACGACCTCACCGAGGCGGCGCTGAAGGTCGACCGGCCGGCCTCCGGCTCCTTCTACAGCAACACCATCGAGAGCGGCACCAAGGCGACCAGCATCTCGCCTTCCATCGCCGAGGCGAACACGTTCACCGTCAAGGACAATGAGACGGTCGCCAATGTCTCGACGACGCTTGCCGCCACCGAGACCAAGGTTGCCGCAACGACGGAAGCGGCTGCCGCCGACCCAGGCGTCGCCGCCGTCCATGACAATCTGAAGATCTTCACCGACAACGGCGAGGCCCATCGCGGCAATCTTCTGGAAAACGACAGCTCCGACAACGACACGCTGGTGCTGCGCCGCTTCGACGGCGAAAGCGTCGGCAAGCACGGCCTGACGCTGACCGGCGTCTACGGCTCCATCCACGTCGAACGGGACGGCAGCTATGCCTATACGCTCGACGAGACGAAGCTGCCGGCCGGCCATGACGGCCATGTGAGCGAGACTTTCGGCTATGGGATCGATGATGGGAATTCCCAGCATAGCGACGGGGATACGCTGACGGTGTTCATCCATATGGATGATTTGTTGCGGTGAGAGTTGGGGTGGGGGCATGACCTCCACCCTCTGCCACTGTGGGATATGTGCCCTTCGCAGCGCTTCATGTGAAGGGCAATGAAAGATGTGCCGCGTAGCCCCCTCATCCGACCCTTCGGGCCACCGACCTGGGTCGAGCCACGCGTCTCGACCCGTCCTTCGGACCCCCGCTGGGGAGAAGAGGAATCGCAGCAGCGTCTTGCCCTTCTTGAAGGCATCGTTTGTGGACGGGGAGCTCTCGGCTTGCCCGCTTCTCCCCAGCGGGGAGAAGATGCCGGCAGGCAGATGAGGGGGCCTCACGGCACACCCTCCATTGCCTGGCTCTGATGACACAAGCCGCAACCTCTCTCCGTCCTCATCCTGAGGCTCTCGAAGGACGAGGGCGGCCACCAGCCAACTTACCTCACGTAACTCACCCGACCGTACGTTACCGTTCATTCACCTTTCGGTCGTTGTTTTCTAGATTATTTTCTCTTAAGTTGTATTCTTGAGGATGCAGCCACCGCCAGGCGCTTCTCGGGAGCAAGGCCCCACCCAGGCCCGCCGCCGTAACGGCAATCGAACGCCATCCTGATGGCCTTCAGCCCCCGACCGCATCCGATCCACTCGTTGCAGCCGTTCATGACGGCTGGGCGATAATGCGAGAACAGGCGACATGACAATCTATTATGTGAATTCAGCGACGGGCTCCAACACGAACGCCGGCACCAGCGAGGATGCGCCTTTCAAGTCCTTCTGGGCGGTGGAAAACCTGAAACTGCAGCCGGGCGACAGCGTGCTGCTGGCCGCCGGCAGCGTCTATAACGACCAGCTCGACCTGAAATATTCCGGCACAATCGATGCGCCGATCACCATCGGCAGCTACGGCGTCGGCGACGCGCCTGTCATCCAAAGCCCGAATGACGGCATTCACAGCCTCTATGCGTCCAACATCGTCATCGAGAACATCACGATCTCCGACACTGGCGGCGCTGCCATCTATGGGGGCTATGTCTCAAATTGGACCGTCCGCAATGTCGACGTGGATCATACCGGGCTCTCCAAATCGGGCTCCATCACCTTCCGAACCGGCTCGAACATCACCATCGAGAACAGCACGATCAACGACGTCAACGGCGACGGCGTGTGGATCGAGAAGGTCAACGGCGTCAATTTCAACAACAACACCGTCACCAATGCCCACGGCACGGCGGCCGACGCCGTGCAGATGAACGACAGCAGCAACATCGTGATCTCAGGCAACACGCTCGACCAGACGGGTGCTGTGACGCCGAAGGGCGTGATCGCGCTGGTGCGGCCGGTCAATGCCGTCGTCGAGGACAATACGATCATCGGCGGCGGCTTCGGGATCGGCGCCCAGGCCGGCACCAACGTCGCCATTCACGGCAACGATATTTCAGGCTATGGCGGCTACAGCTGGTCCTACGCCATCGGCCTCGGCGACCAGGGCGACACGCGCGACTACGACATCTCGGGCAACTACATCCATGACGGCGTCTGGGGCGTGGCCGTCAGCGCCGCCGGCACGACCAGCTATGTCCGCGAGGGCATCAACATCTACGGCAACCTGTTCGACGACCTGACGCAGGCGGCGCTGAAGGTCGACCGGCCCGCCTCCGGCTCGTTCCACGACAATTTCATCGCCAGCGACGTGACGCCCTACAGCATATCGCCGACGATCATCGCCGCCGGCACCTTTCCCGTCTACGACAATACGACGGTCGACGAGAGCCCGACCACGCTTGCGAGCGCCGACAGCCTCGTCGCCACCGAGGCAAGCCTCAGCCTGATGGCCGACAGCGCCTATGCCGGGCAGGACAGCCTGACGAAGATGAAGGCCGATGCGGACCACGGCCATCACGGCGATCCCTTCGGCGAGGACGGCGTCTCCGCCGAAAGCCTGCTGCTTCGCCGCTTCAACCATGATGGCTTCGACAAGGGCCGCCAGATGGCGGACAACGGCAATCATTTCGGCCCGTTCGACATGGCCGATCTCTTCGGCGCCGGCGAAAGCGGCAACGCCTTCTGGCATCCAGACATCCCGTCGCCGCCGGAATCCTCGCATTATCAGGATGGGCTGGTGCTGAGCGTCATCCTCCATCCGGGGGACGCGCTGGTCTAGTCCTCGCCTCGCAGGGTCAGCAGGACTTCGGCTTCGATCTCCGTGCAGATGCTCTCATATTCGGCGGCGATCGCGGGATCGGACGCCCTGTCCCTGCGCATGCGGTCGAGCGCGGCGCAGACTTCGCCATAGGCGCTGCACATCTCGCAGAGATCCGGATCGCTCGCCGCAGCCGCCCGGATCGTTCCCCGCGTCGCCGGCAACCGCATCATCAGCCGGGCCAGCCCCTGTTCGGCGGCGCGTCCGGCGATGCGGGCAACGCCTTCTTTCCTCTCCATGCCACCCCCCTTACTGCTTCTTTCCGCTGTACGCAGAGATGCTGCATCTGGTTCAGAGGAGAGGAGAAAATTGCCCGCTTAAAAACCTCCTTGCCACTGAATTTCAATGAATTCAGTTACTTATAATTGACAAGGAGGTTTTTAAGAGAGGTCAACATTTTAAAAAATGGGTGGGGTGAGATGGGCAAGCGCATTTTTAAAAATGTTGGGGCTTCTTAAAAACGTCCTTCCAAACCTCTTTGGCGGTTAAAGTCCGTCATATTGGAGGGTGTGCCGTGTGGCCCCCTCATCTGCCTGCCGGCATCTTCTCCCCGCTGGGGAGAAGCGGCCTCGTGGCAACGTCTCGCCCTTCTTGGAGGCATCGTTTGTGGCCACGAATCCCATGGCTTGCTGCTCTTCTCCCCAGCGGGGAGAAGGTGGCCCGAAGGGTCGGATGAGGGGGCCACGCGGCATGTCCTTCATTGCCCTTTCGCTCACCCCGAGCGGCAAGCGAAAGGCAGATGGAGATCGCCACTTACGCCGCCAGACCGATCGTGATCGTCGCCGAAAGTACGCCGCCGTCGAGTTTTTCGAAATCGAAGATGTGGTCGGCGGCGTCGTCGGGGATGAGGTTGTCGGCGTCGTTGCGGGTGTCGCGGGCAGGGCGGCCGGCATAGTCGGGATGCTCGCCGTAGACGATGTCGCTCAGCGCGTCGTCGAAATAGATCTGGCTGACGAGGAGCTCCCTGCCGTCGACGAGGATGCGGCAGTGGACATGCGGCGTGCGGCCGCTGTACCAGCCGGGATAGGCGGTGAGAAAGCTTGCCTGGCCCTGCGCATCGGTCAGCTGGCGGCCGCGGAAGGCGAGGCCGCTGATCGCCTCGGCATCGCCGAAGGTGCACATTTCGGCGGCCTCGCGGCCGGAATAGATGCCGCGGTGATCGGTGTGCCAGATCTCGATATCGGCCTTTTCCACCGGCCGGCAATCGGCGGCATGGACGATGCGGACGGCAAGGCGCAGCGGCAGTCCGGGCTTTCCCTCGGAGACGTCGCGGCGGGCGGGGACATTGTTGACATGGCAGGGGCCGAGGGTCTGGGCGAGCGTCGCGACGCAGTTCGGCCGGGCGCGGAAGAGCGGCTCGGGCAGCGCCTCCCATGTGACCGCCTTGGTGCCGCCGCTCTGGAAATCGCTTGCCTTCCAGTCGAAGGTCCTGGCGGCGATAGCGAGGTGTCGTCGCGGCCAGATGGCTGCCGCGATCACTGATGACGCCGCGATGGCCGCGCCGCCGAGCACAAGGGTTCGCCTCTTCATCCGTCTTCCTTTCCCGAAAGACATCGCCTCTATGAGGGATCGCCTGATAAGGCCAGTTAAATCCAGGCAATGATCGGTGGCAATGCCGGCATGGGCATCGTCATCGTGTTGGCTGGCGGCCGATGTATTGCCATCGCCCGCCAAGTATTCGAAGAGGGCGCCGGAAATATAGGTGGCTCCGGAGCCGGGGTTCGGAACCTCGCGGAGGAGCCATTCTGCCGTGCCGGCAGGGCCTGCGGCGCGATCCGTATAACCGATCTCGCCAAGCTTTATCCGAAGGTATTTCGTCGAAAATGCCCGGATAAATTGCCTCTCATTCGCGCCATGATTCATCTTTACGTTTCCGCCCGCATTTTATTCTTCGTCACAATTGAGATCATCATGATCTTCGCAACAATGGTGGGAAACCATGAGGGTTATTCTCGTCATCGTCCTCACGGCGCTTGCCGTGCCCTGTGAGGCAGACATGCTCGGCACGGCGTCCCGATACAAAAGCATGCATGAACGCTCCATCTCCTTCCTCAGCGTCAATCCGAGGCGCACTTCCTGGTGCGGGGCGTTTCTGGCCTATGTCGCCAAGCGATCTTCAAGGGAGCCGCCCGAGAACCCCAATATGGCGCGCTCCTGGATGAAGTTCGGCAAGCCGGTCTTCGCCCGCTCGGCCAAGCGCGGCGACGTGGTGGTGATCCGCAGCGGCCGGCGTTTCCACGTCAGCCTGTTCGACCATTTCGACCAGCGGCGCCAATACGTCTATCTCTTCGGCGGCAACCAATCCAACCGCGTGCAGCTGTCGCGCTACCGCGCCAGCTCCGTCGTCGCCATTCGACGATGAAGCCCGACATCCTCTCCCTTAAAAACCTCCCTGCCACTGAATTCCCATGAATCCAATGGCTTAGGATTGACAAAGAGGTTTTTAAGAGAGGTCAACATTTTAAAAAATGGGTGCAGCCGGGATCTGCAGGCCTTATCTCGCGCATTTTTAAAAATGTTGGGCCTCCTTAAAAACGTCCTTCCAAACCTCCTTGGCGGAGTTGGGGTGTCGTCGGCCGTCCGCTCAGGGCGCTTGTTTCGAGCCTGATTTCAATATTTCTCGAACACTTTCTGCCTGACCGCTCGTGCTTTCGAAAATGAACTCGGGCGCGCATGGAGCCTGCAGGACGGTCATGGAGGCCGGCTCCGGAGTCGGCAGGATCGTGGCGGTAGGACCGCGCATCGGCGGCGGCGGTGTTTCCGCTTTGCGTAGCGCAATCAGGTACGGCCCCGGCGACATATTCCTGGGCTCGCGAAATGTGGAGTTGTCCCAGGTCACCGTCAGCCTGTCCGACGCCGTGCCGCGCAGAATCTCTTCAACCACAATGTCGAAGCGCGCATAATCGCTGAGGAAGCTGGACTGTTTTTCAAGAATCTCACGGAATTTGCCGCTGGTGCGGGGAAGCAGTTCCTGACGCCGCCGCCGCGCTTCCGGGTCGAGCACCATCGTATAGTTCTCGACGCGACCGACGACCACGACGTCAGCATGGGAGACATCGTTCAATTCCAGGCGTTCGAGCCAGGGGCAAGCGCTGGCCGGGCTGGCTCCCGCCAAAACTCCGGAACTCAACAACGCGACAGTTAAGATACCCCGCATCCGCATCTCCTCCACCCCCAGCAATTTTCCGGAGCTAACGCAGCGATTGCGGCGAATGTGAAGCTGACTCCTCAGCGTTGAAAAATTTCGGCTTCTGCGAGATACCCATGCAGTCCTTCGAAACTTACTCGAATGATTGCGGGAAAACAGATGGTGGAGATCGGTTGCGATGAGCAGGATTCTTAGGAACGTTCATAAATCCGCTCAGCGGCTGCATGAAGCGGGCTTCGTCGATGACGTTACGATGAGGGAGTTCGACGCGCTTTGCCTGCCTCCGCTGCGCGCCTATACGCCCGAGGAGATCAAGAAGATCCGCAACGCCAATAAGGTAAGCCAGGCCGTGTTTGCGCAATTTCTCAACGTCAAGACGATCACGGTGGCGGCCTGGGAGCAGGGGACCAAGAAGCCGAGCGGCCCGGCCGTCAAGATCCTTGATCTCGTCGAGCGCAAGGGGCTGGACGTGCTGCAATAGCAGCCTGTCGGCGTTTTCGCTCTCGCGGACTTGCGATCGTCAGTCGATAGCGTCGGCTCGCAAAGCTGTGAAATGTATTTGCGTGGCTTCAGGCCTTGCCCAGATGCTTCGGCCAGAATTGCTGATGGACTTCGGCGGCTTCGTCTTCGAGGTTCGTCGGGCCGACCACGGTGACGACGCGTGCGCCGGTTTGCAGCACCGCCCGGCTCGGCACGTTCAATCCGATCCCGGCAATCTCGCCAAGCCGCGTTTCGGAGCAGGCAAACACCATGCTTCCGATGCCCGACCAGTAGATCGCTCCGGCGCACATCGCGCAGGGTTCCGTGCTGGTGTAGAGCGTGCAGTCGGCGAGAAAGGCAGCGTCGTAATGCTGCGCCGCCAGTTTCACCAGGTTCATCTCGGCATGGTTCGTCATGTCGCGGCCGCTGAAGACGGTGTTTTCGGCGCGCAGGATGACTTCGCCGTCCCTCACCAGCACCGAGCCGAACGGTTCGCCGCCGCCGTGTTCTATCGCAGATCTCGAAAGCGCAATCGCCTCGCGTAAAAATACCTCATGGTTTTCCATCAGAGTCCTCCCCGAAAAAGCTAGAGCAGGACGATCTTGTCGTGAATTTGAGGGATTTCCAAGTTGCCGCAAATCGCATTCGAGCCGGCGCCTGAAAGAATAAGGGCGGGCGGGCTCGGCGCATCCGGCCGTCAATCGACAGCGTCGAGCTCGCACAGCACGCCGTCGATGGGGATGGCGGCCAGCCTTTCGCGTTCGATATCGAACCGCCAGGCCTTGACGATATTCTCCGATCGATGCGTACCGTCCGGCTGCTCGGCCATCTTGCCGAGCGCGAAGACGGCGTCTCCGGGAAAGCGGCTCGATGAGCAATAGATGGGCTGCAGTAGTTCGTGGCGGGGGCTGGGCCTGGTGATCGTCACCCGATCGACATCGGCCCAGACGGGAAGGTTGCCGTTCCTGCCGGTCTGGCGGCGAAGCACCAGCGAGAGCTTCGCACCGCATTTCAGCTCGGCCGCCCCATAGGCCGGGCCTCCGGCCGCTCCCGGCAAGGCCGTTCCGCTGACTTCCACGCAACCTTTCTCAGAAGGAGGCGCCGATTTTCCCCGCGCCTCGCTGGCATGGCCGGCGGTCGGGATCAGCGTGAGAAGGGCGGCAATCGCGGGGAGATATCGGGACATGGGGAAACCGTAGGGCGAGGCAAAAACGATGGGCGAGGTGTGAGGCCGTCATTTCGGCTTCGCCACCGCGTCGCCGCGGCCTTTCAGGCGTCCGCGAAACAACTGCCGGAGGCACATTGTGACAAGGGCGACACTAGCGAGAGATACGAGGCCGGTAATCCACATCACTGCCACGGCATCTTCGCACTGAACGGAACCGGGGCAACCGCGATCGGAGTAATCCGACCACGCCACCAGACCAAAGAGGCCGAAGAAGAGAAACATCAGCGTGCCGCAAACCAGTACAACGATGGCGGCGCCGGTTCTGACAACATTAGTTTGCGATCGTGCGCCACTCATGCCCGTTTCCCGCCCCGTGCAAAGCCGCTGAATTTCACGGGCTAAACCCCTCAACCCTGAAGAGAGGACCGTAGCTTTGCTCTCAGACGAGTCAATAGGCGGTACGCTGTGGACGGTGGAACCTCGGCAGCAGTGGCGGGTGGCTGACCTTATCCTAGAGGTTCCGCCTGAGGGATGTCACAGGGATACAGCGCACCCAAGTCCTTGGATGCGAGGGGCTCCTTGGTCATAAAGAGAGTCATTCACGGCGCGGACGCGCCGTGGCTGGATTCCTGTGACAGGCACAGGAATGAGGGAAGAGAGCTGCGCAGGCCGACCGCCGCTGCCTTGAAGGGCGGAGGCGGATGGTTGTGCATCTTAAGCCGCCCGTGAACTGGCGTGGCCGATCAGCCTGGCCGGGAATTTTCGCCGACACTCCTGTAGGCGGCAATAATGCTGTCCGCCGCCAGGCGGGCCTCGTCTTCGGTTGTCTGGAAGTTGGTGACGGAGAGGCGCAGGACGTCGCGGCCGCGCCATTTGGCGCCGCCGGCGAAGAGGGTGGCTTCGGCGCGGATCCTTTCGATGGTCTTGCGGGTGATGGCGTCGCTTTCTTCATCCGGCCGGTCGGTCGCGAAGCGCAGGATGAGCTGGTTCAGCGTCACCTCGTTGAGAATGGTGATGCCGGGTTCGCGGGCGAGATGCTCGGCGAGCAGCCGGGCCGAGGCGCAGCATTGGTCGATGAGGGCGGCGATGCCGTCGCGGCCGAGATGTTTCAGCATCGCCCAGGTGGCAAAGCCGCGGGCGCGCCGGGAAAGCTCGGGCACGTAATGGGAAGGGTCGCGCTCGCCCTCGGCGGCGAGCGGCAGGTAGCTTGCGGCGATCGTCATGGCGCGGCGGTGGGCGAGCTCGTCGCGGACGATCGCATAGCCGCAGTCATAGGGCGTCTGCAGCCATTTGTGGCCGTCCGTCGCCCAGCTGTCGGCGGCCTCGACGCCGCGGCAGAGATGGCTGAACTTTGCCGATGCCTGCGCCCAGAGGCCGAAGGCGCCGTCGATATGCACCCAGGCGCCTCTTTCCCTCAAGGGCGGGATCAGGCTGGTGAAATCGTCGAAGCCGCCGGTATTGATCTGGCCGGCCTGGAGAACGGCGATGCAGGGACCGGCGACCAGCGCCAGCGCGCCGGCAAGCGAAGCCGGATCGATGCGGCCCATCGCATCGGTCGACAGGCGCAGCACGCGGTCATGGCCGAGCCCCAAGAATTGCAGGGCGGAGAAGACGGTCGTATGGGCGTCGTCGCCGATCAGCACGGTGATCTCGGGCGCGCCGAACAGGCCCTTGGCATCGGCGTCCCAGCCGGCCCGGCGCAGCACCTCGCCGCGGGCGGCGGCAAGGCAGGTGAAATTGGCGACCGTGGCGCCGGTGACGAAGCCGACGGAGCATTCGGCGGGCAGCTTCAGGAGATCGAGAAGCCATCTCGCCGAGACGGCTTCGACGGCGGAGGCGGCCGGGGCGGCGGCGTGGTTTCCGGCATTCTGGCCCCAGGCGCTCGTCAGGAAATCCGCCGCGACGCCGACCGGATGCGAGCCGCCGATGACCCAGCCGAAGAAGCGCGGGCCGGTGGTGAAATGCAGCCCGGGCTCGGCTGTTTCCGCGAGTTCCCTGATGACATCGGCCATATCCGCGCCGGCGGCCGGCAGCGGCGCGTCGAAGCTCGCAAGCGATCCCGCGTAATCATGTCGCGGCACATGGCGGGCCGGTGCGGTCTCGCGAAACCCCGCCGCAAGCCGGGCGGCGTCCTGAAACAGAGATGCGATTGCCGACATGCGATCCCCCATGCCGACTGCTCCGCCGGTGCTGACGGACCCTCCTCGAAGCTTCATTGTCGGCAGCAGGCAATCTAGCCGATCTTGCCGGCGCTGTCTCGATGACGAAAGGGTTATAGGGAGTGGCCGGCGGCCTGCTGACGTTTACGGGATGGGCGGCCGCGCGTCCTCGAGAACGGCCAACAGCCAGGCGACGCCGGCATCCATCAGCGCGACCTTGGGGAGGACGGCATTGATGCGAAACCGCGCCAGTTCGAGCGGCGCATCGACGCTCTGCAGGCCGAAGCGCGCCGCATGCATGGCGGCGAAGCGCCTCGGCAGGGCGCAGAGGAGATTGGTTTCGGCAAGGATGGTGAGGGCGAACATGAAGTTCGGCACAGTGAGCGCGACCCGGCGGCGGCAGCCCCGGCCGGCCAGCGCCTCATCGACGAAGCCATGCGGATCGCCGCCCGGCGAAACGACCAGATGCTGCTCATCGCAATAGCGCTCAAGCGTCGGCTCGCCGGCGAAGGCATGCCCGGCGCGCATCGCGACGACGAAATCCTCGTCGTAGAGACCGCTGACATGGAAGCGCTCCGGAATGTGCCCGGTGGGGAGGACGGCAATATCGGTCAGCCGCTCTTCGAGATCGGCAAAGGCGCCGCGCCAGGCGCGTTCGGGCGCGCTCTCGCCCTGCGCCGGCAGCAATTGGCGGATGGCGATATCGATGCCGGGCGCTCTGCGGTAAAGCTCGGCGAGCAGCGGCGCCAGCAGCACGGCCGAAATTCCGTCCGGGGCGGCGATGGTGAAACGACGCCCGGAGGTGGCGGGATCGAAGGGTTCGGCCGATGATAGCACGCTGCGCAGGCGCGCCAGCACATCGGCGATCGGGGCGGCGAGCTCCAGCGCGCGCGCCGTCGGCACCACGCCCTTCGGCGTGCGCAGAAACAGCGGATCGTTCATGAGCCGCCGCAGCCGACCGAGGCCGTGGCTGACGGCCGAGGATGTGAGGTTCAGCCGCTCGGCCGCTCGGCCGACATGCCGCTCCTCCAGCACGGCCTCGAAGAGGACGAGGAGGTTGAGATCGATGCGAGAGAGATCAATCTGGTTCAGCATATTGCTGAAATCATATCATTGGATTCAGCGCCGGCGAAATGGGATTGTCCGGCGGCGGCGCAGACAGGCGTCCGCATCGCTCAAGGAGCAGGCCCATGCCATCCGTATCCCATCTCAAACGCGCCGAAGCCGGCGCTGCCGACACTCTATGCGCCGAACTCGTCCGCCGCACCGCGGACGCGAATGCGGCGCTGATGCGCGGTGATATCGGCACCTACCGCGCTCTCAATCCGCTGGCGGCCGATTTCACCCTCATGTCTCCCTTCGGCGGACGGCCGACGCGCGGGGCGGAGCTGACGGAGGAGCGCTGGCAGTCGGTCGGCCGCTTCTTTGCCAATGGTGACTTCGAGCTGGAACTGGTGCAGGCTTATGGCTCGGCCGAGATGATCGTCCTAGCCGTCATCGAGCGGGCCCGCGTCGAAGTCGGCAGCCTGCCGATGCAGGACTGGGCGCTGCGCGTCACCCTGGTCTATCGCCGCGAGGGCGGAGAATGGCGGCTGGCGCACCGCCACGCCGATCCGCTTGCCAACGGCATCAGCCTGGAACAGGCGGCGACACTGGGGCAGGCGGCGGCGGTCGGCTAGGAAAGCTCCGCAAGCGAGTGGCGGAGAAGTCGGTGAAGCGCGATCGAATAGATCAACAACGTCTGTCTTGCCGTTTCAAATCATGACTGGTCCAACAGTGCCTTCATTTTTTCCGCGACGACACGCTGTAGCTCGTGGGCATAAGCGTCGAATTCGGCTTTGTCCGCTCCCATCGCGACACATCTGTCTCGCCACCACAGGGCGTGGACTGGAAGCTCCCAGATCAGATATGCCGCCTCCTTCTTCTCGCTCTCGCTACACGTGCCGGGATCAAGATGACGGATTTTCTCGATGGCTCTAACAGCCTCAATCTTTACGAAGTTCATCTTCCGGATGTTATAAAAGAATCCGTCTGAACCAAATTCCTCGAGTATTTCTTCGGAAAAACCTGCCATTTACTCTTTTCCGATGTCTATCTGCCGTTTGTCCCGCAATGCTGAGCGCAACTGTGCCGCGGGCTGCAGTTGTTGTCTGCCTCAAGCTCTATTACCGCGAACGGACGCCGGCCACAATTTGCATATATGCCTCGCTGCCTGAGCCGCTTCTCCGATGGTCTGCCAGTTTACGCACGCCTTCTACTACAGCATATCCCCCAGGCTCCAATGGTTGCTCCAGCGGGCGTCGATTTCGTCGTCGACGTTCTGGTAGCGGATGTCGGTGGAGAGGCGGAGGCGCCCGGCGCGGTCCTCATTGGTGGTGGCGGCGTGGATCATGTAGGGGGAGTGAAGCACGACGTCGCCGGCTTCGTAATCGGCGGCGAGCCAGCGGGCGTCGAAACGTTCGGCCATATCGGGCAGATCCTTGGAGATCCAGCCGCCTTCGGCCATGTGGCTGTTATAGGCGCTGATCCGCTCTTCCGGCGTAAGATCGCCGCTGCGGAGGCGGAATTCGGCCTCCATGCCGCGCCCGAGGGCGTGCGAGCCTTCGAGATAGATAAGGCCGCCCATTTCGGCGGGCATGTCGCCGATCGGGATCCAGGCGGTGACGAGCCGGCTGGTGCCGCCGCGGAGATAGACGAGATCGTAATGGGCGGGCGTCGCCATCGGCGTGCCCGGCTTGGTATAGCGCATCAGCTTGCGCTTATGCAGATAGGAGATGCCTTCGAGAAAGGCGTCCATGAAGCGCACGAGCGGCGGCTGGGCGCAGAAGCCTTCATAGGCGGCCGAGCGGACGAGCGACATCAGGCGGCGGTCGGCAAGGCTCCAGTCGACGCCTTCGCTAGCGGCGATGCCGAGCGCGAAATCATGGCCCGGCGCCAGCAGGCCGGTTTCGGCGAGGCGGGCAAAGACCCAGCGGCGGAAATCGATCACTTCGGCGCGCGGCAGCAGGCCCTTCAGCCAGACATAACCGTCCTCCTCATAGCGGCGGCGGATGGCGCCGACACCGATGGCGGGATCGGTCGGCTGAAGCGGGCCGAGCCTTTGCGTGGGAATCGTCCTGCCATGGGCGGCGAGGGGCGTCTCAAGCGTTCTCATGCCGGCAATTGACATTTCATGCATCCATGGCTTGATTTCATCTGTCTCTAATTTGCTGTCTACATGTGCTTTTTGCCATGGAGGAAAGCTGCAGCTGGACTTTTCGCTCATGAGAGAGGCCGAAGCCATCTATCGTTCGCCGCTTGCCGCGGCCGGCGGGCTTGCCGTCACCGGCAGCGGCCGGCAGCATGCGCGCCATGCGGTGAAGGACAGAAAGCTGCCGAGCTTCGCGGCCGTGCTGGTGGAGCGCGGGCAGGGCTTTCTCGAAACCGCCGCCGGCGGGCGCCAGGCCGTCGCGGGGCCGGCGCTCTTCTGGCTGTTTCCGCACCGCCTGCATTCCTATGGGCCCGACGAAAACGGCTGGGACGAGCGCTGGGCGCTGTTCGAAGGTTCGTTCACGCGGGATTTCGTGCGCATGCGGCTGATGGCGGAGCGGCATCCGCTGGTGGCGCTGCGCCATGCCGAAGAGATGGCGCGGCTCTTCGGCCAGGTTCATGCCGATCTCGCCGACGACAGCCATCTCGGCCAGGCCTCGGCGGCTCTGGCGTTGCATCGCATCGTCATCACCGCCGCGCGGCAGGCGGGCGGTGCTGCGGATCGCGGCGGCGAGGCGGCGGCGGGCGATCTCGTCGAGGCGCTGCGGGGCAGGGCGCTGCAGGTGCTCGATCTTGCGGCTTTCGCCGCCGAGCACGGCATCTCGCCCGCCACGCTGCGGCGGAAATTCATCGCCGCGACCGGCCTGCCGCCCAAGGCCTTCCAGCTTCGCGCCCGCATGGATCAGGCCAAGCAGCTGCTCGTCACCACCGACGAGACGATCGAAGCCGTCGCCGCCGCGGTCGGCATCGACGACCCGTTCTATTTCTCGCGGGTGTTTCACGCGCGGGAAGGCTGCAGCCCGCGCGATTTCCGGGTGCGATACCGGCGCGGCTGAGCGGTTTCGGCCGGCGCTCGCCTTTGCCGGGATGACGAGGAATAAATCGAGCATCGCGCGAGATGCTTTGCAAGTCTCTTCAATAACGAGCTTATTTTCTGCTGTGCAATTCTGAAATTTCTTTGGAACGATTAAAATCTATTGCCTTCTCTCGAAGTATCATTCAAAGATGCGGAAATATCATTTACGCCGCTGTCAAGGCTGGTCCGCCAATCAGCGAGGGATATGCACTGAAATATTTCGTTCTCTATGCGTTGGTGTGTATGGTCGTCGGGATAGTTCTTCTCGTCGTTATCCGTCAGATCGCGCCGTTCAACATGGAGAGGCCGGACGACCAGACGGCCGCTGGGCCGACGGAGCAGGCGGATGATCTCATCGTGCGCTCGACCCCCGAGCCGCCCGCCGACCAACCCGCCCGCCCGCCCGCGCAATGGGAACTCAGGCCGACAAGCCCGGCGGACGCCGACCCTTCGGGCGTCCGCAAAGGCGGCCGGGTGGGGACGCCGGCGCAGTGAATGGCTGCTGTTGGGCGAGAAGTCTCTTGCGCCTGGGCGCGCGCTGACCTGGCGAGGTAGACCGGAACAGCTATCGGCCGGGCTTCTCTCTATCACGGCGCGCCATCCTCCAAAGCTCCTCATGCTGAGGTGCGCAGCCCGAAAGGGTGGAGCCTCGAAGCACGCGTCGCAGCGTTGCTTCTGCATCCGCCGCTCGCCCACGCGGCCGCCCCAAGCAATAGAGACACACATCTTCCGGGTTGCATCGGTCGAAGCCGGCTGCAATGACAGTGGCTCCGATATCTCGGGAGGCGATGATGGATGCAGGCGGCGTGACGATCAGGCTGGTCGGGCCGGACGATGTGGAGGCTTTCCGGCAGATCCGGCTGGAAGCGCTGCGCACCAATCCGTCCTCCTTCGCCAGCCGCTATGAGGATTGGGAGGTGCTGTCCCTCGAGGAGTGGCGCAAGCGGCTGAGCGAGCCGGTCTTCATCGCGTTTCAGGACGGCCAGCCCGTCGGCATCATGGGCCTGTTCCGGCAGCGGTCGAGCAAGATGGCCCACCGCGCCACGATCGTCATGGTCTATGTCCGCGCGGGCCTGCGCGGCACGGGGCTTGCCGTCAGGCTTCTCGCGGCGATTTCCGATCATGCGCGGTCGATCGGCCTCCGGCAGTTGGAGCTGTTCGTCAGCGCCGAAAACCCGGCGGCGATGCGCTTCTACCAGCGGCAGGGCTTTACCGAGATCGGCCGCATCCCCGGCGGCGTGCTGGAGGATGACAGGGAGATCGACGACGTGATGATGGCGCGGCGGCTGGTGGGGTAGGGCGGGATTCAGAATTGGACGCGCTCGCCTTGCTCTCAAGGTCTCTCCGAGTATCCACCTCTCCTCATGCTGAGGTGCGCAGGCCGAGTGGCACCGACTTCTCCTCCCTCATTCCTGTGCCCGTCACAGGAATCCAGCCACGGCGCGTCCGCGCCGTGAATGACTCTATTGAAAGGAAACGAGTTCCTGTGACGAGCACAGGAATGAGGGAGGAGAGGTAGTGCTTCGCCATCGAGCATCTGGCGTGAAGCGCGGCGTTCGCCAACGCTCCTCATGCTGAGGGGCCCAGGCCATAGGCCGGAGCCTCGAAGCACGCGCCGCAATGCCGCTTCTTGCACCCGCCTCGTCCTTTGAGGCTCCTTGCAGGGGTGCCTCAGGATGAGGCTCTCTTGAGCGTGAGCGAAAAGGTCCCGATGCCCGCTGCCGGCGATACCCGATCGGTCACGGGAGGCTGCTTAGAATTTGATTCAGGCGCCCACTTCAAGCCGCTGTATTCATTCGGCTTGTCCGCCTGTATCCGCGGTCAGGCCCAGCACATCCGCCATGGTGTATTCGCCGGCGCGGCGGCCGGCGATCCAGCGGGCGGCGGCGAGTGCGCCGCGGGCGAACATGGCGCGGTCGAGGGCCGAATGCGAGAGGGTGATCACTTCCTCGGCGGCGGCGAAGAGCACGCTGTGTTCTCCGATGATGCCGCCGGCGCGCAGGACGGCGAAGCCGATTTCGCCGGGTGGGCGTTCGCCGGTCAAGCCGTCGCGCCCGCGCCGCTCGACAGAGGCGAGCGAGACGCCGCGGCCGGCCGCCGCCGCTTCGCCGAGCATCAGCGCGGTGCCGGAAGGCGCGTCGATCTTCCTGGCGTGATGGGTTTCGAGGATTTCGATATCCCATGCGCTGGCGGGAAGGGCGCGTGCGGCCTGGGAGACGAGGCCGAGCAGCATGTTGAGGCCGATCGAGAAATTGCCGGAGCGCAGGATGGGAATGCTGCGGGCGGCCTCCGCGATCCGCTCCAGCTCGTCCGGCTCGAAACCGGTCGCCCCGATCACCAGCGCCGGCCCGCCCGATGCCGCGCACAATCCGGCAAGCTCGGCGGCGGCGCTGCCCGTGGTGAAGTCGAGGATGACGTCGGCCGCCGCAATCGCGCCCGCACGGTCGATCAGCCCTTCGCCTGACGCGCCGGGACGCCCGATGCCGCCGATGAAGGCCAAATCGGGATCGGCTTGAAGCAGCGGCAGGATGGCGCGGCCCATGCGGCCGTTTATGCCGGCGACGGCGATCTTGATGGGTGGCGTCACGTTGTTTCCTTGCAGCGGGAGCTTGGGCTTGGCGATTAGCGCAGTTCGGGATTGGTGCAAAGCTGGATTGCTCGGAATTGCGAAAGCTTGTGGAGCATCCCCTTGTATTCGTCATAGTAAGAGCACTCGCCACGCCCTCGAAACTTTTCCGGGGCACTCACCTCTCCGCCGTCATTCCTGTGCCTGTCACAGGAATCCAGCCACGGCGCGTCCGCGCCGTGAATGACTCATAGAAAAAAGTGTCTCCCGCGCCCAAGGACTTGGGCGCACTGGATTCCTGTGACGAGCACAGGAATGACGGAGGAGAGGTGGGTGCTCCGCCATCGAGCATCCGGTGTCAGGTGCGGCATCCTCCAACGTCCCTCCTGCTGAGGCGCGCAGCCCAAAGGGCGGAGCCTCGAAGCACGCCGCAACGCTGCTTCTTGCATTCGCTGAGGCGGGCGCGTTCGCCTCGTTCTTCATGCATGTTCGCCTTTTACCAATTGCCCGGATCGGCGGTGTGGTCGATGCTGGCGAATTCATCGGCCTTGTCGCGGTCGAGCTTCAGCTCCGCCGTCACCTTGGCCTCGTCGGTGACGGTGTAGCGGTCGGGCACCGGTCCCTTCGCCAGTTCCTGATACATCAGCAGGGCGGCCTCCTCGGCGCTGTCGGCTTCGATCTCGCGGGCGATGGATACGGTGAACTTGTGCATGGTTCCGGCCTTCTCGATGATCTCCTGGCCGGGACAGTCTGACACGAGTTTCGAGGCCAGTAAAAGCGCGTCGCTTGAGAATTTGATTCAGGCGATGGCGGCAGGTGGTTGTTTTGATGGGTTTCGCCGTTTTATTTGGCGCGAGCGCGGGCCGTCCGGGCATCTGCTGAATTGACGAATCGGAGGCGCGGCGGCATGTTTTCACTCGGCGTGACCTTCCGCCGAACCTCCTTCGATCCTCCCCGGCAGGGTCTTCATCAGGAGGCAAAGGGACTTTCGTCTCGGGTCGCCAACCTTGGACCTGACGTCTGGGATGTGCTTGCCGGGGAATGCCGTCCGAGACTGGGAAGGCCAAGATATGACCGAAAACGCAAACTTCAAACGGCGTGTGCGCGCTCGCGCCGCCAAGACCGGCGAATCCTACACGACCGCTCTCATGCATATGCGCGGCGGCTCTCGGAAGGGTGAGAATGAGCACGTCAGGCGGTTGCGCCTAGCCGTGGCGCAGACCAGGTGTTTCGACGATCCGCGCGATGTTGCCGCACTTCACGAAAGCGGGCGGGAAATGCGCATGCTGATGCGGCAGGCGCGGGAGGCGGGTGCGCGGCTCGTGCATTTTCCAGAGGGCGTGACCTGTGCGCCGAACAAGCGCATTATGTCGGCGATCGGCCCGCGGGAGATCGGACCGTCCGACTGGCGCCGGGTCGAGTGGGCGGTGCTGCGCGAGGAGCTGGATGCGACGCGCAGCCTTGCGCGCGAACTCGGGCTTTGGGCCTTGTTCGGATCGGTGCATCGGCTGACCGAACCGCACCGGCCGCACAACAGCCTCTATGTCGTTTCCGATCGTGGTGCTTTGGTGACGCGCTATGACGAGCGGCTGCTGTCCAACACCAAGATCTCCTTCATGTACACGCCGGGCTCTATCCCCGTCACTTTCGAGATTGACGGGATCCGCTTCGGCTGTTCGCTCGGCATGGAGTGCCATTATCCCGAGATTTTTGCTGAGTATGAGCGGCTGGACGTAAATTGCGTGCTCTTTTCGACCACTGGCGGCTCGCCGGCGAACGAGCCCTCCTTCGCCGCCGAGGCACAGGGACATGCGGCCACCAACAGCTACTGGGTCAGCTTCTCGATGCTGACCCATCGCGGCTCGGAAGGCCAGCCGGCTTCTTCCGGCATCGTCGCTCCCGGCGGCCGGTGGGCTGCGCAATGCCCGGCGGACGGGATGCCCGCGATTGCCCTTGTCGATATCGACGACAATCCCGGCGATCTCTCCCGGCCGTGGCGGCGCAAGGCCCGCTCCGGGCTCTACGAGCCGCATCGGGTGGAGGGTGACCCGCGCAGCGACGGGCGGGATATGTTCTAGCTGGGCGTGCGACGCTGCCGGCGCGATCCTGCGCCGGCGGCGGATGGTTGCAAGGAGCGGAGTGGGCGCGTGTCCTCGAGGCTTCGGCCTTCGGCCTGCGCACCTCAGCATGAGGAGCGTTGGAGGGTGCCGCGCCCGTAAGGCAGGCTGGAGGATGCCGTGCCGGCGCAAGGGTATTGGAGGATCGGGCGGGGTGCGGTAGCGGTAGTGGCGGGTCTGTGCAGGGTGGCCGGGGCCATCGGGCTCAGCGGAGGATATGGGCATGCGCCTCAATCAAGTGACCGTCACGATGCCTGATCTCGATGCGGGGTGGGATTTCTATCGGGCTCTTGGTCTTCGCCCCATCGTCGATGCGCGTCCGCGTTATGCGCGCTTCCTCTGCCCGGATGGGGACAGCACTTTTTCGCTGCATCAGGGAGAAAAAGGCGGCGGCGGGACGACGGTTTATTTCGAGTGTGAGGATCTGGACGGGACGGTCGCCAGGCTCGGTGCAGCCGGCGTCAAATTTTCGGGCGGGCCGGAGGACAAGAGCTGGCTGTGGCGGGAGGCGGAGCTGTTCGATCCCGGCGGCAACCGCATCGTGCTTTATTTCGGCGGATCCAACCGCATCGATCCGCCGTGGCGGGTGGATCGGCATGGGCCGGGCAGGGAGGGTTCGTCCGGCATCGCCTGAGCGTTTGCGCGCGAAAACCGCTCAAGCAGCAATATCCGGCCCGACAGGTCGCAAATCGTACAACGAAGCCTTGGCAAGATTTCGAATCGTGCATTAGGTTGCGGCCCGAAAACTTGAACGGGTCGAGCAAAGAGATGCGCCTTACAGACTGCTATAACTTCCACGATTTCCGGCGCATGGCCAAGCAGCGTCTTCCCGGGCCGATCTTCGACTATATCGACGGCGCCGCCGATGACGAGGTAACCTATCGGCGCAATACGGCGGCCTTCGAGAATTGCGATCTGGTGCCGGATGTTCTGCGCGGGGTGGCCGATGTCGATATGTCGGTGACCGTCATGGGGCAGAAGCTCGCCATGCCGGTTTATTGCTCGCCGACGGCGCTGCAGCGGCTTTTCCACCATCAGGGGGAGCGGGCGGTGGCGGCGGCTGCGGCGAAGTACGGCACGATGTTCGGCGTTTCCTCGCTCGGTACGATCAGCCTGGAGGAGGCGCGGCAGATCAGCAGCGGGCCGCAGGTCTATCAGTTCTATTTCCACAAGGACCGCGGGCTGAACCGCGAGATGATGGCGCGGGCGAAGACGGCGGGCGTACAGGCGATGATGCTAACGGTCGACAGCATCACCGGCGGCAACCGCGAGCGCGACAAGCGCACCGGTTTTTCCATTCCCTTCAAGCTCAATCTCGCCGGCATGACGCAATTTGCGATCAAGCCCTCCTGGGCGATCGGCTGGCTGACGCATGAGCGCTTCGCCCTGCCGCAGCTCGAAAGCCACGTGAAGATGGATGGCGGCGCGCTGTCGATCAGTCGCTATTTCACCGAGATGCTCGATCCTTCCATGTCGTGGAACGACGTGGCCGAGATGGTGCAGGCCTGGGGCGGGCAATTCTGCCTGAAGGGCATCATGTCGGTGGAGGACGCCAAGCGCGCGGTCGAGATCGGCTGTACCGGCATCGTGCTTTCCAACCATGGCGGGCGCCAGCTCGACGGTTCGCGCAGCGCCTTCGACCAGCTGGCCGAGATCGTCGATGCGGTCGGCGACCGGATCGACGTGATGATGGATGGCGGCGTGCAGCGTGGAACGCATGTGCTGAAGGCGCTGTCGCTCGGCGCCAAGGCGGTCGGCCTCGGCCGCTACTATCTCTTCCCGCTCGCCGCCGCCGGCCAGCCCGGCGTCGAGCGCGCGCTGGAGACGATGCGCACCGAGATCGAGCGCGGCATGAAGCTGATGGGCTGCACATCGGTCAGCCAGCTGACGCGGCGCAACCTGCGCTTCCGTGCGTGATGTTCGCGCGGCCGCGCCACGCCCGAGGGCTGATCGTTGTGCCGCTGCGGCGGATTGACCCGGCTGCCGCCACCTCTTGACGAGAGCGGCGGCGCGCGCTCCTACTCGTGCAGGGCAACGGGAGCAGGGGTGTGGCCAATCCATCGAGCGAGCTGTCGAGAGGGGTGCGGAACAGGCCGGGCGGGCGCAATCCCGATATCACCGTCCGCCGCATCCTGAAGGTCAACCATGCCGGCGAGTTCGGCGCGATCAGGATCTATGGCGCCCAGATCGCGGTGGCGCGGCGGCTGTTTCCGGAAATCGTGCCTGATCTCAACGAGATGCGCGAGGACGAGATCGAGCATTGCCGACTGTTTTACGAGGCGATGCCGGCAAGGCGGGCGAGACCCTGCCGCGTGATGGCATTCTGGAGCCTCGGCGGCTATGTGCTCGGCCTGCTGACGGCGCTTTGCGGGCGCAACATGATCTGGATCTGCACCGAGGCTGTCGAAAGCACGGTGCACCGCCATCTCGAAGACCAGCTGGCCTTCCTTGAAAGCCGCGATCCCGAGCTTCATGCGCTGATCGCATCGATCCAGGAAGAGGAGCTGGCGCATCTGCGCCAGGCGGAAGACCGCCAGGAAAGGCGGGGCCTCGGCCGCGCGCTGCTGCTGCCCGTCATCGGCGCACTCACCGACCTGATGATCTGGCTCTCCACCTGGGGAGATTCGAGCTGGATGCGCGCCGAAATGGCGCGTGCGCGGTGATTTATCTCGCGCAGAGTGTCGGATCGGCCTTCGGCCAGGCGTCTTCAAGGCAGGCCAGCATGGAGAACGACGATGACCATTACCATCACCGCCTTTGAAAAATCGCCCGATCGCGGCAAGGGGCTGGCGCGGGACATGCGCGTGCGCTGGGCGCTCGAGGAGGTGGGCGAGCCCTACGAGGTTCGGCTCGTCTCGTTCAAGACGATGAGGGAGCCCAGGCATCTGGCGCTTCAGCCTTTCGGGCAGATCCCGACCTATGAGGAAGGCGATCTCGCGCTCTTCGAGTCCGGGGCGATCGTCTTCCACATCGCCGAGCGCCATCCGGGCCTGCTGCCGGCGGAGGCGAATGCCCGGGCGCGGGCGATCGCATGGATGTTTGCCGCCCTCAACACGATAGAGCCGCCGATCTTCGACCGCGCGCTTGCCACCATCCTGGAGCGCGGTGAGCCCTGGTACGAGCAGCGCCTGCAGGCGCTGGAAACCACGATCCGCAAGCGGCTGAACGATCTCTCCCGCCGCCTCGGCGATGCCGATTGGCTGGACGGGGCTTTCAGCGCCGGCGACCTGCTGATGGTGACGGTGCTGCTGCGGCTGAAAGGCTCGCAACTGCTGGCGGACTATCCGAACCTTGCCGCCTATACCGCCCGCGGCGAGGCAAGGCCTGCCTACAAGCGCGCCTTTGCGGCGCAGCTGGCGGTGTTTACGGCGGCGGGCACGCTTTAGAAGGAAAGCGCCGGCCGGAGAGCTGCCTGGCTTGCCCTCGCTTCGATCTTCTGCCTGCGCTCGCTCGCCGGGCTCGGCGTCAGCTTCAGGGCCGTTGCCACCATGGCCGCCGTGTCGCCGATCGGCGTTGCGAAAACGCGCAGGGGTCCGAAGGTGCAGGCGGATTTTGGGTCGCCCGGGCCTCTGAAGCAGCCGCCGAACGGCATGGGAAACCAGTTGAGAGGCCGGGCCCGTGCATAGAGCAACTCTATCGGCTCGTGCTTGCCGTCGGTGATGGTCAGCACGTGCTTTTCATAGGGCAGAAGAAAGCTTTCGTGCGTCGTCGGCGGGCTGAAGATAAGTTTCACCGCTTCACGAGGCGGCGTCTGCTTGCTGCGATAGGTGCACATGCCCGCGACCAGCCGGCGCTTTTCCTGATAGCCGAATGCCGTGCCTTTCCCGGGGTCGCGCGCCCGGCACAGGGCGCCGGTGGCGATCCTCCAGGCAAAGACCCCCTGCGACGAATCCGATATCTGATAGACCAACGGAATGTCGAAGCGGCCTATCAGACCTTCGGCTATCCCGCCCATCGCCGACCGGGTCGCATCGATGACCAGGGTGCCTTCGGAAGGGAAAGGCAGCGACTGGGTGGCGTTGGCCGCTTCGATGCTTCGTTCCAGCTGCCAGAACTGATAATGGCTTGCACCCGCCAGCATCAGGTTTCCGCCGAAATAGGCCAGCGGCACGCAAAGCCAGCCCCGGCTTACGGCTCCCGAGATCGCTTCAATGGCGATGCCGGCAAAACCCATATTGACGGTCACGACAGGCCACATCGACGCCAGCAGGATCATCAGCATCACATCGATACCGGGAATGTACTGGAGGTAATAAACGACCGCCGTAAAAGCGAAGAACCATAACGATCGGGGCATCGGCAAACTCCACCACAGGCTGTTTTTCCACCATCGTTCTTGAAAAACGATTAAAGCGGAGCCCTGATGCTTTGAGGTCAGGTGTTTCCTCGCATTTTATTGATTGGATTCAATGATTTGAAGAAGTTGTGTGGTGTGTTGCCACTTCAAAGCAGGGGGTTGCAATGCTGGAGAGTTTATTCACGTTTCGCGGGCGCCTGAGGAGGCTGCAATATCTGGCCGTGTGCGTGGCCACCACTCTCGTGATAGGCGGCATCATCGGCGGCGGCTTGTGGATCATGGCGCCATCGTTCGGAAGCAGGGAGGGCATGGGGGCGGGTGCGACGTTTCTCATCCTGGGGATCATGCTATTGCCGGCTTTTTGGATAAGCTTCAGCACCCAGGCGGCTCGAGTCCGCGACATAGGCTGGGACCCGCGTATCCTTATCACGGCCTCCATCGCGATCAATGCCATCGCATATCTTGCGCCGCTGGTGATCCCCGAAGGAACCGCGGCAGACATTATCTCCAAGATGGTGAAGGCCACGAACTTTGGCTACGGACTATGTCTCCTCCTGGTGCCGAGCAAACATCACGTCTCCGACTCTCCGGCCTTCGATCCGCCACCTGTTTCGAAGCCTTCGGGCAGGGTTGAAATCCCTTCGGCTCATCGCCCGCCGAGCCGCGGCGGGGCCACCTTTGGCCGCCGGGGGCTGTAGTCTCTCCGCACGCGTCATCCTCAGCCCTCAGAGGTCCATTCTCATTTCGTGCCAGGCCATGCCGCCATGGCCGGAGTCCGATGGTCTGACGTAGCGATAGCCGAGCTTTTCGTAGAGCGGGACGTGGCGATCCTTGCACATGAGATGGATGGTCTGCTTGCCCATGCCGGACATGCGGCGGATAAATTCCTGCATCAGCAGCTTCGAATAGCCCTTGCCCTGCTCGTGCGGATCGACCACGACCGACATGATGACGGCGTTGGGGGCGGCGGGATCGTGGCCGATCAGTTCCTTGAAGGCCTCGTCCGACATGACGACCTCGAAGGCGCAGCCGCTGTTGATGAAGCCGAGGATGCGGCCGCCGGCTTCGAGGATGAGAAAACCTTGCGGATATTCGGCGATGCGTGTGGCGATCTTTGCGAGCGTCGCCGCCTCGTCGCCCTCATAGGCTGACGTCTCGATTTCGAAGCATCGGGCGGCATCGCCTGGAGCGGCCTGGCGGAAGGTGGGGCGGTCTGTCATGGGTGCTCGTAGCTTCGTGGTTTTTGCCTGATATAGCGCATTGCGGAGATGTTTGTGCTGCATTGATTTCAGGATAGAATGCACAGTATGCACTTCTCTCTGCGCCGGCTCGATCTCAATCTTCTCGTCGTCTTCGAGGCCGTCTATCGGCACCGCAGCGTTCTTGCCGCCTCGGACGAGCTGGCGATGAGCCCTTCGGCCTGCAGCCATGCGATCGCCCGGCTGCGAGAGACGCTCTCGGACGAGCTGTTCGTGCGCTACGGCAATGCGATGCAGCCGACGGCGCAGGCCATGGAAATCGCCGCGGGCGTCGCGGAGGCGCTGCAGATCCTGCGGGACCGGCTCGACGGCGCGCAGCCCTTCGAGGCGAAAACGAGCACCGCCGCCTTCACCTTCGCCGCGACCGATTTCACTGCCTTTGCGGTGCTTCCCCGGCTGATTTCGCGTCTTGCGACGCTGGCCCCGCATCTGCGCATCAAGGTCGTTCACTCCGGGCATGAGCAATCGCTCGATGATCTTGCGGCCGGGAGGGTGCAGATAGCGCTCGGCTTCACGGAAAGTGCCGCCGACGGCTATGAGGGCGTGAAGGGTTTCGATTGTTTTTCCGATGATTACGTCGTCGCCGCGCGGCGCGATCACCCCAGGATCGGCGGGGCTCTGACACTCGATCAATATCTGAACGAACGGCATGTGGCCGTTCTGCCATGGGGGGACGCCGGCAGCGTGGTCAGCGCGGCCTTGCTGAAGGCCGGCCATCACCGGGAGGTGGCGGTGGAATTGCCGAGCTTGATGGTCGCTCCCTTCATCATCGCCGGGTCGGATCTGCTGGTGACGATCCCGAAACGGGCGGCGGAGGAACTGGCCAAGGCGCTTCCGCTTGCCGTGTATCCGGCGCCTTTCGCGATTGCGCCGTATAGGCTTCGGGCCTTCTTTCACACCCGGCACGCGGCAGCGCCGGCGCAACGGTGGATGCGGGAGCAGGTGCGGGCGTTGTTCGAGAATGCCGAGGGTGGTTGGCGTTCTGGGTGAGGTTTGGTTTGTTGTTCGAGCGGGCGTTCCTCGACCTTGGTCCAGCAATAAAGGCTGTGCCGTGAGGCCCCCTCATCTGCCGGCAGGCAGATGAGGGGGCCTCACGGCACGTCCTCCCGGCTCCGGCGGCCGCCAGATAGGGCAGGTCAGGCTCCCGCAAGCGGGGCAGTGTGGCCGCAGCTGATTGACGCCGGCGATCTTTCAATCCGGCTTGGATATTTTCAGCTGTCGGACGTATTGTGCGGGCCGGTGCCCCTGTTCGTGGGATTGGAGCTTTCCGTGGAGAATGAGCGCAAAGAGGTGCAGCGGAATTCCGAAGAGGAATGGCTGAGGTTTGCGTGCCCTAGGCTATATCTCTGGCGGCAATCCTGGAAAGAGCTTCGATATACCTGGCCCGATAAGGGTAAGCCGTCCGAAAATGGCGAAGGCGAGCCCGAAGGGCAGAAATGAGCCGGGCAGAATAGGTTCAGGATGAGGGACGTTGGTGGGTGCCGCGATCGCCTTCCCTCCAGCTCTCGCCGATCCCGTTCTTCGAAATGGCCGAATCCGACGGCGGGAACCTATCGGGCCGCTGCTGCTTTAACCTGCATTCCCACAGAACAGGTTCGAAGCCATGCGCGTGCGCGTCATCACGTTGAATGTCTGGAATGTCGAGGGGGACGGCCGGCGGCATGAGGTCATCAATCGGGAGCTTCGCCGGCTGAAGCCCGATCTTCTGGCCTTGCAGGAAGTCATCCAGACGCCGGAGAGGAAGAGCCTCGATACGATCGTCGAGGGGCTCGGCATGCAGGTGACGCATCAGCAGGAGGTGCAGGCGTTCCGGCCGCCTTTTTCCGATCGCTACGGCGGCACGGCGATTGCGACGCGCTTGCCGCACAGGGTGGTGGAGGCGCTCGATCCGAGAATTCCGCAGGCGCCCGACGTGCCCTGGGCAAGCCTTGCCGCCATCGTCGATCTCGGCGAGGCGGGCCGCCTGCTTTTCATCGCCACGACGGCGGCCTTGCGCCCGGCGGCGGAGGCCGCCCGCGAGCGGCATGCGCTGGCGCTCAGCGAGCTCGATGCCAGGCACCGGCAGGCGCTGCCGACGGTGATCGCCGGCGATCTCAATGCCGGGCCGGACGCCGCATCGATACGCTTCCTCACCGGGCGGCAGTCGCTCGCGGGCCAGAGCGTCTGTTACCACGACGCCTGGGAGCGAGCCGGCAGCGGCGCCGGCGAAACCTGGACGGATGAGAACCCCAACGCCCGGGCCGGCGCCGGGCGGATCATCGGCCAGAAGAATTATGGCAAGCGGTTCGACTATGTGCTGGTCGGATCGTGGGATGCGCATCCGAAGGGCCGGGCGGAGATCCTGTCAGCCGAGCGCGTCTTCGAGCGGCCAGTGGAAGGGCTATGGCCGAGCGACCATTATGGGGTGATGGCCGATATCGATGTCGGGTTGAATGCGTGAGACGGCTTTTGCCGTTGCCGAAAGATTGCTGCAACCTTGGAGAATGGGTTTTTGGACCGCAACCGGCGAAATCGGGGGGAAGCCCGGCATACGCAAACGCACAACTCTAATTGCCAGGCTTCCTCCGCGCCCTTTCGAAAGGACAACCCGATCTTAAATCATTCTGCGATTAGAGCTAGTTGGACCAAAGTCCCAACATGAAGTTGCAGAACGGCGCCGGCCGGGGCGCGGTGCGCGGCTGGCGGGTGGATGGATCACGCGTTTGTGGCAGTCGGTAACATTTCGTATGGGCGACGGCAGCCTGCAAAAGGCGTGTAAGTTGTGCCGTACGGTCTCTCATTCGGCTGCCGGCACCGGTCCTGAGGTCACTCACTGCGCGGACGTGCGGTGGCTGGATTCCTGCGACGACCCTCGGGCGAAGCCTGAGGCCGCATGAATGACGAAGGAGAAGGCGTGCCGGGTATACGGCAGGCCGTTGGTTAGTGTCGCTGGTGCCGTGATCTGGCTCGTTCTGCTTGTGGATGCCCAGCAAATTCATTCCACCACTCCTTCATCCATCACCCGCCGGCGCCCTGGTATTTGCTGTTGGCGTAGCGCCAGTAGGCCATGGCGAGCAGTGCCCAGAGCGGGCCGGCGAGGAGGGAGGCCGGGCCGGCCAGGGGGCCGAGGATGGGGATGGGTTTGCCGAGCAGGGCGCCGACCGGCACCGAGCTGGTGAGCGCCAGCGGCACGGCGGTGAGCAGGGTGAGCTGGATGGGACCGGGGAAGATGTTCAGCGGGTAGCGCATCAATTCCCAGAAGCCGAAGAAGATCGAGAAGAGATGGTTGGAGCGCACCCAGATCAGCGCGGTGGCGCCGATCATGGTGATGAGGGCGGCGGTCAGCAGCGTGGCGCTGAGAAGAGCGGCGATGAAGAAGAGTGCGGCGGGCAGCGTCCAGGCGAAATCGACCGAGAAGACGGCCCAGGCCATCAGCGGCACGGCGAGGATGATATGGCCGGCATAGCCGATGTTGAGGCCGGAAAAGATCAGATAGACCCAGGGGCTGAAGGGCTTGACCAGCAGGGCATCGTAAGTGCCGAGGCGCACCTGCTCCTCGAGGTCGCGCAGCTGGGTGAAGCTCATCGCAGCACCGAGCGAATAGGCGAGCAGCTGGAAGCTGTAGAGCAAGGCGAGTTCGGACCAGGTCCAGCCGCCCAGCGTATCGAAGCGGGAAAGCAGGATGCTGATCGTGGCGAAGACGCTGCCATAGGAGAGGATCTGGGCGAAGCGATCGAGCCAGAAGGCGCCGCGATATTCCATCTGCGAGCGGATGAACATGCGCACCAGGAGCGGAATGACGCGGATGTGGTGGAGGATCACGGGTCAGCCTCCCTGCACGGTGATGCGGGTGGAAGCTCGGCGCCAGAGCCAGAGCACGCCCGCGAGGAAAAGGCCGGCCCAGCCGAGGCCGAGGCCGAAATGCAGCCAGATATCGGCTGGGGAGAGCCGGCCGAGATAGACGGCATTGGGATAATAGACCACCCAGGCGAAGGGCAGGTGGCGGGCGATCGTGGCGAGCGGCTCGGGGAAGAACCAGAAGGGCACCAAGAGGCCCGAGAACAACTGCAGCAGGGCGCCGAGGATCCAGTCCAGCGAGAAGCTCGTCATCAGCCAGAAGGCGATCAGGCCGCACAGCGCCGACATCAGGAAGATGAGGATGAAGGAGAGCGCCCAGAAGGCGATGAACATGACGCCATCGAACAGGCTTGCCGGCGGCAGCATGCCGTAGAACAGCGCGGTGACGGCGATGGTCGGGATCACCTGGGTCAGCAGCCGATAGCCGAACGAGCCGCTTTCATTGGCGAAGAGATAGAGCGGATAGGAGATGGGCTTCAGCAGCCAGACCGATATGTCGCCTGACTTCAGCGAGCGGCCGATCTCGTTGATCACCCGCTCCGGGCGGGTGGCGCCCATCACCGCGCCGCCGAGCAGGGCGTAGGTCACCATCTGCTGCAGCGAGACGCCGTCGACGACGCTGCTGCCGATGCCGGCGAAGGCGGCAAGCCAGATGGCGACGCGGGCGAAGACCTGCACGAGCTTGCCGAAAATATTGGCCCAGACCTCGTTGCGATAGGCGAGCTGCGCATGGAAGGCGCTGCGTGCGAAGGCAAAGTAGGCGCTCATAGTGGCCGCGCCTGGGCGTTGCGTGCGAAGGCAAGGTACGCGCTCATAGTGGCCGCGCCCGGGCGTTGCGTGCGAAGGCGAGATAGGCGCTCATGACACCCGGACCTTGGCGCTCTGGCGCTGCTCGGCATTGCGGCGCTGGTAGAAGGTGCGGATGACCTCCTCGATGTCGGGCTCGTGCAGCGCCACGTCCTTCAGGCCGCGGTCGCCGCCGACCTCGGAGAGGATGCGGACCAGCGACACGTCTTCGCGCTCGATCAGGTAATTCTTGCGCAGGCCCTCGTCGCTGACGAGCGAGGCGGTGGTGAGGTGCAGCGGGCCGGGATCGGCCGCAAATTCCAGCGTCAGCCGGCGGGCGGAGCCGAGGGCGGCGCGCAGGCTCTTCAGCTCGCCGTCGAAGATCAGCCTGGAATGATCGACCATGATCAGGCGCGGACAGATGGTCTCGATATCCTGCAGGTCGTGGGTGGTGAGGATGATGGTGACGCCGCGCTCGCGGTTGATCTCGGCGAGGAAGCGGCGCACCGCATCCTTGGCGACGACATCGAGGCCGATCGTGGGTTCGTCGAGGAACAGGATCTTCGGATCGTGCAGCAGCGACATTACGATCTCGGCGCGCATGCGCTGGCCGAGGCTGAGCTGGCGCACGGCGCGATCGAGAAAGGGCGTGAGATCGAGCAGCTCGCTGAAGTGGCGGAGATTATCGCCGTAGCGGGCGGCCGGGATATCGTAGATGCGCTGGTGCAGGGTGAAGCTGTCGATCAGCGGCAGATCCCACCAGAGCTGGCTGCGCTGGCCGAAGACGACGCCGATCTCGCGGGCGTTCGCCATGCGGGAGAGATGCGGCGTGCGGCCGAGCACGGAAACCGAGCCCTCGCTCGGCACCAGAATGCCGGTCATCATCTTGATCATGGTGGATTTGCCGGCGCCGTTCGGCCCGAGATAGCCGACGGCCTCGCCGGCGCCGATATCGAAGCCGATGTCGGAAACGGCCAGCACCTCGGTATATTCGCTGGTCACCAGCGTCTTGAAGGCGCCGAGGAGACCGGGAAATCGCTTATGCTGCCGGAAGCGCTTGCTGACGCCCCGGGCCTCGATCACAGCCGTCATGCGCATTGCCTCGCGTGTTCAAGCCGACTCGGCTGTAGCAGGGAGAAGCAGGCTAGCGGGATGTGGGATTCGTGCAAGGTCAAGTTGAGCTTCGGGCGGTTCGCCTGAGCTTCTATCAATCAGTCGTGATGCTGCCAGTCCAGGACGAAGACATAGGAGAAGCTGTCCATTTGCTCCTCGATGGGGTTGATGGCCAAAGCCGCCTCATAGGAATCCTTGGAGCCACGTAAACTATAGACCCTTTTGCATCTTCCGAGGGAGTCGGTCCTTATGTGGCAAGTTGGTATTTCGGCCTCTATTTGAAATTCTTCATGTATAATATCGCGCAGATCCAGCAAGATTTGTCTGGCGTGGGTCTCTGGATCCTTGATGTAGGAACGGCCGTCGAACGTCAGGAGCTTTACCATTCTCAAAGAACGTTCGTCCTTATCGCACGTAAAAATCAGTGCCGCGTCGAATGCATTCTTTGCGAATTCCGGGCATTTGGCCTCGATCGCATCGAGCGATTTTATGGAGAAGCTCTCGTGCAAATCGGCAGCGTTCGCGAACATGGAAATCAAGATCGGCGCAATATAAAGAATAGAATCCATCAATTCGCCTTTTGAGAATGCGGCGTCGATACATCGCAATTCGTTACAATTGCCAGTCACGATTGACCGGTCAATCGCGTGCGTAGTGATGTGAACTGGGACTTATGCGGATATACGCGTTGGCGAGTTGGGGTGAGCTTAGCGGCGAACCTCGACGTCCTCCTCGGCCTTGTGCCGAGGACAGGCCCGAGCATGACGAAAAGGGAGGTTGAACCTTGTCAGTCGCCTGAAAGGCCAGAAACTTCGCCCCGGCATTCCGATTCAGACTACCAGCCTCTTGGTCAGTTCCAGCGCCTAGCCGGCCCGCCGATGCCGGGTTCGTCCTCGCGCCACAAGCGAACAACTCGCGCCTTCATCTGTGCAGCGCTCGGGAATTGTGGCATAACTGGGCCATGGCGATACATGTCTTGGGGGTCCATCGCGACACGGTCGGGACGGAACAGGCGGCGGGCGGTTCGCTTGCAGGGGCCTATTCCGTGGGGGTTTTCTGCTGGCTGCTGTCGGCCGGCGTCTATATCGCCGCGAAATGGGTTTCTTCGGAGATGCCGCCTTGGGCGCTTTGCTTCTGGCGCGTGCTGATCGCCTGGGCGATCCTGATGCCGATCGTGCACCGGCATTTCGGCGCCATGGTCGCGCTCATGCGGGCTCGCGGCCTTGAGCTGCTCGCCATCGGCGGCATGGGGCTTGCGATCTGTCAGGGCCTGATCTTCGTCGGCCTCGAACATGCCGATGCGACGACCGCCGGCATCATCATCGCCCTGATCCCGATCCTCACCATGATCCTTGCCCGTTTCATTCTGGCCGAGCCGATGGGCCGCTGGCAGGTGATCGGATCGATCCTCGCCTTTCTCGGGATCGTGGTCATCATCGTCAAGGGCAGCCCGTCTGCGCTCCTGCGGCTCGACCTTAATCCCGGAGAGCTGTGGATCGTCGCCGGCGCGTTCTGTTTCAGCCTCTATACCGTTCTGCTGCGCCGGGCGAAATTCGATCTGAACCGCCTTGCGCTCCTCGTACTACTTCTCGGTGCGGCAGTGGTGACGGCGCTGCCCTTCTACCTGTTCGAGCTTGTCTCGGACGAGCGCTCGACGCTGAATACCAGCGGCCTTATTGCACTCGGCTATGTCGCGATCCCGGGCGGCGCGGTCATGTATTATCTCTTCAATCGCAGCATCGAGGCCCTGGGCGCGGCGCGGGCCGGTGTGCTGCTTTACATCCAGACGATCTTTATCGCCGTGCTCGCCTACCTGTTCCTCGGCGAACAGCTGCAACGCTATCATCTCGAAGGCGCGGCCCTTATCGTCGCCGGCCTGCTTCTCATCATCCTGCTGAAGCCGGCGGCCAGAGCCGGGGAGACCAAAGCCTGAGGATGAGCGCGATGCGCTCAGACGCCGGCCAGGAATTCGAGCACGCGGGCGGTGAGGAGTGCTGCCGCATCCGCGTCGTAGGACGGGAGAGAGCTGTCGGCGAAATAGTGGCGGTCGCCAGGGTAGAGGAAAAGCTCCGCCGTCTCGACCTTGCCGACAATCTCGCGGGCGGCGTCGATATCGCCTTCGCCTGCGAAGATCGGGTCGTTGTCCATGCCGTGAATCTGGACCGGAACACCCTTCGGCCAAGGGCCGAAGGCCCACTCGCCGCTGATCGGCAGGCAGGCGTGGAAGAGCAGGGCGCCGCGAGCGCCGGGCCGTGTCTGCGCCAGCTTCTGCGCCGGCAGCACGCCGAAGGAGAAGCCGGCATAGACCAGCGCGGTCGGCAGGTCTTCGGCGATGCGGACGCCGCGCTCCCGGATGTCGTCGAATCCAATCTCGCCGATATAGGCAAGACCCTCGTCGATGCTTGGGAAGGTGCGTCCGCCGAAGAGGTCGGGCGTGTGCACGGTGTGACCGGCGGCCCTGATGTCATCGGCGAAGGCGCGCACACCCGGGGTCAGCCCTTGGGCATGGTGGAACAGCAAGACCTCGGCCATATCAGAGCTCCTCGGGTGAGCGGGCAGGTTACCCTAAAGCGCTATCGCCTTGCCTGGGAGGGTGCGGATCGACATTGGCGCCGCCTTTGCTCGGATCGGTTCAACGGTGGATGGCGGTCGCTTGTGATCCAGAGTTCGCGTGTTTCTTTCTGAAGGACCTTGAGCGCCTCAACGCACCATACAAAGTCCTGGCTTGCCGCGAATCGTTGGAAGTGAAAAAGATCGCTGAAATAAGTCCGAGGATCTGATGTCGGCACATATACGGGGCGCGGTTGTTGCCGCTGCGGCTGTTATAGCTTTTATGGCCATTGTGCCTCCTGCCGCCTTCGGAGGCCCTCCGCAACCGCTTTGGCTTTTCCTTGAGAAATTTCAAACTTTGATTACGGGCATCGCTGCGGTGATTGCCGCATATGCGACCGTTCGACAAATGCAGGTTACCGACCAGGCTGCCCAACGACGCCACAATGAAATCCTGGAAAGTGCGAAGAATAATGACAGGGAAGCGAGACAAAGACACAACCAGCTCGTTGAGCTCACCATCCGAAAAGACAGTCTTGTGGCAGAGCGGCTTCTTTATCCCGACCTCGAAAGGCTGATCGGCATTAGGGCGCAGCTTTCCTCTCGGGGCTTTCCTGTCCTGCCTGGAGTTTCCGAAGTCGATGACCCCTTGCTCCAGTCGTTCAAGGACGACCTTGATGAATACAGGCATGCAATCTTGGCTGTGACAAACATGACGATTCAACCTCCTTGGCTCGAGGCCGCTCCTTTGTTGGATGGTCTCACCGCTCACCATCTTCAAGAAATGAAAGCTCGTGCAGCTCTCTACCTTGAAACGATTAAGAGGACTCGCGACTATCCCGTCTCGCCCTTGGCATACTTCAATCCTGACCGGGAAATGATCGCCAAATTTCAACACGCCCGAGCAATGGAGGGAAAAAACATTGAGGCGCTTCAGGAAATGGTCGGTCTTTGCAAAGTGCAAGGTGCGGCATTTACCGCCGAACTCGACGGCCTGATAAGCGGCTTGCGGAGCTTGGGACAGAAGTATGGCTTGTAAGTCAGACGATGCTGTGTCCGCTGCATGATCTTGGTACAGCTCTCGTAAGATCGATGGTTACAGCGCGCCACTGTGGGTTGGGCTATCTCGCTCACAGAGGCGCACATATACCTTGGAACCCGTCACCGTAATCGAGTTGCGGATTGCTTCCATGGCACGAAGCCACCGGTCATCGCGAATTTCGAGGCGGAGCAACATGAACAGATCAGCCGTGTGGATTTGTCCTTCTTTATCGGTATTGAAAGCGCGCGTTATAAAACGCTGGCGCGCTTCGCGACTGAGGGGAGACTGCACTTATTCGGTAGCCGGTGGCGGACACAGCAAGGCCGTCAAAGAGGTGATCACAGCAGGCTGACTACGCTCTCATGTCAAACAACGCATTATTCTATTGTTTTTTAGGAGAACCACGTGGACCGTAAGGCGATCGATCTGACACTGGTTAGGAAGGCTCTTGCAAAGCACAACGACCTCAAGGAATTGGTCGATGCGATACGGAAGTACGAGGCCGCTTCATCGGTTTTGGCCGAGTTAAGCGACGTCATTGTAGCGCTTGATGCTATCGCGGAGATCCAAACAAACGCGATGGCAAGGAGTAAATTTTCGGGATCTTTGATGGTCGATGCGGTCGTTACCTACTGCCGTGCAACCCACTCAAAGGGCGCTGCACGAGGACACATCGGGGCCACCAAGAGATACACGACGGCCCAAATGGAAAAACATCGGAGAATCGTTGATCTGAGGGACAAGGTGTTCGCGCATCAAGGGTTTCCATCCGAAGAGCATGGCCTCAGGTGGCTTGACGAGCGTGCAGTGGTGAAACTCGTTGGCGGTGACGGTATTCTTTCGTTCAACCGGACGCGAGCAAATTACTTGGCTGCTGCGGTGGAGGATTTGCGTGAACTCGTGGCAATAGCCGCGGCCACTGCCAAAAGTCTCTCTGAGGAGCGAGGTATGTCTGTACACGAAGTACATCTTAAACATGCCGATGATCCTCGCGTCATGGAGGCCATTAGGGCTTCACCATTCGATCCGTATGATTTCTTCGGCCCCGGTCAAGATGCTGATGAGTTCTGGGACATCGCCCACGGGAAGAGGGGCGAAATCCTGCGTAATAGTGATCGGTGACGGTGTCGGAATGTTCAGTCCGACTGCTCGTTACGCTTCGCAATTCCGTTGGCAACTGATGTTGCGCGAAGTGCCAGCCGAATTTGTGCTACACCGGCAGGGGAGGTTGCGAAAGGACGGCGTGATCGCCCGCAGCTACGAAGTCGGCGGCCGAACGAGAACCGCGACAGAGGCTCGCGCGCGTTCGGCAAAGTCCTGTTCGAGTTCAGATTTCGGCTCGATCGTCGCCAGGTAGGCTTCGACTGATGCCATGATGCGATCCCGTATGCCTGGATCAGATGTACTGGCATTTTCGACCAGCGCCTGGATCACCTTGGTTAGCGCTAGTTTCTGTGCACCGTAAGCAACCGCGAATTTGTCCGGCTTTTCGTCTTCCAACGCTGTCTTCTCCATTTTTGCTGTGAAGCTGCAGAGACGCCGGAGCGTCAGCCCCGGCGTTTCCAATTAAGCCACCAGCCCCTTGGTCAGTTCCAGCGCCTGGCGTTCGAACAGGCGGCGGTAGATGCCGTTGATTGCGCCGGATGCATCAGCAGGCTTCTCAACGGTGGCGGATGATTATCCGGCATAGGCGAAATAAACCTTGCCCCGACCCGGATCGACGATTGTGACGCTGCCGCCTTTTCCATATGAATAGAACGATCCACCTGACTGGATTGCCTGGTCGGCTTCCTGGTCGCGCCCTTTCTCGATCGGGATGGTGAAGCCATATTTTTCCAGATATTCAAAAATTGTAGGAGGGTGGCGCAAGGGGAGCCCTGCTGCCATCATATCAGCATCACGGTCGTAGGGATGCCATAGGCTTGTGGCTCGTTCGTCGCTGCTGTCATCGACAGGCGTTTGGCGCCACGGTTCTTTTGCTCCGCCAAGCATATCGCCCAGCCGGTTTCCTTGTTTGCGCGCCCAGTCTGCGCTTTCGTCGGTCAGCCGGTAGACAACGAAACCGGTCTCGTTGTCCCCGGGCATGAAACCGGCGCCCCAGGATTCTTCAGACGATATTCGATCTCCGCGACTTCGAGCGGTTGGGGAACGCGAGCGAGAACGTAGTTTCGCTCCGCAACTTTCATAGCAATGAAGGGCGCCGCGAGAGCACCCAGACCGAGAGCTATGATGAGACCTCTCCGAAAGGATTGATCGGGCTGCGTTCGGCGCCAGAGGCGGCGTATTCCGAGAAAGAGAATTACGACGGCGGCTATGACCAGAAGAGCGAAAATGACAAGTCCAGCCAACATAACAGCGACGTAATTCATATGTGCTCGCGGGAGGGTCCAAGAATGATCGGGAGACTGAAATTGACCATGCCTAGCAACGTTGCGAAATGGAGGCAATGTCCGGTTGTTGCCATGTCGGACAATATCGGACCCTGATTGCCGGAAGAGCCGCCATGCGAGCCTAGTGATAGGTCACGACAGGATCGAATATGCTTTGCAGGAACGGCCGGAGGACTGACTGGGAGTTTTCGCGCGGGATGCGATGCCCGCATTCGAAGATGCTGAGACTGACCGGGACGCCGGCGTCGGACAGTGCTTCGGCGAATTTCTCGGCCTGGGCGAGGGGCGCGCGGTCGTCGTGCCGTCCGTGCAGGAGGAGTATCTCCGACCGGATCTTATGCGCATGGTGCAGGGCCGAGCGCGTGAGGAAAGCTTGCTTCGACAGGCCGGCTTCCGTTTCGATTGCTCGTTGCAGGCCGGGCGGACTGCTTCTGAAGGCAGCTTCCAGATCATAGACGCCGCTTGATAGAATGACGGCCCTGAGATCGGGAAGCTCGGCGGCGACCATGGCCGAAGCGACGGCGCCTCTGCTGTTGCCGCAGAGGACGATGCGCTCGGGCGCGACGGAGGGCTGTTGTTTCAGGAAGGCGAGGGCGGCGATGATCGCCCGCTGGGTGGATGGACCGCAGAAATCGGCCGGGCCTTCCGAAGCGCCGAAGCCGGGCTGGGAGATGGCTGCCGCCGTGATGTTCAAGCCGGACGAGAAGCGAAGCAAGGCTCCGCTATCGGCGAATTCCTTCGCGCCGAGGAGACGGCCGCCCTGATTGCCGTGAACGAACAGGATTGCGCCCGCCGGCGCGGCATTGGCCGCCTTGGCCTGAAAAAGCTCGACGGCAGCGCCATCGCCTCGATCGATCAGATGTCGCGTCACTCCAGGCATAAGCACCACCAGGTTTTCTTCGCCGGCCGACGATAGGCAGGCATGGGAGGTTGTCAATCTGTGGTTTGGGTGGAAGCGGCGGTGGTTTGAGAGCCGTGGCCTCGCGTTTCGGTCGTTGGCAAACCACACGCGTCATCCGCGGCCTTGTGCCGAAGATCTGCTGCCCTATCGAACGGAAGCAGTGTTCGGGACTAGCCCGAGCATGATGTGAGGGAAGGTTGACCCTCGTCAGTCGCCGGAAACGCCGGAGCGTCAGCCCCGGCGTTTTCAATTAAGCCACCAGCCCCTTGGTCAGTTCCAGCGCCTGGCGTTCGAACAGGCGGCGGTAGATGCCGTTGTTGAGGCGGATCAGCGCCTGGTGGTCGCCTTCCTCGACGATTTTGCCCTTGTCGAAGACGAGCAGGCGGTCCAGCGCGCGGACCGTCGAAAGGCGGTGGGCGATGACGAGCGTGGTGCGGCCGTCCATCAGGCGTTCCATGGCCTCTTGGATCTGCACTTCGCTCTCGCTGTCGAGGCTCGAGGTCGCCTCGTCGAGGATCAGCACCGGCGCATCGGCCAGGAAGGCGCGGGCGATGGCGACGCGCTGCCGCTCGCCGCCCGAGAGCTTGACGCCGCGCTCGCCCACCATCGTCTCATAGCCCTTGGGAAGTTCCATGATGAAGCCGTGGGCATTGGCCTGTTTCGCCGCCTGCTCGATCTCCCGCCGCGAGGCGTTGGGCCTGCCATAGGCGATGTTTTCGGCCAGCGTGCGGTGGAACAGGATCGGTTCCTGCTGGACGATGGCGATCTGGCCGCGCAGGCTCGCCTGCCTGACCTCGGCGATATCCTGCCCGTCGATGCGGATCGAGCCGGCGTTGACGTCGTAGAGGCGCTGGATGAGCTTGACGAAGGTCGTCTTGCCCGAGCCCGAATGGCCGACCAGGCCGACGCGCTCGCCCGGCTTGATGATGACCGAAAAGTCCTCATAAAGCGGCGTGGGATGCGCGCCATACTGGAAGGTGACGCGATCGAAGACGATCTCGCCCGCGCCGATCTCGATCGGCCTGGCATGCGGCCTGTCCTCGATGCCGAGCGGCATCCTGTCGAGCAGCACCAGCTCTTCCATGTCGTTGACGGCGCGCTGCAGGTTGCGGATATCCTGGCCGACATTGCGCAGATACCCCTGCAGCACGAAGAACATCGCCAGCACGAAGGTGATGTCGCCAGGCGTCGCAAGGCCGCGCTGCCACATGACGAGGCCGGTTCCGAGAATGCCTGCCTGCATCGACACCATCATGAAGCCCTGGATGGTGCCGCTCGTCGTGCCGCGCTTCCATGTGCGGCGCGTGCGGCTGTCCCACTTGCCGAGCACGTGATTGAGCCTCATCTCTTCGCGCTTCTCGGCGCCGAAGGCCTTGACCACCGAATTGCAGCTGATGGCATCGGCGAGCGAGCCCCCGAGCTTGGTGTCCCAGGCATTGGCAAGCCTTGCCGCCGGCGACACGAAGCCCATGGAAAGCGCCACGGTGACGCCGATATAGACCAGCGAACCCAAGGCCACGAAGAGGCCCATGACAGGCCAGTAGCTGCCGAGCACGATGCTGGCGCCGACCAGCATGACGACCGATGGCAGCAGGGCGACAAGCAGCAGGTCGTTCAGCGAATCCAGCGCCCACATGCCGCGGGTGATCTTGCGCACCGTCGAGCCGGCAAAGCTGTTGGCGTGCCAGTCGGTGGAGAAACGCTGCACCTTGTGGAAGCCGTTATTGACCACATCGGCCATGATGCGCAGCGTCAGCCGGATGATGCCGTTGAAGATGAACCAGCGCAGCGTGACACTCGTCAGGCCGAGCACGACGACGACGGCGAAGGCGCTGAGCGCGCCATCGGCCGCATTGCCGCCGGCGATGGCATCGACGATGCGGCCGGAGAAGACCGGCACCATGACTTCGGCCAGCGTGCTGGCGACCACCAGCACGATAATGGCGGCCACCAATGCCTTCCGGTGGCGCCAATGGCGGAAAACAAAGCCGAGCACCTGGCGATAGGCATCGGCGCGGAAATCGAGCTTCTTGCGAGTCATTTTATTCAGCCCCGGGCACGTGTCGGCGCCGGTCCTCAAAATCGAGAGTTAAAAGACACAGCCCACGCGGGAGACGAAGTGATCCCGTCAGATCAATCGGGCTGTGAAGGAAGAAAAAACCGCACGGGCGCGCTCAAGGCGGGCCGCGAATGGGAATGACCTACTGTCGGAGCATTCCACGGGGGGAGGTTTCGATGATCGATACTGTCATTCAACGCCTCCCTTTTGTTCGATCTGGAGCGGTGGACATCTTGTAGCGGAGCATTTCGCCATTGCCAAGCAGGAAATTACAACCTGACGGAAAGTGATGCGGAAACGACACAATTTGGCGTCTAGACGATCAAAAGACGGCAACCTAAAAGAGATGAAGCCTGCCGGCTATCGAGGAGGGAAGCAATGGAACGCATCGAGATGGAGTTAAGCGGCGGCTGCCAGTGCGGTGCCGTGCGCTACCGCGCGACCGCCATGCACGACAATTCGCATCTCTGCCATTGCCGCATGTGCCAGAAAGCCTCGGGCAGCATCTTTGCCGCGCTCGTCGCCGCGCCCGACGATGCGCTGACCTGGACACGCGGCAAGCCGAGCGTCTGGAAGAGCTCGGAGCTCGTCGAGCGCGGCTTCTGCGCCAATTGCGGCACGCCGCTGTTTTTCCACCACCTCGAAAACGGCCGAACCAACCTGATGATCGGCTCGCTCGACGATCCGCACGCCTTCCCGCCGCATGCCAACACCTGCACCGAGAACATGGTGGCATGGTTCGATACGATCACGGACATCGAAAATACCGGCGCGACCGAAACCAACGGCGCCGACTGGGCGGCGGCGATCAAGAAGAGCAACAACCAGCACCCCGATTGCGATACTGCCGAATGGGCAGTGAGGGGGCGGGATCGCTGAGGTTGTTTCGGCGGCTGCCAGATGATGGAAGAACTCGCCTAGCGGCTTACGCGAAAGCGTTAATGCGGTTGATGGAAGCGGCGCAGTTTGCGCGTATCGATCTGTGTATTGCGCTCTTCGATTGATGATTGCCATATTGCGAGATGCTAAAAATACCCGCTGGGCAGTTGGACTCGATTCGCGATGCCGGTTTACCCCGAACTTCAATTCAGCATGCAGGAAGTACGAGCCGCAGGGAATAGGCTGAAAGATGACCTTGGCCTAGATTCCACCGTCGACAGGCGGGATGCGCATTATGTTTTCGCCGTCGCTAATTCATGGCGCGACAGCCATTTCTTCCCTATGCGCTCTGTCTATCTCTCCGCCGCATATCGCATGCGTAAAATTGGCATCAAAGGTGACATGGCGGCTCGGCCAAAACGTATGGCCAGCATTCGACGGAAACTCCGCGAGTCCAACATTCACCTCGACCGTATGCAGGATATCGGAGGCTGCCGCGCCATCCTCGACGATATCGCTGGTGTTCGATCCTTGCTTGCCGAGGTCAATGAAGGGTTTCCTCATCATGACCGGCGACAATGGCCTTACATCGACGAACCGAAAGACGATGGGTATCGCAGTCATCACATCTCTTTCGAGTTTTGCCCTCGGAAGAAAGAACAATCGGTGTTTGCTGGCCGCCGGATTGAATTCCAAATCCGCACACGCCTCCAACATTCATGGGCGACGGCAGTCGAGGCAGTAAGCTTGTTCAACGGCGAGGATTTGAAACATCATCACGGCAGTGCCGACTGGCTCCGTCTGTTCAAGCTGATGTCCGCAGAATTCGCATATGTCGAAGGGTGCCCCGTTGGTCCCGGTGTGCCCGACCGGGCGTTCCGTATTGGCGAAATCAAGGCACTGGAAGCGAAACTGGACGCGATCTCCACGTTGGAAAATATTCGCACAGCGACCACCTATGCCGAGACATACCTTTATGGTGACGGAAAGTTCTTCTTAATCGTCTACAACAACGATGATCACACGGTGGCAGTCGAGAGGTTTTCGGAAATCTTGCAGCTCCAGGCGCGTCTCGCGAGCATTGAGCGGCAAATCGAATATGGTCTTACGCGCTCAAAGGTCGTCACTGTCGAAGTCTCACGCGGTGAGAAGCTGGTGCAAACATATCCGAATTACTTTGGCGACGTGGGTATTTTCTTGAGCAATTTGCGAAGGATCGTTCAAGGCCATGATGCGCTGGAATTTACGTTGATCCAGCAAGCCCGCGTGAAAGTTCCGAAGCCACAACCGCCTGGAGATGTCCGCAATCTGAACCGGCGTTATACGCGCTGGTATCCAAGCTGAAACGCTGGAGGACTGCACGCCTGCTTGAGACCTCGTTGTTGCCGTGGCCGTTCATCCCGATGATCGTGGTGGCAGGAGCTATCCGCCGACGTGCTTTATGCCGTTTGGGCTAAAGTCCGCTGTGGCCCAACTCGTGATGCTTCGGCTGCCGCCGACTCTTACGCCCGCGGCTTCGCAGCAAAGCGCTCATTCACTCGGCCTTCAAAACCAATTGCAATATAAAAGCAGTCGCGCTAGCTTAGTTCCATCGCATAAGCTGACAAGCTCCGCACGGATGTGCCCTCCAGGGAAAGGAAGTGGGTATGGCTAAGCTCGTGTTCGGAATGAACCAGTCGCTGGACGGCTACGTCGATCATATGGCGTTTGGGCCGAGCCCGGTGCTCTTTCGCCACTTCATCGACTCGACCCGGCAGCAGGCGGGCAGTGTCTATGGCCGCACGATGTATGAGATCATGCGCTATTGGGACGACGAGCATCCGGAATGGGATGCGCCGGAGCGGGAGTTTGCGGCGGCGTGGCGGAGCCAGACGAAATGGGTCGTTTCGCGCTCGCTGACTTCGGTCGGGCCGAACGCCATTCTCGTTCAAGGCGATCTCGAGAGCGCGATGCGGGCCTTGAAGGCCGAGCGGGACGGGGAGATCGAAGTTGCCGGGCCGCAGTTGGCGAAGAGCCTCACCGAACTCGGCCTGATCGACGAATATATCATCTACCTGCATCCCGTCGTGCTCGGTCATGGCACGCCGTTTTTCGCCGGGCCCCGGCCGCCGCTCCGGCTTCTCAGCCATGATCGGGTGGACGAGAATGTGATCAGGCTGGCTTACGCTCCGGCCTAACGCTGCACTGCTATTGCCGCGCGGGCTGGAAGAGTTCGACGAGATTGCCGGAGGGATCGACGATCAGGATCTGCGCGCCGCCCGGCCCGGTGACCACATCGTTGCGGAAGCGGACGCCGCTTGCCCGCAGGCGCGCCACTTCGGCGGCGAGATCATCGACGATCAGGTGAATGCGGTTCCAGCCGCCGGGCACCGGCTGCTCGCCATCGGGCATCGGCCGGCCGGCCGAGCTCGCCGGACCGCTGAGGAGCAGACGCAGGGCTCCGCGCCTGACATCGGCGAAGGCCGGCACGTGCTTCGAAATCACGGAAAAGCCGAGATGGGTGACATACCACGCGATGGATGCCTCGACGTCTTCGACCATGTAGCGCACATTGACTGTCTCGTCGGCCATGGCTGCCTCGCAAGGTTTGGACGAAAGGGAGAGTTTACCAAACCCGGCCCCGATTGGAAAATCGTCCAAGCATAGAATGCAAGCCGGCGGCCGGAGCACAGCTGTCCGGCCGCGCGGGGCGCGCTAGATTGCAGGCATGGACATGATCTATGCCTTGCTCATCATCGCCGCCGCCGTAACCATCATCTATCTCGCCGGCCGGTGGAACACCTCCGATGCCGACCACTACATGGGTTTCGGCAATCTGCGGCCGCGCCGCAAGCAGGACGCGGACGACGAGACGAAACAGGAATGAGCGGCCGAGCCGTCAGCGGGGCGAGCGCTGACGCAGGATTTCCGCCGCGTTGGGCGGCATCGGCCGCTCGATGCGCCTGTAGACGCTTCCGTCGCGCGTTCTGTTCATCAGCCCGAGTTCGCAGAGCTCGCGCCGCAGCAGGGCGTGATCTCCAAACAGGTGCCTTTCCCTGAGAAGCACGTTGACTTCCTTTTCCGGCATGTCGCGCGCCGCCGGAATTTGCGACCAGAGAAGCCAGAGCGCCGTTATCTGGTCCATGCGTCTGGAGGGCCAGCGGATCAGGCGAAACTGATCGTCGAAGCTGCGTTGCACCCGGTCGATCAGCTTGCGGTCGATCTCCCGCCCGGCAGCGGGGGCGGGCGCCGGCAAGGCGTCTTCGTTCCCGGCATCGGCCCTGGCGCGCAGGCTCTGAAAATTGCCGTGGCCGGCGGCTCTTGCCAGCATGTTGAGGAAATGCAGATGCGAGGGGAGCCCCTGATGCGCGGAAAGCTGCGCCCGCAGCGATTTGGCGAATGCGGAGGTGTCGCTAACGGTGAGCGGAATGAGCTTTCTGGACATGACCTATCCTTTGGTCGTGCCGCTCCAAATGGATTATCGGTGATCGCCCTTCCGACATGGCACGGGATCGGTGTCCATATCGTCTTACCTGTCAGGTTTAGCGTGTTCCGGAGAACGGCGATGTCTGGGTGAACTGCAGACCCGGTACTGCGATTAGCACCGCGGCGCCGGCATTTCAACCTCTCGAGGTTTCAGATCTGCGCCGGGGCTGAGATCCGCCGAGCGGCCGGCCGACGCGGCTATTCCACAAGGCCGAGGATCGGGCCATAGCCGCCGTGCCAGGAGCGGTCGTTGCGGCCGAGTGCGGGGTCGTAGAGCCCGACGCCGCGCCCGCCATCGAGAAAGAGCGCGTCCCGGCATTGCAGCTGATCGCGGAACAGCCGGGCGAAATCGTAAAAATTCACGCTGTCCTCGCTGATTACGAAGCGGACCGTGCCGCCGACGCAGGTGCCGACGCCGTTGCGGCGGGTGCGGTCGGTGGAGCCGGGAATGAAGATCGGGTTCAGCTTGCCCGAGACGACGAGCATCGGGCCGGACTGGGTGGCGAAACGCGCGGCCGGGCGGCGCTTGAGGAATTCGGCGGTCGGCAGGATCCTGGCGCCTGCCTCATCGAGGAAGAAGACGCCGTTCGGCTTCTTGTAGAAATTCGGCACCGGCCCGGCGGAGCCGTCGGTCTTTGCCGTGTTGGCGGGTTTCAATTCCTTGCCGTTTTCGACGTAGAGGCCGAGCGGCGAGAAATCCTGCCGGTACATGCCGGCATTGACGGCAAAGACCAGCCTGCGCCCCTCGGCCTGAAGGGCTTCGGCGAGGCTGGAGAAATAACGGTATGGCTCGCCATCGGCGCCCTTCCAGAACAGGCGAAGGCCGGCCTTGTCGGGCGCGACCGTGCAGACGATGTAGTCGGCGCCTTCGAAGCTCTGCGGCTGGCAGGGTTCGGCTTGCGCCTTCACCGAGCCGGCCGCCGCCAGCAGCGTGAGGGCGGCGAGGAGAGCGTGTTTGAAGGAGGTCATCGGCGGGCTTTCTTTCCGATCGGCAGTGGATGTTATCCGTGCGACTGGAATATGCGGTCAGTGGGGCAGGGGCAATGACTGGGTGATGTGGAGCGTGAGTTCAGACCCCTCCCCAACCCCTCCCCACAAGGGGGAGGGACTAACTTGAGGCACCCGCTGTCGCGGACACTCACCTCTTTGCGGATGAGACGATGAAGCCGAACGATCGGGTGCGGCCGGGTTAGCCCCTCCCCCTTGTGGGGAGGGGTTGGGGTTGGGGAGGGGTTTGTAAAATGACAAAATGTTCTTGTTATGTTCTTGAATGCGGGCTATGAAGTCTGAATTTGCTGCAACTGGGAGAGGGAAAATCATGAGTGTTTACGCAACGGTCGGCGCGATCGATTCCGTCAGCTCGAATGCCTTTTACGATGCCGCCCTGGCGACGATCGGCTGGCGCCAGCATCAGGAGTTTCCGGGCTGGCGGGCCTATTCCGAAGGCGGGACCGGCGAAGGGTTCGTTCTCTGGGTCTGCAAGCCGTTCGACGGCGCGCCGGCGAGCGCCGGAAACGGTGCGATGATCGGCTTCATGGCGAAATCGCGCGCCGAGGTGCATGCTTTCTACGATGCCGCCATGGCGAATGGCGGAACGGACGAAGGCGGGCCCGACCCGCGCCCGCAATACGGGCCGGACTGGTACGCCGCCTATATGCGCGATCCGGCCGGGAACAAGATTGCCATTGTGTTCAATGGGTGAGGGTTGCACGCGCGCCCTCACGCATTCGGCCGCCCGAGTTCGGGCTCGCCCAAGGCGGGCGCGGGGGCGGCGGCGAGGGCCTTGGTGACCAGGAGGGCGGCGAGCACGAGGGGGACGACCGCCCAGTAGGAGAAGCGGATGCCGAAATGTTCGGCGATGAAGCCGAGCAGAGGCGGGCCGGCGAAGAAGACGACGAAGGTCGTCTGGCCGAGCGCTGCGACATTGACCGAGGCCGGGCGATCCGTCCGGCGGGCGGCGGCCGAGATGGCGAGCGGATAGACCGAGGAGCAGCCGATGCCGGTGAGGCAGAAGCCGATCAGCGCGACGGCGGGATCGGGCGCCATGGCGACCATGACGAGGCCGATCGTCGTGATTGCGAGCAGGGCGATGGCGACCGGGCGCGGATTGAAGCGGTCGACGAGCGGGTCCATACCGAGCCGGCCGATGGCGATGGCGAGCGAGAACAAGGTCACGCTCAGCCCGCCGACGAAGGGTTCGGTGGCAAAGACGTCGCGCATATAGATCGTCGACCAGTCGACGCTGGCGCCTTCGGCCAGAAGCGGGGCTGCGGCAATCAGGCAAAGCGGCATGAGACCGATTGTGGGAAGCGAGACATGCGAGGCGTCGCCCGGATGGGCGTCCGGCCGCCGGGGCGCGTTGGCGATGCCGGAGAAGACAACCGTGCCCGAGATCAGAACGGCGGCGAGCACGATGAGGCTGTGCAGCTCGATCGAGACGCCGGCCTGGCGCATGCCGGCGGCGACGAAGGCGGTGAGGCAGAAGCCGAGGCTCCACATGCCATGCGCCCGGCTCATGATGCGGTAGCCGAGCAGCGCCTCGTGGCGGTCGGTCTCGATATTGGCGTTGATCTCGAAGGCGCCGGTGAAAATGCCGGCCACGAAGAACAGCGGCGCGGCCAGAAGCGCCGACGGCATCCAGGGAATGGCCGCAAACAGCAGCGCCGCCCCGAAGACGGTGAGGAAGGCCGTGCCGCGCGCGCCGAGCCTTTCGACCAGCCGCACCGAGAAGGTCAGGCCGAAGAGCACGCCTGAGGACATCGCCACGAGCAGGACGCCGAGCTCGCCTTCGCTCAGTCCGAACTTGACCTGCAGATCGGGCAGGCGCGACAGCAGCGCACCGAGCGAAACGGCGACGGCGAACTGGATGAAGAAGATGCGGTGATGCGGCTTCATGTCAGGGCTTTGCTCCGGCTTAGGCTGATCTGATCCGTCTTTCCGGTGAATAAATGGGCATTCCGGCCAAATGGGGATTGGTCTTGAAATCCGCCGTTGTCAGGCGCGCGCCTGGCGAGTCACGGATGAAGGCGTGGTTTTGCGAATGTTCCTATTGAAGGCGTGGATTTGCAAGCTCGGGCTGCCTCACTCCGATGCCTCGTGCTTCCGCCGTCAAGCATCCGTGCAGATTAAAGTTGTATCCGGTGCCTCTTCGTATAAAGGAAGAGAGCATGTCCGATCTGTTAGATGTCCAGCGAAGGCTGCAGGCTGAGGCCGATGAGGTTGTTCAGGCGCTGCGGCTTGACGCATTGCTCGGCGATCTCGGCCGGACTATCCGGGTTGGAAGCTCGGCGATGGGGCTCATGGTCCGCCGCGACATCGATATCACGGTGGTTTGCCCTGAGATCAACGCCGAAGCGTTCGAGGCGTCTACGGCCATCGGCGCTCGGCTGATGCGGATGACGGAACGCGTCGTCGCGGTGCGCTTCCGCAACGATAGCGGCAGATGGAACAGCGAGCCGGAGAAATATCCCGACGGGCTTTATCTCTGGCTCTCCGTTCAAATGCCGGATCAGACGATGTGGACCATCGACATCTGGCTGGTCGATCAGCCCGACCGGCAGCCCGACATTGCTCACCTGAAGACCCTGTTGCCGCGTCTGACCGACGCGGACCGGGAAGCGATCCTGGAGATCAAGAGTGTGCTGGCCGAGCGCTCCCAAGGTGCGGGAACGATTTCCAGCACGCTGGTTTACGAAGCGGTCATGGACCACGGCATCCGCGGCGTGGCCGAATTCGAGACGTGGCATCAGCTTCGCCACGCGTGATCGCATAGAGGGCGCACCGAGATCAGGTGTATCGTCCCGCATCCTCATCGAAAGTATCCGCTGACGATCACCGGCAGAACTGTGATCGCCGCCTTCAGCGCAAGCGGGCCTTGCCGCGCCTACGGCAACGCCACGCCAGCCAAACAATGACAGGTTACTCCATAGTGATTATTGCAGCTTTAAAGTGTAGATGGTAATTTTACTTCGGGGGCTGGCTGTATTCTTAAAGAATTGAGGGGATCGATATGCATAAGGTCATCGATAGCCCATGGGAATTGGGCCAATATGCCAATCAGCTGAAAGCATCCGGCGTCGAGACGGTCATTCGTTACTATAATCACAGCAATTCCAACAGGCTGCCGCAGAAGCGGATCGAGAAGGCCGAATATGACGATATTCTCGAGGCGGGGCTGTCGCTGGCCGTGGTTTTTCAGCAGCGCGGCGGCGCCGGCGGCAATATAGGCGATCTTGATGCCGAGTCCGGCGCGCGCGACAGCGAGCGGGCTCTGGCCCTGGCCGACACCTATGGACAGCCGGAAAATTCGGCGATCTACTTCTCCGTCGATCACGATTACTACAAGGCGGCCGATATCGCCTCGATCAAAGCCTATTTCAAGACCGTATCGCGGCGGCTGAGCGGCAAGTACCGCGTCGGCGTCTACGGGTCCGGCGCGGTCGGCCGGGCGGTGCGCGATGCGGGCTATGTGGATTTCATCTGGCTGGCGGCGGCGACCGGCTGGTCGGGCACGCGGGCGATGCTCACCACCGACCAATGGGCGCTCTACCAGATCCATCCGCCGCTCAACTATCGAGGGATCGGCTATGACGGCAACATGGTCGGCGGGAGATGGAAGGATTTCGGCCAGTTCCGCGCCGATGCGGAGGGCAGCGCCTTGATGCTCGGCGCCTCCCGGGAGCTGGCGGCCGCGGTCGAGCGGCATTCGGAACTCGCCGAGGTCAGCGCCGCCGGCGGGCTCAACCTGCGCCGGGGGCCGGGCGAGAGCTTCGCCGTCGAAAGGGCGCTTCCGCTCGGCACGCCGGTCACCATCCTGGAGCGCCACGGCGAATGGGCCAAGGTCGATCTCGACGGCGACGGCACGGTCGACGGCTACATGCATGCGAGCTTCCTGAAGGTGCTGTCCGGCGGCTTCCCGATCGAAGAGGCGATCGGCACGACGCCTTACACGGTCGCCAAAGCGGAGTTGGCAAGGGGCATCGCCGAGGTGCCCGGCCGCGGCAACAATCCGCGCATCGTCATGTATCACAAATCCACCAACCACTGGTCGGGAACGGACGACAGCGTCGCCTGGTGCTCCTCCTTCGTCAATTTCTGCGTCGAGCAGGCCGGCATGGTCGGCACCGACCGGCAGGATGCGCGAAGCTGGAAGAACTGGGGAGAGAACGTGACCGACAATCCGAGGGAAGGCGATATCGCCGTCTTCGCCCGCGGCGCGATCAGCGGCTCGGACGGGCATGTGGGCTTCTTCGTCGCCGACGAGGGCGGGCCGACGGTGAAGATCCTCGGCGGCAATCAGAGCGACAGCGTCTGCTATCAGAACTATCCGAAGGACGGCGATCTGGGCAGCACGCATTACAAGCTGCTCGGCATCCGCAGGGGATGAGCGGATCGCCTGAGCGGGTGCCGGTTGCGGCAGTCCGGCGTGACGGGCTGCCGCGCCGGCGTCACGGCGAAAGGATGATGCCTACCAGGCGGTGCGGGCAGCGCCGAGCGCGGTGGTGTGCGGCGAGGAAACGTGGGCGACCTGGGCCTTCAGCGACACGGCGCAGTTGCCCGGGAAAGTCAGCTTGTGCAGCGTCAAATGCTTCAGCAATGCGTCTGCATCGCGCTTCTCGGTAAGCGGAAATGTCACAGTCATGCGAGTTCCTCCAACGAACCAACTGAGCACCCGCACAAAGTTAAAATCCAGTTTCTATTGCGGCGCAACAAGAAAATTTTAATGATAAAATTAAAATCGATTAATTTTCGGGGTGGGATTTTTAAGATCGTTTTAAATGGGGACTAAAGCACGTCGCGATCCTTCAGATTCGCTTCCCGAGCTTTAGATCTTTGTTTTTACGCGTGTCGTTATCGCCAAACCGCGCACACTTTTGCGCGACACGCTGTAGGCGTCACGCCACCCCAAGTTTTGCGATCAATGCGCGGCCGAGCGGCTTCGGGCGTTCGCTGCGCAGGACGATGGCCGTCGTCACCGAGCCGTATCGGGCGACGGAATCGACGATGGCCTCCAGACCGGCGGGCGAGGGCACGATGACCTTCAGGTGAAAACAATCCTCGCCCGTCAGCCGCAGCACCTCGATGATCTCGGGCATTTCGGCGAACTGCTTCAGGCAGGGTTTGATGTGTTCATGGGTCGTGCGCAGGCGGATGACCGCCATCATGCCAAGGCCGAGGGAGGCGGGGTCGACGACCGCCCTGTAGCCGGTGAGAATGCCGCGCTCCTCGAGCCGCTTCAGCCGCTCCGAGGCGGCCGGCTGGGAGAGGCCGACCTTTCTGCCGAGTTCCGAGACGCTGATCCGGCCGTCATCCTGCAGGATCTCGATCATGGCTATATCGGTCGGATCGAGCCCGGCGCGGTAATCGGTCGGTTTTGCCATCTGCCTTCAATCCATCGGTTTTCGCTGTTCTTTTCCGATGAATGCCAATTCTCCGGGCTGCTGTAAACGGACAATATGCGCTGAAAGCAGCAAAGAGGTGAAGCGTGAGCAAATTCATTCATCTGCCGGGCATCGGCAATTCCGGAAGCAATCATTGGCAAAGCCTGTGGGAGGAGGCCGATCCTTCCATCGCCCGCTTTTCGCCGGCAAGCTGGGACGAGCCGAAGCTTTCCGACTGGATCGCGGCGCTGGACCGGGCGGTGCGCTCCGCGGCGGAACCGCCGGTTCTCGTCGCCCACAGCCTTGCCTGCCTGCTGGTCGCGCATTGGCAGAAGATTTCGGTCGCACCGGCCCGCGGTGCGTTCCTCGTCGCCGTGCCTGATCCGTCCTCCGCGGCCTTTCCGGGGGAGGCGGCGGGTTTTGCCGGCCCGCCGCGCGAGCGCTTCCGTTTCCGGTCGATGATCGTGGCGAGCACGGACGATCCCTATGGGTCGCTCGGCCATGCCGAGGCGAGGGCGGCTGAATGGGGAAGCGACCTTAAAATCATCGGTGCGGCGGGGCATGTCAACGGGCAGAGCGGGCTCGGCGATTGGCCCGAAGGGCTGGCATTGCTGCGGGCCTTTGCGGGATGAAGATTTAAATCGAGCGGGAGGCGATTTGATCTTATAGTCCCGTGGCCTCCAATGGGGGTGAGGCCTTGTGCGGGCAGGGCGCGTGCTTTGCCAAGGCGGGGTGGTCAGCCCCGTCCTTCGAGGCCCCTGCGGGGCACCTCATCAGGATGAGGCTGGAGAGAGGGCGGTGCTTGGCTCGCCGGAAGGCGGGGCTTGGGGAAGGTCACCCTCCGTTGCGGGCTGCCCAGTTTTTGAGCCGCAAGCCGTTGAGCCGGATGAAGCCTTCGGCGTCGCGGTGGTCGTAGGTGATCGAGCTTTCCTCGAAGGTGACGAGGTCGGCGGAGTAGAGCGACGAGGGGGAGGTGCGGGAGATGACCGTGGCGCTTCCTTTGTAGAGCCTGACCGTCACTTCGCCGCTGACGAAGGCCTGGCTGCGGTCTATCAGGGTCTGCAGCATTTCCCGCTCGGGCGCGAACCAGAAGCCGTTATAGATCAACTCGGCGTAGCGGGGCATGATCTCGTCTTTCAGATGGGCGGCGGCCCGATCGAGCGTGATGGATTCGATGCCGCGATGGGCGGCAAGCAGGATCGTGCCTCCCGGTGTTTCGTAAACACCCCTCGACTTCATGCCGATGAAGCGGTTTTCGACGAGATCGAGCCGTCCGACGCCGTGCCGTCCGCCGAGCCGATTGAGTTCGCTCAGCAGGGCCGCCGGCGTCATAAGCCTGCCGTTCACGGAAACCGGGTCGCCGCCTTCGAAGCCGATGGTGATGGTCTCGGGAGTGTCGGGGGCATCGACGGGATCGACCGTGCGCTGATAGATGTAAGCGGGCGCGATCTCGGCTGGATTTTCGAGGATCTTGCCTTCGGTCGAGGTGTGCAGGAGATTGGCGTCGATCGAAAAGGGCGCTTCGCCGCGTTTGTCGCTCGGCACCGGGATCCGGTGCCTCTCGGCATATTCCAGAAGCTGAGCGCGGGAGCGGATGTCCCACCGGCGCCATGGGGCGACGACTTCGAGCGACGGATCGAGCGCACTGACGGCGAGCTCAAAACGGACTTGATCATTGCCCTTGCCGGTCGCGCCGTGGGCGATGGCATCCGCGCCGACTTCCCGGGCTATGGTGACGAGATGCTTGGCAATCAGCGGCCGGGCGATGGAGCTGCCGAGGAGATATTGCCCCTCATAGAGAGCGTTCGCCCTGAGCATGGGAAACACGAAATCTTGGACGAATTCCTCGCGCAGATCGACGATACGGATGTCTTTGACGCCAAGCATTTCGGCCTTCGCCCGCGCCGGCTCGAGTTCCTCGTCCTGGCCGAGATCGGCGGTAAAGGTGACGACTTCGCAGCCATAGGTCTCCTGCAGCCATTTGAGGATGATCGACGTATCCAGTCCGCCCGAGTAGGCGAGGACGATTTTTGCTTTCTTTCTTGCCATTTGTTCTCTCCACAGGAATACGTGGAACGATAGATCAAGCCAGTCGCAATGAGCTTGCGAATTATCCCAGAAATTGCGAAACTTTGGCATATAATGCCGCCTTAGGATTCTGCAGAGCTATTAAATGCCAATCACTCTCGATCCCATCGATCGCCATATACTGCGCGTCCTTCAGCGCGACGGGCGTATCTCCAATGTCGAACTGGCAAAGGAGGTTGGGCTTTCACCCTCGCCATGCCTGCGCCGCGTGCGGCTGCTGGAAGAAGCGGGGATCATCGATCGCTATGTCGCCGTGCTCGACCCTGAAAAAGTCGGGGCCGGGCTGACGGTTTTTGCCCGGGTGTGGTTCAAGACGCAGGATGCCGAAGTCACGCTGCGCTTTGCCGAAGCCGTCAGGCGCTTTCCGGAAGTGATGGAATGCTACCTAACCACAGGGGAGTGCGATGCGGTTCTGAGGATCGTCACCGCCGATCTGCACAGCTATTGGCGCTTTCAGGCGGATCACCTGACCCGTATTCCGAGCGTGCTCAGCGTCAAGACCGATGTGCCGATGGAGACGCTGAAGCGGAGCTACGAGCTGCCGTTGCGATAGATGCCGCCTTGGCCAGCGAGCAAGTGCGGGTGGTGTCGGAGTTTGCCGAGGTCGGTGGCAGCCTCGTCCTTCGAGGCCCCTGCGGGCACCTTAGGATGAGGCTGGGGAGAGGGCGGTGCCTGGCTCGCCGGAAGGCATTGCGGCGCAACTTGACTCCTTTGCCGTGCGGCACGCCGATCGGCCCTCATGCTGAGGTGCGCAGGCCATAGGCCGGAGCCTCGAAGGACTGGGGCGGGTGGTTGGTGGCGGCGATAACTGCGTTTGCCACGGCGGATGGCTGGGTGGCGCGCGGGGGCTACTTCAGCCGGAAGCGGCCGCTTTCCATTGCCTTGGCGATCGTGTCGCAGGTCTCGTCGGGGCTCAGGCCGGTGACCGGCAGCGCGTGGGGTTCCAATGTGCCGAGGTTTGCGAATTGGCGGTGCAGGTCGGAAATCGGAGCGGGGTCGGTGAGCGTATCGCCGCCGCGTTCGCGGCAGCGTTTGATGGCTTCGTCGAGGTCGGGGCGGAGGACGATGTAGTGCAGGGGGGCTTCGATCGTGCGGAAGGCATCCAGGAACCAGGGGCCGATGATGCCGTCCAGCAGGACGAAGTAGCCGCCTTTGGCATAGCGGGCCGCGGCGGCTCCCAGCACGTCCATCACCGTTGCGTTCTGGGCCTGGGCCTCGGGTTGCCACGGCGGGATGGAGCCCGTCTTGATGAAGCTCCAGAAGTCGTCCGAATGCAGATGGACCTTGGGGCTGCCGGGCAGCCGCGCGATGCGGCTCGCGGCGGTCGTTTTGCCTGAGCCGGGCGTTCCCGTCAGGATGAGGATTTCGTTGGGGCGGAACATCTGGCGTGGTCGGTCGGGTCTCTGTCAGGGCAGGGCTTGGTCGTTCCTATTCCAATCCGACATGTCTTGCCGATGCAAGTGGCGTCGATATTGCGTTTTCGTCCCGCGGCCGCCGTTGCAAGCGCTTCGTCGCGTTCCTACCTCTCGATAAGCTGATGCAGCGGAGGGGCGATGGGCGACCAAGATGCGAAGACTGGGAAACGACGGTCTCGTCGCGATTCCGGATCTTTCTTCAGGGCGGTTGCTGAGGCGGCTTTCGACGTCGATGACGAAATCGGCATTCTGGTGGCGGCCGCATGCATCCTCATCCTGGTGATCAGCTACACGTCCAGCAGCTTGTGCGCCCTGGCAGTCTGGGGCTGGAGAGCTGGCCGGATCTGGCTCCTTCGCGCGCGGCGGGGCAAGGCGCTCGTCCGGTGGTGATGCGGCCGGGGGCTGCCGGCCGTGGTTGGTTTCCAATCCAATAGAAGATGGGGAGCGGCGAACCGCTCGCGCCGTCATCCCTGCCTTGTGCCGAGGGTCTGCTGCTCCGGAGGCAGATGCTCGGGACAAGCCCGAGCACGACGAGGGGATGGCTGATCGCCTTTGGCCGCGGCCGGAGACGATGGCGATCAGCCGCCAAGGCTCAGGCCTTCAGCGCCGCGGCGTAATCGGCGGCGTAGGTCTTCAGCGAGCGCGGGGGCTTACCGGTCAGGGTTTCGACGTCGCCGGTGGTGACGGCGGTCCAGCCCTGGCGGACGGGATAGAAGATCGAGGCGAGGAAGCTCGCGTAATCGGCCGGCACGCCGGCGCCGGTCAGGATGGTGATGAAGGCCTCGTCGGTGATGGCGTTATAGGCGATCGGCTTGCCGGTGGCCTCGGAGAGGATGGCGGCAGCCTCTTCATAGGACAGGGCTTCCGGGCCGGTGAGGTTGAAGGCCTTGCGGTCGAAGGCGGAGGAGGTCAAGGCGGCGACGGCGCTGGCGGCGATGTCGCGGGCATCGATGAAGCTCGACTTGCCGTCGGCGGCCGGAAGCGCGATCTGGCCGTGGTCGATGCCCGGCTTCCAGAAGGTGTGGAAATTATCGGAGAACCAGTTCGGGCGCAGGATGACGTAAGGCGTGCCTGACTTTTCGAGCGCGATCTCGACCTGGCGATAGGGAATGGAATCATCGGCATCGACGCCGATCACGCTCTGGAAGACGACCTTCACCTTGCGGGCAGCTGCCGCCTCGATGACCGGCAGGAGCATGCCCTTGGCATCGACATAGCCCGACGCCAGCAGCACATGGGCGCGATCGACGCCTTCGAAGGCCGGGCCAAAGGTTTCGGGCCTGGCATAATCGAAGACGACGCCTTCGGCGCCGGCGACCGGCTTGCCCGAGCGGGAGGCGGCCTTGACGGCCTCGCCCTTGGCGAGAAGCCCTTCCACCACATGCCTGCCGACGGTGCCCGTCGCGCCGAGAACGAGAATCTTATTGCTCATGCCACTCTCCTTGGTATCTATTGGAAACTATCTAACGATAGGATAGATACAGGCAAATCAGGATTAGAAAAGAGAGCACTTTTTCGTAACCTGGTTTCGTCGGGGAAACCTACGGTTCCCCGGGCCAAACCGGCGGCCGGGAAAAGGGAGAGCAGATGACAGCGATCGAACAGGCCTATGACGTTTTTGAGGACCGCTGCCCGACCCGGCTGGTGCTGGATCGGCTGGCGGACAAATGGGCGCTGCTCATTCTCGACCGGCTGAAGAGCGGGCCGGTGCGCTTCAACCATATCCGCCGCGATATCAAAGGCATATCGCAGAAGGTTCTGGCGCAGACGCTGCGCAAGCTGGAGCGTAACGGGCTGATCTCGCGCACTATCTTTCCCACCGTGCCGGTCACCGTCGAATATGCGCTGACGCCGCTCGGGCGCACGCTGACCGACACGGTTTCGGCGCTGACGCACTGGGCGGAAAAGAACATGGGGGCGATCTTCGCGGCGCAGCGCGCCTATGACGAGGCCTATGCGGATTAAGCATGAACGGGCGGGACAAGCGGAGAGTTCGTCCGGGATTTTGGGCGTGATGCCGGCGCCTGATGGCGGTCATTTCCGGCATCATGCCCTTCCGATCAGCTCAGTATATCGGCCAGCCACTGCTCAACGCTGCGCGGCGTCATTGCGAGGCGGCGCTGCGCGCTCGTCTCTTCGGCAATGACGTTGTCCGGCGCCTGGGCAAGAGCCCGATAGAGGCCGGCGACGGCGGCGGCAGCGCCGGCCCCGAACAGCGGAGTGAGGAGGTCCCCGAAGCTTTCGGGCGACAGCGCTTCGAAGGCGACCGGGCGGCTGAGATGGCGGGAGAAGCCCCGCGCCAGCGCCGCGCCATCGAGGCCGGGACGTTGCCCGACGCCCACGAGGCCGCTCACCGAATGATCGACAAGCAACCGTTCAGCGACTTCGGCGACATCCAGATGGGAACTCCACGACACGGCAAAATCGGCGCCTAGCGGGTAGCGCAATATGCCTTCGGCTTTCACCGCCTCGAATATCGGCGGAAGCAGGAGATTTTCCAGATAAAGCCGCGGCGCGACAATCGCATGGGAAACGCCGCTTTCGCGAACGCCGCGGGTCAGGATCGCGATGGCGCTGTCGTCAGGCGCCTGCAAGACCGATCCGGGGCTGTCGATGATCGATCCGCTGGTCGAGATCACCACGCGACCGGGTCTGGCAAGGTTGATGGCTTCGACGATGCTTTTCGCCTGCCGCACGCGCTCGGGCTCGGCTGTCACCGGCAGGTGAACGAACAGGCCGTCGGCATGGCGATAGGCGGAAACCAGGGATTCGACGGAGGCGTTATCGACCGCGACGGCGGGCTTTCCTTCGAGCGTCGCGGTGTTGCGCACCGCGCCTACAGCGGGTTTGCCCGAGGCCAGCAAGCGCCTGAAGAGCGGCCCGCCCTGTGCGCCGGCGGCGCCATGGATGACGTAAGACATGTCATTTCCTTTCATTAGTGCAGACATTGCATTAATGTTGGTGCAATAATGAGGTCAGTTACGTCAAATGCACTATTGGAGGAAAATCGGCATGAGCGAAAATAAATTGCCGGAATGCGGTGTCGAGCGCTTCCTGCTGCTGCTCGACGGCCCGTGGGCAACGCTGCTCGTGCGCGAGTTGCTGCACGGACCGAGACGGTTTACCGAGCTGCGGGAAACACTGGCGGGGATCAGCGCCCATACGCTGACGCACCGATTGCGCAGGTTCGAAGCGCATGGGCTGGTGACGCGCACGGCCTATGCCGAGACGCCGCCGCGCGTGGTCTATGAGCTGACGGACCTGGGAAGATCGCTGAGCGACGTGCTGAATGCGATGAACGCCTGGGGAAAATCCATTCCGGACGACAGGCTGGTGCGGCTTTGAGCGCCCGTCGCCGTCTGCTCGACGCGGCGGGCGGGCTCACTCGACCTGGATATGGATATGATCGTCGTGGCGAGCGGCGCGGCAGCCTTGGAAGCGGACATGGGCATCGGTGATGCCGAGATCGTTTTTCAGGTGCGGCTCGATGAAGATCTTCTGCAGGTTGAAGCGCGTCACGCCTTCGCTCGTCAGCCAGGCGAGGGCGGCTGCGGTGCGCTGCTCCTCCAGGCGATAGGCTGGGAAGAGCGGCTGCAGCGCATCGAAATCCCAGCGGGTGGTGAGCCAGTCGTGGCGGCCGGCGCAGGGCAGTTCATCGCCGGGGGCGGGCTCTTCGAAGGCAAAATAGCCGATCGGGGAGCGGGTGGCGCCGTTGAGGAAACGACCGTCCGCATCCTTGTAGTAAAAGGCAAAGTCGAGCTTCTTGCCGTCGGCATGGGAGAGATGCGGCAGCAGCGGGAAGCCTTGTATGAACGGGAAATTCGCATCGAGCGCGATGGTGACGGTGCCGGGGAACGCCTGGTCCATATGGGCGGCGAGGGCCTGGGCGAGATCGCGGACGGCGGGGGTGACGTAGTTGCGGTTGAGCGCGCAGTAGATCGGCGAGCGGACCACGAGCCGGTCCGTAGCGCCGGCAAAGCAGGAGAGGGGAACGCGGCCGAAGACCGGCGCGGCGAAGTTTGCGGCCAGGGTGGCGCCGGCATAGAGCAGCAGGAAGAGCGCGAGCCTGGCGGGCAAGCGCCGCGTGCCGATGGCGCGGGCGGCGGCCAGCGCGAGGAGATAAGCGACGCCGCCGATCTGGGTGAGCAGCGTGAGGATGATGACGATCAGAGCGTGGAGGGTAATGCGGAGCACCGGGCGGCCTTGCGATAGGGAGGTTGCATTGCCTTAGGTGAGGGTGTGGGGATGTGCAAGATGGGTGGCAGTTGTTGCGTGTTTGCGGAGTTGTGTCGCAAATGCCATCAAGCGCAGCCTCTTTCGAGGCTAATCGCTATGCGGGAAATGACCAAAAGGCGGAGAGCGGGATGAGACTCTCGTGGGCAGCGGAGACCCATGCGGATGACCTCAGCAGGTGGCTTTGACGCCGCTGCGGGTCTCCGGGTGAAGCTTGCTGACGCGGATGGTTTTACCGCTGGTCCATCTGCCGTGACAGTTCGGCCAGAAGCTGCTCGGGAGCGGTGTTGGTCTGGACGAGATCGACGGCGATGGTGATGGCGCGGCGGCCTTCGACGCTGTCGATGTCATGCTTGTTTTCGCTGCACCATTGCTGAACGGCGTCAGTGACGAGATTGATCTCGCTGTCATTGAGAGAAATGAGTGATTGCAGCAATTTCATGCCCTCCGGTAACGGCAAGAGCACGTATGAACTCTCAAGCGGTCCCGCCGAATGATCTGATGGGCCGACTTCGCCATCTTACGCCGATTGCGCCAGAAGACCACAGGCGCGCTCGAACGGTTCGATTCTGTACAGTTCGCGCAAGGGGCGCGGCGGGCTTCCCGTCCCTGGCCCGACGGGATTATTTCGCCAGCACGATATGGGTGGCTTTTTCGCTCGCCACATGCTGGCGGACGCTGAAGCCGAGGGCGGGGAGGTCGATGCCCGCAAACATCGCTTCGCCCTGGCCGAGCACGACGGGGGAGAGGGCGAAGTGCAGCTCGTCAATCAGGCCGGCCTGAAGATATTGGCGCACGGTTGCAACGCCGCCGCCGATCTTGACGTCCTTGCCGCCGGCAGCCGCCCTTGCCTTGTCGAGGGCCTCATGAATGCCTGAGGTGACGAAATGGAAGGTGGTGCCGCCCTCCATGACGATCGGCTCGCGCGGGTAATGGGTCAGGATATAGGTCGGCGCGTGGTAAGGCGGGTTGGCGCCCCACCAGCCCTTCCAGGCATCGTCCGGCCACTCGCCGCGGATCGGGCCGAACATGTTGCGCCCGAGGATGAAGGCGCCGAAATTGGCCATGGCGCCCGACGCATAATCCTCATCGACGCCGGTCGAGCCATCGTCCTTACCCATCATGGCGCGGAAGGTACGGGTGTGAAAGAACCATTGGAACATTTCCGGCCCGCGCTTTCCGAGCGGATCATTCAGGCTTTGCTCCGGCCCGGCGCCGAACCCATCCACGGAAACGGAAAACCCCGCAACGCGCACCTTGGACATGCTCTCCTCCATGTGATTGCAATTTGAAACTAGTTGTTTTCTCGCATAAGCGATCCTATAATGCAACTGGTTTTTACAGGAGATACCTCGTGAGTATGGAATTGCGGTCCGGCTGCCCGATCAACCTGACGATGGAAGTGCTGGGCGACCGGTGGAGCCTGATCATCATCCGCGACATCATGTTTGGCAACCGCCGGCATTTCCGCGACCTGCTCAACAATTCGCAGGAGGGCATCGCTTCCAACATTCTGGCGGCGCGGCTGAAGCGGCTGCTCTCGCTCGGCTTCATCAGCAAGCGGGACGATCCGAGCCACACCCAGAAGGCGATCTACAGCCTGACGGAGCCGGCGATCCAGCTCGTGCCCGTCTTCGCCATGATCGGCGCCTGGGGCAGGCGTCACCTGCCGGTGACGGAGGATCTCAGCATTCGCGCGCAGCTTCTGGAAGAAGGCGGCCAGCCGCTTTGGGAGGAGTTCATGGAGGATCTCCGGCAGATCCACATCGTCGATCCGGTCGGCGGGGCGAACGGGACGGTGACCTCGCCGGTGCTGGCGCGGCTGACGGCGGCGTTTCTGGAGGTGCGGGGGAAGATGGCGGTGGGGGTAGTGTGAAGTAGGCGAGGGACGATGGTGGAAGGTGTGCCGTGTGGCCCCCTCATCCGACCCTTTGGGCCACCTTCTCCCCGCTGGGGAGAAGGGAGAATGCCGCTTTGCCAGCGCTCCATTAGATAGAGTGCCTTTGAACAAACGCGTCGTTTGGCACCGTGCGCAGGCCTTACTTCCCCTTCTCCCCAGCGGGGAGAGGTGGCCCGGAGGGTCGGATGAGGGGGCCGCTCGGCATGCCGTTACTTCCACCTTCGCCGGCCGGAAAAGACAATTACGATCAACGTTCAGCTGTCGTTTCCTTGGGTTGCTACCGCACGAACAGAATAATCAGCGGCCCGGCCAGCAGGCTGGCGAGGATGAAGGCGGAGAGGAGGTAGGTCTCCAGGAGGCGGAGGATGGATTTGAAATGGATCATGTCGAGGTCCTAAATTGTGGTGCCCGATCCTCCGATGGAACAATTGCGGGAGCATGACCGGCTGCCTTTCAAGTTCCGCAATGTTGCTGCAACCCTTGCGGCCGAAACAGGGGCGCAAGGGTTGGTTGGGCGATGCGGATTCTGCTGATTGAGGATGAGAAGGAGCTGGCCGAGGCGCTGACTGCTGCGCTCGGCAAGCATGGGATCGTGACCGATCACACGGCGCATCTTGCCGATGCCGTGGAGCTGACGCGGCAGAACCCCTATGACGCGATCCTGCTCGACCGGCGCCTGCCCGACGGCGAGGGGCTGCGCTTCATTCCGGAGCTGAGGCGCACGGGCAAGGATACGCCGATCATCGTGCTGACGGCGCTGAACGAGCCGAAGGAGCGGGTGGAAGGGCTCGATCTCGGCGCCGACGATTATCTCGGCAAGCCGTTCCTCGTGGAGGAGCTGATGGCGCGGCTCAGGGCCGTGCTGCGGCGGCCGCCGAGCCTTTCCGAGCTGAAGATCACCGCCGGGCGGATGGTGATCGACCCCCTGCATTTGAGCGTCACCGTCGGCGACACACCGCTCGACCTGCCGCGGCGCGAGCTTCTGGTGCTGGCCGCACTTGCCAGGCGCAAGGAGAAGACGGTGCTGCGCTCGACGCTGGAGGCGGCCGTTTACAACTACGAAGAAGAAATCCAGTCGAACGCCCTCGACGCCCATATATCGCGGCTGCGCAAGCGGCTTTCCGATGCGGGTGCCGAGGTCTCGATCCACAATATCCGCGGCGTCGGCTATCTCATGAAGGAAGAATGATGGGCGGGGCAGAAAACACCAATCCGTCGCTCTGGTGGCGGCTCAGCTGGCAGCTCAGCCTGGTCTTCGTCGGCGTGGTGACGGCCGTCACTATCGGGCTCTGCTTCTATGGCGCGACGATCCTCTCTCCGAATGTTGCGCTGGAGGATCATATTACCGCGGCGCTGGCTCCGGCCGCGGCGCTCGATGCCGAAGGACGGCTTGAGATAAAGGATACGCCGGAGCTCGAGGCGCTCAAGCGGCAATATGACGGGCTCTGGTATGTCGCGGCGACGACGAACGGGTCTTTCGTCTCCTACGGCACCGTTCCTCCAGTCTATGCCGAGCTTGCGCGTCTGACCTATCTGTTCGAAGGGGCCGATATCAGGGGATCGGTGGGCACGGACGAGATCGCTTCGGTGGAAAGCGTGGAGACCGCGATCGGCGAACTCAGGGTTCTGTTCGGCGGCGTCGCCGACAAGGGCTGGCCGGTGATTACGCTGATGGGCGCCGTCTATCCGATCTATGTGCCGCTGCTCGCCATTGCCTTGCCCGCGGTCTTTCTCGCCGTTCCGAGGATCGTCGGGCGGGGCCTTGCCAGCGTCAGCGAGGTTGCCCGCAAAGCCTCGGAGATCGAGCCGCGCCGCTACGATGCGCGCCTGCCGCTGGACGGCATTCCGAGGGAGGTCGCGCCGCTGGTGATCGCCTTCAACGAGGCGCTCGGCCGGCTGGAAAACGAATTCCGCAAGCGGCAGCACTTCCTGATCGATGCGGCGCATGAGCTCAGGACGCCGATCGCGATCATGCAGACCCGGATCGACGGGACGGCGGAGGGGCAGGACCGCAGGCGGCTGCTCGACGATGTCGCGCGCCTGGCCGAGACGGCCGAACAGCTGCTCGATTTCGAGCGCAACGACCAGGCGAGCGATCTCCAGGAGACCGTTGATCTCGTCGAGATCGCCCGCAGCGTGGTGGCCGATCTTGCGCCGCTCGCCATCGGCGCCGGCTACCAGATCTCGTTCCAGAGTGAGATCGAGAGCCTGAAACGCAAGGGCAGCCCTTCGGCGCTGCCGCGGGCCGTCAGCAATCTGGTGCGCAACGCCATCGACCACGGCGGCAACAGGGGCATGATCACGGTCTCCGTGTCGGCTTTCGGCGGCGGGCGGATCGGCGTGGCCGACGAAGGGCCGGGCATTCCGGCCGAGCACCGGGAGCTGGTGTTCGAACCCTTCTACCGCGTCACGCCGAAGAGCACGGGAGCCGGGCTCGGCCTCAGCCTCGTCAAGCAGATCGCCTTGAACCATGGCGGCGAGGTCCGCATCGAAAGCGCTGCGGCCGGCACCGAGGTGGCGATCCAACTCGGATGACGCCGGTTGTTTGCGGCGGCTGATGCTGCCGGAAACGATGTAATGCTGCGGCAATTCTTCACCGCCACTTTCCCCGCACATTATCGGCGACGGAGGCCAGAGAGAGTGCGCAGCAATCCTTTTATTTCATCTTTTTCAAAGGCTTCGAAAGCGGTGTCTCTCGCATTGCCGCTGGCGCTCGCCGCGGCTGCGGCCGGGTGCAGCTCGGTACCGCTGAAGGAGAGCGGGACGCTCTCCACCTATTCCAATCTCGGCGCGCCGAAGGGCAAGCTTTCGAAATCGCGCGTCTATGTCGATGGCCTCAGTCTCGCCCCGATCAAGACGGTGGCGATCGAGCCGACACGCTTCGGCTTCGCTGCGGCGAGCCGCATCAAATCGCCGGATGACCGGGCGATGGTCGCCAATGCGCTCGACCGGGCGCTCTGCATCTCCCTGAGCGACAGATATCAAATGGTGGCGGCGGGGGAGAGCGCTGATCTGACGATCCGCTCGATGGTCACCGACATCGTGCCGACCAACAAGACGATGGCCGGCGTTTCCACGGTCGTCACCGTCGGCACGGGCCTTGCCCTGCCGGTCGGCGTGCCGCGCCTGCCGGTCGGGCTCGGCGGACTGGCGGTGGAAGCCGAGGCGGTCGACAAGTCGGGCGCGCAGCGGGCGGCGATGGTCTGGGCGCGCGGGGCGAACTCGCTGCAGAACAATCCGCGCGTTTCCGAGGTGGGCGATGCCTACGGCCTGGCTTCCAAGTTCAGCGGCGAATTCTCGCGCATGCTGATTGCGGGCAAGGAGCCGAAGGGGCTGGATCTCTCGCTTCCCTCGCGCCAGCGGATGAAATCCTGGCTCGGCGGCAAGCCGAAATACGTCGCCTGCGATGCCTTCGGCCGCGAGCCCGGGCTGGCCGGCGCCGTCGCCGCCAAATACGGCGCGCCGCCGCAATGGACGGAGAAGAAGCCGAAGCCGGCCGCCTATTGACGGAATGCTCAGCCCCACCCCGAGGCTGGGCTGACGGGACGGACGGAGCAGGGATGTCTTGCTCCGTCCGTCTCTTGCATTCGGTTCGACAGCAAAAAGCCCCGCACCTTCATGCGGGGCTTGCTGCGTTGCCAGGGACTGGATTACCGGCACTGGCGGCGTGGGCCGTAGTTCGGCTGGTAGGTGTTGTCGTAGGCGCGGTACGACCGGTAGCGGGCGTAGCAATATTCGGCATGCGAGCTATAGCCGCGCGAGCTGTAGGCGCGGGGCTGCGAGGCGATGATGCCGCCGATGAGGGCGCCGGCTGCCAGGCCGCCGATGATGGCGCCGGTATTATCGTGATGGCGATAGCGACGGTTATAGCGGCCGTAACGATCGTCCCTGTAATAATCGCGGTCGCGATAGTAGCTGCGGTCACGATAATAGTGGCGTCTCGGATACCACCTGCGGCCGTTGTTGAACTGGCCTGGGCAGTTCGTGAAGTTATTGCAGCCGACCTGCATGATCCGGGCATCGCTGCCTCCGGGCGCCGGCTGCGCCGCCTGTTGTACCGGACTCGGCACAAAGGCAGGGCCTGCCGATGCCGGCATTCCGGAGAAGGCCGTCGCTATCGACAGGGCAATGATGGCGAATCTTTTCATGTCACTCACCTTGGGCAAACGGATGTATCGAGGGGATAACGCAGCGGAAGGGATTTAGTTTCATTTTGGGAACAATGAGGCACTGCATGGCGGAATATTCGACGGAAAGTTCAAATTGAAAGAAGATGCTCAATGAGATCTTTATAGGGCGGCTGCTTCAATAATTCCGGTGTAACGGCATTTTCTGCCCATCGGAAGGACTACCATGCGGCTCTCCAGAATTCTCGGCGTTCTCTGTCTCTCCACGACTGTGGCGCTGGCGCCCCTCAACATCATCTTCACCGATCTCTCGCCCGCTTTCGCCAAGGGCGGCAATGGTGGCGGTGGTGGTAACGGCGGCGGTGGTGGTGGTAACGGTGGCGGCGGCGGTGGCGGAGGCGGAGGCGGCGGTAACGGCGGCGGCGGAGGCAGCCATGGCGGCGGCAGCGGCAACAGCGGCAGCCATGGCGGCGGCAGCAGCAAGAGCAGCGGCGGAAAGAGCAGCTCCAGCGGCAAGACCAACAGCGGCAGTGCGAAAAGCTCGGGCAAATTCGCCCAGACCGGCAATACCGGCAAGACGAAATCGGCCAAGCAGACCGTCAGCACCAAGGGCGCAGCCAAGAAGACGACCCTTGCCACGGCGCCGGCGACCAAGCCTTCGAAGAAGCCTGCGGCGGAGCTTGCCAAGCTGAATTCGCTGAAGCGCAACTATCACGCGCTGATGAATACCGCAGATCCCAAGATGGCGGCGCTCTCGGCCTATGCCACCGCCTACGCCCAGTACGAACTCGCCAATGGCGTCGCGCCGCCGGCTGACGATCCCGTTCTCGGCGATGCCGCCCTGATGGCAGCGCTGGCTTCGGCGACCAAGACCGGCACGCTCAGCCCCGAAGCTCTCGGCTGGGCGAAGGACACGCTCGGCATCGGCACGGCCGTCGGCACGATCGACCAGATGAGGGACGCGCTGGCGGCAGCGGCTCCGGTGACGGAGGAACCGGTGGCGGAGACCCCGACGACCGAGACGCCTGTCACGGAGACTCCGGCGACCGAGACTCCGACCGGCGAGACGGCTGATGGTACCGAGACGACAGACCCTGCGACGACTGTGGAAACGACGCCGACCGAGACTTCGGAAACGACTGAAGCCACGGATGGCGTGGATGCGACCGAAACGGCTGCCACGAGCGGCGAGACGACGAGCCCCTGATCCTATCGTCTGGTTTTGCTGAGTTCATCGCCCCTTGGATGACGAGGGGCGATGGCGTTTTCCGGGGCTGCCGGGATGGCCATGGCTCTCCTGGTTCATGCCGGGGCCATGCGGCTCGTCAGCTTCTTCGACCAGGCCATTACGGGGCGCTCCAAGCTCAGCCACGATGCCAGGGCGATGAGGATCGACAGCGATCCGGCGATGGCCGTCGTCAAGGGGCCGCGTGAGACGTCTATCACGGCGAAACGTTCGCTGAGGGCCAGGAGAACGGCCCAGACCGGCAGATGATAGAGATAGGCGCCGTAGCTGATCCGGCCGAGGCCGCTCAATAGTCTGTTTGCCAGGATGGCGAGGCACCGGCCCTTCGAGGCGAGGGCCACGATGAGGGTCAGCGGCAGAAGCAGCGCGGTCTCGATGACAATCCATTCGAAGAAATCTCCGGTTTCGAAGGCGGTGAGCGTCACCAGCCCTGCCAGACCGATCGGCATCGACAAGGAGACGAGCCAGCGGGGCGCGCTCCATCCCTTCGCCGACAGGAAGGATAAGGCGGCGCCGGCCGCCAGTGCGTCGACGGAATCGAAGGGAAGGGCGAGGCCGAGCTCGACCTCGCCCATGGCAAGGGCGATTATCCTGTAAGGCACCACGGCTAAAATCAGCGCACCGCAGAGTTTCAGGAAATACCGGGCCGGCAACGCCAGGACCACGAAGGGCCAGATCAGGTAGAATTGCTCCTCCACGGCAAGCGTCCAGAGATGCCGCAGCGCCCAAGGTTCCGGTCCGTGCGAGGCATACCAGATGTTGGAGAGGAACAAGGCGTGCCAGGGCAGGGACTGGTGCATCATCCGCAGCTGCAAGGCGCCGGCCGCCAAGCCGCAAAATGCGAGCAGCAGATAGTAGGGCGGCCAGATCCTGGCGGCTCTTCGGATGAAGAATGCGATGATAGCCGTCGCGCGGTCGTCCCGCTCTTTGGCCGCGAGCAGAATGTTGGTGATGAGGAAGCCGCTCAGGACAAAGAAGAAACGGACGCCGATATGGCCCAGGTCAGAGTTCTCCTCCCAGAAATGAGAATAGAACACCGATAGAAGTGCTATCGCCCGCAATCCATCCAGTTGAGGCTCACGCATAAGCTGCCTCTATACTTCATCTTGTCCCGAATTGATAAGATGAAGCAAAGGCAGGTGCAAGGTATTTCCGGTTGTTGTTGAGGCGATGCGGGAATCGAGCGCAGGCCAAGGTGCGCGGCGTGGCAGGGCCGAATCCAGCCGTTGGCGTAGTGCCGGCTTCGAGGGGCATTTTCCAGGCCGCGACGGGGAAGCGGGCCGCGGCCGACGCGGCTTTTAAGCTCGGGCTCGCGGTTTGGTGAGCGCCTTGCCGATGTTCTGGCCGGGCATTTCGATGAAGGTATAGCCGAGCCAGGCGAGCGCATAGACGACCGGCATCGTGATCAGCAGCGTGAGAGCCCAGCGAACGGGGTTGGTCACATCGACGGCGCCAATGAGATAGGCGACGACCGGCTGCATGATCAGCAGGTGGATGAGATAGGCGCCGAAGGAAAGCTCGCCGAGATTATGGAAGAAGCGGTTGCCGAGCCAGCTGCTGACGGGTGCGGCTATCCGGGCCGCGGCCGCCGGCAGGCGCTCCGTATGAATGAGCGCGAAGAAGGTCAGGACCAGGACGAGCCTGGTGATCTGATGGAGCCAGTCCATCTCGCCGCCGATCGGGGCGATGACGAGATAACCGGCAAAGCCCGCGAACAGATAGGCGCGCTTCTCATTCGTCCATAGGGCGCCTGCGAGCAGCATGCCGGCTGCGAAGACATGCATCTTGAGCGGCAGGAATGTCGGCATCAGAAACGTGTATCCGACCTTGTGGCACACATACGTTGTCAGGGCGCCGAGCGCCGCAACGCCGGTGATGCCCTTGATCCAGCCGACGCGGCCGACGATGATCATGATAAACGGCAGCGCCGCGTAGAACTGCATTTCGAGCCCGATGCTCCAATCGGGAAGCGCCGTCCTGAAGGAATAGGCGCGGCTGAGGCCGAACAGGAAGGAAAAATGCGCGAGATAATTCGACAGGCTGCTGTCGAGATATCGGCTCGCAAGCTGCGGCTGCACGCCGTTATAGGCGTCGATCACCATTCGGGCTTCGTAGATGAGCGGGCCGAGCGTCAATGCGGCGACGAGCATCACGTAATAGAGGGGCGCAATCCGGAAATAGCGGCGAATCCAGAAGGTGGTCCACGTGCTCGTTGCCTCCCATGGTTCCCTGCCGCGTCGGCGCTGATAGTGGAAGACCATCAGGAAGCCCGAGAGCATGATGAAGAGATCCACGCCCAGTTCGGGATCGCCGATCAGCGGCAGCTTGAAGCCGGTGAGAATATGGGCGTGTCCGATCAGGACCCAGAGGGCGGCGAGACCACGCAAGCCATCGAGGCATTCGATACGACCGCCCGCACGAGAAGGACTCATATTTGCAACCCTTTCGTTTATGGCAGAGGGGATAGCAAGATTTGCGGTGTCGCATCAACAACTTTGCGACAGTATTCGACAATTATCTGCAACGAGCCGATGTGGCCGCGCTCGATTTTTGTTCCCAACCATCCGGTTTCTATGATTGCGCCTCATCGGGGGCGTGATCATCCATGGCGAGACTGACGGCGAAGCAGCGGCTGTTCGTGGCGGAATATCTGAAAGACCTGAACGCGACGCAGGCGGCGGTGCGGGCGGGCTATAGTGAAAATTTAGCACGCAAGAATAGCTGGCGGTTGATGGCGAACGAGGTGGTTCGCGGCGCGATCGACAAAGCGCTGGCTGCGCAGATGGAGCGGCTGGAGATCAGCGCCGAGCGGGTGCTTGCGGCGATCGCCGACATTGCTTTCGGCGATGTGCGCGATGTGTTCGACGAGGAGGGGGCGCTGAAGGCGCCCTCGGAGTGGGACGACAGGACGGCGGCGGCGGTTGCCGGGCTGGAGTTCAATACCTCGGCCAAGGCCAAGGGCGACGTGGTGCATGTGGCGAAGATCAAGCGGGCCGACCGGCTGAAGGCGCTCGACATGCTGGCGCGCCACCACGCGCTCTATCACGATCGGCTGGAGATCAAGGGGCTGGAGGCGCTGAGCGAGAGGCTGGCGCGCGCCAAGGCGCGCAAATCAGGCGATGGCGGGGCGGAGGGCTGAGATGGCGGGTGATGCTGGAAGGGTGGGGCGCAAGGCCGATCCGAACGAGGGAATTATCGAGTTGGCGAGCGATTGCCAGTTCGATCCGCTCGCCTGGAGCCTCAGCGCCTGGGACTGGGGTGTGGGGGCGCTCGAGGGGCATGCCGGGCCGCGGGCCTGGCAGCGGGATATTTTTTCGGCCGTTCGCGATCACCTCGCCGATCCCGCCACGCGGTTTCAGCCGCTGCAGATCGCGGTGGCATCAGGCCACGGCATCGGCAAATCGGCCTGCATGGGCATGCTCTCCAATTGGGCGATGTCCTGCTGGAACGAGGCGATGCTGGTGACGACGGCGAATACCGATACGCAGATGCGCACCAAGACGGCGCCGGAGATCGGCAAATGGTTCCGCTCCTCCATAACAGCGCATTGGTTCGACGTGCAGGCGACCTCGATCCGCGCCCGGGACAAGGCGGCCTCGGACAAGTGGCGGCAGGATTTCGTGCCCTGGTCGGTCAACAATACCGAGGCCTTCGCCGGGCTGCATAATCAGGGCAAGATCATCGTGCTGGAATTCGACGAGGCTTCGAAGATCCACGATAAGGTGTGGGAGGTGGCCGAGGGCGCGCTGACCGACGAGAACACGGTGATCATCTGGATCGTCTTCGGCAATCCGACGCGCAATTCCGGCCGCTTTCGCGAGTGTTTTCGCCGCTATCGTCACCGCTGGGTGACACGCCAGATCGACAGCCGCACGGTGGAGGGCACCAACAAGGCCAAGATCCGCCAGTGGCAGGAGGATCACGGCGAAGACAGCGATTTCTTCAAGATCCGCGTTCGCGGACAGTTTCCGAGCCAGTCAGCCATGCAGTTCATATCAGCAGACGATGTCGACCAGGCGCGTGCGCGCCATCTCCGCCGCGAGCAATATGCCTTCGCGCCCGTCATCCTCGGCGTCGATCCGGCCTGGACCGGCGACGACACGCTGGAGATCATGCTGCGCCAGGGGCTCTATTCGAAGAGCCTCGCCTCGCTTGCGAGAAACGACAACGATGTCGAGGTGGCGGCGCTGATCGCCCGGCTGGAGGAGGAGCACCAGGCCGACGCGGTGTTCGTCGACGCTGGCTACGGCACCGGCATCGTCAGTGCCGGCGAGGTGATGGGCCGCTCCTGGCGGCTGATCTGGTTTTCGGGCAAGCCGCTCGATGCCGGTTTTCTCAACAAGCGCGCCGAGATGTGGGGCATGCAGAAACGCTGGATCAAGGCGGGCGGGGCGATCGATCCGCAGGATGAGGCGCTCTACCAGGATCTCGTCGGGCCGGAGACGGTGGCGCGGCTGGATGGGAAGATCCAGCTGGAGAGCAAGGAGGACATGAAGGCGCGGGGCCTGCCTTCGCCGAACCGGGGGGATGCGCTGGCGCTGACCTTTGCGGAGCCGGTGGTGAGGCGGGAGAGGGGCGTGCGGAGCGGGAATGGGGTGGATGTGGAGGTGGAGTATAGTCCGCTGGGGTGAGGGGGGGGGCCGGCCTCGTCCTTCGAGGCCCCTGCGGGGCGCCTCAGGATGAGGGCGGAGAGGGGGGCTTGGCTCTTCTCATCTCTTTTGAGATCGAGAGTATATGCCGTTCGCTTATGCTCAGCGTTCGCTCCTATCGTCGCTCCCCATCTGCTGTCACGGCAGATGAGCAGTACTAGGTAGCAACTGCCACCACGTCTGCTTTCGGCCCATTGCGGACATCAGCTAGCGAAACGTTCGTGACGGCCGATCCACGAAGATGGATAGTTAAGGTGACTGCTTCATCCGATTAAACATGAACGCGGGGTCCGGCCGGCGCACATTTCCTATGCATCAAGCCCAGACTGGAGCGCAAAACTCCCGCTAAGCTGGTATGTCGGGACTATACTAGCGGAGAACCATAGGAATGAGCGAAAATCAGTCGTGTTCGCGTCTTGAAGTTAGCGTGCGACGTGCGGGGGTGTTGCATAGCGTTTCCGCAAGAAAGAGAATGAAATTATGCTTGATGCCGCGTCCAAGGGTGTGTTTGGCGGCTCGCGTGTCGAGTTCATTCTTTTGGAAGCAGCCAAGCAGTACTGTTCGGAGGCCTGCATCGGCATGATCCGCGACAACGAGGGGATGGCCCGCCAAGGGTTGTGCCTTATAGTCTCTACCTCGAGCCGCCAGACCGTTTTGCCTGTTGCGATTTTCAAAACTCAAACCGATTTGAAGTCCCGCACGAAATCATTTCCGACCAATACTGTATGCGTGGGATAAAGCGCCGCTCCCGAGCCGTCTGTTTTACTGACCGTGTCGTCCATTGATCTTTCAGCTTCAAGCTGTTGGAATCGGTCTGACATGATAATAGATTGCCGTCCCACTATTTTTCGGCGAGGCCATCATGAGGTTGACTAAATTCAAGGTCACGAATTACCGTAATGTCCTGGACTCCGGTTGGATCAACACGACGGACGTCACCGCGTTCGTGGGGCAGAACGAAGCGGGTAAGAGCAACCTGTTCGAAGCTCTTTACTGCCTAAATCCCTACGTGGATGGGGCAACGTACGACGATGCAGAAGACTGGCCCGTCGATGACTGGAAGGGCAGGAAGGATGCGCGCGGCAAGATTGTTTGCCAAGCGTACTTCGTCCTCGGCTCAGAAGAGATAGCTTCCCTTTTCAAGTCGGCGCGGACCACGATAGATGCGGCGGATGGTGCCGAGGCGACAGTGACCCCCGCCGCGGTCAAATTGCCAGAGTCCCTGAACCTCTATGCGTCCCGACACTACGGTTATGGCACAGGCTGCTACATTCATGAAGCCGAGAAGCAGGGGCTTGATCCTAAGAAGGTGAGCGCGTGGGGTCGGGCGAACCTGCCAAAATTCGTTTTGATCCAGGACTACAACTTCTCGGGAAACCAGGTCGAGCTTGACCAGCTCAGACAAAGGTGGGACCGCGCGGGGCGTGAGAACCGACATCAGTTGTCCATAGAGGACCAGACCATTCTCATCGTGCTCGATCTGGCCCAGATCGACATCGATGACTTTGTCGAGAAAGGGGAGACGGCGGACGGTCGAACAATTCGTCAGTTCGATAAGCGGGCTGCCTCCGCTTACCTCACGCAGCAGTTCCAACGCCTTTGGACCCAGAAGAAGGTCAAGTTCGACATCGACATCGATGGTCCGACATTGAACATCTTCGCCGAGGACGAGGCTATCGGTTTCCCCGTCCGCCTCTACCGAAGATCGACCGGGTTCAGGTGGTACGTCTCGTTCGCTTGGAAATTTACACACGCCAGCGACGGCGAGTTCGAAAACTGCATCCTTCTCCTCGAGGAGCCTGGCGTGCATCTCCATTATAGCGGCCAACGCGACCTGCTGCGCGTTTTCGATAATCTTTCGGAGAAGAACACCATCCTTTACACGACGCACCTGGCGTCCATGGTCGATCAGGCAAATCCCGAGCGCGTCAGGATCATCGAGACGAAGGACAACCATGTCGCGGTCAACCATGGCGTCGTGAGTAGTCAGGCCGCCCCCATGGCCGTGATCGAGGCGTCCTTGGGGTTGACACCGGACTTGTCCGGAATGCTTGGAAGCCGGAGGGTTCTGATCGTCGAGGGAGGAACGGACGCGCTCATCCTGAACAAGCTTTCGGGACTCCTGCGGAACGGCGGCAAAACTAGCCTGTCCGATCAAGTCTATCTATGGCCGGCCGCGACATCGACGAGAGCGCCGATGTATGCGGCTTTCGCGATCGGTCAGAGATGGGACGCTGGCGTATTGCTTGATAGCGACGAAGCCGGCCTCGTGGCGAAGAAGAAGATTTCGGAGATGGACCTCAAGGAACTGGCCGCCTCAGATGGCTACGAGTTCCGGGTCCTCACGTTACGCGAGGCCGCAGGCATCAAGAAGACGGATGTCGCCATAGAGGACCTGTTCCCTGACGACTTCTTTAGGGAGTGCGTAAACAGAGCCTACGGGGTGGCAATTCGAACCGAAGACTTGCCCGTCGACGGAACGACGCTCATCTCGAAGCGGGTCGAGACGGTTTTGAAAACTCGCCATGGAAGGACGCTCGACAAGAAGTTGGTGCTGACCGAGATGCTCAAGCAGTTTGACAGCTGGTCGAAGCTCTCCGACTTGCCCAAGGGCACCACGGCTTCGGCGGAAAAGCTCTTCAAGGCGATCAACGGCGCGTTCAAGATCGAGGAAACCGCGACCAAGCCTGCGTGAAATCGCGCAAATAACAACGGCAATAAGGGTCAACAGAAAGTTTGGAGAAATCGCGCATTCTGGCATTCAGGATGATGGCGGTTGCCGGATACTCGTTTCCAAGGGTCTGCACTTTAAGATGATGACTGCTTTTGGCGCGAAGCGGACCTTGCACGTTGGTGGCCGATCTCGTTCTTTGAGGCCCAGCAGCACCCAGATCTATGATGTTGCGGCCTGATCGAACAGCTCGCCCCATCGGCTGGCCGTGTCGTTGATCAATTAGGACGCCCGTGCCAAAGGCAGCGTGTAACCGGCAAGTGCGGAGAATTTCCGTGCCACGTCGGAAGCGATCTTCTGATCGATGTGCATTTCGTTCAGAAACGAATTCTGAAGATCCTCGTCCACCTCCGAGTAGAAGGAGAATGCCGAAGGATCGAAAGCTTCGGCGCTGGCAGGATCGGAGATCTTGGACGCCAACTGCTCAGCCGAAAGCGTCGTCCCATAAGGGGCGTTGACAGTCGACAGAACCTTTACTGCAACAATCGACATCTTTCCAAGCCGCGGAACTCTCTAAGCCATTCATATAGCGCGATAATGCCTGAGAAACAAGGATCTGGCCGATGAACCGCCTTGCCATCGGGGTTGCCGGAGGAGAGGTGGTGGCCGGCCTCGTCCTTCGAGGCCCCTGCGGGGCACCTCAGGACGGTCGGAGGGAGGGCGGCGGCTCGGTGCCTCTCAGTTCTTAAGGATGGGCGAGATTGTTGCCGTTCGCTTCTGTTGCGTAGGAAGCGAAGAGCAATGGGTGGTGTGCCGTGTGGCCCCCTCATCTGCCTGCCGGCATCTTCTCCCCGCTGGGGAGAAGCGGAATCGCGGCAGCCGCTCGGTTGCCTTTATGCATTGGCTTGCGGACGACGGCGGTGCGGCTTGCTCCCTCTTCGCCCCAGCGGGGAGAAGATGCCCGTTAGGGCAGATGAGGAGGGTGAGGAGCATCAACGACGAACGCCTTGAGCGGCGAGCGAAAGGCAGATGACGTGGCTCTGGCGGTGGCTGTTAGCTCGTCGCGAGGGTGTTCGTCGCGGCAACCATCTGGGACGTAGACATGGATTTAGCCCTCCCGGGTGGAGGGAAGAGCAGTGTGCAGGGCAGGGGCGGACACGCACTCTCCCTTGCTGCCTTCCGGCCTTGCCGCGCTCTTCCCTCTTTCGGGGCGATATTTCCCGTGAGCTAGATGGATGATCTCCCATGTGCCTGTTTTCCAAGCCTTCCCAGCCTGATCCGCCGGCGCTTCCGCCGGAGCCGGCGCAGTTGAAGCAGCCGGATGGGGCTGCGGTTCGCACCGCGGTGGCGCGGCGGACCGAGGATCGGGTGCGGTCACGGCCCGATACGATCCTGACGTCGCCGGGGGGCGTCACGACGACGGCGCCGACCGAGAAGAAGACGCTGCTTGGGCAGTGAGGCGGGGCGGATCGGCGCTCGTGCGCAAGGTTTGCGCGGGCCTCCGCGTTCTCCTTTGGCGTCATCCTCGGCATTGTGCCGAGGATCTGCGGTGCCGTCGGCAGATGCTCCAGGGGCAGCTGATAGTTGTTCGGTTTGTGGCGGGCGGATGCCCCTCACCCTAACCCTCTCCCCGTTCTGACGGGGAGAGGGGACGTGCCCAACGCGGTTTTGCCGCGCGGATGAACACCAACGCGGACTTGGCCGCACGGATGGCACCAACGCAGCTTCGCTGCGCGGATGGAGATGACATAAGCATGAGCGACAACGCACCTGATCATGAGAGCCAGATCACCTATCACCGGCGGCGGATGGAGGAGCTGAAGCGGATTCGGCAGCCGTGGGAGAATGTGTGGCGGCAGCTTTCGGACTATATCGAGCCGACGCGGCTGAGGCTGATCGAGAAGGACGAGGGTGCGGTGAGCCGCGCCAAGATCATCGACAGCACCGGCACCTTCGCGCACCGGACGCTGAAATCCGGCATGCATTCCGGCATCACCTCGCCGGCGCGGCCGTGGTTCCGGCTGACGACCTATGATCCGGATCTCAAGGACTTCGCGCCGGTCAAAGAATATCTGGCGGCCGTCGAGCAGCGGTTGCGGGAGGTGTTCCAATCCTCCAACATCTACAATGCCTTTCACACCGGCTACGGCGATCTCGGGCAGTTTGGGCAGTCGGTCGGCATTCTTTCCGAAGACAGCGACAAGGTGGTGCGGCTGCAGCAATTGCTGCATGGCAGCTTCTGGATCTCGCGCGACGAGAACGGCAGGGTGACGACGCTTTACCGGCGGTTCCGCTGGTCGGTGCAGCGCATCGTTTCGCGCTTCGGCTACGACAATGTCAGCCAGACGGTGAAGAATTTCTACGACAATGGCCGCTATGACGAGATGCTGACGATCTGCCATGCGGTCGAGCCCCGGCTTTCGCGCGATCCCGACAGGATCGACAGACGCAACAAGCCGTTCCTTTCCAACTATTGGGAGGAGCAGACGGGCGACAAGCGGCTGCTGGAGGAAAGCGGTTTCGACGAGAACCCGCTGATCGGCCCGGCCTGGGAGATTGCCGGCGACGACAATTATGCGACTTCGCCCGGCCAGATCGCGCTCGGCGATATTTCCATGCTGCAGCTGGAACAGCAGCGCAAGCTGGAGGCGATCGATAAGCTGGTGCGCCCGCCGATGACCGGGCCGACCTCGATGCGCAACAATCCGGCTTCGCTGCTGCCGGGCAAGATCACCTATGTCGACGATCCGAACGGGCGCGGCTTCCGGCCGGCGATGGAGATCCAGCTCAGGCTTTCCGAGCTTGCGAGCGACATTCGCGAGACGCAGGAGCGCATCCGCCAGGCCTTTTATGCCGATCTCTTCCTGATGCTGTCGCAGATGGAGGGCATCCAGCCGCGCAACCAGTTCGAGATCGCCGAACGCAAGGAAGAGAAGCTGCTCGCGCTCGGGCCGGTGCTGGAGAATATCTACGGCGCGCAGCTGGAGCCGACGATCGACCGGACCTACCAGATCCTCAACCGGCGGCGCGAGCTGCCGCCGCCGCCCAGGGAATTGCAGAACCAGGAGCTGAAGATCGAATATATCTCGATCCTCGCCCAGGCGCAGAAGGCGGTGGCGACCGGCAGCATCGAGCGCGGCTTCGCCTTCCTCGGCCAGGTTTCGGCCGTCAAACCCGAGGTGCTCGACAAGGTCGATGCCGACGAGGCGGTCGATCTCTATTTCGACTATCTCGGCGTGCCGCCCTCGGTTGTCGTGCCCGACGACGAGGTGGCGCAACTGCGCGATGCGCGGGCCCAGAAGCAGCAGATGGCCGAAAATGCCGAGATGGCCGCCAAAATGGCGCCGGCGGCGAAATCCGGCGCGGATGCGGCTGCCGTGCTTGCAAGCGCCGGTGAGAACCCGAACGGGGCGGCCCTTCTGCAGCAGCTGGGGCTCGGCTGATGGGCGGGCTCGACGAACATCTCAATCCTGCCGAGCGCCATGAGCGCGAAGCGCTTGCCGCCGCCTTCCGCGAGGTTTTCTCGCTGCCTTCGGGCAAGCGCGTGCTGTTCTGGATGCTGGAGCAATGCGCGATCTATCGCGAGGCCTTTGCCGGCGAGGCGGTGAGCGCGACGCATTACACGCTCGGCCTGCAAGGGGCGGGGCGCAAGCTGATCGCCATGCTCGACGAGGTCGACCAGCGCTTCTACCCCAGCCTGCTGCTCGAGATCGCCACCATCAAAGCCATCGACCGCGAGGTCGCCACCAACATGAGGAGTGAAGACGATGATGTCGACGCATGAGCGCATCGGCCAGCCAACCATTGCCTGGAGCGCCGAAGGCGCCGGCAGCGGCGGCGCGGAGCCCGAGAATATTCTCTTCCCCGATGATGCGCCGCAGGGCGAGGAGGGAATCCATGAGCCGGCTCATGACCGTCAGGCCAATCCGGTCAAATCCGATGAGGCGGCGGCGCTTGGGAAGGTCGAGGAGGGCGGCGAGACCGCGCCCGACGAGGCCGACACGGTGCCGGAGGACGGCAAGTATACGCTTACCATGCCCGACGGCATCGCCGTGGACGAGGAGCTGCTCGCAGCGCTCGGCCCCGATTTCCGCGAGCTGGGGCTGACCAACAGCGAGGCGCAGAAACTTGCCGACCGCTTCATCGCCATCCAGGCGGCGCGCGCCGAGACGCGCGGCAAGGTCTGGGGTGAGACGGTTTCGAAATGGGCCGACGACGCGAAGGCCGATGCCGAGATCGGCGGGCGCAAGTGGGACGGGACCGTGCGCGACAGCCGCCGCTTCGTCAACACGATGGGAACGCCCGCCCTGCGCGAATATCTGGAGGCGAGTGGTGGCGGCAACCATCCGGAGCTTATTCGTATTTTTGCGAAGGCCGGAGCGTTGATCAAGGAAGACGACCCGGCCACCGGCGGCGCCGGAGGAGCGGGCAGACCCGTCGATCCAGCGCATGTTCTGTTTCCGAACGATGCACCGAAAGGCTAAAGAGACATGGCAACAATCGGCAATAGCTTCCCTCAACTGATCGACATGCATAAGGGCTCGACGGAGGGCTCGGTTGTCGAACTGTTGTCCCAGCAGAACCCCATTCTGGACGACGCGGTCGCGACCGAATGCAACATGGGCGCCTCCCACCGCCACATGATCCGCACCGGCCTGCCGTCCGTCGCCTGGGGCCGCCTCTACCAGGGCGTTCCGCAGTCCAAGGCGACCATGCAGCAGGTCGACGACACCACCGGCTTCGTCGAGGCCATGTCCGGCGTCGACGTGCGCCTCCTGAAACTCGCGCCCGACCCGGCCAAGGAGCGGCTGACTTCGGCCGCACCCTTCATGGAGGCGATGAACCAGGAGGTGGCGACCGGCATCTTCTACCACAATACCGAGACGACGCCGGAGAAGTTCAAGGGCTTGTCCGCCCGCTACAGCAGCTATTCCGACACGCGCGGCACGATCGCCAACCAGGTCGTGAACGGCGGCGGCACGGGCAGCGACAATACCTCGATCTGGTTCGTCACCTGGGGCGACCACGCAAGCTCGCTGATCTATCCCAAGGGCACCAAGGCCGGCGTCAGCCACGAGGACAAGGGCGAGCAGCGCGTGCTCGACGAAAGCGGCCAGCCCTATTTCCGCAAGGAAGACTACTGGTGCTGGCATGTCGGCATGTTCGTGAAGGACTGGCGCTACAACGCCCGCGTCGCCAATATCGACGTCTCCAACATGCTCGCCGGCAGCGTCGATCTCTGGGCGCTGATGCGCAAGGCCTATTACCGCCTGCAGTCGCGCCGCCGCGACGGCGTCGCCAGCCGCATCGCGATCTACATGAACCGCGACGTGCTCGAAATCCTCGACGTGCAGTCGAGCGACCGAAGCCTGCTGGCGGCCAACCCGAACTATACCGGCCTGACGCACATGACCGTCGAGGGCAAGGAAGTCCGGGCCTATCGCGGCATTCCGATCCGCGAGACCGACGCCATCCTCAACACCGAGGCGGCAGTGCCGGCCGCGGTGTAACGGCGGCCTGATCGGCTCAGGCCCGTCGCCGATGGCGGCGGGCAAACCTCCCAAGACATAGAGATCCGAGAGGCATTTCAGATGATTTTCGACAAGCAGAGCCTGCTTTCCGACGCGCAGGCAGTGACCGCCGATGCGGCCAGCACCAATGTGATCAATCTCGGCCCGATCGCCACCGGCACGGTGCGCAACATCGGCAAGGGCAAGAAGATCCCGTTTTCGATCCAGGTGGTCGAGGCGTTCAACAACCTGACCTCACTCGAGGTGAAGGTGCAGGTCGACGACAACGAGGCCTTCGCCACGCCGAAGCAGGTCGGCACCACCGGCGCACTTGCGCTCGCCGACCTCGCGCTCGGCAAGCGGCTCAACATCGACGTGATCCCGCGCGACGCCGACGAGCGCTTCTTCCGCCTGTTCTACGATGTGACGGGAACGGCGCCGACATCAGGCAAGATCACCGCCGGCGTGGTCGCGGCTTCGGAGTAACCGGCCATGGTGACGGTGATCGCAAATGAAAGGGGCTATTTCGACGGGGAGCTGCGCGACATCGGCGCCGCCTTCGTCGTGTCCGACGCGCTCTGGAACGACGAGGAAAGGCGGCCGAAATGGGCAAGGCTTGCCCCGCAGGGGGCAGGCGGCGCCTGGATCGTCAGGCCGAAAAGCGGTGAGGGTGACGGCGCGGCCGAAATCCCTGAGGACTGGCAGGGCCTGAGCGTGGCCGAACGCAAGGCGCTGGCGAAGGCGATCTCCGGCGAGCCGGCGCCGAATGTCAAGGAGGCGGACGGCGTGATCTCGGCGGAGGTGGAGCGGCGGGCAGCGGGGTCGAGCGGCAATGCGCCGACAGAGGCTGCCGTGTCGGGGAATGGTCTGCAGGAGGCTCTTGGTCTGCAGCAGCCCGATTGGGTCGTGCCTGCCGGGTGAAATACTGACGGGGAGGGCGCAAGCTCTCCCTCTGACTGTAGCTACAGCCGTCTACTTCTCTTTCGTCATTCTCTGGCTTGTCTAGGGCTGTCCGGTTCGTGCCGATGACTGCCCCTCACCCTAACCCTCTCCCCGTAAACGGGGCGAGGGGACGTGCCCTGCGAAAGCGTACGCGGGACGGAGAGGTCGCGACGATCCTCCTTCGCCCCGCGCGCGGGGAGAAGGTGCCGGCAGGCGGATGAGGGGCACGCGTCGGGCGAAATTCGTCAACAATCCGGGAGGGCGCGTTGCTCTTCCTTCCGCACTCCAAAGAAGAAACATTCCCATGGCCGAGATTTTCAATGAGCAGCGTGTGGTCGGCGTGCATATCGTTCCCGATGGAACGGTGCTGCACAATGGGCAGCGCGTGGTGGGTATTCGTGAGGCCGAGAGCGGCGTGCTGTTTACCGAGGGCCGGCGGGTGCTCGGCGTCAGCGTGCTCTCCGGCAGCGAAGTCATCTACAACGAGCAGGTTGTCATCGGCGTGGTGATCATTCCCGACGGGCGCACGCTCTATAACGGGATGCCGGTCGTCCCGGTCAACGGCAGCGGGCATCCGCCCTGGATCGCCGATACGAACCGCTACATGCCGGCGGCGACCCGGGTGGAGTGGCCGGGCGGCTTTACGCAGACTTATGCGGCTGGCCTCAATTATCAGGCTTCGGAACTTTACTTCGGGTCTCCCGACTACCCCACGAACAGCTTCCTGATCCCCTTCGTCGGCTTCGGTGTCCAGCAGGGCAACAACTCGCCGCAGGAGACCATCAATCCGAACGCGGATATGCTGATCGACGAAGTGTTCTTCCTGCATCCGGACGGCAGCGAATATCCGGTGCTGTTCGGCGGGCTTGCCGCTGCGACGGCGACGGCGGCGACCGGCATCGTCTGGGGGCAGGTGATGCTGCCGGCAGCTTTGCCGAGGCGGTCTATCTTTGGCATCCGCACGGTCTGGCACGGCACGGTCGGCAACACTTATATCGGCGGCTACCGCGTTCAGCGTCATCGCGGCGAGAAATATTGGGCGGCGGGCGACCTGGCATCCGTGCGGGCGCTGGCGGCCGCCGATGCGCCGAGCACGCCGGACCGGGACCCCGACGGTTTCTACAATACGGTGGGCAATGTCAGCAACTCGCAGCCGCTGGCCTATGGCCCGGCGCTGATCTTCGCCAAGGGATGGGATGGACGGCCGGTGCCGCTCGTGCTTTCCGACAGCCTCGTCGAGCGCCAGGAGATCGCCGCATCGGCGGATGCGCGCGGCAATATGGGCGTCTGGCGCCGTTGGCTCGACGTGCCCGATCCGGTCTGGGGCGAAACCATGCCGCTCATCATGGGCGTGCCGGGCGCGAAATCGCAGCTGGAGCTGACGGGCTCGGGCAGCACGATCGCGACGCTGCGCTGGGGACTGATCGACATCGTCAAGAACACCTATAATGGCGGCCTCAATCCCTGGACCTTCGTCTTCGACCAGTCGGGACGCAACGACAACAATGCCACGGCAAGCACCTGGGCGAATTTCAAGTTCGGCCTCATCGACCGCGTGAAGACCAGATATGGCGCCGGTACGCACGTGGTCGGTTTGACCCTCTGGCCGACCATGACGTCAACGGATGGCGGCCGAACGGCGGCTGCCTACAGCGTCCCCATTCTCTGGAACGGTGTGAGCGGCACCCTCAAGGCCGTCAACGACGCCATCAAGGCGTCCTCCCGCTATGCAAGGGTTATCGACGTGTTCGGTGCCTTCACGACCGATGCAGATCCATCCAAGGCACCGGCATCCGAGATGTTTCCGCTCGGCAAGGTGATCGGCCATCCGGGAAATCAGGACGGGGTGACGACCTGGGACACGATCAAGATGCCGTCGGGGATACCCCGCGGCGCTGTGGTCATCTTCGAATATCAGCCGGGTCTCTGGGCCGGGCGGACCGTCCTCAGCGAGGTCGTCAACGGCGACGGCACATCGAACTACAAGGTGCTGGAGATCTTCGCGACGAACGTGCAGGACAACGCCACCCTCTATGGCAAGGCCATGAACCTTGACTCCGGCACCGGCACCACAACGCACGTTCATCCGCTGCTCTACACCATCCTCAGGACCGTGAGCCGCATCCCTCAGTCGGAGAAGATGAAATTCTATCCGGCGTGAGTCAGGAGGCGCTGTTCTACATTAAAGAGTTAGAGCATGATGTCGTCCGAAAACCGCTTCACTTTTCGGCATCATGCTCTAGGCATGCCGCCCGCCGGCCATCAGCCGAAGCTGATGTTCGTCGTGGACGCCCTGGCGATAAAGCTCGATGATGAGGGCGCCGATCTTTTCGGCTTTCTCGCTCCCCCTGTCGATATCAAGCTCGATGCAGAGAGCTTCATGAACGCGCCGGCAAACGTCGAGATCCGCGGAGGCGAGCGGTTCGTCGCGTGTGCTGAACAGCTTGTCTGACATCGGCTGGCCCTTTTCGATGTCGGTGAATCGCTGTTGAGAAAGATAATTTCGCGACGTTTCTTCTGCAAGATGGACGAAGGCCCGAATCTCGCAACAGTGAAAACGCTTGAAATGAAGGACGCGAGCGATCGAGACGGACCGGCGGAACGCCGGCGCGTCGATCTCGCGGCCGCAGAGCGTGGGAATCTATTTCGCCTCGGGAGCCTTGCCGCCTTCGCGCGACAGGCGCAGTTCTTTCAGCCTTCGCGTCTTCTCCCGGCGGGCCCGCTGCTCCGCCTCGATGGTTTCCTTGGCGGCTCGCTCGGTATTTTCGAAACGATCCTGCCGATAAGCCTTTGATGAGGGTTCACGTTCTCTTTTCATGGGCGTGAAACGCGAACCGGCGGAAACGGTTTCATGGAAAATGGCGAAAGCGGCCGGCAATCGACTGATCTCTTGCGGGAAAAGCGGCTTTTGGCGGCGGACGGCCGCCACCATTTGCTAGACACTCTCCAATTAGGGTTCGTGATGTGGGTGCCTAGCGTTCCGCTCAATTCTCATTGATCGTAAAAACCGTGCAACTTTCCCAATCGCCGGAGCGATAGAAGACCTCTACGGCTAATTCTGAGAAGGTGGATCAACTTAACGGCGTGATCATGAATTGCTATGGCGCGGGAGGGGTCGAGTGTTCGGCCGCCGCTCTCAAAGTTTCCACCGGTAGCTTCAGTAAATAACTCAATTGATAGCCGCTCGTACTCGTCCTTTCGCTTCCCGCAGGCTTTTGCCATTGCTGGATAAAGCAAGGTCGTTGCTGCATGCGCAGCTCGAACGCGCGCAGCAAGAGCTTGGTCTTCATTTTTATCGGCGGGATGTTTGAGCCAGTAATTTTGCCCCGCTTCAGAGAGTTTTTCTATATCCTTGATGTGTTCGTTAACAACCGCAATGTCTTCTGCCCAAGCCACGCGAATTTGTTGCAGAAGCCAAGCGACCACTGCACCGATCACGAGGAAAATGAGCTTGTCGCCCCAGTCAGTGGTGAGCAATTTGGCGATCTTCTGGCACGGCGTTCGTTATGTAAGATGCTATTGTATCGCGGAAGATCATTAGATGAGGCTTAGTGCATCGAACCTCGAGGAATTCTCGCACCTCATCGCGGTCAAATTTCCTAAGCCTTATGAGCCCGGCAAACGCTTCTTCTAGAAACGACGAGCCAAATGACCGAACACCATCAATATCGACAGTCACTTTCTGGTGTGACAACTTTGCAGCGCTCAGCGCCGGCGCAAGAAACTCATCTCGGAAGCGCGTACCATTATGTGCGCCGTCGCCGGAAAAGCGACCGGACGGATAGGGGCTAAATTCTCTCGCAAGATCTATGATCATGAGCTGACAACCGCCGATGTTTGTTTAAGTTCCACAGTCCATTCAATCAACGTGCCACCTATAGAGAATGGTACTGCGCCTGACCTCAGTCGTCCATTGGAATCGCGAACGCACCAACCGCCTCGACTATATACGCTTAACTTGCCTCGGCCTGTTCGCTCTATCACCTCAACCATCTGCGGGAGTCCCTTGCCTCGGTGCCGCTGGTCTGTTCGTGAGCCGCCGTGTTTCATTGCTGCGCGTATGTATGTTCCGTCATTTTGGAAGTCAAATTCCGGGCGTTGCTTCAAAGTACGAGCTAAATAATTCACCACCCTCTCAAGACGTTCAATTCGTGGATATGTCACAGGGATCGTTATGCCTTGATCATATACCACAACAGTTAAAGACTGATTTTCTCGATCGGCGGTGGCTGCAACCCAAAGCTGACCAATATGAGGATAGTCCGGCTCATAGTCGGCAGGATACGCATGGTTCGTGACGTTGCTCATTGCCTCGCTTAAGCCAGTTAGAAGTTCAATTATAATTCCTTCCGGGATATTTCCATCGGGATTGATAAACGAACCCAGCTTTTGCAGGGCGCCGTCAACTTGATCCAAATCGTCGGCATTCTTGGTGCTGACGATTTGCATAGTGCGAGTGGCCCCCTCTTCAATCACCACATCATCCCGCTTTGGCGTGATGCCTACTATCTCAAAAAAGCCTATCTGGTAGAGTTTGCGAAAGACATCACCGTTCCAACGGTCAAGGTCAACGGTCGGTGTGATTTCTGAGTATGCCTTGCTTAAACGTTCAAATTCAGCTGCGAGAACAACTGCGGCTGCGGTCGAAATATATATAGGATAAGAAAAATCCGCATACCCTCCGACCCTAGGCATTCCTCTGCTACGATCAATTACCTTATGCTTAGATTTTATTGCGGCGTATGATGCAACTCGCAACTCCTCCATGAAACGCATACTTTCATCGAGGTTTTCCCTAAAGCACAGCTTTTGGGGCGGTCGCGTTGGTTCGCGCATACATAGCGCCCACTCAGGTTCTCCTCCTTGCCAGATCTGCACGCGCGTAATGTGCCGCTCCGCAGGTTTAACTTGAAGCAAGTCCGGTGGGCGCTTTCGATTTCGTCTTCGATACTCGTTTGCGGCCCTTATTATGAGCCAGCGTCGCCGACTGTAGTATAGTTTCTTCAATTCGAACCTAGCTCAAGGCATTGCGGGGTGGCAGGTTCTCACAATCGAAAAGCGAGTCAAGATGACGATTTAATCAGCCACAAAAAGTAACTCGGATGATGGCAGCTTCATTTAGACCGGGCGCCTTGCCGGCGCCCGGATTTTGCGATGATCAGCTCTTGATGAAGGCCAGCAGGTCGGCGTTGATGACCTCGGCGTTGATGGTGCACATGCCATGCGAGAATTTCTCGTAGACCTTCAGCGTCGCGTTCTGAAGGAGCTTGGACGAGAGCAGGGCGGAATCGGCGATCGGGACGATCTGATCGTCGTCGCCGTGCATGACGAAGGTCGGCACGGTGATGATCTTCAGGTCCTCGGTAAAATCGGTTTCCGAAAAGGCCTTGATGCCGTCGTAATGAGCCTTGGCGCCGCCCATCATGCCCTGGCGCCACCAATTGTCGATCACCGGTTCCGACACTTTCGCGCCGGGACGGTTGAAGCCGTAGAAGGGGCCGGCCGGGAGATCGCGGTAGAATTGCGCGCGATCGGCGGCGAGCTGGCTGCGCAGGCCGTCGAAGACTTCGATCGGCAGGCCGCCCGGATTGGCTTCGGTCTTGACCATGAGCGGCGGCACGGCGCCGATGATCGCCAGCTTGGCGACGCGGCCCTGGGGCTGGCCATGACGGGCGACATAATGCGTCGCCTCGCCGCCGCCGGTGGAATGGCCGACATGGATGGCGTTGCGCAGATCGAGATGCTCGACGACGGCGGCAGCATCCGCCGCGTAATGATCCATATCGTGGCCGTCGCCGACCTGGGTGGAGCGGCCGTGGCCGCGGCGGTCATGGGCGACGACGCGATAGCCCTTGTGCAGGAAGAACAGCATCTGGGCGTCCCAATCGTCGGAGCTCAGCGGCCAGCCGTGATGGAACATGATCGGCTGGGCGCTCTTTGACCCCCAATCCTTGTAGAAGATCTCGACGCCGTCCTTGGTGGTGACTGTGCTCATGGCATGGCTCCCTTGGGTGGTTGGATTGATGCAGGCGGAAGTCCGCGCCGTCGCCGGCGCAATCGGGCAAAGATCATGGGCGCGGGCGAAAGATTGCGCCGGATGCTGATGTGCGTATCTAATCCGGCTTTCTACCGAATTGATATGACAGATTTCCATAAGCGACCGCGCAGATAAGTAAAGCTACGGAGGTCACAGTCAGGGCGTTCTTGGGGTGGGGTCTTGCCGCGCGCCCGCCTCGTCCTTCGAGGCCCCTTGCGGGGCACCTCAGGATGAGGCTCTCTTGGCCTTGAGCGTATTTATGGCGCCAACCATCTGCGCACTAACGTCAGCCAACCCAAGGGGCTGACCGACATGACATCCATTATTTCCATCTGCAATCTGGCGCTCGCTTCGATCGGCAAGGACAGCATCAATGCGCTGAGTGAGCCGACGGTGGAGGCGCGGGCCTGCAACCGTTTCTTTGCGCCGGCGCGCGATGCGCTGCTGCAGGCCTATCCCTGGCGCTTTGCCGGCAGGACGCGTTCGCTGGCCGAAATCGTAAATGATCGGCCGGGGGAGTGGGCCTATGCCTATGACCGGCCGGTGGACTGCCTGGCGATCCGCGGCATTCGTTCGGCGCTCGACGTGACGGGCGAGACTTCGGTGGGCGGCGTCTTTTCCGGGGGCGCGTCCACCGCGGGCGGGCACGCCTATGATGCCGAGGGCGGTGTGATCTATTGCAATATCTCGCCGGCCTATCTCAATTTCACCGAGCGGCTGACCGATCCGACGAAATATACGCCGCTCTTCGTCGATGCGCTCTCCTGGCATCTCGCCGTCAGGCTCGCCATGCCGCTGACGCGCGATCCGCAGGTGCGCGCCGATGCGTTTCAGCTTGCCAACAGTACGCAGGCGCTGGCCCAGACGGCGGACGCCAACGAGGGCTGGGACGGCACCGATGACCAGGACGGGCTGACGGGAGGGCGGGCGAATGGCTGATTTGCGCGCCTACCAGCCGTCCTTCGGCGGCGGCGAACTGTCGCCGGCGCTCTGGGCGCGTGTCGACCAGGTGAAATACGGCAGCGGGCTGAAGACGGCGCTCAACCTCTTCATCAATCCGCATGGCGGGGCATCGAACCGCGCCGGGCTCGCCTTCATCCGCGAGGTGAAGGCGAGCGCCAACGAGGCGCGGCTGATCCCTTTCCAGTTCAACACCGAGCAATCCTACGTGCTGGAATTCGGCCATCTCTACTTCCGGGTGTTTCGGGACGGCGGGCTCGTTCTATCGGGGGCAACACCTTACGAGGTGACGACGCCCTATGTGCATACCGCGCTGGACGAGCTGGTGTTCGTGCAGGAGGCTGACGTGATGTATATCTGCCATCCCGACTATCCGGTACGCAAACTGGCGCGTCTCGCCGACAACAACTGGACACTCTCGCTCGTGACCTTCGCGCCGAAGATCGCCGCACCGACAGGTGTGAGCGCGGCGGCGATCGTCGGGTCTGGAGGCACGACGAACGGCTATTGCGTCTCGGCCATCGATAGTGAAAGCGGCGAGGAAAGCCTTCCTTCGACGGCGGTTTTCGTCAACAACGACCTGACGGTGAGCGGCCGCAAGAACCGCGTCAGCTGGTCGGCGGTCGCGGGCGTCTCGCGCTATATCGTCTACAAGAGCGACAACGGCGTCTACGGCTATATCGGCGGCACGGCGGGGCTCTTCTTCGATGACGACAATATCGCGGCCGATCTTGCGGACACGCCGCAGAAGGCGCGCAACCCTTTCAACAGCGCCGGCAACTATCCGCGCTGCGCGACCTTCATCGAGCAGCGGCTAGGCTTCGCCTCGACGAAGAACGATCCGCAGGCGGTCTGGCTGTCGCAATCGGCCAATTACGAGAATTTCGGCTATTCTTCGCCCTCCAAGGCAAGCGATGCCGTGACCTTTCGCATTCGCGCCCGGCAGGTGAACGAGATCCGCTCGATGCTGGCGCTGCGCGGGCTGATGCTTTTGACGTCAGGCGCCGAATGGATCGTCAGCGGCGGCTCGCAGTCGGACGCGATTTCTCCCTCTTCGATCAAGATCGACAACCAGGGCTATCGCGGGGCGGCCCGGGTGCAGCCGATCGTCGTCGGCAATACGGTGCTCTTTGCGCAGGAGCGGGGCGGCGTCATCCGCGACTTCAGCTATGTCTATGCCGAGGACGGCTTCGTCGGCAAAGACCTGACGATCCTGGCTCGCCACCTCTTCGAGAACCGGCGGATCAAGGCCTGGGCCTATGCCCAGGCGCCTTATTCGATCGCCTGGGTGGTGCTCGACAACGGCGCGCTGGTTTCGCTTACCTACCTCAAGGAGCATGACGTCTGGGCCTGGACGCGCCATGAAAGCGGGCCTGACAATGACGCCGTCTTCGAGGATGTCACCGTGATTGCCGAGGGCAACGAGGATGTGCCTTACTTCCTCGTCAAACGCACGATCGGCGGCCAGGCCCGGCGCTATATCGAGCGGCTGCACAGCCGTGTGTTTCAATCGGTCAGCGACGCCTTCTTCGTCGATTGCGGCCTGACCTATAGCGGCGCGCCGGCCAGCGTGATCGGCGGTCTTTCCCATCTCGAAGGGCAGAAGGTGGTGGCGCTTGCGGACGGCAATGTCGTGCGCAACCTCACCGTAAGCGGTGGCGCGGTGACGCTCGATGTCGCCGCCTCCAAGGTGCATGTCGGCCTGCCGATCGTTTCGGCGCTGCAGACGCTCGATATCGATCTCGGCAATGTCGCCGGGCTCGGCACCGTGCAGGGACGGCAGAAATCGGTCAGCAACGTGACGCTGCGGGTGGAGCAGACGCGCGGCATCTTCATCGGCCCGCGCGATGGCGCGCGCGGCGACGAGCATCTGGTGGAATACAAGCAGCGCTCGACCGAGGATTGGGACGATCCGATCGAGCCGATCACCGGCGATATCTCGCTGACGCCGCAATGGGACTGGGATACCGGCGGCAACATGTGGATCAAGCAGTTCGATCCGCTGCCGATGACCATTCTCGCCATCATGCCGGATATCAGTCTTGGCCGGTGAGATCCGCGTCGTGCCCTTCCGCTCCCTCGACCTGCGCACGGTCGCCCGGCGCATGCGCAGGGCGGACCGCGACGAGGTGTGGAAAGCCTCCGGCATGACGCCGGTGGAGGCGCTCAGCTATTCGCTGCGCAAATCATCGGCCGCCTGGACGGTTTTCATCGACGGGCGGGCTGAAGCGATCTTCGGCGTCGGCGCCATCAGCATCCTCGCCGGCGTCGGGGCGCCGTGGCTGCTCGGAACCGACGCCATCGAGCGCCATGCCGCCGGTTTCCTTCGAGGCTCGATCGAGTGGAGGGACCAACTGTTGCGGCACTATCCCATTCTGAGAAACCTCGTCGACGTCGACAACCGCGTCTCGCTGCGCTGGCTGCGTTGGCTGGGTTTTTCGATCTTCGATCCTATCAGCCTGCGGGGTCATGAATTCCGCCCATTCGAATTGAGGTCCAGCGATGTGTGATATCGGTCTTGCCCTGACGCTCGGCTCGACACTGGTCGGCGCCGCCGGCAGCGTGCAGCAGGGGCAGGCTGCGAAAGCGGCCGGCAAATACAATCAGCAGGTCGCCGAGATGAACGCCGAGCTTTCCGAGCGGCGCGCCCAGGATGCGCTGGAGCGCGGGGCGCAGGAGGAGCAGCGCAAGCGGCAGGAGGTGGCGCGGATCATGGGCGCGCAGACGGCCGCGATGGCGGCGAACGGCCTCGACATCAGCTTCGGCTCGCCGCTCGACACGCTGGTGGATACCGCGACTCTCGGCGAGCTGGACGCCCTGACGATCCGCACCAATGCTTATCGCGAGGCCTATGACTTCCGTGTCGATGCGGTCAACCAGCGGGCGGGCGGCACGCTGGAGCGGATGAAGGGGGATGCGATAGCCAAGGGCAGCTATATCGAGGCTGCCGGCACGATCCTGACCGGGGCCGGCAAATATTACGAGAAGCGCTACCCCACCACCGCCACGACAGCCACCAACAAGAAATGAGGCCGAGCCATGGTCACCGTTCCCGAATATCAGAGTAATGTCGCGACGCGGCCGATCTTTCAGAGCAAGCTCGACGTCAAGGCTGACGCCGAAAACTTCGGCGCGGCCATCGGCAGAGGCATGGTGAAGCTGTCAGAGGGAATGGAGAAACTGGAGACGTCGATCTCCAACGTTAAAGCCGCCAAAGCAGCTGCCGCCGAAGCAGAACGCGAGAAACAGCAAGGTACGGTGAAAGGGGCCGGCGCGGCCGAACAGAAGGCACCTGATCCCAAGGCACTCGACAATGTCATGCGCGCCAAGGACCGCGAGACCCAGCTTGCGGCCTGGGATCGCAACGCCCGATACGGCGAGGGCGGGTTCATGACGCTGACCGGCCAGGCGGCAGTCGACGGCCGGGCCGATTACGAGCGGCGGCTGATGGAAAAGCGCAAGGAAATCGGCGCCGACCTGACGGGCGAGGCGGCGGAGCTCTATGGCCGTGCAGCCGATGCCAGGATCAATGCTTCGCTGCAGAGCGCCGTCGTCTATTCCGGCCAGCAGCGCAAAGTCTGGTTTCAGCAGAATGCCGCCCAGCGCGTCGATAGTTTCGCCAGGGACGCGGTGGTGAATTTCACCCGGCCCGATCTGGTGACGAAGAACGTCGCGGCCGGCCTTCTGGAACTGCAGGAGCAGGGGCGGCTTGAAGGCTGGAGCGGCGATACCATGATGGCGCGGGGCAGCGCGTTCGTCTCCGGCGTCCACAGGGATATCACGTTGCGGCTGGCCGAGGACGATCCGATCGCCGCCGACCATTACCGGAACGACCATGCCGGGCAGATGACCGGCGCCGACAGCGACATGCTGACGGAAGCGCTCGAAGGCGAGATCAGCAACGAACACTCCAAGCGCGAGGCGGGCGCGATCCTGACCAGGGGCAGGCAGGTTTCCACACTGGCGGCCGATGCCGCCGGCGATCTCGTGGATGCCGGAGAGTCAACCGGCCGCACGGTGGCTGATGCCGGGCCGACACGGTTTCGCCAGGCGCTTGCCGCGCGGGCTGCCGGTGGCGGCGCGGAGGCCGTCGACAGGCTGGGCGAGAGCTTTGCGATGAACCTTGCGGCGATGATCGAGGATGCGCCGCCCGCCATTCGCGACGGGCTTGAGATCATCGGCAGCGCGAAGGGGGCGGCGAATGCCGTCGATCTCGGTTGGAACGGACGGCCGCTGAAATCCGGCGCTGCGCCGAGGCAAGTGTTCGACTACGTCCACGACAATGCCGCCCGATACGGCATGTATTTCCCGATCACCGACGATCCCGAGCAGGCCGCGCCGTTTTCGACGCGCGGCGGCACGGTGGCGCCGCGCGGCAACAAGGTTTCGCCGCGTGCGCTCGGCCCCTCCGCCGACGATATCGACAAGAGCCTTGCCGATATCCGCGACGAGAAGGTCCGCCAGCTCACGCAACGGCGCATCCAGACAACGCTGGAGACGCAGGCAAGGGCCGAGGACGCGCGGATAAAGCAGGCCAAGGCCGAACTCTGGCGGGCGATCGACGAAGGCAAGACGCCCGACGACGTGCCGCGGGAGATCCGCCAGGTGGCCGGCATGGAGGCGGTCTCGGCGGCGTGGAACTACATGCAGACGGCCGCGAAGGGACGCGCGGGGCAGGTGGACGAGGTGCTGCTTTATGATATGCGCAGATATGCGGCGATGGATCCGGATGGGTTTGCCGAGGTCGATCTCAGCGATTACCGCGGCCGGCTGGGTGGGGCATTCTCACAAGTGGCGGACCTTCAGGTTGCTACGCTGACTAGGCAGGCGGAGGTGAAACGCGAGGGTTTGCAGCTCGCTAAAGCCTTCGCGGAATCGGAAACGCAGCTCGAAGCGGTTGGGATTACCGCAAATGGCAAACACGGCGCCGAGCAGCAGGCGGCGATCCAGCAGATCGCGCGGTTTCAGAACGCGCTCGCGGCTGAAATGGCGGCGTTCAAGAAGGTGAACAACGGAAAGTCGCCGAGCGAACTCGATATTTCGTCGATGCGCAACGAGTTGCTGCTGCCGCTCGTACTGCGCGAGCCGAGATTTCTTTGGTGGGATAACGAAAGGGTCATCCCGGCGTTCGAGGTGATAACGCAGCCGGAAAATTCGGTGATCGAAGTGCTCGATTGGGCGGATCTTCCAGTGAATTCGCGACAAGCGCTTGAGCTTGATCTCGCGCGCAAGATGGGCGAACGGCCGACGGAAGCTCAGGTGAAGGCCTACTACAAGGACATCGCAGCCGATAGCCAGCGAACGACGTCTGCGCAGCCCAGCGGCAGTGCCACGCCGAGACCCGCCGCTCCCAATAAATAACGTCATGGCGGTGCCATATCGCTTTCATGCCATTGGTCGTCCCGACCGCGTCATGGACGTATCGGGTGGCAACGCGGTCTCGCGGAAGACAATGAAATAGAGGAGCCGAGGCGGTTGCAGGCAATTATTCCACTTGCAAATTGATGACCTCTTCTCTTTCACGACGGCAACTGTCTAGATCCTAAACTTGCGTTTCCAACCATTCATGGAGATAAGCCCTTGGAAACGCCGGCAGAAAATGAAGTGCGCAGAAGTCAAGAGCAGGCGGATATCGCTGCTGCAAACCTCATTCTTAATTCCTCTAAGGACGAACCGGACGAGGCGGCAAGCGATCTGAAGCTCGCCGATGAGTTTGCCAAGGTGACCGGGGGACCGGTGCCGCCGCAACCATTGGTAAAGCAGTATCGTAATGTCTTTCAGCAAAAAATCGAGGAGGAGCGCAACAGGGCGCTCCTTGCAAAAGCGCCGCGCTTGGCGGACTGGCTGCGAGACCCAGAGAATGCGGGCGTGGCTCGTGACGATTTATCCAATTTGTCATGGTGGGAGGGATTCTCACGCGGCACTTTTGCGACAGGGCAGCGTTCGTTCGAGCGTCTTAAAACAGGTTACTATCAACATAGGTTTGAGCAGACGAGCGGCCGCGCTGCTGACCGCCTGAAGACGTTTGACCAGTTGGTTGAGGAAAGCCGTTCGACCTACATCGATCCCGCAGGTAATGAACATCGCGCATGGGATGGTTCTGAATATGTTTTCGGCTTCACGCGTTGGATCGATGCACGATATGCCGATCTGATCGGCACTGATGACAATGTAAGCGCGGCGGAATTTGCTGCTTTGATGCAAGCGTCTCGCGATCGATTGGAGACTATTCCGAAATCTCACATCGCCCAGGAGTTTGAATCCAAGGCACTCGTTAAGGATGCAAGCGCCCGCGATACATTCGTGAATTTTGCATCGGCTTTCTGGGACAATCCACTTGGCGGCTTTTCGTGGTCACTCGAAACAACAGGTGAACAGCTGCCGGTACTAGCCGCCGCAGGGCTTACGACTGCCGCGACCCGAAGTCCCGCTGCCGGCCTAAGGATGCTCGGCGCTGCGTCCTACGCGAACGAACGCTATTTATTTCCCGCTGAGTTTTACAAAGAAAAGGGGTTCGATCTCCACAAGCCCGAAGATATTCAACGTCTGATTTCAAACCCCGATCTGATCAAAGAAGCCGCCGATCGCGGCGCGGTTCGCGGTGCCGTCATTGCTGCGTTCAATGTCGTCTCCGGCGGGCTGGGTGAGCGCGTTCTTGCGCGTAATCCGTTTGTCAATGTGCTTGCACAGCGTACCCAAGAGGTACTTCTCGGCGCGGCGGGTGAGTATGCCGCTCGGCGAGCAGCAGGTCAAAAAATCGATTGGAACGAGATAGCGAAGGCAGCTTTTGCGCAAACGATAGCGATGGCTTCCGTCAAGGCCGGCAAGGCTGCCCTTAAAATCGGCAACAAACGCACTATCGCTGCTGCGGGAACGGCACTCCGGCAAACATTCCAGGACATCTCCGCTCAGGCACAGTCTTCTCTTTTGCGAACACGCTGGCCTGCGAAATTCCGGCGGTTCGTCCAGCACGCGACGGCGAATGGCCCTGCCGAGAACCTCTACGTGCCAGCTAACGAATTTGCCCGATATTTTCAGACAAAAGGGGTCGATTCATACCAGTTTGTCGGCGATCTCAATGGGGTGACGCGTTGGGATCTCGATACGGCGCTTGCCGATGGCGGTGATCTAAGAATTCCAACTGCGACCTATGCCGAGAAAATCGCAGGCTCCGAACACGATGCGTTCTTCATGGACAACATGCGGTTCGATCCCAGCGATGCGACGCCGAAGCAGGCAGCCGACTTCGCGAGGGAGGCTGAGAAAAATGCCGAATCCGCCAATATCGATGATAGGGCGCGACGCGCCGTCGAGGGTGTGGAGGAATATACCCGAGCGACCCCTACCAACGGCAAGTCGCAACGTTTCATCAAGGAAGCATCTGGCGATGGCAAGGCCATCGACACGGATGAACAGGCGCGCCGTGCCGTCGAGGGTGCGGATGAGAAGGCTGAAACCGCTCCGGCCAATCGACCGTCACGGCGCGGTCCGAGCGAAGCACCCGAAGGTAAAAAATCCGCCTACCCCAATAAGCAGGCGCGGCGTGCCGCTGAGGCGAGGGATGAGAAAACGGAGGCCGCTTCTGTCACTGAGGAGAGGCGCCAAAGGGCAAATAAGACATCTGAAAATAGGAAGTCCGTCGATGTCAGTAAGCAGACACGGCGCACCGGCAAGGGTGCGGATAAGGACGCTGAGGTAGCGCCTGTTGGCGGAAAGCAACGACGCAGCGCGAGCAAAACGTCTGACGATCAGAAATCCGTCGGCCCCAACAGGTCGGCAGGACGCGCCGCCAAGGTCGCGGACAAGGACGCCAAGGCTACCCCGGTCAGCGGAAAGAGACGGCGCCGTAGGAGGAAAGCGCGCCAGGATGCCAGACGCCACTGAAGTTTGTTGCGCGCGGACTCTCGCACCAGAGTCCGCCAGCGGGCGCTGACATTTCTCTCCGAATATCCACCCCGGCCAGATGGGGAAACAACCATCGGCGCTTATGGTCTTCTTGAAACCAAGCGAGTGACGGCACATGACGATTTCAAGCACGAACAGCCGGTCCGGTCCCTATCCCGGCAATGCGGTGACCACAGTCTTCGACTATGATTTCTTCATCGCCGACGAGCGGCATCTGCTCGTCATCAAGCGGCGCGCCAATGGCGATGAGGAGATACTGACGCTCGACGCGGATTACAGCGTCTCCGGCGTCGGCAATCCCGAGGGCGGCTCGATCGATACCGCGGCGGGCGGCGCTCCGACTGCCGCAGAAACGATCACCCTGCTGCTCAACGTGCCCTTTACCCAGGAAACGGAACTTGAGAACCAGGGGCCGTTTTCGGCAAAGACGATCGAAACCGCGCTCGATGTCGCCGCACAGCGCGACCTGCAGCTGAGCGAGCGGCTGGACCGGGCGATCGTCGTCTCCCCGACCTCGACGCCGACGGAGATCGCCGAGCTGATCAACGGCGTGTTGCGGCTGGCCTCGATCATCGAGGCGGTGACGGAACTGGCGGGTGTGGCGCAGAGCATCCCGCCGGCGGCCGATGTCGCGGCTGAGATCGCGACCGTTGCGACGGTTGCGGCCGAGGTGGCCGCCGTTGCCGCAATCTCGGCGCAGACCGTCGCGGTTGCCGGCGTTGCGGGGGATGTCGAGACCGTTGCGGCCAATATCGACGACGTCAGAAATTTCGCGGATGTCTATCTCGGCGCTTCCGCGGTCAACCCCATTCTCAGGGCTGACGGATCGGCGCTGCAGGTGGGCGATCTCTATTTCAACAGCGCGGACCAGGCCATGCGCGTCTATGGCGGCGCCGGCTGGGTGCCGACCGACGGGACCGTGACGGCCGCGAAGATCTCCGATCTGCAGGCCGACAAGGACGCCATCGCAGCCAAGCTCGTCATGCCCGATTTCGTTCGCGGGCTGGTTCCGAACCCGAATGCCGGCGTGCCGCTCACCAGCCTCGATATCAGCGTCGGCGATGCGCGCTTCGGCGGGAAATACATCTCCTTTGCCGGGATCCTGACCAAGAGGCTGAACGCCGCCTGGTCCGAAGGTTCGAACGGCGGCTTCCTCGACACTGGCGCGGCCGCGGCAAGCAAGACCTATCATATCTATGTGCTGCGCAAGCTTACCAACATCACGGTGGGCGACTTCATCGCGTCGCTTTCGAATGTTTCGTCGGGCGTGACGGTGCCAGCGGGCTGGGAGATTCTGCCGAATAGCCGGATTGGGTCTTTTTTGACGAATGCCAGTTCGCAGATTGTTGGGTTCAAGCAGTATGGGAGCCGGGTGAAGTTCCTAGCGGTCGTCGCTGAGGTTAGCTCATCCTCGGTGTTCAACCTCCCTACCTACAACGCGGTTGGCCTTCCCGATGGCGTTTCCGTAGATGCTCGTGTGTTCTTGCAAGCGCAGGCGAGCAACGGCTCAGCCGTTAGCCTCCGTTGTGATACCGAGGAGTCTCTGGGCGCAAATGGTAACGCTAACCTCTATATCAATGTCATAAGCAACACCAGGCTCCAGATTGGAGGGGGAGTGCGAACAACAGCCGCCGGCTTGTTATGGGTGCGTTTTGATATTGCTGTCGGCACCGGGGATTGCGCTCTGACTACTGAGGGGTGGCATGACTATATTGTACCTAGGGCTGGTGGATGACTACAACCCACATTGTGGGAGTCTACTACAGGTTCTCGATGAGCATCTCGACGTCCAAATCTACCCCCTGCAGTCGCTTCTCACTCTGTATAAATGGAACTTTAAAGCTGCAATCACCCCAGGAGGTCGAGGTCATGGAGCCCATCTCCACTTCGGCTGAAGAGCTCCGCGGAAAAGAGGCGCCATCAGAAACAAGACGGGGCCGATCTAGGTCGTCGGATCCCAAGCGCCTCTTCGCGTAATCATAGGCCTCTATATCGACATAGAGCAAAATCAGGCCGAGTAAAATTCATGGATGAGCAAGTTAGAGCGGAGATCGAAAAGCTCCAGGAAAGGGTGAGTGGGTTGAAGGAGCGCGTCGTCAATCTGGAGGCGCAACAGCCCCACATCAATGCCGCCTTGGTGCGGATCGAGGGTAGTGTCGAGAAGCTGACGAACAGGATCGGAAAAGCCATTTGGGCTGTTCTTACCCCAGTCATCGTGCTGGCAGTTGGCGCCACCTTCAAGATCGTCGTATCGGGTGCTTCCGCACACCTCGCTCCGTAATTCGGACTTCAATTCTTGCCGGCTCCAAGGAGGCATTTGACATCACAAGCGTCATCATTCGCATTGCCCTGCGTTATTTCGCTGCTGTGTTGGTGGTGAAGGGTATCCTCTCGCCGGAGGTCGGCGGCCTGATTTCGAGCGACCCAGATTTTGCGATGATGGTCGAAATCTCCGCCGGCGCTTTTATCGGTCTTTCTGCCGAAGTTTGGTATTACCTTGCCAACCGGTTCGGGTGGGCGCGATGAATTGGTTGGCCAAATTTCTTTTTGGTGGCGTCATGGAGGCCTTTACAGCGCCGCTGTTGTCCGCCTGGAAGGCGAAGCTCGATGCCGAGACAGATGAGAAGCGCCTTGCAGCCGAGCAGGCGATAAAAGGCATCGAGGCGGCGCGCGATATCGCTGTTGCCGAGGCTGCCGACCGCTGGAGCGCGACACGGGTCGGCCGCTGGCTGATCGTCGTTCCCTTTGGCATCTGGTGGGCGTCGATCTATCTCGTTCAGATCGTCAATCCGTGGTTTGGGCTTCATCTCGTTGTAGTCGACGTTCCACCTGACATTCACAGCATGGCGCTAGAGCGTCGGGCGATTAATTTGCAGCGCATCCGGC
>NZ_NWSX01000017.1 GCF_002531825.1 Rhizobium sp. J15 | reverse complement strand
CCCGCCAGAGGGGTCAACATTCCACGCTTAAACACAATAAGCACGCCATTGAGTGGGGGCACGAAGCCACCCTCACCAGGGCGGACTACGAGGCCATGCTCACAGACGCCTTCCGTCTCTATGACCTGAAGCATGGCCAGCAGGGCCACCTGAGGGTCGCTGCAGAATAGCTAGTTAGACCCTGAGGCCAAGAGGCGGGGGAGAGGTATGAAGGGGTTCGGCCCCTCTCTCCCGTCTCGAAGTCTACCCACCACCATGCCCTACCTTTGCGGCTCCCACTCGGGCAGGGTCTTGACAGGTGATGGGACCCCTATCCTCGCCATTGCCTCCCCGAGGGCCCTCAAGCCAAACCCGGAGCCATAGCTTCGGCCCACCCCCCCGCCTCCCGCATGCCCCGTCAGGGCATCATGAAGCTCCTCCGAGAGACCGGCATCGCGGGCCATCCGCTTGAAGGTATGCCGCAGGGAGTGAAATACGATTGATGGGTCTTTAATACCCACAGAGACCCGCAGATAACGATTGAACCATTTAGACCATGCCGTTGAGCGATAGGCCTCGTCGGCTGACTTGATGTCCGGCCATAGGCTGGCGTTGTCCTTGCGGTCCTTCTCAAGGCGTTGCTGGCGATAGCGGAGAAGACCAAGCTTGATAAGCTCAGGGTGCAGCGGGACCTGCCTCCGAGAACTTGCCGTCTTAATCGACCGATCACCCTCTGTCCCGATGTCGATGAACCACAAGCCGGTCTCCGAGTCCTGTCTCAGGTCCCTAATGCGCAACTGAGCGATTTCATTGAGCCGCGCCCCGGAAAAGAGGGCGATGAGCGGCAACCAATAGGCAGCCTCACCGCCACCACCCAATGGCCTCTCGCCCCGCGCATAGACCACGCTCTCGAAGAGAGCCTTCAGGTCCGCCTCAGAGAACGGCTCCCGGCGATTGGTGTCATTGCGTTTGTCGATGGTGAGGCCGAGCTTAGTGAAGGGGTTGCTGAAGGCGGGAAGGCTATCCACCAAGCCCTCACGCTCACAGGCGCTCACGATGGCCGCCAAGAGGTTTAGATACTTGTTGACGCTTGCCGCATGAATAAGCTCCTGCCCGCCATCACCGGCCTTAACAAGGGCCCTAAGCGACATTGAGCGCTGCTTCCCGGTCAGCCTCGTAGGTATCTTGGCGAGCCCGTTAGTGCGGAAGTCTCTCGCCTTCTCCTTGGTGATGTCCCCTAGGCGCAAGTCCCCGTGCCACTCCGTAAAGTACCTGACTGCCCTTTCCGCCTCCCTGACTGTGCTGGGAGATGCCTTCTTGCCGCCCCTCGCCGGGGTCCCTTCACGCCATGCCTTGAAGGCATCCGAGAGCGTCGGCCCCTTGGCTGGGCTAGGGCTGGGGGTCGGGATATCCTCACCCTCCTGCCTTTTCAGCATAAGGTCATAGGCTTTGACGTGGCCCCTTAGGACCGCAAGGCCTGCCTCTCGGTAGTAGGGAGATGAGGGGTCTATGGGATGGTTGCCAGCCTTAAGGTAGGCATGAAGCTCTGCCCTCACGATATCGGGGTTGCGGCTGGCGTAGGCTGAGCGGTATTCCTTCGAGAGGGTCTCTGTCCATTCTTGCTTAGCTTCGAGGTGACCCTCTGCCATCCCCAGCCGACCAAAGCCGGGGTCTAGGAGGTCCGGCCACTGTGCCCGCTCCTCTGGGGTTTGCATATAGCGCCGTGGGTCGCCCTGCTCCCTCTCGACCTCATCCTCCTTGAGCAAGGCGGCGATGGTATCGGCCTCGATCTCCTCGACTGAAGGTAGGCGCAGAAGTGAGACCACCTCCTCACCAACCTCACCTCTCTGATACCGGGAAGCCAAGGCGAAGAGGTCTATGACCCTGAGAGCCTCCCGCATGTCCTTGCGCTTGGCATCGGCAAAGTTCGTCGTCTTCAGGGAAACCGTAAGCTCCCGCTTGAAGCGTCCTGTGTCGGGATTGATGAGTTCTGAGAGCGCGGCAGGAGCGTTCTTGGGCGCTGGCTTTCCGGCAAGCTCCTGAGGGAGCCGCTTGCGAAACTCGTAGATGCCTGAAGTCCGTCTCTGCATATAGCTGAGCCCTGCCATCGAGTGTCCCACCTTTGTGCGATACCGTTGTGTACTAGGCGGCTCTCGCTAAGGTTCTGAAACCCTAGATGTTTTTTAGGTTCAATGCATTAGGAAAAGAATGGCGCACCCGAAGAGATTCGAACTCCTGACCCCCAGATTCGTAGTCTGGTGCTCTATCCAGCTGAGCTACGGGTGCGTGCAAAATGCGGCGGAGCCGCTTGCGTGGGCGATCCTCTAAAGGGTCCTTTCGGACAATGCAAGAGCATTTCGAAAAAAATCGCGTGTTTGTCTGCCGGCGGCTGCGCCTTCAGAAATCATGTCACTTTTCGAAGTGCGCCCGGCTGCGGTAATCCTCCAGGGAAACCGGGCGATCGGGGATCTCGATGCGGAACTGCGTGCCGACCGTCGGTTTTTCCACAAGCGCGATCGTGCCGCCATGGGCGAGCACCAGTTCGCGGGCGATGGTGAGGCCGAGGCCGGTGCCGCCCGAGCGGGCGGAGCCGCGGAAGGCGGCAAAGAGGTTCTGGCGCGCCTTCAGCGGCATGCCGGGACCGGTATCGTCCACCGTGATGCTGACGACGCTGCCGACGCGCTGGGCGGCGACGGTGATGCGCCGGACCGAGCCCGGCCCGCCCTCGCCCGGCGAGGTCAGCGCCTGCAGCGCGTTGCGGCAGAGATTGTGGATGACGCGGAACAGTTGCTCGCCATCGGCATCGACCTCGAGATCGACGCCGATCTGCTCTGTGAATTCGATGCCGCTCTGCGGATCGATCGCCAGCATGTCCTTGACGTCCTGGGTCAGCTCCAGAAGGCGGACATGGCGGCGGCGCGGCGCCGATTCGCTCGCCTTGCCGTAAGACAGGACCTCGGTCGTGTAGCCGACGGCGCGGTCGATGGTGCGCAGAAGCTTCGGCGCGAAGCTCTTGACCATCGGATCGTCGACATCGACCAGCCGGTCCGACATCAGCTGCGCCGATGCCAGGATATTGCGCATGTCGTGATTGATCTTGGAAACGGCAAGGCCGAGAGCGGCGAGGTTCCTCTGCTGCTTCAGCGTCTTCTGCAGCTCCATCTGCATTGAGGTGAGGTTGCGGCCGGCAACCGCCAGCTCGTCGCGGCCGCCGTCGCCGATATAGATATGGGCCGGATTTTCCGGATCCGAGGAGAATTGCTGCATGCTGCCGGTCAGCCGGCGGATGGGACCGATGAGGATGCGGTTGATCGCAAAGAAAATCAGCGTCGCCGTGAAGAGCGAGATCAGCACCGAGAGCAGGAGAACGTTCCGAGAATAGGCGAACATTGCCCGGCGCAGCAGTTTGTCCTTCATCACCACCTCGACGCCGGTGCTGGTTTCGCCGACGGGGCCATAGACACGGATCATCCTGTTGCCGCCGAAGACCAAGGTATCGAGCGCGTCGCGTATCGCCGTCAGCGGCGGCACGTCGGTGAGGTCGTAGGCCTCGTCGACGGAGGTTGGCATGTCGGTCGTCGCCAGCAGCCGCGAGGTGCCGTCCTTGCGCAGCACGATCGCCTTCGTGCCCGTCGCTTCCAGCGTCTCCTTCTGCAGGGCGCGCGGCAGCTCGATCGGCTGCAGCCCATCGATGACGATGGCGGCGGCGGCGGCCGTGTTCAGCCGGTCCTGCAGCCAGCGCAGGCGCATGCTGGCCACCGAGGGAAAGAAGATCAGGATTTCGGCGAGCATGATGAAGAAGACGGTGAGCCAGAGCAGCTTGCCGGACAGCCCGCCGAACAGACCGGCAGACGGGCAGCGGCCCTTGGTGGCCTCGCTGCCCGCCGGGATTTCCGCCGAAGGATTGTTGCCTTGGTCTTGCACCGGCATATTCTCTCGCCCGATCGGCGGCGCGGCCGCCCTCACCGCAAGAACAGGATTGGTTTCCGACCTGGTCGGCCTGAAACCAATCCTGTTCTCGCTTATCTGTTAGAGCATGATGCCGTCCGAAAACCGCTTACATTTTTCGGCATCATGCTCTGGAGCTTTATATTAGACCAATAGGCTCCGCTTTCAAATCTTTGCGAGCAGCGTCAAGTCGTCACAAAAACGCCGCCCGGAGGCGGCGTTCGAAGGCACATCATCGGGAAGGATCAGAATTCTTCCCAGCTCTGTTCGGCGGCCGCCGCACCGCCGCCGAAGGCGCGGGCGACCTTGGCAACCGCCCGGCGGGCCGGCGAGGCGACGGGCTTGTGCGCCTCGGTCCGGGCAAGCGCAACCGGTGCCGCCGCATTCGACAGCTTGAAGCGCGCAATGAGATGCACCAGCCCATTGGCCTCGGCCGAGAGCCTGTGGGTGGCGGCGGATGTCTCTTCCACCATCGCGGCGTTCTGCTGCGTGACCTGATCCATCTGGTTGACGGCGGTATTGACCTCCTTGAGGCCGGTCGACTGCTCGACCGCGGCGGTGGCGATCGAATGGATATGATCGTTGATGGCGATGACGCGGGTGCCGATCTCGGAGAGAGCCTCGCCCGTCGCCTGGACCAGCTTGACGCCGACCTGCACCTCATCGCCCGACTTGGTGATCAGCGCCTTGATGTCCTTGGCGGCCGTCGCCGAACGCTGCGCCAGTTCGCGCACTTCCTGCGCCACCACCGCAAAGCCCTTGCCGGCCTCGCCGGCGCGCGCCGCCTCGACGCCGGCGTTCAAGGCCAGCAGGTTGGTCTGGAAAGCGATCTCGTCGATGACGTTGATGATCTGGCTGATTTCGCGCGATGCCTGCTCGATGCGACCCATGGCCTCGACGGCATTGCGCACGACGACGCCGGAGCGGCCGGCATTCTCCTTGGCTTCCGACACCATGATGGTGGCCTCATGCGCCCGCTCGGTGGAGTTTTGGACGACGGCAGTGATCTCGTCGAGCGCGGCAGAGGTTTGCTCGAGGGCGGCTGCCTGCTGCTCGGTGCGCTTCGACAGGTCGTCGCTCGCATTGCGCAGCTCGGCGGTGTTGCCATTCATCGCTTCCGTCGTCTCGCGCACTTCGCGCATCGTCGCCTGCAGCGTCGCGAAAGTATTGTTGACGTTCTGCTGCAGCTCGGCGAAGGCGCCCTGGAAGCTGCCGTTCATCGTCTGGGTGAGGTCGCCTTCGGCAAGGCTTGCGATGACACGGCGGGTCTCGCCGATGCCGGTATCGACGCTCGACAGCAGCGTGTTGATGTTGCCGGCGAACTGGTTGAGGTTGTCGTCCTCGTAATCCTTGGTGATGCGGTGGCTGAAATCGCCCGCCGCAGCCGCAGCGACGACGACCGACATGCTCGACTGGAGGTCGTCGCTCTTGGCGCGCATGGCCAGTTCCTGCGCGTTCAGGCGCTTGATGGCGAGGCCGTTCTCCTTGAAGACAGCGACCGCTGCGGCCATTTCGCCGATTTCGTCCTTGCGGCCGGCAAAGGGGACCTCGGCGTCGAAATTGCCGTCGGCGACCTCCTTGATCGCATGGGTGACGCGCTTGATCGGGCGGCTCAGATGGCTGGTGCCGATATAGAAACCCATGCCGATGCCGACGGCGATGCCGATGCCGGTGATGCTGAGGACGAGCATCAGGATCCAGGTGCGGAAGCTCTCGATCTCGTCGTTGACGGCCTGGAGCGCGGCCTTGTCGATGGCGACGACCGCGTCGATTTCGGCCTGGAAGGCCTTGCGGTTGGCGCGGTTGGCCTCATTGTTGCCCTGCTGGCTGGCGGCCTCGGGGCCGACTTCCGTGCCGAGGCGGGCCGTTTCCGTACGGAACGTGCGGAATTCCGCCGATCTGGCGACGAGCTTGGCAAAAGTCTCCTTCTCGCCCTCGGGGACGAGCGGCGCCCAGCCGGCAATGACCTTGTCGATCTCGTCGAGGCCGGCCATCAGCCCCTTGGCGAAGTTCGGCGTATCCTTGATATCCTTGGCGGCGTAAATGCCGCGCGATTCCATGACCACGGCCGTGACGAAACGGTTGAGGCGTTCACCGGCATAGGCGCGAGCGGCAGCATGCTCATAGGCTGTGAGATTGCGGTTATATTCGCGCATGGCGGACAGTGCCGTTGCGCCGATCAGAAGCGCGACCGCGCCCATCACAGAAACCAGCAGGTTAATTTTGCCGCGGATCTTCAATGCAATGCTCCCTAGCTACGACACGGCCCTGGAAGGCAAATCTCCAGCCGATGGGCTCAACATCGGCGAAATTAATTAAAGTTGTGTTCAATGTTTACGATTGCGCCAATGAAATTCTATGGGTTTGAGCGGTCGCCGAGACGTGCTTTCGCTATAAAATGGCGTATCGGCGGGAAATAAACTTGAGGATGCAACAATACTGCAACCGCTTAGCGCAATCGTCATTTCTTAACACCACAGTGCGAAAAATCACAGTCGAGCCAAGTGCCGATTGGAATTCGTCCGGTATAATTGACTTTCCCGGCCTTCATCCGTATAAGCCGCCGCACGTCCGGTCATTCAGGCCTTTCATGGCCCGCCCGTTCGAAAAACAACGCTCCTTGCATAATGCAAATTCAAGAAGGGCCGCACTCCGCGGTGTTTAAATAAATGAAGCGTACCTACCAACCATCCAAGCTTGTCCGCAAGCGTCGCCACGGCTTCCGTGCGCGCATGTCCACCAAGGGTGGCCGCAAGGTCATCGCTGCCCGCCGCGCGCAGGGCCGCAAGCGTCTCTCGGCCTAAGGCCGGGTTGCCCGAGAAGAGATGGCGGGCGAATTGACGACCAAAGAACGGAAACACACTGTCGGGCGGCTGAAAAGCCGCCCGCAGTTTCTTGCCGTGCGCGAAGGCGAAAAACGCCGCGGCGGCCTCTTCCTCCTCGAAGTCCTCGACCGGAGGGAACCCGACAGCCAAGCGCGCGTCGGTTTTACAGTCACCAAAAAACACGGCAACGCGGTCGAACGGAACCGCATGCGGCGGCGCCTGAAAGAGGCGGTGCGGCTTCATGCGGGGTTTGCAATGCAGCCCGGACACGACTATGTGGTTGTCGCGCGCAGGGACGTGCTTGAGGCGTCCTTCAAAGAATTGACTGCGGAACTGAAATCCCGCGTGGAAACCAGGCCGAAACACAGGCGCTCCGGAGACGGACGCCCCAGGAACGTATGATGGAAAACAACCGCAATTACTTCATTGCGATCGCTCTCTCGGTGCTGATCGTCCTCGGCTGGCAGTTTCTCTACATGAATCCGCGCATCGAGGCCCAGCGCAAGGCGCAGGAAGCCCAGAAGGCGCAGCAGCAGACCGAGCAGGTGCAGCAGCCCGCGGCAGGCGGCCAGGCGCCGGCCCAGACGAGCGGTTCGGCACCTTCCGGCCAGGCGGCCGCGACGGCGACGCTCGAGCAGGCGCTCGCGAAAACCCCGCGCGTTGCCATCGATACGCCCGCGCTTTCCGGCTCGATCAACCTTGCCGGCGCCCGCCTCGACGACCTGAAGCTCAAGGGCTATCACGAGACCGTCGACGACTCGAGCCCGATCATCACGCTGTTCAGCCCGGCGGAAACCAAGGACGGCTATTTCACCGAACTCGGCTATATCGGCAGCGACGCGACCGGCGCCGTTCCGGGTCCCACGACCCTCTGGACGGTTCCCGAGGGCGCCAAGCTCACCGAAAAGACGCCGGTGACACTCTCCTACACCAATGACAAGGGCCTGACCTTTACCCGGACGATCAAAGTCGACGACCGCTATATGTTCAGCGTCACCGACAAGATCGAGAATGCCGGCCAGGCGCCCGCCTCGCTTTCCTCCTACGGCCGCGTCACGCGCTACAACAAACCGACGACGCCCTCGGTCTACGTTCTGCATGAAGGCTTCATCGGCGTCATCGGCGACGACGGCCTGATCGAAACCAAATACAGCGCCGTCGAAAAGGAACCGGTGCAGCCAGCCAAGTCCACCGGCGGCTGGCTCGGCATCACCGACAAATACTGGGCGGCGACGATCGTTCCGCCGCAGACGTCGGCCTATGAAGCGCGCTTCTCGCATTTCGCCGACGGCCAGCCGCGCTACCAGGCCGACTACAAGGACGACGCCTTCACCGTTGCGCCGGGCCAGTCGATCGAGCTCAAGAACCTCGTCTTCGCCGGCGCCAAGGAAGTGCCCGTCATCGACGGCTATGAAGCTTCCTATTCGATCCCGAAATTCGACCGGCTGATCGACTGGGGATGGTTCTATTTCATCACCAAGCCGATGTTCACGATGATGGACTTCTTCTTCCGCTTCTTCGGCAATTTCGGCGTGGCGATCCTGTGCACGACCATCGTCGTCAAGCTGTTGTTCTTCCCGCTCGCCAGCAAGCAATACGCCTCGATGGCGAACATGAAGCGCGTGCAGCCGAAGATGGAAGAGCTGAAGGCCAAATTCGGCGACGACCGCATGGGGCTGCAGCAGGCGATGATGCAGCTCTACAAGGAAGAAAAGATCAACCCGATCGCCGGCTGCTGGCCGGTGGCGCTGCAGATCCCGATCTTCTTCTCGCTCTACAAGGTGATCTACATCACCATCGAGATGCGGCATGCGCCGTTCTTCGGCTGGATCCAGGACCTTTCGGCGCCCGATCCGACGACGATCGTCAATCTGTTCGGCCTCCTGCCCTTCGAAGCGCCGACACTGTTGCATCTCGGTGTCTGGCCGCTGATCATGGGTGTCACCATGTTCGTGCAGATGCGCATGAACCCGACCCCGCCCGATCCGACGCAGGCGATGATCTTCAACTGGATGCCGCTGGTGTTCACCTTCATGCTGGCAAGCTTCCCGGCCGGCCTCGTCATCTACTGGGCCTGGAACAACACGCTCTCGGTGCTGCAGCAATCGCTGATCATGAAGCGTCACGGCGTCAAGATCGAACTCTTCGACAATCTGAAGGGCATCTTCCGACGAAAAGCGGCGTCATCGAAATAACGCTCGTCAAGCCCCGCTTCGGCGGGGCTTTTCGTTTCCAGCCGTCGCGAGAGAGGCAAGGTATGCTTGCGGACGGCCTCTGAAGCTTGACATCTGCCTGCAAAACCACGAAGCCCGACAAGAGACCCAACCCGGAGGTTGCTGAGCCCGCATGCCCGACACCGAAAAGCCGCTCTTCGGCCATCCCTGGATCTTCATCCGCGGCGTACCGTCGCTCAACTTCCTTCCGCCGGAAGGGCCGCTGGAAGTGGCGTTTGCCGGCCGCTCGAATGTCGGCAAATCGTCGCTGATCAATGCGCTGGTCGGGCAGAAGGGTCTTGCGCGCACGTCGAACACGCCGGGGCGCACGCAGGAGCTCAATTATTTCGTTCCGGACGGTTATTCCGGCGAGGGCGACGACCTGCCGCCGATGGCGATCGTCGACATGCCGGGCTATGGCTACGCGCAGGCGCCGAAGGAACAGGTCGACAAATGGACCAAGCTGGTCTTCGATTATCTGCGCGGCCGCGCGACGCTGAAACGCGTCTATGTGCTGATCGACAGCCGCCACGGCATCAAGAAGAACGATGAAGACGTGCTGACCCTGCTCGACAAGGCCGCCGTTTCCTACCAGGTGGTCCTCACCAAGACCGACAAGATCAAGGCGCCGGCCGTGCCGAAACTCATCGCCGAAACGGCGGAAAAGATCCGCAAGCGCCCCGCCGCCTATCCCGCCGTGCTGTCCACGTCTTCGGAAAAGGGTGACGGGCTGGACGATCTGCGCCAGGCGATCGCCGAAACGGTCGGCATCGCAAACTGGAAGTAGAGATCGCCACCTGCCCCTCATCCGGCTGCCGCCACCTTCTCCCCGCCCGCGGGGCGAAGGAACATGCCGCGACCTTTCCGTTCCCCTTTAACTCCTCGCAGGGCACGTCCCCTCGCCCCGTTTTAACGGGGAGAGGGTTAGCGTGAGGGGCGGCCATCCGCGCCAGGGGAAGACCCTGCCTCTGCCAACAAGGGCGGGCTTTAGGTCTTCGGCAGCAGCACCTTATCGACGACATGGATGACGCCGTTCGACTGCTTGACGTCGGCAATCGTCACATGGGCGACATCGCCGTTTTCATCGGTCAGCGTGATCTTGCCCATGCTTTCCCTGGCCTTCAGCACGCAGCCGCCGACGGTCTTGATGTCGTGTTCGCCGCCGTCGTCCTTGATCATCTTGGCGACCGCCTTGGCCATCGCGTCGGCCGCGACCACGTGGCAGGTCAGCACCTTGGTCAGCTTTGCCTTGTTTTCCGGCTTCAGCAGCGCCTCGACGGTGCCGTCCGGCAGGGCGGCGAAGGCCTCGTTGGTCGGTGCGAAGACGGTGAAGGGACCCTTTCCCTCGAGCGTGCCGACGAGGCCGGCCGCCTTGACGGCTGCGACCAGCGTCGTGTGATCCTTGGAATTCATGGCGTTCTCGACGATGTTCTTGTTCTCGAACATCGCGGCGCCGCCGACCTCTGGATTTTTCGCGTGGGCAGCGAAGGCTGCGGCCGACATGGCGGTGGCGAGCGCAACAGCGCGCAATGCAGACTTGGTCATGATTTTCTCCTCGGGCCGGAACTCGTCCGCCGGCTTGATGCCTGAGCGTCGTCCGGACATTTCGAACTACGGAGAGCCGCGCCGAAGAGTTTCAGACAGGAAAAAGTGATTTTACGGCCGGCGCCTGATTATGGCCGGCGCACGGTGCCGCTTGCGACGACAGGACCGGTCGCCTGTCCCGTCGGAGAGCCGCCGAAAGGTTCGAGGCTGACGGCGAGATTGGCGCCAGCGGCGATCTGAGCCCGCAGATCGGCCGGAATGACGAGCTCTCCGCCTTCGCCCGGCTTGAAGATACCAAGGGATTTCGGCATGCCGCTGCCCGGCACGAGCCAGAGTTCCAGCGATTTCTCCTCCGGCTTGCCGGCGGCGACCGGCACGATCTTCAGCTTGCCGCTCTGGATCTCGTAGGAGGCGCGAAGATTGATGGCGTTGTTTTGGCCCGCAAGCTCGGCCACCAGCGGCGTCGGCCCCTGCGGCTGCGGCACGACACCCGAGGCGAAGATGACGGCGCTGACGGCAACGACGATGCAGGCAAAGGCCAGCGAACGCCAGAAGACGGCGGAATTCCAGAGCCCTTGCGAAAAGGACGGGGGCTTTTCGCCGTCGCCGAAAAGCCGCGCCTCGATCTGCTTGAAGGTCTCGCGGCTCGGGGCGGCGCCCTCATATTCGTCGTTGAAGGCGGAGAGGTTGGTTTCCCAGCGGCTGACGATCGCGGCGAAGATCCGATCGTGACGCATGCGCTCTTCCACCACCCGGCGATCCTGAAGCGACAGGACGCCAAGCACATATTCGCCGGCGAGGACCTCGTCACGGGAGCGGTTTCCCTTGCTTTTGTCGGGCGATGTCATCGTTCCATGCACTCTCTCAGTTTCAAGAGGCTGCGTCTGAGCCAGGTCCGCATCGTGTTCAGCGGCACACCAAACTGATCGGCCAGTTCCTGATAGCTCAGCCCTTCGACATAAGCCCGTTTCACGGCGACCGCTCGATCAGCTTCCAACTCTTCCATGCAGGTGTCAATCCGCCTTCCTTCATCCTTCGTCACTGTCTGCATTTCCGGGTCGGGGGCGGAATCGGCAAGATCGTAGGCGCTGTCCAGTTCGTCGGCGATCGGCTTGCGCGCCCGCAGCAGGTCGATCGCACGATTGCGGGCGATCGCCGCCAGCCAGACCGAGGGCGAACCGGAAGCGGCCGAGAAGCTCCCGGCGCGCTGCCAGATGCTGATATAGACTTCCTGCAGGGCTTCTTCGGCCTCGGTGCGATGCTTCAAGATACGCAGGCAGATCGCAAAAAGTTTCGGTCCGGTCTGGTTATAGAGGGCAACAAAGGCCCTGCGGTCGCCGAGCGCGACGCGGCCGATCAGGTCTTTGATCTCATCGCCTTGCATGCCGTTCCTCATATCGTGGCTGCGCCGCCATCGGACGGCAAAGTCCGCCAGCCTCGCGCCACATACGAAAAACTATTGCGTGCTGGATTATTCCCTCTGTCAGAAACTTGCGATAAAAGGCCGCGATCAATTCTGCGGGGTTCCCATGAACGAGTCCGAAAGCGAAATCCAGGCACGTCTTCTCGCCCAGGCGCTGCCCTTCATGCAGCGCTACGAGAACAAGACGATCGTCGTGAAGTATGGCGGCCACGCCATGGGCAATCCGGAGCTCGGCAAGGCCTTTGCCAGCGACATCGCGCTCCTGAAGCAATCGGGCGTCAACCCGATCGTCGTTCACGGCGGCGGCCCGCAGATCGGCGCCATGCTGAACAAGATGGGCATCGAATCGAAATTCGAAGGCGGGCTTCGCGTCACCGACCAGAAGACCGTCGAGATCGTCGAGATGGTGCTCGCCGGCTCGATCAACAAGGAGATCGTCGCGCTCATCAACCAGACCGGCGAATGGGCGATCGGCCTTTGCGGCAAGGACGGCAACATGGTCTTCGCCGAGAAGGCGCGCAAGACCGTCAAGGATCCGGATTCGAACATCGAGCGCGTTCTCGATCTCGGCTTCGTCGGCGAAGTGGTCGAGGTCGACCGCACGCTGCTCGATCTGCTCGCCCGTTCCGAGATGATCCCCGTCATCGCGCCCGTGGCGCCGGGCCGCGACGGCGCGACCTATAATATCAACGCCGATACCTTCGCCGGCGCTATCGCCGGTGCGCTGAACGCCACCCGCCTGCTGTTCCTGACGGATGTGCCGGGGGTACTCGACAAGAACGGCCAGCTGATCAAGGAGCTCTCCGTCGCCGAAGCGCATGCGCTGATTGCCGACGGCACGATCTCCGGCGGCATGATCCCGAAGGTCGAAACCTGCATTGACGCGATCAAGGCCGGCGTCCAGGGCGTCGTCATCCTGAACGGCAAGACGGCCCATTCCGTCCTGCTCGAGATCTTCACCGAGCACGGCATCGGCACGCTGATCGTTCCCTGATCGAGGCTGCGCCCTTCACCAATGCGAAGGGCGCATGCCTTTGTGCCGCGTTCCAGATATCGGCCTCAAAGCTGGCTATAGATCGCCGCCGCTTCCTGCTTCAGCTTTTCCATCATCGAGCGATAAGGCCCCGGACCGTAGCTGATGCGGCCGACGCCGAGCTTTGCCAGCACTTTCACGTCGGGCGCGCCGGCCCTCATCATGATATTGACCGGCAGCGACGATGCCGCGCAGATCCTTTCGATCAATGCGGCATCGATCAGGCCCGGAACGAAGAAGCCGCTACCGCCAGCCGCCGCATAGGCCCTGCCCCGCTCGATCGCCTCGTCCACCAAGCTTGCATGCTTGGAAAGATCGCTCTCGGCGAGGAAGAGGTCCGTGCGGGCATTGATGAAGAAGGGAATACCTTTCCCATCCGTCATCTCGCGAATGGCGCGGATGCGGGCCGCCTGGCGTTCGGCCGGATAGCAGCCGCTGCCGCCGACGACCCGATCCTCGAAATTGATGCCGATAGCGCCAACCTCCACCAGCTTGGCGGCATTGGCGGCGGCACCTGCGGGCTCCGAGGAATAGGCGCCTTCGAAGTCGACCGAAAGCGGCAGGTCGATGACATTGGTGATGGATTTCACCGTCTCGACCAGCGCCGGCATCGGCAGCTTTTCGCCGTCGGCATAACCTTGCGCTGCCGCGACCGACCAGCTTCCCGTTGCAAGCGCCTTGGCCCCAGCATCGGCAACGGCCTTCGCCGTGCCCGCGTCCCAGATGTTATACAGGACGATCGGATCGCCCTTCTGATGCAACGCATGGAATGCCTTGGCTTTGTCAGTCTGGTTCATGCCGTCTCCTCCATCTTTGCCCGTGTTCTGATCTTCTCTTCATGCCGCAGCAGCCACTGCTTGCGCCAGAGCCCTCCGCCATAGCCGGTCAGCGAACCATCCGCGCCGAGAATGCGATAGCAGGGCACGATGATGGCGAGTTGATTGGCGCCGTTGGCACGGCCGACGGCACGCACGACCTCCGGCCGCTCCATCTCCCTTGCGAGATCGCCATAGGCGCGCGTCTGACCGACCGGGATATCCACGAGCCTTGCCCAGACATGCTTTTCGAACGGCGTGCCGCCAAGCGCCAGCGGCGTTTTGAAGACGGTAAGCCTGCCTTCGAAATAATCGCGAATCTCCGCTTCGATCTGATCGATGACAGGCGTCCGGCCGATCGCGACCGAAGAACGGACGCGCTTCTGCAGCGCCTCGAGTTCGGTCGGCAGTGCCTTGCGATCGTGAAACTCGAGAAGATGCAGATATGTCTGGTCGGCGACCGCAATCATCGGTCCGAGCGGCGTGTCGAACCAATCGGCAAAGAGCAGTTCGCGGTTCTGCGAGAGCGCCGGCGCTTTGCCGACGAGCCGCTGAAACGCCGTGCGGAAGCCGCTCGGGGATTCGTATCCGGCCTCGATTTGCGCATCGATCACCCGCGCGCCGTCGGCTAGCTGCCTGGCCGCCTCTCCGAGACGGCGGTAGCGGACAATGTCGTGAAAGGTCATCCCGAGCGCCCGCTTGAAGGCCCGGCGCACCGTCGAGGGATCAAGCCCCCGGCGCACGAGTTCGTGCTCGGTCCAGCGAACCTCGGGCTCGCTGTCCAGCCGCGCCAGCAGATCGTCGACAACAGGCTCCCTGCCCGGCTGCTCGAGCGGCCTGCAGCGCCGGCACGGGCGAAAGCCGGAATGCATGCAGGCGGCGATCGTATCGAAGAAGATGGTGTTTTCCCGCTTCGGCTTGCGCGCCGGGCAGGTCAGACGGCAGAAGATGCCTGTCGTCTTGACGCAGACATAGGCCTGGCCCTCGTAATCGGCGCGGCGCGCGATCAGGGCGTCATAGAGCGTATCGTCGTCGGGGCGTTCGAAGAGCATGCCGACTTTCTAGCACCCCGCGCCTGCCGCGTCCGCCGAAAATCGGGCGTCTATTTTTTCTTGTCGATTTCCCTGCGGTCGCGCCTGTGCCATAAGGACGCCCATGACAAAGATCGACCGCACGCCTGAAAAAGCCGATTTCGAACACGTCACCGACTGGGTGTTCGACCTCGACAACACGCTCTATCCCCATCATGTCAATCTCTTCGCGCAGATCGACAAGAACATGACGGCCTATGTCGCAGCGCTCTTGCAGATGGAGCGGGACGAAGCGCGAAAGCTGCAGAAGCAGTATTATCTCGACCACGGCACGACCCTGCAGGGACTGATGATCCATCACGGCATCGACCCGAATGATTTCCTCGAAAAGGCGCATGCGATCGACTATTCGGCGCTGACGCCGCAGCCGGAACTCGGCGAGGCGATCAAGGCGCTGCCGGGGCGCAAGTTCATCTTTACCAACGGCAGCGTCAAGCATGCCGAGATGACGGCAGGCGCGCTCGGCATCCTCGAGCATTTCGACGACATCTTCGATATCGTCGCCGCCGACTACGTGCCGAAACCGGCGCAGGCGACCTACGACAAGTTTACGGCGCTGAAACGCGTCGAAACGAGCAAGGCGGCGATGTTCGAGGATCTGCCGCGCAATCTGACGGTGCCGAAAGCGCTCGGCATGCAGACCGTACTGCTCGTGCCGCGCAATCTGGAAGAAACGGTCGTCGAATGGTGGGAAAAAACCAGCGGCGAGGAAGATCACATCGATTTCGTCACCGACGACCTCGCCGCCTTCCTCGGCAAGGTGACCGGATCCGGCCGCTGACGGGCATCACGTTACGAAAGTTTCACCCAGCTTACCGATGTTTAACTGGGTCTTCCCGCCTCGTTGCCATAGCTTCTTTCGTGAGGGGACACCTTACGAAAGGGAAATACGATGTACCGCAACAAGCTGATACTGGCAGCGCTTTCCTCCGTCCTCGTTTTCGGCGCAGCAGCCGGAGCAAGCTTTGCCGCGCCCGGCGATGGGCCGCGTCAGCATGCCGGCAAAGGCCGTCCGGACTTCGGCGCCTTCCGCGAAATCACCTATGTGCGCATGCTCAAGCAGTTCGATGTGAACAAGGACGGACAGGTCACCAAGGAAGAGGCGACCGAAGGTATCGACAAGATTTTCGCCGCGATCGACACCAACAATGACGGGTCGCTGACACCCGGCGAAATCCGGCAATACCGGCAGACGCAGATGCAGGCGATGCGCGACAAGCGCAAACAGAATGCCGACGAAAACAGCGACGCGAATGCCGCCCCCAAGACGGCGGAGAACGGCGATCAGCGCCGACCGCCGCGCGAGGGTCACGAAGGTCGTGACGGCCATCGCTGGATGCGTCATGGCGGCAACATCATGAACGCCTCGATCATGATGCACCGGGTCGACACCGACGAGAACGGCCAGATTTCCAAGCAGGAAGCCGAAGCCGCCATCGACAAGCTGTTCGTCCGGATGGACCGCAACAAGGACGGCGTCATTTCGATCGACGACATGCCGGACCGGCCATTCCTGTAGGGCGGAACGAACCATCGGCTCCACTCTTTCCCCGCTCCGCCGGGGAAAGAGATTCTCGTGCCTCTTCAATCGGAATGCGGCGCTGAGCCCCTATTCGCGGCGTTCGTAGAAATCCTGCACGATCTTCCACGCGGCTTCGGCCGTCTCGACGAAGCTGATCAGCTTGACATCATCGGGCGCGATCGTGCCGAATTCGGCCAATGCGTCGAAATTGATGATGCTCTTCCAGAACGCCTCGCCAAACAAGATCAGCGGCAGGCGCTCCATGCGCCCGGTCTGGATCAGCGTCAGGCATTCGAAGAATTCGTCAAGCGTCCCGAAGCCGCCGGGAAAGACCGCGATCGCCTTGGCGCGCACCATGAAATGCATCTTGCGGATGGCGAAATAGTGGAAGTTGAAGCTGAGTTCGGGCGTCACATAGGCGTTCGGCGCCTGTTCGTGCGGCAGCACGATGTTGAGACCGATGGAAGGCGCGCCCTCGTCGGTCGCGCCGCGATTGCCTGCCTCCATCACGCCGGGACCGCCGCCGGTGACGATCACATATTCATGGAAATCGAAGGTCGCCGAATATTTCGAGCAGAGCCGGGCGAATTTGCGCGCCTCGTCATAATAGACGGACGCCGCCTCCAGATTGGCGCGCTGGACATCATTGCGCGCCGCCCAGGCGCTCTGGCCGGGAGCGGGAATGCGGGCGCCGCCGAACATGACGACGGTCGAGCGGATGCCGCGTTCGGTCAGCATCATCTCCGTCTTCAGGAGCTCCAGCTGCAGGCGGATAGGCCGCAGTTCCTCGCGGCAGAGGAAATCCTCATCGACATAGGCAAGGCGATAGGCAGGCGACATCGTCTGCGGCGTCTTCGGCACGGCCTCGGCGCGCTGCCTGTCGGTCGAGCTGCTCTTCAGCGGGTCCCATACGCCATCCTTGCGCCTAGAACCGCCGTTTCGTCCCTTCGCCATATCGAAATGCCTTTCAGTCCTGCCGGCCTTAGTGCCGGATATGTCGCGATAACGCCTTGAATCCAGATTGATCCTGCCCGAAAAATCATTCCATTCTACGGGCGCATGCTGTAGAGCAGGACACAATCCCGCCAACCGCAATTCCGGAGACTGCGCCGTCTCCACGATAAAGATCGAAGTTTAAGGAATTCCCATGAGCGCCACCGACCTCGCATCCCTCGAAAAGACCATCGAAGCCGCCTTCGACAATCGCGACAATGTGAACACGTCGACGAAGGGCGAGGTCCGCGACGCGGTCGAAGCAGCGCTCAATCTGCTCGACGAAGGCAAGGCGCGCGTGGCGACGCGCGGCGCCGACGGCGCCTGGACGGTCAATCAGTGGCTGAAGAAGGCAGTGCTCCTGTCCTTCCGCCTCAACGACATGGAAGTGGTCAAGGGCGGTTCTGGCAATTCCACCTGGTGGGACAAGGTTCCCTCGAAGTTCGAAAACTGGGGCGAGAACCAGTTCCGCGCCGCGGGCTTCCGCGCCGTGCCGAACTGCGTCGTGCGCCGCTCGGCCTATATCGCGCCGAACGCGGTCCTGATGCCGTCCTTCGTCAATCTCGGTGCCTATGTCGGCGAAGGCACGATGGTCGATACCTGGGCGACGGTCGGCTCCTGCGCGCAGATCGGCAAGCATGTGCATCTCTCCGGCGGCGTCGGCATCGGCGGCGTGCTGGAACCGATGCAGGCCGGCCCGACGATCATCGAGGACAATTGCTTCATCGGCGCCCGCTCCGAAGTGGTCGAGGGCTGCATCATCCGCGAAGGCTCGGTGCTCGGCATGGGCGTCTATATCGGCAAGTCGACCAAGATCGTCGACCGCGCCACCGGCGAGGTGATGTATGGCGAAGTGCCGCCCTATTCCGTCGTCGTCGCCGGCTCGATGCCGTCGGGCAATGCGACGATGGCGAACGGCCAGCCGGCGCCGCATCTCTATTGCGCCGTGATCGTCAAGCGCGTCGATGAAAAGACCCGCTCGAAGACCGGCATCAACGAGCTGCTTCGCGATTGATGACATCGGGAAATTGATCCGGTAAACAGGCGGGCGTCTTTTTGCGCGAGGCGGTCCCGCCTTGCCATGTCTTTGCCATTCCCGCCGGATAGTTCGACCGCCATGACCGCTACCGATCCCGTCGCCAATCTCCAGACCCTGATTCGCTGCCCGTCCGTGACGCCCGCCGAAGGCGGCGCGCTGACGGCGCTGGAGGCGATGCTTGCGCCGCTTGGCTTCAAGATCGACAGGGTGAAGGCGAGCGAAGAGGGCACGCCCGATATCGAGAACCTCTATGCCCGGCTCGGCAGCGACGGGCCGCACCTGATGTTTGCCGGCCATACCGATGTCGTTCCCGTCGGCGACGAGGCCGCCTGGACGCATCCGCCCTTCGCCGCCGAGATTGCCAAGGGCGAGCTTTTCGGCCGCGGCGCCGTCGACATGAAGGGCGGCATCGCCTGCTTCGTCGCCGCCGTCGCTCGCCATATCGAGAAGAACGGTCCGCCGAAGGGCTCGGTCTCCTTCCTCATCACCGGCGACGAGGAAGGCCCGGCGATCAACGGCACGATCAAGCTGCTGCACTGGGCGGCCGATCGCGGCGAACGCTGGGATGCCTGCCTCGTCGGCGAGCCGACCAATCCGGACAGGCTCGGCGACATGATCAAGATCGGCCGGCGCGGCTCGCTGTCGGGCAAGATCACGGTTCATGGCGTGCAGGGCCATGCGGCCTATCCGCATCTTGCCGACAATCCGGTGCGCGGCATTCTGCAGCTGACCGAGGCGCTGATGGACCCGCCCTTCGACGGCGGCACCGACAACTTCCAGCCGTCGAACCTCGAAGTGACCACCATCGACGTCGGCAATCCCGCGACCAACGTCATTCCGGCCAAGGCATCGGCAAGCTTCAACATCCGCTTCAACGATAGCTGGACAGCCGAGACGCTGAGGGCCGAAATCCTGCGGCGCCTCGACGCCGCCGCCCGCGACGGCGTCTTGCGACCGGGCCGGGAGCCGGTGAAATACGACATCGTCTGGGCCGACCGGCCGAGCCATGTCTTCCTCACGCGCAACAACGCCCTGATCGCCTCGCTGTCATCAGCCGTCGAAAGTGTCGCCGGCCGGTCGCCGGCGCTTTCGACCACCGGCGGCACGTCGGATGCGCGCTTCATCAAGGATTACTGCCCGGTCGTCGAATTCGGCCTCGTCGGCCAGACGATGCACATGGTCGACGAGCGCGTCGCCGTTTCCGATCTGGAGATGCTGACGGCGATCTACGAGACCTTCATCGCCCGCTGGTTCGCCAATGCCGGGTCTTAGAGAAGTCCAATATTATCTGGCGGGCCTCTGGCTGCTGATCCGGCTGGATCCGCGCGGCTTCCGCTTCCTCGACATGTCGGAGCGCGGCGTCAACCGTTCGTTCTGGGCGATGGCCTGGTGCCTGCCGCCGATGGGCATTTCCTGGCTCTGGTGGCGACAGGCCTTCCTGCGGGCGATGCCGCCGGAAGCCGATGTCGACTTCGCCTTCTATATCAGGCTCAGCCTCGTCGAGGTCGCCAACTGGTTCGTGCCGCTGGTCTTTGCCGGGCTGTTGCTGCTTGCATTCCGCATGGGCGAGCGCTTCGCGCCGCTCGTCGTCAGCGTCAACTGGCTCGGCGTGCCGCTTTCCTACATCAACGGGCTGCTGCTGGCGCTGGTCTTCTTCCTGCCCGGAACCGTCGGCTTCGTCTCGCTGCTGCTGCTTGCCTGCATGCTGGCGCAGGTCTTCGTGCTGGCGCGTATTCTGCGGATGATCTGCTATGGCCACGCGCTGATGGTCGGCGCGCTGACGCTGGTGCTGCTCGTGCCGCCGATGATCCTTTCGGAATATCTCCAGCGCTTCCTCGGCATCTATCCGATCTGACTGGAGCGGCGGAGCTTTAAGACAGATCGTCGTCGGTTTCGTCGACCGGCCTTCGCCGGTCGGTGATCACCTCGGGATAGTCCACCCGCATGAAATAGAGCCCTTCCGGCGGCGCGACCGGGCCGCAGGCCTTGCGATCCCGCGCCTCGAGCGCTGCCTGCACGTCGTCTGGCGTCCATTTGCCTTCGCCGGCAAGCTTCAGCGTGCCGGCGAAGGACCGGATCTGGTTGTGGAGGAAGCTCTGAGCGGTGGCGCGGATCTCGATCAGCTCGCCATTCCGCGTCACATCCAGCCGGTCGAGCGTGCGCACCGGGCTGTTCGCCTGGCAATGGGCGGAACGGAAGGTGGAAAAATCGTGCCTGCCGACCAGCCTCCGGGCGGCGGCATGCATGACCTCGTGATCGAGCGCCTTCGGTACCCACCAGGCCTTGCCGGCCTCCAGCGCCAGCGGCGCGCGGCGGCTGACGATGCGGTAGAGATAGTGGCGTCTCAGCGCCGAGAAGCGGGCATCGAAAAAGTCCGGAACCACCTCGACGTCGAGAATGGAGACACGCTCGCCGGCGAGCCGCAGATGCGCATTCAGGGCATTCTGCAGCTTGTAGGGCGACCATTCTTTCGAAAGATCGGCATGGATCACCTGACCCATGGCGTGGACGCCGGAATCGGTGCGGCCGGCGCCGCGGATCGAGACGGTTTCGCCGGTGAGCGACAGCACGGCGGCTTCGATCGCGCCCTGCACCGAAGGACCATTCTCCTGCCGCTGCCAGCCGACATAGGGGCCGCCGTCATATTCGACGGTCATGCGGTAGCGCGGCATCAGGAGAGCCTCATGCCCGCCGCCAGCGGCGTGCCCCTGAGGAAATCGGCCGCGGCGAGCGGCTTGCCGCCTGCCTTTTGCAGCCGGGTCAGCCGCACCGCGCCAGAGGCGCAGGCAATCAGGAGATCATCCGTCAGCAGCTCTCCGGCAGCACCTTCACCCTCTCCCAGCTCCGAGCCCAGCACCTTCACCCGTTCCGGCTTGCCGCCGACTTCAAGTTCGAACCATGCGCCGGGGAACGGCGCGAGGCCACGGATATGATTGTGCACGTCCTTGGCATCTCTGGCAAAATCGATGCGGGTCTCGGCCTTGTCGATCTTGGCGGCGTAAAGCACGCCCTCTGCCGGCTGCGGCGTCAGCGGCAGGTCGTTCATCTCCAGCTTCACCATGGCTTCCGCCATCGCCTTGGCGCCGACCTGCATCAGCCGGTCGTGCAGCTCGCCCGCCGTCATGTTCGGGCCGATCTCGACTTCGCGGGTCAGCGCGACGGCGCCGGTATCGAGGCCCTTGTCCATCTTCATCACCATCATGCCGGTCTTTTCGTCGCCCGCCATGATCGCCCGCTGGATCGGAGCGGCACCCCGCCAGCGCGGCAGCAGCGAGGCATGGCCGTTGTAGCATCCGTTCCGCGTGCCGTTCAAAATCGCCTCCGGCAGCAGCAATCCGTAGGCAACGACGACGGCGACATCGGCATTGAAGGCGGCAAACCTCTCGCGCTCTTCCGGATCTTTGAAATTGACCGGCGTGAAGACAGGAAGACCGAGCAGCTCGGCCGCCTGGTGCACTGGCGATTTCTGCAGATCGAGCCCGCGCCGGCCGCCCGGCCGCGGCGGCTGCGTATAGACCGCAACGATCTTATGCCCGGCATCGACAAGCAGGCGCAGGGTTGGGACCGAGAACTCCGGGGTTCCCATGAAGATGATGCGAAGGGACATTCTATCTCGCCAATTGAGGATCAGCCGTCTTCAAACGGGTTTACGAGCTTGAGATCAAGCCCCTCGAAATCTCTGGTGTTGCGGGTGGCGAGCGTTGCGCCGTTCGAAAGGCAGATGGCGGCGATCATGGCGTCCTTCGTTTCCATCGGCCGTCCCGCCTTTCTGCGCGCCGCAGCCAGAAGGCCGTAGCGATTCGCTGCGCTCAGGGAAAACCCTAGCAAACGGCCGGAAAATTCGGACTCGATCCGGTTGAAGTCGGAGATCAGCGCCGTCTTTCGCCTTCCGTCATCAAGGAGTTCAAGCCCGTAGCGCATTTCCCCGACCGAGATCGTGGTCAGGAAAAGCGTCTCGACGTCGTAGGCGTCCAGCCAGTTCAAGATCCGCTCACTGTGCGTCCGTCCCTGCAATTCGGAAATCACATTCGTATCGAGCACGATCATCTGTCGAAACGCGGCGGCTCGCGGTCGCGTTCGTGGCGGGCTGCGGCGATGGCTTCGACTTCGTCTTCGCTCAACCTTTCCTCGCCCATCAGAGAGCGCAGGCGCTGCCCGGCGGAAGCACCCGAGCGCTCCACCGCAATCTGGCGGCGGATGATTTCGATCGCTTCCTCCGAAAGGCTGCGGCCGTTGCGCTGGGCGCTTTCCTGAAGCTGCCGCTTCATCGCTTCGGGAACATCTCGAATAAGCAGGTCACCCATCGGCGCCTCCATTATGATATCAGCGATATCATAATGCCTCGCCGACGCATTTTCAACGCTCGTCAGAGGGCCTTGGATTTCGCCGCCTTGGTGAATTTCTTGATCACCATCTCCCGCTTCAGCCGCGAAATATGGTCGATGAAGAGCACGCCGTTCAGGTGGTCGATCTCGTGCTGCAGGCAGGTGGCGAGCAGGCCGTCGGCTTCCACTGTCTGCTCCTTGCCGTCCCGGTCGAGAAATTTCACCGAAACGATCGCCGGACGCTCGACCTCGGCATAGTAATCCGGAATCGATAGGCACCCCTCCTCATAGACGGAGCGCTCGTCGGAGGATTTGACGATTTCGGGATTGATGAAGACCTGCGGCTGCTTTTCCTCGCCTTCGCGCGCAACGTCGATGACGAGCATGCGGCGCGGCACGCCGATCTGGATGGCGGCAAGGCCGATGCCCGGGGCATCGTACATGGTTTCCAGCATGTCGTCGGCAAGACGCTGCAGGTCGGCATCCACCCGCTCGATCGGCTTGGATATCTGGCGGAGGAGAGGATCGGGAAGAATGATGAGTGGCTTAATGGTCATGGCGTTCCCATAACCCATCTTTTCCGACTATGGAATTATCCGGCGGCGGGGGAGCGCGCTTTTTTGCCTCCCCGCCCCGAATTTTGCCATATTCGCGTCACGCCGCCCGGCGGGCAGCGATGGCCGAACGGCCCTCGGGCTGGGCGCGGAAGCGCCGCAGCAGCGTGATCAGGCTCTCCACCTCATCCTTGAGACGGCGGGTTTCCGCCGAAGTATGCTCGACCATGCCGGAATTCTGCTGGGTGATCTCGCCCATGCTGCGGATCGCCACGCTGACTTCGTTGACGCCGGTCGCCTGGTCGCGCGCGGCAGCGGCGATATCGGCGACGAAACGGTTGATGATGTCGATGCGGCTGATCATGTCGTTCAGCGCCTCGCCGGTGCTGGAGACGATGTCGACGCCTTCATTGACCTGTGTCGAACTCTGGGAGATCAGGTTCTTGATCTCCTTTGCGGCTTCCGCCGTGCGCTGGGCAAGCTGGCGGACTTCTTGGGCGACGACGGCGAAGCCCTTGCCGGCATCGCCGGCGCGGGCCGCCTCGACACCGGCATTCAGCGCCAGCAGATTGGTCTGGAAGGCAATCTCGTCGATAACGCCGATGATCTTGGAAATTTCGGTCGAGGATTTCTCGATGCCGGCCATCGCCGAGACGGCGCTGGTGACGAGTTCGCCGGAGTTCTTCGCCTTCTGCTGCGTTTCGCGCACGGCGTCCGACGCCTTCTCGGCATTGGCGGCCGTCTGGCCGACGCTGACGGAAAGCTGCTGCAGGGCGGCCGAACTCTCCTCGACGCCTGCCGCCTGCTGGGCGGTGCGCAGCGCCAGATCGTTGGTCGCGTTGGAAATGACGTCGGCACCGCTCATGATATGGCCGGAGGTCTCGCGCACCGATGCGAAGGACTGGCGAAGGGCGCTGACGGCACGGTTGTAGTCCTCGGCCATCTGCTTGAAATTGCCCGGCAGGTCGGCCGGCAGCGTGGCGTCGAGATCCCCATTTGACAGCGCTTCCAAACCGCGGCGCAGCTGCTCCAGTGCCATTGCCTGGTCGGCCTCGGCCTTGGCGCGCTCTTCTTCCAACGCGTGGCGCTTCGCTTCGAGCGCCTCGAGATAGACGGAGATCGAATAATCCATGTCGAGCATGCCGGCCTTGATGACGGCCGACAGCTTCTCGGCCAGCAGCTTGCCCTGCTGGCGCGCGAAGATCGACGGCCATTGCTTCTCCATGATGCCCTTGACGAGTTCGGACATGAGGATGGCGTAGCCGCCGATATACCAGCGCGGTTCCAGCCCGATGCGGGCATGCGTGCGGCCGACGGCGGTCACGCCGGCGACATAGGTCTCGTCGAAGGCGCCGCCGGCGAGATTCGCCCAATGATCCTGCTGGCGCTTCTTGGCATGGCCCATATGGGACTTGTCGGAAAAGAAGCTCGCGACGGCGGAGGTCTTGGCGATCTTGGCATAAAATTTGTCGAGCGCGCCGCCAATCAATTCGGCGATGACAGGGCGCAGATCCCGCATCGACTTGCGCGCGGCGTCGTCCAGTTCGATGAAATCGAGGCGCTGCCTGAGGGCATTGTCAGTCTGCTGGGACGTCATGGGGATCTCTGTACTTGGCGCGAATGCGCGGGAGGGAATTTCTGCGCCACAGGTTTTGGCGAATATAGTTGAGCAATGGTTAAATTAGCCCGCGATTTCTTCTCACGAGCGAAGAAGACCGACAGCTTGCGAAGATATTGGGGACCATCGATTCCGTTCACGTTTTGATCTATATATCGCCGCTTCTTCTGTTATGGTTCCAGCATGACCAGTCATTCCGAATCGCTCACTCTTTCCCTTGGCTCGATCAGCCCGGCCATGCTGGCGCTTGCCGGCGGGGCTTTCGCTGCGCTGATCCTGCTGGCGATCGTCCTTCTTCTGCGCAGCGCCAGCCTTCGCCGCGAGCAAACGGAAGAGGCGAGCTTTCGCGCCGCCGAGAGCGAGGCGCGCATGGCTGAGCTTCTGAAGATCCAGGCGGAGATGCAGGGCCGAATCACGGCCATGGCCGAGGTCTTCGGCTCGCGACAGAGCGAGCTCAACCAGGCGATCAACCAGCGTCTCGACGGCATGTCGCAGCGCATGAGTTCGACGATCACCGAGCAGACGAAATCGACACATGAGAACCTGCAGCGGCTGCAGGAGCGGCTGGCGGTCATCGATGCCGCGCAGAACAATATCCAGACGCTCGCCAAGGATGTCGTCGGGCTGCAGGCCATTCTTTCCAACAAGCAGACGCGCGGCGCCTTCGGCCAGTCGCGCATGGAAACGATCATCGCCGACGGCCTGCCGATGGGCGCCTACACTTTCCAGCCGACGCTTTCGAACGGTTCGCGGCCGGACTGCACGATCCGCATGCCAAACGACGCGCCGGCACTGGTGATCGACGCCAAATTTCCGCTGGAAGCCTGGAATGCGATCCGCGATGCCGGCAGCCCCGAGGCCGGCAAGATCGCAAGCCAGCAGTTTCGCCGCGATATGGACGTCCATATCCGGGACATTTCCGAGAAATACCTGATCCAGGGGGAAACCCAGGATACGGCCTTTCTCTTCGTGCCGTCCGAATCGATCTTTGCCGAGATCCACGAGAACTTCGAGCCGGTGGTGCAGAAGGCGCATCGTTCGCGCATCGTCATCGTCTCGCCGTCACTGCTGATGCTGTCGATCCAGGTCATCCAGGCCGTGCTCAAGGACCAGCGCATGCGGGCGCAGGCGCATCTGATCCAGGGCGAGGTGGCGCTCCTGATGGACGATCTCGGCCGCCTCGACGAGCGGGTGCGCAAGCTGCAGGGTCATTTCGCCATGACTCAGAAGGATATAGATATGGTGGTCACTTCAGCCGACAAGCTGACCAAGCGCGGCGCCAAGATCGAGGCGCTGGAATTCGAGGCCGGCGGCGACGGCAAGCCTGCCCGCGACAGCGAGCCTGCGGCCAAATCGGTGGAAAGCCGCACCGGCCTTCTGAAACTCCGGGTGGTTGACGAGGAGTGACCGCTTCGGGCAGTGTCTGCTCCACATTTTAAAAGAGTTGGAGCATGACGTCGCCCCGCATGTTCCAAAAGGACGGGACATCCTCATGATCACAGTTTTCGGGTCCATCAATATGGACCTCATCGCCACGACGGAGCGCCTGCCGAAGCCCGGCGAGACGGTTGCCGGCAACGGCTTTGCCACGGCCGCCGGCGGCAAGGGCGCCAATCAGGCGCTCGCGGCGCGCCGTGCCGGACGCTACGTGCATATGGCCGGTGCCGTGGGCAAGGATGCCTTCGCGGCGGATGCGCTTGCCCTGCTCGATGATGCGGGAACCGACCTTTCTCTCGTCAGGCGTGTCGATGGTCCGACAGGCACGGCGCTGATCCTTGTCGGCGGCGACGGCGAAAACATGATCGCCGTCGTTCCGGGCGCCAACGGGCGGGTTACACCTGCCGATGCCGAAGCGGCAGTCGGCCGCATGAGCGAAGGCGATATCCTGATGCTGCAGCTCGAAGTGCCGGTCGCAGCCGTCGAGCGCGCGCTTTCGGCAGCACGGTCCAAGGGCATCACCAGCATTCTCAACCTCGCGCCGCTGATCCCCGACGCGCCGCGCCTCGGCCGGTTGGCCGATATCGTCATCGCCAACGAAACCGAGTTCGAACGGCTCGCCGGACAGGACGGGCTGGACGCCGAAGCGCGCGAGGCAGCCCTCGTCCGCCTGCATCAGGAAACCGGACAAACGCTGATCGTGACGCTCGGCGGCGACGGCGTCATCGCCATCCGCGACGGTGCAATTTCGAGAGCGCAAGGGCTGGTGATCGACCCTGTCGATACGGTCGGCGCGGGCGATACTTTCTGCGGCTATTTCGCCGCGAGCCTCGACGACGGGCTCGATTTTCCTTCGGCGCTGCGCCGCGCGGCGGTTGCCGGTTCGCTGGCATGCCTCAAATCAGGGGCACAGCCTTCGATCCCCCTGAGCGAGGAAGTCGCAGACAGGATATAAGTCAGGTCTCTTTGCGAAACCGCCGGTAACACCCCTTAAATCTGAGGGAGTTTCTTGCGGTTTTGCTTATGCACGCGACTAAAATTTCATTCAAATTTAAGAGATCTCTGGCGATGTTGCTCATGATCGCCGGCCTCTACTGCCTTTGGTTCCGGCCTCCATTTGGCTGCTCCATGACGGAGCGGTGCTTTGCTCCTGTGCCGAAGAATGCCCGTTCGGCGCATCCTTGCCCGAGGAACCCATGTTCATTTTTCGCATGAAATCGCTTGCGGCGAAACTCATCGTCATTACCGGCGTCGCCATCGCGCTTGTTCTCGCCGTTTCGAACTTTTTCCTCATTGGCCAGACCCGGGATCGCGTCCAGACGCTGACGATGGATCAGGCCAATCTCGAGGCAAAAGCGATTGCCAATGAAATCGCCGCCAATGTCGGCGAGCTCGCCAGTGCCGCGCGCAGCATGTCAGGGGTCATCGGCCGTGCCCATGAAGGCAAGTCGCTCGATCGCAAGGGCATGATCAACGTGCTGAAGGCCAATCTCGAACAGAATGCCTTCGCTTTCGGCAGCTGGTTCTGCGAGCAGCTCGGCGCGCTTGACGGCAAGACGACCGAGATCGCCAACAACAACGACGAAGGCACCAACAAGAACGGCGCCTTCACGCCCTATTGGTCGAAAACCAAGGATGGCGGCGTCCAGTATTCGACGTTCGACAATGATTATACCGCCGAATGGTGGAAGCTTGCCGCCGACAGCGGCAAGGGCGCGATCACGACGCCCTATCTGGCTGAAGGAACCGACGTACCGACACTGCTGACCTCGATCGCCTATCCCGTCATATCAGGGGGGAAGATGATCGGCGTCGGCGGCGTCGACATCTCGCTGAAGTCGCTGACCGACAAGCTGCAGGCGCTGCATCCTTTCGGCTCCGGCCGCGTCACGCTGCTGTCGCAGGCCGGCAGCTGGATCGTCGCGCCGATCCCCGACCTGATGACCAAACAATATGACGGCGAAGGCGCCGACGTCGTCAAGTCGGCGCTGTCGGGCAAGCAGCCCGGGCTCGTCCGGAACCTCACCTATGACGGTCTCGATCCCTTCGACCGCGTCGTCTATCCGTTCGAGGTCCCGGGCGTCAACGCCACCTGGGTCGTGCTCGTCGATGTCCCGCACACGGTGATCAACGCTCCGGTGCAGGACCAGACCTACATGATGATCGCTACCGGCCTGATCGTGCTCGGCGCGGTGATGCTCGCGCTCTATTTCGCCGTCCGCGCGTTCGTGCAGCGGCCGCTCGGCAGCCTCGTCGCCAGCGTCAAGGCGCTCAGCGACGGCGAATATGCCGAGCCCGTCGCCGCCCAGGACCGCAGCGACGAAGTCGGTTCGGTTGCCAAGGCGCTCGAAGGTTTCCGCTTCAAGCTCGCCGACAGCCAGCGCCTCGAAGACGAGGCCGCCAACCAGCGGCAGGCCGCCGAGACCGAACGCAGCCGCTCGGAATCGGAGCGCCAGCAATCGGTGTCGCTGCAGCGTCACATCGTCTCGATCGTCGGCGCCGGCTTGTCCGAGCTGTCTCACGGCAATCTCGGTTACCGCATCACCGAGGAATTCCCCGGCGAATACGGCAAGCTGAAGCAGGACTTCAACGCCGCCCTTGCGAGCCTCGAAGAGACCATCAACACGATGAATCTCAGCGTCGTCAATATCGGCGCCGGCACCGGCGAGATCAGCAACAGCGCTTCCGACCTCGCCAAGCGCACCGAGCAGCAGGCTGCAAGCCTGGAAGAGACGGCGGCCGCGCTCAACGAGCTCACCGCGCAGGTCGATTCCAGCGCCGAGAACGCGCGCACCGCAGCCGACAACGTCAACCTCGCCTGCCAGGATGCCGAGAAATCGGGCGAAGTGGTGCAAAAGGCGATCGCCTCGATGCAGGGGATCGAGCAGTCTTCGACGGAGGTCTCGCGGATCATCGGCGTCATCGACGAGATCGCTTTCCAGACGAACCTGCTCGCTCTCAATGCCGGCGTCGAGGCCGCCCGCGCGGGCGAAGCCGGCAAGGGTTTTGCCGTCGTCGCTCAGGAAGTGCGCGAGCTCGCACAGCGTTCGGCCAACGCCGCCAAGGAGATCAAGACGCTGATCAACACCTCGGCGGTCCAGGTCAAGGAAGGTGTCGATCTCGTGGGGCGCGCCGGCGGCACGCTGCATAAGATCGCCGAACAAGTAATGGGCATCAACAGCCTCATCCGGCAGATCTCCGCCTCCGCCAGCGAACAGGCCGTCGGCCTGAAGGAAATCAACCAGGCCATGAACCAGATGGACCAGGTGACGCAGCAGAACGCGGCAATGGTGGAGGAAGCAACCGCTGCCAGCGTCGCGCTCAATGACGAGGCGCAGACGCTGAAGGCGCTCGCCACCCGCTTCAGGGTCTCGGGCTCCGGCAATGCCACGGCCCTCGCCTCCGTCGCGCAGCAGATGCGGGCGCCGGCCGCTCCCGCGGTCCGCCACACCACCGCTGTTCGCCGGCCGGCTGCCGCATCGCGCGGTTCGGCCGCGGTGGCGCAGGACAGCTGGGAAGAGTTCTGAACCCTTCCGTTGGGCTCGTGATAAATGAAAAAGGCGCCTGGAAGACCAGGCGCCTTTTTCGTTCGGAAACAGATAGTGTTCAGGCTGCGTTCGACGTCTGCTCTTCGTTCAAGAAGGCATAGATCGCCGAAGCGGAATCGGTCGCGCGCAGCTTTGCGACGAGATCATGATCGCGCAGCACGCGGGCGATCCGCGACAGCGCCTTGAGATGGTCGGCGCCGGCGCCTTCCGGCGCCAAAAGCAGGAATACGAGATCGACCGGCTGGTCGTCGAGCGCCTCGAAATCGACCGGCTGCTCCAGCCGGGCAAAAATGCCGACGATCGAATGGATGTTCACCAGCTTGCCGTGAGGAATGGCGATGCCGTTGCCGACGCCCGTCGATCCCAGACGCTCACGCTGCAGGATGACGTCGAAGATCTCGCGCTCGGAAAGCCCCGTGATCCTGGAGGCTCTTGCTGCCAATTCCTGAAGCAACTGTTTCTTGGAATTTACTCTAAGGGCGGGAATGATCGCATCCTGATGGAGCAAATCTGCCAATGCCATTTCTTTTTCCTTCTGTCGCCGGGATCAGATGACGCAAGGAGCGGCGGCAACACCGCCGCTCACCGCCCTGATCTCAGCCTTTGATATTGGCCGAATCGATCCAGCCAATATTTCCGTCGTGGCGACGGTAAACGATGTTCAGATGTTCCTTGCCGGGGCTGCGGAACAGGAGAAGCGGCTCGTCGGTCATGTCGAGCGCCATCACGGCGGTGGCGACCGACATGGTCTTCAATTGCTTCGTGCTTTCAGCGACGATCGCCGGGGCGAAATCGTCGGGAATTTCATCTTCGTGATCAGGAACGGAATCCATAACCGTGTAGGAGACTTCTGCAAAACCATTCAGATGGTTTCCGGCATGATGGTCCTTCAGCTTGCGCTTGTAGCGGCGCAGACGCTTTTCGATGCGCTCGGAAGCGGCGTCGAAAGCAAGCTGAGGATCGGTCGCTTCGCCGGCCGCATGCAACACCACGCCACTGTCGAGATGGAGCTTGCAGTCTGCGGAGAAACGGGAACTCGCCTTTTCCACGGTCACCTGGCCGGAATACCCCCCGTCGAAGTATTTCGTGATGGCCATACCAATTTGGTCCTCGATCTTTTGACGGAACGATTCACCAATTTCCATATGTTTCCCGGATACACGCACACTCATGGAGTTTCCCTTCTTATGGTCGTTTGCGGGTATCAGTTTACGCCAAGCCTCAGGTTCATCCAAGCACTTCGCGCAATCTCAAGCAAGATCGGCGCAAGCCTGCGTGTCCTTGGTACCCTTTGGATGATGGGGATAACTCCAAATGCCGTCCACGGCATCGATTGCGGCGGGCTTCTAGACGGGGGCCGCCGAAAAGTCAATAGGGACGCCGGATTCGCATTGGCGGCTGCCGGAAAGCGTTTAGCGGGCTAGCTGCCGGGAAACGCCGCCGCCGATTCTCCCGCAATCGTTCTCAGCCGCTTCGGGCCGGCATAACCGCCGCCCTTCTCTGGGGGATCGTCATGGCTGCGACGCCGAGGATGACGCAAACGAATCCGATCCACGCCGTCGGGCTCAGCGTCTCGCCGAGGAACACCATGCCGATCGCAACGCCGATCGGCACCCTGAGATAGGCCTGCGAGGTGGTCCCGACAGAACCCAGCGTCTGGACGAGGCGAAAATAGATCGCGAAGGCGAGAGCGGTGGAAAAGGCGGAAAGGGCAAGCAGCGCCAGCACCGATGCCGTGGAGGGATCGAGTTCCCACGGCCGATCGACGACAAAGCTCACCGGCAGGAGAATGACGGCGCCCGAAATCAACGAGCCGGCCGCCGGCACAGCGGGATCGAGCCCCTTGAAGTTCTTGCTGAAAATTGCGGCACCTGCGTAACAGATGGTCGCCAGGATGATGGCGATCTGTGCCGTCAGACTCTCGCCGAGTCCGGCCAGCGCTTCGATGCCGATGACGAGACAGATGCCGGTCAGCCCCGATATGACGCCGAAGAGCTTTCGCAGGGTCACCTGCTCGTGGCGGGTGATCAGGACCGTCAGCAGGAAGGTGAAGATCGGCGTTGCCGAATTCAGGATCACCGCCAGTCCGGCATCGACGGATTGCTCCGCCCAGGCGATCAGCGTGAAGGGAACGACGCTGTTGAGCCAGGCCTGAACGAAGAAGCGGCGCCATGTGGCGCGGTCGCGTGGCAGCCGGACACGCCGGTAACGGAGGATGGCGAGCAGAATGCCGCCGGCGATCAGCGTGCGCGCAGCGATCAGGGTGACCGGCGGGATGGTCTCGACGCCGATCTTGATGAAAGTGTAGGAGGAACCCCAGAAAGCTCCCTGGCAAGGCTCGGGTTCTGCTGCGTCATGGTCGGCACTTCGACATTCGTTGAGACAAGCGAGGGGTAGCAGGATAGGCAGCAGAATGCTTCGATCCGGATCGAAGCATTCAAGCGTCAGAAGCCGGCGACCTTGGCGAGCGCGCGCTTCTCGCGGCGGCGCTGGACGGAGGAAGCGATGTTCATCGCCTCTCTATATTTGGCAACCGTGCGGCGGGCGAGGTCGATGCCGCCCTTTTTCAGCATGTCGACGATATCGTCGTCGGAGAGCACGGCGTCGGGGCTTTCCTGCATGATTAGCGCGCGGATCTTGTGGCGCACGGCCTCGGCCGAATGGCTGTCGCCGCCCTCGACGGCGCTGATCGAAACCGTGAAGAAATATTTGAGTTCGAAGAGGCCGCGCGGCGTCAGCATATATTTGTTCGAGGTGACGCGGCTGACGGTGGATTCATGCATCTTGATCGCCTCGGCGACCGTCTTCAGGTTCAAGGGGCGCAGATGGTCGACGCCGTGCAGCAGGAAAGCATCCTGCTGGCGGACGATCTCGCTTGCCACCTTCATGATCGTCTTCGCGCGCTGATCGAGGCTGCGCGTCAGCCAGTTGGCGCTCTGCAGGCACTCGGAAAGAAAGGCATGATCCTCGCCGTTCCTGGTCACGCGGGCAAAATAGGACTGGTTGACCAGCACGCGTGGCAGCGTATCCGGATTGAGCTCAACCAGCCAGCCGGCTTCCGCGGAGGGCCTGACGACCACATCGGGCATGATGGCTTCGGAAACGCCGGCCTCGAAGCCGCTGCCGGGCTTGGGATTGAGCTGGCGGATCTCGCCGAGCATGTCGAGAAGGTCTTCCTCGTCGACGCCGCAGAGGCGCTTCAGCGTGGCGAAATCACGCCGCGCCAGAAGTTCGAGATTTTCGACCAGCGCCTGCATGGCGGGGTCGTACCGGTCCTTCTGCTTCAGCTGGATCGCCAGGCATTCAGACAGGCTGCGGGCGAAAACACCCGGCGGATCAAGCGTCTGAAGGGCGGCAAGCACACGCTCGGCCTGCGCGAGGCTCGTGCCCAGCCTTTCGCCCGTCTCGGCCATATCGGCCTGCAGATAACCCGCATCATCGAGCTGATCGATGAAGTTCTGCGCGATCAGCCGGTCGGTCATATCGGGCAGGACGAAGGGGATCTGCTGGGCGAGATGATCGCGCAGCGACACCTGGCCGGCGACGAAATCATCGAGATCGTAATCGGCGACCTCGCCGCTGCCGGGCATCGACTTCCACTGGCTGACGAGTTCCGGCGCATCGAGCCGCTGCGGCGCGCCGTCATCGGGGAAGACATTGGTATAGTTGGCGTCGAGCTCGTCGTTCAGCCGGCTCGTGCTGGCGCTGCCGCCATTGTCGTACCAGTCGCTGGAGAGCGCCTCGGCGCGGCTGTCGTAGCCGTCGTCGGCTGCGGCATCCTCCGGCTGGTGGTTATAATCTCCGTCGTCGGTTTCGCCGCGTTCGCCAGCGGCCTCGCCGTCATTCGACGGAAATTCGAGCAGCGGGTTCTTTTCCACTTCCTGGGCGATGAACTGGGTGAGTTCAAAATGCGTCATCTGCAGCAACTGGATGGATTGCATCAGTTGCGGTGTCATCACCAATGACTGGTTCTGGCGCAGGAAAAGATTGGCGGACAGTGCCATGACGGACGCGAAACTCCCCACGATTCCTCGGGAAACCGCGTCCGATCAACGCCTCAGGCCACGGAAATCCAACTTGGCCCAAAAATTGCTTTTTTATCGGGTTTGGTCAAGCGGAACTGTGCCGCCATGGTGAATTTCTGCCCGTTTCGCCGTCAGAGGCTGAAATTGTCGCCGAGATAGAGCCGGCGGACTTCCGGATTGTTGACGATGTCGTTCGCCCGGCCGTGGGTCAGCACTTCCCCGGCATGGATGATATAGGCGCGATCGATCAGGCCCAACGTCTCGCGCACATTGTGGTCGGTGATGAGAACGCCGATGCCGCGGGCCGTCAGGTGGTGGACGAGATTCTGAATGTCGGCGACCGAGATCGGGTCGACGCCGGCGAAGGGCTCGTCGAGCAGCATGAAGGTCGGGTCGGTAGCAAGGGCGCGGGCGATTTCCAGGCGGCGGCGCTCACCGCCCGATAGGGCGACGGCAGCACTCTTGCGCAGCTTCTGGATATGGAATTCCTCCAGCAGCTCGTTCAGTTTCTGCTCGCGCTCGGCCTTGTCTTTCACATGCACTTCGAGGACGGCGCGGATGTTCTCCTCCACCGTCAGTCCGCGGAAGATCGAGGCCTCCTGCGGCAGATAGCCGACGCCGAGGCGCGAGCGGCGGTACATCGGCATGGTCGTGACTTCGTTTCCGTCGATCTCGATCGTGCCTTCGTCCACCGGCACGAGGCCGGTGATCATGTAAAAGCAGGTGGTCTTGCCGGCACCGTTCGGGCCGAGCAGGCCGACGGCCTCGCCACGGCGCACCACCAGCGAGACGCCGTTGACGACGCGACGCGTCGCATAGGTCTTCGTCAGACCACGTGCGATCAGCGTTCCCTGATAGCGGCTCTTGTCGGCGGCACCCGAAGCTTGCGGCTCAGGTTTGCCGAACATGGTGGATAGCGATGATAATTTCACGTGGGAGGCCGGTTTCAGTTCTGCTTCTGCTGCTGCGGATTCTGCTGCGATTTCGGATCGAGCTGAATCTGGACACGCCCGCCGCAGCTTTCAAGCTCCGCCCGGCCAGTTTGCATGTGAACGGTCAGCTTGCAGCCGGTAAAGACGTTCGGTCCATCCGACAGCACGACCTTGTTGCCCGCATCGCTCGTCAGGATGAATGTCTGCGAAGCCATGTCGAAATTGCCGTCATCGGCGGTCGCCGTCTGCGTGCCCGACGTCAGCAAGACCTTGTCCGTGACCAGGATCTTGTCGATATCGGCGCTTCCCGATGCAAGCGAGGCCGACTGCTGCGGCTGCGCTGCCGGCTGGCTTCCGTCAGCGGCCGGCTTTGCCGCCTTATCCTTGTAGTAGACCGTCATCTTGCCCGACTGCATGGTCGTCGTCCCCTGGACGACCTTGACGTTGCCGGTGAACAAAGCGGTGTGTTCCTGATCGTGGATTTCGAGCTTGTCGCTTTCGATCTGGATCGGCTGGTCATTGGAAAGCTTCATGCCCGACATCGTCGTCGACTGCGCGCCAGCGCCGGAGGCCGTCAGAATAAGGGCAACTGCGCCGGCAATGAATGCCATGCCAGTCTTGCAAGTGGAAATGCGACAATCTTTTGTCATAGGTAACCCGGCTGGTTAAGTGCCCTGTTTATGGATGGTGGTGGGATCGACATTCATGCGAACATTCCCCTCGAATGTGATCACGCGCCCCTTATCGGTGATCTGAAGCGTGTTCGCAACTATGGAGGCATTGTCCTTGGTGATGGTGACGGGATCGTCGCTGCGCATGTTGCCGCCCTTTATGTCGAGATGGGCGGACTGGAATTTCGCATTGAGACCGCTGCTCAGCACCAGGGTGAAGGGCGTCGTCATATGCAGGTTGTCGGTGGCGCGATTGTAGTCGGCGGTCGAGGCGACGACACGGGCGATCAGCCCGTCATTCATCGGCACGGCGGCCTTGATGGTTTCAAGCGTGATGAGATCGGGATCGCGGATATCCTGCAGCGCCCTCTCGGCAAGCATGGAATAGTTGATGCCATCGGAATTGCGGCCGGAGATCGCCGGTTTTTCCATCACGACCTTGCCGTTTTCGATCTTGGCGCCTTCGATCTTGATATTTTCGGGCAGGTAGGTGCGGATCACCGACACCGCGATGAAGGCGAAAGAGACGATAAGAGCTGCCGCCGGCAGCAGCACCTTCAGCCGCCGCACGCGGGCGGAATGGAACAACGCATCGCCATAGGGGGTCTTGCCGGACCCCGCAAAAGCGGCGCTTCCGTTGTTCTTCAGGGTATCGAGCATATGCCTCGTCCATGTGCGGTGATCGCCGCGCCTTCGTAACAAAGCCGGCCGCCAATCACAGTTCGTTTCGCATTATTACATTGGCTTGCCAATATGGAATTTTTTCTGCAACAAGCAACAAAACGGAAAAACATCAAAAAGTGGCATTCGTACGTGCCGCTGCCACCCTATTGACCGGATCGATCGGCGGGATGCCGAAACCGGAGCCCAGCGCTGGAGGTTTTCATGGACAGTTCGATCATTGCGGATCGGCGGCGGCTGCGCCGCAAGCTCGGATTCTGGCGCATCATCGCGGTCGCCCTGATCGTGGCGCTTGGTTTCGCCTTCTACCAATTTGCCCTCGGCGACGCCGGGACGGCGCGCCCGCATGTCGCTCATGTGACGATATCGGGGCTGATCGTCGATGACGACGAGCTTCTCGAGCGATTGAAGAAGATCGAGACCGACAACCAGGTCAAGGCGGTGGTGGTTTCGATCTCCTCGCCCGGCGGCACGACCTATGGCGGCGAAAAGATCTTCAAGGCGATCCGGGCGATTGCGGCCAAGAAGCCCGTCGTCTCCGACGTGCGCACGCTTGCCGCCTCCGCCGGCTACATGATCGCCACCGCCGGCGACACGATCATTGCCGGCGACAGTTCGATCACCGGCTCAATCGGCGTCATCTTCCAGTATCCGCAGATCCAGCCGCTGCTCGACAAGATCGGCGTATCGCTGCAGGAGATCAAATCCTCGCCGCTGAAGGCCGAGCCCTCGCCCTTCCACGAGGCGAGCGAGGAAGCCAAGGCGATGATCCGCAACATGGTGGTCGACAGCTATAACTGGTTCGTCGATCTGGTCGCCGACCGGCGCAAGCTGCCGCGGGACGAGGTGCTGAAGCTGGCCGACGGCACGATCTACACCGGCCGGCAGGCACTGAAGGTGAAACTCGTCGATACGATCGGCGGCGAAGCGGAAATCCGCGCCTATCTGACATCGCGCGGCATCGACAGCGCACTGCCGATGGTGGATTGGGACAAGAAGAGCAATACGCCCTTTCTGCTCGCTGGGGCTGTTTCGCGGTTGATTACGATCTTCGGTTATGATGATCTCGTCAAAGGCCAGGATCTCAATGGAATCCTGCCCCCAAAGTTGCTTCTTGACGGGCTGCTTTCAGTTTGGCAGGTTGGCCGCGATTGATAAGAAATCAATAATTTAAGGGGGCGACTGTGATCAAGTCCGAATTGGTGCAGATTGTTGCGGCACGCAACCCGCATCTCTATCATCGCGACGTCGAGAATATCGTCAACGCGGTTCTCGACGAGATCACCGATGCACTGGCTGCGGGTAACCGCGTCGAATTGCGCGGCTTCGGCGCCTTTTCCGTGAAGAACCGCCCTTCCCGTTCCGGCCGCAACCCGCGCACCGGCGATACCGTCTTCGTCGAGGAAAAGTGGGTTCCCTTTTTCAAGACCGGCAAGGAACTGCGTGAGCGGCTGAACCCCGGCCAGGCCGACGAAGAGGATTGAGCGGCGCGAACTGCCTGCGGCGAAACCGCACTTGAACTTGAAGGCCGTTTTCCTATTCTGCTAGCGCATGTCGCGCAAAAGCGTGAAACGGTTTGCGACATGCGTAAAAACAAAGACCTGAAGCGCAAGGAGCGAATCTGAAAGATCGCCACGCGCTTTGGCGCATCGGCCCGAAAAGGCCGGCGCAATCCAGCATGTGGAGACCTGAAATGGCCAAGAAGATCGTCAACCTTTTGATTTTGTTGCCGCTCGGCGTCATCCTCATCGTCTTCTGCGTCGCCAACCGGCAGAGCGTCACGCTCGCCTTCAATCCGTTCAGGCCTGAAGATCAGGTGCTTGCGGTTTCCGCGCCCTTCTTCGTCTTCCTGTTCATCGCGCTGATCACAGGCATGCTCGTCGGCTCGGCCGCCACCTGGTTCGGCCAGGGCAAACACCGCAAGCGCGCCCGCACCGAGGCCAAAGAAGCCATCCGCTGGCAGGGTGAGGCCGACCGCCACAAAAGCCGCGCCGAGGAAATTGCCGGGCAGTTGCCGTCGCGCTAAGCCATCCGATATTTCCATCAGGCAGGAAGGAAGCTCAGCTCCTCGTAATCGCCTTCCGGCGACGTGCCGTTGCCGGTGACCTCGAAACCATGGGAGAGGTAGAAGGCCTTTGCCCGGCGGTTCTTCACCAGGCATTTCAGGCGGTATTTGTGTCGCGGCCATTCCGGCAGCGCCCGCAGCAGCGCCGTCCCGGCGCCGCTGCCCTGCAATTCCGGGCGTATATACAGCATGTGAATGAAATCATCCGCCGGCCAGAGCGAGAGAAAGCCTGCCACGCCGCCATCCGCGTGGTCGCAGACGAAAATCGTCTCGCCATTGGTATGGGCGGCGAAATCCTCCCGGTGGAACTTGCCGGGATCGACCCAGACGAATGTTTCGCGACGTACGGACAGATAGATCTCCGCAAGCGCTTCCTGGTCTTCCGCCCGCGGCGGCCTGATGGTCCATGTCATGATTCCGGCTTAAACCAAGCCCCTGTCCGCGCCAAGCCGTGACATCAGCCTGCCGCCATTTTGGCGACGACGGCGGCGTTGAAATCCGAAAAGAACCCCTCGGCGAGTCTGTGCGAGGTGGAATCGAGCAGGCGGGCGCCGAGCCCTGCGAGCTTGCCGCCGAGCTCGGCGCCGGCACGGTAATGCAGGATCGTCTCGGCACCGCTTTCCTCGAGCACGACATCCGCGCTGCCTTTGGCAAAACCGGCAAGGCCGCCCTTGCCTTCAGCCGAAAGCGTGTAGCTTTTCGGCGCATCGACGTTGGAAAGCGTCAGCAGTCCGTGGAAGGTGGCCGACAGCAGACTGAACTTGACCTTGATCGTCGCCTCGAAGGTTTCCGGCGACAGCCGCTCGATATTTTGACAGCCGGGGATGCAGACGCGCATGATCTCGGGATCGTTGAGCGCCGCCCAGACGACATCCCGCGGCGCGGCGATACGTTCTTCGCCGGTGAAATCCATTCGACAGCCCCATCTCCGATTCGCTCAATCTTATCCCAGCGGCAAAGCGCTTTGCCAAGGCGGAAGGGAATGTTATCTGCCTGGCTTCATCTGGAGCAGGGATTGTGATGAGCGACGAATTGAAGCCCTGGAGCGTGACGGCGAGCCGCATCACCTATGAGGATCGCTGGATCAGGCTTCGCAGCGACGACTGCCTGACCGCCGATGGAACCGTCATCGCCCCGTTCCATGTGCTCGACTACCCCGATTGGATCAACGTCATCCCGCTGATGCCCGACGGGCGCGTGCTGCTGACGCGGGAATACCGGCATGGCCGCGGCGAGATCGTGCTCGGCCTCGTCGCTGGAGGCGTGGAACGCGGTGACATGGAGGCCGGCGATGCGGCGATGGCTGCGGCGCGGCGCGAACTGAGGGAAGAGACCGGCTACGAAGCCTCGACTTTCGTCAGACTGCTCACCTCCTATCCGAACGCCGCCAACCACAGCAACATGGTCACGAGCTGGCTGGCGCTCGGCCTGAACAGAGCAGGCGAACCCAGTTTCGACCCCGGCGAGAAGGTCGACATGCTGTTTGCCGATCTCGGGGACATTCTCGCCGATCTACGGTCCGGCGCCGTCATCATGCAGTCGATGCATGTCGCGGCGCTTTATTCGGCAGAAAGCTGGCTCCGCATGCAGGGACGCGAGGGCTTGAAATAAACGCCGGGCCGGGAGAACCTGCTTCGGGGCTTGGTCGGCGCAGTTGATCCGGCGCGGTCTTCTGGGCTAGAGGACGAAAACCTCATAAAGACACCTCGACAGAGACGCGGAAGAGCACGTTGAAACATAGAGAACGCCGGCCGGGCCAGAAGAAGACATCAGGTCCCGCCGGTGAAAGCCGCAGGGACGATCGGGCCGGCCGGCCGGCGAAGCCCGTTGCGCGGCCTGCGGCCGCACGCGAGGCGGTGCGGGAAGCTCCGGCACCGGCTGCGGTTTCACGCCCTCTCATGACGCGCAGCGGTGAACGCCCGGCTGAGCGCGTGCCGGTCATCCTCGAATCGCTCGGGGCCGGCGACTTCCACCTGATCGACAGCGGCAACGGCCAGAAGCTGGAGCAATACGGTCCCTACCGCATCATCCGTCCCGAGGCCCAGGCATTGTGGCAGCCTTCGCTGCCGCCGCATTTCTGGGAAAAGGTCGATGCCGTCTTCACCGGCGATACCGACGAGGAAGGCACCGGCCGCTGGCGCTTCCCGAAGGAGGCGCTCGGCGAGACCTGGCCGCTCAACCTGCTCGGCGTCGATTTTCTCGGCCGCTTCACCTCCTTCCGTCATGTCGGCGTCTTTCCCGAACAGATCGTGCACTGGAGCTGGATGAAGGAGCAGGCCGAAACAGCCGGCCGGCCGCTGAAGGTGCTGAACCTCTTCGGCTATACCGGCGTCGCCTCGCTTGTCGCCGCCGCGGCAGGCGCCGAGGTCACCCATGTCGACGCATCGAAGAAGGCGATCGGCTGGGCGCGGGAAAACCAGGCGCTCGGGCGCATGGAGAAGCTGCCGATCCGCTGGATCTGCGAGGATGCGATGAAATTCATCCTGCGCGAGGAGCGCCGCGGCAGCCAGTACGACATCATCCTCACCGATCCGCCGAAATTCGGCCGCGGCCCGAACGGCGAAGTCTGGCATCTCTTCGAGCATCTGCCGCTGATGCTCGACATCTGCCGCGAGATCCTCTCGCCGAAGGCAGCCGGCCTGGTGCTGACAGCCTATTCGATCCGCGCCAGCTTCTATTCGATCCACGAGCTGATGCGCGAAACGATGCGCGGTGCGGGCGGCGTGGTCGAATCCGGCGAGCTGGTGATCCGCGAGGCGGGCGCCGACGGCAAGACGCAGGGCCGCGCGCTTTCCACCTCTCTCTTTTCCCGCTGGGTGCCGAAATGAGCAAGGACTTTCACGATCAAGGACCGCGCAGGGTCGGCCAGGTGAAAGAAGTCACCTCGCTCGCCAATCCCATCATCAAGGACATCAAGGCGCTGATGAACAAGAAGTCGCGGGAGGAGAGCGGGACTTTCCTGGCCGAAGGGCTGAAGCTCGTCATCGACGCGATCGAGCTCGGCTGGACGATCCGCACGCTGGTCTATGCCAAGGCTGCCAAGAGCAAGCCGCTGGTCGAACAGATGGCGGCGAAAACAGTCGCCGCGGGCGGGCTGGTGCTCGAAGTCAGCGAAAAAGTGATCGCCTCGATCACCCGTCGCGACAATCCGCAGATGGTCGTCGGCATCTTCGACCAGCGCTGGAAGCCGCTCAGGGATATCCGGCCGAAAGAGGGCGAGACATGGGTGGCGCTCGACCGCGTGCGCGACCCCGGCAATCTCGGCACCATCATCCGCACGGCCGATGCGGCCGGCGCTTCCGGCGTCATCCTGGTCGGAGAAGCGACCGATCCCTTCTCGCTCGAAACCGTGCGCGCCACGATGGGCTCGGTCTTCGCCGTCCCGGTGGCACGGGCGACGCCGGAGGAATTCATCGCCTGGCGGAAATCGGCCGGCGTTTCCGTCGTCGCGACGCATCTTGCCGGCGCGGTCGATTACCGCACGATCGACTACAGGAAGAAGCCGGTCGTATTGCTGATGGGCAACGAGCAGTCGGGCCTGCCGGACCAGCTGGCGAGGGAGGCCGACGCGCTCGCCCGCATTCCGCAGCAGGGCCGCGCCGATTCCCTGAACCTCGCCGTCGCCACCGCCGTCATGCTTTTCGAGGCGCGCCGCCATCTCCTCTCACTTGCCGAGGTCAAATGACCGAACAGACGCACGCACGCCCCGCGCTCTTTTCTCGCCCGGCGCCCATTCTTCTCTTCATCGTCATCGCCGTTCTCATCGACCAGGCCGTCAAGATCGCGGTCGACCACTATCTGCCGCTGCAGGAAGCCGTTCCCGTCATTCCGATGCTGGCGCTCTACCGCACCTACAATCTCGGCGTCGCCTTTTCGATGCTGTCGGGCATGGACGGCTGGTTCATCGTCGGCATGCGGCTCGTCATCGTCGCCTTCGTCATCTGGCTGTGGTACCGCACGGAGAAGGATCGCTGGCTCGCGCATCTCGGCTATGCGCTGATCATTGCCGGTGCGATCGGCAATCTCGTCGACCGCTTCGCTTATGGCCACGTGATCGATTACATCCTCTTCCACACCGACAGCTGGTCTTTTGCGGTCTTCAACCTCGCCGACAGCTTCATCACCGTCGGTGCGGGCTGCGTCATCCTCGACGAACTGCTGCTGCCGAAAAAGGCGGGCCGCTAAAATCTTATCGAATTCCTGAAGGCATTCGGAACGGCCCTCATGTTAGCCAGGTACCATGCACAACCTGGGACAGTTGCAGGAAAGATTGTCCGCCGCGTTCGGCGGAGCCGCCGCCAAGCCGCATGAGACGCGGCTGGAGGGCTCTGCCTCACGGCCGGACGCATCCGCATCCCAGCAAGCCGATGACGCCCAAAAGGGGCCTGCGGCCGCAAGGGTCCTGCTGTTCTATTGGCTGGGCGGGGCCGGCCTCCTCACCGCGACGATCCTGCTGCTGCTTGCCCATGCCGGCGATCCGCTGCTCCTTTCGGGAGGTCTCGTCGTTCTCGGCCTTGCCGTCATCGCCAGCTATGCCTTCCTGATGGTCCGCCGGCGCCGGCCCAGGCAGCCCAAGATGGAACCTCTGCCGGACTGGAACGACGGCGCGAAACTCTTTGCCGACGTGCACGACGTGCTCGGCGACATCACGGTCAGCCGTACCATGGACCGGCGCATCATTGGCGCCAACGACACTTTTCGCCGCCTGACCGGACGGCCGCGTCCGGAAGGGCGGACCTGCGAGGAGATCGGGATCGCCTTCCGCCCCGGCCCGGTCCCACATTGCTACGATGTCGAGATCTCGACGCCGGAGGGCCAGCGCATCTTCCTCTGGCGTGACGTCGTCACCCGCGATCCGGCAAACGGCCGTCTTCTGCTGCAGAGCGTTGCCCGCGATGTGACCGAGGAACGCCTCGTCGCGCAGGCGCGCGAGGATGCCCGGCAGAAGGCCGAATATAACAGCGCCGCCAAATCCAGGCTGCTTGCCACCGTCAGCCACGAGGTTCGCACGCCGCTTTCGGGCATTCTCGGCATGACGCATCTGATCGCGGAAACGCGGCTGACGCAGGAACAGCAGAATTACCTCGCGAACATCCGCCAATCCGGCCATGCGCTGGCGCAGCTCGTCGACGACCTGCTCGACTTCTCCACCATCGAGGTCGGCCGCTTCGAGCTGCATCCGCGCTCGGAATCGCTGCGCAAGCTTCTGGAAAGCGTCGTCGAGATGCTCGCCCACCGGGCGCATGAAAAAGGCATCGAGATCGGCGCGACAGTATCGTCCGACGTGCCGGAGAATATGAGCTTCGATCCGGCGCGGCTGCGCCAGGTGCTCTTCAACGTCATCGGCAACGCGGTGAAGTTCACCCAGGCGGGCGGCGTCTTCATCCGCGTGTGGCTCGACGCCGGCAATCTGCTGATCACCGTGGCCGATACAGGCCCCGGCATGACGGCTGAGGAGCAGGCGCGCGTCTTCGGCGAGTTCGAGCAGGGCGGCACAGTCGCGCAGAAGAGCAGCGGCACCGGGCTCGGCCTTGCCATCTCCGCCCGCATCATGCGTGAATTCGGCGGTGCGCTGACGGTTGCCAGCGAAAAAGGCCGGGGCAGCGAATTCACCATCCGCTTTCCCGTCGACATCGGCAGCGAGCGGCCGGACCGGCGAAACACATTGCTTGCCGGCAACAGCGTCGTGCTGCTGGCGCCGGCCGGGGCTGCGCGCGCTGCGATTGCCGAAACGATCACCGCGCTCGGCGGCCTCTGCCATCTCGTCAGCGACGGCGAGACGGCGCGTGCGACGCTGCTCGGCATGGCCAATGGCAGCCGGCGGCCGACCGACATCATCGTCGACCATCGCATGTCGGCGGAATTTTCCGCTCATCTCGCCGACCGCGCCGAAATCGCCGCCCTCGGCCTGCGCAAGGTCCTCCTCGTCAATCCGGAGGAGCGCAGCGCCCATCCGCTCGATCTCTTCGATGCCTGGCTCATCCGGCCGCTGCGCGAACAGTCGCTGATCGACGTGCTGCGCGGGCGTATGCGCGGCATGGAGAAGCGCGATGCGCTGAACGACAACCAGCCGGGCTTCGGCCTTTCGGTGGCCGAGACGGTGGTTGCGGCAAGCGGCCTCAGCATCCTGCTCGGCGAGGACGATCCGATCAACGCCATGCTGGTGCGCGTCATGCTGGAAAAGGGCGGGCATAAGGTGCGCCACGTCGAGGATTTCGAGACGCTGCTCGATTGCGCGCTCTACGAGGCGAGCGCCCGGCCCGACATCATCATCAGCGATCTCTCGATGCCGGGCGGCAACGGCATCGACATGCTGGGGCGCCTGCGCGGCCATGAAAGGCGGCTCGATCTCGCCCCGGTTCCGGTGATCGTGCTGACGGCCGACAAGAGCGACGAGTCGCGCCGCCAGGTGTTGCTGAACGGCGCCAACCGCGTGATGGTAAAGCCGGTCGATCCGGTGCGGCTGCTGACGGAAGTTCAGGCCGTTGCCGCGCTTTCCGCCCGTCGCGCAGAGGCGCGGTAGGGCGCTTGGGACCAGCCCGCGCTTCTTGCGCCGGGAAATGCAATATGTCACTTTCCTGTCGTACAGAAGTGTTTTATGGCGTCGATAAGCCGGCAACGGGAGAATCGCCATGTCCTCCATCGACATCCTGAATCGTGACACTGCCGCGGAGGCTGCCCGACCCTCGACGGCGGCCGTGCAAAAGGACGGCGATATCCTCGGCCGCATCGGCAATCTGGAGACCCGCCTTGCCCGCACGGCACGCGAGATCGATGCCGCCCAGGCCGTCCGGTATCGCGTTTTCGTCAATGAAATGAAGGCGCAGCTGCCGCCGGAATCCATGCGCCGCGAACGCGATTTCGACGCCTATGACGCTTTCTGCGATCATCTTCTCGTTCTCGACCGCTCGCTCGAGGGCGACCCGGAAGACCAGATCGTCGGCACCTACCGGCTGCTGCGCCAGGACGTCGCGCTTGCCAATGGCGGTTTTTACTCGGCTTCCGAATTCGAAATCGAGAGCCTGCTCGCCAAGCATCCGGACAAGCGCTTCATGGAGCTCGGGCGCTCCTGCGTGCTGCCGGAATACCGCACCAAGCGCACCGTCGAACTCCTCTGGCAGGGCAACTGGGCCTATGCGCTAAAGCACGGCATGAGCGCCATGTTCGGCTGCGCCTCCTTCCCCGGCGTCTATCTCGAAAGCCACGCGCTGGCGCTGTCCTTCCTCTATCACAATGTGCTGGCGAAGAATGAATGGGCGGTCGGCGCCCTGCCGCATCTCGCCCGCAACATGGACCTGATGCCGGTCGAGGCCGTCAACCCCAAGCGGGCGCTGATGGCCCTGCCGCCGCTCATCAAGGGCTACCTGCGCCTCGGCGCCATGGTCGGCTCCAGCGCGGTGATCGACCACGCCTTCAACACTACCGACGTGCTGATCGTGCTGCCGATCTCCAGCATTTCGGACCGCTACCTGAACTATTACGGCGCCGACGCCGGCCGCTTTTCGAGCTAAAGCGCAAGGAGCGAATCTCAAAGTTCGCGACGCGCTTCAGCCACTACGACGGCGTGTCCTCATATATCGAATCGCCTTCTCGTGTCCGAAGGGTTCTCTCCATACGCCGCCCGATAGATCGCCGCAAAACGGCCAAAGTGCAAGAATCCCCATTTCAAGCAGATATTCCGCAACGGCTGCCGGTTTGAGGGGTCGCGTAGATCCTCTCGGACCGCTTGCAAGCGGATCATCCTGAGGTAAGCGGACGGTGTGGTTCCCTTGAAGGCGCGAAAACCGACTTCAAGAGCGCGAATGGAAATGCCTGCCGCCTCCGCGACACTATGCATTGTCAACGGCTGTGCGATGTTCGCATGCATAAATTCAATTGCACGACGGACGTGCCGAGGCGCGATCAGGTGGATTTTCTTGTCGAGAAGATGCGAGAGCCGATGAGGAACCAACCGCACCACCAAATCGGCAAACGCCTGGATCAGGTTCAACATGGCAATTGGCGAGTGAAGCAGCGGGCCGTTATTGCGCATGCCGACGATCATCGTTTGGGCGAGATTGCCGATCATCTGTCCCGCTGCCGTGGAACGATCAACGACCGGCGCCAGGTCCATTGACCCGGTCAGCGGGATCTCCAATACGGCGGCGACGGTCTGAGCCAAGATCGTCCAACTCAGACTGAGAGTGTCTGACCGGTGAGGCGTCGCCCTCACGGAAACCCGTTCCGGCTCAAGATTGTTCGTCAACAACAGCCGCCCGGGTGTACCTTCGACCACAGTCCGACCAAACGATACGTCGAGCGCACCCGTGCGCGGAACGATGATTGCCAGAGTTTCCGGCGTTCCATGTGCCGTTCTCGCACCCCAGCCGCCGGAATCCTGGTTGCTGACCAGCGACAACCTCTCATCCCCCCAAAACCCGACCTTCCAGTCGAGTGGTTTGTCTCGACCACTTCGCCATGCGTCGAACGAACCGAACCCCTTGGTCAGAGCCTCGACCATATCGTCGAACGTGGTCCCCTGAAATCGGGCGGTAAAATTCGGGGATGCGTTTTCCGGCATGGGAATCCAAACGGCTGATGAAATATCAATTTTATGCCGCGCGCATTGTATCAAAAGTATGACTTATCGGATGGAGCCTTTCAACCATATCCTCGGCGAGTAAGCCACAAAAAAGCGCCCGGCCGACGTGCTTGTCGGCCGGGCGCTAAATGCCCTCTCGAATGGGAGGCAGAGCGAGTTTACGAACCCGCCCCGTAGGCGGCGATCGCCGCCATGTTGACGATGTCGCTGTCCTTGGCGCCCATCGAGGTGATCTGCACCGCCTTGTCGAGGCCGACGAGAATCGGGCCGATCACCGTGGAGCCGCCGAGCTCCTGCAGCATCTTCGTCGAGATCGAGGCCGAGTGGAAAGCCGGCATGACGAGGACGTTGGCGGGACCGGACAGGCGGCAGAAGGGATATTGCTCCATCACCTTGCGGTTCAGTGCGACATCGGCCGCCATCTCGCCGTCATATTCGAAATCGACGCGGCGCTTGTCGAGGATCTTCACCGCCTCGCGCACCCGCTCGGAGCGTTCGCCCGAGGGATGGCCGAAGGTGGAATAGGCAAGCATGGCGACACGCGGCTGATAGCCCATGCGGCGGGCGAGACCGGCGGCCTCTTCGGCGATATCGGCAAGCTGCTCGGCCGTCGGCATGTCATGCACCGCCGTATCGGCGACGAAGACCGTGCGGCCGCGGCAGAGCGCCAGCGACACGCCGATGACGCGATGGCCGGGCTTCTCGTCGATGCAGCGGCGCACATCCTCGAGCGCGGTGGAATAGTTGCGGGTGATGCCCGTGACCATGCCATCGGCGTCACCCAACGCCACCATGGTGGCGGCGAAGTGGTTGCGGTCGTTGTGGATCAGGCGCTGGGCATCGCGGTGGAGATAGCCGTGCCGCTGCAGCCTCGCATAGAGATAATCGATATAGGCCTCGACGCGGGTGGAGATACGCGCATTGACGATCTCCAGGCCCGGCCGGTTGAGATCGATGCCGGCGCGTTCGGCCGTTGCCCGGATCAGGTCTTCGCGGCCGAGCAGGATGGCGGTGCCGAGCTGCTGGTTGGCGTAGGAAAGTGCTGCCCGCAGGACCTGCTCCTCCTCGGCTTCGGCAAAGACGATCCGCTTCGGGCGGCGGCGCACGCGCTCATAGAGGCTGGCGAGCGTCGAAGCGATCGGATCGCGGCGGGCCGAAAGCTCGCGGGCATAACCGGCCATGTCGGTGATGACCTTGCGGGCGACGCCGGTCTCGATCGCTGCCTGCGCCACCGCGACGGGGATCGCCGAGATCAGCCGCGGGTCGAAGGGAACGGGGATGATATATTGCGCCCCGAAACGCGGCCGGTTGCCCTGGTAGGCGGCAACGACGTCATCCGGCACGTCCTCGCGGGCAAGATTGGCCAGCGCCTTGACGGCTGCGATCTTCATTTCGTCGTTGATGGTCGATGCGCGCACGTCGAGCGCGCCGCGGAAGATATAGGGAAAGCCGAGGACGTTGTTGACCTGGTTCGGATAGTCCGAGCGGCCGGTTGCCATGATGGCGTCGTCGCGGATGCGGGCCACTTCTTCCGGGGTGATTTCGGGATCGGGATTGGCCATGGCGAAGATGATCGGCCGATCCGCCATCGAGCGGATCATCTTGGCCGAGAAGGCGCCCTTCTGCGAGAGGCCGAAAATGACGTCCGCGCCCTTCATCGCGTCTTCCAGCGTGCGCGCGTCGGTCTTTGCCGCATGCGCCGATTTCCACTGGTTCATGCCCTCGGTGCGGCCCTGGTAGATGACGCCCTTGGTGTCGCAGAGGATGATGTTGTCAGGCGCAAAACCCATTGCCTTGATGAGCTCGACGCAGGCGATGGCCGCCGCGCCCGCGCCGTTGCAGACGAGCTTCGTCGTCTTCAGGTCGCGGCCGGTCAGCTCCAGCGCATTGATCAGGCCGGCAGCGGCGATGATCGCGGTTCCATGCTGGTCGTCATGGAAGACCGGAATATCCATCAGCTCGCGCAGCCGGCTTTCGATGACGAAGCAGTCTGGCGCCTTGATGTCCTCCAGATTGATGCCGCCGAAGGACGGGCCGAGGAAGCGCACGCAATTGATGAACTCGTCGACATTTTCGGTATCGATCTCGAGGTCGATGGAATCGACGTCGGCAAAGCGCTTGAACAGCACCGACTTGCCTTCCATGACGGGCTTCGAGGCGAGAGCGCCCAGATTGCCGAGGCCGAGAATGGCCGTGCCGTTGGAAATGACGGCGACCATGTTGCCGCGGGCAGTATAGTCGTAGGCCGTCTGCGGATCGGCGGCGATCGCCTTGACGGGCACCGCGACACCCGGCGAATAGGCAAGCGAGAGGTCGCGCTGCGTCGCCATCGGCTTGGTCGGGTTGATCTCGAGTTTGCCGGGGCGGCCCATGGCGTGAAATTCGAGCGCCTCCTGGTCGGTCACCGAGGTCACCGGCCGGTCCTTCTTATCGATATCGGGCATATATCCTCCAACGTCCTGTGGGCGACGCTTCGCTCTTCCTCAAATGCTGTTGTCATCTATAGCGGCGCGCGGATAGGGTTGGCACCTGTTTTTTTGGGAAAAACTGCACCTCCGTGAACGCACGAATAGATACCGGGAATGAAGCCTTTTCGGCTGCCGAGCTAGCTACGGCGGAAAGCCGCGCCTCGGCCACGCCGATGATGGAGCAATATATAGAGATCAAGGCGAACAATCCGGATTCGCTTCTCTTCTATCGCATGGGCGACTTTTACGAGCTGTTCTTCGAGGACGCGCTGGAAGCCGCCCGCGCGCTCGGCATCACGCTGACGAAGCGCGGCCAGCATATGGGCCAGGATATCCCGATGTGCGGCGTGCCGGTGCATGCCGCCGACGATTATCTGCAGAAGCTGATTGCGCTCGGTTTCCGTGTCGCTGTCTGCGAGCAGATCGAGGATCCGGCCGAAGCCAAGAAACGCGGCGCGAAATCGGTGGTCAAGCGCGATGTCGTCCGCCTGGTCACGCCGGGCACGATCACCGAGGAAAAGCTGCTTTCGCCCTCGGAATCCAACTATCTGATGGCGCTCGCCCGCATTCGCGGCGGCGCCGAACCGGCGCTGGCGCTCGCCTGGATCGATATTTCGACCGGCGTCTTCCGGCTGGCCGAGACGGAAGCCTCGCGCCTGCTTGCCGATATCCTGCGCATCGATCCGCGCGAATTGATCCTGCCCGACACGATCTTCCACGATCCCGAACTCAAGGCGGTCTTCGACGTGCTCGGCCGCACCGCCGTGCCGCAGCCGGCGGTACTTTTCGACAGCGCCAGCGCCGAGGGCCGGATCGCCCGTTACTTCGGCGTCGCCACGCTCGACGGCTTCGGCACCTTCTCGCGCGCCGAGCTTGCGGCGGCGGCGGCTGCCGTCGCCTATGTCGAGAAGACGCAGATCGCCGAGCGGCCGCCGCTCGGCAAGCCGGAGCGCGAGAGTGCGGCTTCGACGCTCTTCATCGACCCCGCCACCCGCGCCAATCTGGAGCTTGCCCGCACGCTTTCCGGCGATCGCAACGGCTCGCTCCTGAAAGCAATCGACCGGACCGTCACCGGTGGCGGCGCGCGGCTTCTCGCCGAGCGGCTGATGTCGCCGCTCACCGATCCAGCCCGCATCAATGCCCGGCTCGATTCGATCGGCTTTCTGATCGACGAACCTTCGCTCTGCGGCAATCTGCGCGACACGCTGAAACATGTGCCTGATATGCCGCGGGCGCTCTCCCGGCTGGCGCTCGACCGCGGCGGCCCGCGCGATCTCTCGGCGGTCCGCCAGGGCCTCGGAGCGGCGGCCGGAATTGCGGAGATGCTCGGCAAGGCGATGCTGCCCGAAGAACTCGGCGAGGCGCTCGCCGGGCTGCAGGCCCTTCCGGCGGCGCTCGAAACGCTGCTCACCGAGACGCTCGCGGACGAATTGCCGCTGCTGAAGCGCGACGGCGGCTTCCTGCGCGATGGCGCCAACGCCGAGCTCGACGAGGTCCGGGCGCTGCGCGACCAGTCGCGCCGTGTCATTGCCGGCCTGCAACTGCAATATGCCGAGGAAACCGGCATAAGGTCGCTGAAGATCAAGCACAACAACATCCTCGGCTATTTCATCGAGGTCACCGCCGGCAATGCCGGGCCGATGACGGATACGGCGGAGGCGAAAGCCCGCTTCATCCACCGCCAGACGATGGCGAGCGCCATGCGCTTCACCACCACCGAGCTTGCCGATCTTGAAAGCCGCATCGCCAACGCCGCCGACCGGGCGCTGGCAATCGAGCTCGAAGCCTTCGACAGGATGACGGCAGCCGTCGTTGCGGAAGCCGAGGCGATCAAATCAGGCGCGCGGGCGCTCGCCGTCATCGATGTCGCAGCCGGTCTCGCGCTTCTCGCCGAAGAGCAAGCCTATTGCCGGCCGCAGGTCGACGGCTCGAAGATGTTTGCGATCGAGGGCGGCCGCCACCCTGTCGTCGAGCAGGCGCTGCGTCGGCAGGCGGGCGGCCCCTTCGTCGCCAATCATTGCGATCTCTCGCCGAAGGGTGGCGACAAGGACGGCGCCATCTGGCTGCTGACCGGCCCCAACATGGGCGGTAAATCGACCTTCCTGCGCCAGAATGCGCTGATCGCGATCCTGGCGCAGATGGGTTCCTTCGTGCCCGCGACATCAGCCCATATCGGCGTCGTCGACCGGCTTTTCTCGCGCGTCGGCGCATCGGACGACCTGGCGCGCGGACGCTCGACCTTCATGGTCGAGATGGTGGAAACGGCGGCGATCCTCAACCAGGCGAGCGACCGCTCCCTCGTCATCCTCGACGAAATCGGCCGCGGCACCGCCACGTTCGACGGTCTTTCGATCGCCTGGGCCGCCGTCGAGCATCTGCACGAGGCCAATCGCTGCCGCGGCCTCTTCGCCACGCATTTCCACGAGCTGACGGTGCTTTCGGAAAAGCTTGGCCGGCTATCGAACGCCACGATGCGCGTCAAGGAATGGGACGGCGACGTCATCTTCCTGCACGAGGTCGGGCCGGGTGCAGCCGATCGCTCCTACGGCATTCAGGTCGCCCGGCTTGCCGGGCTTCCGGCCTCGGTGGTGGCGCGCGCCCGCGACGTGCTGACCCGTCTCGAGGACGCCGACCGCAAAAACCCGGCCAGCCAGCTGATCGACGACCTGCCGCTCTTCCAGGTGGCGGTGCGCCGCGAGGAAACGGTGCGCGGCCCGTCCAAGGTCGAGGAGACGCTGAAGGCGATGAGCCTTGACGACATGACGCCGCGTGACGCGCTGGATGCGCTTTACGATCTCAAGAAGAAGCTGAAATAGGAGCGCGCCCATGTTCATGGAGAAGCTGGTTCGCGAAACGCAGCGCCTCTCGCTCATCTGCTCCATGCTCGACACGATGCGGCGCGCCGACAGGGACCGCAATACGCGCGGCTGGACATCGCCGATCGGACTGCTGAAAATCACGCTCTCCTGCGCTATAATCTCGGAGCTCGCGACCTCGATCGCGCTGGCAGGCTACCGCGAATGCGACAAGCAGACGCTCGAGGAGATCCTGAGCGAAACCCGGCAGGTGCTGTACGCGCTGCAGGCGCAGGCCGCCGCTTGAGGCTTATGGCGAGCGCCCGCTTCTTGCGTCAAAGCGTCCCGCATCGCAGCATGGCAACACCATTTCGCCAAATTTAAAGGTTCATGCAGTATCAAGGCCCGTGTCATTCACCGGGCAAAGAGGCTATAGCGCATGCAAACGAAACAAGCGGAAAGCCCTGAACCGGCAGCCCGGAATGAACAGGAAACCGCCCCTGTGACAGCGATGCGCGACCTCGATTTCTCCCAGATCCTCGACACCGAACTCCTGCAGAAGCAGTGCGATGCCGTCGCCGAAGCCAATCGCAACCGGCCGGACGTCATGCGCACCGATCTTCTCGCCGCGCTGAAGAAGGCGAGCGCGGAAGGCCGGCAGAAGGCCCGCGCCGCCCTTATGGCCGACGGCGGCGGGCTCAATTGCGCCTACCGGCTTTCCTGGCTGCAGGACCAGATCATCACCGTCCTCTACAATTTCGCCACCACCCATGTCTTTCCGCAGCAGCGGGACAAGTTCGCGGTTACCGCCGTCGGCGGCTACGGCCGCGACACGCTGGCGCCGGGCTCCGATATCGACCTACTGTTTCTTTTTCTGCCGCGGCCGGCGGAAGAGACGCACAAGGCGGTCGAGTTCATGCTCTACGTGCTCTGGGACATGGGTTTCAAGGTCGGCCATGCCACCCGCACGGTGGATGAATGCATCGCGCTTTCGAAGTCCGACATGACGATCCGTACCGCGATTCTGGAGATGCGCTACATCTGCGGTCTGCAGCGGCTGGAAACGGAGCTGGAGACCCGCTTCGACAAGGAAATCGTCACCGGCACCGGGCCCGAGTTCATTGCCGCGAAGCTTGCCGAGCGCGACGAACGTCACCGCAAGGCAGGCGACACGCGCTATCTCGTCGAGCCGAACGTCAAGGAAGGCAAGGGCGGGCTTCGCGACCTGCACACGCTGTTCTGGATCTCGAAATATTATTACCACGTGCGCGACCAGGCGGAGCTGGTCAAGCTCGGCGTGCTGTCGAAGCACGAATACAGGCTGCTTGAGAAAGCCGACGATTTTCTCTGGGCCGTGCGCTGCCATATGCATTTCCTCACCGGCAAGGCCGAGGAGCGCCTGTCCTTCGACATCCAGCGCGAGATCGCCGAAGCCTTCGGCTACCACACCCGTCCCGGCCTTTCGGCGGTCGAGCGGTTCATGAAGCACTATTTCCTCGTCGCCAAGGATGTCGGCGATCTGACCCGCATCCTCTGCGCCGCGCTGGAAGACCAGCAGGCGAAATCGATTCCGGGCCTCACCGGCGTCATCAGCCGCTTCACCCATCGCACCCGCAAGATCGCCGGCAGCGTCGAATTCGTCGAAGACCGCGGCCGCATCGCGCTGGCCGATGCCGAGGTCTTCAAGCGCGATCCGATCAGCATCATCCGGCTCTTCCACGTCGCCGACATCAACGGGCTGGAATTCCATCCGGATGCGCTGAAGCGCGTCACCCGGTCGCTGGCCCTGATCGACAACAAGCTCCGGGAAAACGACGAGGCGAACCGGCTCTTCATGTCGATCCTGACGTCGAAGCGCGATCCGGCGCTCATCCTGCGACGCATGAACGAGGCCGGCGTGCTCGGCCGCTTCATCCCCGAATTCGGCAAGATCGTCGCGATGATGCAGTTCAACATGTATCACCACTATACGGTCGACGAACATCTGATCCGCACCGTCGAGGTTCTCTCCGAGATCGACGGGGCTCGGTCCGAGGATCTGCATCCGCTCGCCAACAAGCTGATGCCCAATATCGAGGACCGCGAGGCGCTTTATGTCGCCGTTCTCCTCCACGATATCGCCAAGGGCCGGCTGGAGGATCATTCGATCGCCGGCGCCCGCGTCGCCCGCAAGCTCTGCGCCCGCTTCGGCCTGTCGCAGAAGCAGACGGAAATCGTCGTCTGGCTGATCGAGGAACATCTGACGATGTCGATGGTGGCGCAGACCCGCGACCTGACCGACCGCAAGACGATCACGGATTTCGCCGACCGCGTGCAATCGCTCGACCGGCTGAAAATGCTCTTGATCCTGACGATCTGCGATATCCGCGCCGTCGGGCCCGGCGTGTGGAACGGCTGGAAGGGCCAGCTTCTGCGCACGCTCTACTACGAAACCGAGCTGCTGCTCGCTGGCGGCTTTTCGGAAGTCTCCCGCAAGGAGCGGGCCAATGCGGCGGCCGACGCGCTGCGCGCGGCACTTGCCGAGTGGAGCCAGAAGGACCGCAACACCTATACCAAGCTGCACTACCAGCCCTACCTGCTCTCCGTGCCGCTGGAGGACCAGGTCCGCCACGCCCATTTCATCCGCCAGGCCGACAAATCGGGTCAGGCGCTCGCCACCACGGTGCGGACCGACAGTTTCCACGCGATCACCGAGATCACCGTGCTGTCGCCCGACCATCCGCGGCTACTCGCCGTCATCGCCGGGGCCTGTGCGGCGGCCGGCGCCAACATCGTGGATGCGCAGATCTTCACGACATCGGACGGGCGCGCGCTCGACACGATCCATGTCAGCCGCGAATTCCCCGACGATGCCGACGAGCTGCGCCGCGCGGCGACGATCGGGCGGATGATCGAGGATGTGCTGTCCGGCCGCAAGCGCCTGCCCGAGGTCATCGCCACACGCACGCGCAACCGCAAGAAAAGCAAGGCCTTCGTCATTCCGCCGTCGGTCAACATCACCAACAGCCTGTCGAACAAGTTCACCGTCATCGAGGTCGAATGCCTCGACCGGCCGGGGCTGCTCTCGGAGATCACCGCCGTGCTCTCCGATCTGTCGCTCGACATCCAGTCGGCCCGCATCACCACCTTCGGCGAGAAGGTGATCGACACCTTCTACGTCACCGATCTGGTCGGCCAGAAGATTTCAGGCGACAGCAAGCGCGCCAACATCACCGCCCGGATGAAGGCCGTCATGGCCGAGGAGGAGGACGAACTGCGCGAGCGCATGCCCTCCGGTATCATCGCACCGGCCGCCACCGCCCGGACATCGACCCCCACCGACAAGAAAGCCGGTTCTCCCGCATGAGCCCCCAAGCATGAGCCTCGTCAAGAAATTCGCGACCGTCGGCGGCGCAACCCTCGGCAGCCGCATCTTCGGCTTCGCCCGTGAAACGCTGATGGCGGCAGCACTCGGCACCGGGCCGATGGCGGACGTCTTCTACGCCGCCTTCCGTTTTCCGAACCTCTTTCGCCGGCTGTTTGCCGAGGGCGCCTTCAATGCCGCCTTCGTGCCGCTCTTTGCCAAGGAGATCGAGGCGAACGGCACGGATGGGGCCAAGCGCTTTTCCGAAGAAGTCTTCGGCGTGCTCTTTTCGGTGCTGCTGCTCATCACCATCGTGATGGAGCTCTGCATGCCGCTCTTGGTGCGCTTCGTCATCGCGCCGGGTTTCGCCGACGACCCTGAGAAATTCTCGATCACGATCCGCATGGCGGCCGTGATGTTTCCCTATCTCATGTGCATGTCGCTGACGGCGATGATGAGCGGCATGCTGAATTCGCTGCATCATTTCTTCGCCGCCGCCATCGCTCCCGTCTTCTTGAACGTGGTGATGATCGGGGCGCTGTTTTATGCGCTTTATACCGGCGCCGATCCGCTGGCGACCGCCTGGTATCTCTCCTGGGGCGTTCTTGCCGCCGGCGTGCTGCAGCTTGCCGTCGTCTATGTCGGCGTGCTTGCGGCCGGCATGAGCATCGGCTTCCGCTTCCCGAAGATGACGCCGAACGTCAAGCGGCTGCTGATCCTCGCCGTACCGGCCGCCGTCACCGGCGGCATCACCCAGATCAACCAGCTGATCGGCCAGGCGATCGCCTCCTCGCGCGACGGCGCGATCGCAGCACTGCAATATGCCGACCGCATCTACCAGCTGCCGCTCGGTGTCGTCGGCGTCGCCGTCGGCGTGGTGCTGCTGCCGGAGCTTGCCCGGGCGCTGAAGGGCGGCGCGCTGCGCGAAGCGGCGAACCTGCAGAACCGCTCGATCGAATTCGTGCTGTTCCTGACGATCCCCGCCGCATTCGCGCTCTGGATCCTCTCCGACGAGATCATCCGCGTGCTTTACGAACGCGGCGCCTTCCATCAGGAAAACACCGCCGTCGTCGGCGCGATCCTGGCGATCTACGGCATCGGCCTGCCCGCCTTCGTGCTGATCAAAGCGCTGCAGCCCGGCTTCTATGCCCGCGAGGACACCAAGACGCCGATGCGCTTCTCGGCGATTGCGGTTGCGACCAACTGCGCGACCGCGCTCACCCTCTTCCCCTATATGGGCGCACCCGGCATTGCCGTCGCCGAAGCCACCGCCGGCTGGATCAGCACCGTGCTGCTGTTCACCACGCTTCTGCGCCGCGGCCATCTGACATGGGAATGGGCGCTGGCCAAGCGCGCCGCGCTGCTCGTCATCGCCGCTGCGGTAATGGGTGCGGCCATCGTCTTCCTCAAACAATATTTCGCACCCTGGCTGGCTTCCGGCGCGCCGCTTCTGACCAAGATCGGCACGCTCGGGCTGCTGATTGCGATCAGCATGCTGATCTATTTCGCCGCCGCCTTCCTGATCGGCGGCGCCGATCTCGGCATGATCCGCCGCAATCTGAACCGCAAGCCGGCGCCGGCGAAGGATGGCTAAAACGCGACGCGATCTTTCAGATTCGCTGCTCGCGCTTTAGTTTTTCCCTTTCGCGCATGTCGTTATCGCAAAACCGCGGCACACTTTTGCGCGACATGCTTTAGCAGTGAACCCATCGCCTCTGCGGGCCGACGTCGACGTGAATGATGCCGTTGCAATAGCTGCCGATGCCGCCGATGCCGGGCGCGCTTCTTGCGGCGGCAATGATGGTGCGCTCGGAGAGGCCGGGAACCCTGATATCGGCCGCCAGGCATTTTCCATGCAGGGAGCCGTGGCGACGCGGATGCGGCCGGTGGCCGGAGGTGACGATCGGGCGGCGGCCCGTCTTTGCCGCGATATGGGACAGGATCGCCCTCAAGCGTGTGGGAAAACAGCCGGCGCGAACGCTGACGGTCTGGACCGCATAGGCGAGACGCGCCTCATGTCTGGGAAGATGAACGGCATGCCTTTTGGCGTCTTGACCGAGCACATTGGTTGCTGATTGTAGGGCGAAAAGGCCTGCCATGACGAGCAAACTGGCGTTCTGCATGGTCCCTCCGAGCGGTTGGCACGGCGGCCGGCGAGCCGCCAAACGAGCGCCCCGGGGATTTTCAGTTCAATAAAAGCTTTTCTGTGAAATTTTATACTCAATTATAGCTAAACCAAATGATCAATTTGGCTTAAAATCTGGGGTTCAACCGCCTCGAAATGGAATAAATGTCCAAATCCAGGAGATCACATGACGATCCAGTCGCTTTTCCTCGTCACTCTCGTCGTCGACGATTACAACAGCGCCAAGGCCTTCTATTGCGATGCCCTCGGGTTCGATTGCCTTCAGGACGAAGCGCAGCCGGAGGGGAAGCGCTGGGTGGTGGTGAAGCCGAAGGGCGGGGATGGCGCCGCCTTTCTGCTGGCGCAGGCGGCAAGCGATGCGCAGCGGGCGGCGATCGGCAATCAGACGGGCGGCCGCGTAGGCTTCTTCCTGAAGACCGACGATTTCGCCCGTGATCATGCCGCCATGCTTGCCGCCGGAGTGCGTTTTCTGGAAGAGCCCAGGCATGAGGTTTACGGCACGGTGGCGGTCTTTGCGGATCCCTATGGCAACAGCTTCGACCTGATCCAGCATGCCGCAGGCTGAACCCCTTGATTGCGACGGGCTGCCCGTGCATAAGCCGCGGCGTTAGCAACATGGGCGAAAGCCCTGCTGCCGTGCAGCAAAACGAAAGCTGTGGGCCCTCCACCAGCCTATTGAGGACGACATGAGCGAATTCAAGAAACTCGTATTCTCCGGCGTGCAGCCGACCGGCAATCTGCATCTCGGCAATTATCTCGGCGCGATCCGCCGGTTCGTGGCGCTGCAGGAAGGCAACGACTGCATCTACTGCGTCGTCGACATGCATGCGCTCACCGCTCAGCTTGTCCACGAGGACATGCCGAGCCAGACGCGCTCGATCACGGCCGCCTTCATCGCCGCCGGCATCGATCCGGAAAAACATATCGTCTTCAATCAGTCGGCCGTGCCGCAGCATGCCGAGCTCGCCTGGATCTTCAACTGTGTCGCCCGCATCGGCTGGATGAACCGCATGACGCAGTTCAAGGACAAGGCGGGCAAGGACCGCGAGCAGGCCTCGCTCGGCCTCTATGCCTATCCGAGCCTGATGGCCGCCGACATCCTCGTCTATCGCGCCACCCACGTGCCGGTCGGCGAGGACCAGAAGCAGCATCTCGAGCTCGCCCGCGACATCGCGATGAAATTCAACCTCGATTATGCCGAGCATATTCGAAAGACCGGTTACGGCGTCGACATCACCGTCGGCGATGAGCCGGTGCATGCCTATTTCCCGATGGTGGAGCCGCTGATCGGCGGACCGGCGCCGCGCGTCATGTCGTTGCGCGACGGCACCAAGAAAATGTCGAAATCGGACCCCTCCGACCTCTCGCGCATCAATCTGATGGACGACGAGGAAGCGATCTCGAAGAAAATCCGCAAGGCGAAGACCGATCCGGACGGCTTGCCGAGCGAAACCGAGGGGCTGCAGGGCCGTCCCGAGGCGGATAATCTGGTGGCGATCTATGCCGCCCTCGCCGACAAGTCGAAGGCGGACGTGCTTGCCGAATTCGGCGGGCAGCAGTTCTCCGTCTTCAAGCCTGCGCTGGTCGATCTGGCGATCCATGTGCTTGCGCCGATCACCGGCGAGATGCGCCGGCTGATGGACGACACCAGCCATATCGACGCCATCCTGCGCAAGGGCGGAGAGCGCGCAAGGGAACGCGCCGAAGTGACGATGAAGCAGGTACGCGACGTCATCGGCTTCCTCTACTAAGGGCACGTCTCCTCTTCTCTCTGCTGAGGGAAGAGGAGCAAAAACTGAGCTTGCAATTTTTTCGCTTCGGGTGTCAGAGTCCGCCTCATGGTATCGAAGCGACTCTCACGGCTCGAAGGTCATCGCCGCAAATTCATGGCGGTGATCGACGGTACACCCGAATGCCAGCGCGCCGTTCATTATGCCGGCCGGCGCGCGAAGAATTCCAATGGCGGCCTCGTGCTGCTCTACGTGATCCCTGAGGGCGATTTCCAGCAATGGCTGGGCGTCGAGGAGATCATGCGGGCCGAGGCGCGCGAGGAAGCCGAGGCGGTGGTCGCCAAGATCGCCCAGATTGTGCGCGAAACGATCGGCATCGAGCCCGAGATCGTCATCCGCGAGGGCAGCGCGGCCGAGCAGATCAACGCCATGATCGAAGAAGACCGCGATGTGGCGATCCTGGTTCTTGCTGCCGGTTCGGCCAAGGAAGGCCCGGGGCCTCTGGTTTCATCGGTCGCCGGCCGTGCCGCCGCCTTTCCGATCCCGGTCACCGTGCTGCCGGATACGCTGACCAACGAGGAGATCGACGCCCTCTGCTGAGGCATGCTGCCGAAAAGTGCGAGCGGTTTTCGGACGACATCATGCTCTAACTGTTTAGATTGGAACGGGATTCGGATTTTACGCCGATCGGGCCTAAAATCATCCTGTTCCAGCATTTCTTGAGTACAAGTCTCTTGATTAGAGCCCGCATTGGGCTTATTTTCTTTTGAAGAATTCTAAAGTCGGCCGAGGTCATGGGCCCGCCCGCATGGAGATCCATATGTTCATTCAGACCGAAGCCACACCCAATCCCGCCACGCAGAAATTCCTGCCGGGCAAGGTGGTGATGGAAAACGGTACGGCCGAATTCCGCAGCGCTGAAGAGGCGCAGGCCTCGCCGCTTGCGGCTCGCCTGTTCGACATTCCCGGCGTGACCGGCGTCTATTTCGGTTACGACTTCATTTCCGTCTCCAAGGACAATGCCGAATGGCAGCATCTTAAGCCGGCTATCCTTGGCTCGATCATGGAGCATTTCATGTCCGGCAAGCCCGTCATGGGCGATGCCTCCATCCTCTCCGAAGATGCCGATGCCGACGAAGAATTCTTCGACGAGAGCGATGAATCGATCGTGCTGACCATCAAGGAACTTCTGGAGACCCGCGTGCGCCCGGCCGTTGCCCAGGACGGCGGCGACATCACCTTCCGCGGTTTCAAGGACGGCAAAGTCTATTTGAACATGAAGGGTTCCTGCTCCGGCTGCCCGTCCTCGACGGCAACGCTGAAGCACGGCGTCCAGAACCTGCTGCGCCATTTCGTTCCGGAAGTGCAGGAAGTGATCGCCGCTTAAGAAGCCCGAATTTTCTCCGGCCGTTCATGTCAGGTTCGGCCGGAGGGATTTATGAATAGGCGACAATAGTTTATTCGGAAATTGATGGCATGATCGTTCTGGCGCTCGACACGGCAGGTGTGGATTGCGCTGCCGCCGTCTATGACAGCGGCAGGAATACGATGCTGGGGGAGGCATCGGACATGATCGGCAAGGGGCATGCTGAACATCTGATTGGTATCGTCGACCGGGCGCTGGATCAGGCCGGAGTGACGCTTTCTCATATCGACCGCCTGGCCGTCACCATCGGCCCCGGCTCCTTTACCGGTATCCGCGTCGGCGTGGCCGCCGCCCGCGGTTTTGCGCTCTCTCTCAATGTGCCTGCCGTCGGCGTCACCTCGCTCGAAGTCATGGCCGCCGCCCAGCGCGAGAAGACGCCCGGCCGCGCGGTGCTCGCGGCCATGGACGCCAAGCGGAACGAAATCTACCTGCAGCCCTTCGCGGCCGACGGCTCCCCGCTCGACGAGCCGCGGGCGCTTGATATCGCGGACGCGCAGGCTTTTGCCGCCGGCTTCGACGGCGAGATCACCGGATCGGCAACGCCGCTCCTGAAGCGCGGCGCTGACGGCGATCACGCCAACAGATTCCCGATCTCCATTGTGGCGCGCCTCGGTGCTGCCGCCTCCCCCGATGCCGGAAAGCCGAAGCCCCTTTATCTGCGCGGACCCGATGCCAAACCGCAGGCCGGGTATGCGATTGCGCGACGAGTATGACGATGCTGGAAGCCTATCTGACGCTGAAGCCCGAATTCGAAATCGTCGCCATGGAGCGCGAGGATTGCCGTGATGTCGCCGTCCTGCATGGCGAACGCTTCGCCCGTCCCTGGGGCGACGGCGAATTCCACAGCCTGCTCTCTCAAGAGACGGTGTTCGGCTTCGTCGCGCGCCAGACCAACGCCATCCTGAGGAAACCGCTTCCGGGCTTCATTCTCGCACGCGAAGTCGCCGGCGAGGCGGAAATCCTGACGATCGCCGTACAGGCCAAGGCCGCCCGCTCCGGGCTCGGCTGGCGGCTGATGCAGGCGGCGATGCGGGAAGCACGCGCACGCGGCGGCGAGGCCATGTTTCTCGAGGTCGACAACGGCAATACGGCGGCTCTTGGCCTCTATCGCAAGCTCGGCTTCGAAAAGGTCGGCGAGCGCCAGGGCTACTACAAGCAGGAGAACGGCGCCCTCTCCACGGCGCTTGTCATGAAGCGCGTTCTTCGGTAGTTCCCTGACAGAGAGATGACATGCTGGTCGGCGCGAACGCCGTCCTGCCTTGTCGCAAGACGAATATCTTTTTGAAGGCGGGCCATGCCTGATGTAGCCAAGACCCTCGAGGAGCTTTGCACCGAACGCGGCATGCGCATGACCGAGCAGCGCCGCGTGATCGCGCGGATCCTGGAAGACTCACAAGATCATCCCGACGTCGAAGAGCTTTACCGCCGCTCGGTGAAGGTCGACGCGAAGATTTCGATCTCGACCGTTTATCGCACCGTCAAGCTGTTCGAGGATGCCGGCATCATCGCCCGCCACGACTTCCGCGACGGACGCTCGCGCTACGAAACCGTGCCGGAAGAACATCACGACCACCTGATCGACCTGAAGAACGGTACGGTGATCGAATTCCGTTCGCCCGAGATCGAGGCGCTGCAGGAACGCATCGCCCGCGAGCACGGCTTCCGGCTGGTCGACCACCGCCTGGAGCTCTACGGCATTCCGCTGAAAAACGAAGACCACTGAAGCAATGGCAGCCCGGGAGAGTGGCATTTGATCGCCTGGCTGCGCATCGCCCTCGCCGCGGTCGTCATCCTCGTCGTCAGCATCGCGCTTATGCCGCTGCAGCTGCTGGCCCTGCGCTTCGACTGGCGGCTGCGCCGTTGGCTTCCGCGCATCTGGCACCGCATCGTTTGCTATTGCCTCGGCATCCGCATCCGTGTGAGCGGAAGGCTGGAAGATCGCCGACCGCTGATGCTCTGTTCCAATCACTCCTCCTGGATGGATATCATGGTGATGTCGGCCGTCGCCGACGTCGCCTTCATCGCCAAGATCGAGGTGGCCGACTGGCCGATCTTCGGCACGCTCGCCAAGCTGCAGAAAAGCGTCTTCGTCGTGCGCGAGGAAAGGCGCAAGACCGGCCATCAGGCCAATGAGATCGCCGGGCGCATGGCCGACGGCGAGATCATCGTGCTCTTCCCCGAGGGCACGACGTCGGACGGCAACCGGCTGCTGGACGTCAAGTCCTCGCTGTTCGGCGCCGCCGCGATGGCCGTGCCCGCTTCGCCGACGGGCACCGTCGTGGTGCAGCCGGTGGCCATCGCCTATACCAAGGTGCACGGCATCGCCATGGGGCGCTATCATAGGCCGCTCGCCGCCTGGCCGGGCGATATCGAGCTCCTGCCGCATCTCATCGACATCGTCAGATGCGGCGCCATCGATGCCGAGGTTTGCTTCGGCGAGGCGGTGGAATATCGCGCCGACACCAACCGCAAGGAGGTGAGCGCGACGATCGCCCTGCGCATCCGCAACCTGCTCAACACCTGCCTGCGCGGGCGCGAAATTTCCTGAAGCAAGATTTCGATTTTCTCAGGCCGCAAAAACCACTAAATAGCCGGGCATGACACAGGACAGCGCCCTTCTTCCGGCCCCGGAGCAGACACTTCGCGATGGCTCCAACAGCCGCAAGGTCTTCATCAAGACCTATGGCTGCCAGATGAACGTCTACGATTCCACACGCATGAGCGATGCCCTCGCCCGCGACGGTTACGAGCCGACGGAAGACATGGAAGAGGCGGACCTCGTTCTCCTCAACACCTGCCATATCAGAGAAAAGGCCGCTGAGAAGGTCTATTCGGCGCTCGGCCGGCTGCGCGAGATGAAAAAGAAGAAGGCGGCGGACGGCCGGGAGATGATGATCGGCGTGGCCGGCTGCGTCGCCCAGGCCGAAGGCGAGGAGATCCTGCGCCGGGCGCCCGCCGTCGATGTCGTCATCGGCCCGCAGACCTATCATCGCCTGCCGGAAGCGCTGCGCCAGGCCAAGGAGGGCCGCCGCGTCGTCGATACGGAATATGCGATCGAGGACAAGTTCGAGCATCTGCCGATCGCCGAAAGCCGAAAGATCCGCGCCCGCGGCGTCACTGCCTTCCTGACGGTGCAGGAAGGCTGCGACAAGTTCTGCACCTTCTGCGTCGTGCCCTATACGCGCGGTTCGGAAGTGTCGCGGCCGGTTTCCCAGATCGTCGAGGAAGCCGAAAAGCTGGTCGAGGGCGGCGTGCGCGAGATCACCCTGCTCGGGCAGAACGTCAATGCCTGGCACGGTGCCGGGCCGCGCGGCGAGGCCTGGAGCCTCGGCGACCTGCTCTACCGCCTCGCCGAGATCCCCGGCCTTGCGCGGCTGCGTTATACCACGAGCCATCCGCGCGACATGGACGACCGGCTGATCGAGGCCCATCGCGACCTGAGGGCGCTGATGCCCTACCTGCACCTGCCGGTGCAATCTGGCTCGGACCGTATCCTGAAGGCGATGAACCGGCGCCACACGGCAGCGGAATATCTGACGCTGATCGAGCGCATCCGCACGGTGCGGCCCGACATCGCGCTGTCGGGCGATTTCATTACCGGCTTTCCGGGGGAGACAGACGCGGATTTTGAGGATACACTGAGACTTGTGGAGGAGGTGCGCTACGCGCAGGCCTTCTCGTTCAAATACTCGACTCGGCCGGGCACACCCGGTGCGGAACTGAAGGACCAGGTGCCGGAAGAAACCAAGGCAGAACGGCTGGAACGCCTGCAAGCGCTTCTCCTGAAGCAGCAGCAGGAATTTGCCGAATCCTGCATCGGCAAGGAGATCGATCTGCTGCTCGAAAAGCCCGGCCGCATGGCCGGCCAGCTCATCGGACGTTCTCCGTGGCTTCAATCCGTGAATGTTGATGCAAAAGCATCGCAAATCGGTGACATTATCAAAGTGCGAATCACCGGAACCGGAACCAACAGCCTGTTTGCCGAACGCGCAGAGGCTGCGGTTTAACCCAAGGAGCCCGACCGCTTGAACGGACAAGAATTGGTTTCTTCTTCACCGCGCCACCCCCGCACGCCGAGCGACACCAATCACTTCGTCCTGACGTTCGAGAACAATCGGTTCGCCAGCGAGCTCTTTGGCCAGTTCGACCAGAATCTCAAGCTGCTCGAAGAGCGGCTCAACATCGATGCGCGGGCGCGCGGCAATTCCGTCGTCATATCGGGTGACGTCGTGGCCACCAACCAGGCGCGGCGCACGCTCGATTATCTCTATGAAAAGCTTCAGAAGGGCGGCAGCGTGGAACGATCCGACGTCGAGGGCGCAATCCGCATGGCGGTCGCCGCCGACGATCAGCTCAGCCTTCCCACAATGGAGCGCAAGGCCAAGCTGACCATGGCGCAGATTTCCACCCGCAAGAAGACGATCATCGCGCGCACACCGACGCAGGACGCCTATATCCGGGCGCTGGAGCGCGCCGAGCTCGTCTTCGGCGTCGGTCCTGCCGGCACCGGCAAGACTTATCTCGCCGTCGCGCACGCCGCCCAGCTTCTGGAGCGCGGCGCGGTCGAAAAGATCATCCTGTCGCGTCCGGCGGTCGAAGCCGGCGAGCGCCTCGGCTTCCTGCCGGGCGACATGAAGGAAAAGGTCGATCCCTATCTCCGCCCGCTCTATGACGCGCTCTACGACATGATCCCCGCCGACAAGGTCGACCGGGCGATCACTGCCGGCGTCATCGAAATCGCGCCGCTCGCCTTCATGCGCGGCCGCACGCTCGCCAACGCCGCCATCATCCTCGACGAAGCGCAGAACACCACGTCGATGCAGATGAAGATGTTCCTGACGCGTCTCGGCGAAAACGCGCGCATGATCGTGACCGGCGACCCGAGTCAGATCGACTTGCCGCGCGGCGTCAAATCCGGCCTGGTCGAGGCCCTGCAGCTTCTGAACGGCGTCGAGGGCATCTCGATCGTGCGCTTCAAGGATACCGACGTCGTGCGTCATCCGCTGGTCGGGCGCATCGTCAGGGCCTATGATTCCACCTATGCCGTCGACGCTGAAGACGTCAGCCGGCAGGACTAATGGCCGAACTCGACATCCAGATCAGCGTCGAGGACATCGGCTGGCCCGGGGAGGAAACGCTGCTGTCGTTCTGCGACCGCGTTCTCGGGGCCGCAGCGGTCTATTTGCGTGACAGCGAGAAGCAGCCCTTTCCGCAGATGCCGCCCGAGGTTTCCCTGGTTTTTACCGACGATGCCTCGATCCAGGACATCAATGCGGAATGGCGCGGCAAGGACAAGGCGACCAACGTGCTGTCCTTCCCGGCCTTTCCGGTTCAGCCCGGCAAGATGCCGGGTCCGATGCTCGGCGACATCATCATCGCCCGCGAGACCGTGGAACGGGAGGCTCAGGAGCTCGAAAAGAGTTTCGACGACCACCTGACGCATCTTCTGGTCCATGGTTTCTTGCATCTTCTCGGCTACGACCATATGAATAGTGACGAAGCCGAAATTATGGAGGGGTTGGAGACTCGCATTTTGGCGCAGCTCGGCCTATCTGATCCTTACGAGGGTCAAGACCTTAAAATGGAACCATGAGCGACTTTACGACGAAGCCGGCGGCAGACGCCAAGGACTCCGAGCCATCCTCTTCCTCAGACGAGGCGGGCAGTAGTAGTCGGCCATCCGGCCGACCCCAATCCTTCTGGTCGCGCGCCGCGCGCATTCTCCGCCCGCAACAGGGTTCGCGGCTGCGCGAAGATCTTGCCGACGCGCTGATGACCGATGCGGCCGGCGACGACGCCTTTTCGCCCGACGAGCGGGCGATGCTGCACAACATCCTGCGCTTTCGCGAAGTGCGCGTCGCCGACGTGATGGTGCCGCGCGCCGATATCGAGGCGGTGGACCAGAACATCACCATCGGCGAACTGATGATCCTCTTCGAGGAATCCGGACGCTCGCGCATGCCCGTCTATGCCGACACGCTCGATGATCCGCGCGGCATGGTGCATATCCGCGACCTGCTCTCCTATGTCGCCAAGCAGGCGCGCAACAAGCGCCGCGGATCGGCCAAACCCGCCGCCGCGCCGGCGATCGAGGTCGCGCCGGAAAACATCCAGAAGCCGTCGCGCTCGGCCAAGCCGAATTTCGATCTCGCCCGCGTCGATCTGCAGAAGACGCTGGCCGAAGCCGGCATCATCCGCAAGATCCTGTTCGTGCCGCCGTCGATGCTGGCCTCCGACCTGCTTCGCCGCATGCAGGTGAACCGTACCCAGATGGCGCTCGTCATCGACGAATATGGCGGCACCGACGGGCTCGCCTCGCATGAGGACATCGTCGAAATGGTGGTCGGCGACATCGACGACGAGCATGACGACGAAGAGGTGATGTTCAAGCGCGTCGCCGAAGACGTCTTCGTCGCCGATGCCCGCGTCGAACTGGAAGAGATCGCCGAAGCGATCGGACCGGATTTCGATATCAGCGAGCAGGTCGACGAGGTCGATACGCTGGGCGGCCTGATCTTCTCCGCCCTGGGCCGCATCCCGGTTCGCGGCGAAGTCGTCCAGGCGCTCCCGAACTTCGAGTTCCACATTCTCGATGCCGATCCACGCCGCATCAAGCGGCTGCGCATCACCCGCAAGCGCCACGCCATCCGCCGCCGCGCCAAGGCGGACGGCGATATCGGCCCCGGTTCCGAGGTCGGCGACGACAGGCCGGCCGAATCGACTGCCAACTGACAGGACAAAGAGCCGCTTTTTTGAAAGACTGCGGATGGGTTGATTCGCGGCTTGATGGGAGTGCGCATGGAGCGGCTTGCGGACAGGGTTATCCTCGTCTGGGGGTTCAAACGGTCGTTGCTGGCCGTCTTCGCCGGGGCATTCGCCGTGCTGGCGCTGCCGCCCTTCGGCTTCTTCGCGGCGATGTTCTTGTCCTTCACGCTGCTCGTCTGGCTGATCGACGGGGCAGCGGCTTCGCCTGAAAGCAGCCTCGTCGGCAGGCTATGGCCGGCGTTCACCGTCGGCTGGCTGTTCGGCTTCGGCTATTTCGTCGCCGGTCTCTGGTGGCTCGCCCACGCGCTGCTCGTCGATTCGGACGAGTTCGCCTGGGCGCTGCCGCTCGCCATCCTCGGCCTGCCGGCCTGTCTTGCGATCTTTTACGGCCTGGCGACCGCGCTTGCCCGCATCTTCTGGTCTGACGGCCTGGGGCGGATCGCCGCGCTTGCGGCAGCCTTCGGCCTCCTGGAATGGCTTCGCAGCACGATCCTCACCGGCTTCCCCTGGAACGCCGTCGGCTACGGGATGATGCCCGTTCCGCTGATGATGCAGTCGGCGCATGTGGTCGGGGCGATGGGGGTGACGGCCCTTGCCGTCTTCGTCTTTTCCGCCCCTGCCCTTGCCGGAACGCGGCAAGGCGCGCTGCCGGGTATCGCGCTCGCCGTGGTGCTGTTCGGTGCCCATCTCGGTTACGGCGCCTATGCCCTTTATCTCGCGCCGCGGCCGCAACCCCTGCCCGAGGACAAGCGGCCGGTGGTACGGCTGGTGCAGCCTGATATCGACCAGGCGGCGAAGATGGACAACGACGCCGACCGCAACGCAATTTTCGAAACGCATCTGAAGCTTTCGGCCGCAGCCCCTCAGAATGGCGGGCGCAAGCCTGACATTATCGTCTGGCCGGAAACCTCGATCCCGTTCATCCTGACCGACAATCAGGATGCGCTGACCCGGATCGCCGATACGCTCGACGACAACCAGATCCTGATCGCCGGCGCGGTGCGCGCCGAGGAGATGGGGCCGGGCACGCCGGTGCGCTACTACAATTCCATCTACGTGATCGACGGGCGCGGCCAGATCATCGCCGCCTCCGACAAGGTGCATCTGGTGCCCTTCGGCGAATATCTGCCTTTCGAGGACCTGCTCACCGAATTCGGCATCCAGAACGTCGTCGAAATACCCGGAGGATTTTCGGCTGCCGCCACCCGGCATCTGCTGGCGCTGCCCGGCGGCCTCAATCTCTACCCGCTGATCTGCTACGAGATCATTTTTCCCGGCGAAATGACCGGCGACATAAAAGACGCGAACGCGCTCCTCAATATCACCAACGATGCCTGGTTCGGCATCACGCCCGGCCCCTATCAGCATTTCCAGCAGGCGCGGGTACGCGCGATCGAGACCGGCCTGCCGCTGATTCGCGACGCCAACAACGGCATTTCGGCCCTGGTGAACGCGCATGGAGAAATCATCGCCGGCCTCGATCTTGGTGAGAGCGGCTTTATTGATGCAACTGTTGATGGGCTCGGCAATGGGTTCGGAACAACATTCCCCCATCAAACATACTTCTGGTTGATTGAGGCGCTGTTGATTTTGATTGCACTAATTTCACGCGCAGGTTTTATTTCAGGGTTGAATTGACCAAAAACCCCTAAAATTGCATAGTAGCGTCAATCGGCGTTCTTAACGTATGTTAATCGGTGGGTTCCCACCGCTTACAACGTGGCGTTTTGGGATGGATCAGGGGCATGCCGGTTAGAAACAGGTTGAAATTCGTAGCTAGGGCACGACCATGATTGAAAACAAGAAGAAGCCGAATCCGATCGACATCCATGTCGGCAGCCGCATTCGCCTTCGCCGCACGATGCTGGGCATGAGCCAGGAAAAGCTTGGCGAGAGCCTGGGCATCACCTTCCAGCAGATTCAGAAATACGAAAAAGGCACCAACCGCGTCGGCGCAAGCCGCCTGCAGAACATTTCGAGCATTCTCAATGTTCCGGTGTCCTTCTTCTTCGAGGATGCGCCGGGCGAACATTCCGGCGCCATCGGCGGCATGGCCGAAGCTTCCAGCTCGAATTACGTCGTCGATTTCCTCTCCTCCTCGGAAGGCCTGCAGCTCAATCGCGCCTTCGTGAAGATTTCCGACCCCAAGGTTCGCCGCAAGGTCGTGGAGCTGGTGAAGGCGCTGGCCGCCGAAGCCGACTCCGACTGAGCCATCGCCATTGCCGAAATTCGAAAAGCGGTCGAAAGGCCGCTTTTTTGCTGTTTTGGGGCAAACTTTGTCACTTTGCCGCAGATATAAAGATATATTTATGTCGTTGTACGCTTGTCATCAGCGCGTGAACTGAGTACCTACTAGCTAGCTTTTGTTCTTTGAGGGGAATCCCGGAATGCGCGCGAATTATCTCTTTACCAGCGAATCTGTTGCCGAAGGTCATCCGGACAAGGTGTGTGACCGCATCTCCGACGAGATCGTCGACCTGGTCTACCGCGAAGCGGCCAAAACAGGCGTCAATCCCTGGGGCGTGCGCATTGCCTGCGAGACGCTGGCAACGACCAACCGCGTCGTCATCGCCGGCGAAGTCCGCCTGCCGCCGAGCCTGATGAAGAAGGACAAGGACGGCAAGGACGTCATCAACCCGTCCAAGTTCAAGGCCGCCGCCCGCCGCGCCATCAAGGATATCGGCTACGAGCAGGACGGCTTCCACTGGAAGAAGGCGAAGATCGACGTGCTGCTGCACTCGCAGTCGGCCGACATCGCCCAGGGCGTCGACAGCGCCGCCGACCAGCAGGGCGACGAGGGTGCCGGCGACCAGGGCATCATGTTCGGCTACGCCTGCAAGGAAACACCGGACCTGATGCCGGCCCCGATCTACTACTCCCACAAGATCCTGCAGCTGCTTGCGGTCGCCCGCAAGAAGGGCGATGGCGAAGTCGCCAAGCTCGGCCCGGACGCCAAGAGCCAGGTGACCGTGCGCTACGTCGACGGCAAGCCGTCGGAAGTGACGTCGATCGTGCTTTCGACCCAGCATCTCGACGACAGCTGGGATTCCAAGAAGGTCCGCGCCGTCGTCGAGCCCTATATCCGCGAAGCGCTCGGCGAACTGAAGATCGCTGAAGACTGCAAGTGGTACATCAACCCGACCGGCAAGTTCGTCATCGGCGGTCCGGACGGCGACGCCGGCCTCACCGGCCGAAAGATCATCGTCGACACCTACGGCGGTGCGGCTCCGCATGGCGGCGGCGCATTCTCCGGCAAGGACACGACCAAGGTCGACCGTTCGGCCGCCTATGCCGCTCGCTACCTCGCCAAGAACGTCGTCGCCGCCAGCCTAGCCGACCGCTGCACGATCCAGCTCTCCTACGCGATCGGCGTCGCTCAGCCGCTGTCGATCTATGTCGACCTGCACGGCACCGGCAAGGGCGTTTCGGAAGACCAGATCGAAGCCGCGATCCGTGAGAACATGGACCTGTCGCCGTCGGGCATCCGCCGTCACCTCGACCTCAACAAGCCGATCTATGCCAAGACCTCGGCCTACGGCCATTTCGGCCGAAAGGCCGGCCGCGACGGCTCGTTCTCCTGGGAGCGCACGGACCTCGTGAAGGCACTCAAGGAAGCCGTCAAGACCAAGGCTGCTGCATGACGGATATGGAACGCCGGGGCCGGGCGACCGAAGCCTTCTTCGGTCGCCGCAAGGGTAAGGCCCTGCGCGAACAGCAGGCCGAGACGTTAAACAGCCTGCTGCCGGCATTCCTCATCGATCTCTCGGCGGCTCCACCGGGGCCGCTGACTTCGCTTTTTCCGGTTCCGGTCAAGACATTGCGGCTGGAAATCGGTTTCGGCGGCGGCGAGCATCTGATGCACCGCGCGCTCGAGACGCCGTCCACCGGTTTCATCGGCGTCGAACCTTTCGTCAATTCCATGCAGAAGCTGCTTGCGCGCGTCGGCCAGACGGGCGCGCGAAACATCCGCGTCTATAATGACGACGCGACGCAACTGCTTGACTGGCTGCCCGACGCGTCGCTCGACCAGATTGATCTGCTCTATCCCGACCCCTGGCCGAAGCGGAAGCACTGGAAACGGCGCTTCGTCTCGAAGACCAATCTCGACCGCTTTCACCGCGTGCTGAAGCCCGGCGGCCTTTTCTGCTTTGCCTCCGACATCGACACCTATGTGAACTGGACGCTGCTCAAATGCCGCGACCACGGCGGCTTCGACTGGCTGGCCGAAAATGCCGCGGACTGGCTGACGCCTTACCAGGGCTGGCCGAGCACCCGCTACGAGGCCAAGGCGCGGCGCGAGGGCCGGTCTTCAGCCTATCTGACGTTCAGGAAGGTCTGAGGCTCAGGGAAGTTCGGCGAAGGGCGCTCATGAAAGGCATGCCGTGGGGCCCCCTCATCCGGCCCTGCGGGCCACCTTCTCCCCGCTGGGGAGAAGAGGGAGAATGCCGCTTCGCCATCGCCTCCGTTGGACGGAGTGTCTTTAAGCGGAAAGGTTCGTTTGGCCAGTGTCGGCTCGCCTTGCTTCCTCTTCTCCCTAGCGGGGAGAAGGTGGCCCGAAGGGTCGGATGAGGGGGGCCACGGGCACGACACCAACGGCGAGCAGCCTATCTTGAGGCAGCGTCGCGATAATTAAGCACCTCTTCGACAGTCAGTGCAGGCTGACCGTCTTCAGTTCATCCTCGGCAGCCTTGAAGAAGGTGCTGGAGCGGTTGTCCGTCAAGAGGATTGGCGTGCCGTCGGCGCCGAAGAGTGCCCAGAGATCGACGTTCGGATCGATATCCGGCGCCTCGGGAAAGCACTTGGCGACCTCTTCGGTGCGCATCTTTCTGATATAGGCGACCTCGCCGTTGCCGATATGGGCAAGCTCGGACTTGGTCAGACGAGACGTGGCTTCTTTCATCAACATTCCTGTTCCTCCCGAGAGAAGGGACCAACGGTTTTTGGAAACCGTTGTGCTACTGTGAGACCGAAATGTTAATTTTCTTGACCATGCGCGCGGGTTCCGGACGAATTAGATCGACGGAGAGCAAGCCGTTCTTCAGGCCGGCGCCCAAGACCTGCATGCCGTCTGCCAGTACGAAGGTACGCTGGAACTGCCGGGAAGCAATGCCGCGATAGAGATAGTCCCGCTCGCCCTGCTCCGCCTGGCGGCCGCGGATCACAAGCTGGTTTTCCTCGGTGGAAACGTCGAGTTCCTCCTCGCTGAAACCGGCAACGGCAAGGGTGATGCGCAGGCGCTCGGGCGCGCCGCTATCGGCGGCGATTCGTTCGATATTGTAGGGCGGATAACCGTCGCTCGCCTTGGAAATGCGCTCCAGCGTCTTTTCCATAGCATCGAAGCCCAGAAGCAGCGGGCTGGCGAAAGGGGTAATGCGGCTCATCTGTTTTCAAGTCCTTGACGCAAGCGACCATCCCGGACCTTATACGCAGCATCCGGATGGCGCTAATATGGGGACAGGATCCCGGCCCTGCAAGGCGCAGGCGAGATGTCGGCGCCGCCCCTTCGATTTAGGCTGCGCGGCGGCCTCCTTGCTTGACAAAATGCGGGCTGCCTCGCATCAAAACGTGCCCGCACGGATGTGCTGATTTGTGACGGGAGATGAATAAAATGGTGCATGCGGAAACAGAGCGCCGCGAGGATGGGACGATCGGAATGGCAAACGTGAGAAAAATCATCATCGACACGGATCCCGGCCAGGACGATGCAGCCGCCATCATGCTTGCCTTCGGCAGCCCCGAAGAGCTGGAGGTGCTCGGCATCACGACGGTTGCCGGCAACGTGCCGCTTCCGCTCACCAGCCGCAACGCGCGCATCGTCTGCGAACTCTGCGGCCGGCCGGAGACGAAGGTCTTCGCCGGCGCCGACAGGCCGATCGCCCGCAAGCTGGTGACGGCAGAGCATGTGCACGGCAAGACCGGCCTCGACGGCCCCGAACTCGACGAACCGACGATGGCGCTGCAGCCCGGCCATTCCGTCGATTTCATCATCGAGACGCTGCGCCGCGAGCCTGAAGGCAGCGTGACGCTCTGCACGCTCGGGCCGCTCACCAATATCGGCATGGCCTTCCAGAAGGCGCCCGACATCATTCCGCGTATCCGCGAGCTGGTGACGATGGGCGGCGGCTTCTTCGAAGGCGGCAACATCACACCGGCCGCCGAATTCAACATCTACGTCGATCCTGAGGCGGCCGACATCGTCTTCCGCTCCGGCGTTCCGATCGTGATGATGCCGCTCGACGTGACGCATCAGCTGCTGACCCGCAAGGACCGGGTGAAGCGCATGGCCGAGATCGGCACGGCGCCGGCCAAGGCGATGGTCGAGATGCTGGAATTCTTCGAGCGCTTCGATATCGAGAAATACGGTTCCGACGGCGGGCCGCTGCACGACCCCACCGTTATCGCCTACCTCTTGAAGCCGGAGCTTTTCAAAGGGCGGCATTGCAATGTCGAGATCGAGATCCAGTCCGAACTCACCGTCGGCATGACCGTGGTCGACTGGTGGCATGTGACCGAGCGCAAACGCAATGCGACGGTTATGCGCTTCGTCGATGCGGACGGCTTCTTCGATCTGCTGACCGAACGCTTCGCCCGCATCTGACTTTTTCGGCTTTCCTTCCCTATCGGAGGGAAGGAAAGAAACTCAGGCGTCCTTCTCGTCGAAGACGGAATTGGCTTCGGCTTCGACCGGCTTCGGGCCGCCCTTGGCGACGCCGACCATGGCCGGGCGCAGCACGCGCTCGCCGATGGTGAAACCTGCCTGCACGACCTGGACGACGGTGTTGTTCGGCACTTCGGGGTTCGGCACTTCGAACATCGCCTGATGGAAATTGGGATCGAACTTCTGGCCGACCGGCTCCAGCTTGCGCACACCATGGCGCTCAAGCGCCGAGAGCATGGAGCGCTCGGTCATATCCACGCCTTCGATCAGCGTGGTCAGGCCGGCATCGGCTGTGGCCTTGGCCTCCGGCGAGATCGCATCCAGCGCCCGGCGCAGATTGTCGGAAACGGCGAGCATGTCGCGCGCAAAGCCGGCGACGGAATAGGACTTGGCGTCCTTGACCTCGCGCTCGGTGCGGCGCCGCAGATTGTCCATCTCGGCGGCAAGGCGCAGATAGCGGTCGCGCAGCTCGGCATTCTCGGCCTTCAGAAGCTCGAGCGGATCCGGCTGCTTTGCCTCCTCCTGCCCGGCATTATCAATCTCGACGTTGGCGGCGGCGTCGGCTGCGGCATCGGCCGCAGTTGCGTCAGGTCCGTTTTTCGTCGTTTCATCGGTCATGACGGTCTCCGGTTGGTGTCTTCAGATGCGCCCGATATCGAGGTTTGACCGGAAAAAATCAAGTCTGCGTGACGAAGAAGAGAAGATTCCGTATCTTCGGCGGCGACAGCTTCAAAGCGGATTGCGCGAAAGGCGGGAGACGAGCTGGGCGGTATAATCCACCATCGGCACGATGCGCGAATAATTGAGCCGCGTCGGGCCGATAACGCCGACGGCGCCGACGATCCGGTCATCCTCGTCACGATAGGGCGCGACGATGAGCGACGAGCCGGACAGCGAGAAGAGTTTGTTTTCCGAGCCGATGAAGATGCGCACGCCCGAACCGCTTTCGGCCAGATTGAGAAGCTCGATCAGGCTGTCCTTCTTTTCCAGATCGTCGAACAGCATGCGCAGCCGGTCGATATCCTCGGCGCCGGCAAGGCCTTCGAGCAGATTGGCGCGGCCGCGGATGATGAGTTGGGCGGGCTTCCCCTCATCAGGGCTGCCGGCCCAGACGGCGATGCCGCGCTCGACGAGATCGCGCGACAAGGCATCGAGTTCGTGACGGACATCATCCTTCAAACGGCTCAATTGCTTGCGCAGCTCCGGCAGGGTCTGACCGGACATATGGGCATTGAGGAAATTCGCCGCTTCCGTCAATTGCGAGGAGGTAACGCCCGCCGGCAGCTCGATGATGCGGTTTTCCACCTGGTCGTGATCGCCGACGAGCACGGCGAGCGCCTTGGTCGGCTCGAGCCGGATGAACTCGACATGTTTCAGCACCGGATCGCTTTTCGAGGTGATGACGAGGCCGGCGCCGCGCGAAATGCCCGACAGCATGCGGCTTGCCTCGTTCATCATCGATTCCAGAGGATTGCCGCCGGCTTCGCCCCGGACCTGCCGGTCGATATTGGCGCGGTCCTCTGCGGAGAGATCGCCGACCTGCATGAAGGCGTCGACGAAGAAGCGCAGGCCGATCTGGGTCGGCAGCCGGCCGGCGCTGACATGCGGCGAATAGATCAGCCCGAGCTCTTCGAGATCGCTCATGACGTTGCGCACCGAGGCCGGCGAGAGCGACATCGGCAGAAGGCGCGACAGATTGCGCGAGCCGAGCGGCTCGCCGCTTTCCAGATAGCCTTCGACGATGCGGCGGAAAATTTCCCTGGAGCGCTCGTCCAATGCAGCAACGGCATCCGAAACCGACGTCGACCTGATGCCCATGAACCTCTCGAACCCACGCTGATGATGCTCTCGAAAATATAGTCAAACTCGCACCCGTGGCAAAAGGGAATTTGCAAATGGGCGCGGCCAATCGTAGAAGCGGTCAACAACTCCAGGAGATAAGAATGCGGCCTTCAGGCAGAAAAACCGACCAGATGCGCAAGGTCTCGTTCGAGCGCAACTTTTCCAAGCATGCGGAAGGCTCCTGCCTGGTGAAATTCGGCGATACGCACGTGCTCTGCACGGCAAGCCTCGAAGAAAAGACGCCGCCGTGGCTGCGCAATACCGGCAAGGGCTGGGTCACGGCCGAATATGGCATGCTGCCGCGGGCGACGGGCGAGCGGATGAAGCGCGAGGCGGCGGCCGGCAAGCAAGGCGGGCGCACCCAGGAAATCCAGCGACTGATCGGCCGCTCGCTGCGCGCCGTCGTCGATCTGCAGGCGCTCGGCGAAAGACAGATCACGCTCGACTGCGACGTCATCCAGGCCGACGGCGGCACACGGACGGCCTCGATCACCGGCGGTTGGATCGCGCTTTACGACTGCCTGAAATGGATGGAAAGCCGCAACATGATCAAGGTCGACCGGGTCCTGAAGGATCATGTCGCCGCCATCTCCTGCGGCGTTTTCGCCAGCCAGCCGGTCATCGATCTCGATTATCTCGAGGATTCCTCGGCCGAGACCGATGCGAACTTCGTGATGACGGGCGCCGGCGGGATCGTCGAGATCCAGGGCACGGCTGAAGGCGCGCCCTTCAGCGAAGAGGAATTCACCTCGCTGATGCATCTTGCCAAGAACGGCATCGGCGAACTCGTCGCCCTGCAGAAAGAGGCCATTGCGGGATGAACCCCATGCTGGAAGGCATGTTGGAAACGGCGCTCTACGCGCGTGATCTCGATCAGGCCGAGGCGTTCTACGAGAACGTTCTCGGGCTCGAAAAGATCACCCGTGCCGCCAACCGGCATGTCTTCTTCCGCTGCGGGCTGGGCGTTCTCCTGATCTTCAATCCCGAGGAAACGGTAAAGCCGCCGGCGCCCGATGCGCTGCAGGTGCCGCCGCACGGCACATCAGGCCAGGGCCATGCCTGCTTCAGGGTGTCCGGCCGCAATATCGATGCCATGGCCGAACGGTTGCGAGCCGCCGGCGTGGCGATCGAATCCGAGGTGCATTGGCCGAATGGCGGCCGCTCGATCTATTTCCGCGATCCAGCCGGCAACAGCCTGGAATGCGCTGAGGCTAAAATCTGGGGCATCGAACAGGATAACTGAATGCGCAAGCTCGAAACGAAGACCATCGTCGTCGCCAGCCACAATGCCGGCAAGATCCGCGAGATCCAGGAACTGATCGGACCGCTCGGCTTCACCGCCAAATCGGCCGCCGAGCTGAATTTCGTCGAGCCCGACGAAACCGGCACCAGCTTCGAGGAGAATGCAACGATCAAGGCGGTCGCCTCGGCCAAATCAGCCGGTATGCCGGCGCTGTCGGACGATTCCGGGCTGATGGTCGATGCGCTTGGCGGCGATCCCGGTGTCTATACCGCCAATTGGGCGGAGAAGCCCGACGGCACGCGCGATTTCGACATGGCGATGGCCAAGGTGGAAAAGGCGCTGCAGGATGCCGGCGCGAAGACGCCCGAACAGCGCAAGGCGCGTTTCGTCAGCGTGCTTTGCCTCGCCTGGCCTGACGGCCATACGGAACTGTTCCGCGGCGAGGTGGAAGGCAATGTCGTCTGGCCGCCGCGCGGCACTCAGGGCTTCGGCTATGATCCGGTCTTCCAGCCGGAGGGTTACGGCGTTACCTTCGGCGAGATGAGCGGCGAGGAAAAGCACGGCTGGAACGTCGGCAAGCCGCAGGCGCTGTCGCACCGGGCGCGCGCCTTCAAGCTCTTCGTCGAAACCTGCCTGGAGGCATAAGGTCTGTTCGTGGGCAATTTCGATACGCCAAGCCTCTCGCGCGATGCGGCGCTCTTGCCCGATACCGGCGAGCCCGGCTTCGGCGTCTACGTGCATTGGCCCTTCTGCGCGGCGAAGTGTCCCTACTGCGACTTCAACAGCCATGTGCGCCACCAGCCGGTGGATCAGGAGCGCTTTACATCGGCCTTCCTGAGGGAGACGGCGGCAGTCAGGGCGATGAGCGGGCCGAAGACGGTGACGAGCATCTTCCTCGGCGGCGGCACACCCTCGCTGATGAAGCCGGAAACCGTCGACGCCATACTCGACGGCATTGCACGGCACTGGCATGTGCCTGCCGGCATCGAGATCACCATGGAGGCGAACCCTTCGAGCGTCGAAGCGGAACGCTTCCGCGGCTACCGCGCCGCCGGCGTCAACCGCGTCTCGCTCGGCGTGCAGGCGCTTGATGATCGCGACCTCAAGTTCCTCGGGCGGCTGCATGACGTCGCCGACGCTCTGAAGGCGATCCGGCTGGCGCGCGACATCTTCCCGCGCATGTCCTTCGACCTCATCTATGCCCGGCCGGAGCAGACGGTCGAGGAATGGGAGAAGGAGCTGAAGGAAGCCATCTCCTATGCGGTCGATCATCTTTCGCTCTATCAGCTGACCATCGAGGAAGGCACGCCCTTCTACGGCCTGCACAAGGCGGGCAAGCTGATCGTGCCGGATGGTGAGCAATCGGCGCTGCTCTACGAGGCAACGCAGGAGATTACGGCGCGCGAAGGAATGCCGGCCTATGAGGTCTCCAACCATGCGCGGCCGGGTGCTGAAAGCCGGCACAACCTGACCTACTGGCGTTACGGCGATTATGCCGGCATTGGCCCCGGCGCGCACGGCCGGCTGACGCGTGGGCCTGAGAAGATCGCAACCGCCACCGAGCGCAAGCCGGAGGCCTGGCTCGAGATGGTTGAGCGCGACGGCAACGGCATTCTCGACCAGGAACGCCTCGGCTACGAAGAACAGGCCGACGAGCTGCTATTGATGGGGCTGCGGCTGCGGGAGGGGGTCGACCTTTCGCGCTGGCAGCAGCTTTCGGGACGCGAGCTCGATCCGAAACGCGAAGAATTCCTGCTCGAACACAAATTCGTCGAGCGGATCGGCAATTCCCGCCTGCGCTGCACGCCATCCGGCATGCTGATCCTCGACTCGGTCGTCGCCGACCTCGCCTGCTGAGGCTCCCGCAACGGGTTTATTCCGGCGCGGCAGCGATATCGCTGCCGCGCCGAAAAGCATTTCTCAGCCGTGATTGGTGGCGCCGGCCTTGAAGAGGCTGCCGGTCGGCGTCTTCAGGAACATCTCCAGCGGAATGTGCTCCTGGTGCAGGAAGCCGGTCGCAGGCAGCAGGCCGTCGCGGACCATCTCGATGACAGCGACGACGGAGGCCGAGGTCGTCCAGGCAATGGCCGTACGGCGCGCGCCGGCGATCTCGATCGGGTAATAGGCGCGCACGAATTCCTTGCGGCGCAGGCTGCCGTTCTCCGTGCCCTCGGCGGCGACATGCACATAGACCACATCGTCTTCAACAGGCGGCTTGGCATTGGTCAGGATCTCGCCGGCGAGCTTGCGCTTGTCGCGCATCAGCAGCTCATGGAAGAAGAAGTTCATCAGCTCCATATGGCCGGGATAACGCATGGTCTTGTAATCGAGATTGTCGATCTTGCCGAGCATGGTGTCGCACATGGTGCCGAGGCCGCCCGAGGTCGTGAAGGCTTCGAGCTTGACGCCGCCGACATAGACGGTCTCGTGCCATTCCATCGGCGAGACGAGCTTGCGCACGCCGCCCTCGATGACCTCGCAATCGTTCAGATATTCGTTGACGACGCCTTCCGGCGACCAGTTGAAGGCGTAGCCGAGAAGACCTGTGGGATGCTGCGGCAGAGCGCCGACGCGCATGCGGATCGAACGGCAGCGATCGAAACCGTCGGCAAGGCTTGAGCCGACGATGCCGACGAAACCGGGCGCCAGGCCGCATTGCGGCGCCATCAGGCCGCGGGCCGTCTTCGACAGCTCGATGATGAAATTGGTCGTGGGAACGTCTTCCGTCAGATCGAAATAATGGATGCCGGCAAGATGCGCGGCGCGCGCCAGCTCGATGTTCAGATGATAGGGCAGGCAAGACAGCACCGCCTCGACATTCGACAGCAGCGCACCGATCACCTGAGGGTCGGAGATATCACCGGCACGGCACTTGAAAGGGAGCTCGCCCGAAGGCAGTTGCGCGTCGACGCCGATGACCTCGAAGCCGCCTTCATGCAAAAGCGTTGCCGCCAGCCGCCCGACCTTGCCCAGGCCGAGAACGGCAATCTTTCTGAAACTCATGCATATCCTCCCACGCGCCCGTTTCGGCGCTTTCGTTTTTCTCCGATGCGCGCCGCTCCAAATCGGACATGCACGGGATGGGCGGAGGTATAGAATAAAAAGCTTATAAAGGAAAACGGCCGGAATCGCTCCCGGCCGTCGAATTTCCTCGAAAATCCACCACTTATTCGTTGATCAGCCGCTTCAGCAGCTCGATTTCGTGCGAAAGCTTGGTGTCTCCTGAAATCAGCTCCTCGATCTTGCGCACGGCATGCAGCACGGTCGTGTGATCACGCCCGCCGAAACGGCGGCCGATCTCGGGGAAGGAGCGCGGCGTCAGCGTCTTCGACAGATACATGGCGATCTGGCGCGGCTTGACGATGACGCGGGTGCGGCGGTTCGAGACCAGTTCCTGGCGCGAAACATTATAGTGCCGTGCGACGATGCGCTGGATATCCTCGATGCGCACGCGGCGCGGCTCACCGGAGCCGACAAGATGGGCGAGCAGCTCGTCCACACGCTCGATCGACAGGTTCGGCTCGAAGGAGCGGCGGAAGATCAGCTGGTTGAAGGCGCCTTCCAGCTCGCGGCCGCTGGCCGTGACGTTGCGGGCGACGTGCTGCAACAGATCGGCCGGAATTTCGAGCGACGGATCTTCGAGCCGGGCCGCGGCAAGGCGACGCTTGAGGATTTCGAGGCGCATCTCGTAATCGGGCGCGTCGAGTTCGATCGCCACACCGCCCTGTAGGCGCGAGCGGACGCGGGGATCGAGCGACTCCAGCTCCCAGGGCGCACGGTCGGCGGCGACAACCACCTGCTTGGCGCTGTCGAGCAGCATGTTCAGGAGATGGCAGAACTCGTGCTGGATCATCTTGCCCTGCAGGAACTGCATATCGTCGATGATCAGCAGGTCGATGTTGCGCAGCGAATCCTTCAGCGTCAGCGCATCATTGTCGCGGATCGCGGTCGCAAAGCGCCACATGAAATATTCGGCCGTCAAATAGACGACGCGCAGAGCCCGCGGGTTTTGAACCGCCGCGTTGGCGATCGCCTGCAGGAGGTGGGTCTTGCCGAGACCGACCGTCGAATGGACGAAGAGCGGGTTGAAGCGCACGGCGCCGGAACCGGCTTCCGCGATCGTCTTCGCCGCCGCAAGGGCGACCCGGTTCGAGCTGCCTTCGACGAAGGTCTCGAAGGTGAAACGGCTGTCGAGCGGCGAGCCGAAGAGCGGCGAGCCAAGGCTTGCGGGCCTTGCCGCGGCGACGGCCGAAACTGCCTGCTGGACGGCCTGACCGGCCGGCTGGGCGCTGACCGGGCGGCGCATCTGCGCGGGAGCGGCCGGCTCCGGCTGGACGACCTCGTCGGCAGCCTTCATGCCGCTGCGCGTTGCCGTGCGCACCAGGATTTCGACTTTGAGAATTTCCGCATCCTCGGCCTGGAACAGACCGGTGATGAGATCGAGATAACGATTGTTGATCCACGACTTCAGGAAGGTCGTGGGCACCGAGAGGCGAACCACGCTCTTCGATACCGAATGCAGCTTCAGCCTTGCAAACCAGCTGGCATAAACGTCTGGACCGACTTGAGCCTTCAAGCGCGCACTGACGCGCTCAAACAATACGCCTTGCTTCATTTCCGCCTTTGCTTCCCCCACTTCCAGGCGAATGGAGCCGAACGCCTGCGGTGCCGCATCCCCATTGTCGAGCCCGCCCGCCGTCATCGTATTCATGTGCATAATGCCGCCTTTCAATTCCACCGGGCGGCTTCCGCTAAAATAGCCGCCCGATCATTCCCCGCCTTGGCGGGCTGACGGCATCCTCATGAAGCCGCTCACCTGCCGGTTCACTCAAACACGGCGCAGAACACCGTTGCCGGCACCGCGTTCATGCGGCAACCTTCATCGGCCTTCCGTGCCAGGCTGGCGGTCAATCCTCGTTTTCGGCCGACCAGCCCGAACGCAATATTCCTTACCCCTATCCAACAGCCTCGCGTTAAACGTGTGGCTGCCCTAGGCACAAAACATCCCCGCTCCGTAACAGCCACGTTACGGCCCAAATCCGTCAAGTGCTTGAAAAAACGGAAGCGCAAAGGCTCCGTAACAAATGGCACAAACTTATCGCCCTGCCGACGTGGCAGTTAAGACCGAGCCTCTGCAGGTGATGTCCGCGCCCTTTGTTGGAAGCCATTTAGGCAGGATCAAAAGGCAAGATCAACGATGAATTTTACGCAAAATTAAGAAGCGGCCATTGACTCCGCCCGCCCTTTTCGGGCGTCACACCAGCGTCAAAAAAGAATCGCTTTTGAATCAAGGAGATTCCCCTTTCGGGCTATTTTGACACGCATGGAAAGAAAAAAAATAAAAATCTTCTTGACTCGCCCATGGTCCGGCAAGCTTTGGCCAGAGTCGCGCAGCACGAAAGCATCCTTGCGCAAGCCATTGATTTTAAACAACTTTTCCTGTCATGGCACTGACACGAAACGGTCGTGAGATTAACCATGAAAGAGCCGATCGGCGGAATCGAAAAAGCCCGGTAAAATTACCGGGCTAATCATAACGAGGTGGTCGTTAACGGAAGATTACGCGGTCGCGGAGACCGAAAGAGCCTTCACACGAGCGGCCAGGCGCGAGACCTTGCGGGATGCCGTGTTGGAGTGAAGTACGCCCTTGCTGGCGGCGCGGGCAAGCTCCGGCTGGGCGGCCAGGAAAGCGGCCTTCGCCTTGTCGGCGTCACCGGATGCGATAGCCTCTTCGACCTGGCGAACGAAAGTACGAACGCGCGAGCGACGAGCCTTATTGACGTCGGTACGGCGGGCGATCTTGCGGGTCGCTTTTTTCGCCGAAGTTGTATTGGCCATGGATGCCTCTCTCAAGAATTCGAACAAACTCCGCCATTACCGCGGGCCCTGCGGCCACCAAATCCAGCAATGCGGGAGCAATCGCGGAAAACCAGACCGGCTTTCCGAACCGTGGGCGGGCATATAACCCTAAAGCCGGCCCACGTCAACGCGGATTTTCAAGCTTTCCAGCCGGAAGCGCCGAAAAGCATTCAACGGTGCTTGAAAGCAGGTTTGCGCTTCTCGACGAAGGCCGCCATGCCCTCTTTCTGATCGTCCAGCGCAAAGAGACTATGGAACAGGCGGCGCTCGAACCGCAGTCCCTCCTCCAGCGTCACCTCGAAGGCGCGGTTCACCGCCTCCTTGGCCATCATCACCGAGGGCTGCGAAAGCGAGGCGATCTTTTCGGCCGCGGCCAGAGCCTCGTCGAGAAGGCGCTCGGGCGTCACCACACGCGAAACGAGTCCCGATCGTTCGGCCTCGGCCGCATCCATCATCCGGCCGGTCAGCACGAGATCCATCGCCTTCGCCTTGCCGACGGCGCGCGTCAGCCGCTGCGAGCCGCCCATGCCGGGAATGACGCCGAGGGTGATTTCCGGCTGGCCGAACTTGGCCGTCTCCGAGGCGATGATGAAATCGCACATCATGGCAAGCTCGCAGCCGCCGCCGAGCGCGAAACCGCTGACCGCGGCGATGACAGGCTTGCGGGCCTTGGCGATATCGTCCCAGCCGCTGATGAAGTCACTCTTATACATATCGGCGAACTGGAGCGACTGCATTTCCTTGATGTCGGCGCCGGCGGCAAAGGCGCGCTCGGAACCGGTGATGACGATGGCGCCGACCGCCTCGTCGGCGTGGAAGGCGGCATAGGCCTCCTTCAGTTCCTTCAGCACGGTGGAGTTCAGCGCGTTCAGCGCCTGTGGGCGGTTCAGCGTGACGAGGCCGACATTGCCTCGGGTTTCGACGATCAGGGTCTCATAGGCCATGCTGCTCTCCCGGTTTGTCACTCTTACTTCTGACAGGCGGCGCAATAGAAGGTCGAGCGCCCTGCCTGCACGATACGGGCGACCGTACCGCCGCAGCCCGGCGTGCCGCAAGCCTGACCTTCGCGATCGTAGACGGAGAAGGAATGCTGGAAATAGCCGAGCGATCCATCGGTCTGGATATGGTCGCGCAGCGACGATCCGCCGGCGGCGATCGCGTCGGCGATGACATCGCGGATCGAGGCGACGAGGAGGGCGAGCTTTTCCTTCGGCTTACCGCCTGCCGTTACCAGCGTGCCGGCGGCGCGGATCGGCGAAAGATGCGAACGCCATAGCGCTTCGCACACATATATATTGCCGAGCCCTGCGATGTTCTTCTGATCGAGGAGCGCGCTCTTGAGCGGCTGCGCCTTGTCGCGGAAGCGTTCGGCGAGGTAGGCGGCGCCGAGCTCGTTGCCCGTCGGCTCCGGCCCGAGATCGCGGAAGAAGGGATGGGCGCCAAGATCGGCGCGCCCGACTATATCCATGAAGCCGAAACGGCGCGGATCGTTATAGACGACGCGGCGCGGGCCGCCTTGCCCCTCCAGATGGAAGACGACGTGATCGTGCTTCTCGTCCTTGGAGCGGGCATGGTGGAATTCGCCCGGCGTCTCGGAAACCGCCCCTTCTTCGACGCGGAACGAGCCGGACATGCCGAGATGGGAAATCAGCGTGTTGCCGTCGTCGAGATCGACCAGCAGATATTTGGCGCGGCGGCCGAGGCCGACAATGGTGCGGCCGGAAACCCGTTCCGCCAAGGCATCGGGAAAGGGAAAACGCAGATCGCTCCGGCGCAGTTCCAGCCTTGCGACGCGAGCGCCCTCCATCGCCGGCGTCAGGCCGCGTTTGACCGTTTCGACTTCTGGCAATTCCGGCATCTTAACCCATCTATATCTAACGTGTTTCAACCCAGCACGATGTGCGCTATAGCGCCTGTGTGCCGCGGAGAGCGCGGCCCAGTGATAACGTCGCTCGCGGTCTTTCGCTATGGCCGCCGCGCCCGAATCTTGAAGGAATGGAGCAGCCTGATGTCAGAAAGCCGCACTTCCGCCGATGGCGGCATGGAGACCTCCTACGGCTTCCGCGAGGTGTCGGGCGGCGAGAAGCAGGGCCTGGTCAACCAGGTGTTCCACAAGGTCGCCAAGCGCTACGACATCATGAACGACGTCATGTCCATGGGCATGCACCGGGCCTGGAAGGATGCGATGATCGCAGCCCTCAACCCGCGCAGGGAGCCTGGCTACAAGGTTCTCGACGTTGCCGGCGGCACGGGCGACATCGCCTTCCGCATCGTCGAGGCCTCGGGCCGGCAGGCCCATGCGACCGTGCTCGACATCAACGGCTCGATGCTCGGCGTCGGCGCCGAGCGTGCGGAAAAGAAGAAGCTTTCCGGCAATCTCACCTTCGTCGAAGCCAATGCCGAGGAACTGCCCTTCGAGGCGGCGAGCTTCGACGCCTATACGATCGCCTTCGGCATCCGCAACGTGCCCCGGATCGACGTGGCGCTGTCGGAGGCCCATCGCGTGCTGAAGCGCGGCGGACGGCTGCTGGTGCTGGAATTTTCCGAGGTCGAGATGCCGCTTCTCGACAAGATCTATGACGCCTGGTCGTTCAACGCCATTCCGCAATTCGGCAAGGCGATCACCGGCGATGCCGAACCCTATCAATATCTCGTGGAATCGATCCGCAAATTCCCGAACCAGGAGAATTTCGCGGCAATGATCCGTCAGGCCGGCTTTTCGCGCGTCACCTACACCAATTATACCGGCGGCATCGCCGCACTGCATTCCGGCTGGAAGCTCTGAGGGAATGAGGGAAGAAAAGACAAACCTTCCTCGGCGGGGCATTCCGGCATGAGCACTTTCGGGGCCTATTTCCGCCTTTGGCGCGTCGGCTGGGTCCTCGTGCGCGAGGGCGTCGTCTCGGCGCTTCCTTCCGAAGGCTTGCCGCCTCCGGTGGCGCTCGCCAAATCCTGCGTCACGATTTTCGAGCGGAGCAAGGCGAGGCATCAGAAGCGCAGCGACCGGCTGGCACAGGCCGTCGAGCGGCTCGGGCCCTCCTATGTGAAGATCGGCCAGTTCCTGGCGACGCGGCCTGACGTGGTCGGCGTCGAATTCGCCAACGACCTGTCGCAGCTTCAGGACCGGATGGCCTTCTTCCCCCCTGCTGCCGCCAAGGCCAATATCGAGGCCTCGCTCGGGCGGCCGATCGACGAGCTTTATGCGAGCTTCGGCGATCCGATCGCCGCCGCTTCGATCGCACAGGTGCATCCGGCGGAAGTCGAAACGGCCGCGGGCCGCAAGAAGGTCGCCGTCAAGGTCGTGCGACCCGGCGTGCGCCAGCGTTTTGCCCATGACATCGAGGCCATGTACCTCGTTGCCCACATGCAGGAGCGTTTCCTGCCTTTCAGCCGGCGGCTGCGGCCGGTCGAGGTGACGAAGACACTGGAACAGACGACGAAGGTGGAGATGGATCTTCGCCTGGAGGCGGCCGCCCTTTCCGAGATCGCCGAGAATACCCAGGAAGATCCCGGCTTCCGCGTGCCGAAGGTCGACTGGGAGCGCACCGGGCGCGACGTCATCACCATGGAGTGGATCGACGGCACGAGAATGTCCGACGTCGAGGGCCTGCGCGCGGCGGGCCATGACCTCAACCTGCTCGCCGATACGCTGATCCAGTCGTTCCTGCGCCACACGCTGCGCGACGGCTTCTTCCATGCCGACATGCATCCGGGCAATCTCTTCGTCGATGCGGGCGGCATGATCGTCGCCGTCGACATGGGCATCGTCGGGCGGCTCGGCAAGAAGGAGCGGCGGTTCCTCGCCGAAATCCTCTATGGCTTCATCACCCGCGATTATGTCCGCGTGGCGGAGGTGCATTTCGAAGCGGGCTATGTGCCGGGTCACCACAATGTCGAGAGCTTCGCCCAGGCCATCCGGGCGATCGGCGAGCCGATCCATGGGCAGCCGGCCGAGACCATCTCGATGGGCAAGCTGCTGACGCTGCTGTTCGAAGTGACCGAACTTTTCGACATGGCGACGCGGCCGGAGCTCGTCATGCTGCAGAAGACCATGGTCGTGGTCGAGGGCGTGTCGCGCATGCTCAATCCGCGCTTCAATATGTGGAAGGCGTCAGAACCTGTGGTCGGCGATTGGATCCGCACCAATCTCGGCCCGAAGCGGATCGTCACCGACCTCAAGGACGGCCTGAAGGCGGCGGTGAAACTCGCCGAAGCCGCGCCCGAAATCGCGGCGAAAACGGAAAAATTCCACCACGAACTGCTGCATATGAGCGAGCACGGCCTGCGTTTCGACGCACAGACGGCCGAAGCGATCGGCAAGGCCGAGGCCCGCCACAACCGCTCGGCCAGGATCGCTCTCTGGGTCATCGCATTGACGCTTCTCTATATTGCCTGGATGCTGAGCTGACAGCCTGCCGGAAGCATGCTGTGTTCGGCATTTGGGATATCCCATGTGACGGAAGGCTCGCTTAGTCTCTGAAGTTAGGAGATACGGCATATGAAGCACGAACGCCCTGGCATCGAACTTTCCGGACGACCGCTCGGTTTTGCCGAGATGGTGACGATTGGTGCTGGCAAGGCGGCGATTTCGGCTTCGCCGACCGGCATGGCCCGCATCGCCATCGCCCGCGAGATCGTCGAGGATGCGATTGCTTCGGGCATGCCGGTCTACGGCTCGACGACGGGTGTCGGCGCCATGAAGGATGTGGAGTGGTCGGCCGACGAACTCGACACCTTCAATCTCGGCCTGGTGCGCGCCCATCATTTCGGCACCGGCACGCCCTTTTCCTGCAATGTCGTGCGCAACGCCATGGCGATCCGCGTCAATACGGCGCTGACCGGCCAAGTCGGCTGCACGCCGGAGCTGATCCAGGCCTATATCACGATGCTGGAAGCCGATCTCATTCCGGTGGTGCGCCGAACCGGCTCGATCGGCTGCGCCGATATCGGCCTGATGGGGCAGATCGGCGCGGTGCTGACCGGGGTCGGTGAAGCGGTCTATCGCGGCCAACGGATGCAGGCGGCCGACGCCTTCCGCGCGGCAGGACTGCAACCGGTGCGGATGGCCCCGCGCGACAGCCTCGCCTCGCTCAGCGTCAATGCGGTGAGCTTTGCCGCGGCGGCGGAAACGACGCGCAATGCCGCCGCCTCGATCCGCGTGCTACTGGCGACCGCGATGATGGCGGCCGGCGCGCTCGGCGCCTCCCGCGACCCCTGGAAGGCGGTCCGCCATGTCGGCACGGCGCGGGAGGCGCTGATCGGCGCCTGGCTCTGCAATGCGTCGGAGGACTGGAACTGGCCGGTCGCGACGCATGTGCAGGATCCGCTCAGCCTGCGCATGATCGCCCAGGTGTTCGGCGCGGTGATCGAAAACCTGCTGTCGACCGGCCACAAGATCCTTGCCGCCACCGGCCGCTCGGACGACAATCCCGTCGTGGTGGAAGGCCGGGTGATGACGTCGGGCGGATCGCTGCCGCTCGATGTGACGATCCTCTTGGAATCGGCGGCACTCTGCATGGCGCATGCGGCACGCAACGCTTTCAACCGCTGCGTCATTCTCGGCAACGGCCAACGGCGCGACCTGCCGGTCAACCTGGTGCCGCCGGGACGGATCGCCACCGGCTTCGGGCCGATCATCAAGCTTGCCGGCGAGATCTTCTCGCGCGTATTGTCGATGTCCAGCCCGGTTTCGGCGCAGTCGCTGGTGGTTGCGGCCGGCCTGGAGGACGAGGCCGCCTTCCTGCCGCTCGTCATCGAACGCTTCGAGCGACAGATGCAGGCGCTAAAGCGCCTCGCGGCTCTCGAAGCGCTGCTGTCTGCCCAGGCGATCGACATTCTGGGCGACGAGCCCAGGGGTGTTGCCGCCATGCTCTACGACGTCGTGCGCAAACATGCGGATTTCTACATCGTCGACCGGCCGCTTTCGGCGGAGGTGGAGGCGATCGAAGAGGAACTCGGCTCCGACGCCTTCCTTTCGAAACTGACGGAGCAGGTTCCGATCGCGTCCTTCGACGATTTCTTCGCGCTTAGCTCGCCCGAACATATCGAGGAGCGGCTCGCCCGGCACGAGCCGGCAGCAGTCTGATTTCAGCTGAGGAGTAGCGGTATGGACTTCGATCTCGTTCTGCAGGGCACGGTGGTACTGCCGGACCGCATTCTCGAAGAGGGCTATGTCGCCGCCCGCGACGGAAAGATCGCCGAGGTCGGTCTCGGCACTCCACCTGCGGCGCGCGAGCGGAATCTGCTCGGCAAAGCGCTGATCCTGCCCGGCGCGATCGATGCGCAGGTACATTCGCTTTCCCAGAAAGACCAGGAGGATTTCATCTGGTCGACGCGGTCGGCCGCCGCCGGCGGCGTAACAACGATCGTCGACATGCCCTATGACGAGGGCAACCTCGTCTGCTCGGCGGCGGCGGTGAAGCGGAAGATCGACCATGCCGGCCCGCAGGCGCGCGTCGACTTCGCCCTTTACGGCACGGTCGATCCGGAGGAAGGCCCGGCGCGGATCCGCGAGATGGTGGAGGCGGGCGTCGCGGCCTTCAAGTTCTCGACCTTCGGCACCGATGCCAAGCGTTTTCCGCGCATTCCTCCGGCCCTGCTCGATGCCTGCTTTGCGGCCATCGCGCCGACCGGGCTGACGGCGGGCGTGCACAATGAGGACGACGAGGCGGTGCGCAGCTACATGGAGCAGGTCAAGGCGAGCGGCATCACCGACTGGCGCGCGCACGGCCTGTCGCGGCCTGCGATCACCGAACTGCTGGCGATGCACACGATCTTCGAGACCGGCGCCAACACCGGCTGCCCCGCGCATGTGGTGCACTGCTCGCTCGGGCGCGGCTACGATATCGCCCGCGCCTATCGCCGCGACGGGTTTGCGGCGACGGTCGAATGCTGCATCCATTACCTCACCCTCGACGAGGAAAACGACGTGAAGCGCCTCGGCGGCCAGGCGAAGATCAATCCGCCGATCCGCCCGCGCGCCGAGGTGGAGAGGCTCTGGCGCAAGGTGGCCGACGGCGATGTCTGGCTGGTCTCAACCGATCACGTCAGCTGGTCGGAAAACCGCAAGACCAATCCCGATATGCTTGCCAATGCATCCGGCGTTCCCGGCCTCGAAGTGATGGTGCCGCTTTTCGTGAAAGGCGCCATCGAACGCGGCATTCCGCTGACATGGGCAGCCCGGCTGATGTCAGAAAATCCGGCCAGGCATTTCCGGCTCGACCATATCAAGGGGGCGCTGACGCCGGGCAAGGATGCCGATATCACCGTGCTGGAGCCGCGGGAAAGCGTCTATGACGCGTCGGCAAGCGGCAATAACGTCGTCGGCTGGAGCCCCTACAACGGCATCCGCCTGCCGTGGACCGTCGCGGCCACCTATCTGCGCGGCGAAAAGATCGCCGAGGGCGGGAAAGTATTGGCCGAGCCCGGCAGCGGCCGGTTCCTGCGGCCGCCGGCGCGCCAAATCATCCAAGGGGCAACCGGATGAACCGCAATCTACCCGTCAATCCCGCCCGGATCGCTGGGGATATCGACGCGCTGGCCGCCATCACCGAGCCGGGGCATCCCTGGACGCGGCGGGCCTTCTCGCCGCTCTTTCTCGAAGGGCGGGCCTATATCGAAGCGCGGATGAAAGCGGCGGGGTTGGAAACCCGGATCGATGCCGCCGGCAATCTGATCGGCCGGCGTACGGGCCGCAAACCCTGGCTCGGCACGATCATGGTCGGTTCGCATTCCGACACCGTGCCGGATGGCGGGCGCTTCGACGGCATTGCCGGGGTGATCGCGGCGCTCGAGGTGGCCCGCGCGCTCAGCGACCAGGCTATCGAGCTCGACCACGATCTCGAAATCGTCGACTTTTTTGCCGAGGAGGTGAGCATCTTCGGCGTCTCCTGCATCGGTAGCCGCGGCATGACCGGGCAATTGCCGGAGGGCTGGCTTTCGCGCGTCAGCGGCGGGCGCGATCTGGCTGAGAGCATAGCGCAGGTGGGCGGCAGTCCTGATGTGCTGATGCAGCAGAATAGGCCCGATATAGCGGGCTTTCTCGAGCTTCATATCGAGCAGGGGCCGGTATTGGAGGCCGAAAGACAGGATATCGGCATCGTCACCGCGATCGCCGGCATCACCCGTATCGAGATCACCGTCGCGGGACGGGCCGATCATGCCGGCACGACACCGATGGACCGGCGGGCGGATGCGCTGGTGGCGGCATCGCAGCTGGTGCTCGACATTCGCAACGCCGCCGCCGAGCTGGCCAAGACGCCGGGGCATTTTGCGGCGACGGTCGGCGAATTCAGGATCGAACCGAATGCCGCCAACGTCGTGCCCTCGAAGGTCGTGCTGCTGATCGACGGGCGCGCCGAGATCCGCGCCGACATGGAGGCCTTCTGCCGCTGGCTCGACGGCCATGTCGAAAAGCTCGCCACCGCCTACGGCGTGACGATCGAGACGCCGAACCGAGTGTCCGACAACATGCCGACACCGGGCGATGGCGGCCTGCTTTCGACGCTGGAAACCGCCTGCGAACGCGTCGGCGCGAAACATCGGCGCATGGCGTCGGGCGCCGGACACGACACGGCCTGGATCGCCAAGGTGGCGCCGGCGGCGATGATCTTCGTGCCCTGCCGGGAGGGCCGCAGCCACTCCGCCGACGAATGGGCTGATAATGACGACATCGCGCTCGGCGCCGCCGTGCTGTTCGAGGCGGTGCGCGAGATGGACAAGGATTCGAAGCGGGAGAAGGCCGATGGGACGCATACTGGTTGAGAAAGACGTGGAAGCCGCCGTCAAGGGCGGCTCCGTCTATGCCGCCGGCGGCGGCGGCTGGGCCGATCACGGGCGGATGCTCGGGCTTGCGGCCGTCAATGTCGGAAAACCGGAGCTGGTCTCGATCGACGAGCTCAAGGACGACGACTGGGTTGCCACCGCAGCCGCAATCGGCGCGCCCGCCTCCACCACGCCCTGGGAAATGCAGGGCATCGATTATGTGAAGGCCGTGCAGCTCTTGCAGGAGGCGCTCGGCGAAAAGCTTTCCGGGCTGATCATCGGCCAGAACGGCAAATCCTCGACGCTGAATGGCTGGCTGCCCTCGGCGATCCTCGGCACCAAGGTGGTCGATGCGGTCGGCGATATCCGCGCGCATCCCACCGGCGACATGGGTTCGATCGGCATGGCCGGTTCGCCCGAGCCGATGATCCAGACCGCGGTCGGCGGCAACAGGGCCGAGAATCGTTATATCGAACTGGTGGTGAAGGGGGCGACGGCGAAGATCTCGCCGGTGCTGCGTGCTGCCGCCGATCAATCCGGCGGCTTCATCGCCAGCTGCCGCAATCCGCTCAGAGCCTCCTATGTGCGCGGCCATGCGGCGCTCGGCGGCATTTCGATGGCGCTCTCCCTCGGAGAAGCAATCATCGCGGCGGAGAAGCGCGGCGGGTCTGCGGTCATCGACGCGATCTGCAAGACGACGGGCGGACATATCCTCGCCGAGGGCGTTATCTCCCGAAAAGACGTCGTCTACACCAAGGAAGCCTTCGACATCGGCACGGTTATCGTCGGTTCGGGCGCAAAATCGGTGACGCTGCACGTCATGAACGAATACATGGCCGTGAACGATGCCGATGGCGGGCGGCTTGCCACCTTCCCCGCCGTGATCACCACGCTGTCACCGGAAGGCGAGCCGCTCAGCGTCGGCCAGCTCAGGGAAGGCATGCAGATCTTCATCCTGCATGTGCCGAAGGATATCATTCCGCTGTCTGCAAGCGTGCTCGATCCGACCGTCTATCCCGTCGTCGAAAAGGCGATGGGTATCGAGATCGCACGCTATGCATTGGAAACGAAGGCCTGAGCCATGGCGCGCGATCCCGGTCTCGAAGAACTGCTGCGCGAGGAACTCGGCGACCGCCCGGGCCTCAGCGAAAAATCCATGTTCGGCGGCCGGGCCTTCATGCTGAACGGCAATCTTCTCTGCGGCGCGCGCAGCGACGGCATGCTGATCCGTCTCGGCAGGGGCAATGACGGCTGGGCGCTGGCGCTGCCGGGCGTGATCCAGATGCTGTCGGGCGAGCGGGTGATGCAGGGCTGGGTCCGGGCCACGGCGGACGTTTACGGCGACGATGCGCTGAGAAGGCGTTTACTGGACGGCGCGCTCGCCTATGTGGAATCGCTGCCGGGCAAATGATCCCTCTTCGCCCCAGCGAGGAGAAGGGAAAAGTAGAGACCAAGCGAGGAACAACCATGCCGAAGGCCAATCCGCGTCATCCGAAATTCCCCATCCCCGGCGGGCCGGAGCTGCGGGCCAAGGGCTGGCGGCAGGAAGCGCTGCTGCGGCTTCTGGAAAATGTGCTCTCGGTCGGCGAAGATCCTGACAATCTCGTGGTCTATGCCGCGCTCGGCAAGGCGGCGCGCAACTGGGCGGCGCACAAGGGCATCGTCAAGGCACTGACCGAGATGGAGGAAGACCAAACGCTGCTCATCCAGTCCGGCAAGCCGGTCGGGCTTGTTCGGACCCATGCGAAAGCACCACTGGTCATCATGGCGAACTGCAATATCGTCGGGCAATGGGCGAAAGCGGAAGTGTTCTACGAGTTGCAGCGCAAGGGGCTGATCTGCTGGGGCGGACTGACGGCCGGCGCCTGGCAATATATCGGCAGCCAGGGCGTCATCCAGGGAACTTACGAGATCTTCATGCGCATCGCCGAACGGCGTTTCGGCGGCGACCTCGCCGGCCGGTTCGTGCTGACGGCCGGCCTCGGCGGCATGGGCGGGGCGCAGCCGCTCGCCGGCCGCATGGCGGGCGCTGCGATCCTCTGTATCGACATCGATCCGGAGCGCGCTCACAAGCGCCAGCAGATCGGCTATCTCCAGGAGATCGCCCCCGATCTCGACAGCGCCCTTCAGATGATCGACGCGGCGGTCAAGGAGAAGCGGGCGCTTTCCGTCGGGCTCGTCGGCAATGCGGCGGAGGTCTATCCCGAGATCGCAAGGCGCGGCGTCGTGCCCGATATCGTCACCGACCAGACCTCGGCGCACGACCTCGTCTACGGCTATGTGCCGAAAGGCATGAGCCTCGATCAGGTCAAGAGCCTGCGCGACGACGGGCAAGGCCAGCTCATGGCAGCCAGCCGCGCGTCGATCGTCGAGCATGTGACGGCGATGCTGGAGTTCCAGAAACGCGGCTCCGAGGTCTTCGACAATGGCAACCTCATCCGCACCCAAGCTCGCGAGGGCGGCGTCGCCAACGCCTTCGAGATCCCGATCTTCACCGAGGCCTATCTCCGACCGCTCTTTGCCCGGGCGATCGGCCCCTTCCGCTGGATGGCTCTGTCGGGCGAGCAGAGCGACATCGCCCGGATCGACGATCTACTGCTCGACATGTTCCCCGATAACAAGATCATTACCAACTGGATCCGGCTGGCGCGCGAGCACATTCCCTTCGAAGGCCTGCCGGCCCGCATTGCCTGGCTCGGCCATGGCGAACGCACCGCACTTGCCCTTCGCGTCAATGCGCTGGTCGCAAGCGGCGAGCTGAAAGGCCCCGTCGCCTTTTCGCGCGACCATCTCGACGCTGGCGCCATGGCGCATCCCAATATCATGACCGAGCGGATGAAAGACGGCTCCGACGCGATCGCCGACTGGCCGCTGATCGACGCGATGATGCTCTGCTCGTCGATGGCCGATCTCGTCGTCGTCCATTCCGGCGGCGGCGGCTATGCCGGCTACATGACGAGCTGCGGCGTCACCGTCGTCGCCGACGGCACCGAGGCCGCCGACGAGCGGCTCGACCACGCGCTAACCAACGACACCGCCCTCGGCGTGATGCGTTACGCCGATGCGGGCTACGAGGAGGCGCTGGACGAGGTGGCGAAGAAGGAAGTGCCCTATATCCGGCTGGATTGAGCCCGGAGGCAGCCTCAGCCAAATATCCAGTCAATCAATCAGATTCGAAACTTCGATGAGATTGCCGTCAGGATCGCGGAAATAGACCGAGCGCAGGCGCCCGGTCGCGCCGGTGCGTTCGACCGGACCCTCTTCGATCACGATGCCCGATGCCTGCAGATGGGCGATAACGTCGGCAAGCGGCGTTTCGGCGATGAAGCAGAGATCGCCCGAGCCGGGGATCGGATGCTTCGCCTTGGGTTCGAATTCATGGCCGGCCCGATGCAGGTTGATCTTCTGGCGGCCGAATTTCAGCGCCTTTCGGTCCTCCGCGAAGGTTTCGACCGACATGCCGAGGATGCGGGAATAGAAATCGCAGGTGGCTGCGACATCGGCGACGGTCAGCACGAGATGATCGAAACGGTCGATGCGGATCATATTTTTCTCCTCGTGAAATGCTGGGCGGCACCGGCGCAGATAAAGGCGAGCGCCAGCATGGCAAGCGTGAAGGCAACGACGGCCGCCCAGCCTTCGACCGCGAAGAACCAGCCGCCGGCCGAGCCCATGAGGCTGGAGCCGACATAATAGGCGAGCATATAGAGCGACGAGGCGTGGCCCTTGGTGCCGCGCGCCAGGTTGCCGACCAGGCCGCTGGCGATGGAATGGCTCATGAAAAAGCCGGTCGTCAGCACTATTATGCCGAGGATGATTGACGGCAGCGGCGCGAAGAGCGTCAGCGCGCTGCCGGCAGCCGTCAGCGCGAGGCCGAAGAGGAGGACGCGGAAGTGGCCGATCCGGTCTCCGATGAGGCCGCCGACCGAGGAAGCGCCGATACCGAAGAGATAGACGGTGAAGATCAAGCCGAGTTCGGTCTGGTTGAGGCCGTAAGGCGGCGCCATGAGGCGGAAACCGGCATAATTGTAGATGGTCACGAAGGAACCCATCGCCAGGAAGGCGATGGCGAAGAGGAAGGGCAGCGCCGGATTGCCAACATGGCCGAGCCAGGCCTTCGCATGGTAGCGCGGATCGAAGCCCGGCCGGCGGACGAAATTCCTTGACGGCGGCAGGAGGGCGATGAAGCCGATGGCGGCGGCAAGGCCGATGGCGCCGATGAGGAAGAGCGCCGGCCGCCAGCCGAGATATTCAGCGAAGATGCCGGTCAGCACGCGGCCGGACATGCCGCCGAAGGCCGTGCCGCCGACATAAAGCCCCATGGTGGCGCCGAGGCCGCGAGGGTCGATCTCCTCGGCAAGATAGGCCATGGCCACAGCAGGTACGCCGCCGAGGACGAGGCCCTGCAGGGCGCGGATGACAAGCAGCAGGTGCCAGTTCGGCGCAAAGGCCGTGGCAATCGTCAGCAGGGCCGCGCCGACCAGCGACATCGACATCAGGCTGCGGCGGCCGAGCCCTTCCGAGACGGCGGCGGCGCAAATGATGGCGAGCGCAAGAAAGCCGGTGGAGAGCGACAGCGCCAACGAGCTTTCGGCCGGACTGACGGAGAATTGCTGCGCAAAGATCGGCAGCAGCGGCTGCACGCAATAGAGCAGCGAGAAGGTGGAAAAACCGGAGAGGAAGAGCGCCAGGCTGGCGCGGCGATAGGCGCCGGTGCCGCGCGAGAGATAGTGCCTTTCTCCCGATATCGCGGCTTGCTCGGAGGCTTTCACTGCATGCGACGTCGGCATAACTTCATCCTTCCACTGCCGATCTAGTCGACGCCCCTCCATTTGTCCAATATATGAAACCGACGACTTCAATAGGTTTTGGAGATGGCGATGGAGCTGCGGCACCTCAGATATTTCCTGGCGGTGGCGGAGGAAGGCAATTTCACCCGCGCAGCCGGCAAGCTCGGCATCGGCCAGCCGCCCCTCAGCCAGCAGATCCGCGACCTCGAGACGGAGGTGGGGGCAGCACTCTTTCATCGCGTACCGCACGGGGCCGAATTGACGGCGGCGGGGGCTGCATTCCTCGGCGAGGCAAGGGCCGCGGTGGCGGCAGCGGAGAAGGCGAAGCTTGCCGCGCAGAGAGCCAATCGCGGCGAGACGGGGCGCCTGTCGCTCGGCTTCACCGCCTCCTCGGCCTTCAATCCCGTCGTCAGCACGACGATCCGCCGCTTTCGCGCGCGTTGGCCGGAGGTGCGGCTGGCGCTGATGGAGATGAATACGCTGGCGCTCATGCAGAAGCTGGAAGCGGGCGAACTCGATGCCGCGTTCATGCGCCCGAGCCTTGACGATCCCGCCGGCATCCGGCTCCGGCGGCTGCCTGACGAGCCGATGGTGATCGCCCTGCCCGCCAGCCACCGGCTGGCGCTGCACCACAGCCTGCCGCTTGCGGCGCTGGCGAAGGAACCCTTCATCCTCTTTCCCCGCCTGGTGGGGTTGAGCCTTTACGACGATGTCGTGCTGGCTTGCCGCAAGGCAGGGTTCGAGCTGACCGTAGCGCAGGAGGCGCCGCAAATTTCCTCCGTCGTCAATCTGGTAGCGGCCGATCTCGGCGTCTCGATCGTGCCGGCCTCGATTTCGCAGATCAAGCTCGAAGGTGTGGCCTACCGGCCGATCGAGGGACCGCCGGCGGTCGCGCGTCTGGCGCTGGCGATGCTGAAAACGCATCGCTCGCCCGTCACCGAGAACCTGATGAGCCTGCTGAGCTATCCTGGCGGATCCCAATAGGGCGGGTCGCCGAAGCTCTTCTTCAGGTGATCGGCGATGGCGCGCAGCTTGGCCGAGGGATTTCGGCCCTCGGGATGGGCCATGTAGATGAACTCGGCTTCAGGCCTGTGACCGACATCGATTTCAGCAAGCTGGCCGTCGCGGATGGCCGGGCCGGCGATGAAGGCGGGCAGCAGCGCGATCCCGAGGCCGGCGATGGCGGCGTCGCGGAGCATGTCCCCGTTGTTGATGCCGAGCGCCAGTTTCGCGCGGACGAGGACTGCCCCCTCTGGGGTCTCGAAGCGCCAGTCGGCAACACCGCGATTGGTGTAGAAGATGCCGCGATGGCTGTTGAGATCGATCAGCGACGCCGGCACTCCCTCCCGTGCGAGATAGTCCGGTGAGGCGCAAAGAAGACGACGGCTCGGTGCAAGCTTCCAGGCGACCAGCCGGCTGTCGGCGATCGGGCCATGGCGGATGATGGCGTCGTAACCATCGGAAGCGGCATCGACGCGGCGATCGTCGATATCGAGGGTCAATTCGATTTCGCGATGTTCGGCGAGAAAGGGATAGAGCGCCGGACCGAGATGCATGCGGCCGAAGGTGACGGGGGCGGCGATGCGGATCGAGCCGGACAAAGTTCCGCGCCGTTCCGCCATAGCGGCTGCGGCGTCCTCGATCTCGCGCACGATACGCGTTGCGCGCTCCAGGAAAGCCGTCCCATCCTCCGTCAAAGTGAGCTTGCGGGTCGTGCGGTGCAGCAGCATCCCCCCGAGTGACTTCTCCAGCTCCGCCAGTCTTTCGCTGACGACGGATTTGGAGAGCCGCAGACGCCGCGCGGCCTCGCTAACCGAGCCGGCCTCGACCACCGCGACGAAAGCGGTAATGCCTTCGATCCTGATCATTGTCCGGACTTTCCGAATTCGAATTCCCCTATTTGAAGACTAATCCGAACGAAGGAAAAATGCCATCTTCCATTCAACGAAAGGGACGGCAAGCGCCGACCCGCATCAACACAGGAGATCGAACCATGAACCGCTTGAACAACAAGGTCGCGATCGTTACCGGCGCAAGCTCCGGCATCGGCCGCGTCACGGCGAAGCTCTTTGCTGCCGAAGGCGCAAAGGTCGTGGTCGGCGCCCGCCGGCAGGCCGAGCTCGACAGTCTCGTCGCGGAGATCAGGGCGGAGGGCGGTGACGCCATGGCCGTTGCCGGCGACGTCCGGTCGGAAGACTATCACAAGGCGCTGGTCACGGCCGCCGTAACGAACTACGGCAAGCTCGACATCGCCTTCAACAATGCCGGCATCATCGGCGAGGCCGGCCCGAGCACCGGCGTTTCGGAAGCAGGCTTCAGCGAGACGGTGGCCGTCAATCTCACGGCATCCTTCCTCGCTGCCAAGCACCAGATCGGCGCGATGGCGGAGAATGGTGGCGGCTCGGTGATCTTCACCTCGACCTTCGTCGGCTACAGCTTCGCATTTCCCGGTGTGGCCGCCTATGCCGCCAGCAAATCCGGTCTGATCGGCCTGACCCAGGCGCTCGCCGCCGAATTCGGGCCGCAGGGCGTACGCGTCAACGCCGTGCTGCCGGGCGCCGTCGATACGGACATGTATCGCGACATGAACGATACGGCGGACAAGCAGGCTGCCGTCACCAACATGCATGCGCTGAAGCGTGTCGCGACACCTGAGGAAGTCGCCCGCTCGGTTCTCTACCTCGCCTCTGACGATGCGAGCTTCGTCACCGGCACGGCCTCGCTTGTTGACGGCGGCATTTCGATCACGCGCAGCTGAAACGGCGATATCTGGCGGCCGGGTGGTGTGCCTCGAACCCGGCCGCAGCGCTTGACGTCCGCGCGATTGCATGTTCTGCGCCAAAGGCTTAGGGTCGGAGCAGGTCAAAAAGGCGACGGGTAGAAAGCCATGGCTCTCAGCGGCAAACGCATCCTCCTCATCATCTCGGGCGGCATCGCGGCTTACAAGAGCCTGGATCTGATCCGGCGGCTGCGCGAGCGCGGCGCCAGCGTGCGCCCTGTCATGACCAAGGGGGCGCAGGAATTCGTCACGCCGCTTGCCGTCGGCGCACTGGCTGCGGATCATGTCTTTGTCGATCTGTTTTCGCGGCAGGACGAACAGGATGTCGGCCATATCAGGCTGGCGCGCGATTGCGATCTGGTTCTCATTGCTCCCGCCACAGCCGACCTGATGGCGAAGATGGCGAACGGCTTTGCCGACGATCTCGCCTCGACGGTGCTGCTGGCGACGGAGCGGCCGGTGCTTGCCGCGCCGGCGATGAACCCCAGCATGTGGGCGCATGCGGCGACCCGGCGCAATGTGGCAACGCTGAAGCGAGACGGCGTCCGCTTCGTCGGGCCGATGGCCGGCGAAATGGCCGAAAGCCGGGAGGCGGGCATCGGCCGGATGGCGGAGCCGCTGGAGATTGTCGCCGCGGCCGAAGCGCTGCTCGACGACGGCGAAAAGCCGCTCAAGGGACGCAAGGCGATCGTCACGTCAGGACCGACGCATGAGCCGATCGATCCGGTGCGCTACATCGCCAACCGCTCTTCCGGCCGGCAGGGGCATGCAATCGCCGCGGCCCTGGCGAAACTCGGGGCCGAGGTGACGCTGGTATCCGGTCCGGTGACGATCCCCGATCCGATCGGCGTCAGCGTCATCCATGTCGAGCGGGCCGAGGAAATGCGCGACGCCGTGCTTGCGGCGCTGCCGGCCGACATCGCCGTCATGGTCGCGGCGGTGGCGGACTGGCGCGTGGCTTCGGCCGCCGATCAGAAAATCAAGAAACATCCCGGCGAATCCATTCCGACGCTGGCACTCACCGAGAACCCCGACATCCTGAAGACCGTCGGCCATCACACGATGCGGCCGAAACTGGTGATCGGCTTTGCCGCCGAGACCCAGGACGTCGAAAGCAATGCCAGGGCGAAGCTCGAGAGGAAGGGCGCCGACATGATCGTTGCCAATGACGTCTCTCCTGCCACCGGCATCATGGGCGGCAGCCGCAACAGCGTCAAACTTGTCCGCCATGACGGCGTCGAGCAATGGCCTGACCTCGCCAAGGAAGACGTTGCCGAAAGGCTGGCGGCGCTGATCGCCGAGCGACTCCGCTAGTCGCGAGTGGCTCAGCTGACAGCCGGACGACTCAGGCCGATATGGCCACACGCTGCGGCTTTGCCGCGCCGCGTTTCTCCGGCCGGAAATCGGTAACCTCGATACCGTCCTCGCCGAGGATGACGGCGCTGCCATCAGGAATTTCGGCCCAGGCATCGACATCGTCATTCAACGGTTCGGACACGAGGCAGTGGCCCGTGCCGACCGGAGAAGCATAGAGCGTCGGCGCCTTGCGATCTGTGGCATAGCGGATCGCATACAGCGTCTTCCCGTCGGAAAAGGCGGCGGTGAAGCGCAAGAGGATGGAGCCGAGACTGCTTTCAGCCAGGTCCTCGACGAAACCGACCATATCGGCCATCGCGGCGATCGGCGCCTCGCGCAGGCCGAACTGCAGCGCCAGCAGGAACATCAGCTCGGAATCGGTGGTGCCGCCGCGGGCATTGAACAGCTCGTCGTCGAGCATCGCCTCCATCGGCCGGCGCAGGCGCTCGAAGCCGGATATCTGGCCATTGTGCATGAAGGACCAGGTATCATGGGTGAAAGGATGGCAGTTGTCGCGCCGCGTGCCGCCGCCGGTGGCGGCGCGGACATGGGCGAGGAAGAGCGGCGAGCGGATCTGCCGCGCCAGGCTCTTCAGATTGCAATCCGACCAGGCCGGCAGGATGTCGCGGTAGCGGCCCGGCTCGGGCCTGTCGCCATACCAGGCGATGCCGAAGCCATCGCCGTTCGTCGCCGTCTTGGCGCGGGTGGCGCAATGGGACTGCTCGATCAGCGAATGGGCAGGCGAGGACACCAGCTCCTCGAGATAGAGGGGATCTCCGCGATAGGCTGCCCAGCGACACATGGCTTTCTTGCTCCGGAACCCGCCGCCGCACCGGCGGGAATGCTGAAATTGTCGAACGCTGCGGCTAATAACAGCTTAACGCGGAGGCGATTTGCAAGCCGATCATGACTGTTTCGTGACCGAGCACCGGTTCAAATTCCGCGAAACGCTGTCTTCTCTCGTGAACGCCTCGCGGCCACCAGGGCAGCGTGTAGAGCGATTTCTACTTGCATCTCAAAAGAATCAGCCTACCTTTGGTCTATCAGCAACAGAACGAAAGGAAGGTGATCCAATGTCTAATGAGATTTCGGACCTCGTAACGGGCATGGGAGAGGTGATGAAAGCGAGGCAGCCCTCGCGCTAATACCCGCTTTCCTGGGGCTGCATCGACAGTCCAGGCCAGTATGAGGCCAAACTCATGGAAAGGGTCGCCGAGGCGGCCCTTTTTTATTGCCTGCTCTTCATCCCATTGACGGAAGGTTGAAATCCTTCTACTCATAAAGTCATCAGATGACTTTATGAGTAGAAGATGCAGGCGCTCAGCAAGACCAACCTCGCCGACGAGGCGATCGAGGCGATCCGCAGCGACATTCTCGGCAAGCGCTGGGCGGTCGGCGACAAGCTGCCGAACGAGGCCACGCTGTCCGCCATGCTTTCCGTCAGCCGCGGCACGGTTCGCGAGGCGGTGCGGGTGCTCGTCTCCCAGGGTTATCTCGAAACCCGGCAGGGTTCGGGAACCTATGTGCGCTCGACCAGCGATGCCGGCCGGCCGCTGACGATGGCGCGGCGGGCAAGCCTGCGCGACCAGTTCGAAGCGCGCCTGGCGCTCGATGTCGAGGCAGCCCGGCTGGCAGCGGCGCGCAAGACGCCGGAGACGGTCGCCGGTCTCCGCAGGCTGCTTGCCGAACGCGGCAGTTACGCCGGCGGCGACGAGGCCGCCTTCATCCGGCGCGACCTCGCCTTCCACAAGGCGGTCATCGCCGCCTCCGGCAACCGCGCGATGATCGAGATCTATGACTTCTTCTCGGCTTCGATCGCCGACACCATCGCGGCGACGCTCGGCAAGGATATTCCCGAGCCCGACATGCAGGCGCATGCCCGTATCGTCGACGCGATCGAAACCGGCGATCCCGACAGAGCAGACGCGGCAGTGCGCCGCTTCATGGCGCCGGTTCTTGCGGCACTCGACCGGATGATCCTGTCATGAGCACACCGTCCAACCAGGCCGTCGACGCACTCGACCCTGCCGACGACCTGCTGATCGATGCCGAGGCCGGCAGCCTTCCGCCGCCGCGGGCGACACCGGTGCGGGGCGCTGCGGATCGCTTTCTGCTCGGCGCCAGCCTCGTGCTGATCGCCTTCAACCTGCGTCCGGTCTTCTCCAGCGCCTCCGCACTCCTGCCTGAGATCCGCGCCGAACTCGGCCTCACCGCACTCGGCGCCAGCCTGCTGACGACGCTGCCGGTCGTCTGCCTCGGCGCCTTTTCGCCGCTGGCGCCGCGTCTTGCCCAGCGCATCGGTTCTGAACGCACGCTGCTCGGCGTCATCCTGCTTCTTGCCCTCGGCACGGCTTTGCGCGGGCTTTCTTCCGTGCCCCTGCTCTTCATCGGCACCGCTCTTGCGGGCGCCTGCATCGCCATCGGCAACGTGCTCCTGCCGGGGCTGGTGAAGCGGGATTTCCCCGCGCAAGCCGCGCTGATGACCGGCTTCTATACGATGGCGCTCTGCGCGGGCGCCGCAAGTGCCGCCGGCCTGACGCTGCCGATCGAGCACGCGCTCGGCGGCTCGCTGGAGGGCGCGCTCGCCGCCTGGGCGCTGCCGGCGCTCGTCGTCGGCCTGATCTGGCTGCCGCAGGTTCTTCGCAGCGGCGGCCAGCCGAGGCGAAACGGCTTTCGCGTCGAAGGCCTCTGGCGGGACCGGCTCGCCTGGCAGGTTACGCTGTTCATGGGCCTGCAATCGGCGCTCGCCTATTGCGTCTTCGGCTGGCTGGTGCCGATCTTGCGCGAACGCGGGATCGACGGCGTCACCGCCGGGGCGATCGTTTCCATGTCGGTGATGATACAGGCGGCATCCTGCCTCATCGTGCCGCATATCGCCGTGCGCGGCCGGGACCAACGGCTGATCAATGCGAGCCTCTGCGGCGTCGCCGTCACTGCCCTGCTCGGCCTGCTCTTCGCGCCGCTTTCGACCGTCTGGCTGTGGGCGGTGCTGCAGGGCATCGGCCAGGGCGGGCTGATCGCGGCGGCGATGACGACGATCGTGCTGCGCTCGCGCGATCCCGATGTCGCCGCCCATCTCTCCGGCATGGCGCAGTGCGTCGGCTACCTGCTTGCGGCGATCGGCCCGCTGGTGGTCGGCCTCATCCGCGGCTGGACCGGAAGCTTTTCCTGGTGCGCGCTCCTCTTCGTCGCGCTCGGGCTCGGGGCGGCAATCAACGGCTGGAGGGCCGGCCGGGCTCTGGAAGTGAATGTGCACGCGGTCGAGAAGGCATCCTGAGCCGCTCTTCCGCTGTCACTCGCCCATCACCTTCTCTTGATGCCGGTCGCCGGCCGCGGGTGCTACGCTATCTCCGCCTGGATTCGCCGGAGGACAAGTCGTGCGTATACGAACCCTGTTTCTGCTCACCGCGCTTATGGCGCCGCTCGCCCCTGCCCTTTCCCAAGCTCAGGAAACCGGCGAAGGCCAGGCGAATGTCGAGCGCAGCGCGCGCGACGGCGTGCTGAAGCTGCTGCCGGCCGATTCCGTGACGGAACACGCGCTGACGATCGGCGGGCGGACGATCGCCTATACCGCGACCGCCGGTACGCTCGATCTCTTCGGCCAGGACGGCGCCCAGACCGGCGCGATCTTCTATACCGCCTATGTCGCAAAGGACGGCGGGCGAGACCGACCGCTGACCTTTGCCTTCAATGGCGGGCCGGGGGCGGCTTCCGCCTTCCTGCATCTCGGGCTGGTCGGGCCGAAAGTGCTCGATTTCGGGCCGCAGGGCCGCGACGGCGCCAATGCGAAGCTCGTCGACAACGCGCAAAGCTGGCTTGATTTCACCGATCTCGTGCTCATCGATCCGATCGGCACCGGCTGGAGCCGAACAGCGAAGGCCGACAACGCCTCCAACTATTACAGCGTCGATGCCGATGCCCAGAGCATTGCCAAGGCGATCGCTCTTTATATCGCGCACAACAACCGCTCGAACTCGCCGAAATATCTTCTCGGCGAAAGTTATGGCGGCTTCCGTGCGGCCAAGGTCGCCTCGGCGCTGCAGGAAAGCCAGGGCATCATCGTTGCCGGCGCGGTGATGCTTTCGCCCTTGCTCGAAGGCCAGCTGATGTTCAATGCCGATCAGTTCGCGCTCGGCGCCGCACTGGAACTGCCGTCGCTGGCCGCGGCCAAGCTCGACCGGGACAACGCCTTCGATGAAGAGAAGCAGCGCGAGGCCGAGACCTTTGCGCTCGGCGACTATCTGACCACACTGGCCGGTCCGCCGCCGACAGGTGCCGAGGCCGACGCCTTCTACGGCAGGATCTCCCGGTTGACCGGCATTCCCCAGGATATCGTCGCCCGCAACCGCGGCTTCCTCGGTAATTCCTTCGTCAAGCACTCGGATGCGGGAAGCGGCGAGGTGATGAGTTCATACGACGCCTCCTTCGCAGCCCCCGACCCCTATCCGGAATCGGATTACGACCGTGGGGACGACGCCATTCTCGACGGCTTTACCCGGGCCTATGGCGGCGCTTTCGCCGACTATGCCCGCAACGAACTCGGCTTCAAGACGGAAATGACCTATTCGCTGCTCGACGGCGATATCAGCCGGCGCTGGGAATGGGGCGGCGGGCGCGGCGGATCGCGCTTCCAGGCAAGCGCTACCGACGACGTCAGGCAGCTGCTCGCCTCGAATACGGCCTTCCATCTCCTCATCGCACATGGCTACAGCGATGTGGTGACGCCTTACGGAGTCAGCCGCTATGTCGTCGATCATCTGCCGCCGTCGCTCGCCGGCGGCCGCGTCGGGCTGGAACTCTATCGCGGCGGCCACATGTTCTACACGAAAGCCGACCAGCGGGCCGCCTTCACGGCGGATGCGAAAGCCTTCTACGCCGCGAGGCCGCTCGCTCAGCCGGCGGATTGAGGAATTGCCGATGCATATATCAGGAGGATGCCACTGCGGGGCGATCCGCTATCAGGCGGAGATCGATCCGGAGCGGGTCTCGATCTGCCACTGCACCGATTGCCAGCGGCTGACGGGCTCCGCCTATCGCGTCACGGCGCCGGCGCGGCCGGGAAGTTTCAGCCTCCTATCGGGCGAGCCGAAAAGCTACGCCAAATATGGCGACAGCGGCGGCCTCAGCCGGCAATTCTTCTGCCCGAATTGCGGATCGCCGCTTTACCGCACGAATGGCGACGGCGGCGCGGTCGGCATTCGCCTCGGCGGCATCGATCAGCGGCGAGAGCTGGCGCCCAGGAAACAGATCTGGTGCCGGTCGGCCTTGCCCTGGGTGGAGAATATCGAACCGCTGCCACGGTTCGATGGCGAGGACTAGGACGAAACTCCGTTGATCCGGGACATCAGGATGCAATCGAGGAGCGCGACCCCGCTCGTCCTCCCGATCGCGTTCACGCTCGCTTTATCACAATCAAAAAGCGCTCCGCGTTTCGACTACCTGCGACGCCCGCGAACCCTGCCGATTGCGTGAATGCGATGTATTCACACGTGAACAAACAGAAAAAACGGCAATTCCTCTCAATACAACTCCGTCCTTTAGCTCGAACTGGCTAAGTGCGCCATAGATGAATTTATAGTATACAAAAGACGTGGGGGAAATCCTCGCGTGGGGCGCGAGAGGTTGCGATAGTCTTAACCAGATATCTTCTGAATTTTACAAACCCTCTCTTGCATTTTCCTGAGGACGTAATCTTCGGAGTTGTTATCCCGACAACCTTCAGACCTTGGTCTTACTTAATCTTGGGACCTTAGTCTTAACACCCTACAACTGAAAATGGACTAGGACCAATCGACATTCAGGATTCCCAAATCAGCT
>NZ_NWSX01000016.1 GCF_002531825.1 Rhizobium sp. J15 | reverse complement strand
ATGATCTGGCTCAGATGAATGTCGATTCGTCCTAGCCCTCGCTCAGCGTTCGCTTGACCGCATTCTTCCAGCCCTTGAGCTTTGCCGTGCGCACCTTCTCGTCCATGTCGGGCTCAAAGCGCCGGTCCCGTTTCCATGTGGCCGAAAAGCCGTTCCTGTCCGGCCACACCCCTGCCCGGCTGCCGGCGAGCCAGGCCGCGCCCAGCGCCGTCGTCTCCAGGATCACCGGCCGGTCGACCGGGGCGTCGAGCAGGTCGGCGAGCCGCTGCATCGTCCAGTCGGACGCGACCATGCCGCCGTCGACGCGCAGCACGGTGTCTTCGCTGCCGTTCTTCCAATCCTTCTGCATGGCATCGAGCAGGTCGCGGGTCTGGTAGCAGACGGCTTCGAGCGCGGCGCGGGAAAGCTCCGCCGGGCCGGTGTTGCGCGTCAGCCCGAAGATCGCGCCGCGCGCCTTGGCGTCCCAATGCGGCGCGCCAAGGCCGGTGAAGGCGGGCACGAGATAGACCTCCTGCGTCGGATCGGCCTTTTCGGCAAGTGTGTTGGTCTCGGCAGCGCTGCCGATGACACCAAGTCCATCCCGCAGCCATTGCACCGCCGCGCCCGCAATGAAGATCGATCCCTCCAGCGCATAGGTCGTCTCGCCGTTCAGGCGATAGGCGATGGTGGTCAGCAGCCGATTTTTCGAACGCACCATGTCGGCGCCGGTATTGAGCAGTGCGAAGCAGCCGGTGCCGTAGGTCGATTTCAGCATGCCCGGCGCAAAACAGGCCTGTCCGATGGTCGCCGCCTGCTGATCGCCGGCAACGCCGAGGATCGGGATCGCGGCACCGAAGATTTCAGGATCGACCGTGCCGAAATCGGCAGCGCAATCCTTCACCTCGGGCAGCATGGCGGCCGGCACCCTGAGAATATCGAGCAGATCCTCGTCCCAGGCATTTTCGGCGATGTTGTACATCAGCGTGCGCGAGGCGTTAGTCGCATCGGTCACGAAGCTCTTGCCGCCGGTCAGCCGCCAGATCAGGAAAGTATCGATCGTGCCGAAGCAGAGATCGCCCCTGGCGGCGCGCGCCCGCGCACCCTTCACGTTTGCCAGCATCCACGAGAGCTTGGTTCCGGAGAAATAGGGATCGAGGATCAAGCCGGTCTTCCTGGTGAAAACCCGCTCCAGATCCTGCCGCTTGAGGTTGTCGCAATAGCTTGCCGTGCGCCGGTCCTGCCAGACGATGGCGTTCTGGATCGGCCGGCCCGTCTCGCGCTCCCAGACCACAACCGTCTCGCGCTGGTTGGTGATCCCGAGAGCGGCAATGTCCTTCGCCGCCACCTTGGCCTCGCGCAGCGCCATCTTGACGGTGGAGACGACCGAATCCCAGATCTCCTCGGGATCATGCTCGACCCAGCCGGAGCGCGGATAGATCTGAGTGAATTCCTTCTGGCCCTTGCCGACGACCTGCATGTCGCCATCGAAAACGATCGCCCGTGTCGACGTCGTTCCCTGATCGATCGCCAGAACATATCCGCTCATGAAAGCCTCCCTCGATTATCGTGACAAATCAATAGGACACGGATGCGGGCGAGAAAAGCCAATAAAGCGGAATTGCCAGCCTGCCGGCTTTGGGCATAACCTCGCCCGCAACGGTGCACCGCAGCATCGCATGTCAGGAGAAACAGCATGAGCAGATCAGTCGTCGTCACCGGTTCCACCAGCGGCATCGGCCTTGCCATCGCCACCGCCTTTGCCGAAGCCGGCGACAACGTCGTCATCAACGGTTTCGGAAATGCCGATGAAATCAAGGCGATCGTCGGGCGGCTTGAATCGGTGTCGAAGGGCCGGGCGATCTATCATCCGGCCGACATGACCAAGCCGGCGGAGATTGCCGACCTGATCGAAACGGCGGCGAAGACCTTCGGCACCGTCGATGTGCTCGTCAACAATGCCGGCATCCAGCATGTCGAGAAGATCGAGGATTTCCCGATCGAGAAGTGGGACCAGATCATTGCCATCAACCTGTCGAGCTCCTTCCACACCATGCGCGCCGCAATCCCGTTGATGAAGGCCGGGAAGCGCGGCCGCATCATCAACATCGCCTCGGCGCACGGGCTCGTCGCCTCCCCTTTCAAATCCGCCTATGTGGCCGCGAAACATGGTATATTAGGCCTGACGAAAACGGCAGCGCTGGAACTTGCCGAATTCGGCGTGACCGTCAACGCCATCTGCCCGGGCTATGTGCTGACGCCGCTCGTCGAAAAGCAGATACCCGATACCGCCAGGGCCCGCGGCATGACCGAGGAGCAGGTGAAGAGCGAGGTCATCCTCAAGGCGCAGCCGACGCGCGAATTCGTCAAGGCCGAGGAGATCGGCGCCCTGTCGCTCTACCTCGCCAGCGACGCCGCCCGTCAGGTGACCGGAACGCATATCTCGATTGACGGTGGCTGGACGGCGGCTTAACCATTTGGAAAAAACAACCGGGAATATCATGAACGACAGCATCCGCTTCATCCTGAATGGCGAGGACATCGCGCTCACCGATATCAGGCCGACCGAGACGCTTCTCGATTTTCTGCGGTTGAAGCGGCGCCTGACGGGCACCAAGGAAGGATGCGCGGAAGGTGATTGCGGCGCCTGCACCGTGCTCGTGGGCCGGCTCGCCGATGGCAAGCTCACCTATGAATCCGTCAATGCCTGCATCCGTTTCTTAGGATCGCTGCACGCCACCCATGTGGTGACGGTCGAGCACCTGGCCAGGCGCGACGGCGCGCTTCATCCGGTGCAGCAGGCGCTGGTCGACTGTCACGGTTCGCAATGCGGCTTCTGCACGCCGGGCTTCGTCATGTCGCTCTATGGCCTGTGGCTGACGAAGGAAAAACCGAACCGCAAGGAGATCGAAAAGGCACTGCAAGGCAATCTCTGTCGCTGCACCGGCTATGAGCCGATCGTCAAGGCCGCCGAGCAGGTGAGCCAGATGCGGCCGAGCGCGCTCTTCGACCCGCTGGAGCGCACCCGCTCGGAAATCATCGCGCGGCTCTGGGCCATGCAGGCGAGCGGCACGATCAGGATTGGCAGCGGCGAGGACAGGCTGATCGTTCCGGCCTCTGTCCAGGCGCTCGCCGAGGTTCTCTCAGAGGAGCCCGAAGCGACCGTGGTCGCCGGCTCGACCGATGTCGGCCTGTGGGTGACGAAGCAGATGCGGCGGTTGAGCCCCGTCGTCTTCATCAATCATTTGAGCGAATTGAAGTCGGTCGCCGAAAGCGAGGACGGCGTCACTATCGGCGCCGGCGTCAGCTATACCGGCGCCTTCGCGGCGATCGCCAAAAAGATCCCGGCGCTCGGGCGGCTGATCGATCGCATCGGCGGCGAACAGGTGCGCAATATGGGCACGATCGGCGGCAACATCGCCAACGGCTCGCCGATCGGCGACAGTCCACCGCCGCTGATCGCGCTCGGCGCGACGCTGACGCTGCGCTCTCTGGAAGGCCAGCGCAAAATGCCGCTCGAAGATTTCTTCATCGCCTATGGCAAGCAGGACCGCAGGCCCGGCGAGTTCGTCGAAAGCGTCTTCGTGCCCTATCCCAAGGGAACCAGCCGCTTCGCCGCCTACAAGGTGACCAAGCGCCGTGACGAGGACATCACCGCCGTGCTCGGTGCCTTCCTGCTGACCCTCGACGAGGCCGAGATCGTCACCGACATCCGCATCGCCTTCGGCGGCATGGCCGCAACGCCGAAACGCGCCCGCACGGTGGAGGCCGAACTGATCGGCAAGCCATGGACGGAAGCCACGATCGAGGCCACCCGCCCCGCCTTCGATACCGACTACCAGCCGTTGACCGACTGGCGCGCCACGGCGGAATATCGGCAGCTGACGGCGAAGAACCTGCTGACGCGGTTCTACCTGGAAACGGTGGGCGCGCCGGCCGAGCTGAAGCGGTTCGAGGAGGTGGCGTGATGGACATCTCGGCCATTGGCGCCAACCGCCCCCCTCATCCGCCTGCCGGCACCTTCTCCCCGCTGGGGAGAAGAGACAAGGGGCAACGTCTCGACTCCCTCTTCTCCCCAGCGGGGAGAAGGTGCCCGATAGGGCGGATGAGGGGGCCACACGCCGCAACATCTCCTCTCGAAGGAGCCATCTAATGGACAAATCCACCTTCGAAGATCCCAAAGTCGTCATATCAGGCCCCATGCACGGCTCGCTGCGCCATGATTCCGCGCATAAGCACGTCACCGGCGCCGCCGATTACATCGACGATATCCCCGAACCATCGGGCCTGCTGCACGGCGCGCTCGGCCTCTCCGAGCGGGCGCATGCCGAAATCGTCAGCATCGACCTTTCCGCGGTCGCCGCCCATCCCGGCGTCGTCTGGGTCTTCACCGGCAAGGACGTGCCCGGCGTCAACGACACCAGTTCCAACGGCAGCCATGACGAGCCGCTGCTTGCCGAAACCTTGGTTCAGTTCCATGGCCAGCCGATTTTTGCCGTCATCGCCGAAACGCGCGAGGCCGCGCGGCGCGCCGCGCGGCTGGCGAAGATCGAATATCGCGATCTCCCGCACTGGCACGATATCGACGGCGCGCTCGCCAATGGCGGCCCGCTGGTCATCACGCCGATGACCCTTCGGCGCGGCGATCCGGAAACGGAAATGCCGAATGCCGGAATGCGGCTGAAGGGCCAGATGCGGATCGGCGGGCAGGAGCATTTCTATCTCGAAGGCCATATCGCCGTTGCGATTCCCGGCGAGGACGACGAAGTTACCGTCTGGTCCTCGACGCAGCATCCGAGCGAAATCCAGCACATCGTCGGCCATGTGCTCGATATCCCGTCCAATGCCGTAACGGTCAACGTGCGCCGCATGGGCGGCGGCTTCGGCGGCAAGGAGACGCAGGGCAACCAGTTCGCAGCCCTTGCCGCCATCGCCGCCAAGAAGCTCGGCCGCGCCGTCAAGTTCCGCCCCGACCGCGACGAGGATATGAGCGCCACCGGCAAGCGCCACGATTTCCTGGTCGATTACGAGGTCGGTTTCGATGCAGAAGGCCACATCCACGCGGTCGACGCCACTTACGCGGCGCGCTGCGGCTTCTCCTCCGACCTCTCGGGACCAGTCACCGACCGCGCTCTCTTCCATGCCGATTCCAGCTATTTCTATCCGCATGTGAACCTGGTCTCGAAGCCCTTGAAGACGCACACCGTCTCCAACACCGCCTTCCGCGGCTTCGGCGGGCCGCAGGGCATGCTCGGCGCCGAGCGCGTCATCGAGGAGATCGCCTATGCCCTCGGCAAGGACCCGCTCGATATCCGCAAGCTGAATTTCTACGGCCATCCGGGTTCCGGGCGCACGCTGACGCCCTACCATCAGGAGGTCGAGGACAATATCATCGCCCGCGTCGTCGAAGAACTGGAGGAAACGGCCGAATACCGGGCGCGGCGCAACGCCATCATCGGCTTCAACCGCGACAGCCGCTACATCAGGAAAGGCATCGCGCTGACGCCGGTCAAATTCGGCATCTCCTTCACCATGACCGCTTTCAACCAGGCCGGCGCCCTCGTTCATATCTATCAGGATGGCTCGATCCACCTGAACCACGGTGGCACCGAAATGGGCCAGGGCCTCTATACCAAGGTGGCGCAGGTGCTGGCCGACAGTTTCCAGGTCGATATCGACAGGGTCAAGATCACCGCGACGACGACGGCCAAGGTGCCGAACACCTCGGCCACCGCCGCCTCCTCCGGCTCGGACCTGAACGGCATGGCAGCTTATGATGCCGCCCGCCAGATCAAGGAACGGCTCACGGCCTTCGCCGCCGAGAAATGGGATGTGGCGCCCTCCGACGTCGTCTTCCTGCCGAACCGCGTGCGCGTCGGCGAAAGCGAGATCCCCTTCCCCGATTTCATCAAGCAGGCCTATTTCGCCCGCGTCCAGCTGTCCGCCGCCGGCTTCTACAAGACGCCCAAGATCCACTGGGACCGCAAGGCCGGCCGCGGCACGCCCTTCTATTATTTCGCCTATGGCGCCGCCTGCACCGAAGTCTCGGTCGACACGCTGACCGGCGAATATCTGATCGACCGCACCGACATTCTCCACGATGTCGGCCGCTCGCTGAACCCGGCGATCGACCTCGGCCAGGTCGAGGGCGCCTTCGTCCAGGGCATGGGCTGGCTGACGACGGAGGAACTCTGGTGGGATGACAAGGGGCGGCTGCGCACTCACGCGCCGTCGACCTACAAGATCCCGCTCGCCTCCGACCGGCCGAAGATCTTCAACGTGCGGCTCGCCGAGTGGTCCGAGAACGCGGAAGCCACCATCGGCCGCTCCAAAGCCGTCGGCGAACCGCCCTTCATGCTGGCCATCTCGGTGCTGGAAGCGCTGTCGATGGCGGTGGCAAGCGTAGCGGACTACAGGGTCTGCCCGCGGCTCGACGCCCCGGCGACGCCGGAACGGGTGCTGATGGCGGTGGAGCGGATGAAGCGGGTTTAGGATGCGTCCGGCTGGTTTGTGGCTTGAGCAGGAGGGACAAAGAGGCTGGAGTGAGCGGCACCCCCCTCTGTCCGGCTGGACAGAGGGGGATAGCTCAGCTTCGCACCCATCGGCCATCCTCCCATGACCGACCTCCCCACCTTCCTCGCCGCCCACCCCGACAGCGTCCTCGTCGACATCACCGCCACCCAGGGCTCCACCCCGCGCGAGACCGGCGCCTTCATGCTCGTCTCGCCAACCGCGCTGTGGGGCACGATCGGCGGCGGGCAGTTCGAATTCATGGCGATCCACAACGCGCGGGCGATGCTGGCGGGAACCGGCGGCGCGGCTGCCATGGATATCCCGCTTGGGCCCGAGATCGGCCAATGCTGCGGTGGGCGAACGCAGCTGAGGTTCCGCCGGCTGACGGAAACACTGAGAAATGAGCTCGAGGCAAGGCTTGCCGGCGAAATCGAGCGCCTGCCGGAAGTGCTGCTCTTCGGCGCCGGCCATGTCGGCCGGGCGCTGGCCGCAGCCCTTGCGCCGCTGCCGCTGTCGGTCACGGTCGTCGAAACGCGGCAGGAAGAGCTTGCCAACCTGCCGGCGGGCATCGGCTCGCGGCTCGTGCCGATGCCGGAAGCGCTGGTCAAGGATGTTGCCGCTGGCGGCGCGGTCGTCATCCTGACCCATGACCATGCGCTGGACTTCCTCATCGCCCGCCAGGCGCTCGAGCGGACCGACCTTGCCTATGTCGGCATGATCGGCTCGGCGACCAAGCGCGCCACCTTCGCAAGCTGGCTTTTGCGCGAAGGCGGCGGCGAGCGCGGCTGGATGGAGCGGCTGACGCTGCCGATCGGCGGTTCCGCCGTCAGGGACAAGCGCCCCGAAGTCATCGCCGCCATGACCGCAGCCGAGATCCTGACGGCGCTTTCAGCCTATCGCATGCGCTCGTCTTCATAATAGGGATCGCGCCCGTCGAGGAAACCGAGATCGCGCTTGACGCGGTCCGGCATAGCGGAGAGATCGAGCCGCGGCAGACGGCAGAAACGCTTGGCACTGCCCGACAACCAGCCCGCAAAGCGCGGAAAAACACCGCTGATCGGCTGTGGCCGGCTCTCTTCGATAGTGTGGCAATCCATGACATCACCTCGTCCGTTTGATGGTATGAGTTGCAGTTTGCTGCCAAAAATGCTGCAATTCCAATCGAACGACCGTCTGCCTGCATCAAGAGAACTTATCCATGAAACTCTCGAAACAGTTTCCGCTGAATGCGCTACGCGTCTTCGAGGCCGCCGCCCGGCTCGGCAGTTTCACCAAGGCCGGCGATGAGCTCGGCATGACGCAGACGGCCGTCAGCTACCAGATCAAGCTGCTGGAGGACAATGTCGGCGAGCCGCTCTTCCTGCGCCGTCCCCGCCAGATCGCACTGACGGACACCGGCGAGCGGCTGGCCCCGAAAGTGACCGAAGCCTTCGCCATGCTGCATGACGCGATGGCGACGGCGCGCGACAGCGTCGAAGGCACGCTCGCCATCAGTTCGACCCATACCTTCGCCTCGAAATGGCTGGCGCCGCGGCTCGGCTCCTTTCACCTGAAGCATCCGGCGATCGCCGTGCGCTTTCAGGCGACCTCGGATATCATCGACTTCACCCGCGAGCAGATCGACGTCGGCATCCGCTGGGGCGACGGCAATTGGCCGGGTTTGGCCCTGCACCGGCTGATGGGCCTGGAATTCACGCCGATGCTGAGCCCGAAGCTGGCAGAAGCGGCCGGCGGCATCCGGGAACCGCGCGATCTCCTGAAGTTCGATCTCTTCGACGCCGGCGATATCTGGTGGAAGCAATGGTTCGAAGCGGCCGGCGTCACCGACACGGACCTCGATCGGCGCCCGCGCAATCAGCTGGGCTCGCAGGCGGTTGAAGCCGATGCGGCGATGGCCGGCCATGGCGTTGCCATCCTCAACCCGGCCTTCTATGCGGCCGAGATCGCGCTCGGCCGGCTCTATCAGCCCTTCGAGCTGACGCGCAGCGACGGCAAGGCCTATTGGCTCGCCTATCCCGAAAATCGCCGCAACGTGCCGAAGATCAAGGCCTTCCGCAATTGGATCCTCGACGAGATGAAGGCCGCCGGGAATTAAAGCACTACGACCCGGGAGAACTCACCCCGGGCCTGACCAGCGACGGTTGCGGCTTCAGAAGCCCATTTCCGGGGCGTAGAAGCAGCGCGGCGTGTTCTCGTTCGGAAACAGACAGAGGTGATAATCGCCATCGCCGGATTGCATCGCCTTCGTCATAGGCAGCAGGAAGACGTGGGCATGCGTGACCAGCCGGTGGTCGCCCGGCATCAATGTCACGCGATATCCGTTCGGTGTCACCGCCACGGTTTTGGACGGAATCATCTGGCAATCGCCACTATGACTGTCGCCGTTGCAACAGTAGGGGTCATAACTCCACCCCGAAGGTGCGTCGTGAGCTGTCGCCAACGATGCGTAAGCCACCATCAAACACGTCAGAATGCTGCGCATGGGCATCTTCTCCGTCGATGAATGCGCCGCCGATTTCCAACTGTTCTTATTTCATTCCGGCGGCCTGCAACCTAACTGTATCCGCTCATGATAGTTCGCGATCCGCTAATTTAGCAGATCTAGTATGAGACAGTAATACTGCATGGTCTTCTCGGCAGCTTTTAGGCACATGACAATAGATCGCCGATGCGCTGATCACTATAAAGCGCAGCGATCATGCCATTGCTGCCTGGGGATCGCCGCTGGCGAAACCGGCGTCATGTGCGGTTCTTCAATCTCCTCTTCCCTCCCCGCCAAAATTTCCGCAATGTCACGAGTCGGAGGAAGATAGGGGAACTCGATGTATGAATATGCCATAGCATGGGAATGGCTGGCCTTCGCGGCGCGCTGGTTCCATGTCATCACCGCGATCGCCTGGATCGGATCGTCCTTCTATTTCATCGCGCTCGATCTCGGACTGGTGAAACGCCCGCATCTGCCGCCCGGCGCCTATGGCGAGGAATGGCAGGTCCATGGCGGCGGCTTCTATCATATCCAGAAATATCTGGTGGCGCCGGCGCAGATGCCGGAACACCTGACCTGGTTCAAATACGAGAGCTATTTCACCTGGATTTCCGGCTTTCTGATGCTCTGCATCGTCTATTACGGCGGCGCCGACCTCTTCCTCATCGACCGGGATGTGCTCGACATCACGCCGCCCGTCGCCATCGCGATCTCGCTGGCGTCGCTCGCCTTCGGCTGGCTCGTCTATGACCTGCTCTGCAAATCCCCGCTCGGACGCAACACCTGGGGGCTGATGGCGGTGCTCTATGCCGTGCTCGTCTTCATGGCCTGGGGCTATACGCAGCTTTTCACCGGCCGCGCCGCCTTCCTGCATCTCGGCGCTTTCACCGCGACGATCATGTCGGCCAATGTCTTTATGATCATCATCCCCAACCAGAAGATCGTCGTTGCCGATCTCATCGCCGGCCGCACGCCCGATCCGAAATACGGCCAGATCGCCAAGCAGCGTTCGCTCCACAACAACTACCTGACGCTGCCCGTCATCTTCTTCATGCTGTCGAACCATTATCCGCTCGCCTTCGGCACGGCGTTCAACTGGGTGATCGCGGCGCTGGTCTTCCTGATGGGTGTCACCATCCGCCACTGGTTCAACACCACCCACGCCAGGAAAGGCCGGCCGACCTGGACCTGGATCGTCACCGTCATCCTTTTCATCCTGATCATGTGGCTTTCGACCGTGCCGAAGCTGCTGACGGGCGAGACGGATGCGGCGGCGGTAGCGCCCGCCTTCCAGCAATTCGCCGGCGATCCGCATTTTCCTGCCGTCAAGCAGATGGTCTCGACGCGCTGTTCCATGTGCCATGCGGGGGAACCCGCCTATGAGGGCGTCGTGCGGCCGCCGAAGGGCGTGATACTCGAAAACGACGCGGAAATTGCCGCCCATGCCCGAGAAATCTATATACAGGCGGGGCGCAGCCATGCCATGCCGCCCGGCAACGTGACCGATATGACGCCGGACGAACGCAAGCTGCTCGTCGCCTGGTTCGAAAGCGCAGTCGAAGGCAAGAAACAATGACGACAACACTCCTGCGCGGCCGCCTGCTTTCCTTTCATCGCGCGCCGCTGAGCCTGGCCGACAGCCAGAGCTATCTCTACGAGGAGGATGGCGGCCTGCTGATCGAAGACGGGCTGATCGCCGCAGCCGGTTCCTATGCCGACGTCAAGGCGAAGGCCGCCGAAGGCACGGCCGAGATCGACCATCGCCCGCATCTGATCATGCCCGGCTTCATCGACATGCACCTGCATTTTCCGCAGATGCAGGTGATCGCCTCCTATGCCGCCAACCTGCTCGAATGGCTGAACACCTATACCTTTCCCGAGGAATGCCGCTTCGTCGAAAGCGCGCATGCCGAGAGGATCGCCACGCATTTCTACGACGAACTGATCCGCCACGGCACGACGACGGCGGTCGCCTATTGCTCCGTGCACAAGACCTCCGCCGACGCCTTCTTCGCCGAGGCGGTGAAACGCAACATGCGCATGGTCGGCGGCAAGGTGATGATGGACCGCAACGCCCCGCAGGGCCTGCTCGACACGCCCGAGATGGGTTACGACGAGACCCGCCAGGTAATCGCTGACTGGCACGGCAAGGGCCGCAACCACGTCGCTATCACCCCGCGCTTCGCCATCACCTCGACCCCGGCGCAGATGGAAGCGACGTCAGCGCTTGCCCGCGAATTTCCCGATCTGCACATCCAGACGCATCTTTCGGAAAATCACGACGAGATCAAATTCACCTGCGAGCTCTATCCCGAAGCGATCGACTATACCGACATCTACGCCCGCTACGGCCTGCTCGGGCCGAAAAGCCTCTTCGGCCATGCCATCCACCTCTCTGAGCGCGAAGCCGATGTCATGAGCGAGACGGGTTCGGTCGCCATCCATTGCCCGACCTCGAACCTCTTCCTCGGCTCCGGCCTGTTCCCGCTGAAGGCGCTGGCGCGCCGTGAAAAGCCGGTCCGCATCGGCGTCGCAACCGATATCGGCGGCGGCTCCAGCTATTCGATGCTCAAAACCATGGACGAGGCCTACAAGATCCAGCAACTCCTCGGAGAACGGCTGAACCCGCTGGAAAGCTACTACCTGATGACGCGCGGCAATGCCGAGGCACTGTCGCTGGCCGACCGAATCGGCACGCTGGACCCCGGCACCGAGGCCGATCTCGTCGTCCTCGACGCGGCCGCGACCCCGGCCATGGCGCTGAAGATGGAAACGGTGAAGACTCTGCCCGAGGAACTCTTCCTCCTGCAGACGATGGGCGACGACCGGGCAGTCGTCGAAACCTATGTGTCGGGCGTTGCGTTGAAAAAGGCCCTCCGAGCGAACTTGCAAAAATCCGCCGATCTTCCCATAGTTTGATGAGGAGAAACCTCATGGACCTGACTGTTTCATTGCCGGATGAACTGGCGAGCTACATCAAGAGAAAGATCGATTCCGGCGATTACAGCTCTTCGAGCGACGTCGTGGGCGAAGCCCTGCGGCTGCTTGAGGAGCGCGACAGTGCAAAAGCCCGCGAAGTCGAACGCCTGCGGAATGCGTGGCGCGATGGAATGCAAAGCGGAGATTTCGCCCCTCTGGACATCGATGCCGTGAAAGCCGAAGGGCGCCGGCGGTTTGCCGCATCCAAAGCCTGATTGATGGCCGCGGTTTTTTACTCGGGCCGAGCCCGCTCGGACATTCTAAACATTTGGCTGTGGATTGCCGGCAGCAGCGGCCAGACGATGGCCGATACCATCATCGACCGCATCGAACAGCGTATTTCCTCTTTGGGACGACATCCGCAAATGGGTCCGAAACGACCGGAAATCGCCTGGGAGGAATGATCCCACTATCCCATTAGCGCCGGCATGGATCTTCCAATTTCCCGTAACACTCACACGAATTCCATGTTACGCCGGATCGCCGCATTCAGATGTGAAGGTTCAATTCATGGCCACTCCGCTCACAATCGCCGATCTGAAAAAGCTTGCCCAGCGCCGCGTGCCGAAGATGTTTTTCGACTATGCGGATTCGGGCGCCTGGACGGAATCCACATATCGGGCGAATGAGAGCGACTTCAGCCGGATCAAGCTGCGCCAGCGGGTGTTGGTCGATATGACCGATCGCACATTGGAAACGACGATGATCGGCCAGAAGGTGTCGATGCCTGTGGCTCTCGCGCCGACCGGCATGACGGGCATGCAGCATGCCGATGGCGAGATGCTGGCAGCGCGCGCGGCGGAAGAATTCGGCGTTCCCTTCACCCTGTCGACGATGAGCATCTGCTCGATCGAGGACGTCGCGTCGGTGACGACGCGCCCCTTCTGGTTCCAGCTCTACGTGATGAGGGATAAGGATTTCGTCCTCGGCCTCATCAACCGCGCCAAGGCCGCCAAATGCTCCGCGCTGGTGCTGACGGCCGATCTGCAGATCCTCGGCCAGCGCCACAAGGACCTGCGCAACGGCCTGTCGGCGCCACCGAGATTCACGCCGAAACATGTCTGGCAGGTGGCGACCCGGCCCTTCTGGTGCCTTGATATGCTGAAGACGCAACGCCGTAGCTTCGGCAATATCATCGGCCATGCCAAGAACGTCTCCAGTATCACCTCGCTCGCCGCATGGACGCATGAGCAGTTCGACCCGCGGCTCTCCTGGGCCGATGTCGCCTGGATCAAGGAACAATGGGGCGGCCCGCTGATCATCAAGGGCGTGCTCGACCCGGAGGACGCCAGGGCAGCCGCCGACACCGGCGCCGATGCGATCATCGTCTCGAACCATGGCGGCCGCCAGCTCGACGGCGCTCCCTCCTCGATCGGCATGCTGCCTGCGATCGTCGATGCCGTCGGCGAACGCATCGAAATCCATCTCGACGGCGGCATCCGCTCCGGCCAGGACGTGCTGAAGGCCGTGGCACTCGGCGCGAAAGGCACCTATATCGGCCGCCCTTTCCTCTACGGGCTCGGCGCCATGGGCAAGGAGGGCGTCACGCTGGCGCTCTCCATCATCCGCAAGGAGATGGACATCACCATGGCGCTCTGCGGCAAGCGCCACATCAACGACGTGAACGCGTCGATCATATCGAGACAAGCCTGAAACAGAGAAATCGGCACCGGCTGAACGCACATGACGGGCAAGCCCCCGCCAGGCACGCAACGGCATGCTAATCAGCCCGGCGGCTGGCCGCCGCTCGCATTGAGCTGAAGGATCGCGAAAATCACGAGAGAGAGGACGAGCGCAAGACGCTGCCGCCAGACGATGCGGCGCGATCCGGCAATCCGCTTCTCCAAGCCACGCGCCGTCCCGTCAGGCTTGCGAAGCTGCATCCGGAACAGCAGGTCGTCAATGGCGGCAAGGCCGGCGGCCTCCGTCTCGTGGCTCGACGCGAGGCGAAACAACAGCGCGTCGAAGAGGAGATGGACCGCCAGCGCAAGCACGATCCCGCAGAAAACGAGCACAAGAAGCCAGCCGAGCGCTGGGGCAAAACCCCGATATCCCGCGCTGACCGGGCCGGCGATTAGCGGCAACAGCGCTGCCAGCCCGCAGAACATCGCATTGCGGCCGAGATTTCGCGCAGCCACGGAGGCCGCGGTTTTCCACTGCGTCATTGCGAGCCCTCGGTCACGGCGTGGATCGTTTCGGCGGGCAGATAAACACGCCGTCCCGCGCGTTCGATCAGCTGCAACGCTTCGGCTGGATTTTCGCAACGCCGGCTGATGACCAGCCAGCCTGCGATGACGCAGGCGCTGCGCTGGAAACCGAGCGCACAGCAGACGAGCACCGGCCCCTGATGGCGCGCAGCTTCGATGACATCGGCCGCGGCGCGCGCCTGGACCTTGTCGAGGCCGGTAAGATCCAGGGCGGGAAAACTGCACCAGCGTGCAAGCGTCCCGCTCGGACGCTGCAGTTCGCCGGTGATGTCGATCACCGTGGTAAAACGGTTGGCCTCATCGCGACGCGGAAAACGGCCGAGATGGACGCCATCGGCGATCGCCACGGATGCCGGCATTTTGCGCGTCCAGAGCCAAACGTTGATGATCGCGCCGAGCCGGTAGGGCGCCAGCAGCCAGCGGCTGGCAAGCGCGGCCCGGCCGTCGGCGCGTTTCAGGAATATCTGCGGCCCGGCGCCGAAATATCCGACGGCGACCACCGCCAGCGCAACGGCCGGCCAGAGCAACAGAAGTGCCGCGGGCGATAGAGGAGTACAGAACACTGTGAGGCCGAGAAATGCGACGGCACCGCACAGATAGCAGAGTCCAAGACGGCGCGACTTCGGATCGCCGCTCAAAGCAAAATTCGCAAGAGGGGAGCCGGCATCGCGCGGAAAGAGCCAGGCGGCAAACAGACCGAGCATCATGCCGGTCGGTATGTCCATGACGTGATGCTGCCACGTCGTCAGCACGGAAGCGCCGATCAGAAAGCACCAGAAGTGCCAGAGAAGCCGCGCCCGGCGCGGCAGCCGGCCGCGCAGATGGTCCCAGATCACCACCAGCAGCGCGACATGCAGCGACGGCGCCTGGTTGAACGGCTTGTCGAAACCGCCGAGGACGGCGAACATGAAACCGGGCAGACCGCTGGTGGCCGGCCGGACGAAGGTTGCTTCGAGCGGAAACGCGATAAAGCAGGCGATCGCTATGATCTGGATCGTCAGGTAACGCCTCGCGAGCATATCCACATCGCGCGGCGTCGTGTTGATGAACAGGCAGAGTGCGTAGAACAGGTTGATCGACCAATATGGAATGATCGTCCATGCAAGGAACGGAATGGCGCTTTCCCATCCAAAGGCGATGTTCGGCACATGAGCGCGTTGCGATGCCAGCCAGTTGGCACCGCCATAGGTCAGATAGAAGAACGGCGCCAGGAAGACGAGCCAGAGCGCCGCCCGCTTCGCGACCGGCCCTGCCTGGGAAAGAGTAGAATCTGCTTGCCCCAACGGCTTGCCCTCAAATTCTTTCCGCCAGCGAGACGGTGAAAATGCCCCACTGGTCGATGCGCTGTTCGATCTTGCGGAAACCGGCTGCGGCGACCAGCTGGTCCATTTCTTCCTGCGTCCGCCGCCGCATCACCCACGCTTGGCCGCCGCGGTGGGAGGTCAGGGCGCGGGCGATCATCTCCAGTTGCGGATGCCATGGCTGGTTGGTGTAGACGAGCAGACCACCGGGCCGCATCGCGCGGGCGATCCCGTCGAGCGAAGCGGCAATCATCCCATTGTCGGAGAAAAGCTCGTAAAGGCCGGAGACGATTGCGAGATCCGGAGCCGGCGTGATTGCGGCCAGCCCTTCGCCGTCAAAGGCATCCTGCTGGCGAAAGCTCACGAAATCACTCAAGCCCCGCGTGGCAATGCTGTTGCGGCCGGCATCGACATTGATGGGGGAATAATCCTGCAATCGCGCACTCTCGGGACGCACGGCAGCCGCCTCGATCGCATCAAGGACATAACGGCCATGCCCAGCCGCAATGTCGAGCATATGGGTGCTGCGGCCGGCTGCTTTCAAACGCTGCAGCCCATGCTCGATCAGTTCCTGCAAGTGCAGCTTGCGCTGCCTGATGCCGCGCCAGCCGATCGCCTCGAGGAACACCTTGTCGATCAACCGCCCGCCGGGACCGAGTCCCCGCGGCTGGTTCTCATAGACGTAATCGAGCGTCGAGCCGGAATCGAAACCGGTCTTGACCCCGGTTTTTATGCCTTCCGACACCAGCGCGCCGAGCCTGATGTTGAGACGGCTGAGCGCCCAGTAGATGCCGCGCGGGGACATGGCGTCCAGAGGGCTCGCGAGCCGGTCGGCCTCATCCTTGGTATAGCCCTGGACATGGGCGGTGCGAAGATCGGCGGGCGCCCGGGGCTCGGCGAAACGCGCATCGATAAAACGACGGACCTCGGCGAGCGCAATCGCGCGGTCCTTCTCGCCCAGTGTGTCATGATAGAAGCCGGGAAGCACATGCCGCTCCTTGATGCGGCTGCCGAGGTTTTCGTAGAACCGATGCTGCGGCGCATGTCGCACCACCCAGTCGCTGCCGGAGATCAGCAATTGGGTGGGAACGGTGATGGCGCGGGCGTCGTCGACGACGCGGGCGGCCGCTTCATAAAGCTGCAGCAGAATGTTGGAGGCGATCGGCCGGGTGATCAACGGATCGGCCTCGAAGGAGGCGATGCGCTCGGGATCATGCGTCAGAAACCTCGCCTTGACATAGGAATTGACGAAGAATGTCCCCTTGAGCTTTTCCCAGAGCGCAATGCCTTCCCTGGCAAAAGGCACGTAGAGCTTGACGCTGAAGGCCGGCGAGGCGAGCACGAGCGCTCGGATTTGCGGCGCATAGTCATGCACCCAGGTGGTGGCGAGGACCGCGCCGACGCTTTGGGCAATCACGGCGATGTCTTCGACGGCGGTACCGCTCGTCTCGCTGACATGGCGGACGAAGCAATCGAGGTCGCGCACCGACGCAGCGAAAGATGGCGAATAGCCACGCTCTCCCGGCGAGCGCCCGTGGCCGCGTGCATCCCAGGCATAGAAGGCAAAATCATCGAGACCGAGCTCGGCAGCGAGATGGGCGACGCGGCCGCTATGCTCATGACCGCGATGGAGAAGAATGATGGCGCCCTTCGGTGAAGTGCCGGTCGCAGGCCACATCCGATAAAAGAGTCGCGTCCCATCGTGCGAGACGAATTCGGATTCATGCATCGGTCTCGCCGTCGATGACGGTTGCCCACTATCGGCAGTTTGCAGCACGGTCTTCTCCAGTTCTGATCGGTGGATGAGTTGCAACCATTAGCGGAACACTGATTTGCATTCATTGCAAAAGTCTAGTCGCAAATGTAAGCCCTATACGAGAACCGACATGAAGTATCGGCTCCCCGCAAGTACGACGATCTGCACCGCCGGAGCTGGGATAGATTTTTCTGATGCCACGAAACTCCACTGAGGTAGCATGTCTGTTTATCAATTGAAGTCCCGGTTTCAGAATATCCTTCGCCCTCTGGTGCGCGCGCTGGCGGCGCGAGGCGTCACCGCCAATCAGGTGACATCGGTTGCTGCCGCCGTCTCCGTTGCACTCGGCCTTTTTCTCAGCATCGTTCCGCTTCCGCAGTTGTTCCTGCTCGTGCCCATATGGTTTCTCCTGCGCATGGGCCTCAATGCGATTGACGGCATGCTCGCGCGCGAACATGGGCAAAAGAGCATTCTGGGCGCCTATCTCAACGAGATCGGCGATGTCGTCTCGGATATCGCCCTGTATTTGCCGTTTGCACTGATCGATCCGAACGGCCTGATGCCGGCCATGGCTGTCATTTTCCTCTCGGTGCTGACGGAATTTGCCGGCATTCTCAGTCAAACGGTCGGCGCCAGCCGGCGTTACGACGGACCGCTGGGCAAGAGCGACCGCGCGGTGCTTTTCGGCGCGCTTGGCGTCTTTGTCGCGGTTGGCGGTACGTTTGCAGCATGGACCGTGTGGCTTTGGGCCGTGGTGGCTCTCCTTCTCGTATGGACTACTATCAACCGTATCAGCGCCGGTATTCGCGAGGCGCGCACGGCGGGCAGATAGGAAGCGGAACCGATCCGCCGCCGGTTCGTCGGCGGGCAATGTGATCCGAAAACGGTGTCGAACGCTGCTTTTGCGAATTGCTCAGTAAACGCATCTTGTGATCTCTCCTTCTTCCAACGACAAGTTCAACAAAGGTTGTATTTTTCGTACGCCTCCTCTTGAAAGCACAAAAGCGGTGCTTTATGTTTTTATCCATGGCACCCACGAGCAAGACACCGCATCCATCGCTGCTGCGCTACATGCTGGCGCCTGACGAGCAGGCCCGCCAGGCGCTTGATGACACCATTACCGCCTATCGCAGGATGATCGGCATCCTGACCGAACTCATCGACGACAAAGCGGGCGCCAATCTCGTCGTCCTGCATGATCTTGCCTATGAAACCGTCCGCGAGCGGACCGGCCTGCCGGCGCGGCTGGTGACGCTCGGCCTTCGCGATTTCGCCGCCAATCGGGGCATCATCCCCGAGCCGCTGCAGCTGCCACTCGACGATAAGCTCTTCGCCATCAAAGGCCCCTCGGACCTGACGATCGCCACGGTGCACGGACGCGTTGCCGTGCCCTTCGACGTCGCGGGGTATTCCAAGGGATGGGAGAGTATTTTTCCCGCATACCTTGTAGCAGACCATGATCGCTACGAGATTAACATCGGCGTCACGCCGAATTCCGCTCGGATGGAGGAAAACATGACGAATGAAGGCATTCTTTCACGCATGGGTCGCCTGATCGCGGGCATCGCGAATGCGGCGATCGACAAGGCGGAGGGCGTCAACAAGATCGCGGTCATCGAACAGGCGATCCGCGAGATCGATGCGGCTGCGGAGGAAGCCCGCACCGACCTCGGCAAGGCGCGCGCCGAGGAATATCGCATCCAGAGCCGCAAGGACGAAATCGTCGAAGACATGAATGCGCTGGATGAGAAGATCCGCATCGCGGTCTCCTCCGGGCGCGACGATCTCGCAAAGGCCGGCGTCGCCCGTCAGATCGATCTCGAATCCCAGATCGCAGCGCTCGACAAGGCGCTGGCCGATGCGCGCGAGCAGGTGGATGAAGGCCAGAAAGCCCTGCAGGCGGTGCTCGCCACGCGCCGCGAGGCCGACGCCCGCCTTGCCGATTTCAAGCGCAGCATCGCCAAGCATCCCGAAGAGGCTCTCGCCGGCCAGAGCAGACCGACGCCGGGCGCAGATGCTGCCCGCGCCGCCGCGGCGGTCTCGCGGCTGACCGGCGTTCCATCCGGCGAACAGGCTCATAGTTCCGAACTGGACGAACTCGACCGACTGCACCGCGAGCAGGCGATCGAGGCCCGCCTCGCGCGTTTCAAGGCGGATAACCGGTAACGCCGATGGGACTTTTCCTCGCTCCTGAATGCCTTCCCTTTGCGATCGCCGCCGCCGTGCTTGCCGGCCTGACCGTGATCGAGATGCTGGCGACCGTCATGGGTTTTTCGATCACCGAGCTTCTCGGAAAACCGGATTTCCACGGCCATGACGGCATTGCGGGCTACCTGTCCTGGCTCAATGTCGGCGGCGTTCCCCTGCTCATTCTCCTGATGATGACGCTCGGCTTCTTCGCCATTGCCGGCTTCGCCATACAGGCGGTCGCCGTCGCTTTCTGGGCGCCGCTGCCGGCCGCCGTCGCCGCCGTTCCCGCCTTGGTGCTCACCTTCCCCATGGTCCGGGCCTCGAGCCGGACGGTGGCGCGGATCGTCCCGCACGACGAGACCTATGCCGTCGATCTCGACACCTTCATCGGCCGGACCGCGGAAGTGTCGCTCGGCCCGCTCGACCAGGGACTGCCGGGGCGCGTCCGCGTCAAGGACCAGCATGGAAACTGGCATGTTCTGAGAGCCAAGGCCGCCAAGGACGAGGGCCCGCTGAAGATCGGCACTGAGGTTCTCCTCGTCGATCGCAAGGCAGATGTGTTTATCGCCATTCCCGCACTCGCCGATCCGGCCGGCGCGGACAATCAATCTTTCAGGGAGCAGTCATGATGTATGACATTATTCTACCGGCCGGCATTAGCATCGTCCTGATCTTCGGCATCGGTTTTGTCCTCGCCTCTCTCTACACGCGCTCCAGCCGCGACGAGGCCTATGTGCGCACCGGCCTCGGCGGCCAGAAAGTCGTGCTCGACGGCGGCTCCGTCGTCCTGCCGATCTTCCACTCGATCGCCAGGGTCAACCTGAAGACGCTGCGGCTGGAAGTCCGCCGCGGCGAAGGCGATGCGCTGATCACCAAGGACCGCATGCGCGTCGATATCGGCGCCGAATTCTATGTGCGCGTGAAGCCCGACGGCTCCTCGATTGCGCTGGCCGCCCAGACGCTCGGCAGCCGCACCAACGACGCCGAAGCGCTCCGCATCCTGATCGAAGCGAAATTCGTCGACGGCCTTCGCTCGGTGGCGGCGACCATGAATCTCGACGCGCTGCAGGAACAGCGCATGGATTTCGTCAAGGCCGTGCAGGAAGCCGTCGGCGCCGACCTCCAGTCGAACGGTCTCGAGCTCGAATCCGTATCGCTCACCCGTCTCGACCAGACCGACATCAAGCATTTCAACGCCAACAACTTCTTCGACGCGCAGGGTCTCGCGGCGCTGACCCGCATCACCGAGGGTCGCAAGAAGGAGCGGAACGAAATCGTCCGCGATACCGAAGTCGCCATCGCCCAGAAGGACCTGGAGGCCCGCCAGCAGTCGCTCGCCATCGAACGAACCAAGCGCGAAGCCGAGCTCAACCAGGAACGCGACATCGCCAATAAATCCGCCGCGACGCGCGCCGAGACCGCCCAGCAGGAGCAGGCGGCAATACGTGCCGAGGAAGAAGCCCGCATCGCCGCGGAACAGGCAATCGCCGAGCGCGAGGCGGCCGCCAAGCAGGCCCGCGAAAGCGCAAACATCGATTCCGCCCGCGCCGTCCAGCAGCGCGACACCGAAGCCAAGCGTGACCTTCAGATCGTCGCCCAGGAAAGCGCCATCGCCGTCGCCAACAAGAGCCGCGAGGAGTCCGAGGCGAAGGCGGCCGCCGAAACGGCCCGCGCCACCGCGATTGCGGCAGAAGAAAAGGTCGGCACCGCCAAGGCGATCGAGATCGCCGAACGCGAAAAGCAGATCGCGGTCATCGACGCGCGCAAGAAAGCCGAAACCGAAGCCACGGCCGTGACCGTCGGCGCCGAGGCCGAGAAGCAGGCCGCGATCGACCAGGCGGAAGCCATCAAGACGCTGGCGACCGCCGAAGCGGACGCGGCGATCATCAAGGCCAAGGGTATTCTCGAAACCGGCAAGGCCGCGGCCGAGAGCGAGGCATTGCTCAACGACGCCCGTAACAAGTTGAGCGCCGCCATCATCGAATTCGAGATCACCCGCGAGCGCATCCGTATCATTCCAGAAGCACTCGCCGAGGCGGTCAAACCGATCGAAAAGATCTCCGATATCAGGATCTTCGACACCGGCGGCATGCTCGGCCGCGGCGGCGCGAACGGCGGAAACGGCATCGGCATGGGCGACGGACTGGCCAGCCAACTGCTTGCCTACCAGGCCAACAAGCCGATCCTCGACAAGCTTCTGAAGGAAGCCGGCTTCGAAGGCGACGACGCCATCTCATCCCTGCTTGGAAACCTCGATGGCGCAAAACCGGCCGCAGCACCGGCAAAGCCGGCGCTAGCGCCCGCGGCTCCGGTGAAGCCGGCAGCATCGACTGCTCCGGTCGCGCCTGCCGCATCCCCGGCAAAGAGGATCACTCCTTCGGCGCCCGAGAAGGAATGATCGCAGCGCGGGCGGGTGTGGACTATCTCAGCCAGCCCGTCGCCAGCGCGCTCGCCCATTCGGGCCGGCGGTTTTCCGCCGCCAGCCTCGACATGGCAAGATTGTTATAGGCGACGTTCCTGAACTGCCATGTCCATGCCGCACCCGTCTTCTCGAGAATGGCGTAGCCGGCCAGCGGATGGCCGGCTTCGACCTTGTGATAGTGCGGCAGATCGTCGTCATAGGCCGGGCAGCCGACGCTGCCGGGATTGACGATCAGACGGCCGTCCGAGAGACGGACGGCGCGCGGGACATGGCTGTGGCCGCAGAGGATCAGCGGCAGGTCGATGCCTTCGGCAAGCGCCTCGATCGCTTCGATCGGCTTCGGGAAGATATAGCCCTGCGGCGACACCGATTCCAGCCAGTAGAGATTGTCGTCCTTCGGCGTCGCATGGCAGAGATAGGCCTCGCCGCGATAGACCGTATCGAATGGCAGGCTGCGCAGCCAATCGAGATGGGATGGCTTCAATTGCCGGTAGGCGGCGGCATCCGACAGATGCATGGCATCAGGGGCCTGCTCGATCAGATAACGGTCGTGGTTGCCGCGAACCGAAGTCAGCCCGAGCGGTATCAGAATCTCCGCCGTCCGGCCCGCCTCCAGCGGTCCGCTGAAGAAATCGCCGAGATTGACGATCTCCTCGATACCCTGCGCCCGAATATCGGCAAGCACCGCCTCGAGCGCCAGATGGTTGCCGTGAATGTCGGCGATCGCGGCAAATCTCATCTCTAGCTGCCTCGATAGGTGGAATAGCCATAGGGCGAGATCAGCAGCGGCACATGATAATGCGCGGTGACATCGGCAATGCCGAAGCGGATCGGCACGAGATCGAGGAAAGCCGGATGCGGCAGCGGCGTGCCGCAGGCTCTGAGATAATCGCCGGCGTGGAAGACCAGCTCATAGGTCCCGACATGGAAATTTTCGCCAGATAGAATCGGGCCACCATCGACCCGGCCGTCGGCATTGGTCTTGACCGTCGTCACATGCCTGCGGATCTCGCCGTCGATCCGGAAGAGATCGATCCTTATGCCCTCGGCCGGCTTGCCGAGAGCGGTGTCGAGAACATGGGTGGTCAGTCCGGTCATAGGGCTGGCTCTCTGATGATGAAGGGGGTCTCGAAGAAGAATTCCTCGAGATTGTTGCCCGGCCCGTCGCGGTCGACGACCAGGAAATCCGAAGCCTCGCCGAGCGTCATCAGCGGATGGTGCCAGACATTGCGGCGGTAGTTCACGCCCTGATCCCCGCGCGCCAGAAACACCTGCGGCCTGCCAGGGCGTCCGTTCTCGTCCTCGGAAACGACGACGAGGAAGGGGCGGCCCGAAACCGGGGAAAAACTCTGGCTGCCCTGGGGATGGCGCTCCATCATGTCGACGGCATAGGGAAAGCTGCGCGGCTGGCCGCGAAACAGGTTGACGATGACGCGCGCGCCCTCGCCCGCCGCCTCCGCCACGGCCAAGGCATGAAAACGCTCCGTCGTGCCGCCATTGATAAGCCGCATCGAAGCCGGATCGGCTTCGATCACCTCGCCGAAGGGAGCGAAGGCGGATCGGCTGAGCGGGCGGATGTCGAGAAATTCGGACATGGCTTCACTCGCCTTGGGCATGCCAGTTGCGGATCGCGTCGATCGCCGAAAGCAATTCCGGCAGCGTGCGATAGGTCGCCTCCCACATCTCGACGGGATCGAGATCGAAGACGTCCTCGAGAATGCGATTGCCCGTGCCGCAGATTTTCGTCCACGGCAGGTCGGGATGCTCGGTGGCAAATTCCGGATGCGCCACCAGCAGGCGGGACGCCGCAGCACCGATGGTGAAGTGGCAGAATGCCACCGCCTTGAAGGTGAGCTTGTCCCCGGCGAAGGCCGCCCCATCCATTCCGCCGACGAAAGACAACGCTTCGGACGCCGCCTCATACATCTCATTGAGATAGTCGATCGCGCGCCGCTCCTTCATTCGGCCTCCGGCAGCATCGATGCCAGGCGCAGCAGCGCGATCCGCTCGACCTGCGCAGCCGCGGTCGCCAATTCCTCATCCCGGCCGTTGCCGATCCTCGTCTCGAAGGCCGAGAGGATATCGTCCTTGCCGAGCCCCTTGACCGCGATGATGAAGGGAAAGCCGAATTTTTCGACATAGGCCGAATTGAGCTCGGTGAAGCGGGCATGTTCGGCCGGGCTCAGCCGGTCGAGCCCGGCGCCGGCTTGCTCCTTGCGGCTGTCCTCGGTGAGTTCGCCTGCGATGGCGAGCCGCCCGGCAAGATCGGGATGGGCGCGCAGCACGCCGAGACGCTCCTCCGGGCTTGCGGCGCGGAAGGCAGCGGCAAGGGCCGCATGCACGGTTGATGCGGTCAACGGCTCCTTCACGCTGCCGGCGTCATAGGCGCGTTCGGCGATGAAGGGCGAATGTTCGAAGACACCGCCGAAGCGGGAAACAAAATCCTCGCGCGGCAGCATCAGAGCGCGTCCGGCTGATGATGCTTATGCCAGTGTTCCGCGATCTCGATACGGCGCGGAATCCACACCTTGTCGTGCTTCTGCACATATTCGATGAACCGCTTCAGCGCGGCCGCCCGGCCCGGACGTCCGACGAGACGGCAATGCAGGCCGACCGACATCATTTTCGGGCTGCCGTTCTTGCCTTCCTCATAGAGCGTGTCGAAGGCATCCTTCAGATAGGTGAAGAACTGATCGCCCGTGTTGAAGCCCTGCGGTGTTGCGAAACGCATGTCGTTGGTTTCGAGCGTATAGGGAATGATCAGGAAAGGCTTCCCGTCGACGCCCTTCACCCAGAAAGGCAGGTCATCGGCATAGGAATCGGAGGAGTAGAGGAAACCGCCCTCCTCCTGCACCAGCCGCAGCGTATTGTCCGATGGTTTGCCCTGATACATGCCGTAGGGCCGCTCGCCGGTGAGTTCGGTGTGCAGGCGCACGGCTTCGAGAATGTGCTTGCGCTCCAGATCCTCGGGGAAATCCTTGTATTCCAGCCAGCGGTAGCCGTGGCTGGCGATCTCCCAGCCGGCTTCCTTCATCGCCGCGACGGCCTCGGGATTGCGCGCCATGGCCAGCGTCACGCCATAGACGGTCGCCTGCACCTTGAGATCGGTAAACAACCGCCAGAGCCGCCAGAAACCGGCGCGCGAACCATATTCGTAGATCGATTCCATGTTGAGATTGCGCTGCCCCGGCCAGGCCGCCGCACCGACGATTTCCGACAGCAGGCATTCGGATGCCGGATCGCCGTCGAGGATCGAGCTTTCGCCGCCCTCCTCGTAATTGATGACGAACTGCACGGCGATGCGCGCCTCATCGGGCCATTTCGGATCGGGCGTCTGGCGCCCGTAGCCGACGAGATTGCGCGGATAGGTCTCAGATACCATTAAATCACCTTCTGAAAAGACGGGGAACGGTATCATCCGCAGCCGGAATGTCGAGACGGAAACTGCGCGGTGAAATTTATCCTTGTTTCACAGATGCTTAGAAGTCACCTGCTCAGGCGATCTTGCGCGCGCTGACCTTGCCCATCGGATGCAGCGAGTGAACGCGGAACGGACCGCCGGTGCCCTCTTCGATCATCAGCGCGACGTTGGAAACCATGACCGGCTCACCGAGGACAGGCCCGAAGATCGCCCGCAGCGCCGGCTCGATGCGCGGCATGTCGAGTGTATTGACCGGACCCGTCACCGGCATATGGAATCGGAACTCATCCATCACATAGGGATTGCCCCAGCGGTGGAGATTGGCGAACTGGGCGGCTGAAAGGCCGTCCGGGTCGTTCCGCTCGATCTCGGCTTCGCTGAGTGGCGCGCGGAACCGATCGAATTCCTGCACGATCGCCGAAGCGAGATACTGGATCTGCTCGCAGGCAGCGCTCGGCAGCAGGCTGTAGAAATTGCCGAGCCGGGCAATTTCCAGACGCGGCATCCGGAAGGGAAGAACCGTTCCGGAAAAACGCATGAGATCGCGCAGGAGTTGCGATTCCGACATATCGGAAGACAGATGGAACGGCGCCTTCAGAACGCCGTGGAAACCATAGCGTCTCGGTACGGCGGTGTGGAATGCGATCTCGTGAATGCCGAGGCCGCGAACCGCCGGCGGCTCCACCATCTCGCCTGAAAACACGTTTCGGCCAAGCCAATTGGCGGCCACGAGCGACAAAGGGTCGCTCGCCGGGGGCGTGAAGCAAATGGCATAGCGCATGCAATTTCCTCCATCAAGGAAGTGAGCGCCGGTGACTTCAGGCGCTGCCGATGCGCAAGCAGATAGGTGATTTGCATGACAGAATAACGAAACGCAGCCGCACGAAATTCACGTTTAACGTGAAGCCACGGCGATATGGCTTGAAATCGCAAAGCTTTCCGGCAGCGAAAATCCGCAATCCGTATCGCCTGCGATACAAACCGCCGCCTCCGCCAGCCGGTGGGCAAGACCGAAGCTGACCTTGAAGCCGCCGGTCAACGCGACGAGCCGGGGATGATCCGGATGGCGGCCGATCATCGGATCACGGTCGATCGCCTTCGGGCGCAGCCCCGCCCAGCGTTCGACGACGGGCGCGCTGCGAAGCGCCGGCACGATCGCCCGCGCCGCCTCGATCAGCGCGTCGAGCTGGGCATCGGTCGATGTGGGATCGCCGAAGCGGTTTTCGCTGGTGCTGCCGATCGCCGCGTGCCCGCCTTCATGCGCGACGACATAGAGCCCGTCGAGAAAGATCGTCGGCAGCGCCGGATCGATCTCTGCCTTCAACAGCGCCGCCTGCCCCTTCACCGGCTGGCCGAGCGGCTGTTTCAGCCCTGATGTCAGGTCCTGCAGCAAAGGAAAGGATCGATGGCCCGCAGCCAGGATGCAGCGGCCGAACGTGACGGTTTTGCCGCCGATCTCCGCCGTGCCTCGGTCCGGATCGAGATCGGCGACTTCAGCATTTTCCATGATGCGCACATGTTTTGCCCGCTGCAGGAAGGCGGCGAGCGCTGAAATCAGCGACCGCGGGGCGACCCGGCCGGCAAGCGTGTCATGCACGAAGCCGCTCTCGCCGGCAGAGGCCTCGACCCAGCCGTCAACCGGTGGCTTTTCCAGTACATGCCAGTGGAACCGGCGCTCGCCTGCCCGCCAGTGGCGCTCGGCGTCCTCGGAGTGGCCGCGGGCTATAGGGTTGAGATGCGGCTTAGGCAGCGGGATCAGCCGCCCTGACCTGCGGTAACCGGCCGAAAGCCCGGTCTCGGCTTCCAGCGCGGCGACCTCAGCTTCGAGCGAGACCAGCGCATCGAACTGGAACTGCTTCTTCTCCGACCAGCGGTCGGGCATATGCGGCATCAGCGCGCCGAGCAGGCCGCCGCTCGCTCCTCCACCCAGCCTGCCGGCATCGGCGAGAAGGGTGCCGATGCCGCGGCGCTCGGCATGGACGGCCGCCCAGAGGCCCATGATGCCGCCGCCGACGATCAGCAATTCGCAGGATGATTGACCTGAGACCGGCTGAGGACTATCGGCTTTTTCCATGACAGAGGTGAACCCAGATCAGATTGGCGCGGGCGCGCCGCAGCCGCTCGAATGGCGCGACGGCGATATGCCTTATTCCACAGCCTTTGGCGATCATTTTTATTGCCAGACCGACGGACGGCTGGAATGCGGCCACGTCTTCCTCGCCGGCAATGGCCTGCCGGAGCGCTGGAGCGGGCAGCAGGCATTCGTGATCGGCGAACTCGGTTTCGGCACCGGCCTGAACTTCGCCGAAACATGGCGGCAATGGAAGCAGCACCGCGCCGCCGGCCAGCATCTGCATTTCATCTCCTTCGAACTCCATCCGATGCGCGTCGAAGAGATCGCCCGGGCGCTTTCGCACTGGCCGGAGATCGATGCCGAGCGCGAAGCCCTGACGGCCGCCTGGCCGCAAACGCCCGATGGTACCGTCTCGCTCGATCTCGACGATCAGACGCGGCTCAGCGTCGTCTGCGGCGCCGCACTCGACGGCGTCACCGCGGCAAGACCCGGCTTCGACGCCTGGTATCTCGACGGCTTCGCCCCGTCGCGCAACGGCGACATGTGGTCGGAGGAACTGATGCGCGCGGTCAACGAAAAGACCGCCGCCGGCGGCACCTTCGCCACCTATGCCGCAGCCGGCTTCGTGCGCCGCAATCTCATCGCCGCCGGCTTTGTCGTGGAACGCCGCAAGGGGTTCGCCGGCAAGCGGGAAATGCTCTGCGGTGTGAAGGCGGCCCGATAGGATTTGCTGACTCCATCGCGTATTGCTAACAGTTATCAATTCATGCGATAATTCCCCAAAAGGAACGGATATGGCAAGCAGCGCGAACCTCGGACAGCAGCTCGAAAACTATGTAAGCGAACTCGTGAAATCGGGACGTTATAACTCTCGCAGCGAAGTTCTGCGCGAAGGTATCCGACTTGTTGAGGAGCGGGAAAAACGGCTGATAGCGCTTGATTTAGCAATCGGCCAGGGAATCGCCGACGCGGAGGCCGGCCGCATCAAGCCCATCAGGGATGTCGCCGCCCGCCTTAAGGCAAAATATGACGGCCGTTCGTGATCGTCTTCATTACCGCCCGAGCGGAGGCGGACCTTGAGCGTATCGCCGATTATATCGCAATGGACAATCCGCAGCGGACGGTGAGTTTCGTCGATGAGCTGGTGGACCGATGTGAACGTCTGGCGGACGCGCCGAACGGTTTTTCATTGGTGCCACGCTACGAACACACCGGCATCCGTCGCCGTCCTCACGGCAACTATCTGATCTTCTATCGCGTCGACCAAGATCGGATCGAGATCATGCATATCCTGAACGGTGCTCAGGATTTCGAGAGCATCCTGTTTCCTCGAAAGGATCAGTAGCTCGTAAGCACCTGCTGCTCGCCCTTGCCGAGCCATTGCCGGATCTTTTCTTCCAGCAGCTCGGGGCTGATCGGTTTCGACATGTAGTCGTCCATGCCGGCATCGAGGCAGAGTTCGCGGTCGCTTTCCAGCGCATGGGCGGTGACGCCGATGATCGGCACGCGGTGCCCCTGCCCCTTTTCCCGTTCGCGGATCGTCCGGGTCGCTTCATGGCCGTTCATGACGGGCATCGAGACGTCCATCATGATGATGCGTGGCGTATGGCTCTCCCAGGCGGCGACGGCCTCCTGCCCGTTGTTGACGACAAGGAAGGTAAGCCCCGTCGATTGCAGGATCTGGGTGAAGACGATCTGGTTGACCTCGTTGTCTTCGGCGACGAGCACATCCACGAAGTCAGCCGCCCGCTTCTGCGGCGCGGGCTGAGGCGCAGGCTGAGGGACCGGCACGGCGGCTTCGGCCTGCAGCCGGGCAATCTCGGCTTCCGAAGCCTGCTTCACGCGCCGGGCGCGAACCACCTCGACGACGGTGTTGCGCAGCACGTTGGCGCGCGCCGGCTTCATCAGATGCGCCTGGCCGTTCAGCGCCGCGAATTCCTTTTCCGTGCCTGAGATATCCATCGAGGTTAGGAAGATGATCGGCAGCTCGGTGAAGCGGCGATCGGCGCGCAGCCGGCGGGCGACATCGGCGCCGTTCATATCGGGCATGTGATAGTCGAGCACGACGGCATCGACGGTCACGCCGAGATCGGCCGCCGCCTCCAGGATCGCAAGGCCGGTGCCGCCGCCCTCGGCGGCCACGCCGTCGAAGCCCCAGAGCGAAAGCTGCTCGGTGAGGATGCGCCGGTTCACCTCATTGTCGTCGACGACGAGGATGCGCGCGCCCTGCACGTTGATCGGCAGCGGCTTCGGCTCGAGGCGGGCGGCCGCCACCGCAAACGGCAGGTTGACGGTGAAGACCGAGCCCCTGCCCCATTCGCTCTCGACATTGATATAGCCGCCGAAGAGATCGACGAGACCGGCCGTGATCGCCAGGCCAAGTCCCGTTCCCTCATGCCGCCGGGTCGAGGAGGCATCGACCTGCGAAAACTTGTCGAAGACCGATTCCAGCTTCTCCTGAGGGATACCGATACCCGTGTCCTCGATGCGGATGCTCGCCATGATCTCGCCGCCGGCGGCCGCCTGGAAGCCGACATCGACGAAGACATGGCCGCGCTCGGTGAACTTGACGGCGTTGCCGACCAGATTGGTGACGATCTGGCGGAAGCGTCCGGCATCTCCGATCACCGCGGCCGGCAGATCCGGTGCCGCCCGCACCAGGAGCTCGATATTCTTTTCGGCGGCATGCGACGACAGAAGCGTCGCCACGTCTTCCACCGCTTCAACGATGTCGAAGGCGGCTCTGCGCAGTTTCATCTGCCCTGCATCGATCTTCGAGAAGTCGAGGATGTCGTTGATAATCGTCAGCAGCGCGTTGCCCGATTTGACGATGATGTCGATGAAGGTCTTCTGGCGCGTGTCCAGATTGGTCTTGGCAAGCAGTTCCGCCATGCCGAGCACGCCGTTCATCGGCGTGCGGATCTCGTGGCTCATATTGGCGAGGAATTCGGTCTTGGCGCGGTCGGCGGCTTCGGCGCGCGACAGGAGATGGCGCAAATCCTCCTCGCGGCTCTTCAGATCGGTCACGTCGGTAAACAGCGCCACCCAATGCTGCCCGGTGCTGACCGTCGCCTCCATGTTCACCCAGCGCTCGCCGCCGACATGGAACACCGTGGAAATCGGCTGCCTGGCAGCGATATTGGCGCGCCACTCCTGCAGGATCTCGTCCGCCGCGTCGTGGAAATCGCCGCGCGCCGCGCAGAATTCGAACATGCCGAGCCAGCCTTCGCCGGCCGCGATATAATGCGGCGGGATCTGCAGGATATCGGCCATCGCCTCGTTGGACATCTTGATGATGCCGTCCTGGACGATGGCAAGCCCCTGCGACATGGCGTGCGTCGCATCGCGCATCATTTCGCCGACCCGCTCCAGCGCGGCGCGGGTCTCGTGAATTTCCTTTTCCCGCTCGCGCACCGCCGAAATATCGGCATAGGTCAGAAGGATGCGGTCGTTGGAGATGCGCCGGCTGTCGAAGATGACCGATTTGCCGCCTGTCCAGCCGACCTCGATCGGCTCCGGCTCTTCGGCTTCGAACAGGTGCTGGCGGAAGGCATAGATTTCTTCGGGCGTCTGCGTTCCGTCATAACGCCCGAGTTCGTAATTCCGGCGGATGACGTCGATGAAGGGACGGCCGTCGAAGCGATCGTCGAGCGGCAGTTCCCAGATGCTGTAGAATTCGTCGTTGACGTAGAGGATGCGGTGGTAGTTATCGAGGATCAGCACGCCGATCGGCAGCGAACGCAGGATGCTCTCGATATCCCGATGCAACACTTCTTCCTGCTTGCGGGACTCGATCAGCGCCTTCTCGCGCTCCTTGAGGGGCGAGATGTCGGAAAAGGAGCCCACGACATAGGTTCGCCCATCCGCCGTCATGACGCGGTTGACGCGCGAAATGACGGGATAGACGTGGCCGCTTATGCTCGGCATCTCGCTCTCGAGCTCCACCGAAATGCCGTCCCTGAGCGCCAGCAGGTTTTCCTGGTAGATCGGCTCAGCACCTTCCGGCCCGAACATTTCGTGTTCGGTCATTCCCAGATACTCGGAGCGGGCGCGGCCGCTGAAGGTTTCATAATACTTGTTGGCATAGATCAGGCGATGCCTGTCGTCGCGTACGAAGACGGCAACCGGCAGATCCTCAAGCACGGTGCGCAGAGCGTCGAGTTCGTTGATGCTGTCGCCCCACGCCGAATCGCCGGCGGCCGCAGGCCTTGCACCGCCGCGATAGACGGCGTTGACGACCAGCGGGCGGCCGTCTGCCGCAAAGATGCCGATTGGATGATCGAGCTTTTCCAGCGCCTCGCGCACCTGGGCAAGATCGGAATCGTTTACAGTCCGAGAGCTGCCGCCGGTCTCGCTGTTGCCGGCGGCACGGCGCTCGCGGGCTTCGAAGATGCCGAGCACGTAGATCCGCTCCGGCGACGGCGAGAAGCTTTCGATCTGAATGCGCTCATGCTGGAGGCTCGCCGCGTCGAAGCAGATGGCGTTTTCCTCGGTGCCGAACACCAGCGCGCGGCGCTCCTTGTCCTCGCGGTCCTCTTCCTCGGGCCGGTCGAACAGCTCGCGGCTGCGCCTGCCGATGAAGTCGGAAATCTCTCGGCCGAGAAACTCGGCATAGGCCTCGTTGACGGCGACATAGCGCAACTCGCTGTTCTTGACATAGGCCGGGGTGTCCAGATCGGCGATCCGGCGGCAAGCCAATTCCAGTATGTCCCCGGCTGATTTCAAGAAATTGTCGCTCCCGCAATGAATGAAATATCAACTACAAAGACTATAACGCCAAGGCTTTTAACAAGGTTTTAACCATAAATTTGCGCCGCGAAATTTTGCACGTCGGCTCGATGAGCCGAAATACCTTCGATCGGCACTCCGATCCCGCAGAAAACTGAATGAACGCCCTTATCAGCGGCGATCCCACGCGGTTCGATCAGCACCTTGCCGCCTCGGCACCCCTTGAAATCATGACGAAAATTTAATGCCGCAAGCGCTTGCGCGGCCATCGCTCCGCCGCGATCCGGGCCGAGTCTGGAGATGGCTTTATAGAAGCCGGTCCAAATCAAGGAAAATACCATGTCCGTTTTTCATAAGACCATGGCGACGGGCCTGATCGCGCTGACCTTTGCCGGCGCCTCGCTCGCCACCGCCACCACTGCCGATGCCCATCCGCGCGATGCCTTCTGGGGCGGCCTCGCCGCCGGCGTCGTCGGCGGCGCCCTGCTGTCGGAAGCCGCCCGCCCCGCCTACCCGGTTTATCCGGCCTACCCCGCCTATCGTCCCTACCCCGTCTACCGGACCTATTACCGGCCGTCCTACTGCCATATCGAATGGCGGCACGATCGCTGGGGCGAGCCTTATCGCGTGAAGGTCTGCCCGGAATAGAGAAGACCACATCCGGCGCCGCTTGACCTCCCGGCGGCGCCGGTCCAATCCTCCCACAGAGGGAGGATCAGCATGCCGGAACCGCTCAAGAACCTGCTGCACGAGGCGCTGGTCGCCGACATGGCCAATCGCATCGCCGCCCATGCGTCCTCCTTCGACAAGGCCCGTTTCGTTGCGCTCGCGACTGATGGCCTGGAGGCGCTGGAGCTGATGGAGCGCTCTGCCCTGATCCGCGACGCGCTGTTCGCCACGCTTCCCGATGATTTTCCGCAAGCAGCCGCAATCCTGAAGGCGAGCCTGCCGGCATCGGGCAGGCCCGGTCTGACAGGCTGGATGCTGCTGCCGGTCAATCAGTTCATCGCCACGCGCGGCCCCGATCATTTCGATCTCGGCCTCGATCTCCTCAAGGCGCTGACGCCGCATTTCACCGCCGAATTCGGCATCCGTCCTTTCATCCATCGCGACCAGCAGCGGGCGCTGGCCAGCATCTCCGGCTGGGTCGGCGATCCCGACCGGCATGTACGCCGGCTGGCGAGCGAGGGAACGCGGCCGCGCCTGCCCTGGGCCATGCGCCTGCCGCAACTTGTGAAAGATCCCGCGCCGATCCTGCCGATCCTGACCGCTTTGATCGACGATCCGGAGGACTATGTGCGCCGATCCGTCGCCAACAGCCTGAACGACATTGCCAAGGATCATCCCGATCTCGTCGCCGCCTTCATCGCAACCCACATCGACGGCGCTTCGCCCGAGCGCCGCTGGTTGCTGAAACATGCCTCTCGCACGCTCCTGAAGAAAGGCCATGCGCAGGCGCTTGCCAATTTCGGTTTCGGTGCGGCGACCGCGCTGACATGCGAACTGCGCCTTCTCAGCAGCGAGGTCATGTTCGGCGAAGGGCTGGATTTCGAGATCCGCGTGACCAATGCCGGCGCGGTCGAGCACGCGCTGATGATCGACTACGCCATCCACCACGTGAAGGCGGACGGCTCGCTGTCACCGAAGGTTTTCAAGTGCAAGACGATCACGCTGGCGCCCGGCCAGAGCCGGGCGATCGAGCGCCGCCACGCCATGCGGCCGATCACGACCCGGCGCTATTATCCCGGGCAACACCGCATCGCCGTCCTCGTCAATGGTGCCGAAAGCGCATCGGAAAGCTTCGTCCTCAGAATGCCGTCGACGGATGCCGGTTAAGGCTTTTTGTGCACTGCACTTGACTTTCCACACGAATTAGCCCAAATGCGGCTCAGCTTTCACCCTTCCGGCCGCCGCGTGAGCGTGCCCCTGCTAGAAAATACGAAACGCAGGAAGAAGGGACAAAAGCGCATTTCGATAGAGCGCCGCACTCCCATCAGCGGCCAGAAGCGCTGGAAAGCTTTTTCCAACTTGCAAGTTCCCACTTCACGCGGGGTTCTTGACGCCAGAATGAAACCGGATCGCATGGTGCGCTCCGGCGATATCGTTTTGGCGCCCCGAAAGGTTATGCCTTGACCAATTTTGAATCGCTTGGTGTCTCCAAGCCGATCGTCGCTACCTTGTTCCAGCTCGGCATCGAAACGCCGACGCCGATCCAGGAACAGGCCATCCCTCTTCTCATCGCCGGCCGCGACCTGATCGGCCTTGCCCAGACCGGCACCGGCAAGACCGCCGCCTTCGGCCTGCCGCTCATCGAAAAGCTGCTCGCCGACGAGCGCCGTCCCGACAACCGCACGACGCGGACGCTGATCCTCGCGCCGACGCGCGAGCTGGTGAACCAGATCGCCGACAATCTGAAGAAGTTCATCCGCAAGTCGCCGCTGCGCATCAATGTCGTCGTCGGCGGCGTCTCGATCAACAAGCAGCAGCTTCAGCTGGAAAAGGGCACCGATATCCTGGTCGCCACCCCCGGCCGCCTGCTCGACCTCGTCAATCGCCGCGCCATCACGCTGACGACGGTGCGCTATCTCGTGCTCGACGAAGCCGACCAGATGCTCGACCTCGGCTTCGTGCACGATCTGCGCAAGATCGCCAAGCTGGTGCCGAAGAAGCGCCAGACCATGCTGTTTTCGGCCACCATGCCGAAGGCGATCGCCGATCTCGCCGGCGATTATCTCGTCGATCCCGTCAAGGTCGAAGTGACGCCGCCCGGCAAAGCTGCCGACAAGGTCGAGCAGTACGTCCATTTCGTCGGCGGCAAGAACGACAAGACCGAGCTGCTGCGCAAGTCGCTGACCGAAAACCCGGACGGCCGCGCCATCGTCTTCCTGCGCACGAAGCACGGCGCCGAGAAGCTGATGAAGCATCTCGACAATATCGGCTATTCCGTCGCCTCGATCCACGGCAACAAGAGCCAGGGCCAGCGCGAGCGGGCGCTGAAGGCCTTCCGCGACGGCAGCATCAAGACGCTGATCGCCACCGACGTCGCCGCCCGCGGCATCGACATCCCGGCCGTCAGCCACGTCTATAATTACGATCTGCCTGAGGTGCCCGACGCTTACGTCCATCGCATCGGCCGCACCGCGCGCGCCGGCCGCGACGGCATCGCGATTGCCTTCTGCGCCCCTGACGAAGCCAAGCTGCTGCGCGATATCGAGCGCCTGATGGGCATCGAGATATCGGTCGCAAGCGGCGAACCGCCGGCCAATATCAGCAACAGCGGCCCCCGCCGCGGCAACGGCAATGGCAACAACCGCAACCGCGGCGGCCAGGGCCGTGGTGAGGGTCGTGGCGAAGGCCGTGGCGACGCCAACCGCTCGGAGCATCGCGGCAGCCGCCAGCGCCGTGACGGCGAAGGCAGCGAAGTCCGCGCCGGAGGCGAGGAACGCCGCGAGCGCCGTCCGCGCCCTGAGCGCACGGCCCGCAACGAAGATTTCCGCAGCCAGCGCCGCGGCGAAGCGGCCCCCAATCTCGGCCCCGACAATGATCTGGTCTCGACCTCCGATTTCCGTCCGGCAAAGCAGCATCGCCCTGCGCATGGCGGCCCCAACGGCCATCATGCCAATGGCGAGCCGAGCGGTCATCACCGCGGCAACGGCCGCCAAGCCCACGGCCGCCCGGCCCGCAAGCACGGCGAAGACCGCGGCCAGCACCAGGCCCAGGGCGGCGAACCGCGCCGCGAGGGCAATGGCGGCAATCGCCGCGGCGGCTCCGGCTCCCGCAATGGTGGCCAGCGCCGCGAACGCGCCTGATCATCGATCGACTGAAATGTGGAAAGGCCGGGGAAACCCGGCCTTTTTGCTGTCTAAAGCACGTCGCGATCTTTCAGATTCGCTCCCCGTGCTTTAGGTCTTTGTTTTCTCGCGTGTCGTTATCGCAAAACCGCGCACACTTTTGCGCGACACGCTTTAGGCCTCAGCCGGCGTCCGCCGCTCGGCCGCCCTGCGGTTCGTCAGATAGACGCCGGTCACGACGACCACCGTGCCCAAAATCAACGGCAGGGTCAGCGGCTCCCCGAAGGCGATGAAGGCTTCCAGCGCGACGGCCGGCGGCATCAGATAGATAAGCGAAGCGGCGCGCGAGACCTGCCCCCGGCGGATCAAATAGAGCAGCAGCCCGACGCCGCCCATCGACAGGCCGAAGACCGACCATATGAGCGCGCCGTAGGCCTGCGCGGAACCATCGAAATGCTGCTGCTCGAAGATCAGCGACAGCGGCAGGGTCAGGATCAGCGCGCCGACATATTGCAGCGTCGCGATGCTCCTGAGGTCGCCGGATTGCAGGTGTTTCTTCTGGTAGAGCGTGCCGTAGGTGACGGAGCCCATGGCGATGAGGTTGATCGCCAGCGGCACCGCCGCATGGCTGAGATCTGATGTCGCCGGATCGAGGAGTTTCGGCGAAATCGCGATGGCGATGCCGATGAAACCGAGGCCGAGGCCGAACTGCTGGCTCTTCTGCAAGCGCTCGCCGACAAGGAAGGGAGCCGCCATCGCCGTCAGCAGCGGCTGCAGCGCCGCGATGATGCCCGATATGCCGGCCGGCACGCCATTGGCGATCGCCCACCAGAGCCCGCCGAGATAGAAGCCGTGCAGGAAGAAGCCGGAATAGATGGCGCGCAGCCACGTGGCCCGGCTCTTCGGCCATTGCGCCCGCATCACCAGGCAGAGCGCCAGGAACGCCAGGGCCGACAGCGCGTACCTTATCGAAAGAAAGGTGAAGGGCTCGGAATGCAGCGCGGCATATTTCGCCACCACCCAGCCCGTGGACCAGAGGAAAACGAAGACGGCGGGGGCAAAGCGGTCGAGGGACATGGGGCGGCTCGGGCAAAAAGAGATCGCCGTGCTGATAGCCGCAGCCGATGGCCGCGGTCAAAGGCGAAGCGTTGATGCTTATTTGAAATTTCGTTGATGGTTGGGGACAACCGTCGCACCTCAACCCTGGACATACGGGCCGGAGGGGTCCCGGCGTATCCCCACCCACCCTCATCCCTGTGCTCGTCACAGGGATCCAGCGCGCCCAAGTCCTTGGGCGCGAGAGACTCTCTTCAACTGCCTATGGAGTCGTTCACGGCGCAGACGCGCCGTGGCTGGATTCCTGTGACAGGCACAGGAATGAGGGAGCAAGCGGAAAGGCCGCGCCTCCTCATATCGGCCGAACGAAAAACCATCATCTGCTCAGATTTTACGCAGTTTTTACAGAGCAACCGTCCACCATTCCGGCCACCCCTGCCTCAAACACCCGAAAACTCCCATCTTTCCCGCACCGCAAAATCTTTTCCTCGAACTGCGCATGGTTCTTGCATTGCAATTTGCGTTGTATTCAAATGAACAAAAAAGGGGAGCCGCACCTTTGGCATTTGATGAAATGATTACCGGGGACGAGAGTCCTCGTCCGCCTTATGAAAAATACTTCGAGTGGTACAACAGCCAAGATCGGGCGCATCTGATTGCCAAGTCCCGCGATGCGGAAAACATCTTCCGGAAGACCGGCATCACCTTCGCGGTCTACGGCCACGCCGACAGTTCCGAAAAACTCATCCCCTTCGACATCATTCCCCGCATCATCTCGGCCCGCGAATGGCGCAAGCTCGCCCAGGGCATCGAGCAGCGGGTGATCGCGCTCAACGCCTTCCTGGACGATATCTATCATAAGCAGGAGATCATCCGCGCCGGCCGCGTTCCGCGCGAACTGATCGAAAACAACGTCGCCTTCCTCTCCGAGATGATCGGCTTCCGCCCGCCCGGCGGCGTCTATACCCATATCGTCGGCACCGACATTGTGCGCACCGGCGAGGACCAGTTCTACGTGCTGGAGGACAATGCCCGCACGCCTTCCGGCGTCAGCTACATGCTGGAAAACCGGGAAACCATGATGCAGATGTTCCCGGAACTCTTCCATGAGAACAAGGTGCAGCGCGTCGAGGATTATCCCTATCTCCTGCGCCAGAGCCTCGCCTCGCTCGCCCCTCCGGGCTGCACCGGCAAGCCGCGCGTGGCGGTGCTGACACCCGGCATCTACAATTCCGCCTATTACGAGCATTCCTTCCTCGCCGACATGATGGGCGTCGAGCTGGTCGAAGGCTCGGATCTGCGTGTCATCGACGGCAAGGTGAAGATGCGCACGACCCGCGGTTACGAGGCGATCGATGTGCTCTACCGCCGCGTCGACGACGACTTCCTCGATCCCCTGACCTTCCGGGCCGATTCCGCCCTCGGCATTCCCGGGATCATGGACGTCTACCGCTCCGGCAACATCACCATCGCCAATGCGCCGGGCACCGGCATCTCAGACGACAAGGCGATCTATTCCTACATGCCCGAGATCGTCGAATTCTATACCGGCCGCAAGGCGCTGCTCGAAAACGTGCCGACCTGGCGCTGCTCGGAAGCCTCCAGCCTGAAATACGTGCTGGAGCACCTGGAAGAGCTGGTCGTCAAGGAAGTGCACGGCTCAGGCGGCTACGGCATGCTTGTGGGACCGACGGCGTCGAAGAAGGAGCGCGCCGATTTCGCCGAGAAGCTGAAGGCCAAGCCGAACAATTATATCGCCCAGCCGACGCTGTCGCTCTCCACCGTGCCGATCCTCGTCAACAAGGGGATTGCGCCGCGCCATGTCGACCTTCGCCCCTATGTGCTCGTATCAGACAAGGTTCAGATCATTCCGGGCGGGCTCACCCGCGTCGCCCTGAAGCAGGGCTCGCTGGTCGTCAATTCCAGCCAGGGCGGCGGCACCAAAGACACCTGGGTATTGGAGGACTGATGCTCGGAAGAACTGCAAACGGCCTCTACTGGATGTTCCGTTACATCGAGCGTGCCGAAAATATTGCCCGCCTGGTCGATGCCGGTCTGCGCATGTCGCTGACCCGCAGCAGCGCCGGTGACGACAACTGGGACGGCGTGCTGCAAAGCGCCGGCGTGCGCGAGGCCTATGACGAGGGCCACGCGAAGCTCACCAATGCCGATGCGATCGACTATCTCCTGCGCGATCGCTCCAATCCGTCGAGCGTCATGTCCTGCATCGACTCCGGCCGCAACAATGCCCGCATGGTCCGCACCGCGCTGACGCGGGAGACCTGGGAGGCGACCAACGAATGCTGGATCGAGCTGAAATCGCTGCTCGAAAAGCGGGTGAAGGCCGCCGACCTGCCCGAGGTGATCGATGTCATCAAGCGCCGCGCCGGCCTCATCCGCGGCGCCTTCCATGGTTCGACGCTGCGCAACGAGCTCTATAACTTCGCCCGCATCGGCACTTTCATCGAGCGGGCCGACAATACGAGCCGCATCCTCGATGTGAAATATTACGTGCTGCTGCCCTCCGTCTCGGCCGTCGGCTCCTCGCTCGACAATGTGCAGTGGGAATCGATCCTGCGCTCGGTCTCCGCACACCGCGCCTATAGCTGGGCCTATGACGGCGAATACCGGGCGATGAATATCGCCGACTTCCTCACCCTCAATGTGCAGATGCCGCGCTCGCTTGCCTATTGCTACGAGAAGATCGTCAGCAATCTCGGCTATCTCGCCCAGGATTACGAGGAGCGGCTTCCGGCCCACGATACCGCCGATGCGATCCGCACCACGCTGCAGACGCGGGCGATCCGCGACATCATGGATCAGGGCCTGCACGAATTCCTGGAGGATTTCGTCTCGCGCAACAACCAGCTCGGCATGGAAATTTCCGACGGCTACCGGTTCTACGTTTAAGCGGATCAGAATATGAGACTGAAAATCAGCCACCTCACCGAATACCGCTACGACGAGCCGTCGAAATTCTCCCTGCAGCGGCTGCGGCTGACGCCGCCGACGACGCCAGGCCAGAAGGTGCTCGGCTGGTCGCTGAAGGTCGAGGGCGCCACCCCCGAAGTGGAATATGACGATCAGTACGGCAACCACGTCAATCTGGTCTCGCTGGAAGGCGAACAGCAGACGACGCGCATTCTCGCCGAGGGCGAGGTCGAAACGGAAGATCTCAACGGCGTCATCGGCCCGCATACCGGCTTCTGCCCGCTCTGGCTTTTCCTGCGCGAGACGCCGCTGACCAAGAGCGGCAAGCTGGTGAAGGAACTGATCAAGGGCGTCGACGGCGATAACGAACTCGCCCGCATGCATGCGCTGATGGCCGCCATCCACGAGGCGGTCGATTACAAACCGGGAACCAGCGATACGGCGACGACGGCGGAACAGGCGCTGGAGAAGAAGAGCGGCGTCTGCCAGGACCATGCGCATGTCTTCGTTGCCGCCGCCCGTGCTCTGCAGGTGCCGGCGCGATATGTCTCCGGTTATCTGATGATGGAAGAAAAGGTCGAACAGGCGGCGACCCATGCCTGGGCCGAGGCGCATATTCCCGGCCTCGGCTGGGTCGGCTTCGATCCGGCCAACGAGATCTGCCCGGATGCCCGCTACGTCAGGACCGCCTCCGGCCTCTGCTACCGCGACGCCGCGCCGATTTCAGGCATGCGTATCGGCACGCCGGGCGAAACCCTGTCGGTCACCGTCAAGGTGGAGGATGGCGGCCAGATGCAAAGCCAGAGCCAGAGCTGAGGGCTCCGAAGGACAGAACGCGGCCTCTCGTTTCCCCTTCTCCCCGAGGGGAGAAGAGATTTGCCGCAGCTTCTCCGTCCCTCGCACGCTCTCGCAGCACGTACTCTCGCGCCCGCGAGCATGACTAACGCATGTCGCGCAAAAGTGTGCAGCGGTTTTGCGGCAACGACATGCAAACAAAACCTGAAGCGCAAGGAGCGAATCTGAAAGATCGCGACGCGCTTTAAGGAATAGCTTCGCGCTTCGCAAACAGCCAAAGGCGGGGCTCTCACCCCGCCTTTTCAACGATCCCAATCTCGGATGCGTTCAAGCTCAGTGGCTGTCCTTGCCGACAGCGTTTCCGCGACATCCCTTGAGGAAGTCGAGGTCGGCGCCGGTGTCGGCGCCTTCGACATGCTGCTGGTGCAGGAAGGCGTAGCCCGATGTCGGCAGATCGTGGTTCGGCTGCCATTCGGCGAGACGCCGCGCCAGTTCCTCGTCTGATATGTCGAGATGCAGGCGGCGGTTCGGCACGTCGAGCTCGATCATGTCGCCGTTCTTGACGACCGCGAGCGGTCCGCCGACGGCGGCTTCCGGAGAAGTGTGCAGAACGACGGTGCCGTAGGCCGTTCCGGACATGCGGGCGTCGGAAATGCGCACCATGTCGAGGATGCCCTTCTTCAGCACCTTGGGCGGCAGACCCATGTTGCCGACTTCGGCCATGCCGGGATAGCCCTTCGGTCCGCAGTTCTTCATGACCATGACGCAGGTCTCGTCGATGTCGAGGTTGTCGTCGTTGATCTTGGCCTTGTAGTCGTCGATATCCTCGAACACGACTGCCCTGCCCCGGTGCACCAGCAGATGCGGCGAAGCGGCCGAAGGCTTCAGCACCGCGCCCTTCGGCGCGAGATTGCCGCGCAGCACGACGATGCCGCCGGACGACGTCAGCGCCTTTTCAGCCGGCAGGATGACATCCTCGTTCCAGTTGATGACTTCCTTGACCTCGTCCCAGACGGTTTCGCCGGAGACGGTCAGCGCATCCTTGTGCAGCAGGCCCGCCTCGCCGAGGCGCTTCAGCACGACAGGCAGGCCGCCGGCGTAGAAGAACTCTTCCATCAAGTACTTGCCCGACGGCATCAGGTTGACGATTGTGGGAACGTCGCGGCCGCAGCGGTCCCAATCATCAAGCGTCAGATCGATGCCGACACGGCCGGCGATAGCCAGAAGATGGATGACGGCATTGGTCGATCCGCCGATCGCCGCATTGGTGCGGATGGCGTTCTCGAAGGCCTGCTTCGTCATGATGTCGGAGGGCTTCAGATCGTCCTTGACCATCTGCACGATGCGGCGGCCGGTCAGCTGCGCCATGACCTTGCGGCGGGAATCGACGCCCGGGATCGCAGCATTGCCCGACAGCGCCATGCCGAGCGCTTCGGCCATCGACGCCATCGTCGAGGCGGTGCCCATGGTGTTGCAGGTGCCCGAAGAACGGCTCATCGACGCTTCCGCCTCGAGGAATTCGGCCTGCGTCATCTCGCCGGCCTTTACCATTTCGGAGAATTTCCACAGATGCGTGCCGGAGCCGACGCGCTCGCCACGGAAATAGCCGTTCAGCATCGGGCCGCCGGTGACGACAATCGATGGCAGGTCGACGGAGGCGGCACCCATCAGCAGCGACGGCGTGGTCTTGTCACAGCCGACGAGCAGCACGCAGCCATCCATCGGCTGGCCGCGGATCGCTTCTTCGACCGCAAGGGCGGCGAGGTTGCGGTACATCATCGCGGTCGGGCGGAAGGTGTTTTCGGAGGCCGAGAACACCGGCACCTCGAGCGGGAAGCCGCCGGCTTCCCAGACACCCGCCTTCACCTTCTCGGCGAGTTCCCGGAGATGACCGTTGCACGGGGTCATATCCGACCAGGTGTTCAGGATGCCGATCACCGGCCGGCCATCGAACAGGTCGTGCGGATAACCCTGGTTCTTAAGCCAGCCGCGATGATAAATCACGTCGCGGCTCGTACCGCCGTACCATTCCTGCGACCTCAGCCTGCGCGGCCATTCCGCTTTCTTTTTCATAATCTCTGTCCTTCAGCATATCCCCGGACCGCCTCGTACGGCCCGGGTCATCTCGCTTCGTCTCAAGCCAGCGTGTAGGCCGTCTTGACGGTTGTGTAGAACTCGGCGGCGTATTTGCCCTGCTCGCGCGGACCGTAGGACGAACCCTTGCGGCCGCCGAACGGCACGTGGAAATCGACGCCTGCCGTCGGCAGGTTGACCATGACCATGCCGGCCTCGGAATTGCGCTTGAAGTGCGTCGCATGTTTCAGGCTGGTGGTGGCGATGCCGGCCGAAAGCCCGAACGGCGTGTCGTTGGCGATGGCAAGCGCTTCGTCGTAATCCTTCGCCCGGATCACCGAGACCACAGGTCCGAAGATTTCCTCGCGCGAGATACGCATCTGGTTGGTCGCTTCGGTAAACAGCGTCGGCTGCAGGTAGAAGCCGGGCGTTTCGCGGGAGATGACCTCGCCGCCGAAGGCGAGCTTGGCGCCCTCCTTCTTGCCGATCTCGATATAGTCGGTATCGGTCTTCAGCTGCCGCTCGTCGACGACGGGACCGATATGGGTGCCGGCCTTCAGCGCATTGTCGACGACCAGCGTCTTCAGCTTCTCGGTCAATGCGGCGACGAACTTGTCGTGGATACCTTCGGTGACGATCAGGCGTGACGATGCTGTGCAGCGCTGGCCGGTCGAGAAAAAGCCGGAATTGGCGGCAGCCTCGACGGCGACGGAAAGATCGGCGTCGTCGAGCACGACCATCGGGTTCTTGCCGCCCATTTCGAGCTGGAACTTGCGGTTATGCTCGATGGAGGCGGCCGCGACCCGCCGGCCGGTGCCGGTGGAGCCGGTGAAGGTGATGCCGTGAATGTCGGGGCTTTCGAGCATGGCCTGGCCGACGACCGAGCCCTTGCCCATGACGAGGTTCAGAACGCCCTTCGGCAGGCCTGCGCGATGCAGGATATCGACGATCGCCCAGGAACAGGCGGGCACCAGCTCGGCCGGCTTGAAGACGATGGTGTTGCCATAGGCGAGCGCCGGCGCGATCTTCCAGGCCGGAATGGCGATCGGGAAGTTCCACGGCGTGATGATGCCGATGACGCCGAGGCCCTCGCGGGTGATCTCCACGCCGATGTTCGGGCGCACCGACGGGATGACCTCGCCGGCCAGCCGCAGCGCTTCGCCTGCGAAGAATTCGAAGATCTGCGAAGCGCGGATGACCTCGCCGGTCGCTTCCGGCAGGGTCTTGCCTTCCTCGCGGGCGAGCAGCGCGCCGAGCTCGTCCTTGCGCGCCATGATCTCGTCGCCGGCCTTCTTCAGGATGACGTGGCGTTCCCAGATGCCCGAGCGCGACCAGGCCGGGAAAGCAGCTTTCGCGGCGGCGATGGCATCGGCGACATCCTGCGCATCGGCACTGGCATAGAGGCCGACGACCTCGTTCGTATCCGACGGGTTGATGTTCTTCGTCGCGTTCGTGCCGACCCATTCGCCGGCGATCAGATTTTGATAAATGGTCATGGGCTCAACAAGCCTCCTTTACCGTTTACAAACACGGCCCGGCCGCGGACGCGGCCCGGCCTCGAAAATCAGAGCTGCTTGACGGCAATCTCTTCTTCGGCCGCCACCTTCAGCGGGTTGCGCAGCGGCAGGCCGAATTCGGCGACTTCGATCTCGAAAAGGTCGCCCTCTTCCGTCTTGATGCCATCGGCAAAGGAAAGCGTCGCCGTGCCGAACATATGGACATGCACATCTCCCGGAACCCGGAAGAGACCATATTTGAAATGGTGATATTCCAGGTTGGCGAAGGTGTGCGACATGTTCGCCTCGCCCGACAGGAAAGGCTTTTCGAAGATCACCTTGTCGCCGCGCTTGATGCGCGAGGTGCCGCGGATATCCTCCGGTGCCGCGCCGATGCGGATCTCCGGACCGAAGCTTGCCGGGCGCAGCTTCGAATGGGCGAGGAAGAGATAGTTGATCCGCTCGGTGACGTGATCGGAAAACTCGTTCGACAGCGCAAAGCCGATGCGGAAGGGCGAGCCGTCCTTGGCGATGACGTAAATGCCGGCCATCTCAGGCTCTTCGCCGCCATCGAGCGCGAAGGAAGGGGAGACGAGCGGCGCACCGGGGGCAGCAGCGCCATAGCCGTTGCCCTTGTAGAACCATTCGGGCTGTACGCCTTTTTCGCCGGCCTTCGGCTTGCCGTTCTCGAGGCCCATCCTGAACATCTTCATCGAGTCGGTCAGCGTTTCCTCGGCCGCCTCGGTCGTCTTCTTATGCATGGAATCGCGGGTGGCGGCCGAGCCGAGATGGGTCAGGCCGGTGCCGGTCAGATGCAGGTGCGCAGCATCGGGATGGGTAATCGGCGGCAGGAAACGGCCTTCGGCATAGGCCTTCTCCAGATCGACGGCATCGCCGTAGCCATGGGCTTCGATGACCGATGCGAGCGACTTGCCGCCGTCTGCCGCTTCCATCGCCAACGCATAGACGCTGCCGGCATTCTTGACCGATTTGGCAGCGCCGCCCAGCTCGCGGACGGCGACGACGATCTCTCCGTTGGCACCCTTGATTTGCGAAATAAGCACGACTTCGATCCTTCTCGTTCCGGCGAAGACAGCAAAAGCTCCGCCTGTCCGGCTCCGTGAGGAGCCGGAATCCATCTTTCATATGACTGCGAATGCCTGGACTGGCGCCTGTCGGCGCTCAGCCCTTGTTCTTGTTGTAAACGTCGAAGAACACGGCGGCGAGAAGCACCGCACCCTTGACCATCTGCTGGAAGTCGATGCCGAGGCCGACGATCGACATGCCGTTGTTCATGACGCCCATGATGAATGCGCCGATGACCGCACCGGTGATCTTGCCGACGCCGCCGGAAGCCGAAGCGCCGCCGATGAAGCAGGCCGCGATCACGTCGAGCTCGAAGCCGACGCCGGCCTTCGGCGTTGCCGAGTTCAGGCGAAGGGCCACGATCATGCCGGCAAGACCTGCGAGCACGCCCATGTTGACGAAGGTGTAGAAGCTGAGGCGCTGCGTGTTGATGCCCGAAAGCTTGGTCGCCTTTTCATTGCCGCCCATGGCGTAGATGCGGCGGCCGATCGTCGTGCGTTTGGTGACGAAAGCGTAGATCGCGATCAGCACCAGCATGACGACGAGAACGTTCGGCAGGCCCCTGTAGCTGGACAGGAGGTAGCCGAGCGCCAGAATAGCGCCGGAAACGATCAGATTCTGGACGACGAAGAAGCCCATCGGCTCGACGTCGATGCCGTGGCTCTCATTCACCTTGCGGCGGCGCCAGGCGAGGTAGAAGAGGATGACCGGCAGGATGACCGTCAGGATCAGCGAGGTCGACTGGACGGGCGTGCCGAACAGGTCGATCATATCGCCCGGCAGGAAGCCGGTGCTGATGACCTGGAATTCCTTCGGGAACGGGCCGATGTTCTTGCCGTTCAGTACCGTCAGCGTCAGGCCGCGGAAGACGAGCATGCCGGCGAGCGTCACGATGAAGGACGGGATACGGTGATAGGCGATGAAATAGCCCTGCGCCGCGCCGATAAAGCCGCCGACGATGAGGCAAATCAATCCGGCGAGCCAGAAATTCATGCCCCATGAGACGGTGAAGATCGCCGCGAGCGCGCCGACGAAGGCGACGATCGAACCGACCGAAAGGTCGATGTGCCCCGCCACGATGACGAGCAGCATGCCGAGCGCCATGATGACGATGAACGAATTCTGCAGGACCAGGTTCGTCAGGTTGACCGGCTTGAAGAGAATGCCGCCGGTGTAGAACTGGAAGAATACCATGATCGCGACGAGCGCGATGAGCATGCCGTATTCACGAATGTTGCCGCGGATGTAGTCGGCAACGGAAACGACGTTGCTTTCCTCGGTTGCTGGGTTGACCGGAGTCATTGTCTCTTCTCCCCTGAGCGCATGATAGCGCGCATGATGGTTTCCTGGCTTGCTTCTCCCTTCGGCAGTTCGGCGACGATGCGTCCTTCGTTCATCACGTAGATGCGGTCACAAGTGCCAAGCAGTTCGGGCATTTCCGATGAGATCATCAGAACGCCCTTCCCATCGGCGGCAAGCTGGTTGATGATAGTATAAATTTCGTACTTTGCGCCAACGTCGATGCCTCGGGTAGGCTCGTCGAGGATCAAAATCTCGGGATCGGAGAACAGCCACTTCGACAGCACCACCTTTTGTTGGTTGCCGCCGGAAAGATTGACCGTTTCCTGGAAGATGCCGTGCGAACGAATGCGCAGCTTCGACCGGTAATCCGTCGCGACCTTCATCTCCTTGATGTCGTCGATGACGCTGTTGTTGGAGATTCCTTCGAGATTGGCGAGCGTCGTATTGTGCAGGATCGTGTCGTTGAGCACGAGGCCGAGCTGTTTGCGGTCCTCGGTGACATAGGCAAGACCTGCGTCGATCGCCTTGCGCACGGTGCTGACATCAACGGCCTTGCCGTCGACGAAGACTTCGCCGCTGATCTTGTGCCCATAGGACTTGCCGAAGACGCTCATGGCGAATTCGGTGCGGCCCGCACCCATCAGGCCGGCGATGCCGACGACCTCGCCCTTGCGGACGTTGACGTTGATGTCGTGCAGCACCTGGCGATCGCGGTGATGCTGGTGATAGGCGTTCCAGTTCCTCACTTCGAAGATCGTCTCGCCGATCGGCACGGAGCGCGGCGGATAACGGTCGGCGAGGTCGCGGCCCACCATGTTCTTGATGATGATGTCTTCGCTGATCTCGTCGGCGTGACAGTCGAGCGTCTTGACGGTCATGCCGTCGCGCAGGACCGTGATCTGGTCGGCGACCTTGCGGATCTCGTTCAGCTTGTGGGAAATGATGATCGAGGTGATGCCCTGGTTGCGGAACTCGATCAACAGATTGAGCAGCGCGTCGGAATCCTTCTCGTTCAGCGAGGCCGTGGGCTCGTCGAGGATGAGCAGCTTCACGCTCTTCGACAGCGCCTTGGCAATCTCGACCAACTGCTGCTTGCCGACGCCGATATCGGTCACCAGCGTGTTCGGGGATTCGCGCAGGCCCACCTTCTGGAGAAGCTGCTTCGTGCGGTTATACGTCTCTTCCCAGCTGATGATGCCGCTCTTGGCGTTCTCGTTGCCGAGGAAGATGTTTTCGCCGATCGACAGCAACGGCACGAGCGCCAGTTCCTGGTGGATGATGACGATGCCGATTTCTTCGGAGTCCTTCAGCACTCTGAAGTGACGTGTCTCGCCTTCATAGACGATGTCGCCTTCATAGCTTCCCGTGGGATAGACGCCCGAGAGCACTTTCATCAGGGTCGATTTACCGGCCCCGTTTTCGCCTACCAATGCGTGAATTTCACCCTTGCGAACCTTGAGGTTCACGTTCTCCAGCGCCTTGACGCCCGGGAACGTCTTGGTGATGCTCCGCATTTCTAGGATGGTGTTGTCCATAGTCAAAGTTCCAGCGCCTTGAGCCGCCGAGCGGCCTGGCGATCATAAAATCGAAGGCCGGAACCCGCAAGCACGGGCTCCGGCCTCCTGTTTAACTTCTTACTTCAGCTTGTCTTCGGTGTAGTAACCGCTGTCGACGAGGATCTGCTTGTAGTTGGTCTTGTCGACGGCAACCGGCTTCAGCAGATAGGACGGAACGACCTTGACGCCGTTGTCGTAGGTCTTCGTGTCGTTGACTTCGGGCTCCTTGCCGGACATGACGGCATCGACCATGGCAACCGTGACCTTGGCGAGTTCGCGGGTGTCCTTGAAGACCGTCGAGTGCTGTTCGCCAGCGATGATCGACTTGACCGACGGGATTTCAGCGTCCTGGCCGGAAACGACCGGAAGCGGCTGGTCAGCCGAACCGTAGCCGACGCCCTTCAGCGAGGAGATGATGCCGATCGAAAGGCCGTCATAGGGAGACAGGACAGCATTGACCTTGGCGTCGGTGTAGTTTGCCGAGAGCAGGTTGTCCATGCGGGCCTGGGCCGTTGCCGGATCCCAACGCAGCGTGCCGACCTTGTCCATGCCGGTCTGGCCGGACTTCACGACGAGCTTGCCGGAGTCGATGTAGGGCTGCAGGACCGACATTGCGCCATCATAGAAGAAGAAGGCGTTGTTGTCGTCCGGCGAACCGCCGAAGAGTTCGATGTTGAACGGGCCCTTGCCATCCTTGAGGCCGAGGGCGTCAACGATGGAGCCGGCCTGCAGAACGCCGACCTGGAAGTTGTCGAAGGTGGCGTAGTAGTCGACGTTGGCCGAGTCGCGGATCAGGCGGTCGTAAGCGATAACCTTGATGCCGGCGTCGTGAGCCTTCTGGAGAACGTCGGAAAGCGTGGTGCCGTCGATCGAAGCGATGACGAGAACCTTGGCACCCTTGGTGACCATGTTTTCGATCTGCGAAAGCTGGTTCGGAATATCGTCGTCAGCATACTGCAGGTCGGTCTTGTAGCCGGCGGCCTCGAGCTGCTTGACGATGTTGTTGCCGTCGTCGATCCAGCGAGCGGAGGACTTCGTCGGCATTGCAATGCCTACGAGACCCTTGTCCTGCGCCATGGCAGGCATAACAAACGAAGCGACGCCGAAGGCAGCCGCAGCCATCAATGAGATAATGGATTTCATTTCTCTCTCCCTTGTTAAACATTGGCGGACAAAAAATCGTCCGCCCCGAAACTGTGGCAGGTTCCGTATTGGATAGTTACTTCAGATGGTGAGAAACGAAGTAGGTCTCCTCCACGATCTCACACGTGTTGAGTGCCAACCAGCACACGGCGGCAAACTGGTATGGATTCCTATAACTGTCAAATAGAATAAGTGGTAAAGTGCATAACAATTTTGGTATATCGTTAAAAAGTATTACTTTTGATGGAGCGCGGCGAGGAGGCCGCAACCATGACGATCATCTCCGAGCCATTTTCGATGGATCATGTCGATATCCACAGCGATAACTTCGGCGACGACGGCCTTTTGCGTGCGGGACTTAAGCTGAATCACCTGCGCATGATCGTCGCAATCGAAGATAGCGGACAGATTTCCGCAGCTGCGGAAGTCCTGAACATTTCGCAGCCCGCAGCGTCGCGAATGCTGTCCGAAATGGAGTCGATCACCAAGACTCAGCTCTATGAGCGCGTCGCCCGCGGCGTGGTGCTGACGACCTTCGGCGCGGCCCTTGCCAGACGCGCGCGCAAGATCCTTCTGGAGCTGCGCGAGGCGAGCCGCGAGATCGGCGAATTGAAGAGCGGCAAGGGCGGCGCAGTCTTCATCGGCGCGGTGACGGCGCCGGCCATGAGCCTCGTGGTGCCGGCGATCAACAAGGTGCGCAAGGCCTATCCCGGCATCGAAATCAACATCCAGGTGGAGACCAGCAACGTGCTCGCCCGCGAGCTGCTCGCCGCCCGCCACGACTTCATCATCGGCCGCATTCCCGACGATCTCAATCCGCGCCTCTTCGAGGTGGCCGAGATCGGTATCGAGCGGGCCTGCCTGATCGTGCGCAAGGGCCATCCGCTGCTGAAACAGAAGCCGAGTAGCCTCGCCGACGTCAGGGATTACGACTGGGTGTTCCAGCCGCCCGGCACGCTGCTGCGCCGCACGATCGAGGACATTTTCCTGTCGCGCGGGGTGCCCCTGCCCGAAAACATCGTCAACACCTCCTCGCTGCTGCTCACCTGCGCCATCGTCTGCGAAACCGACGCGATCGCCCCCGTCGCCATCGACGTCGCCCATTTCCTCGCCAGCCAGGGCGCCAAGGCCTCCGACGTGCGTATGCTGCCGATCGATTTCGACATCAACGTCAAGCCTTACAGCCTGATCACCGCGAGGGAACGGGCGCTGCCGCCAAGCGCCAGGCTGCTCTATGACATCATTCTGGAGGAGAGCCGAAAGCAGGCGGGCTGATGGCCCCAAGGCGGCCCCGTCCCGCGAGACGCTATATGGGCCGTTTTCCAGCCATTCAACCGCTCCCTCGCCTACGCAGTTCGATTCTTTCGCGTATCGGTAGAATATAAATCTTCTGCTTTTTGATGCCGGCAACAGCGTTTTTCGGGAACCAGGCAGACCATGCCTACGTCATTGTTGGTAGGCTACAGCGCAATCTGGTGAAATTGAACGGGATGCAACCCATTGTAACATCGGCCGGTATCAATGTTTTTTCAGGAGACCGCCGACATGTCATCGAAGGAAGATCCGAAGCTGCCACGCAACACTGCGCGCAGACATTTTCTGGGTGTCGCCGCAGCCGCCGGCGCTCGTCTCGCCGGCATTGCAACCTTGGCCACGGCAATTTCCACCTCTCCGGCCAACGCCCTAGGGCGGCTTTGGGGACGGGGCGGCTCCGGTGGACGCGGAGGTTCTGGCGGGAGCGGCGGCTCAGGCGGAAGCGGTGGCTCCAGTGGCGGCGGCAGCGGCCCAAATTGCTTCCTGCGGGGCACGGCGATCCTCACCGATTGCGGTGAGAAGTCTATCGAGAATCTCAGCATCGGCGATCGCATTGCCCTTCCTGACGGCAGCACCCGCGCGGTGAAGTGGATCGGCCGCCAAAGCTTCAGGAAGAGCGGCAAGAACTGGCAAAAATCCGTCGTGCCGATCCGGGTTTCCCGCCACGCACTGGACGGACACACCCCCCATTCGGATCTCTATCTGTCGCCCGGCCATGCGCTGTACCTGAACGGCGTTCTGATCCAGGTGAAAGACCTCGTCAACGGCACGACGATCGCACCGGTCACGCCCGCCGCCGGCATGTCGATCGACTATTATGCGGTCATGCTCGATACCCATGAAGTTATCCTCGCCGAAGGTGCTGCGGCCGAATCCTTCCGGCTGCATGACAGCAATTACGAGCACTTCTGCAACTTTGCGGAATATCGGCGTCTCTATGGCGACGAGCGCGTCGTGATGGCGTCCTTTGCGCCGTTGCTGGCAGGCGGCTGGTCACATTTGAAAGCGCTCCTCCTGCTCGGCGTTTCGCCGCTGGCAAGGGTGCCCGATCCATTCGGGAATGCCTGCGAAAGGATCGACGCGCAAGCCAGGGAACTGTCACTCTGACAGGGCCGGAGTGCGCAGGGGATCGCGATCATATCAAATGAAGACATCAAGCGTGGCGCGCATCATCGCGCCGCGCTTGACGACATCGGCCTTCTCTTCCTCCGCTGCCGGCAAGCTCTGCGCCATCTTGCCAGGCTCTAATGTCTCCGAGAGGAAGGCGCATGCTGTTCGGACAATCGGTATTTCAATCAGTCCTCGAGCGGCTGAAGGCGGAGGAAGAGCCGGACGATGAGGCCGAGGCGCCGGCGGCCCACCGCGTGTCCGGTCTCGCCACCGGCCTCGCCTTCGATGTGATGCAAGGTGTCTCGGCCGCCTCGCAGCGCATCGGCCAAGCCTATTTCGACAATCTGGAACTCGATGCCGCGGCCGCAACCGCAGCGGAACCGGCGCGGCCGCCCGAGCCAGAGCCTGTGATGCCGGACCATCTCACCCGCACGGCACCGGCAGAAGTCGCGGCCGAACTGGCGATCTCCGCTGCCGACACGGCTCTGACGCTTGGCGAGAAGCGCCGCGCCTTCGCCCGCGCCAATCATCCCGACGGCGTCGCCCTGCCCTTCCGCGACAATGCGACCAAGCGGATGATGCTCGCCAATCTGCTGATCGACGAAGCGCTGCGGCGTCTCGCGCGCTGATTATTCCGCCTGTCCGTCCTTCGAAGACTTGTCGGTGGCCGCCGCGGGCTCTTCGTCTTCCTCGTCGTCAGCCTGCACGGCCGGCTCCGTCGTCCGCGGCTGCGGATCGAAGGTCCAGAACAGCACATAGAAGGCATAGGCGCCGGCCCCGCCCGAGATCACGCCCCAGAAGGGATCGCCGGTGACGAACTCGACCGTGGCCCAGGCAAAGCAGACGGCAACGATGGCTATGCGCACCCAGAGGCGGCGATACGCCGGATGGTTCGGATCGATCAGTTGCATCTTTGTCCCACGGTCGCATATGTCACGCATGCCCCGGCATGCATCGCGCATGCCCCCGGCATGTGCCGCTTGTCTTTAGTTCGAATCTTGCAAATGTGAAAGAGCCGCGGGCTTGACGCGACGCAGAGAAGGTGGAATGAAAATTCCAGATTTTTGGCAATTCGGTTTATTTGTTCCGAATTCTAGGGAGGTTGAAATGACAGTGAGATTTGGTCTTCTCGGCGCCGGCCGCATCGGCAAGGTTCATGCGAAGGCCGTCAGCGGCGACGCCAATGCGACGCTGGTTGCGGTCGCGGACGCCTTTCCGCAGGCCGCCGAAGCCATCGCTTCCGCCTATGGCTGCGAGGTCCGCACCATCGAGGCGATCGAAGCCGCCAAGGATATCGACGCCGTCGTCATCTGCACGCCGACGGACACCCATGCCGACCTGATCGAGCGCTTCGCCCGCGCCGGCAAGGCGATCTTCTGCGAAAAGCCGATCGATCTCGACGTCACCCGCGTCAAGGCATGCATCAAGGTGGTGGAAGAAACCGGCGCCAGGCTGATGGTCGGCTTCAACCGCCGCTTCGATCCGCATTTCATGGCCGTGCGCAAGGTCATCGACGACGGCAAGATCGGCGATGTCGAAATGGTGACGATCACCTCGCGCGATCCCGGCGCCCCGCCGGTCGATTACATCAAGCGCTCGGGCGGCATCTTCCGCGACATGACGATCCATGATTTCGACATGGCCCGTTTCCTGCTCGGCGAAGAGCCGGTCTCGGTGCTGGCGACCGCCGCCGTCCTCGTCGACAAGGCGATCGGCGAAGCCGGCGATTATGACAGCGTCTCGGTGATCCTGCAGACCGCCTCCGGCAAGCAGGCCGTCATCTCCAATTCCCGCCGCGCCACCTATGGCTACGACCAGCGCATCGAAGTGCACGGCGCCAAGGGCATGGCGGCAGCCGAAAACCAGCGCCCGGTCTCGATCGAAGTGGCGAACGGCGACGGCTACACCCGCCCGCCGCTGCATGATTTCTTCATGACCCGCTACACCGAAGCCTATGCCAACGAGATCGCAGCCTTCATCTCCGCGATCGAAAAGGGCACGAAGATCTCGCCTTCCGGCGCCGATGGCCTCGCAGCGCTGGCGCTCGCCGACGCCGCGGTCCAGTCCGTCAAGGAAGGCAAGCTGATCAAGCTCGGCTGACGGCCCTCTCCCGACCGGAAGCCATGCATGAGATGGCCGGGCAAACGCCCGGCCATTTCGCGTTTGATGACAAAATGTATTGAAGACCCCTCCCCACAAGGGGGAGGGGCCAACCTGCCGTGCCTAACGACTTCCCTTTCACCGTTTCATCCGCAGAAAGGGTCGATGCTTGCCGCAGTCTGCCGCCGCGCGTAAGTCCCTCCCCCTTGTGGGGAGGGGTTTTGGCCCTACTCCCCGCCCTGAACACCCGAGACCACGATATCCTGGTCGATCACCGACAGCGCCCGGTTGAGATGCCCCTCGAAGACCAGGATCGGCTCTTCGGCGACCACCCGGATCTCCGGCATGCCCTCCATGCGCACGATATGCGACTGGCCGAGCCCCTCTTCGACACCTTGCCGGAGCAGGTCGTAATAACGCGTGCCCGGCCCGGTGATGGCGATCGGCATGCGCTCCGTCAGGCTCAGCATGCGCGACAGGCCGTTGCCGAGCGCCAGCCCCGCCTGACGGAAGGCGAAGGCGGAGGTGCGGTGGCCCTGGCGGGCGCGCAGGGCGATCTTGTCGAGTTCCGCCACCGGCACGAATTTGGCCGGGATCGTATCGAGCGGCACTTCGAAGGCGCTGCGCAGGATGGCGTAGAAGCCGGCATAGGCCTCGATGCAGCCGCGCGTGCCGCAGCGGCAGAGGCCGCCGCCCGCCATATGCAGCATATGCCCGAAATTCGGCGCCGAGACCTCCTGCCCCGTCGGCCCTCCCCGCCGGACGATGCCGAGGCCGATGCTGTGGCCGAGCGAAAGCGCGGCGAGCGAGCGGAAATCGGCGCCCTTGACGATCTCCTCGCGTGCGCCCAGCGCCGCGGCAACCAGCAGCGTCTCGTTGTCGAGAATGACCTTCGCCTGCCAATCGGGCCGCAGCGCCGATTCGAAATCGATCTGCTCGCTGCCGAAGATCGGCGACCAGAGAAGAACCGGCTCGGTCGAATTCACCAGCCCCTTGCTGCTGATCGAGATCAGCAGCACCTTTTCCTGGGTGATCTTGGAACGATCGAGAATGCGCGACAGCCCGGCGCGCACCCCTTCCGCGAAACGGGCGGCACCCGAAGGATCATGCGAGCGCTCCTCGCTGAAGCGGTCGATCAGCTTGCCGGCATAATCGACCAGCGAATATTGCACCGCATCCGAGGAGATGATGACGACGATCAAGTAGCCGCAGTCGCGCCGCTGACGCAAAAGCACGCGCGGCCGGCCGCGGCCGCTCGCCGCCTGCTGCTCGGATTTTTCGATGATCTGGGCCTTTTCCAGATCGGCCGTGATCGCCGAGATCGTGGCCGAGGAAAGCCCGGTATGGTCGGATATCTCGGTATGGGCGAGCGCGCCGTGGCGGCGCAGCACGGACAGCACGAGCACGCTGTTTCTCTGCCGGACCAGCTCCGTGCTCGACTTGGTCAGCATGAATGCCGCCCTCTCCTCCTGCTTGCCCCACCCTTGGTTTCCACTGCATCTCCGGCCGCTGTTGCGCAAGCGAATTAAGCCGGCAGTGCAGTGTTGACAGTTGAAAAAATCTCTGACATCAAATTTCTCGACTGTCGAGAAAAAAATCCGAACCTTCTCGACAGGCTTATCGCGGTGGCCGGAGGAAGCATGGGCTGGGCCGGTCGCAACTCACTCGGGAGGACATTATGAAGTCTATTTTGAAGCTGATGGCAGGGGCTGCCATCCTCGTTTCCGTGCATACTGCCGCCATGGCTGCCGATCTCGTCGTCGGCGTTTCCTGGTCGAATTTCCAGGAAGAACGCTGGAAGACCGATGAAGCCGCCATCAAGAAGGCTCTCGAAGCCAAGGGCGCCAAATATATTTCCGCTGATGCGCAGTCTTCCGCCGCCAAGCAGCTCACCGACGTCGAATCGCTGATCTCGCAGGGCGCCAACGCGCTGATCATCCTCGCCCAGGATTCCGACGCCATCGGCCCGGCGATCGAAAAGGCCGCCGCCGAAGGTATTCCGGTCGTCGGCTACGACCGCCTGATCGAAAACCCGGCCGCCTTCTACATCACCTTCGACAACAAGGAAGTCGGCCGCCTGCAGGCCGAAGGCGTCTTCAAGGCCAAGCCGGAAGGCAACTACGTCTTCATCAAGGGCTCGTCCTCCGACCCGAATGCCGACTTCCTGTTCTCGGGCCAGCAGGAAGTGCTGAAGGCCGCGATCGATGCCGGCAAGATCAAGAATGTCGGCGAGGCCTATACCGACGGCTGGCTGCCGGAGAACGCCCAGCGCAACATGGAGCAGTTCCTGACCGCCAACAACAACAAGGTCGACGCCGTCGTCGCCTCCAACGACGGCACGGCCGGCGGCGCGATCGCAGCGCTCGACGCCCAGGGCCTCGCCGGCTCCGTTCCGGTTTCCGGCCAGGACGGCGACAAGGCGGCGCTCAACCGCATCGCCCTCGGCACGCAGACGGTTTCCGTCTGGAAGGACAGCCGCGAACTCGGCACACGCGCCGCTGAAATCGCTCTCGACCTCGCCGGCGGCAAGGACATGAGCAAGATCGACGGCGTTCAGGCCTTCAAGGGCGGCCCGAAGGGCGTCGAAATGCAGTCGGTCTTCCTGAAGCCGCTCGCCATCACCAAGGACAATCTGAACGTCGTCATCGACGCCGGCTGGATCTCCAAGGCTGAAGCTTGCCAGGGCGTCAAGGCCGACACGGTCGCCGCCTGCAAGTAAGCGAGCGCAACCGGAATTGCCGGCGCCGCAGCGGAAACACCGTTGCGGCGCCGGATGCGGATGAGAACGCAAACGACCAGCTTTTCTCCGCCTCGCCGCACCATCGCGGATCTTCCATTCCTGCCGGAACGATGCCGCGAAGCCGCGCGACCGCAGGGATCATCGAGATGGTCAATTGAAGACAGACGAATGACGCCGAGGGCAGTTTCGCGCATGCCGGCGTACCCGTCCAAACAGAATGGGGGAACGGCAAACCCATGGCCGAAATGGTAAAATCAACGACTTCGAGCGGACCGAGAACGGCGGAAGCCAATCCGGTGACCCGCTTCTTCCGCGCGACAGAGATCGACACGCGCCTGCTCGGCATGATCGGCGCGCTCATCATCATCTGGATCGGTTTCCACATCATCACCGGCGGCCTGTTCCTGACACCGCGCAATCTCTGGAACCTCTCGGTCCAGACGACCGATATCGCGATCATGACGACGGGCATGGTGCTGATCATCGTCACCCGCAACATCGATCTGTCGGTCGGCTCCGTGCTCGGCCTCTGCGGCATGATCATGGGCGTGACCCAAGCGCAGATCCTGCCGCAATATCTGGGCTTCGACAGCCCCTTCACCTGGGCGATCACGCTTCTCGTCGGCTTGATCGCCGGCTGCCTGATCGGCGCCTTCCAGGGCATCATCATCGCCTTCCTGAACGTTCCCTCCTTCATCGTCACCCTCGGCGGCCTGCTCGTCTGGCGCGGCGCGACCTGGCTCGTCACCAGCGGCCAGACGGTCGCCCCGATGGACCAGACCTTCCGCATCATGGGCGGCGGCGCCGAGGGCTCGATCGGCGCCACCTGGAGCTGGGTCGTCGGCATCGCCGCCTGCCTCTTCGTCATCGCCAGCATCGTCGGCTCGCGCCGCCAGCGCCGCCGCTTCGGCTTCCCGCGCCGGCCGATCTGGGCGGAATATTTCCTCGCCACCTTGAGCTGCGTGCTGATCCTCGGCGCGGTCTGGATCGCCAACAGCTATTACTGGCCGATCAACATCGCCAAGAAATATGCCGAGACCAACAATATCCCCTGGCCCGAAACCGGCCTGGATATCCCTTACGGCATCGCCGTGCCGGTGCTGATCGCCATCGTCGTCGGCATCATCATGACCTTTATCGCGACGAGGCTGCGCTTCGGCCGCTACGTCTTCGCGATCGGCGGCAACCCCGAGGCGGCCGAACTCGCCGGCATCAAGACCCGCTGGGTCACGGTGCGCATCTTCGCGCTGATGGGCATTCTGGCAGCCGTCGCGGCGGCGATCTCCACCGCCCGCCTCAACGCCGCCACCAATGCGCAGGGCACGCTCGACGAGCTCTACACCATCGCCGCCGCCGTCATCGGCGGAACGTCGCTCGCAGGCGGCACCGGCACCATCGCCGGCGCCATGCTCGGCGCGCTCGTCATGCAGTCGCTGCAGTCGGGCATGGTTCTCGCCCATGTCGATACGCCGCTGCAGAGCGTCGTCGTCGGCACCGTCCTCGTCGTCGCGGTCTGGCTCGACACCGTATACCGCTCCCGTGCCAAGTGAGAGGAGCCCTAGACATGGCTGATCAACGCACTCCCCTCGTGGAACTGAAAAACATCTCGATCTCCTTCGGCGGCATCCATGCCGTGGACAATGCCTCGGTCGATCTCTACCCCGGCGAAGTCGTCGCCCTTCTCGGCCATAACGGCGCCGGCAAGTCGACGCTGATCAAGATCCTCTCCGGCGCCTACAAGCGCGACTCGGGCGATATCCTGATCAACGGCGAGCCGGCCGACATCCGCAATCCGCGCGATGCCAAAAAATACGGGATCGAGACGATCTACCAGACCCTCGCCGTCGCCGATAATGTCGACGCCGCAGCCAACCTCTATCTCGGCCGCGAGCTGAAGACCCGCTGGGGCACGCTCGACGACGTCGCGATGGAAGCCTCGGCCCGCGAAGTGATGGGGCGGCTCAACCCCAACTTCAAGCGCTTCAAGGAGCCGGTGAAGGCGCTCTCGGGCGGACAGCGGCAATCGGTGGCGATCGCCCGCGCGATCCTCTTCAACGCCCGCATCCTGATCATGGACGAGCCGACGGCGGCACTCGGCCCCCAGGAGACGGCGCAGGTCGGCGAGTTGATCAAGCAGCTGAAGAAGGAAGGCATCGGCATCTTCCTCATCAGCCACGACATCCACGACGTCTTCGACCTCGCCGACCGCGTCTCGGTGATGAAGAACGGCCAGGTCGTCGGCCACGCCCGCACCGAGGACGTGACCAAGGACGAGGTGCTCGGCATGATCATCCTCGGCAAGGTGCCGCCGAAAGCCATCCCCGGCCCCGGCGCCATGCTGATCTGATCGCCGCGAGATCATCGCCAGGAACATCCAGCTCCGCCGCCCGCAAGGCCGGCGGAGTTTTTTTACGCTTGTGGGTTCTCCACCCGATGCATTTCGGCTGGCAAAGAGGTTTGGAAGGACGTTTTTAAGGAGGCCCAACATTTTCAAAAATGCGCAAACCGACGAAGCCCTCTGCCCCTCCCATCTATTTTTTAAAATGTTGCCCCTTCTTAAAAACCTCCTTGTCAGAGATAACTGACTGATTTCTCTCATCTCCAGTGGAAGAGAGGTTTTTAAGCGACCGAAAATCGGCTCTTCTGTTTTGTATACAGGCTTCGCCCTCTCAGCCGCATCAAGCCAAAACCAGCCAGCAAACGCGCGCCAACCCGCAAACCGGACGACGCACCAAACCCTCGGCCGCCCGGGCCTGACGGATGAAAATACCCGCCAAACCGCAAGCACCCGTATTTCTGAGAATTTCCCGATTGAAGCCAGCCGCAAGCTAGGCTAAGAACCACCCATCGGACAGGCGATTCAAACCGCCTTCGGCATGCACCCGTAGCTCAGCTGGATAGAGTGTTGGATTCCGATTCCAAAGGTCACAGGTTCGAATCCTGTCGGGTGCGTTTCCAAACTTACTGAAATAACTGACTTATCAAATTTTTTGCCCTTAAAACAGGGCAATATCGGTAGGCTGAGCGCTAACGCAACTCTTACGCCTCGCAAACCGTCCTTGGCTCAATCATTCGCCGAGCCCAATACGGTCTACATTAATATCAATCAGCCGAGCTGAATGTTGTGCCTTCGCATCTGGTCGTGCCCAACAGAGGGTTCGCTTTTCAGCAACCATATGATATCGCACGAGAACAATTTTAAGGTTTTTGGCGAGCAGGAATGAGTAGTCATCGCAATCGTGAAGAGGCCGTAAATACTCAGCTCGCGCTGTTTATCTCGAAGCTCGGGGTTACAGCGGACGCGGAGACTATTCATGTCCACGGCAAACACCGTCCAGATGTGCTGTTTCAGCTTCGAGGCCTTCGCGCTGTCATCGAAGGAAAATTTGCAGATACGCCCAATGCTGACGATGTTGTGCTTGGCGATGCTCGAAAGCGCGTAAAGGCCGGCATCGCACACATCGCGGTTGCAACCGTGTATCCCCACGAATTGCGATCTGCCCCGACAACGAAAATCATCGACGTGTTGGCAGGGGTCCAACTTCGCTATCGGATCGTCACTGAGACTTTCGAAAGCGATAGCTGGTTCGAAGGCTCACCTTCTGCGCTTATGGAATCCCTTAGACGGGCCCAAGAATCACTGATCCAGGATGATATTGTCGAAAAGACAGCGAAGCGCCTTTCGGTTCACCTTCAAGGTATCGCCAAGCTCTGGATCGGCCAGCCCGGAGCCTGCGACCGGCTTTCAAAACTGCTCGGGATTGGCATCCCCAAGAAAGAGGACAGCAAAGCGGCCCTCGAACGGCGCGAGACGGCGGCGAAAGTTTCAGCGCTGGTTCTGGCAAACGCCTTCATTTTCCAAGAGCAGCTTTCGTTGACAGATGAGCGGGTCGAAACCCTTCGCACCCTCAACAAGGAAACCGACCTTGTCGGCGCGACTTCGAAGCATTGGCGCTGGATCTGGGAGAACATCAACTACGTTCCCATCTTCCAGCTTGGCGAACGCATTCTCGATCAACTTCCGGCTAGCGCCACCACGACCGAGAATATTAAATCCCTGCTGGGCGAAGCCCACCAGATTTGTGCGGAACAGGCAGCCCTTCGCCACGACCTCATGGGCCGCATCTATCATTGGCTCCTGCACCACGCAAAATATCTCGGCACCTATTACACCTCAGTTTCATCGGCCACGCTCCTTTTGAAGGTTGCGCTTGATCTCGATTGGTCTATTGATTTCGGCGGCGCGCGCGAACTCGCGGAGTTCAAGGTTGCCGACCTTGCCTGCGGAACCGGAACGCTGTTGATGGCGTCAGCGCAGGCGCTAACAGATGCCTATATCAAGACCCGCGCCGAAACGGATCGATCGATAGAAGCTAAGGACCTAGCTGTTCTGCATAGCACGTTGATGCAAAACGTCATCCACGGTTACGACATCCTACCGTCAGCCGTCCATCTGACTGCCTCAACGCTCGCCCTCTTGGCGCCAGAGGTCGCTTTCCGTCAGATGAATCTTTTCGTGATGCCAATTGGCGTCGATCACGGTACAGCGCGATTGGGCAGCCTTGACTTCCTCGACGGCGACCAGCTTCAAACGCAGTTCGCGCTCGACAACACGCATCTTGACGCCGTTCAGACAGGTGCCTCGAAATCAGCTTATGCGAATGCTAAGGTGCCAAAACTCGACCTTTGCGTGATGAATCCCCCATTCGTCAGCAGCCGTTACGGAAACCGTCTCTTTGGCTCTATTCCGGAGGATCGGCCCCAACTGCAAAAGGAACTGTCTCGACAGGCGAAGAAGCTCGGAATCAGCGCAACTGCCGGACTTGGCGCGCTGTTCGTACCACTTGCTGACAAGCACCTGAAACCTGGCGGACGGATGGCCTTCGTTTTGCCTGTCGCGCTCGCCAGCGGTGAGTCGTGGGGTGCCGTGCGGAAGTACTTGGCAGACCGCTATCACCTTGAGATGGTAATCACGAGCCACGATCCGAGCCGTACGAACTTTTCGGAAAACACCGACCTTTCCGAGCTTTTGTTCGTCGCCAGAAAACTCAAAAGTGGAGAGAAAGCGGGAAAAACCCGCTACGTCACCTTGAAGCGCAATCCGACCACAATTCACGAGGCTCTGGACACCGCCTCCCGAATTTCAGTGGCACTTAAAGAAGTCGACAAAACGAGGAATACGGCGACCATCAAGGGAAGCGGGCGCATCTTAGGCGAGGTCACGTCGCTGCCAGCGCCCGAAGGAGCCGAGAATTGGACCAGTGCTATCTTCTCGCAAAGCTACCTTGCGCAGATACATTGGCATTTGGTCAAGGACAACGCTCTCGTTTTCCCTGGGACGGCAAAGAAGCATGTACTACCCCTTTGCCGTCTCGGTGAAATAGGCGTTCTTGGGTACGATGTGCGCGATATCACTGATGCATTCGAGGTTGACCGCACAGTATCACAATGGACGCCTTATGCAGGCTTCTGGGATCATGACGCTGAGAAGGTTTTACAGATTGCACAGAAGCCCAACGCCTTTCTAACCGCACGCACAAAGCCTCTAGAAGGGCGAAATCTCAAAAGCGCAACGGCGGTCTGGGACAAAGCCGGAAATATCCTTCTCGTTTCGCGTCTGAGAACGAATACTCACAAAGTCATTGCTACCGGCTTTGATCAAGATGTACTCGGCAATACCTGGTGGGCATTCAAGGATATAGGCCTTGCAGCAGATCAGCGAAAGGCGCTCCTATTGTGGCTCAATAGTAGCTTCGGACTACTGCTTTATTTCGGGCGACGCGCCATCACTCAGGGCGCATGGATGCAGATGAAGAAGCCTGCCTGGGAGGGGATGCCGGTGCTTGACGTTCGCGGTATCAACGCTGCAACGACTGCCAAGCTTGCAAGTACCTACGATTTGCTGTCTTCATCTATCCTCCATCCTCTTGCTCAACTGGATGCCGACCCAACTCGGCTGAAAATTGATCAGGCAATTTGCGATGCACTTGCATTGCCGTCTCTTACGCCTGTCCGCGAATTGCTGGTACGCGAACCGGGCCTGACCGGACGTGACGGAGTAAGCGGCCTAGCGGCTTCGAAACTGATCAAGCCCGACGACGACGAAGAATAAAGCCATAAGCCAAGCATCATTATTGCGCGACTAGCTACGCCAGCGGCACGACAACCCCGCTCTGTCGATCTTTTTGATCTTGTCCACGGCAAATCCGCCATGGTTCAAGGTGCTTTCAAGGATGGCTCGATGCCATCTCAGAAATCAATCGTCTTCGTCGATGATGCCCGGATTCAGGCGCTCGCGCAGTTCCTTACCGGTCTTGAAGAAGGGAACCCACTTTTCTTCAACGAAAACACTTTCGCCCGTGCGCGGGTTTCGGCCTGAGCGGGACGGGCGATTCTTGACCGAAAATGCGCCGAAGCCGCGCAACTCCACGCGGTTTCCGCCTGCCAGGGCATCGGTGATCTCATCGAGTACGGCGTTCACGATATTCTCGACGTCGCGGTGGTAGAGATGCGGATTGCGCGCTGCAACGATCTGAACCAGTTCTGACTTGATCACGAGTACCCCCTAATCAATAAGATATTTTCAACGCCAAGCTGCCAAAGGGACACAAAACCGTCAAGGAACAAGGTGATGGTATCGAAGGTGCCTGGGTAGTATCCCCATAAAAAGGTTTTCCCGTGGTTAGGTGGCATAAATCAATTTCGTTGAAGGGAGATTGCCAAGCCCACACGAATTAGGTGATAAAGATTTGGCCGTCATCGAATCACTTCTACGAAGAACAGCAGCAGTGTGCACCAAGTCAATGATCGGCGTGTAATCAGAAGCGCCGAGAATGACTACAACCATCTAGAGAACCAGATGGTAACGCTCAAAGACCATGCGCCGCCACCGAACGCCAGCATAGCACAGCCCCACACAATGCACGCGATGCTCCCCCGATCTACAGCCGCAGGCGGCGATAGCGCCTCACATTGCCCATACCCTCAACTTTACCGAGCCTCCACACCCACTCGTTAGCAATTTATTGACCATAAGCTGGCTTTACTAAACCCGATGGATGCGGAGTTCCCGCCCGTCGCCAAATGTTTAGTGTAGGACGGTTTGTTCGTGTTGAAGTATCCAGTGCAAGTTTTGTCGGACGGAGCCTTGGGCGGCATTGCCACGCTCCTCTCACGTGCAAAACGCTTTGCGGCGCAGACCCTCTTGCCGGCCCTGATTGCGCTCCCGGCCCTCATCGGCTCTGCCTCCCTCGCCTCGGCGGAAGATCGCGCCCTCAAGCTGTTCTTTACCCATACGGGCGAGAAGGCCACGATTACCTACAAGCGGAATGGAAGGTTCGATCCAAAGGGCCTTGCCCAGATCAATCGGTTCCTGCGCGACTGGCGAAGGAACGAGCCGACCAAAATGGATCCCCGGCTGCTGGACCTGGTCTGGGAGGTGTATAAGCGCAGCGGCGGCAGGGACTACATCCACGTCGTTTCCGCCTATCGCTCCCCTGCCACCAACAACATGCTTCGCAACCGTTCGCGCAGCACTGGAGTCGCCAAGAAGAGCCAGCACATGCTGGGCAAGGCGATGGATTTCTATGTTCCCGGCGTGAAGCTTGCGACTCTGCGTGCCACTGCCATGCAGATGCAGGTCGGCGGCGTCGGATATTATCCGACCTCGGGATCGCCCTTCGTGCATCTCGACGTCGGCAATGTCAGGGCCTGGCCCCGCATGAGCAGGCAGGAACTCGCGCGGATATTCCCGAACGGGCAGACGATGCATCTTCCGGCCGATGGCCGGCCTCTGCCGGGATACAATCAGGCGGTCGCGAACTACAAGAGGCGCGTCAGCCCCACCGCGATCCAGATCGCCAGCACCGCTGGAGAGGATGAAGACGTAGCCGCATCGCCGAGCGACGCCAAAGACAGCAAGCTCGTGACGGCGCTTCTGCCGACGCCGAAAAGCCGGGCGTTGAATGCGCTCGCGCTGCAGACCGGCGCGGCCGGGCGGGAGGACAAAGGCTCCGCTCCAGATCTCGCATCCTTGCCGATTCCGATACCGGCGATGCGCCCGCCTGCCCTCGCTGACGAGGCGGAGGCGGACGACGAACTGGAGACTGCGTCGATCGGCCCGATCGCCGCACTTCCGGAGAGACGGCCCTCGGCATTGCCTGATCACGCCCGCTTCCATCCCCGCATCGTTGCGCCGGAGGCTTCCAGGCAGGGCGCTGGTATGATCGCCTCCCTGCCCATGACCGCTTCCTGGGAAGAAGCAAACTTCCTTGGATCGACCTCCGAGACCGCGCTGATGACATGGGCGCTGCATTCTCCCGGCGAGACCGTTGCATTGAGCCCGCCGCGCGTCTCCCCCCGCACGGTTCATCGTGAGGCTAATGTCGCGACGCCGCGTAAGGATGTCATCCCGGTCGCTGCCAGCGGCCCGGTCGCTGCCAGCGTCCCCTTCGATGCCAGCCGGTTCGCGGTGTCGTCCCCGGAGGGCTGACCGCGATCGTCAGGTTACGCGCCTCGTCCGAGACAAAGCGTCTCGCAAGGCGAGCAGTTCAAAGAACCGCCGCCTCGCGTTTTGCTCAACGACTCCGGTTTCAGAGCGGCAAGCCGTTGGGGTCAGGCTGCGGCGTGGGTGCGGGTGCGGGTGCGGGTGTCGGCTTGGATGTGGACGTCGGCGTCGGCGTCTTCATCGAACTCCCGTTTGATTCACTTCGCCCGAACGCCAGTGCCTGGTCCCACAGCTCCTTTTGAGCTTTATCGTCCAGCTTCCGCTGCTCAATGTCCGCGGACATCTGCTGGCACCCCTCAAGAATGCTGGCAGCGATGAGAAGGGTTGCGCAGAGAACGACACTGTATCGGATACGCCTGACTGGAAATGGCATGCGAGTATGGCCCCCTCGATAAAGATTGCACGCGGCTCTTGGCTCGACGCGCCGCGCTCGTGATCATTCAACAGCCGTTGCCCTGGCCTTCGTCTTCAGAAGGGACGTGACCGCCAGGGGCAGCGGCGGTCGTGGCTATCAGAGGATTGTTTGCTCAATATTTGAGGGCGCAGAAAACCGGCATGCCGGCTGGCGCGGGCGGCAAAGACAGATATGAGCGATGGCTCAGGCGCCGGCGGCGGAACCGATGCTGCGCAGGACGAAATCGGGAATAGCCTGCCTGCCGTACAGGCGCGAGACATGCGCGATCATGTTGCGCATGACGTTTGCGCGCCCCTCCTGCGAGGTGACGTGGCGCGCGGAGGTGAAGTAGAGATATTCGATCGCCGCGGCGGCGTAATCCGGCCCGAGGGCGGCAAGCGCCCGTTCCGAGGCGTCCGGCAGTTTCCGATCCGGCTGCGCCGCCATCCAGCCGATCATCAAGGCGATCTGCGGCGGGCAATCCGAACCGAGATTCGGTATATCGGTGGCCAGGGCGGCCGAAGAAGGGCTGTGGCCGGCAGCCAGCAGGGCAATGCACTTCAAGACCCTGAGATGGCGATGAAACTCCGTGCCCGCTTCGCCCGCCTTGATGCCCCGATCGAAGAAAGCGACCGCTTCGTCGAAACGGCCGCGGGCGCAGCTGAGCTGCCCGAGAATGGGCAGGCCGGCGGTGGAATCCTGCGTGCGGGTGAGCGCCCGCTCGGCCAGTTCGGCGGCAAGGTCGAGATGGCCGCGATTGATGAAATAGAGAAGCTTGGCGGCCCCCAGCATCAAGAGCGGCTTGTCCTCGATTTCGGGCAGGCACTCCAGCACGGCGCCTTCGATCTCGCTCTCGGTGCGATCGCGCTCTTCCAGGCTGATGCGATCCCCGAACGGATTGGTGAGGACAAGGCGCGCGAAGAGGTGAAGGCCCCATTGGATCGCGGCGTCTGCATCGAAGGGATCCTGCTCGCGGCTGCTGGCAAGCCGCTCGCCGCTGGCCAGCCATTTTGGGTTCGAGGTCGACAGCAGCTGTGAGGCGCTTTTCAACCGAGCCTCAGGCGTTTCATGCGTGGGTACTCCGAGCCCGTCGGAGGCGTCGTTCAGGGCCTGCTGCAGGGCTGCGACAACGCCTTCGGAGAGGCGCGCCGCCTCGTTCACGAAGGACAGGTCGTCCGCGGTATCGAGATGCAGGCGGAAGGCCTTGACGATGCGCTTTGCGGGCATTTCCCGCAGCGTGGCCGCACAGTTGAGCCGGCCGCTATCGCCATGAAAACCGGCATCGGCATGAAAACTCACCTGCAGTAGATAGCGCGCCTTGTCATAGGCGGCGAGAAGGTTTCTTTCCGTAATGGCGACCTTCCGGCCGGCGCCGATCGCCGGTGCGATCCTGTCGCGGAGCCTGTCCACCAGCGACAGGCCTTGCTGGCGCAGCGGATGTTTCTCAAGCTCGAAGCTGGGAGCGATGATCATGAAGGCATCGATCGGGCCAGGCCGGGATGGAGTGGCGATCCAGACGTAGCCCTCGCCATATTGGGTCGCGATGTAGAGGGGGGACTTGGCGTTGTCGCCGAGCTTCAGCCGCAATCTGTTGACCAGAAAATCGATATTGCGGTCGGATGCATCCGAGCCCGGCTGGGCGATCTCATCCAGCAGACGGTTGCGGCTCATGAGACGGCGCGGATTGCCGGTGAAAGCCAGCAGCAGAGCGCGCTCGTTTCTGGTGAACTGGATCGTCTGCCCATTGCGATGGGCAAACATGCAGGCTTCATCGATGACCAGATCGCCGAAGCGGAGATCCTGTGCCTTGCCCGTATCCGCAAATGAAATCATCTCGACCCAAACGCCTGATGGGCAAACACCGCATGTTGCGCGCCTGAACGGCTCGGCTCCACCCCAACCCCGAACTGCTTATAAGGCCAATATCGGCAAAACAATATACGTCGTTTGACAGACCCTGTGGGCGGCTTTGCGACCGAACGCAGGAGAGCCCGATACGCACATCGAATGACTGGCATTCCCTTCGGCTTGAGCGTTTACTGTATCGCTCTGGCGGAGGAGGCAAACCATGGCCATGTATCTCACGCGTTTCAGTTACACGCCCGAGACCTGGGCGCGCATGATCGAAAACCCCGAAGATCGCCGGGAGGCGGCACGGAGCTACATCGAATCCGTAGGCGGAAAACTCCACGGGTTCTGGTACGCCTTCGGCGAGCATGACGGGTGGAATTTGTGGGAAGCGCCGGACAACGTATCGATGGCGGCTGTCGCGCTTGCGATCGGCGCAGGAGGCGCGCTCAGCTCGATGGAAACCACCGTCCTCCTCGAGGTCGACGATACGATCCGCGCTTTGGAAAAGGCGAAGTCGATCCGCTATCGTCCACCGGCAGCGTAGGCGGGCCGCGCGCTCGACGGTCGTTTCGCTTCTGTTGCCCGACCGTCCGATCGGGGCGGCGCCTACTCGCTCTGCCTGAAATTCCGTATCCGATCAAACAGCACCGCCAGCACGATCGCCCCGCCGATAAACGTCCCCTGCCAGAACGCATTGATGCCGAGCAGGCCGAGACTGTTGCGGATCACCTCGATCAGCGCCGCTCCCACCAGCGCGCCAAAAGCGGTGCCCACACCGCCGGCGAGGTTGGCGCCGCCGATGACCGCGGCGGCGATGACCTGGAGTTCCATGCCGGCGCCGATATTGGTGGTGACGGCGCCGAGCCAGCCGGTCTGGACGATGCCGGCAATGCCGGCCGAGAGCGCCGAGATCATGTAGACGGCGACCTTGATGCTGCGCACGGGAACGCCGGTGAGTGTCGCTGCGTGCTCGTTGCCGCCGATCGCGAAGACATAGCGGCCGAACCGCGTCCAGCGCAGCACAAAGCCGGTGAGCAGCGCCAGGATGACCATGTAGAGCACCGGATTGGCGATGCCGAGAAACCAGGCGCCACCGCCGAGCGCCAGCAGCTGGTCATGATCGGGACCGAACTGGAAGACGACGGTGTTGTTGGAGGCGACCATGGCGAGGCTGCGCGCCACCGACAGCATGCCAAGCGTCACCACGAAGGGCGGAAAGTCGAGATAGGCGATCATCACCCCGTTGAAGGCACCGACCAGAAGCGCCGTGCCGATCGCCGCTGCGATGCCGACCTCGATGCTGTAGCCGGCGTTCATGGTGACCGCCAGCACCATGCTGCAGAGGCAGAGCACCGAGCCGACCGAGAGATCGATGCCGCCGGTGATGATGACGAGCGTCATCCCGAGCGCGATGATGGCGACGAAGGTGACGTTGCGGGTGATGTTGTAGAGATTCTTCGCCGTGGCGAAGGAGTCGGTGGCGAAGGACAGGAAAAGGCAGGCCAGAAGGACGGCGATCAGCACCCAGAAGGTCTGGCTGCCGACGAATTCCGAAAGCCGGCTTTTCTCTCTCTGCGCAATGGTCTGCTCAAGGGTGGTGGCCATCTCAGACTTCTTTTCTCCCGATCGCGCCGAACCGATCAAACCTGTTCGATGGCGCCTGTGATAAGACCCGTGACTTCCTCCGGCGAACTCGCCGCAATCGATTTGTCGGCCACCTTCCTGCCGCGGCGCATGACGATCACCCGGTCGGCGACGGTGAAAACGTCGGGCATGCGGTGGCTGATCAGGACGACCGCGATGCCCCGGTCGCGCAGTTCGCGGATCAGGTTGAGCACCTCGGCCACTTGGCGGACGGAAATGGCCGCCGTCGGCTCGTCCATCAGCACGATCTTGGCTTCCGACAGCATAGTGCGGGCGATCGCCACCGCCTGGCGCTGACCGCCCGACATCTGCTTGACGAGATCGCGCGGCCGCGTTTCCGATTTCAATTCCTTGAAGATCTCGCCGGCCCGCCGGTACATCGTCTTGTAATCCAGGATCTTGAGGGGGCCGATGCCGCGCCTGAGCTCGCGCCCGAGGAAGACGTTGGCCGCCGCCGTCAGATTGTTGCAGAGCGCCAGGTCCTGATGGACGATCTCGATGCCATGCTGGCGGGCCTCGACCGGCCGGTGCATGACGATCTCCTTGCCCTCGAGGCGCATCGTGCCTTCGCTCGGCCGGAAGTTGCCGGCAATCATCTTGACCAGCGTGCTTTTGCCCGCGCCGTTATCCCCCATCAGGCCGACGACCTGGCCGGCTTCGAGCGTGAACGACACGTCGTTCACCGCCTGGATGGCGCCGAAATGCTTTGAGATATTGGTGAGTTCGAGAACCGCTGCCAGTCGACTACCCTCCCCGCAAGCTGCAGGCCTGCCCTCACCGGCGGCTGCCGATACCCGGCTGCCAGTTAGGCGCCTGCGACCTCGCTCGGCCGATCTCCTCCCGGAAAAGCGATTACGTTCATTAATGCAAAAGTACCAGAAATCGTCAATCAAGTGTCCGCTAAAACGGCTCCTCATCACAAAAATCTATTTTGTACGATAAATACAGATTGACGCCGGAAACGGGCGGATATTAGCTGTTGCTGGGAGAGAGAGCATGCTGATCCTTGTCACCGGGGCTACGGGCAAGGTCGGGCGGCGCTTCATAGCTGGGCTGCTTGACGAGCCGAGATTTTCCAATGCACGCATTCGCGCGCTTTGTCACAATCGCGCGCTCGAAGAAACCGACCGTATCGAGGTGGTCAAGGGTTCGATCGCCGACGGCGATGCCGTGGCAGCGGCAATGGTCGGCGTCACCCATGTCCTGCATCTCGCCACCTGCAAGGAAACGCCCGCCGACGTCATGAATGTGACCGTCAAGGGCCTCTTCTGGCTGCTCGAAGCCTTCCGCACCAGCCCCGCGGCAAAACAGTTCATCCTCATCGGCGGCGACGCCGGCATCGGCCATTTCTTTTATCGCCATGACGGGCCGGTGACCGAAAAGACGCCGCATCGCGCCTATCCGGGCTGCTACGCGCTCTCCAAGGTGCTCGAAGAGGTGATGCTCGAGCAGTTCGCCATCCAGTACGGCATCAACACCTGCTGCCTGCGTGCGCCCTGGATCATGGAGAAGGACGATTTCAAATTCACCCTCTCCTTCGGCGACGACGTCTTCGGCGGGCCGGACTGGAAGACGCTCGTTCCGCCGGCCGATGCCGAGCGTTATCTCAGAGACGGCACGGTGCCGCTGCTGCGTGATGCCGACGGGCGGCCGCTGAAGCGTAATTTCGTGCATGTCGACGATCTCGTCTCGGCGATCCTCGCGGCGATCGACAATCCGCGCGCGAGAGGCGAGCTCTTCAATATCGCTATGGATCGTCCCGTCGATTATGGCGAGGTCGCCGCCTATCTCGCCCGCACGCGCGGGCTCGGCTCCGTCGACATTGCAAGCGGGTTCCACTCCAACTGGATGGATAACAGCAAGGCGAAATACCTGCTGGACTGGCGCCCCGTCTACGATCTCGAAAAGCTTATCGATTCAGCCTGGGAATACCGGCGTTCAGGGGAGGAGCCTCGTATCGTCTGGTATCCCGGTTGATTACGGGCGGGCAATCGTGCCCGCTTTCAAAGGGAGGAAGCTATGAGGAAGGCATTACTGATTACAGCAGCCGTCCTGGCGTTCACGGCCGGAGAGGCCATGGCCGCCAAGAAGCAGCTGGTCATCGTCGTCAAGGGCCTCGACAACCCGTTCTTCGAGGCGATCAACCAGGGCTGCCAGAAATGGAACAAGGAAAACGCGTCTTCGGAATATGAGTGCTTCTACACCGGCCCGGCATCGACCTCCGATGAAGCCGGCGAGGCGCAGATCGTCCAGGATATGCTCGGCAAGGCCGATACGGCCGCCATCGCTATCTCGCCGTCCAACGCCAAGCTGATCGCCCAGACGCTGAAGACCGCCAATCCGAGCGTTCCCGTCATGACGCTCGATGCCGATCTTGCGGCGGAAGATGCGGCTCTGCGCAAGACCTATCTCGGCACCGACAACTACCTGATGGGCGCGCGGATCGGCGAATACATCAAGAAGGCCAAGCCGAGCGGCGGCAAGATCTGCACCATCGAAGGCAATCCCGGCGCCGACAACATCCTGCGCCGCGCACAGGGCATGCGCGATACGCTGAGCGGACAGAAGGGGCTTGCCGAACTGAAGGGTGAAGGCGGCTGGACGGAGGTCGCGGGCTGCCCGGTCTTTACCAATGACGACGGCGCCAAGGGCGTGCAGGCGATGACCGACATCCTCGCCGCCAACCCCGATCTCGACGCCTTCGGCATCATGGGCGGCTGGCCGCTGTTCGGCGCACCCCAGCCCTATCGCGACCTGTTCAAGCCGATGGCAGACAAGATCGGCAAGAACGAGTTCGTCATCGGCGCCGCCGATACGATCGGCGACGAAGTGGCGATCGCTAGGGAAGGTCTGGTAACCGCCCTCGTCGGCCAGCGGCCGTTCGAAATGGGCTACAAGGCGCCCTCGGTCATGATGGACCTGATCGCCGGAAAGGCCGTCGAAGACCCTGTCTTCACCGGGCTTGACGAGTGCACCAAGGATACCGTCGACATCTGCATTCAGAAATAAGCTGCGGTTTGAGCGCTCGCGCGGGCGAGCGCTCAAACACGTCACAGGTTGGAAAAGATCCAGTCGGAAAAGGCGCGCATCGCCGCCGTGACCGGCCTCGATTGCAGGCGCGTCAGCCAATAGCTTCCGAGCGATATGGCTGTCGGGAACGGCTGCACGATTGCGCCCGAGGAGAGGTGCCGGGAAAACATCGATGGCGGCGCCAGCGCGATACCCAGTCCCTGGAGTGCGGCCTCCATCATGCCGACGGAGGAATCGAAGACGATGCCGGCATTGACCAGCGCCGCCGGCGGGGCGCCGGCCGCCCGAAACCACGTGCTCCACTCATCCGTCCGATAGCTGCGAAGGAGCGTCGCGCCGGCAAGATCGGCGGGCGATTTCAGATTTTCCGCCAACTCGGGAATGCAGAGCGGCGAGAGCGGCGCGTCGAACAGGCGGACCGCCTCGGTACCGTGCCAGGACCCGCTGCCGAAGCGGATGGTGAAGTCGAGCCCTTCCGCAGCCGGATCGACGCGGTTGTTGTTCGTCGAAATCCTGATGTCGATGAAGGGATGGCGGCGCTGGAAATCCGAGAGCCGCGGCAGCAGCCAGCCGACCGCGAACGTCCCCACCGCACCCAGAAACAATAGTTCCCGGACTTGGCCCGCCTCGATCCTGTCCAGCGTCGTCGCCATCTGATCGAAGGAAGCGGTCACCGTCGGCAGCAGCGCTTCGCCTTCCGCCGTGATTTTCAAACCGCGGGGAAGACGCTGAAAGAGCGATACACCCAGCCGCTTCTCCAGCCCCTTGACCTGCTGGCTCACGGCAGCCTGGGTCACGCAGAGCTCGATTGCGGCGCGGGTGAAGCTCAGATGCCTGGCAGACGCCTCGAAGGCTCTCAGACCGTTCAAAGGGAGGAATGGCCGAACCATCTTTAGCCCTAGATTTTCTTGCAGCTGCCGCGAGATATCATCGTTTGTGATCGCAAGACAGCGCCGTTAAACGCCATCCACATGCACTTTTGTGCGGATATTGACCGCCCTGTGATCTGGAGGATGACGAAAATGAAGCGTGACTGGATAAAAATTTTATCGGCGGTTCTGATCTCCACATGCGCTTCCACGAGCGGCTTTGCCGCCGACGAGACGAAAGTGAAGGCGATCGCAGACGCCGCGATCAAGCCGCTCATGGAAAAACACGCCATTCCCGGCATGGCCGTCGCCATGTCAGTCGACGGGCAGGATCACATCTTCAATTACGGCGTCGAGTCGAAGGACACGGGTAAGCCCGTTGCGCCCACCACCCTGTTTGAACTCGGCTCGATCAGCAAGACCTTCACGGTGACGCTGGCCTCCTATGCGGAAGCGAATGGCGCACTTTCGCTCTCGGACAGGGTGGACAAATATCTCCCCGCGATGAAGGGAAAGCCGTTCGGCGACGTCGCGCTGATGAATCTCGCCACTCACACGGCGGGCGGATTTCCGCTGCAGGTTCCGGACGAGGTCCACAGCGAAAAGCAGCTGATGGTCTATCTCCAGGCCTGGCAGCCCTCATATGAAGCCGGAACCCAGAGAAGCTACGCCAATCCGAGCATCGGCATGCTCGGCTATATCACGGCGAAAGGCATGGGCGGTGATTTCACGAGCCTGATGCAAGACCGATTATTCCCCTCGCTCGGCTTGAAAAGCACCTTTATCGACATTCCGAAATCGCGAATGGCGGACTATGCCCAAGGCTACAAGCGCACCGGCGAACCGGCCCGCATGACGCCGGCTCTTCTTTCGCCCGAAGCCTACGGCGTCAAATCCACCGCAGGCGATGTGATCCGCTTCATCGATGCGAACATGGGCCTGATCAAACTCGATGGGAAACTCCAGCAGGCGATCGCCAATACGCATATCGGCTATTTCGAGACCGGCGGGATGACCCAGGACCTGATCTGGGAGCAATATTCCTATCCCCCGGCCTTGAAGACGCTGCTGGAGGGCAATTCGGCGGCGATGCTGAAGACCATCCCGGTCTCGGAACTGAAACCCGCAAGGAAACCGCGCGACGATGTGTGGATCAACAAAACAGGCTCGACCAACGGCTTCGGCGCCTATGTTGCCTTCGTCCCCGAAAAGCGCCTCGGCGTCGTCATTCTCGCCAACAAGAACTATCCCAACGAAGATCGTGTCTCCGCAGCCTACGACATACTAACCGCGCTCGCAGAAAAATGATCCCCGGCTTCTGAATTTCGATCCTCGCGCGCCGGCAAGCAGCCAGATCGCAAGATCCGACAGAAGGGAATCTATGAATATCATGGAGATGCATGATTACATCTTGATGATAGCCGGCTGAAAAAGATCAAAAAATATACACTTATGCGCAATAAATAACAATTATCCCAATAATAATCTGTGACAATATGGAATTTTACTGCAATCATACCTACGCAAAGTGCAAACATTCCTATCTGAGGACCCGTCAACCACCCCGGCGGGTCCTCAACTTTTTTAAAGTAGCTATCGCAGCGGGATCCACTCGGTGCCAAGGCGTGTTCTGGCGGATACCAAGACTGTCGTCAGCGCGAGGCGAAAACGAAAGCAAAGCATCGCACCGATAATATTTCTGCAAAACCAGCAATCTATCACCTGAGTCAGTCAACAGAAATAAAGTTGTGACGTCAGTCACTGTCATGATGAAGATATTATTGAAGGCTATACAGCGACAATTACCTATGTAATCCACACCAGTAAATACATCTACTGATCATCACATGTCTAAAGTTTGATCATCTTATCATTGATATATAAATACAACCTCTGTATGAAATCGTTTATTTTATCTTTTGATAAAATTTTCACCTTTGTGCACAAAATTTACCCAGGCGCCTTGCCGCTTAAATGGCCGTATTCTCTATCGGGAAAGAGCGGAAAAATTGCCATCAGAAGCGGCCTTCATATCCGGTCGCGGGCAACCGATAGGCTGTCGGCATCATCGACGGCCACGGCTTTTTTTGAGCCGTTCCCGTGTGCGCGCACGTCGAAACCTGCTCATACACGGTAGCATCATCGATCCTCAGCGCGCTCATATGTGATGGTAAATCAGATAGTTAAGCCGCGCACCCCAAGAATCCCGCCGCGCGCCTCGTGGGTCTCGGAATATCCCTCCATCGGGCTTCAACTGAGCTGTCGATGCGACCTGCTTTCTTTGACGGCCCCACCTGCCGGGCTGTCCGATATGCCCAGATAACCCCTTGCGCGCTGCGATTCCGCATGCTCCGACCTGTGTCGAAATGGTCGCACTCGGCAGCCGAATCAACGCTTCATAAAGCATTTGCTTGCTCAACTTAAAATTTGTGTCATGGTCACTGTAAGTAGTGAGGGAGCCGACCAGATGAGTGATATAGCATCGCAGATTCCGGAATTTGGTTACGATGAGCGCGTGATGATCTGCCGCAAGCAGATCGAGAAGGCGGTTTATCAGTTCATTGCAAGCACGAAGGTCGACGGATGCGATCCGGCGGAAGTCGCAATGGCCATCGCAGATATCGCCGACGACTACATTTTGCTTCTGGCTCAGAAGCGCAATTTGACCCATTGAGGTCCCGAACCGGCGGCAAGACAGCCCACTCGTCCATAGGACGCGCGGATCGCGATTTCGCAACCGCTTCTCCGGTGGAAGTTAAGCTGAGAAGACCGCCACAACTGCTTCAAGCCATCCCGGGATGGCGGCAGATGAAGAGCGCTACGCTCACTCAACGCTCCCGCTCTCGGCGGGCCCTCCCCGCCTACACCTCGCTCTAGTCTGTTCAGTTGCGCACGCCAATAGCCCCGAACATCTCGCGATCTTCGGGGCTATCCTATCTGATGCAGCGGCGTCCAGTCGGGCGCAGGTTTTTTAAAGCGCGTCGCGATCTTTCAGATTCGCTACCTCCGCTTTAGGTCCTTGCTCTCTCGCATGTCGCGCAAAACCACCCTTTTGCGCGACATGCTTCAGTGGCTTCGCACGCTCACCTGCGGAACCGGAGAACTCAACTCGGCGAGATCCCTGGTCAGGCCCCCTCCCACTTCCTGTTTCACGGCCTCGAGTGCGAGATCGAGGCAATGCGTCGCAAATTGCAGTTTGACGTCTTGGGCGACCTGCCGCGCATAGGCGATCATTCGCGCAAGTGCGACGAGTTCGTCCAGACCGTCTTCCGCCCCTTGGTCTGTGTTTATCCTGGCAACCGATGTCACGCCCATGCCCTATTCTCCCACGAATTCAAGGCACAATACGCGGGCGGCGGCGTTCCAGCCCGTGAAAAAAGCGTGACACAACCCTTGGTGACGTTCGTCACATTCGGCTCACAGCACAGGTCGAGTGCGGAACGAGGTTTCGTGGAGCTTCCAGGGCAGAACGGCGCTCGAGCGGGCGTCTTCGGCTTCCTGCACGGCTTTCAGCAATTCCAGGGCATCGATGCGTTTTTGATCGATGGAATGGGCAATGAGCGCCGCCAGCAGCTGCGGGCGATCCGCTTCGACCAGGTCGGTGCATCGCTCGACAACTGTCCGCCATGTCCTTTTCTTGAAGAAAATCGCAGCTGCGGCTTTTTCGAGCGCCTCTCGCTGCCCGTGTGTCAGCAGCCCGTCACGCTCCATCTCATCGAGCGTTGCCGTGACATTGACCAGCGGCACCGTCAGCGGCTTGTTGCCGAGCGCGCTCGGAGCATGGGTCAGAGCGACGGCGGCATCGTCGACGAGCCGGCCGGTGCGGTAGTCTTCGAAAATGCGGCCGATGCCGATCATGCCGAACGGATGGCATTCCGCGGCCCGTAGCGCCCCCATGCTCGCTGCCCCCAGCACCGTCACGCCGAGCGACAGGGCATGAAGAATTTCCTTGTGCCAGACCGGCGCCGCATATTCGAAGCCGCCGTCGATCAGGCCGATGACATTGGCGCCCTCTGCCACCGCGGCCTGCACGTCGCCCTGCGTGGCGGGCGGCAGCACGCGTATCCCCTCGCCGGCATGCGTAGCCGCGTCGGGAAGACTGGGGCCCGCAAAAATGATCTTCAAAACCCTATCGCTTTCGCAAGCGCCCTCGTTCCAAATCGCCGCGCGCGCTCACCCTCAGGATTTTCGAGCTCGGGGATGACGGTTTTGACGACGCTGAAGGGAAGCGCCTCATCGCTGAGGCGCACGACGACGACCGAAGCGATCCCCCTGCTGCGCAGGCTATCGAGCACGTGCTGCAGCAGGAGCGGCAGATCCTGTTGCCCATCTCCCATCGCGCCGTCACGGCGGACGGCGGCAGCGGGCGGTGCGGCGACGGCATCGAAAGCCCGCCGCATGAACGGCGGCAAGGCTCCTGAGAACGTGGCCTGAGAAATATCGTCCCGGGCGCCACTGATATAGGTGAGCCGCGACTGCACCGCCTCCGTCACCGCGCGCATGGCCGCCCGGACGGGAGACGGATGCGCTCCCGCCCCGCCCGTCACTTCGACCAGGCGAATATCCCTGTCGCCCCGGACGTCGCCCGGGCCAAGCATGGCGGTAAAACACGGGATCGCGATGTCGCTGGTGATGTCGAAGAGCTTAAGCGCCAGGCCCGATGCCTCGATCCTGTCGATCAGCCCGGTAAGCGCGCTATCCCCAAAGCCGCGGGGATCGACGCAACGGGCATAACGTTCCGCTTCGCTGCCGACCTGCCACAGCATATGGGCGTCGCGCTCGATGCGCTCCAGCACGCCGTGAAAGACCGCCTCGTCGGCATTGTTTCCCGATGCCAGCCCATCCGACGACATCCAGTATCGGGCCTCGCGCGTGCGGTCGAGCACCACCGCCTCGAAGGGAATGTGAATGGTGTCGCCTGTCAGAATATTGACGCCGGCGACCCATTCGGTCTCCTCGTCCGGCCCGAGATCCAGCTTATGGACGGCGGTCAGGCAGTCCAGCCTGTCGATCATGCAGCCCTTTGCCTGGAGACCGGAAGCAGAACCATGGACGAGCTTGACGGAGGGTTCACCGGCAACCGCCCGTTCCAGGGCCTCCATGACGGCGGAGACCTTGGCGTCGAGATCTGTCAGGCCCTTTCCCTGGGCGATCACGATCGATCGGGAGTTCGGGGTATAGGCGCACCAGACGGGGATGCCGATATCGTCCAGTCCGGTATGCCTGGCGACCCTGGTAATGCCGAACCGCGTCAGCAAAGGTTCGACGCGGGAAAGGGTTTCCCGCGGCGAAATGATCCTGTCGGAATATAGGCTCGGCATCAGCTGTGTCAGAGAGCCCGCTCAGCCGTCGACGTGACCGGAAAGAGCAACCTGCACCGACGAAACGGCGACGGCGAGATCGACGTTGTTGGAGAACGTGCCGCCCTTTTTGCGCAGGCCGTTCGCTGTCGCCAGATCGCCGGTGGGATTAAGAGGCGTGACCGTGCCCGCATCGAGATCGGCGAGCCATAAACCTGCTTCGCCCGGTATTCCTATAATAACTGCCTTTGCCATGTAATGCCCCTCAATGATTGTTAAAAACCAGCCCTCAACAGGCCCTCCCGATACAGCTCCTTTTGCCAGTGCTCCTTGAAGGGAACGATGGCGAGCCACTTCTCGACGTCGAACACCGGGTTGATGCTCTCGGCGCGCTGCCGATGGAAAAGCGCCCGTTTTCGATCGCCGATCATTGCGCAACTGGCCGCCGCGATGCGATGGGCCGGCGCTTTGTCCTTCATCGCCTCGACATAGACGACAGCCTCCTCATACTGCTCCAGGAAGAAGCTCGCTCCCGCGGCACACCAGAGATAGGCGTCGGGCGCGAGCGGATTGAGCGAAATCGCCTTTGTGATCTTGGCGAGCGCATCGCCCGGGCGCGACGCATGCACGAGCGTGTCGGCGTGGCTGTAGATGACATCGGCGAAATGCGGGCTGAGCTCTTCGGCCAGATCAAGCGCCGCGACACTGGCATCGACATCGCCGAGATAGAGTTTGGTGACGCCGAGCTCGCGATGCCCCGCCGCCGAGGACGGGTCCCGCTCGATGGCGCGCAGCGCGTGCTGCTCGGCCAGATGCAGCAATTCGTTGTCGCCCTGCGCCGTCACGAGCCATTCGCTGGTAAAGGTTCTCGCCAGCCCGGTGAAGGAGGGCGAAAAATCCGGCTTGTGCGACAGCGACTGCTTGAATGCCTTTCTTGCCCGCCGGATATGCGGCAAGGTCAGCTTGCTCATCAGGCTCGAGCCGACGAGATAGGAATGATAGGCCTGCGGGTTGGCTTCGAAACGCAGCCGCTCTTCCTCGTTTTCAGCCAGTTCGCTCGCCACCGACAAAGTCAGTTGCTGGGCGATCAGCCGCCGCTGGCGCGGCAATATATCGGGCGTCATCGCAAAGCGATTGGCCCAGATGATCTCGTCCGTCGGGAAATAAATCAGCTGCGCGAACAATCCCTCTTCGGAGAAGCGCGTATCGAGCAGATAGGCGATCGAATGCCGGGCGACGATGGCCGCCTTCTCGGAGTCGCGGCGGATCTGTCCTGCCGTATGCGGCGCGACGATGGAAATGTTCCTCACCGCGCAGAGTTCGATCGTGACGTCTTCGATGAGCGCATTCGCAAGAGCAAGCCCGGCATCTGCATGTTTCGATGTCGGCGGGAGCAGCACCAGGCGGGGCAGGATCAGCGGCGCAGGCAATATGCGCCCGGTGTCGCCGGGCCCCTCGCCGCCGACCTCCGAACGCTTCACCTCCACTCTTGCGGGGCGATCGCCCAATCGCTCGCTTAACGAGGATCCACCGGACAGCTGATGCAGCAATGCCCTGACCTGCTCGTCATTCGGGTCGTGTTCGAGGATCTGCAGAGCCGCGCTGGAAATGACGCGCGCATCCCCTGGATTTTGCGCCTCGGGCAGCGCATCGAGCAAAGCCTGCCGCAATTGCAGCGCCTGGGCGTCCCGCTGCGCCCTGATCCAGGCATCGATCGGCTTGGTCGCCGGCTTGATATTTCCGATGAACCCGCGCTGGGTCAGTTCGGCGATCGCCTTCAGCCGCTCCAGCGGCACGCCGCCGGCGCGGAAGATATCGAGGTCGCTGGAAACCGCTTGGGCGTCGAGACGAACGCTGGTGGCCGTGAAATCGAAGGGCAGTTCGGCGCGTGCACCATCCATTTCGCGGATGCGCGAAAGCAGTTTGCGCAAATTGAGCCGCGCCTGCTCGGGCTCGACATCGCTCCACAGGAATTGCGCCAGTTCATACCGGCTGAGCTCACGGCTCGGGCCGGCATAGAGAAGGGCCATCATCAACAGGCCCTTGATCGGATAGCGAACCGGATCGCCACTCGTCTCGATCAACCGCAGATCGCCAAATGTCTGCAGGTGAAACACGATCCATCCTCAGCCGTTCACAACCGGATCCTGCAGGTCAGCATCGAAGTCGGACAGTCCCGCGACGGCCAGGCTTTTGGCCAATGCCACCAGCTTTTGCCGGATGTTCGGATCCTCGATCGCGATGAACGCCCGGTTGAGGGCAAGGCCCTCCTTCGACGACAGGAACTTGTTCAATTCGCTCGTTTCGCCTTCGATCGGCCCGGAGCCGCTATTCTCGAAGAAGAAGCCGATGGGCACGCGAAGAATCTCGGATATGCGCTGGAGCCGGCTGGCCCCTATCCGGTTCGTTCCCTTTTCATATTTCTGGATCTGCTGGAAGGTAATACCGAGAAGGTCGGCCAGACCGTGCTGGGTCATCCCGAGCGTCTTTCGCCGAACGCGCACGCGGTTACCAACATAGACGTCGATTGAATTCGGCGATTTAGCCTTCATGTGAACAACTCTCCCGCTTGATCAGCACGCCCCGCTGTATAATGGAGAGTTTAACCAAGAATGCAACTAAAAGTAAATACTTTAGTAAGGAATTTTTTCACCGCCCAACACAGTAAAAAACAACCTGTGGATTATTGGGGCGCGAGACGATTTGAGCCCGGCCCCGAGGCAGGCAGCAGGGCGGACAGGCCGCCTGCGACCGGCCGCCCGCTTTAAGCAGGCTTCTGGGCGACGGCGATCATCGACTTGGCGAAAGCCGGGATCCTGCCGACATATTCGAAACGAATATTGTCGAAGCCGCTGTCCATCAGCAGCGTGCTCAACGTGCTTTTCGACCAGAACTTGATATGTCCGTGATCCCTCAGCGGCATGAAATGATCGTCCATCTTCCCTACCGCTGCCAAGGCGAGGTTCTTCAGATAGCCGTGATAGGGCGTCGACATTACGGCGATGCCGCCGGGCTTGACGAGATCGTACATCGTCGAGGTGAATGTCTTCGGGTCATAGACATGCTCGACGACCTCGAGACTGATGACGGCATTGAATTTGCCGTACTCCTTGGAAAGGTCTTCATAGGCCGAGCCGACATTCAGCGGCAGGTCGGGATAGTTGATATTGGCCTTGGTGATACCGTCGTTGGACGGATCGACGCCGACGACATCATATCCCTTTTCCGCAAGAGCAGCCGCTGCCCCTCCGGTTCCACATCCCAAATCGAAGACGTCGTTTTCCAGAGACCCGTCGAAATGGTTCTCCAGCACGTCGAAGACCGTCGGCAAAATGTAGGAGTGCGCGGTCGTCGGTTTGGCGTGCACGTAGGTGGTCGCGTCTAGCTCTACAGACATGTGCCTCTCCTTTCTGCTCTGCGATTGCACCGGACCCTATAGAAAAATACGTCGAAAATTTGGTGAAAACCGATAAACCTGACAAAGCGGATAGGATATCGGAAATAAATCTATAGTTTAGTCACGGGAAAACAAAACCTTTTGCGCGAGAATTGGATATTTATGAAAATAAATAATGGAAAACCAAATGGATAAGCTATCGCTCCGACACAGGTAAGCTTACGCACCCAACCGGATTTTCAATAATATTTGAAAGCCATCTATGGGGACAGCAATCCAAGCCATCCTGCCGGCCGGCTCGCCGTTGTTCGAAAGCTCGGATTATCCTCTATCCCCCGTTGCAATTGTCGATAGCGGTATTGGAAATTCTCGGTTGAAATGGCGCCGAAGCGTCTCTGCCGAAATCTGTAGCGCCCCCGAGCCGACGGCGAAGGGAAAAGATGCCCAATTGCCGACATGAAGCCAAAGATATTTAACGGATGACTGTATACTGCTGGATTTAGACAGCCCGATCGAAACCCTTCTCGCGTTCCGGAGAAGACAAGCTTGCCCGATACCTCGCCCGCATATGCGAAACAGCCGGTAAAAAAGCCGCGGCTTCCCGTGGCTTTCTGGTTGTTGCTGGCGATTTCCCTGTCGCTGGTCATGGGAACGGTGCTTCTTTCCAACGACATGAAACACTTGAAGGAAGCCGGCCGTTACTTCGGCTACGATCTCTTCCCTCAGGAGGTGAAGCCGCCTCCACCCAAGGCCCTTCCCCGCCCGGCGCCGCCGACGACGTTCAAACTGCCTTTGCACGTCATCGAAACGCCCATGGCGCAGACCGCATCGGCTTTTCTGCGCACATGGCGGATATCCGGCCCGGCCATGTGCGCGGCGCTGCGCGATGCCGGCATTGAGACCAGCGAGTGGGCGGCGGCAAGCTTCAACGCCGACACATATGAATGCTTCTTCGAGCATAGCGGCAAGCGGGAGAAGGATCAGCTTCCGAGCTCCATCTTCGTCATCGTCCGCGGCGACGCCGCCGGCACGATCAACAATATGCGCGTGAAGATCATCAATCCGCAGACCGATCAGCACGGCCAGCTCGATCCCGGCATTCTGCGAATTTTCGAAATCATGCTGCGCCAGCCGCAATGGCTCGATTTCCACGAAACGCTGAACGCGATCCAGAATTTGCGGGACGTCAAGGAAGACGGCTTCGGAGCCAACATCAATTTCAGCCGTGAGGTGCTCAACGAGGGGCGGTATAATTTCACCCTTTCGCTCGATCCGACCTCGCCTCGTCAGAAACGAACGAGGAATTATTTCTCCGAGAGAAGATGGCTTCTCTCGCCGGACCCCTCGGGCAAGACCGGCGACGCGCAATCGGAAGCGGCAGCCGAGCCTCCCGATGCGGCCGCGCAGACGGAAGATCCGCAGCAGCGGCCTTAAAGCACGTCGCCACGATAGCGAAAACCAGAACCTGGAGCCGCAGGCCGGGTTCGGACCCGGTCAGGCTATGTGGCTTGCGTCTTTGTGGTGCCGGGAGAGGATCTTGTAAAGCTCGGTCAAACTGTCGGGATCCGGTCGTTCCGTGCTGTCACCGCCCGTCAGGCGCCAGACGCGTTCGACATTGAGGTCCTGCGTGACCTGCGCAAGGTCGTCGTTCAGTGACTGAATGACGACCGCCGATTGCCGCAGCCGCGAAGAGGCTCTGAGAAGCGCGACGAGCAGGGCGAGAATGATGCCGATGACGCCGAAAACGAGGGCTGAGAACAAGCGATCATCGAGATGGGATAGGTCGTTTCGGGCAGTCGCCATAAAAAAAGCGGCATTTTGAAATGCCATATGAAAACAGCTCGTCAGATAGCTAAACCAATCTTCCATTAAGAGCGTCCTCCATAGCGGCTTATATCTTGGAGCATGCTGAAAAGTCTAGAGAATACTGCCAGAGCCGCCCCACAGCGGAAGTATATTCGAAGTGGTATTACCCTATCGATTTGAGCGCGAACCGCGGAAGGATCGGCGCCGCCGAACCGGGCCTCGAGCTCCACCGCAGACGTGAAACCAGCGAACAGTGAGAGAAAGAATGAATAGAAGACGTTTCCTCGCCTCCGTTCCGCTCGCCCTGTTATATGCGCGTGCCGGTCAGGCGCTGGCGCAAGTGCCGCCGTCCGCCGGGCTGCGCGCCCTCGCCGACGGGAAATCGTTCCGATTCGGCTCGGCCATCGACGCGGCGGATATCAACGATCCCGTCGCTTCACAGCTCTACATCGACAGCGTCAACTCGATCACGCCGCGAAACGAGCTGAAGTGGAACGCGACGGAAAAGCGACCGGGCGTCTTTTCCTTCGGCCCCGCCGACCGGATCGTCGCGTTTGCACGCAAAAATAACATGAGGGTTTATGGGCACACGCTGATCTGGTATCGCGTCCCGGACTGGGTGTCCGCCATCAGCGATGCGCAGACCATTCGCACAGCAATGAACCGTCATATAAAACAGGTTGTCACTCGCTATAAGAGGTCGATCGATGCTTGGGACGTGGTGAACGAACCTTTGGAGTATGATGCGCCAGATCTGCGGGATTGTGTTTTCCGACGCCTTCTTGGCGACGACTATATCCGCATGAGTTTCGACATGGCGCACGAGGCCAATCCCGACGCGATGCTGGTTCTCAACGAGACGCATCTGGAGAAAAAGTCCGACGTGTTCGAGCAGAAGCGCGCGCGCATCCTGAAGATCGTCGAGGATCTCGTCGCCAGGAAAACGCCGATCGGCGCCGTCGGTCTGCAATCGCATTTCCGCCCCGGCCTCGACCGGATCGATCCGGAGGGAATGGGCCGTTTCTGCGCGGCGCTGAAGGATATGGGCGTCGGCGTTTTCATCACCGAACTCGATGCGTCCTGCCACTTCCTCCAGCGCGACAAAGGCTTCACGCCGGCCTCCTATGCCGAGATCTTCGGCGACGTCATCACCGTCGCTGCCGAGCGTGGTGACTTGAAAGGTGCCACCGTTTGGGGCATGTCGGAGAAATATGGCGAGCTTGACGAGAAGGACACCAATCCCGGCGCGGCATGCACGAAGCGCGTTAATCTTTACGACGAAAACAACGATCCGAGAAGTTCGGTTGATGGCATCAAGCGGGCAATAGAGGCAATGTGATCGCCAAGACAGCGGAGACGCGAATAGATTCATGAGAAAAGCCGTTATTTACGTGGAAAAATTTTTGCCTGCGAGCCAGGCATTTGTTCTCAACCAGGCGGTGGCATTTCGTTCTTTCGAAGCTGAAATTCTTGCCGGTTCGCGCATCTCTTCCGCCCACACGAAAAAATCCACTGTCCCGGTTCATGACATCCGCCGCTCTCCCGTGGCGCGGACCGGCGAGCTGCTTCTGAAAATCCCGCAGATCGGCCTGCCTTTCCTGTTTCCGGCGGTCGGCCAGGCCGATCTCGTCCACGCCCATTTCGGCAAGAACGGCTATGTCATCGGCCCCCTGGCCAAAGCCGCAGGCAAGCCGCTGGTCACGACCTTCCACGGCTTCGACGCCACCTATGGCGGCGACCCGAAGAAGCCGGGCGGCTTCAACCAGGTGCGCTTCTTCGCCAAGGGGCGCCGGGAAATGGCCGGCTGGAACAGCTGGAACATCGCCGTTTCCGATTTCATCCGCGACCGGCTGCTGGCGCTCGGATTCCGCCCCGATCGCGTCTATCGCCACCATATCGGCATCGATCTCGATCTCTTCAAAATGGAGCCGCGTCCACGAAAAAAGGGCTTGGTGGTTTCCATTGCCCGTTTCGTCGACTATAAGGGCCACCGCTTCATGATCGACGCGCTTTCACGCGTGGCGGCCGCCGGCACCCCGGTTGAATTCGTCATGGTCGGACAAGGACCATTGAAGGAGGAAATCGAAGCCCTGGCGCGTCGTTCCTTGCCAAGCGTCACGATCCATGAAAATCTGTCTCAGACTGAGATCAGGGATCTGCTCGCCAGTGCGGAACTCTATCTTCATGGCAGCGTGACCCTCGATAACGGTCATGCGGAAGCATTCGGCCTCGCCAATCTGGAAGCCGAAGCCGTCGGTACTCCGGTTGTCGCATTTCGCTCGGGAGGTGTGGGCGAAGCGATCGAAGAGGGGAAAACTGGTTATCTCGTGGAGGAGCGGGATGTCGCGGGCATGGCGGAAGCGGTCGGAAGGCTGCTCAACGATCAGGCCCTGTGGACAGCCTTCAGCGCGCGGGCACCGCTTCTGGTGACCGAGCGCTTCGACATACGTCGTCAAACGGGGATGCTAGAGGACTATTACAGTTCCGTTCTAGACGAATTTGCCAGCCGGGGTCGGACTTGATGGTGCAGACAGGAAAGAAGCCGAAGTGGGGACTGAACGTATTTCGGCCGCTGCGGAACGGGATCGTTAAGGCCAAGTGGCTCTATTATACGAAATTCTGGGGCATGGACATCGATCCGACCGCCAGCTTTTCCTTGAGCGTGCGCTTCGACAAGACCAATCCGAAGGGATTGCATATCGGCGCCGAAACCTACGTCGCCTTCGAAGCCGCGATCCTGACCCACGACCTCACACGCGGGCTCTACCTCCACACGAGGATCGGCAAACGCTGCTTCATCGGCGCCCGCAGCATCATCCTGCCCGGCGTCGAGATCGGCGATGAATGCGTCATCGGCTCCGGCTCGGTGGTGACCAAGAGCGTGCCGCCGCGCTCGCTCGTCGCCGGCAACCCGGCAAAGGTAATCCGCAGCGACATCAAGATCATTTCGCGTTACGGACGCATGGCCCGCGAGGACGAAACGGTCACGCAGATCGTGACGCACTTGCCGACTGGAGAAGCACGATGAAGATGTTTGCCTATCGTGGGAAACACGAGAATTTCGGCGACGAACTGAACCATTGGCTCTGGGAGCGTCTGCTGCCCGGCTTCTTCGACGAGGACGAAAGCCAGCTCTTTCTCGGCATCGGCTCGATCCTCTATGACAATTTCGATCCCAACATGCAGAAGATCGTCTTCGGCTCGGGCTATGGCGGCTACACCAATCCGCCGAAGGTCGACGGCAACTGGACGTTCTATTTCGTGCGCGGGAAGAAGACCGCCGAAGTCCTCGGTATCGATCCGAGCTACGCCATCGGCGATTCGGGCATCCTCACGCGCAGCTGCTGGGATGCAACGACCGTTGAGAAGCGGTATCCCATCTCCTTCATGCCGCATTATGAAAGCGCGATGTATGGCAGCTGGGACAAGGTCTGCGACCTCGCCGGCATCCACTATATCGATCCCCGCTGGTCGGTGGAAAAGGTCCTTACCGAGATCAGCGCATCGCAAAAGGTCGTCTCCGAGGCGATGCATGGCTGCATCATCTCGGATGCGCTGCGCGTTCCGTGGCGGGCGATCCGGCCGATTGCACCCGGCAACCGCGCCAAGTGGTATGATTGGGCGAGTGCGCTCGATCTGGAGATCGATTTCGATCCGATCGGCCCGTCGAACCTCGTCGAGGCCGGCGCGTCGCTGGTTCGGAAGAATACATATCTGTTGAAGAACATAACCTTCCGTCATCGCCGCATCCGGCAGCTGACCGGCAACTATGTCTTCGGCTCGACGGTCAAGACGCTGCAGCGGGTGGCTGGAAAGCCAGGCCAGCTCAGCTCCGATCAGGCGATCGTGAGAGCGCATGAGAAAATGCTGGTCGAGCTGGACCGGCTGAAGCAAGATTTTTCGAAGAAGACGGCAAGCGCCCTGTGATGTCGCAAACCGGGTTCCTGACGAGGCAAGAAGGCATGATGCTTTCCAACGCCATCAACACTTGCTGCTCCCTTCACGGAGAGAAGCACGCTGGCCGGGCGCGCAGCCCGCTTAAATGGTCAATGTCCCAGACCTCAGGAGCCATTCGCCCATGAGCAGCGTTACCGACCGACTGATTCAGGGCAGCATGTGGCTGAGCCTCTCCCGCGCCATCGTCAACGGGCTTTCGGCACTCAGCACCTTCGTGCTCGCCTGGTATCTCGTGCCGGCAGATTTTGGTCTCGTCGCCATCGCAACGACGATCCAGGTCATCCTGAGTTCGGTCACCGAACTCTCGCTCAACCAGGCGCTCATCCGCCACGAGTCGCCGAGCGAAACGCACTTCAGCGCGGTCTGGACGTTGAGCGTGACGAGAAGCGCGATCCTGGCGCTGCTGTTTGCCGCCGCCTCCTATCCGATCGCCGAGTTCTATAATGAGCCGCGGCTGACGAGCGTCATGCTTGCCCTGAGCTTCAGCCTGCTGTTGAGCGGCCTCGCCAATCCGCGCCGCGTCATGCTCCAGCGCGATCTGATCTTCTGGCAGGAATTCGTCCTCAACGTCTCGCAGAAGCTGGTCGGCTTCATCGTGACGGTGGCGATTGCCGCCATCTATCAGAGCTATTGGGCCCTCGTGATCGGCACGCTCGCCTATCAGGTGACCAATATCATCGTTTCCTATACCGTTCTGCCCTTCTGGCCGCGCATAACCTTCCGCCATGCACGGGAATTGTTCTCCTTCTCGGTGTGGCTGACGGCCGGGCAGATCGTCAACACGCTGAACTGGCGGATCGAATATCTGCTGATCGGCAAGATGCTCGGCGCCACGCAGCTCGGCCATTACACGGTCGGCAACACGCTTTCGACGCTGCCGACGCGCGAAGCCACGGCGCCGTTGAACCAGACGATCTATCCGGGCTTTTCCAAGGTCCGCAACGATCCCGTCCGGCTTGTCGCGGCCTATCAGCGCGCACAGGCGCTGCTGGCGGCCGTGGCGCTTCCGGCCGGTATCGGCATGGCTGTCGTGGCCGATCCGATGATGAGGCTTGCCCTGGGCGAGAAGTGGGTTCCGGCGATCTTCATCGTCCAGGCGCTGGCATCGGTCTTCGCCCTGCAGACCCTCGGTTCGCTCGTCCAGCCGCTCGGCATGGCCAAGGGCCATACCAAGATGCTGTTCATCCGCGACACGCAGATGCTGGTGGTTCGCGTTCCCATCATCATCGCCGGTCTCATGATCGGCGGACTTACCGGCGTCGTTTATGCGCGCGTGCTGACGGGCTTGATTTCCACCGTGGTCAACATGCTTCTCGTCAAGCGCCTGATCAACCTGCCGTTCTTCCAGCAGCTCGCGGCCAATTTCCGCGCGCTTGCCAGCGTCGCCCTGATGGCTGCCGGCGTCTGGGGACTGTCGCACATTGTCAGCATGCCCGCAGACAAGCTGCATTTGGCGCTGTATCTCGCCTTCCTCGTCATCACCGGCGGCATCATCTATGTCGGATCGAGCTTCGTTCTTTGGGTTGCGATGAAGAAGCCCGCCGGCCCGGAAACCGAAGTTCAGCGCATCGCTGTCAAGTTCCTGTCAAAAGCAAAACGTATTGCCGTACCCAAGTCGGCCTGAAGCTAAACGAACATCAACAAGAGAGGCAGAATGACCAGCCAATCCAGATCGGAGCTGATCGCAAAACTCAATGGCATGATTCATGATTGCCTGAAAGACTATGTCTCGCGCGATGAACCGCTTGCGATTCTCGACTTTCCCGACATCCGCAACTGCGGCGACTCGGCAATCTGGCTGGGTGAGATGGCCTATCTCAAAAATCGCTTCGGCAAGCGCCCGGACTATGTTTCCAGGCTGTACGATTTTTCAGCCGACGAACTGAAACGCCGCGTGCCCACAGGCCCGATCTTCATTCACGGCGGCGGCAATTTCGGCGATATCTGGGTTGCCCACCAGGATTTCCGTGAAATGATCATGGAGCGTTTCCCGGACCGGCAGATCGTCCAGTTCCCGCAGTCGATCCACTACAGCTCGGCCGAGCGCATCGAACAGTCCAAGCGGGCCATCGGGCGCCACAAGAATTTCGTGCTGCTGGTGCGCGACGAGGAATCGAAGGATTTTTCCGAGAAGCACTTCGACTGCGCCGTGCGGCTATGCCCGGACATGGCCTTCGCCATCGGCGCGCTTCCGGAACGGGCGACGCAGATTCCCGTGCTCGCCATGCTCCGTGAGGATGCGGAACGGGTCGGCGGCGGCGATCGCAAGATCCCTTCCGATATTCCTGTGGAAGACTGGATTACCGAGTCGAAACGCAAGGTGGATATTGCCAAAAAGCTGGGTGTCGCTTCGGCCTATCTCGCATTGAAGCCGAGCGAAGTTGCCTTGCGCAGGCTGGACGCAGCGGCTCACAACCGCTTCGAACGCGGCATCAGCCAGATTTCGCGTGCCCGTGCAATCGTGACCGATCGCCTGCACGTTCATATCTGCTCGCTGCTGCTCGGCCGCCCGCATGCGGTGCTGGACAACAGCTATGGAAAGATCCGCCGCTTCATGAACGCGTTCTCCGGCGGAACCGATCTTTCATACAAGGCGACCTCGCTCGAAGACGGCATCGAGTGGGCGCGTCAACAGGCGGCCAAGGGGCGGGTCGCTGAGAAAGAAGCTGTCGGCCTGCGGGCGTAAGGGGGTTATTGGATGCCACTTGTCACCTTCATCATCCCGGTCCGACATCAGGACAATGCCCGCGATTGGAGCAAGCTGAAGGCAAACCTCGGCCAGACCGTCGCCTCCATCGCCAATCAGACCAATGCAGATTGGCGCGGCATCATCGTCGCCAACGAAGGGGCCGACCTGCCTGACCTGCCGGAGAAATTCTCGGCGGTGCGCGTGACGTTTCCGCCGAACGACATGCATGAGCTTGGCAGGGGCAGCAAGGAAGACTTCCTCGATGCCTTCCGCGCCGACAAGGGCCGGCGCGTGCTGAGCGGCATGTTGGCCGCCGCCGACAGCCGCTTTTTCATGATCGTCGACGATGATGATTTCGTCAGTTCCCGGATCGTTCAATACGTATCGGAAAATCGCGATGCCAACGGCTGGACGATCGACCACGGCTATATCTGGGACGATGGCGGCAATTTCCTGCTTGGTCACGACGACTTCAGCCATCTCTGCGGCACGTCGCTGATCATTCGTGCCGATCTCTACGAACTGCCGCAGCGGTTCGAGGACGCTTCGCTCGACTGGATCAAGTCGATGCTGGGCAGCCACGTCCGCATCGCCAACATTCTCGCCCAGCGCGGAGCGCCGCTGACGAAACTGCCCTTCCGGGGCGCTGTCTATCGCGTCGCCCATGGCGGCTCGCACAGCCGGGCGCCGAGCCTGATGCGGCAGTATTTCCTCAATCGCGGCGCGCTGTCCAAGCCGCGGCGCTGGTTGCGCAATTTCCGCAAGCTGAGAATGCTCGGCGAGGGGCATAGGCGCGAATTTTTCGGCAAGGCGCGGTCGAATCCGGCGTAGAATGATCCGCTCGAACATCACACAGGAAGCCGCAATATGAGGCTTTTCACTTTCGACTTCACCAAGAGGGTTGGTAACTGATGTCGGACCCATTCGTCAGTGTGCTCTTTTCATCCTACAATGGCGCCAGCCGCCGGCTGCGCCATACGCTGGAATCCCTGGTCACCCAGGAACTTCCCCACGACCGATGGGAACTGATTGCTGTCGACAACAATAGCAATGACGACACGTTCAACCTTCTGAAATCGTACAGCGACAAGCTTCCGATCATCGTCCTTCAGCAGCAGAAGCCGGGAAAATCCGGCGCACTGAATATGGCGTTGGATCGGGTCAGGGGCGATCTCATCGTCTTCACCGACGACGACATTCGTGCCGAATCGAACTGGCTGAAGGCGATCGTCGACTGCGCCATCGCGCATCCGGGTTTTGGCGTCTTCGGCGGCCGGATCGTTCCCGATTGGGAAAGGGAGCCGAAGGACCGCTTCATCGATTGGATCCCGATGGGGTCCACCTTCGCGATCGTCGACGAAACGCAAAGCGGGCCATGCGACCCGACGAAGGTGTGGGGTCCGAACACGATCGTCCGGCGGGAACTGCTCGGAACGAGCGTACGCTACCGGGAGGATATCGGCCCCCTGCCCGGAAAGATGTTTGCAATGGGTGAAGATGCCGAAATCATCATCCGCCTGGCAGCGAGCGGCGCCAAATCCTATCGATGCGCCGAGGCCGTGGTTCACCACTGGATTCCGGCTTCGAGCGTGACCGAGGATTGGGTGCAGAAGCGCGGCGAGCGGCTCGGTTACGGCATGCCGGCGCTCTTCCCGGACGAGGTGCCCGAAGGCATAAGGCTGAGCGGCGTGCCGTTGCAGACCTGGCTTGAAAGCGCACAATGGGCCTTCCGGGCAGCCATGCTTTATCTGCTGCCGCAGTCTAAGAAGCGTTTCTGGGCGATCTGGAAATACTACTATATGCGCGGGTATCGTGCCGGCATCCGCCGATACGCGCCGCTGGCGCGGTGATCGATTGGCCAGGAGGCGATAATTTGAAACTCTCGGTGCTGATCAACAATTTCAACTATGGGCAATTCCTGCGCCCATGCATCGACAGCGTTCTGTCGCAGACCTATCCCGACTTCGAAGTGATCGTCGTCGACGATGGCTCGACGGATGATTCCCGGGAGATCCTCGCGTCCTACGGCGACAGGATCCGGTCGGTGTTGAAGGAGAACGGCGGCCAGGCCTCGAGCTTCAATGCCGGCTTTGCGGCCGCAAGCGGCGATATTCTCTTTCTCCTCGATGCCGACGACGCGTTTCTGCCCGGCAAGCTCGAGCGCATCGCCGAGATCTACGACCGCAACGAGATCGACTGGTGCTTCGACCGCGTGACGACCAATGAAGGCGATCAGCCTTCGCCGGAGCTGCAGGTAACGCTGTTCGACAAGCGGGAAACATTGCGCAAAGGCGGCTTTCCCTCGCTGCCCGTGCCGACATCGGGCCTGAGCTTCCGCCGCGACCTGCTGGCGCAGATCCTGCCGATGTCCGTCGCGAGGGATGTCGTACTCAGCGACAACTACATCAAATTTGCCGCCGCCTATCTCGGCCGCGGCGCGATCGTCGAAACGCCGCTCACCTTTCAGCGCATTCATGCATCGAACCGCTACACCGGCACGAACAGGGCAAAGACGCTGCGCCCGCGGATCATGATCGCAACCGGGCTGGAGCTGGCGCGCCGCTATGACGGCCTGCAGGCGCTCGGCAAGAGCCTGGTGGCCGGCGGCATTGCCCAGACTACATCGCTGCTGAAGCTTCACAGCGAAGCGCGCAATACCGTTGCCGGCGGCCCGTTCGGCGAGGATGCGGCGACCGAAGTCGCCTTGATGGCGGCGCGCAAGCGTCTCGGAAACATGCTGCGGAGAAGCCAGTCATGAACCAGCAGGATACGTTTCCGCAGTCCTCCGCCGGCGCCGCTCAGGCAGGCGCGGCGCCCTTGAACATTGCCGTCGGCGTACTGACCTACCGGCGTCTCGACGGGATCGCCAAGCTGCTCGACGTGATGACACGCCAGATCAGAAGTCCCGCCCGTCCCTATCATCTCACTATGGTGATCGTCGACAATGACGCGGCCGGCAGCGCAAGGGCGACGGTCGAGAGCTTCGGGCAAACCGGCGCCTATGACCTGGTCTACGTTGTCGAGTCCAACCAGGGCATACCCTTTGCGCGCAACCGCGCGCTGGATTCCGCACCCGCCGGCACCGATCTCTTCTGCTTTCTCGACGATGATGAATGGCCGGTCGATGGCTGGCTGGACGCGATGCTGGAGACGCGGGAAAAGAACCGCGCCGACTGCGTCTACGGCCCCGTGCAGCCGGTCTATCCCGAAAATCCGCCGGAATATTTCATCAAGGCGAAGGTCTTCGAGCGCAAGAAGAACAGCGACGGCCAGCGCATTTATTATGCCGCCTCCAACAACGTCATGTTCGATTATCCCCTGATCCGCTCATGGAACCTGCGCTTCGAGGAGAAGATGCGCTACACCGGCGGCACGGATTACCTCTTTTTCAATCAGGCCGTCCGCCGCGGCATGAAGGTTTTCTGGGCCGACAAGGCGCTGGTCCATGATATCGTGCCTGCCAGCCGGATGACCTGGAAATGGGTGCTGCAGCGACAATACCGGCTCGGCAATACTTTCGCGGTCAGCGAGGTCCTGCATGGCAATCTCAAACGCCGGATCTATCGCGCGGCCTATGGCGCCACGCGCGTGATGCTCGGAGTGGCCATGCTGCCGGCAATCCTGATTTCGCCCTATTGGGGCATGCGCGCCCTCACCCATCTTCTGCGTGGCGCCGGCATGGTCAACGGGATCCTCGGACATGCATACCAGGAATATAAGCCCAATGCCGCTCATTAGTATTCGTTGCGGCTTTTCTTCTGCTGCGGATAGAAAAGTTCGCCGGCCGCGAGCCTTCGGTAAATATCGTCAGATGAAACATTGTTTCGAATCGCGAGTTTCCACATGATCCTCAAGTTTCGAGTTTCGGTCAGTAATAGTAGAATTCCATTGAACTGCCACGGTGGAGCCACGGTTTCGGTGGAACGGTCGTACGCTCTTATCGTCGGTCCAACATGAGGGATGCCTTGATATGGCTGAGAAAAAATTGAAGGTTCTCGCGGCCTCCTCGGGAGGCGGCCATTGGGAGCAGCTCATGGCCATGCGCGGCGCATTCGAAGGCTGCGATATCATCTTTGCAACGACCATCCCGGGACTGCTTGCCAAATACGACATTCGCGACGGGCTGGTGCTTCCCGATTGCAGTCGTGACTCGATCACCATGTCGATCCGCTGCTTTTTCAGCGCCTTCGCAATCGTCATCAAACACCGGCCGGACGTCATCATCTCGACCGGCGCTGCGCCCGGGCTTTTCTGCCTGCTGGCCGGCAAGCTGACGGGCAAGCGGACGATCTGGATCGATAGCGTCGCCAATGTCGAGAAGCTCTCCCTCTCGGGCAAACTGGCCGGCCATATCGCCACGCTGTGGCTCACGCAGTGGCAACATCTGTCGCGGCCGGATGGCCCCCATTACGCAGGAGCCGTCCTTTGATCCTTGTTACCGTCGGAACGCAGCTGCCCTTCGATCGCCTCATCAAGGCTGTCGATAGCTTCGCGAAGGACTTGACCAAACCTGTCCTGGCACAGATCGGCAAGGGCACTTACACGCCGCAGAACATGAAATGGATCAAGAATATCGAGCCTCAGGACTTCGATAAGGTCTTTCGCGACGCAACCGTTATCGTCTCCCATGCGGGGATCGGAACCGTGCTTACGGCAAAGCGCTTCGGCAAGCCGATCATTCTCGTTCCCCGGCAGGCATCCCTCGGCGAACATCGAAACGATCATCAGCTCGCTACCGTCAGCCAGCTCGAAGGCAGGCCGGGCATTTATGTCGCTCATACAGAGGAGGAGCTGAAGAACTACCTTCTCGATGAGCTGGACAGCCCCTCCCAGGAGGATTCGTCCGAGGCCGGAAGGGCTTCGCTGGTCAACTACCTCAAGGGCTATCTCGCCGAAGTCTGAGCCGAAGGCCGACGCAGACGCTGCCGGCAAGGCAGAAAGATTTCATTCCCCGCAATTGCGCCGGGCAATGTGTTCGACCAGTTCGGGCACGATGATTTTGGCAGCCATGCCAGGCAGGGGATGAGCGCCATCGGGAATTGCGGCGGCCAGATCGCCCGGCGCCATTCGTTCCCAGTTCGACCGGTGGTCAACGAATTCCAGGCCGCGTTTTTCCGCCTCGGCCCGATGCGCCGAGATATAGCTGCCGACAAAGGGCCGGATCAGGCCGCGCATCCCAGAAAACGGGTTCATCGCCATCACGATAATCCGCGCCTGCGGCAGGCGCTGGCGAAGTCTGTCGAGGATATCGCCGATATTTTTTCTGCTTTGCGCAAGCGACACGAACCGATGCAGCGTCGCGTCGTTGGCATAAAGCTCGATCAGGACGATATCCGGCTGCTCGGCAACGACGCGATCGATCTGGGTCAGAGCCCAAAACGTCGTCTCGCCGCTTTTCGCCACGCTGTCGACTTCCACGGGCCTGTCCAGGCAGGCCGCAAGCTCCGCCTGAAGCGCAGGCTGCCAGCCGCCGCGGGCCGTCAAGGATGTTCCAAAAGCGACGATCTTCAATGGGGAAAGATTCTCCGCGGAAGCGCTATTCGACATCGAGAGCGCCATGAAGCATGCCAAAAACAGAACAAGTCCAGGGACCCGCCGTCTCTCAGATGGCGCCGGACGCCTGAACCGCAAACCTATCATGGAGAGACCATATCCCGGCGGAAACGATACGTCACGCGACCAGCAAGGACGTGCCGCTCATCCCTGACCAAGCCCGCTTACAGCAGGCTTGAGACAATATCATGGAGATGGCCGCGCCTCTTCAGCGCGAGAAGAAGCTCGCATCCGTCAGGATGCACACTGTGCTGCCGTGCCGTTGGCTCGCTTACGCGGCCCGACACGGCTGCCGATCACTCCTCGCGGAACACGTGCTGCATCTGATCGGTCAGCGGCTTCGTGAGATAGGAAATCACGGTCCGGTCGGCGATCTTGATGAAGACTTCGGCCGGCATGCCGGGATAGAGCTTTATCGACTTCAGCTTCGCAATGCTGTCCGCCCTCGGCTTCACCCGGAGAGGATAATAGCTGATGCCGGTCCGCTCATCCTTGACGATATCGGGCGCGATGGACGTGATCTCGCCCTGGACATCCGGCGTCGTGCGCTGATCGAAGGCGCTGAAGCGCACATCGACGGATTGGCCGACATGAACCTGGTCGATGTCGCGGGTGGCGACTTTTGCCTGGACAGTCAGATCCTCGTTCTCGGGAACGACAAGCATCAGCGTCTCGCCAGGATTGATGACGCCGTTGATCGTGTGAATTGCAAGCTCGTGAACGCGCCCGCTGAGCGGCGCGGTAATGTCGAGACGGCGAAGCTGGTCGAGGGCGGTTCCGCGCCGCTCTTCATATTCGGCGATCTGCGCCTCGACGTCGGTCAGGTCTTTCGCGATCTCCGAACGACGATCTTCATCCAGCTGGATCGACTGGCGATCGATCTCGATCGCCTTGCCCTCGGCCTCCGCCTTTGCGGCGATTTCCTGGCCGCTATTGCCCTGGAGGTCGGCGCGCGCACGCTTCAGGGTGTTCAAACGCTGCAGCGTGACCAGCCCCTTCTTGTAGAGGACATCGATGCCCTCGAGCTCCTGCTCGATCAGGGCAAGGGAGTCATTCGTCGCATTGATCTGCACGACCAAGCCTTTGATCTGCTCGGCCAGCTGATCCTTGCGTGACGCCAGCTGGCTCTTCATGCCGATCAGCGCCGATCTGCGGCTGTCGAACAGCTTCGTCTCGCCGTCGAGCAGATCCCGCGCGGCGGTGCTGGACGTCAAATCGCTAATATTTTCCTGAACCTCGAACGATTCGGCACCGATCCGCTCCGCCTTCAACCGTGCACGGCGGGCATAGAGCTGGGCGAGCGTGCTCTCGACGATCGAAAGCTCCGCCTTCGTCTTCGTTCCATCGAGCCGTATCAGGACCTGTCCGGCCGACACATGGTCGTTCTCGGCAACGAGGAGTTCCGAGACGATACCGCCCGTCAGATGCTGCACCTTCTTGACGTCGCCGTCGACGACGACCACGCCTTCGCCGATGACGGCGCTCGAAAGCTCTGTCGTTGCCGCCCAACCGCCGATGCCGCACACGAGGGCAATGGACAGGGCGCCGACAACCGCCACATGGCGATTGAGGGAGCGTTTCGATTCACTGATAACCTTACTCACGATATTCCTTCCGGTCTATTCGGCCGCATTCATGCCGTCGACAACGACCTTGAGCTGAGCGACCCGATCGGCGATCGGCGTGCGCGCCGCCGCAGCCGCTGCCGGTTCCGGCCGGCTGACCCGCGCCAATACTTCTTCCTTGGGGCCGAAAGCGATCATCCGGCCTTCCTGCATCATCAGCACGAAATCGCATACGGCCAGAACGCCGGAGCGATGCGCGATGACGACGACGATGCCGCCGCGTGCACGCACGCTCATGATCGCGGCACTCAGCGCCCGTTCGCCTTCTTCATCGAGATTGGAGTTCGGTTCGTCGAGCACGACGAGGAAGGGGTCGGCGTAGAGCGCTCTCGCAAGTGCGATGCGCTGTCTCTGGCCAGCCGAAAGCGCTGCCCCGCCTTCGCCGATTTCGGTTTCGTAGCCGTTCGGCAGGCGCAGAATGAGATCGTGGACCCGCGCCGCGCGCGCCGCGGCAACGACCGCCTCCGGCGACATATCCTTGGCGAAACGGCAGATATTCTGCGCAACGGTGCCGGAGAAAAGCTCCACATCCTGCGGGAGATAACCGATATGACGGCCGAGCGCATCGCCATCCCACTGATCGAGTGCCGCGCCGTCGAGACGGATGGAACCTCTGACGGTCGGCCAAACGCCCATCATTGCCCGCGCCAAAGACGATTTACCCGAGGCGCTGTAACCGATGACGCCGAGCGCGCTCCCTGCCCTCAGGCCGAAGCTGATATCGGAGATGACCAGGCGCTGGCCGGCCGGCGGTCCGCTCGCCAGTCCTTCGACCGTGACCTGCTTGGAAGGTGCGGCAAGCGCCAGCGGAGCCGGAACCTCCGGAATGGTTTTCAGAAGGTTCGACAGCCGCGCCCAGCTCTGCTGGGCGGAGACGAAGCCGCGCCAGTTGCCGATCGCTGCTTCCACAGGCGCCAGAGCGCGGGAGGTCAGGATCGAACCGGCGATGATGATGCCCGAGGAGGCCTGGCCTTGAATGACCAGGATTGCGCCGGTTGCCAGCGTTGCCGACTGCAGCGCGATACGGAAAATCTTCGAAAGCGTCGCATAGCCGTTGCCGACATCCGATGCCTGCCGGTTGATGGCCCGGTATTCCTCGTTTTTGCGGTTCCAGATCTCACCCATGGTGCCCGCCATGCCCATGGCGTGAATGACCTCCGAGTTGCGGATCGAGGTCTGCGCGAAGGCATTGCGCATATTGGCGGCTTCGGACTGTTTTTTCGACAGCGTCCGCGTTCCCTGGTTGGTCAGGAACGTCAGGATCGCCAGAATGAGCGCGCCGCCGATCGCGATATAGCCGATCGCCGGATGAAACAGGAAGCAGATCACGATATAGAAAGGCAGCCACGGCAGATCGAACATCGCGGTCGGGCCCATGCCGGACAGGAAGGTTCTGATCTGATCGAAGTCGCGCAGCGGCTGAAGCCCGTCTCCGCCGATCTTGACCTTCATCGGCGCCTTGATCAGCGCCCGGAACACGCGCCCGTTCATCATTTCGTCGAGCGCACCCGCCACACGGACGAGCATTCGGCTGCGCAGAACTTCGAACGCTCCCTGAAAGGCGTAAAGAGTTAATGCGAGTATAGCCAAGGCCGCCAGCGTGGGTATGCTTTTGCTCGGGATGACCCGGTCATATACCTCAAGCATAAAAAAGGAACTGGTGAGATAAAGGATGTTGACGAGCGCGCTTGCAATTCCGATGAAGACAAGACCACCCTTGCATTTGCGCAAGGCTTTTGACGGCTCGCTGATATCAGCTGCTGAATTCTGAAACACCAATTAATCCTCTCCTGCCGCATCGCACACAAGCAAATAGGCCTGCACACATTGCAGCAACGGGTCGTCAGGCCCGAACATTGACACACCTGCTTTTGGATCCCGGCGCCGGCGCCGAACTTCCGATTGCAAGCCGATAACTTATTATATGAATCCCACTGAAAAATGACCAAAAATGCAAATTTATAACGAGCGATTTCAGGGGGCCCAAGCTTAACGCTACGCTAAACAGACCGGTCCAAGCAAGTGAAAATCGCGAAATCGCCCAATAACGGTTCAAAGTTATGAACGCACCACGTGCATAGACGCGATATTTACTGGGGAGTTAACTATAGTTTCAATCTATAGTTTTCCGCCTGTGATCGACGGAACATTTCGCCTGCGAGATCCGCCCGCCGCTTTTCCCATCTGCAACCGGGCGGCTGCCCGGTTAGAGTGTCGAGAATAAGGCATCCGCTTGGGCGGCGCGGACGGTCACACCAGCAGGTGCGAAGCCTGGCTGCTATGGAACGAATCCACGTTGATGAACACACTCAGGCTATCCGTGTCGATGTGCGAAGCGCCATCGGAGATCTTGTATTGGAAGGACTCGCTGACCTTTCCGCTGAGACCGGCGATTTTCGCCTCATCGACCGTGTAGGTATAGTCGCCATCCTTCTCCACATGGATGACACCGTATTTCCCGGTCAGCGTCAGGCCGTTCTTCTCCACCGCACTGTCGCCGAAGCGGCGAAGCAGAACCGTTCCATTGGCCGCACTGTCATTTTCGAGAAGATTGCCGTGATAGGCGCCGTCCGTGTCGGTCGAGATCTTCAGGCTGTCATGGACGGCGAGAATCTTTTGAACGACGCCGGCGGATACGATCGGTGTCTGGACTTCAGGCGTGGGCGCCGGCACTTCGACAGGCTCGGTCGGCGTGACAGGGGTCGAAGCGTCGATTTCGGCTTGCGCCTGTTCGAGCGTCTTGTTCTCGCCGACGGAGAAGGTGTTCAGAGCGGCAATCGTCGCGGGCATCGTCAGCGTCGTTACATCGCTGTCTATGATGTTGTCGTAGAAGGAACCCGATGCCGGCTTGTCCACCTTCAGGGCCGAAGAGGAGAGATCATCGAAAACATTGCCGTGAATATCGATATTCTCGCGGATGTAGCTTGGATTGCCGACAGCGCTGACCAGGACGCCATATACGCCATCATGAAGATAGTTTCCGCTGATGTCGTAATTCTTCGCATCGCCCTGATCGCCGAGACCGATGCCGTAGGACCAGGTATAACCACCATATCCTGAGATATCATTGTCGTGGATGACGATATTCGTGCCGGCCTGGGCGCTCAGCCCGAAGCCGCCGCCGACCAGCGTATTGTCCTCGATAAGAGCATTCTGAGCCCGCACCAGCACCAGGACGCCCTTGGCGCTGTTGCTTTCCGTCTGATCCAGGACATTGTCCTTGATCACGATATTGCTGCTGTCGTTGAGTTGCACGGCGTCCGCCGCACTGCCTCGGCTGTTGGTGATAGTATTGTTGAGCAGGGTGACGCCGTTGACCTTATCCATCCAGATCCCGTCGGAACGCACACCCGTCAGCGTGCTGTTCTCGATCGTGATGTTCCAGCTGCTTTGGAAGCTGACCGAACCGGGCTTTCCGGCAAGGCCCGTGTTTTCCACCTCAACGTTGCGCACGACCCAGTTCGAGACGTTGCCTGCATAGATCGCGTTCGCGCCGGTATCGGCGATCTTGATGTTCTCGATAACGATATTGGAGGCTTTCGACCCGTGAATGCCGTCATTGCTGCTGCGAATAACCGGCGGATCACCGGCGCCGTAGCTGCCGATCGTGATCGGAGCGGCGACAGTGCCGGAATACTTCAAGTCGAATTGTTCGTTGAATACGCTTCCCGCGGCGAGCAGCACGCTGTCGCCTGGGTTCAGCTTCAAGGCCTCTACGGCGGAAAGCGTTGCAAAAGCTGAACCCTCGCTGGTTCCGCTGTTGGAGTTGGAACCCGTTGCTGAATTCACATAGTAGACGGTCATGCGGCGCTCTCCAAAGATATGGAAACCTTCTAACCGCGGACCTCTCTCTGCCTGCTAAAATGAAACACTAAAATGCATTGCATCTGGCCGTAATTCTTCAGTCTTCAGCATAATAATTGCCGAAAGCGGCATATTTCGCGGTGCAGCAATTAGATTTCAAGAAGAACACGCATACTAATCTGCGAATCCCTCGATATTCTACTAGCGCTGGTTGCTTAACGAGGAAGCGTTTACCCAATTTTTTTCCCGGTCTGAGATGGGAACGATCGGTTTGGGGATACCATCCCACGACGAAGGGCTATATGCGGGCTCGCCCAACCTCAATAACCCAAAGTGGTTAGATGGAGGTCCGCCCAGCACAAAAGCGAACACTCCTGTTCGCATAAATGTCACATAAATAAAAAAATGTTTCATTCGAATAAATAACGTTTTCAATCTAAGCGCTTACGCCATGAATTTTTATTAACGCTATAATATTCAGGCGGTTGATCATATTATACGTATTTAGGGTGCGCGATTATTACAATACGTACCCAGAAATGTTCACTCCGTGTTAATTATGTTCTTGACTCAATGTATTAACACATCCTTAATCGGCTAGCTCGCCTGTGTCAGTATTGACCAGCGAATAACAATTCACGGAGAGAGAACAATGGCTATTCACGCAACAGACGATACAGCAACATTTCTAGAAACCGATGTAATTTCTGGAAATCTGCTTGCAAATGACACATCCGACGGCAATCTTTTCCTTCGTTTCTTCGACCAGCAGAGCGTCGGCGCCAAACAGGGCAACAGCCAGATCACCGAAATCCAGGGTGATTACGGCACGTTCTTCGTCAAGCCTGACGGCAGCTACACCTATGTTCTGAGCGATGCTGCCAAGGTGGGCTTCACCAACGGCGAAATTCTGCAGGAGAAGGTCTCCTACAAGATCTCCGATGGCGCCGGTCACACCGACGTCGGCCTGTTCACCCTGAACATCCAGGGCGTAAGCCAGGTCAAGCCGATCGCAGTCGACGATTCCTACAGCTTCAATGAAGGCAGCCCGATCGGCGGCAACGTTCTCGACAACGACATCCCCGGTGACAACGGTCACCTTTTCCTCCGTCAGTTCGACGGCACGAACGTAGCGGCCGCCTCCGGCGCCGTGACCGATATCGCCGGCACCTATGGCACGTTTCACGTCCAGGCGAACGGCGAATTCACCTATGAGCTGACATCGGACCTCGCTCCGGGCGAGCAGGTCAAGGAAACCGTCGAATACTACAAGATCTCCGATGGCGAAGGCCACACGGATGTTGGCGTCCTGACGCTCAACATCACCGGCACCGACGTCGTCTCCGGCGTCGGCGTCTAATCGTCAACAACCGATCGTCATGCAACGCCCGCCGCCCAAGCGGCGGGCGTTGCTGTTAAAGAGTTCGACTAACCGGATCAGCAACTCGCCCTGGAAGAATTGGGGTGCGCCGCACTCCACGCTCGGAACGGCTCGGCGGATTGCTTCTCGTGAGCTGGGATTGTTTCCAAGCAGCCGCGGGAAATGCTCACTTGCTGCAGCGTTGCTGGAAGCGTGCCGTTGCCCCCGTCCCGACACTCTCCCAGGCGCTATCGAAGGTCGGACGAAGCTGGGGGCTGATCTCTTTTATGGCAGCGTTGACCCTGCAACGATCGCCAAGCTTCAGCATCGCCGTGAGATCGCTATCGAGCGCGCGCTTTGCCGCCGAAAGCGTTGCATCGGTAAAATCGTTCCAGAAATAAAACCGGGTTAGGATCATCGACTCGTCGTAGGGCGCAAGAGCGACGGAGCGCTTCATCATGCCCGCAATCGACTGCGGCTCTTCGGCAATCACAGACTGAACGGCCGCAAGACGAAGCCAAAAGTTGCTGTTTGTCGGCATGCAGGAAAGCGCATAACGCAGATAGCTGCGGGCGCTCGATGCAGCCGTCGCCCAAGCATCGTAGTCGAGATTGACGTTCTGCCGGTCAAGCTCCGCCAGAACGAGGGTCACACCGGGAGCGACGACGTCGGATCGACAATAATGCCCCTCGATCATGTCGATGGTCCGTGAAGCATATCTGGCCGTCACGTCGTCCGCGACGGTATCGCCACGCTCGATCCTTTCGGCAACGATCGAGATGCTCGCCACTTTTATCGAAGCGTAGAGCTCTCTGCCGGCCAGCACCGCGAAGGTGGCGGTGGCGACGACGAAAACGATCCTGGCAACCGAAACGGACGGACTGCGGAACATCAGCTTTCGGTATAGTACCGCGAGTAGCGCTTATAATAATATTCGCTCGAGCCGAATGTCCGATAGAGCTTCATTTGCGACGGGTCGACCTTGGTCAGGATCGCACCCACGCATTTCGTATAAAGATCCGGCTCGGACAGGAGTGTGGACTGAACCACCTTGCGAGAGGTCTTGCCCCACTCGATCACGAAGACAACTGCGTCGAGCCGCGAGTTGATGGCACGCGCGTCCACCACGGGAGCCAAAGGAGGCAAGTCGACGATAATGTAATCGAAGCTTTGACGCGCCGTTTCCAGCAGCATTTCCATGCCTCGTGACGCCAGCAGTTCCGAAGAATGCGGAACGCGATAGCGTGCAACTGTCGGCAGGAATGCGAGCTTCGTCTTTGGATCCAGAAGGATGAGATCCTTAAGCGGGCGGTTGTCGACGATCGCTTCCAGCAAGCCGGCTTCCGCATGGCGGCCGATGGCTCGGGTCGCGCCGGGATTTCGCATATCCCCGTCGATCAGCAGGCAACGCGCGCCCTGCATTGCCAGAAGCTTGGCAAAGTTGATGGCCGTCGTCGATTTACCCTCGCCGGGCAAGCTCGATACCACGCCGATGACCTTGCAGCGCTGATCGGCCGCACTGATATCGATGGCGATTTTCGCGCTTCGCAGCGTCTCGGCGAATGCCGAGAGCGGATGTTCCTCGACATAGGTGGTGGTCTTGCCGCCTCTCGCGATGCTTCGCGGATTGCCTGGATCGACAAGCGACGGATCGTCGAAGTTGTTTTCAACCAGCGGCATGACGCCAAGAGATTCGACGTCGAGCACTTCCTTGACGTCATCGCCGGTGCGGAAGAAGCGATCCCGGAACTCCCGGAAGGCTGCTATTCCGCTTCCGAAAGCGCATCCGAGGAACATCGCAAAAGCGACGACGAGGCTTCTCTTCGGAGCGCTCGGCTTCGTCGGGGTCTCCGCCATGGTGATGATGCGCGCGGCGGTAATCGGGAAGCTCTGCTGCTGGATTGCTTCCTGGTAGCGCGTCAGGAAGCTCTGATAGAGGTTCTTATAGGTATCACGCGTCCGCTCGAGCTCGCGAAGCTGGACCTGCGTTTCGCCGGCACTCGCAGCGATGCCCGTCGCCTGATCGACACTCGTCCGCAGGGAGTCCTCACGCGATTTTGCGACCTGCAGCTCGCTCTGATAGCTTTCGGCGATGCGGTTCAGTTCATCGAACATGAGGCGGCGATATTCCGCCATTTCAGCGCGAAGCCGAACCGCCTGAACGTGATCGGGGCCGAGCCGCGCCTCGATTTCCGTTTCGAGCTTCGAAGCTTCGAGATATTTTTTGCGCAGCTCGTTCGAAATCGAGCTGTCGAGAACGTCGGTGACGATCGCGTCGGTCTGGTTGGCGTCGATGATCGCCTTGATGCGGGCATACTTGGCCTCAGCCTGCGCCGTATCGGCCTGAGCTTTGATCAGTTGGGTGTTCAGCTCCGAAAGCTGCTGCTCGCTGAGCAGTGTGCCGGATCCCGCCTCGACAAGTCCATGCTCGCTGCGGAACTTCTGGACGGCGAGGTCGGTGTCCAGTGCCTGCTGACGGAGTTCTTCAATACGCTGCTGCAGCCATTCGCCGGCCCGGCGTGTCGCCTCATACTTGGAATTGAGCTTGTCGACCAGATAAACGTCGGCAATGGCCGCCGCGATCTGACGCGCCATATCGGGTGACTGCGAGGTATAGCTGACATCGAGGACGTAGGATTTGCCGACGCGTTCGACATCGATGTTGCCTGCGACGGTTTCCGCCGCATAGCGGCGCTTCATTTCCGCATCGGGCGCGACGGCGGCGTCATCGGCAAACCACGATTTGAAATTCAGCAGGGATTTGAACGTCGCGATTGAAAACAGCGAATTCTGCTGTGCATTGAACACCGGATCGTCGACGAGTTTCAGCTTATCGACGACGGCATAGGCGATCGTGTCGGACTTCAACAGCTCTACTTGGCTGAGGACCGTACCCTCGTCGTCGTCCATCTGGCCGAAAGCCGCAAGTTGGTTGATCACCTGATTGTCGCTGCGATCGATCAGCACGCTCGTGTCGGCGGTATAGACCGGCACCGATGTCAGCACATAGACCACGCCCAGTATAGCGAAGGCAAAAGCACAAGCCGCGACAACTCGCCACTGCCGGCGGGCAATTGCGATGAGCTTGTCGAAATCGATGAAATCTGCATCGTTTCCGGTATCGCGGGAGGGGTCGATACGCGGGGTAAGTTTATCTGGCGATAGCAATTTCGATCTCCAACAAAGGCGTCAAGCGCTAAGATCTACAGGCAATTCCAGCTATTGTGTGACCGGCGTGCTTGGGCTCGTCGACTCGGTCGTATCGGAGGATGATTGAGCCCTTGAGACCTTCAGCGTTCCGGCTGTGGTCTCGGCGCCCTCGAACGGCGTGCCGTCGTCGGAGCCGGGGCCTGTCCGCCCGATCGACCCATCATTGCCGATGCCGGCTGCGGCAGCGGCTGCACTTGCGCCCGGGCCGAGCGCCGCGGTCCCGCCTTCGGCGAGGACCTTTGCAAAGGCAGCCAGCAACGGCGCGAGATTCGGATCGGCGCTCGCCGCCTCGGCGACCGCCTTTTCGATCGCCAGCTTGAACTGCGGATCGCTCACCTGGCAGCTGTTTGCCGCCCGGCCGAGACCGGAGCCGATCGCCGCCATCTGCGCGGCATCGGCCTTCTTGGCCTGTTCGATCACCGGCGCCAGCGCATCATTGCTGCTTCCGACCAGCGCACGGACACGCGACGACAGAACCAATGGGTCGGACATATCGAGCAGAGCAACAGGATTGGCAGTGAATCCGCTGATATCGACGGAAGTGAGGTTTGCAGGCCCAAGGCAAGCTGCCGCGAAGGCGCTTGAATTCATGCCGGCAAACATCGCAACAGCAATTCCGCCATATGCAAGTTTACGAGAAACACCAAACCTTGCCATATCAGTGGTTTCCTTCATCAAAACCGCTAATGAAAACAGCGCGCGGCGTTGGCCGTTTGCGACCAACGCCGGCTATTTCAATCAATTGCCAAGATCCTGTATCGCATTACGGGTATCGTTGGCGTCATCCGTTACACCTGACACAGTGGACGATACCGAATTTACGATGTCAAGGAACTTGACCAGTTCGACAGAGTCCGAATTGGAAATATAGATAATATCCTTGTCTTCCATCTTGAACTGCTGGGCGGCGAACAAGGTGGCAGGATCACGAAGGTTGGCGCGGATGATCACCGGCACCGTGTCGCCTGCAAACTTCGTCGTGTCGACATGCATGGCTGCAAGCGTCTTCTTCGGGACAAGGCGATAGAGCAGGACCTGAGCCGGATCGGCGCGGTCATCACGCAGGCCGCCCGCCTTGGCGATGGCCTCGCCGAGGGTCAGGTCGGATTCTTCGAAATCGAAGCGGCCGCTGACGCCGGCGGCGCCGAGCGCAAGGTAGGTGCGGCGCTCATGATCGACCGAGACCGTATCGTTCGGCGCGACATAGATATTCTCCGCCGGATTCTTCAACAGCGTGTTGTAGGCGACGGTTGCCGTCTTGCCGCGACGCTGCAGCGTTACGTTCGTTTCGATATTGTTGGTCGTCAAACCGCCGGCGGCGGAAATGACATCGAGAACGCGCTCACCGGCCGGGCTGATCGTGATGCGCTGAGGATTGTTGACATCCCCGAGCACTGCCACCTGGCTGGAGCGGTTGGTCGTCGTCGTAATGACCACCTGCGGCTCGATCGCGCGGCTTGCAAGCCGATCTTCGACGTCCTGCTCCACGGTCTCCTTCAGGCGACCCGCGGCCGGAACGCGACCAGCGTAGGGAATCGTGATCGTTCCGTTTCTATCGATGGTCTGCTCTGGCAGAGAAATGTAATTGCCGGGTCGGCTTCCGGCATCCGAGGGAATGAACAAGCCGCCGGACTGAGCTTCGAAGATAGCAACCTGGACAACGTCGCCATAACCAAGCGGAATTTCAGGCGCCCCGCCACGACCGCCGCCGAACCCCTTGAAGGAAGTCGGCTGGACGGAGGTAAAATGCGGCAGAACGTTCTTGCTGAGGTCGACGAGGGCGTAGTCAATGCCGACACGCCGCTTCTCTGTGGTGACCTTTACCGCTGCATCTCGATCAACGTCTTTGTGATCAGGACCGGATCTTGGCAAGGACGTGCAGCTTGCCAATATAGTGGTTAGCGCAACAACAATGGCGACGCGTGTACTAGCTACAGGAAAACAACTCATAGAATATCCCGTGTTAACGCCCTTGAAGCTACTGCCCCGCAATCTGACAAAATACAAGACAATCCCCGATCCATCATCACTGAAAGCCGATTAACATTTCTCTAACTGTGGCAGCCCGGCAACGCCCGGACCTTCAGCAAACGAAAACGGCCCCAATCCGACTCTTCTGGCGTCGGCAATAATCTGAAGGCTGCCCCCGCTATAAAATCTCTTGCATTTGAGAGTCAACACCGCGGCACTGCAACAATTACCGTTTTCGAAAAACCTTCATAAAATCCATTCATTTAGCCATTCGTTACTTAGCAATCACGCATATTGCCGATCCGTCTCCGCCTGGCTGCGGCCCAGACTTATCGCGACGGTTGCGCTGAGGAAGGCGGCGAAAAAGACGGCGAAACCCGGTATCTGCAGCGAGAAATCGACAGCTGCATGGAGGGCAACCAGAACCGTCGCCGCGACGCCCAGAAGAACATAGTGCCGCAGCCGCCGCCTCTGGGCGAGCCCACGCCGGAACACCACGGCGAGCACTCCGAAAACAACAAGCGTTGCGATGGGAAACACGATCCCGAGGCCGAGAAATCCTTCGAGGTAGAAATTGTGTGCGCGGTCGAAAACCCCCAAAATTCCGCAGGCCGGATCGCGATAGGCGGGAAAGACGGTCCGGAAGGTTCCGAGGCCAGTGCCTGTCAGCCAGTGATCCGAAATGGCACGCCATATGCCCGGCAGCATGCAGAACCGCTGATCATCTTCGAGCCGCCGTTCCTTTGCACGCAGGATCGCCTGGCCTGCAAACACCGCCAGCAGCACGACGACGAAACCGATCGCCGAGAAAAGCTTCAGCATCGAGCGCCATCTCGGCGCCACCCTCAGATGACGCGTCGAGCCGTTCCAGTTGATGACGAGCCAGGGAAAATAGATCAGAGCGGCAACGAATGTCGCGAAGATCCCGGCGCGCGAGCGGCTCAGCATCAGGGCGCTGAAGCATGCGCACAGGAGCAGGATGTAAATCCAGGACCTCACGAGCAGCATGTTCCGGCCCGGTTCGTCCGGCGGATACTTCGCAAGCGCCCGGGTGATATCCCTGATCAGGGTCAGCATGAGCAGCGTTCCGAGCCCAAGGAAGGTCGCGGCGGTGTTGCGGTTGACGAAGACGGCCGTCAGGCTGTCGAGGTAGGCGTGTTTTTCGATGACGATCAGGATTTTGGGAAACATCGAAAACTGCAGCAGGCCGAAAACCGCGATCGCGCCGGCCGAAAGCCCAAGCGCGCTCAAGACTTTCCTCGCACGCTGATCGGTATCGCACAGAAGAAGGCCGGTCAGGAAGGTGACGAAGGGCAGCGCGATCCAGAGGATCGAAGCGAGCGTATCGGCCGGCTCGACCGAGATCGCTGCATATTGCACACCTGCCAGCTCACGCGCGGCACGCCAGGCGGGATTTGCCGGCCAATCGGAAGGCATGTCGATGGTCTGCACGAACGTCCAGCCCGTCACCACGACCAGCACCAGCAAGGCGCTGCTGAAAACCCATCTGCTTTGTCTCGGCTCCCCGAAGATCAGCGCGGAAATAATGGCGAGGCCAAACATCGCAATCGCGGCGAAGGCGAAGGGAAAGGGCGTGACGCTGCCAAACGGAATGAGCGTCAGTATAACGAGGCCGATGAAGGCGAAGAGGAGAACCTCTCGTAAAACCTGCCTGTTGATGAAGTTGGATAACATTCGATTTCATTTACCAAGGCAGGCAGCAATCGAAGCCATGCAACCGAAGCGGTTAATTTACACGTGCTAACATAAGTTGCATATCAAGCGCTTGCGTGCTAAATCGTAACAGAATTCCACATCGTTTAAAATTGTCGCGAAAGGTTTAAACCAATCGAGACAAGCCCCGGCTATGCTCCTGTCAAAGCAGCAAGAACGGGACAGACGTTCTACAGCCAATACTTGGCAGATCACTCAATCGCCATGCCATTGACTGGGAAAAAAGGCAAGCCTGATCTCAATAGGTTGTCCTGAACGGGGATTACGACATGAAGAAAACATTTGTTACACTTCTGGCACTCACCTTCGCAGCAGGCAATGTTAGCTCGGCATTGGCCGCCGGTCCCGCAGGTCTTGCCCGCGACCTGAACAGCAATTCGGCGGTCAGCTATATCTCTGAAAAAGGCAAGATCATTCCGCCCTTCGCCCAGGTGCTGTTCTGCGCCCAGAACCCCGCCGAATGCCGCGACAACAACGGTTCTGCGGTCGTCGCGCTGACGGACAAGGAAATGCTGCAGTTGAAGGATGTAAACCGCAGCGTCAACCGCACGATAATCGGCCGGAACGACTCCCGCAGCGAATTGAACGGCGACGTCTGGAAGGTGAATGTGCGCAGCGGCGACTGCGAAGATTTCGCTTTGACCAAGCGCAGCCGGCTGATGGCGATGGGCTGGTCGTCGCGCGCTTTGCGCATTGCCACGGCCTATACACCCTCCGGTGAAGGCCATGCGGTCCTTGTGGTCAGAACCGACAAGGGCGACCTGGTGCTCGACAACAGGCAAAGCAGCATCAAGAACTGGCGCGATACCGATCTGCGCTGGGACAAGATTCAGTCGGGAACGGACCCTTACGTCTGGTACCGTCTGTAATCACCGGCCCTGCACCGACAGGCGAAAATGCCAAGGCGCGAGAGGAGCGAATGCAAAATTCGCGGGTGCGCTTTCAGCAGCGCATTGACCTATACACCGTCTATTGAATTGAAGCCGAGCCGGCTCTGACGAACGGCTCGGCTTGTCATATCGCGCACACAAATCTATGTTTTGGCTGTCGACGGGGCCGCCGGCAACGAGCAGTGGCACCCCGACTACGACTTCCGATATGGGTATCAAGCGATCTTCGATATTGTCTTTTGGCCCAGATTCAGTATGACGAACGCATGCTGCGACGCAGCATGACGCTCTACTCTAATGATTTGAGGGAAATATGCGCATCACGATGATTGGATCAGGCTATGTCGGCCTCGTTTCAGGCGTTTGCTTTGCGGATTTCGGCCACGACGTCATCTGCGTGGACAAGGATCTGAGTAAGATCGAAGCCCTTCGCGAAGGCCGCATTCCGATCTACGAGCCGGGTCTCGATCAACTCGTCGCCGAAAATACCAGCACCGGCCGGCTGTCCTTTTCCACGGATGTGGGCGAAAGCGTGCGTGGCGCCGACGTCGTCTTCATCGCGGTCGGCACGCCGTCCCGGCGCGGCGACGGCCATGCGGACCTGTCCTATGTCTACGCGGCTGCACGCGAGATCGCCACCTATGTCGAAGGCTTCACCGTCATCGTTACCAAGTCGACCGTTCCGGTCGGCACCGGAGACGAGGTCGAGCGCATCGTGCGGGAAACCAATCCTTCGGCCGATGTCGCCGTCGTCTCCAATCCCGAGTTCCTGCGCGAAGGCGCTGCGATCGAGGATTTCAAGCGTCCCGACCGTATCGTCGTCGGACTGAATGACGACCGCGCACGCGAAACCATGACCGAGGTCTATCGTCCGCTTTATCTGAACCAGGCTCCCCTGGTCTTCACGAGCCGCCGCACCTCCGAGCTCATCAAATATGCCGCCAACGCCTTCCTGGCGATGAAGATCACCTTCATCAACGAGATCGCCGACCTCTGCGAAAGGGTCGACGCCAACGTCCAGGACGTTTCGCGCGGCATCGGTCTCGACGGCCGTATCGGCTCCAAGTTCCTGCATGCCGGCCCGGGCTACGGCGGTTCGTGCTTCCCCAAGGACACGCTTGCCCTTGCCAAGACGGCGCAGGATTACGATGCACCGGTCCGTCTCATCGAGACGACGATCTCGATCAACGACAACCGCAAGCGCGCAATGGGCCGCAAGGTCATTTCGGCCGTCGGCGGGGACATTCGCGGCAAGAAGATCGCGATCCTCGGTCTGACCTTCAAGCCGAACACCGACGACATGCGTGATAGCCCAGCGATCGCCATCATCCAGACCCTGCAGGACAACGGCGCCCAGGTCGTCGGCTACGATCCGGAAGGTATGGAGAATGCCCGCAAGGTCATCGACAACATCGAATATGCCAGCGGCCCGTATGAAGCCGCCGCCGGTGCCGATGCTATCGTCATCGTCACCGAATGGAACCAGTTCCGCGCGCTCGATTTCAACCGCCTGAAGCAGTCGATGCGCTCTCCGATCCTCGTCGATCTGCGCAATATCTACCGCAGCGACGAGATCCGCAAACACGGCTTTACCTATGCCGGTATCGGCACCAATCTCTATCAGGATGCGGCCAAGGCCTGATCGGTCCTGGTGATATCTGAAGGTTCTGACGCCGCGGGGCACAAATCCCGCGGCGTTCGCTTTTGAGCGGTCGGCGAAACGGAAACCTCCGCATCTCGCCCTTTCCTCTAAAGGAGGCCGACGCGCGTGCCCTTGATCGTCAGCACCGTCAGGCGGCCCGTTGCCGACACCGCGGTGTCGATACCGATGCGTTGCGGCCCGAATGTCGGGGTTCGCGCCGGCGTATGCCCGTGAATCACCAGAACGGGAAGCTGCGGCCCCAGATCCAGGAAGGGCTGGCGGATCCACATGAGGTCGCTGTCCTTCTGCTTCTTGAGATCGACGCCGGGCTTGACGCCCGCATGAACGAAGACGACCCGTCCCATCCGCAGCATGATCGGCAGCGATTCCAGAAACTGGATATGCCGTTCGGGTATCATGTTGTGAATGACGCGGGCGATCGCCTCGTTTCCAGCCGCCGACTGCAGCAGATGCTCGATGTCGATGCCGTATGAGTGCAGCGTCTCCGGTCCGGCAAAGTTCAGCCATTCGATAATGCGCGCCGGTTTGCGATAGAGCTTCACCAGTTCCGCATCATGATTGCCGCAAAGGGCCAGACGCTGAAATCCCGCCGGCGGCCCCTTGCTAAGGAACTCCAGCACCGCGCTCGAATCCGGTCCCCGGTCGACATAATCGCCGAGCATGACGATCAGCTTTGGCCCCGCTATGCGCGCGGCATCCTCTTCGATGCGACGATGCACTTCGACGAGTTCGTTGTAGCAGCCGTGAATATCGGTCATTGCGTAGACCGCAGCGAATTCCCCCTCGGCAAATGTCAGCCGAGCGCGTCCTTTGCGGTTACCGGCCAGTATCGGTATCTGTTCTCGCCACGGCCCTAGATAGTTAAACATGTAACCCATTTACGGGATCCGACCGAACATAAGGCTCGGGTGCGGTCCATTGCTGATTCATTGCGGCATGTGGCTCAGTGTTCAAGAGGAAATTGGCCTGATCACGGCCTCCTCGAGAGGTAACCGGAACCGCTGCCACATTTAGAACGACGTTATCCCTTCCCAATTGCTACACCAACTGCGTCAAACCGGTCGGCCGCCGAGCACGGCGGGCCAGCACAACGGCAAACGACGATCGTTCATCCTTGTAGCTCCTGCCTGAAAGTGCAAGGTCCTCCTGCAACCCACCAGCGACGGCAACACTGCTGTTACGAGAAACGACCCATGTCTTCGACCATTTTGGAAAAGATTCGCGGTCAATATTGCGCTGTATTTTGGTATATGATGGTTAAACCGGCGTTAAGCCATACTGTTCGCCCGATCAGCATCTGTGCCGGCTGCTCGGTCTTCGCGCTGGAGAACTGCGGGCAACCGGATTTCCACAGATCGAGATCTCCGAAAAAGCTGTATAAATCAACCATGGCGAGAGCGATTGGAAAAAAATGAACGTTTAAGCTTATCGTGCTTGACGCCCTTGCGGCGGCGCATGATGATGGCGCGTTGCGAACGTGAACGACGTTCTCGACTCAGTAATCTCAGATCCAAAAATCGCGGGGTGCAAAGTGGAGACTGCGGTTGATTCGAAACTTATCGAGGCGATTACCTACGACGAAGACAGCCGGCATCTACGGGTCTATCTGACAAATGGTCAGAGACGAGAATATGAAGGCGTTCCCAAGGGAGTCGTCGTTGGTTTGACGATGGCGGAATCGCCCGGGAATTTTTACATGAAGGCAATCCGGGGCAAATATCCTCCCCGCCCCTAGCCATCGGGCCCGAAAATCGGAAACGGTTTTCGGAAAAGATGGATATCAATTAAAAAAGCATTCTATCGGTCAATGACGACGGGATCATCGTTCCGGTAAAGATGCGGGGCTGGCGCCAGCCGGTCCCGCAAATCGGTTTACAGCCGATCGGCCATCAATAGCCGCCGAGAAAATCGCGAACGGCATCGACTTCAAGCGGCGCGATCTCGTGGCCGCCGGGATGCCAGACCGTCCTGACCTCCGCCCCCCGATCTTCCAGATGTTCAGACAGCGCCTCGGTCATCGGTACGGGCGCAATCGGATCCCGCCGCCCTGCCGTTATCAGCACCTTTCTTCCCGCAAGGGTCGACCGGGCTTCGGGCTGAAACGGAATAAGCGGATGCATCAGAACCGCGGCATCGAAAATGCCTTTCTCGATCAGCACATTGGCAAGGATATTCGCGCCGTTCGAAAAGCCGAGGCCGAGAATGGCGGAGGCCTGATATTCCCCAGCGAACGCCTTGACGTAAGCCGCCATCTTCTCGGTTGCGCGAGAAAGGTCGGCCATATCGTAGACCCCCTCCCCGGTGCGGCGGAAGAAGCGCGCCGCGCCATATTCGGAAACATCGCCGCGCGGCGAGAGAATCGTTGCGTCGGGCAGCAGGCGGCGGCCGAAGTCGAAGAACTGGCTTTCGTCGCCGCCGGTACCGTGCAGAACAACCAGAATGGGCTGATCGGGCGCACCGGCGTGTAGCCGGTGCGCATATCCTGTTTCGGTCATCTCTTTCTCCTTAACCTTCGAGCGGCTGCAGATGCTGCTCGAGCAGATTGCGAAGATGGGCGTGCTGCTGCGGCAGCTTCAGCGCTTCGCCGAGATGGGCCGTATCTTCGTCGCGGTCGAAGCCCGGCTCATTCGTCGCGACCTCGAACAATACGCCGCCCGGCGTGCGGAAATAGATCGCCCAGAAATAATCGCGGTCGATCACCGGCGTCACCTGATAGCCCGTATCCATCAGCGCCTTGCGCACGTCGAGCTGCTTTTCGCGGTTTTCGACGGCGAAAGCGACATGGTGGACGGAGCCGGCGCCGGGAAGCGCACGGGCGATATTCGGCATCGTTTCGAGATCGATGAGATGCGCGCCGTTGCCATCGGGCTTGATCAGCCGCTTCACGCCATCCCTTTCCTCGGCCACCTCATAACCCATGAACTTCAGCAGCTCGGCTGTCGCGCCTTCGTCCCTCAGCCGCAGGGCGACGGAGTGGAAGCCGCGAATGGCATGGTCCTCGCTGATGCCGCCATGCGTCCAGGGCTGGCGGGCATCATCCTTGACCTCGACGAGCGCGAAGCCGTCGCCATCCGGGCCGGAGAAATTCAGCCGCTTTTGGCCGAAACTTTCCTCGGCCTTCAGGCCGCCGAGACCGAGCGTGGCGAAGCGGTCGCTCCAGAAGCCGAGCGAGCCCTGCGGAACGGAAAACACCGTCGTGCCGACCTCGCCGGTGCCCGGACGGCCCTGCGCCATCTTCGGGAACGGGAAATAGGTCATGATCGTCCCGGGCGCACCGGTCTCGTCACCGTAATAGAGGTGATAGACGTCAGGCGCATCGAAGTTCACCGTCTTCTTGACGCGGCGCAGGCCGAGCGCATTGGTGAAAAACTGATTGTTGGTGCGGGCGTCCTCCGCCATCGATGTGACGTGGTGTAGACCCTTGATCTGATCGAGCATGTGAGACCCCTTTCTTGCCCGCCTCTCGCGGGCTTTCGATGGATCATAAATGCGCGCGCCGAGGCCCTGCGGATAGAGCCGCAGACCAAAACGCATTGTCTTCTTTTAGTGAACGAAGATCAGACTACGTTCACTTCATGCGCCATGAGGGTCGGCCGGCAATCGCCAGTCGATCGGCTCGCGCCCGCGCGATTGCAGGAAGGCGTTGGCCTTCGAGAAATGCTTGCAGCCGAAAAAGCCGTTATGGGCCGAAAGCGGCGAAGGATGCGGCGCCTTGAGCACCAGATGCCGCGCCGTGTCGACAAAGGCGGCCTTGCGCTGGGCATAGGAGCCCCAGAGCATGAAGACGACGGACTCGCATTCGTCGTTCACCTTGCGGATGACGGCATCGGTGAAGCGCTCCCATCCTTTGCCCTGATGGGCCGCCGCCTGGCCCTCCTCGACGGTCAGCACGCTGTTCAGCAACAGCACGCCCTGCCGTGCCCAATGTTCGAGAAAGCCGTGCCGCGCCGGGGCGATACCGAGATCGGCCTCCATCTCCTTGTAGATATTGACGAGCGAGGGCGGTATGCGCACGCCCGGCCGGACACTGAAGCAGAGGCCGTGGGCCTGCCCCAGCCCGTGATAAGGATCCTGGCCGAGGATGACGGCCTTGACCTGGGCGACCGGGGTCAGGTCGAGGGCGCGGAAATATTCGCTGCCCTTAGGGAAAATCCGCTTGCCGACCTGCTTCTGCGCAAGCAGGAAGGATTTGAGCTGCTGCATGTAGGGGCTGGAAAACTCCCCCGCCAGCGCGGCCTTCCAGCTCTCCTCGAGACTGACGGATGTATCGCTCATCAGGAAACCTTCAGGACATGACGAAACAAGTTGCGTAACGTTCTAGCAAAATAGCCTGATGTCGCAATGCCTGCCGGCAGGGCGGACTTGCCAAAGCCTGCCGGAACATTTCGCCCGTGTTTAACTATATGCCCGCTTCGGTATTTACGCCGACAGTCGGCCTGAGTAGAACCTTGATGGTGACAATCGGAGCCATGTGTTCATATGAAATTCGGCACGAGCGGCCTTCGCGGACTTTCAGTCGATCTCAAGGGACGCGCTTCCGCCCTTTACGCCGCCGCGTTCGGCAAATATCTGCTGCAGACCGGCAAGGCGCAGGCTGGCGATGTCGTTCTGCTCGGCCGCGATTTTCGTGATTCCAGCCCCGACATCTCTTCAAATTGTGCCGGAGCGCTCACGGCGCTCGGCTTCCGGGTCTTCGACTGCGGCAACGTGCCAACGCCTGCCCTTGCTCTCTATGGCCTCGAAAGCGGGGCCGCGTGCCTGATGATCACCGGCTCGCATATTCCGGCCGATCGCAACGGCATCAAATTCTACCGCCCCGACGGCGAGATCGATAAATCCGACGAGGCAGCGATTACCGCGCTGGCGGCCGAGATCGAGGCAAGCGGCGAAGCGGTGGCCGAGGCGCCGGGCGCAACGGAAGATCGCGAGGCGGTCTGCCGCCAGCTCTTCTTCGAACGCAATGCATCCCTGCTTCCGGCAGGCGCGCTGTCGGGGTTGAAGATCGGCGTCTACCAGCACAGCACCGTCGCCCGCGATCTCCTTGTCGACGTCCTCGCCCATTACGGCGCCGAGATCGTTGCTCTCGGCCGTTCGGAAAGCTTCATCCCGGTCGATACCGAAGCCGTGTCCGACGAGACGATCGCGCTGATGAAGCGTTGGGCGACCGATCACAAGTTCGATGCGATCGTTTCGACCGACGGCGACGGCGACCGCCCGCTGGTCGCTGACGAAACGGGCACACCGCTGCGCGGCGACCTTCTGGGGCTCGTGGCTGCCGGTTTCCTGGGAGCCGGCACGGTGGTGACACCCGTTACCTCCAATTCCGGCATCGAGGCCGCAGGCTCTTTCGCCGTAACACGCACCCGCGTCGGCTCGCCTTTCGTCATATCAGGGATGGAAGGGGCCGTTGCTGCCGGGCGGGACCACGTCATGGGCTTCGAGGCAAATGGCGGGCTGCTGACGGCAACCCCCTTCGACATCAACGGCAAAACCGTGCGCGCCTTGCCGACACGCGATTGCTTCATCCCGATGCTGGCGATCCTGTCGCTCGCCGCCATTCGCAGGCAGCCGCTTTCCGCCATTGCCGCCTCCTACCGCCTGCCCTTTGCCGCGGCCGACCGTCTGGAGAATTTCCCGGTGGAGACCAGTGCGGCGCTGATGGCCTATCTGCGCGCCTCGGACGAAAATCTTTCCGCCTTCCTGCAGCCGATCGGCGAGGTCGCGGCGAAATCCGATATCGATGGACTCCGGGTCACACTGAGGGATGGCAGGATCATCCATTTTCGCCCGTCCGGCAATGCGCCGGAAATGCGCTGCTATGTGGAAGCCGAGAGCGAAGCCGCGGCTCTTCACCTTTTGGATGCAGGGCTCAATCGAATAAGGGACTGGGCAAATGCCCGGTAAGCATGCGACGAAAAAGTCGTCTATTTCAAGGAATCCGCCAATGACGCAGAAAATCGTTCCCGTGATCATGGCCGGTGGCAAAGGCACGCGGCTCTGGCCGCTTTCCCGTGCCACTGCCCCGAAGCAGTTCATCCAGTTCGTCGGCGACAAGACGCTGTTTCAGGCAACCCTCGAACGCGTTTCCAATCCAGCGCTCTATGAAGCGCCGATCGTCGTTACCAACGAAGAATTCCGCTTCCTGGTCGCCGAGCAGGCGCGTGCGCTTGCCGTTCCGCTTGCCGCCGTGCTGCTCGAACCGGTGGCGCGTAACACCGCCGCGGCCGTGGCGGCAGCCGCGACGCTCGCCGCCGAGCTGTTCGGCAAGGACACCATCATCCAGATGCTCGCCTCGGATCACGAGATCCTTGCCGACGACAGCTATTTCGATTGCATCCGCATCGCCCGCGATGCCGCCGCCGATGGCAAGCTCGTCACCTTCGGCATCAACCCGACCGAGCCGGCAACGGGTTATGGCTATATCGAGATCGGCGAGGCGCTCGGAAACGGCGCCCACAAGGTCAGCCGCTTCGTTGAGAAGCCGGCTTTGGAAAAAGCCGAGCGGATGCTCGCCGACGGCGGCTTCTACTGGAATTCCGGCATCTTCATGTTCCCGGTGACGGAGCTCATCGCCGAACTGGAGGAATATGCGCCTGACGTGCTGAAGGCGGCAAGCAAGGCGGTTTCCAAGGCAAGCCGCGACCTCGACTTCACGCGCCTCGATGCCGACCATTTCGCCAAGAGCCCCGATATATCGATCGACTACGCGATTATGGAAAAGACCGCCAAGGCCGCCGTCGTCCCCTCTCCGTTCAGATGGTCGGACATGGGAAGCTGGGATGCCGTCTGGAAATCGGGCGCCCGCGACGACAATGGCAACGTCGCCGCTGCCAATACGACCGTCATCAATACCCGCAACTCGCTCGTCATGACGCATGGCGTGCACCTTGCCGTCCAGGGGATGGAAGATGTCGCCGTCATCGCCAGCGAGGACGCCGTCTATGTCGGCCCCCTCAAGGACAGCCAGAATGTCGGGCAATTGGTGAAGATGCTGGCGAACACCTCCGCCACCGCCAAACTCACCGAAACCCATCCGACGTCCTATCGTCCCTGGGGCGGCTACACCTCGATCTTCAACGGCGACCGCTTCCAGGTGAAGCGCATCTTCGTCACCCCCGGCAAGAAGCTTTCGCTGCAGAAGCATCACCATCGCTCCGAACACTGGGTCGTCGTCAAGGGAACGGCTGAGGTGACGGTCGGCGAGACCGTGCGGATGCTGCGCGAGAACGAAAGCGTCTACATCCCGCTCGGCGAAGTCCACCGTCTCGCCAATCCCGGCAAGATCATCCTCGAACTCATCGAGGTTCAGACGGGTTCCTATCTCGGCGAGGACGACATCATCCGCATCGTCGACGAATTCGGAAGAACCTGAGGCAATGGCCGGCGGGCCGAGATCGTCCGCCGGCATTTCCGGCATGGCCGCCATGCCTGTTGAATTCCCCTCGGGGATTCTCGTAGAATGAATGCGCCGACAGACCTGACAGGAGATGTCCCTGATGCGTACCCTGCCCGCCCTTGCCGGTTTGCTTTCACTCGTGCTGCCGGCGATGGCCCTTGCCCAGACGGCGAATATGCGAGCCGCAAGCGAAGCGGAAATTCGCCAGCACCTGCCCGGCACGTCGGAGCTGAAAGAAGCCAAGAACGGCTACGAATATCGTCAGGGCAACAAGAACGGCTACAAGATCAGCAATGGCCAGGTCTGTGTCCGGTTTCCCGACAAATCGACCGATTGCGTCAGCGTGAAGACCGATGGGAAGAAGTTTCAGATGATCGACCGAAAGGGCGGCCGGACCAGATTCTGATTTCGGACCGATTATCGCAGCGGTTAAGGTTCACCATCCTTGTCGAGAACGAACTCGGCGATCAGGCCTGAATGGTTCGAGCCGAGATTGTCGTCGAGGCGTTTCAGCGATGTCAGATGCAGCGGCGCGCGCGCGAATATGTGGTCGATGGCGATCCCGAACCGGCCGGCTGCGATCGGCCATGTCGCCGGTTCGGGCGCCACCGTCTTCAGCTGCTGCTTGCGCAGGAAAGCCTGAATGCCGGGGGCGATCGACGACGAGTTGAAATCGCCCGACAGCACCAGCGGACCTGAGATCGCACCGAGTGCCTTGCCGAGATCTCCCAGTTCTTCCGCCTGATAGTCATCGAAATAGGGCTTGGTCAGGTGCGCCGAGACCAGATTGACGGTTTGCCCGCCGAATTCGACGCTTGCGACGACCAGCCTGTCTTTCCGGAGGCTGCCGATGCTCGCGACCTGCCGTGTGACGAACGGGCGCTTGGACAGGAGCAGCGTATCGCAGCTGTCTTTGCCGTGGTCGCAGCCGATATGGTAGGGATAGACCTTGTACAGTCGCTGCAAATGAAACGTCAGCGGCTTGGCTTCCATCAGATTGACGACATCGGCATTCGAGGCGATCACCATATCGGCAATGGCGGTCGAGTTTTTCCAGTTGTCGATCGCGACATTGAACGACATCAGGCGGAAAAGCGGCGCCCGCACCCCTCTGTTTTCCTCGCCGAATTCGCGCAGCATGACCACGCCATGCGTGGTGAGAACAAGCGAAGCGAGCAGAAGCACGAAGCCGTAGGCGTGCCGCCTGACCGCCAGGATCACCAGGCTGGCGGCGACGAATAGGACGCCGAGATGGATCTGGAAACTGTAGATGAACGACAGCAGCCAGAAGTTCGTGATATAGCGCAACGACGCGAGCGCTATGGCCAGGGTGAGAAATGCCGAGAGAATCCAATAAATTATGTTTCTCATCGATCCCTGGTTCCGATCGCAGACGACCAGCCGGCCATAACACGCCAATCCATATGGTGCAACGCAGCATGATTTGGACGAATGACGGCAGCGGCGGCGCTCAAGGCTTATCTGTCAAAGGCCTATCGACTCGTCCTGTTTTTATCTTGTAAGTGGGGGCCACTTTTATACGGAATCGGCTTTTTGCCGTCGGCAGGGAGCCGAGAAAAGGTGGGAATGCGCTACTTCATTACGGGCACTGCCGGCTTCATCGGTTTTCATCTGGCCAGGCGCCTGCTGCAGGAAGGGCACGAGGTGACGGGCTTCGATGGCCTGACACCCTATTACAATGTCAAGCTCAAGGAGATGCGCCATGCCGCCCTCTCCCAGTTTCCCGCCTTCAAACCCGTCATATCGATGCTTGAGGATCGCAAAGCGCTTGAGGCGGCGGTCGTCGCGGCCAAGCCCGATATCCTGATCCACCTCGCCGCGCAGGCCGGCGTGCGCTACAGCCTGGAAAATCCCGAGGCCTATATTCATTCGAATGTCGAAGGCTCGTGGAACATCATGGAAATCGCGCGGCGCGTCGAAATCCGCCACCTGATGCTCGCCTCGACCTCGTCGATCTACGGCGCCAATGCGACCGTTCCCTTCCACGAGACCGATCGCGCCGACGAGCCGCTGACCATCTATGCAGCGACGAAGAAATCGATGGAGCTGATGGCGCACAGCTATGCGCACCTCCACAAGATTCCGACCACGGCCTTCCGCTTCTTCACCGTCTACGGTCCCTGGGGCCGGCCCGACATGGCGCTGTTCAAATTCGCCAAGAACATGCTCGAGGGACAGCCGATCGAGATCTACGGCGAAGGCAATATGAGCCGTGACTTCACCTATATCGACGATCTCGTCGAAGCGATCGTCCGGCTGTCGGCCATTGCCCCGAGCGAGGAAAATCGTTTGGCCGATGCAAGCATCGAGACGCTCTCGCGCCAGGCGCCCTTCCGTGTCGTCAATATCGGCGGCGGCCAGCCGGTCAGCCTGATGGATTTCGTCGAAACGGTGGAAAAGGCGCTCGGCCGTCCTGCCATCCGCAAGATGCTGGCCATGCAGAAGGGCGACGTGCCGCGCACCTTCGCCGCCCCCGATCTGCTCGTCGCGCTGACGGGCTACAAGCCGGGCACGACACTCGATGTCGGCGTCAAAGCCTTCGTCGAATGGTATCTCGACGTTCGCCGCGAGTTGGGTGCCTAACGTTTCCGCGCTTCAGCGCAGAAACGCGATCGCTTCCACGGCACCGACCGTCTTCGAAAACACGTAGTCGATGGCAAAGGTCAGGCTCGTCGAATAGGCCTTGAGCTGATAGCCCTCGCCTTCGACGGCAGCCGGGCTGCGCAGAACGAAGGGAACGCCGGGCCGCACGAAACCCACTCGTGTCGTCAGCGGAACCTCGGGCGAATGGCCGATGGCGGAAGTGTACATCAGGTCTTGGGCAAGACCTGCGGGTCCGATGGCGAAGGCCGGACCGGCAGCCGCGGTGATGCTCAAGGTCAAGGCGATGGCGGCAAGAGTTTTCTGCATGTCGAAGTCCCCGTTTTCGGATCGCAGGGCTTTCGTTTCGCCCTGATCCAAGCGGTCGATGCGTCTGTCCACGCTTCTGCCGCCTTCATGAGAACACTCTACACACCAGTATTTGCAGTGCTTTTAAGCAGATCGGTCAAATTTTACGAAATTTGATTTTCTCTCAAGAGGCCGCCCGAGATGCGGGTAAACCAGCCAAACCGCGGCTGGAAGCGACGCCGGACGCGGATCGCAGCTTAGAGGATGCGATCCAGCCTCTTGTTGATATGCAGGTTCGGCATCAGGCCGGCGCTTTGCGCGGCATGATAGGATTCTCGCGCCGCATCGAACGAGATCGACCACATGATGGCGCTGAGCAGAAGCGCGATAATATAGATTTGGATACGCATCGCATTGGCGATACGGAAGGAGCAAGGCAGTTTTGTGTCAAAAAATGAGCGCATAACGAGAAAAACGACAGGCTTTCCGTTCCGCAGTGACCGGCGCCGGACACATCGGTGTCTTCAAAATGAGCGATGGCGTTTTGCCGCTGTTAGCAGCCACCCCGCCCCCTGAAAGGTCCGCTCCCCCGGATCTCTTTGCTTTTCGCCTGCCGGCGTGACGGATGTCACGTTACTTTAGTATCGCCTACCTATATGTATGGAGACAGACGCAACCGACGATAGAGCCGGTTCGCATCGAATCTACAGCGAGGCGGCATGGGTGGAGGGCTCATCGCCGCCGCGGCTGCAATCGTGATCTCGGCATCAACAAGGGGAGGCGTGCATGGGCAGGATTACCAAGGCAGGTGCATGGTGCAACGGCGAAGTCGCCTATATCGCCTGGATGGCGGATGGGCCGATTGCCGATTGCCTCGGTTTCATGATCACCCGCGTGCACGAGACCGGGCCGGACGCCGGCGCCCGGCGCATCCTGCCGACCTGGATCGCTTTCAACGATCAGTCCAATCCCGACTGGCTGGAGCAGGACAGTTCGGTCTGGCCGATCCAGCAATATCAGTGGCGCGACCTGACGCTGCGCCGCTCCCGCGACGAGGCCACCGTCAGGCCGATCGATTTCAGGATCCATTACGAGATCACCCCGGTCGGCCTCGCGGGTCCAGGCCGGGCGGAGGTTCCCGCCTCCGCCACGGCGCCCTATCGCGACGAGAACGGCAAGCCGCGCTACGAAGGACCGCAACGGCCGCTCTTCATTCTCGACGAGCCCTTCAAGACCGAGAGCATCGACGTCACCCACGATTTTCCGGGCGGCGGTTCCATCAAGGCGACCTATACCAACGGCATTCTTTCGACGCAGAACCTGCTGCGCCAACTGGAAAAGGTGCAGGGCGTCAAGCCTGAGAATGTCGCGCCCGGCCCGGCGATGCGCGTCACCGAAGGCCTGCTGAAGACGCTGAAGGAGCATATTCCCAAGGAGAACGATCCGATCCGCCTGTTCCTGACGGCCGATGTGCTGAGCTTCCTGACGCTGCTGATCGACCGTGCCGAGAACGGAAACGGCGAACTCTATCTGGCGCTTTACGAACTGCACGATCCGGAATTGGTGAGAAGGCTGACGGCGCTCGTCGAGGCGGGCAAGGCGCATGTCATCCTCTCCACTTCGGGATCGACCGATCTCAACAAGAAGGGCGATGCACCGCCGAGAAAACCGGTCGTCTGGGATACGGGCAACAATAAATCCCGCGCCGGCCTTCATGCCGCCGCCCCTGCGGCCGATCGCGTGCAGGATCGCCTTTTCAACAACAACAGCCACATCGGTCACAACAAATTCGCCGTCTATGTCGAAGGCGGCGTCGCCCGCACCGTCATGACCGGCAGCACCAACTGGACCGAAACCGGCCTCTGCACCCAGTCGAACAACGTCATCCTGATCGACGACAAGAAGGTCGCGGCACGGTTCCTCGCCTATTGGAAGCTCCTGCGGGATGATCCGCAGCCCGCTGGCGTGCCCTTGACCGTGACCAAACACGGCGAAACCGCCGTGGGATTTGCGCCGAGCAAGGGCGTGCAGGGCACGGCGCTGCGCCAAGCCAATGCCGAACCGGTCACGCCGATAAAGCTGGCGGACGGCAAGACCACCGTCGAAATCCTGTTTTCACCCAATACCAAGGCGCCGACCAAGAACAAGACCTCGCCGACGCCCGTCGATCTGAGCCGCGTCTATTCGCTGATGGAACATGCCGACGACGCGATCCTCTTCCTCACCTTCTATCCGGGAGTGCGCGGCGAACAGAACGTCATCGGCCAGGCGGCGGAGGCTGCCGCCAAGCGGCCGGATCTGCTCGTTCAGGGCGCGATCAGCAATCCGGCGGCGCTGCCGCCGGCAAAACCCGGCGAGCCGACGACCTTTACCAGGCCGGACGGCACGGTCCGGGATCTGCCGCAACGGGCGATCTGGTGGCCGGGCGGCGATGCCGGCCGCGTCGTGATGGTGCGGGCGGCGGCGATCTCCGCCCAGTTCGGCGATCTCAGGCCTGAATTGCTGAGCGCCGGCCATGCGATCATCCACGACAAGATCGTCGTCATCGACCCGCTCCATCCCGACAATTGCACCGTCATAACAGGCAGCCACAATCTCGGTTACAAGGCCTCCTACCAGAACGACGAGAACCTGCTGGTCATCCGCGGCAACCAGTCGCTCGCCATCGCCTACGCGATCCATATTCTCGATATCTACGATCACTACGTCCTGCGTGCCAAGCTGCAGGAGGAGCTCCGCCAGTCGCTGATTGCCACGGGCCGGCCGCCGAAAGCGGATACCGGCGGCGGCTTCCTCAACACCAAGGCGAGCTGGCAGGGCAAGTGGTTCGCCGCTGCCAAGGCGCCGTCGAGCCGGAATTATTTCCTCGGCCTTTGAACGATAACGTCGACGATTGGAAAGGGCACCCCGGCGGCGAGGTGCCCTTTTTCGCATTCACGAATACCTGCTTACTCATAATATATCATTCGATTGACTGATTTGAGTGTTGGTGTTATAAATCCGTCATGACCCGGAACAACGACACCCAAAACCCACCTGCCTCCGCCCGCGCCGAGATCGCGCGCCAGAAGATGCTGACGGCCGCGCTCGACGTTTTCGGGCGCTACGGCTTCGATGGCGCCTCGACCCGTCAGCTGACCGAAGCCGCCGGCGTCAACCTGCAGGCAATCCCCTATTATTTCGGCAGTAAGGAAGGCCTCTACATCGCCACCGCCGAATATCTGATGATGCGGATCGACGCCCATGTCAGCGGCATGCGGGCGCGCATCGGCGCGCATCTGATGGCGCTCGACGCAGCCGGCGAACCGCTCGGAGAAGCCGAGGCGCGCGCCTTCCTCACCGAAGTCCTCCAGACCATGGTGACCCTCTTCGTCGCCAAGGAATCCGAGCCCTGGGCCCGCTTCCTGATCCGCGAGCAGATGGAGCCGACCGAAGCCTTCAGGCGGGTCTATCAGGGCATCATGCGGCCGATGATCGAGATGGGCCGCCGGCTCGTCGGCGCCATTCTGCGCGAGGATCCGGCATCCGAACATGTGCGCCTGCGCACCTTCAATCTCGTCGGCAGCATCCTCATCTTCCGTTTCGCCCATGCCTCCGTGCTCGCCCAGATGGAATGGGAGACCTTCGGCCCCGAGCAGGTGGAAATCCTGCGGCGCCTGGCGGCCGAGCTGGCCGAAGTCATCGGCCAGCCGAAAGGCGGTGCAGCATGAAACGCATCCTTCCCCTCGCCATTCTTCTCCTCGCCGCCGGCGGGGCCGCCGCATGGTGGTACGGCCTGCCCGAGAAGCTCGGCTGGCTGCCCGAGGCCCGCCGCGAATTCGTCCTTTACGGCAATGTCGATATCCGCCAGGTCTCGCTCGGTTTTCGCGTCAGCGGGCGCCTCTCCGAGCTCCGCGTCGACGAGGGCGATGTCGTCAAGAGGGACGCGGTCCTGGCGAAGCTCGACGCCGCCCCCTATGAATTCGCCGTCCGCTCCGGCGAGGCCAATGCCGCAGCCCTTCGCGCAACGCTCGACAAGCTGAAGGCCGGCCCGCGGCCGACCGAGATCGCCCAGGCGCGCGCCGCCTATGACGAGAGCCTCGCCGATCTCGAAAACGCCAACCTCGCCTATGAGCGTGCCCGCCAGCTGCGCCCGCAGGGCACGATCTCCGAGGCGAGCCTCGACCAGGCGACCGCCGCAAAGGCGATGGCCACCGCTCGCTCCCAGTCCGCCAGCGAAGCGCTGAAGCTGCTTGAGGAGGGCTCGCGCGTCGAGGATATCGCCGCCGCCGACGCTCAGCTGAAGGCCGCCGAGGCGACGCTCGCCTCGGCCCGCACCTCGCTCGCCGATACGGAGCTGCGCGCACCGAACGACGGCATCATCCTCTCGCGGGTGCGCGAGAACGGCGCGATCGTCTCGCCGGCCGATACCGTCTTCGTGCTGTCCCTGACCGAGCCTGTCTGGGTGCGCAGCTACGTCGCCGAGCCCGATCTCGGCCGCATCCACCCCGGCATGAAGGTATCGGTCGCCTCCGATACGGCGCCGGACAAGCCCTATGAAGGCACGATCGGCTTCATCTCGCCGGTCGCCGAATTCACCCCGAAATCGGTGGAGACGCCGGAACTCCGGACCGATCTCGTCTATCGCCTGAGGATCGTCATCGACAGGCCCGGCCCGGATCTGCGCCAGGGCATGCCGGTCACGGTGCGGCTTTCCGAGCCTCCGGCGGCCAAGCAATGACCGCCGCCGAGACAGCCCCCCAGACAGGGCAGGACGACAGGCCGCTCGTCCGGATCGACGGCGTCACCAAGCGCTTCGCCGACGCGCCGCCGGCCCTCGACGCCGTCTCCGGCGTGATCGGCGGCGGCGCGATCACCGGCCTCGTCGGCCCCGATGGCGCCGGCAAGACGACGCTGATCCGCCTGATGACCGGGCTGATGCTGCCGGATGCGGGAACCGTGGAGGTTCTCGGCTTCGATACGCGAAAGAACGCCGCCGGCATTCAGGCGGCGATCGGCTACATGCCGCAGCGCTTCGGCCTCTATGAGGATCTCTCGGTGCTGGAAAACCTCAATCTTTACGCCGATCTGCGCGGCCTGCCGAAAAGCGAACGCGCCGGGGCCTTCGATGAGCTGCTCTCCTTCACCGACCTCAAGCGCTTCACCGGCCGGCTCGCCGGCAAGCTTTCCGGCGGCATGAAGCAGAAGCTCGGCCTTGCCTGCGCGCTGCTGAAAAAGCCGCGCCTGCTGCTGCTCGACGAGCCGGGCGTCGGCGTCGACCCGATCTCGCGCCGCGACCTCTGGAAGATGGTCGAGAACCTGACGAAGGAGGGCATCGGCGTGCTCTGGTCGACCGCCTATCTGGACGAGGCGGAAGCCTGCGACCATGTGCTGCTCTTGAACCAGGGCAAGCTGCTCTTCTCGGGAAAACCCATGGAGCTGACCGAACGCGTCGGCGATCGGGTCTTCAGGGTTTCCGGTGTCACGGGACGCCGCCGTCAGGTGCTTGCCGAACTGCTGCAGGCAGACGGCGTCATCGACGGCGTGATCCAGGGCGAGGCGATCCGTCTGGTGGCGGCCAAGGACAAGACGCCCGATATCGGCAAGGCCGGCGCCGGCGCATCGCTTGCCCCTGCCCCGCCCCGCTTCGAGGATGCCTTCGTCGACATGCTGGGCGGCGGTCCCGGCGGCCGTTCCAGATTGGCGGAGGCGCAGGAACCGTTGAAGGCCGAGGGCGACCGGCCGGTCATCGAAGCCAAGGGCCTGACCAAACGCTTCGGCGATTTCACCGCCGCCGACGACATCAGCTTCGATATCCGCCGCGGCGAGATCTTCGGCCTGCTCGGCCCGAACGGCGCCGGCAAATCCACCACCTTCAAGATGCTCTGCGGCCTCTTGAAGCCGACCGGCGGCGAAGGCCGCGTCGCCGGTTTCGATCTTCGCCGCGACGCCGCAGAAGCCCGCAACCAGCTCGGCTACATGGCCCAGAAATTCTCGCTCTACGGCGATCTCACCGTCATGCAGAACCTCGAATTCTTCGCCGGCGTCTATGGCCTGCGCGGACAGCATCGGCGCGAGCGCATCGCGCTGATGGCCGATATCTTCGATTTCGGCCGCCATGCCCGCGAGGCCGCCAAGGACCTGCCGCTCGGCCTCAAGCAGCGCCTGGCGCTCGCCTGCGCCGTCATGCACGAACCCCGCGCCCTCTTCCTGGACGAGCCGACCTCCGGCGTCGATCCGATCACCCGGCGCGAATTCTGGACCCACATCAATGCGCTTGTGGAAAAAGGCGTCACCGTCCTCGTCACCACCCATTTCATGGACGAGGCCGAATATTGCGACCGCATCTCGCTGATCTATCGCGGCCGCTCGATCGCGCTCGGCTCGCCCGACGAGTTGAAGGCCCGCGTCGCGACCAGGGATGAGCCGGACCCGACGATGGAGGATGCCTTCATCGCGCTGGTGCAGCAATCGGAAGCGGAGGATGCGGCATGAGCGCCTCGTCCGGCCGGATTCGCCGTCTATTTGCCCTGGTGCGCAAGGAAAGCTACCAGGCAGTGCGCGATCCGAGCAGCATTCTCATCGCCTTCGTGCTGCCGCTGATTCTGCTCTTTCTCTTCGGCTACGGCGTTTCGCTCGATACCAGCCGCACCCGAATCGGGCTGGCGACCGAAGAGATAACCCCGCTGACGCAGGATCTGGCGGCCGGTTTCCAGGCCTCGCGCTATTTCGATGTGGTGATCGGCCGCGACCGGCGCCTGTTCGAGGAGGATCTCGTGCTCGGCAAGGTGCGCGGCATCGTCGTCATCCCCGCCGATTTCACCACGCGCTATATCGCCGGCAACCATCCCTCCATCCAGGTGATCGTCGATGGCTCCGACCCGAACACCGCCAATTTCGTCCAGAATTATGCGCAGGGCGCTGTTGCCAACTGGGAGGAGCAGCGCCAGGCGGACGTCGCCTCCCGCAGTCCCGCCATTTCGGTCGAGCAGCGCTTCTGGTTCAATCCGGAACTCACCAGCCGCAATTTCCTCGTGCCGGGTTCGATCGCCATCGTCATGACGCTGGTCGGCACGCTTTTGACCTCGCTCGTCGTTGCCCGCGAATGGGAGCGCGGCACGATGGAGGCGATGATGGCGACGCCGGTGACGGCGGTGGAACTGCTCGCCGGCAAGATCCTGCCCTATTTCCTGCTCGGCCTCACCTCGATGACGCTCTGCGTGCTGCTGGCGGTCTTTCTCTTCGGCGTGCCGTTTCGCGGCTCGGTCGCGGCCCTTTACGCGCTTTCGGCCGCCTTCCTAATCCCGGCCCTCGGCCAGGGCCTGCTGATCTCGACGGCGACCAAGAACCAGTTCCTCGCCTCGCAGCTGGCGCTGATCACTGCCTTCCTGCCGGCCTTCCTGCTGTCGGGCTTCCTGTTCGAGATCAACTCGATGCCGCAGATCATCCAGTGGATCACCTTCATCGTGCCGGCACGCTACCTCATCCCCAGCCTGCAGACGGTGTTCCTCGCCGGCGACATCTGGCCGATGTTCGCCAAGGCGATCTCCGTCATGCTGACGATCGGCACCGTGATGTTCATGCTGGCGGCGCGTAGCACCAGAAAGAGGATCGGCTGAGATGGGATGGACAAGGCTTTACGCCCTCATCGTCAAGGAATTGCTCGCCGTGCTGCGCGACCCCAAGGGCCGCGCCATCCTGATCGGCCCGCCGATCGTCCAGCTCCTCGTCTTTTCCTATGCCGCCACGCTCGAAGTGCGCAATGTCGACGTCATGATCCTCAACCGCGACAGCGGCCATTGGGGCCAGGAACTGATCGAGCGCATCGACGGTTCGCCGACCTTTCGCGACATCGCATTCGCCGCCGACCAGGGTGAAGTCCGGGTGGCGATCGACAACCAGACGGTGATCGCCGCCGTCGAGATCGGCCCGGATTTTTCGCGCAGCATCGAGGCAGGAATACCTGCCGATCTGCAGGTCGTGCTCGACGGCCGCCGCTCCAACGCCTCGCAGATCGTCGCAGGCTACCTCTCGCAGATCGGCGCGGCCCTTGCCGCCGAGACGCCGGCTGGCAAGCGCGCCGGCACTGAGATGGTGTCGACGGTGCCCCGCAACTGGTTCAACCCGAACCTCACCTTCCAATGGTTCATGGTGCCGAACCTGATCGCCAGCATCGCGCTCCTGATCGGCCTGATCGTCACGGCCCTGTCGATCGCCCGGGAGCGCGAGCTCGGCACCTTCGACCAGCTGATGGTCTCGCCGCTGCGCATGCACGAGATCCTGATCGGCAAGCTGATCCCGCCGATGATGATCGGCCTCTTCCACATCACCGTCTATATCCTCGCCGCCGTCTTCCTCTTCGAGGTGCCGCTGCGCGGCTCGCTCTTCCTGCTCTACGGCAGCGCGATCTTCTATCTCGGCTCGGTCGCCGGCCTCGGCCTCTTCATCTCGGCGCTGTCGATGACACAGCAGCAGGCGATCCTCGGCGCCTTCCTGTTCATGGTCCCGGCCATGCTGCTCTCGGGCTTTGCGACGCCGATCGAAAACATGCCCGGCTGGCTGCAGCCGATAACCTTCATCAACCCGCTGCGCTACTTCCTGGTGATCGTCAAAGGTGTTTTCTTGAAGGACATCCCTTTGAGCGAGGTGGTGCACCAGACGATCCCGCTGGCGCTGATCGCCGCCGTCACCCTCAGCGCCGCCGCCTGGCTCTTCCGCCGTCGCCTGGAATGAGGCGATTTTGCCTCACAGAATGTAAACCGGGCTTCCAAAGCGTGAATCTCCTGCCGGAACATCGGCCAGGCGGCGTCGTTACCCAGACGCAACCCCAGCAAAGGAGAAGCAAAATGTACAAGATTCTACTTGTCTCCGGCGCCCTTGCGCTTTCGTCTTTCGCCACCAACGCGCTTGCTGACGGCGCTGTCACCGGCGCGGCCGGTGGCGCTATCACCGGCGCGATCGTCGGTGGCCCTGTAGGTGCTGCCATTGGCGGCGTCGCCGGCGGTGTCGCCGGTGCCGTGGTCGATCCGCCGCCGCGCGAGGTCGTCACCTATGTCGAGCAGCAGCCCGCCCCGACCTCCCGCGTGGTCGTCGAACAGCCGATCGTCGTCGGCAAGCCGCTTCCGGCCGATGTCGTCGTGACGCCGGTGCCCGACAACCCGAAATATGCTTACACTGTCGTCAACGATCGCCGTGTGATCGTCGAACCCCGCACGCATCGCGTCGTGCAGGTGATCGAATAAGCAGATAATCAAAAGCTCGAGACCGCCTGCTGCGGCTCGGCTACCTCAGGCCCCGCTTCGGCGGGGCCCTTTTTCATCCGGCTGCGCCAACGGCCGGCCGTTGGCGTCATGGCTCGAACCGCTGATCAGACCTTCAGCTCGCGCCGCTCGCGCTCGGTCACCATGGCGAGGTCGAGCACCTTCTGCAGGTTGGCGGCGTGGCGGAAGTTCGGGTCGGGCTGGATGCCGCTTGCGACCGCCTCGGCGAAACGCTGGTAGTTGGTCGGCACCGGCGTCACCTCGATCTCCTTCCAGGTCGCGGTCTCGGCATCCTCGCCGAGGCAGCCGCGCAGCTCGGAGCCGGCCGGCCGGTGGATGACCTCGAGGCTGCCCTTTTCGCCGTAGATGCGCAGCTTCAGCTCGTTCAGATGCCCGGTCGCCCAGCGGCTGGCATGGATGACGCCGAGCGCGCCGTTGGCGAAATCGACCGCCATGGTGAAGCTGTCATTGGCATCCAGCATATATTCGCCGATCTGGCCGCCCGGCGCCTTGTTGAAGGTCTTCAGCCGCGCAAAGACGTTGTCGATGTCGGTGGCAGCGCCATAGGCGGCGAAATCGAGAATATGGATGCCGACATCACCGAGCACGCCGTTCGAGCCGTGGCCGGTGGAAAGCCGCCACAGCCAGGTCGATTCCGTGCGCCAGTCCCCCCAGGCGCGCGAGACGAGCCAGCTCTGGAGATAGGAGGCCTCGACGTGCTTGATGGTGCCGAGCTCGCCCGATAGCACCATCTCGCGGGCGCGCTGCAAGGGCGCGACATTGCGATAGGTGAGGTTTACCATGTTGATGACGCCGGCCTTTTCGGCTGCCTCCGTCATCTCCAGCGCCTTCGGATAGTTTTCCGCCAGCGGCTTCTCGCACAGCACATGTTTGCCAGCGGCAATCAGCGCCATCGTCGTCGGGTGATGGATGCGGTCGGGCGTAATGTTCGTCGCCGCATCGAATTCGCCCCAGGCAATCGCCTCATCCAACGAAAGAAATCGCCTTTCGATGCCGAACTTGTCGGCGAAGGCGGAAAGCCGGTCGGGATCGGTATCGACGGCGCCGACCACGGTCACGCCGTCAATTTTGCTGAAGTGGGTGAGCTGGTTTTTCGCCATCACGCCCGTGCCAAGAACGAGTAGTCGCATGGATGCTCCTCAGCGGTAACCGGCTTCGCCGGCCTGGTGCAGTC
>NZ_NWSX01000015.1 GCF_002531825.1 Rhizobium sp. J15 | reverse complement strand
ATCGAGCAGGATTCAAAAATCGCGCCCGACGCTCTAGATGCCCGAAGTTAGCCGCTTTCGAGACCGAATCGCCTGCTTGCAGGCAGCAAAAAAGACGCGCCGGCGCGGCGCGTCTTTGAAATGTCTTACCAAAGCGGCTCTCGAAAGTTACCCGGCTTCGCTGACCCTCGAAAGAGCGATCTTCAAGCTCGTCATCTGCCCTTGCAGTTCCTCGAGACGCTCGCGTTCAGCCTCCACGACCTCGGGATTGGCATTGGCGACGAACTTCTCGTTCGACAGCTTGCCGTTGATGCGGGATATCTCGCCTTCCATCTTGGCAATCGCCTTTTCCAGCCGAGCCTTTTCGGCGGAAAGGTCGATCAGATTGCCGAGCGGCAGGCAGATGGTAGCCTCGGCCACGACGATCTGAGCCGCACCCTTCGGCGCATCGTCGGCGAGCGATATCGCCTCGACGCGCGCAAGCCGCTTGATGGCGGCGTCGTGGCGGAACAGCCTTTCACGGGTCAGGTTGTTGGCCTTGACGACGACGAGCGGCGCCGTCGCCGATGGCGGCACGTTCATTTCCGCGCGCACCGAGCGGATGCCTGAGACGAGGTCGATCAGCCAGTTGATCTCGTCGGCGGCCGCGTCATCGGCATAGGAGGGTGCGGGCCATTCGGCATGGCAGACCAGCGTGTCGCGTTCCTTGCCTTCCCCTGCGGTATGCGCCCAGAGCTCTTCGGTCATGAAGGGCATGAACGGATGCAAGAGCTTGTAGATCTCTTCGAGAATATAGGCGCTGCAGGCCTGAGCTTCGGCCTTGGCGCCCTCGTCCTCACCGTTGAAGACCGGCTTCAACAGCTCGAGATACCAGTCGCAGACCTCGTTCCAGACGAAGCGGTAGAGCGCGCCGGCCGCATCGTTGAAGCGGAAGGCTTCGAGCGCTTCCGTAACGTCACGTTCCGTACGGGCAAGTTCCGTGAGGATCCAGCGGTTGATGGTGAGCTCAGCGGCTTCAGGCACGAAATGCGGGTCGCTCTTCGCCCCGTTCATCTCGGCGAAGCGCGTGGCGTTCCAGAGCTTGGTGCCGAAGTTGCGGTAGCCGGCGATGCGGGCCGGATCAAGCTTCACGTCGCGCCCCTGCGCGGCCATGATCGCCAGGGTGAAGCGCAGCGCATCGGCGCCATATTCGTCGATCAGTTCCAGGGGATCGATGACGTTGCCCTTCGACTTCGACATCTTCTGCCCGTTCTTGTCGCGCACCAGCGCATGGACATAGACGGTATTGAAGGGTTCGACGGGCTGGCCGTCTTCGTCCTTCATGAAGTGCAGGCCCATCATCATCATGCGGGCGACCCAGAAGAAGATGATGTCGAAGCCGGTGACGAGAACGTTGGTCGGATAATAACGTGCAAGCTCCGGCGTCTCGTCCGGCCAGCCGAGTGTCGAGAACGGCCAGAGGGCGGAGGAGAACCAGGTGTCGAGCACGTCCTCGTCGCGCGTCAGGATCTCGCCCGGCTTGAAGTTTTCCAGCAGGTCCTCGACATAGGCCTTCATCGGCCCTTCGTGCGAGAGGTAATGCTGGATCGCCGCCTGCAGCGCCTCTTCCTCGGTCTTTTCGACGAAGACCTGGCCGTCCGGGCCATACCACGCCGGAATCTGGTGACCCCACCAGAGCTGGCGGGAGACGCACCAGGGCTGGATGTTTTCCATCCATTCGTAATAGGTCTTGTCCCAGCTCTTCGGCACCATCCGGGTGCGGCCTTCGCGAACCGAAGCGATCGCCGGTTCGGCGAGCGTCTTGGCATCGACGTACCATTGTTCGGTCAGCCGCGGCTCGATCGGCACGCCGCCGCGGTCGCCGTGCGGGACCATGTGCTTATGCGGCTCGATCTTGTCGAGCAGGCCGGCCTCTTCGAAGATTTCGACGATGACCTTGCGCGCGTAGAAACGGTCCTGCCCTTCCAGGCGGTCCCAGGCGCCGTGCAGGGCGGCCGGATGGTCGAGGCCTTCGAGGAAGTCCTCATTGTCCTTGATGGCGATCGTGCCGTCGATATTCATGATGTTGATCGCACGCAGGCCAGCTCGTTTGCCGACGTCAAAGTCGTTGAAGTCATGCGCAGGCGTGACCTTGACGGCGCCGGTGCCGGCGGTCGGATCGGCGTAGTTGTCGGCAACGATCGGAATACGGCGACCGACGATCGGCAGGATGACATGCTTGCCGACGATCGACTTGTAACGCTCATCCTCCGGATTGACCGCAATACCGGTATCGCCCAGCATGGTTTCCGGACGCGTGGTGGCGACGACCAGATAGTCCCGCGCTTCCCATTCGGTCGGCTTGCCTTCTTCGTCGAAAGCGATCGGGTATTGATAGGTGACGCCCGGCTCCAGCGGATAACGAAGATGCCAGAGATTGCCCTTGATCTCATGCTGTTCGACTTCGAGATCCGAGATCGCCGTCAAGAGCTTCGGATCCCAGTTGACGAGGCGCTTGTCCTTGTAGATCAGGCCTTCCTTGTAGAGCGTGACGAAAACCTCGACGACCGCTTTCGACAGGCCCTCATCCATGGTGAAGCGTTCACGCGACCAGTCGCATGAGGCGCCGAGGCGCTTCAGCTGGTTGAAGATCAGCCCGCCCGATTCAGCCTTCCACTCCCAGATCTTGTCGATGAAGGCTTCGCGGCCCATCTCGCGGCGGCCCGGCAGCTGCTGTTCCATCAGCTTGCGCTCGACGACCATCTGCGTGGCGATGCCGGCATGGTCCATGCCGGGCTGCCAGAGCACGTCCTTGCCGCGCATGCGCTCGAAGCGCACCATGATGTCCTGCAGCGTGTTGTTGAGCGCGTGGCCCATATGCAGCGAGCCGGTGACATTCGGCGGCGGGATCACGATGGTGAAGGTCTCGGCCCCGGGCTTGGCGTTCGCGCCGGCGCGGAAGGCGTCCGCCTCATCCCATTTCGCGGCGATTTTCGGTTCGACGGCAGCGGAATCATAGGTCTTGTCGAGCATTTTCTGGCCAATTTCGAGGTTCGAGGATGGGGTTTTGTAAATAGGATGGGCACGGCCAAGTCAATAAAAAAGCCGCCCCGGAGACCGGAGCGGCTTTTCAGGAAAAAGCAATCCGATCAGCGGCGCGGGCCGCGCGCCACGCGCTCGATTTCCTCACGCACCAGCCGTTCGACCAGCGTCGGCAGATTATCATCCAGCCATTCGCGCAGCATCGGGCGCAGCATGTCTTCTGCGATCTCATCCAGCGAGCGGCGCTCGGCGCCGTCGATGGCGGCGGCGAGTTCCTCGAAAGAGCGGCTGATCTGCAGGCCGGCATCCTCAGAGAGCAGCGTCGGCTGGACCTCTTCCATGACGCTCGGAAGGAAACGCTCGCTCGACGATTCTGCGGCAGGCTCCAGCGCCGGCGGCGCGACTTCGACGGCAGGTTCCGGCTCGGCGACGGCTACTCTCGGCGCTTCCGCAAACACCGGCTCGGCCGGCTGCTGTTGGACCGGAGCATATTGAACCGGCGCCGGAGCAACCGGGAAAACGGGCGGAACCGGTTGTGGCTGCGGCTGCGGCGCGGCGGCGCGCGGCGGCTCTGGCATTACAGCCGGCTGCGGTTCGGGCTGACGGAAGGCGCTCGGAATTTCGCGCAGCGCCTGACCGGCCTGCGCAGCACTGCGCTCGGAGGCGGCGCGCACGCGGGCGGCGACATCGGCGAGCGACAGCGCGCGGGCGGGCACTTCAGGCTCGGGGGCGGTGCCGGCCGAATTGGCGGCGACGAAGCGCGGATCGGCCGAGGAGCGTGCGACCGGCTCGGGGAATTCGACGCCGGCATAGGTATCATCAACCGTCAGATGGATTTCGGAGCCGTTCTCATCCTCGTCGGCGCCGTAGACCGGCGGCAGAGATGCGGAAATCGCCTTGCCGGCGCCGGGCTCATTGCTTTCGATGATCTGGCGGATCGAGGCCAGAATTTCTTCCATGGACGGTTCACGCGCTACACTTGGCTGAGCCATATCTATCCCCGTTATCCCAAAACAACGACCGGATGGTGTGGAGCGGTCATCCGAATCACCACGACCTTAGAATACCCCAGGCGTGAAAAAAATCATCGCGAATCAAATGAATGGGGCCATGCACAGTTTTGTTACCCAATGTTTGCCGCAGGAAAGCCGATGATGATTTTCCCGGCGACGACAGGGGTGAAACAGAGTTGAAACGTACCCTATTCCACCCGGCTCGACGCGGAGGATTCAGGATAGGCGGCGTTTGTGAAGGCTTTCCGACGGCGCCGACAAAAAAGCGGACGCCAATGGCGCCCGCTTAAGAATTTCATCGATGAAGACGGCCTCAGAAAACGAATTCGCGCGCCTTGGCGAAACCCGGCAGAGGCTTGACGGAGGCGTTGAAGAAGACGTTTTCCGAAACGGCGCCGCGCTCGGCGACGAAGACCTTGGCGCGGGCGGCGTTGCCGTAGCCCTCGACTGTGACGAGGCGGCCGCCGTCGCGCAACTGACCGAGAAGGGCCGCAGGAACCTCCTCGACCGCACCGTTGATGAAGATCAGATCATAGGGAGCGCCGGCGGCGTAGCCCTTTTCGAGCGGACCGGTCACGACCTCGACCTTGCCGTAGCCGGCAAGCTTCGCCTTCGCTTCCGCAGCCAGCGCCTCGTCGCATTCCAGCGCGATCACGGAGCCGGCGATGATCGACAGCAACGCCGAGGTGTAGCCCGTGCCGCAGCCGACTTCGAGCACGAAATCATCCTTGGTGATGGCGGCCAGCTGCAGCAGCTTGGCGAGCGGCGAAGCCTCCATCAGGAAGCGTGCCGGCTTGCCGGGCGCGGCGGCGGCGATCTCGACGTCGTTGTCGATATAGGCCAGCACCTTCGCCTTCTCCGGCACGAAAGTCTCACGCGGCACCGTGAGAAACGCCGTCAGCACGGAATGCGAGGTAACGTCCGTCGTGCGAACCTGGTTATCGACCATCTTTGCGCGCGCTGCTTCGAAATCCATCATGTCCTCTCGCTCTTTGAAAAGCGGTTCCTGTCCCTCGTCTCTTAATCTCCGCCACGAATGCTTTCAAGGCTTGGCAGCGGCCGGCGAAAAGAATCCGGCGGACGCTTCTTCCACGCCACAGCAGGCATGGGCAACGCTGCAACTCCCGCGTGGAATCTTCCGCCTCTTCATGCTATGATTTTCGCGGAGGAACAGGAGGAGCAGGCCATGTCTGCGATTTTCGAATATCTGACGCTGTTCGATTTCTTCATCGTCGCAGCGCTCATCGGCATCTTCTGCTGCGGGCTGCTGGACGGCAAAGCGACCTGAGACGGCCGCGCACCTAACCGCGCTCGATTCTCCCCGCATGGCTTCAGCCGCACCTTATGCCGGCCGAGGCCGATCCGATGCGGCCGGATGACCGCGTTTCAAGCTGATCATGTCATGTGGGAGAATTTGGAGGCCTCGCCCGGAATTGAACCGGGGTACAAGGATTTGCAGTCCTCTGCGTCACCACTCCGCCACGAGGCCTCACCTGCTCGTTGTTCGAGCCGTGGCGAGCGTTTAGAATGATCGTAAGGAAATCGCAAGAGGGCATTTCGGAAAAACGGCTTTCGGATGCTGCCGAAAAGGTCATTTTCCTATCCTGGAACGATCCGTCGCAGACCAAGGTTTCCATTAGGGTGACGATGCTCCATTTCCTGCCAACGATCACATTTGAAACAAATCCCAAGCTTGACTTCGATCACCCTCCGGACATCTTATTTCATCGGGAGGGCATGGAATCTGCGTAGGAGCCGCGATGGATTGGGCCGCCCTCAAATCGAAGCACATGCGTGCGGCATATAATGCGGAAACTCGGGATCTGCTGGTAAAATTCCCCGGCTCCCGACCGGTGAAACACGCGGATATCCCTCCCCACGTCTACCAGAACCTGCTGGAAACGAGCGATCCGCACTTCTACTACCAGTATTATATCGCTCCCTGTCGCGTCTCGCCGCACCACAGGCGACGCGGCTCCGTGGCGTCTTACGGGCTGAAGCTCGCCCTCCTCATCGCCGCCTGCAGCCTGTTGATGGCAACCAGCCTCGACCCGGGCAATAGCGGAATTTTTGAGGCGAGCGAATTGAGGTCGAACTAGATACGGCTTTCCACCGGGCAGACCACCCCATGCCAGCATCAGCCGACGGTTATTGCCGGGGGACGATCAGGCGCGTGATCGCCGCCGAGATTGTCGCTTCTGTTTTGAGAGCGGTAGCGGCGGTTGTCCCGGTCGCGGTCGTTCCCGCCGTCACGCTCGTTGCGGCCGTTGAAATTGCGATAGTTGCGAGGCCCGTTATAGCTGCCGCCCTGACCGTGATCGACGACGCAGCCTTCAGGACGGCGGCAGATGCCGCGAGCGTCGAAACCGCGGCTGTCGACCTGGGCTTCAGCGGGAGCGCCTGAGAGAATCGCCGCCGCCGACAGGGCGAGAACAAAAAATGCCTTCATTTCTTCACCTGGCCCATCCTGGCGCGATCTTGCTTTCGCACTCCATACACCATGAATGCGGAAAGCCATCCACTGTTCCTCGAGGCAACCATCAGCCCGCCGGCTTCCGCCGCCGGTGCCACCAAACCGCCAGCCGGCGCCGAAGCCGGCGGGCGAGCGGCAGATCATGCGAGAGCACGAGGAAGCCGAGCGGCAGCATCCAGAAGCCGAGGATGGGCAGGAAGCCCAGCACTCCACAGAAAATCAGCGCTATGCCGATCGCCATCCGCGCCAGGCGCGAGCGCGGCATGCCGATGCTGAAAGAGCCGAGCATGAGCCTGCCGCTTGCGTGGTCGATACCGAAGCGCCTTGCCTGCACCTTGGGCTCCTCGCCGCCCCGCGCCTGTCCACAATCATTCCCATTCGTCATTCACCACAGATGGGCACAGGCAACCCAAATACAAGTTCATTTCATTTTTTTGAAAAAACCGCTTGGCAAATCGGGCAAGCATTTGTATTAGCCCACTCACACCGCGCCAAGCAGTGATCCCTGGTAGCTCAGCGGTAGAGCATTCGACTGTTAATCGACAGGTCGCCGGTTCGAATCCGGCCCGGGGAGCCATTTTTCAAGCGCCTGTTTTCGTTGAGCAATCCGACAGCAGGCGCTTAATTCTCCACTTTCTCTCCGCGCTTTTGAAACCCGGCGTTTGCCGATTTCCCGCCTTTGAAGCCGCGTGGATGGAGACGATGTTCGCCTACGGAAAGGCGACCTTCACAGCTTTGCGCCATGAAAAGACCACCGGCATTCGCGCCGGCGGCCCAAGTGGCCGGCCACTGCCGACTAAAAATCGAAATACACCGTCACACCTGACCGGCGACGATAGCGGTAATCGTCGCGATAGCCGTAGTAGTCGCGATGACCGTAATACCGCGGACGGTAGCACGAGCCGTAATAACGGCAGTCGCGGTAAGCGTAGCGGCGTTTTTTCCAGTGGCCATAAGCATGTCCATTACCGTGGCGACGGTGTTTGACCTGCTCGACGTCGTTGTGCACAGCTACCGCTTTCGGCACGACGATCGGTGCAGCGTTTAGCGGCAGAGCGAAAGAGGCAGCCAAGACTGTGGCTGCGACTGCGAGAAAAAGCTTTTTCATCGGCGCATCCTTTCAGGGCTGCGAGTCTGGGTTAATGGGCATTAACCTAACATGAACAGCTTTCCCCTACGGACGTTCCAGAAAGACACCGGCTGGCGCGCCTCAGGGTTGGCAGAGCCGCCCGTTCTGCTTCTCATGTATCTTGATGGGGTTTCGGCATATCAGGTGGCGCTGCGGCAGCACGCATCTTCCAATAGATAAGCCGCCGGCCGAATGCCGACGGCTCTCATAAGGCTGAGGTCAACTGTTACCAGCTCTGGCGGCCGTACCAGTCGTCGATATCTTTCCTGGCGCGGTCTTTCTCGTAGCCGTAGCGTTCCTGGATCTTGCCTTCGAGCTGGTCGCGTTTGCCGTCGATGACATCGAGGTCGTCATCAGTGAGCTTGCCCCACTGCTCCTTGACCTTGCCTTTCATCTGCTTCCAGTTTCCTTCAACACGGTTCCAATCCATGGGTATTTCCTCCTATCGTTGGAATGGAGGAACGGCGATGAGGGCTAAGTGTTCCGAGGCGTGACGATGCAGGTTCTTCGCTTATAGTACCGAAATGCTCTGGCCGATCGGGAGCGATTTCCTCGCCGGTAAAGGGGACAGCGCGCGTCAGATACAGGCGACGATGGTGCTCGCGCTGGCCTCGTGGCGTTCATTCGCGGCAAGCCAAGGCGTCGTGCGGCGACATCAGCCTTAGTAGCTGCACGCGCGACCCTCACGGGGGCGGAAACCATCGGCGCAGGCCGGGTTCATCGAATCTCCCGGCACGTATCCCGATGCCGAGCCATAGGAATTCGGAGGCGTCGAGCAGGCGGAGGTGATGGCGGCAAAAGTGATGGCGCCGGCTGCTGCAAATGCCCGTAATCTGTTCATCAATGCTTCTCCAGTTTTACGCTGTGGCCGAGAGATGGGAGCCCCTTGGGAAGAGGAGAAATCCTCCCCGAAACTCATCTCTTTCCAGAGCAGCTTGCACCTGAAGATATATGCATTCTCTCGGCGCACGTCAGCTGCGAGTGCGCAAGATTCTCAGTCTTCGCAATCGCTGGATAGCTCTCCAGTACCGGGAGCAAGCCCCCAAAAGCGGAACAGCCGCTTCCAGGGTAAAGTCTACGAAGCAAGGCCGCCGCTATTGGCAGGCATTTGCGGCATCCGGCTGCGTCGACGTATTGCCGGAAGTCGGTGCCGGGTTACCTGTGCCGCCGGCCTGCTGGCGCTGGCAGTCGTTCGGGTCACCGCCCGAGCCGTTCGCGCCGGTCGCTCCGGCGCCGGTGGTTGTGTTGGGAGCGGTGCCGCCGGTATCGCTATTGCCGGAACCGGTGGTGCCGCTCCCGGCCTGAGGCTCCGCTACTGCTACCGCTGCCGGATCCCGAGCCGCTGCCGCTGCCGCCGCTGGACTGCGCCATTGCGGATGTCGCTAGGCCAATCGAGATCGCGGTTATTGCCATCATTCTCAGAAGCATTGTCGTTCTCCTCGGTGCTTGTTTGCCGATAGGCAGTGAACAAGGGCGTTTCGAAATTGTTTCAGTTCGAAAGCGTACGGGAACATCGGTTTCGGCCGATCGTTGATGTCAAAGGAGATCGCGCGGGCGGAGCCTCCTGTCTCCGCAGCACACACCACCCAAACCCTGCGCGATCTCCATTCTTCCCACCATTTGATCAACCCGTTCAGGAGAGACAGCAGACGGCACGCCTCTTCTCTTGACTCGGACACCGAACGGAACATAATAAGAACATCGGCGTGGCGGCCGCCAATCTGAAAACCTGCGTTTGGAAAAACTCTGAAAGGAGATCGAGGCCGTGCGCCCTGAGACAATCGAAAAACTGGCGGACGAAACGCTGAAAGGAGAAGTCGACGCGGTGGTCGCCTTTCATGATGGGAATGTCCGTGCCGCCATCACGACATTGCTGCTGGATTGCCGTCACCTCAGGCTTCAGCTTGCCCTAACGGAAGGGGCGATGAGCCGCGGCATGACGCGGGGATGGGCACCGGCCTTCGAACGAAGATGAAACGAAGATGAAACATCGTCGCAGCATCGAGCTTCAGCCCCCTGCCGGCTATGCCATCGAAACCGAAAGGCAGGCGCTGGCGACCTTGCCGCAATGGTTCGTCATGCATGCCCGTTGCCGGGCTTGCCGTCACCAAACGCCGATCGAACGGCGCGACGTTATCAGGCGCTGCGGCGACACGCTGTCTCTCGCCACGCTGGCCAGGCGTCTCACATGTCGGGGATGCGGTAATCGGTCCGGCAATCTGCTCCTGCTCGAGAAGTTGCCGCGCGATTGAAGGAGCGAAGGCGTCGTCGTTTCTAGGGCCGATCGCGGCCGTCGGGAACAAACGCCGGGGTTAAAAGTTAAATGGCCTCAACCACGTAACGTCAGCTTTGACAGGAGGTCTCTCATGGGTCGCGGTATTCTACTTTGGCTGCTCGGCGTTCCGCTGCCGATCATCATCCTTCTGGCTCTGTTCATGCGATAGGATCGGATCATGTCGGTTTCAATGACAGGTTCCAGAGAGGCCATCGTTCCGGTTTCCGGAGAGGTCGTCGCTCCGGTCGAATCCTCCAAATCCGCCATGACATGGGGCCCCATCTTCGCAGGTGCGGCCGCGGCCATTGCAGTGACGCTCATCCTTTTGCTGCTGGGTTCGGGCGTCGGGTTGACCATGGTGTCGCCCTGGTCGGGAGAAAGCGCTTCGCTCGGCACACTCGGCGTGACGGCGGCGATCTGGCTCGTCGTCGTGCAATGGCTTTCTTCGGCGCTCGGCGGCTATATTACCGGCCGGCTGCGCACGAAGTGGGCCGCCGTCCACACCGACGAGGTCTTCTTTCGCGACACCGCCCATGGTTTCATAAGCTGGGCGCTGGCAACGGTCTTCGTCGCCGGATTTCTCACCTCATCGCTGACGTCGCTCGCCGGCGCAGGCGCGCAAGCAGTGGGTTCGGCAGCACAAGCCGTCGGCTCGACCGCCACCGTCGCCGGCACAGCGGCAGCATCGTCGGCAGATTCGCCGCTGGATTTGTCCACGGCCTATTTTACCGACGCATTGCTGCGTCCCGACCAGGCACGCGCCCAGGCAACATCCAATGATGCTGCCGCGACCTCGGAGGTATCCCGTATCCTGCTGAACGGGGCCGCCCAGGGACAAATTCCGGATGACGACAAGGCCTATCTCGCCACGATCGTCTCATCGCGGACCGGCCTTGCCGAGGCTGACGCGCGGGCGCGTGTCGACGCAGTGCTGAAGCGGATCGACGACGCCAAGGTCGCCACGAAGAAAGCCGCCGATGAGGCCCGCAAGGCAGCCTCCACCACGGCCTTGCTCGGCGCGCTGTCGCTTCTGATCGGCGCCTTCATCGCCTCTGCCGCCGCAGCCCTTGGCGGATCGCAGCGCGATGAAGAGGAAGACCTGATCATTGCCTCGCGGCGCTAGAATGAAATAGGGGCGCGGAGCAGGAGCCCGCGCCCTTCATGCGGCGAAAGCAGCCGGCTCTTTCGAGCTCTTGCGCAATTGATTTATCGTTTTTGAGATTTCGCGACAGCCCGCTTCTCGTGGCTGAGCACGAGTTCGGCCTGCACATCTCCCTGAAACTGCATTACCCGCTGGCCGACTTCGCTCTCCGGCACCCCGGCCGCCAAAAGCTGATCGGCAAACCGGCGGCATTCGGCCTTCCAGAATTCCAGCGCATCCGCGCCATGCCGCCGGCCAAGTTCACGGGCACAGCGCTCGATATTGGCCGTTCCGATCGCGGCGGGAAAAGCAATAATCCTGCCTTCATGGGAGGTGGGGCGGCGGGTCATGTCAGTAGCCATCGAACACAGGTTCCTCTGATTCCATTCGATGTCTACGGGAGTATGGTTAAGGCTTTCTATTCGTTTCGCCTTCTATCCTCTTCGGACGACGCAAATGCCATCGATCGGCGGCGCCTTTAACCTTGACGCGGGCATGTCGATACGCCGACAGTCCGCATCACGATCGATAATAGAGGCAGCAGAAACCACGATGACGACAACCGCTCCCCGCGATTTCCTGAAAAGCCTGTTCGACGCCGCCGTCAGCGCCGCCGATCCGCTGACCGGCATCAAGGCGCATCTGCCTGCCAAGCCGAAGGGAAGGACCGTGGTGATCGGTGCGGGCAAGGGTGCCGCGCAGATGGCGCGGGCGCTGGAGAGCGTCTGGGACGGAAAGCTCGAAGGGCTGGTCGTCACCCGCTACGGCTATGGCTGCGAGACGCGCGACATCGAGATCATCGAGGCCGCCCATCCCGTGCCGGATGCCGCAGGACTTGTTGCAGCAAGGCGGCTGATGGAGACCGTACGCGGCCTTTCCGGAGACGATCTGGTGATCGCGCTGATCTGCGGCGGCGGTTCGGCGCTGCTGCCTTCCCCGCCGGAAGGACTCGCCCTCGAAGACGAGATCGCCCTCAACGAAATGCTGCTTGCCTCCGGCGCACCGATTTCCGCGATGAATGTCGTGCGCAAGCATCTTTCCACCATCAAGGGCGGGAGACTTGCGGCGGCGACCAAGGCAAGGGTCGTCAGCCTGATCGTTTCGGATATTCCCGGCGACAATCCTGCCCATGTCGCCTCCGGGCCGACGGTGCCGGATGGCTCGACCAGGCATCGGGCGCTGGAGATCGTCCGGCAATATGGATTGCAGCTGCCGCAGGCGGCGCTCGACCATCTGAACTCACCTAAGGCCGATGCGCCGCGGCCGGACGATCCGGTCTTTTTGCGGCACGAGCATCACATCATCGCCTCGGCGGGCGTGTCGCTGGAAGCGGCAGCGGCCATGGCGAAGGCGCAGGGCGTTACCCCGGTCATCCTCTCGGATGCGATCGAGGGAGAATCGCGCGACGTGGCGCAGGTGCATGCCGCGATCGCCCGCGAAGTGCTCGGCCGCGACCGGCCGTTTTCCAAGCCGGTCGTCATGCTTTCCGGCGGCGAGACGACAGTGACGCTGAGGGCCAAGGGCGGCAAGGGCGGGCGCAACGGCGAATTTGCGCTAGCCGCGGCATTGGTGATCGACGGGCACGAGGGCATTCATCTTCTCGCGGCGGATACGGACGGAATCGACGGATCGGAGGACAATGCCGGCGCCTTTGCCGATGGCGGCACGATAAGGCGCCTGCGCGCCGCCAGCCTCGATCCCCGCCGCCTGCTCGACGGCAATGACAGCTATTCCGGCTTCAAGGCCATAGGCGATCTCTTCGAGACCGGGCCGACCGGCACCAACGTCAATGATTTCAGGGCAATCCTCATCCGTTAGCTGATGACCTTTCCTTGCCCGAGTAGCCAACCGACCGATTCCTGCACGGCCTGCAGGGATGTGTATCTCGGGGCAAACCCAAGAAGGCGCCGGGCTTTGGCGATCGAGCAATTCGGGCTGCGGGCGATATGCTCCCATGTCGCCTCCGCGTCCTCGGCCGTCTCGCCTTCGGCCCAGCTGTCGAACGGCGCGAAGGTGAGCTTCGGCTCATGGCCGAACCAGCGCGACATGGCTTCCGCATAGCCGCGAAGCGTCAAGGCCTGCTCCGAAACGGCATGGAAACTTTCGCCGGTCGACGCATTCCAATTGGCGATCGCATCCATGAACATGGCAGCCACGTCATCGGCATGGACGTGATGAACGGTCTCCAGGCCGAAATTGGGCAGAGCCAGGGCCTCGCCACGGGCAAGCGTCGAAAAGACCTGCAGGTTGAAATTGCCGGCCGGATTGAGCGGCGCCCATCCGACGCCGACAATATGGCCGGGATGAATGATGGTTGCCGAAAATCGCTCGAGTCTTGCCTGCTGAAGCAGATAGGCTTCGATTGCCGCCTTCTGCACGCCATAGTCACCGAAGGGAGACTTCGGCGTCTCCTCCCGTGTCGGCACGGCCACGGGGTAGCCATGCGTCCAGATCGTGCCGGTATGCAGAAAATGCCCGACATGGCCCGACAGCGCCGTCACCAGCTGTTTTGCGCTTTCCAGCGTGAAGCAGATCATGTCGATGACGATATCGGCTTTCAGTGCGCGCACGGCCGGACCGAACTCGCCAGTCCGCTCCATTCCCGCCCGATCCATCTGCCGCTGATCGACGGAAGCCCAGGCGCGGTTTTCCGTATAAGGCTTTGCCGCGCCGCGGCTGATGGTGATGACGTCGTGACCTGCCTCTACCAGACGGGGAACGAGATAGGTTCCGACATGTCCCGTCGCTCCGATTACCAAAACCCGCATCATCGTTCCTCCCTTGGCGTGATCCGCGTCGAATATGTGGCGTGGCTCCGCGATCCTGCAAGGAGACATTTCGCCATCGGCAGCGCGCCGCTATCGATTCCTGAAAACGAGGCATGTGCCGCCATGCCTGCGGATCTGATTGCAGATGTCGTTGGCCTCCATGCGCGTCTGTCGGGCGATACGGGCTGCATAACGCGGGCGGAAGCCGAAGCTGCGATCGCGCTGGCGCAGGATCAGCGGCTGTTCCGCATTCAATGGCGCGGGCAGATCCTCTACGGCATCGAGGAAAAGGCGCCGGGCCACCGCGACATCCGCATGCGCCGCAAGCTGGACGCCCCAGGGAGCCCAGTCGCCTTCCGGACGCCAGGGCGCGTCCTTCAATGTCCGCCTTTCGGCAAGCGCCGCGCAGCTGTCGAGGAACGATTTGTCCTTGTCGAGCGGAGCTGCCGCTTCCTCCGGCGGGTTATCCTTCCACTCGTCGACCGTATGCGCGGTGATCGCCATGACGTAGCTGCGCGTTTCGAAAGGCAATCTGCCTGATCTGAGGTAGGAGGCAAGGCCGGTTTCGCCGGCATTGTAGGCGGCGGCAGCAAGGCCGAGATTGCCGAACCGATTGCGCAATTCATCGAGATACTGCGCCGATTTCCGCAAGGCTTCCAGCACCTCGTAGCTGTCTTCGAGCCCACGAAGCTTCGCCGTTCCCGGCATGAATTGTGCAATCCCCTGCGCGCCCTTGATACTGACAGCATCGGGGCGAAAGGTGCTCTCCCGCCAGATGAGACGGGCGAAATAATCCGGCGGCAATTGATTGGCCTTAGCGAAATGCTCGATCGCAACGCAAAGATCGCGGTTGAAACTCTCCTTGCGGATGCACAGCGGTTCGCCCGATTCCGCGGCCGAAGGCCCGGAATAAAGGCACGCCGGCGGCGCATCGCTGCCTTCCGGCTGCGCCTTTCCCGCATCGACGGCGGAAAACAGAAGGCAAAGCGAAAGCATGGCCTTCGCCGATCTCCTCCCAAAGCCGGACTGACGCTTTCGCCCTATCATCGGATCTCAGCAGGTTCGAACTTCCATCGCGACGCTGATCCTAGATAGCATCGATCAAGACGCGAGGCTTCCCTATTTCGAAATCTGCGCGCGAATCCCTGCATTGGCACGAAAAAGCCGCCGGGCCAGGGCCTCGGCGGCTTGAAGGCTTGAACCGGCGATCAGGCCGTCGGCTGCTTGGTCTTTCTGAGATAGGGCAGAACCGTATCGAAAGAGCCGAACCGGGTGATGGCGTCTTCGTTGGAAACCGCCGCGGTGATAATGACGTCCTCGCCCTGGTTCCAGTTCGCCGGCGTCGCCACCTGGTGCTTGGCCGTCAGCTGTATGGAATCGATGGCGCGAAGGATCTCGTTGAAATTGCGGCCCGTCGTCATCGGATAGGTGAGGATCAGCTTGATCTTCTTGTCAGGGCCGATGATGAAAACCGAGCGCACCGTCGCATTGTCGGCAGGCGTGCGGCCTTCCGAGCTGTCGCCGGCGCCGGCCGGCAGCATGTCGTAAAGCTTGGCGACCTTGAGGTCCTTGTCGCCGATCAAAGGATATTCGACGTCGAAGCCGGTCGCGGTCTTGATATCACCCTTCCACTTGGCATGGCTTTCGACAGGATCGACGGAGATGCCGATGATCTTGGCGCCGCGCTTGGAAAATTCTCCCGCAAGCCCGGCCATGGCGCCGAGCTCCGTCGTGCAGACGGGCGTAAAATTTTTCGGGTGCGAGAACAGGACGGCCCAGCCGTTGCCGATCCATTCATGGAAGCTGATCGGTCCCTGCGTCGTATCGGCGGTAAAGTCGGGAGCGATGTCGTTGATACGTAAGCTCATGGTCGGCCCTCCAAGCCGTTGTTGGGTTTCGTTCTCTCAAATGGCGGTCATGGAACGGCCTGCCGCAGAAGTCTTGGAATTGCGATCGTCGTGATAGCATCGGCTGCGAGCAGAAAACTTTCCCATCCCAAGGTTTTCGCTGCATTTCTTTAAAATATATAGCACGAGAACCGAAGGCATGCTCTTTCGATTTACAGCCCGCTCCGGCATTATTTTTCCCGGCCGTCCGGCGCGATGAAAAGACCGGGTTTTTAGTCGGCTCTGCCAAAACGAGCAGGCGCACCCAACAGGCAAGGCGCTCGAAAGCAAGGCATATTGATTAAATTTTGTGCGCATTTATTTTTGCACAGTTTTCGGGCGGACAACTTGCCAAAATTGCTGCAGCGCGTCATAAATAGGGCATGACGCACCGCGATCTGACTATTCTGGTGATCGACGAAAATGCCATCCGCGCCTCCATCATCGAGGAAGGGCTGCGCGAGGCAGGGCACGCGCGCGTCACCGTGGTGCACGAGGTCAACGGCATCGCCCGAATCATCGAGACGCTCACGCCCGATGTGATCATCATCGACATCGAAAATCCCAACCGTGACATGATGGAGCATCTGTTCCAGCTGACACGCACGGTCTCCCGCCCGATCGCCATGTTCGTCGACCGCTCCGATACGGCTTCGATCGAGGCTGCCGTCGATGCAGGCGTCTCGGCCTATATCGTCGACGGGCTGAAGAAGGAACGCGTCAAACCGATCCTCGACATGGCCGTCAGCCGCTTCAACGCCTTCAGCCGGCTGCAGCGGGAGCTGGCCGACGCACGCTCGGCGCTGGAAGAACGCAAGCTGATCGAGCGTGCCAAAGGCATATTGATGAAGATGCGCGGCCTGTCCGAGGAAGAAGCTTTCGCCCTGCTGCGCCAGACGGCGATGAACGAAAAGAAAAAGATGTCGGAAATCGCCCAGAGCGTTGTCACCGCTGCGGGACTTTTGATGTGATGGCCGGCTGCCTAAATTTCCGGAGGAAACCGGAGTGGATATGATGACGAAGACCGCCAGTTCCAGCGGCGGGCTGCCCTCGCCCGCGCATGTCAACAACGAGGGAGCAAAGGTGCTGCGGGCGGGTTTCATTCCGCTCGTCGACGCATCGGTGCTGATCGCGGCGGCGGAATTCGGCTTCGCGCGGAAGGAAGGCCTGACACTCGATCTCGTCAAGGACGTTTCCTGGGCGAATGTTCGTGACCGTCTGGCGTTTCGCCAGTTCGACATCGCCCATATGCTCTCGCCGATGCCCGTCGCCTCCATGCTCGGCCTCGGCTCCAATCCGTCGCCGACGATCACGCCCTTTTCCCTCGGGCGCGGCGGCAATGCGATCACGCTGTCGATGCGGCTCTTCGAGAGGATGCGGGGCGGTGCCGGATTGCCGGAAACGGCGAGCGCGCTCGACAGTGCCCATGCGCTTGCGAAGGTGCTGGCGGAGATGAAGGCGCGTGGCGAGCCGCCGCCGACCTTCGGCGTCACCTATCCCTTCTCTTCGCACAATTACGAATTTCGCTACTGGCTGGCCGCCGGCGGCATCGATCCCGACAAGGACGTCAAGCTCGTCGTCGTACCGCCGCCGCTGACTTCTGACGCATTGGCGGCCGGCGCAATCGAGGGCTTCTGCGTCGGCGCGCCGTGGAACATGATCGCCTCGGAGCGCGGCATCGGCCGCATCGTCGCCGCCAAGCAGGACATCTGGCCGTCAGCCCCGGAAAAAGTCATCGGCATGCGGCCGGACTGGGCCGAAAGCCGTCCGGAAACCGTTTCCCGGCTGATCGTCGCGCTCGATGCCGCAGCACGCTGGTGCGACCAGCGGGAAAATCATGACGCGCTGGCGGCCGCCCTCGCCGATCCCCGCTATATCGCCGCTCCCGTCGATATCATCCGCCGCGTGCTCGCCGGCGAATTCAGCCTCGACGCCAGCGGCGACCGGCGCGTCATCGCCGATTATTTCCAGTTCCATTCCGGTTTCGCCAACTATCCCCGGCCAAGCCAAGCACTGTGGATCTACAGCCAGATGATCCGCTGGGGCCAGGCCGAGGCGAGCCTCAACAAGGCGCGGGCCGCCGCATCGGCCTATCGCCCGGATCTCTATCGCGCGGCCCTCGGCGACAGCCATGCGCCCGATGACGCCGACATTCGCATCGAGGGCAACGATGAGGGCGACCGTTTCATGGACGGCCACGTCTTCGATCCGACAAGGCTGCCCGATTACGTCGCAGGTTTTGCCGTCAGGAGCGCCCTGCCCTTCGCTTCCGGCTGCGAGGAGATCTGAACCGTGCCGGTCTGCACAAAACGCCAGCAAGCCCCATCGCAACGCACAAAAGATTTGCACGGCTATAGACAGCCTCAAAAACATGCAGATACCAGAGTCAGAGAAAATCTTTTATTTTCAAGACGATGAAACATATCCAGAAAACTGGCACGGGGTTTGCTTCGTTATAAATGCACCGATCAACGGCGATCGACGCAGGAAGGGCCCGCGATAGGCGCCCATAGAGAGATACAGAGCTTGGTTCCTCGACGTGAAGAACCAGGTCGCAGATAGGCCGGAAGGCCATGATTCGGTGTCCAACGGCGGGCGCCACCAGCAAAGCCGCTGATCAGGATATTTCGCGCGCCTCGTGCAAGCGCGTCCTGACCAGCGGCTTTTTGTTTTAACCCATAGCGATGGATCGGCACGACCTTGTCGGGCCACGGAGAAGTCATGTCTGTCATCGAGAAAGCGCAGCCCATGTCCGCCGGCGAACCAGCCAAAGCATTGTGGATCTCCACTTTGGCTTTCACCCTCTGTTTTGCCGTCTGGACGATCTTCGCGATCATCGGCATCCGCATCAAGCAGGACCTCGGCTTGAACGAAGCCGAATTCGGATTGCTGGTCGGCACGCCGGTTCTCACCGGTTCGCTGGTTCGCATCGTCCTTGGCATCTGGACAGAGCGTTACGGCGGCCGTCTCGTCTATACGCTGACGATGCTCGCCGCCGCGGTGGCGACCTTCCTGCTTTCCTACGCCCAAACCTACCCGCAGATGCTGATCGCCGGCCTCGGCGTCGGCCTTGCCGGCGGCTCCTTTGCAGTCGGCGTCGCCTATGTCTCGCCTTTCTTCTCGGCGGAAAAGCAGGGAACGGCGCTCGGCATTTTCGGCGCCGGCAATGTCGGTGCGGCCGTGACCAAATTCGCGGCACCCTTCGTGCTGATCGCATGGGGGTGGCAGGCTGTGGCGCAGATCTGGGCCGCCGGTCTGGTGCTGATGGCAATCGTCTTCTGGTTCAGCACCACGGATGATCCGGCTTTCCGTCTTCGTCGCGAACGCGGCGTCGGCTCCAAAAGCTTCGCCCAGGAATTCGCACCGCTGCAGAACGTTCAGGTCTGGCGCTTCTCGCTCTACTATTTCTTCGCCTTCGGCGGCTTCGTCGCCCTGTCCTTGTGGCTGCCCCGCTATCTCGTCGGCGTCTACGGCTTCAACCTGGAAACCGCCGGCATGATCGCCGCCGCCTACTCGATCCCCGGCAGCGTCTTCCGCGCCTTCGGCGGCGTGCTGTCGGACAAGAAGGGTGCGCGCAGCGTCATGTATGCGATGTTTGCCGTATCGGCCGTGGCCACCCTCATCCTGTCGTTGCCGGCGACGACAATTACGCCCGTCCTCTTCATCGCCGTCATCTTCGTGCTTGGCTTCTTCATGAGCCTCGGCAAGGCCGCCGTCTACAAGCACATCCCGGCCTACTATCCCGAAAGCGTCGGCGCCGTCGGCGGCATCGTCGGGATGATGGGCGGTCTCGGCGGCTTCATCCTTCCGATCGCCTTCGGCCTGCTCAAGGACATGACCGGCCTCTGGTCCAGCTGTTTCCTGCTGCTCTTTGCGATCGTCGCAATCTCGCTCGTCTGGATGCACCTGTCCGTCAAGCAAATGTCGCGTCGGGCGCACTCGGCGCCCGTGGCTGCAACCTAATTTCTAAGGACCTGGAAGTATGACCGAAAAACTCGTCATCATCGGCAATGGCATGGCGCCTGGGCGCATGCTGGAGCACCTCTTGGAGCAGTCGCCCGGACGCTACGAAGTCACGATCTTCAATGCCGAGCCGCGCGTCAATTACGACCGCATCATGCTGTCGCCGGTCCTTTCGGGAGAAAAGGACTACGAGCAGATCATCATTCATGGTGACGGCTGGTATATCAAACACGGCATCACGCTCTACAAGGGCCACAAGATCGTCAACATCGACCGTGACGCCAAGACCGTCACCTCCGACCATGGCGTCACCGAAAGCTACGACAAGCTGGTGATCGCCACCGGTTCCGTGCCCTTCATCATCCCCGTCCCGGGCAAGGATCTGCCCGGCGTCATCACCTATCGCGATCTCGACGACGTGCAGGCCATGCTGCTTGCCGCCCAGTCGCGCGAAAAGGCCGTCGTCATCGGCGGCGGCCTGCTCGGCCTCGAAGCGGCGGCCGGCCTTGCCCAGCGCGGCATGGACGTCACCGTGCTGCACGTCATGCCGACCCTGATGGAGCGCCAGCTCGATCCGGCAGCCGGCTATCTGCTGCAGAAAGCAGTCGAAGAGCGCGGCATCAAGGTCATCTGCAAGGCCAATACCAAGGCGATCGTCGGCAACGGCAAGGTCGAGGGCATCGAACTCGACGACGGCCGCATCATCCCGGCAACCCTCGTCGTCATGGCAGTCGGCATCCGCCCGAATATCGGTCTTGCCCGTGATGCCGGCCTTGCCGTCAATCGCGGCATCGTCGTCGATTCAGGCATGCAGACCTCGGACGGCGATATTTTTGCGCTCGGCGAATGCGCCGAAGTCGGCGGCATGGTTTATGGCCTCGTCGCGCCGCTTTACGAAATGGCCCGCATCGCCGCCGCCCATCTCTCGGACGACCGTTCGCCCGCTTTCGTGCATGCGGACACGCCGACCAAGCTGAAGGTCACCGGCATCGAGCTTTATTCGCTCGGTGATTTCGCCGATGGCGACGACCGTGAGGAAATCGTGCTGCGCGATGCTTCGGCCGGCGTCTATAAGCGCCTGGTGCTGAAGGACAACAAGATCATCGGCACCGTGCTTTACGGCGAGACCGCCGATGGCGCCTGGTTCAACGACCTGAAGAAGAAAGCGACCGATATTTCCGAGATGCGCGAGACGCTCATCTTCGGACAAGCCTATCAGGGAGGGTCGCCGCTGGACCCTATGGCGGCCGTTGCAGCCTTGCCGGATGACGCGGAGATCTGTGGCTGCAACGGCGTCTGCAAGGGCAAGATCACGTCGACCATCACCAGCAAGGGATTGACGTCGCTCGACGACGTGCGCGCCCATACCAAGGCATCCGCCTCCTGCGGTTCCTGCACCGGCCTCGTCGAACAGCTGATGACGCTGACGCTCGGCGACAGCTACAACCCGGCTGCCGTCCAGCCGATGTGCACCTGCACCGAGCTTGGTCATGACGACGTCCGCCGCCTGATCAAGGCCAAGGGCCTGAAGACCATTCCGGCCGTCATGCAGGAGCTGGAATGGAAGACCTCCTGCGGCTGCGCCAAATGCCGGCCGGCCCTCAACTACTATCTCGTCTGCGATTGGCCGGACGAATATGCTGACGACTATCAGTCGCGCTTCATCAATGAGCGCGTCCACGCCAACATCCAGAAGGACGGCACCTATTCCGTCGTTCCGCGCATGTGGGGCGGGGTCACGAGCTCGCAGGAACTGCGCGCCATCGCCGATGTCGTCGACAAGTTCGAGATCCCGATGGTCAAGGTGACGGGCGGCCAGCGCATCGACCTGCTCGGCATCGAGAAGGAAGACCTGCCTGCCGTCTGGGCCGATCTCGGCAAGGCCGGCTTCATCTCGGGCCAGGCCTATGCCAAGGGCCTGCGCACGGTGAAGACCTGCGTCGGTTCCGACTGGTGCCGCTTCGGCACCCAGGATTCCACCGGTCTCGGCATCCGCATCGAGAAATTCATGTGGGGCTCCTGGACGCCGGCGAAGCTCAAGATGGCGGTCTCCGGCTGTCCGCGAAACTGCGCCGAGGCGACCTGCAAGGATATCGGCGTGATCTGCGTCGATTCCGGTTTCGAGATCCATTTCGCCGGTGCCGCCGGTCTCGACATCAAGGGCACGGAGGTGCTCGGCCTCGTGAAGACCGAGGACGAGGCGCTGGAGCATATCGTGGCGCTGACGCAGATGTATCGCGAGCAGGCCCGCTATCTCGAGCGCATCTACAAGTGGGCCAAGCGCGTCGGCCTGGATGAAATCCGCCGCCAGATCATGGACGATGCCGAAAAGCGCAAGGCCTATTACGAGCGCTTCGTCTTCAGCCAGAAATTCGCCCAGGTCGATCCCTGGTCGGAGCGCGTCTCCGGCAAGGACAAGCATGAATTCAAGCCGATGGCGACGATCGGCTATCCGCAGGCTGCCGAGTAAGGAGATGGACATGAATTGGGTTGCAATCGGTGACATCTCCGATATCCCGCTGCGCGGCGCGCGCTGCGTGAAGACGCCGCAGGGCAAGATCGCCGTCTTCCGCACGGCCGAGAACGAAGTCTTCGCCATCGAGGATCACTGCCCGCACAAGGGCGGTCCGCTCTCCCAGGGCATCGTGCATGCCAAGGCGGTCACCTGCCCGCTGCACAACTGGGTGATCTCGCTGGAAACCGGCAAGGCGCTCGGCGCCGACGAGGGCGCGGTGCGGACCATACCGGTCCGCAATGAGGACGGCGCCCTCTTCATCGCACTCGAAAGCCTGATGATGGCGGCGGAATAGATGACGGCCGAGGTCAAGACCACCTGTCCCTATTGCGGCGTCGGCTGCGGCGTGATTGCCACGATCGACGAGGCCGGCGCGGTTAGCGTCAAAGGCGATCCCGAGCATCCGTCGAATTTCGGCCGGCTCTGCTCGAAGGGCTCGGCACTGGCCGAAACCATCGATCTCGACGGCCGGCTTCTCTATCCCGAGATCGCGGGTGAGCGGAGCGGTTGGGACGAGGCGCTTGACCTCGTTGCAAATCGGTTCTCCGAAACGATCGCCGAACACGGGCCGGATTCGGTTGCCTTCTACGTTTCCGGCCAGTTGCTGACCGAAGACTATTACGTCGCCAACAAGCTGATGAAGGGCTTCATCGGCTCGGCCAATATCGACACCAATTCGAGGCTCTGCATGTCCTCGTCCGTCGCGGGGCATCGTCGCGCCTTCGGCGCCGATACGGTGCCCGGGACCTATGAGGATATCGAACTCGCCGATCTCGTGGTGCTGACCGGCTCCAACCTCGCCTGGTGCCATCCCGTCATCTACCAGCGGCTTGCCGCGGCAAAAGCGGCGCGGCCGAGCATGCGGATCGTCGTCATCGATCCGCGCCGGACGATGACCTGCGACATAGCCGACCTGCATCTGGCGATCCGCCCGGACGGCGACGTCGCGCTGTTCATGGGGCTGCTTGCCCATCTCGCGACAAGCCCTGAGATCGACCAGAACTATATCGCCGCCCATACCGAAGGCTTCGCCGAAGCTTTTGCCGCGGCCGCAGCAATCGATATCAACGATCTCCTGGAACGGACCGGCCTGCCGGCCATGCAGATCAGGGAGTTCTTCCGGCTGTTCGAAACGACGCAAAAGGTCGTGACCTGCTACAGCCAGGGCGTCAACCAATCCTCCTCCGGCACCGACAAGGTCAATGCCATCCTCAACTGTCATCTGGCGACCGGCCGCATCGGCCGTCCCGGCATGGGGCCGTTCTCGCTGACCGGCCAGCCGAATGCCATGGGCGGGCGTGAGGTCGGCGGTCTCGCCAACATGCTTGCCGCCCATATGGCGATCGAGAATCCCGATGATCGGGACCGCGTGCAGCGTTTCTGGAAATCGCCGGTTATCGCCGCCAATCCCGGCCTGAAGGCGGTCGACATGTTCCGTGCAGTGGCCGACGGCCGCATCAAGGCGCTCTGGATCATGGCCACCAATCCCGTTGTCTCGATGCCGGATGCCGACAGCGTCGAAAGCGCGATCGCCGCCTGTCCCTTCGTCGTCGTCTCCGACATACTGAAAGAGACGGATACGAGCCGGCACGCGCATGTGCTTCTGCCTTCACTCGGCTGGGGCGAGAAAAACGGCACCGTCACCAATTCCGAACGGCGCATTTCAAGGCAGCGGCCTTTCCTCGACACACCGGGCGAGGCGAAGGCCGACTGGTGGCAGCTTGCGGAAGTCGCCCGTCGCATGGGCTTTGACGCCGCCTTCGGCTTCGATGCGCCGGTCGAGATCTTCGCGGAACATGCCGCCCTTTCCGCCTTCGAAAATGACGGCAGCCGCGATTTCGATATCGGCGCCCGCGCCGATATTGCCGGCGGCGCCTATGATGCGCTGTCACCTTTCCAGTGGCCGCAGGCGGCAGGGGCAGAACCCGGCGTCACCCGTTTCTTCGCCGAAGGCGGCTTCTACCATGCCGACCGCAAGGCGCGTTTCGTCGCGGTCAAACCGCCCGCAACGGATCGCACCAATGCCGATTTCCCCTTCACGATGAACACGGGGCGCATTCGCGACCAGTGGCATACGATGACGCGGACGGGAAAGAGCGCGCGGCTTTCGGCCCATATCGCCGAGCCTTTCGCAGAAATCCATCCGCGCGATGCGATGGAGACCGGCATATCGAGCGCCGGTCTGGTGGAGATCGAGAGCCCCCATGGCAAGGCCATCGTCCGCGCCCTGGTGACCGATCGGCAGGCGCGCGGCGGCATCTTCGCGCCGATGCACTGGAACGACCAGTTCGCGGCAAAAGCACGGATCGACGCGCTTGTCGCGCCGATCACCGACCCCTTTTCCGGTCAGCCGGCGTCAAAGAACGTCGCCGTCGCCGTTCGCCCCTTCCGCGCCAGCCATTACGGTTTCGCCGTCTCGGCCGTAAAACCCGCCACGCCGGATGCAGGCTATTGGGCCGTGGCGAAGGCTGTCGGCGGCTGGAGGCTGGAACTTGCGTTCGGTGAACCCGTCGACGACTGGGTGGCCTGGTGCCGCGCGGTTTTCGCCATTCCTGATGACATCGAACCGCTCGGTTATGCCGACCGGCAATCGGGCGACCTCAGGCTTGCTTTCTTCGACGGCGAGACCCTGCTTGCCGCGCTTTTCCTGGCCCGCGAACCGGTCGCCGTGGCGCGCAATTGGGCGATCTCGCAGCTCACCGCCTCGCATAGCGATTTGAGGAAACGCTTTGCGCTCGTCGCAGGCCGCCCCGGAGCCGGCAGGCCGGATCCGGGTGCGACCGTCTGCTCGTGCTTCAGCGTCGGGGTCAATCAGATCGCAGCTGCCGTGCGCGGCGGATGCCACAGCGTCGAGGCAGTCGGCAAGGAAACGAGCGCCGGAACCAATTGCGGCTCCTGCCGCAGCGAAATCGGCAGGATCATCGACCGCTGTCTTGCCGCAGCTGCGGAGTGATGCGACGCTCGGCTCAGGCCGCGTTTGGGACGATCAGCATTCCACGGTCGCCTGAGATGCGGATCGAGATCTCGTCATAGGATGCGAAGGTCGAATGCGGCGTCTCCATCTTCTGGTGATGGGTTGCCGTGACGACCATGACGTCGGCGCCGGCCGCCTCGCCGGCGAGGATGCCGGCTGCGACATCCTCGAACACCAGGCAATCCCGCGGGCTGACGCCGAGACGTTCGGCGCCGAGAATATAACATTGCGGATCGGGTTTTCCGACCTTGACGTCCTCCGCCGTCACCATGAATTTCGGCCGCGGCAGACCTGCCGCCTCCAGCCGCCGGTGCGCCAGGCGCAGGGGTGAGGAGGTGACGATCGCCCAGCGGTCCGGCGGCAGCGAACTCAGGAATGCCGCGGCACCTGGAATGGGAACGACATCGCTGACATCGGCGATCTCAGCCTCGGTCACCAATGTTGCTTCATGTTCGGGATCGACGCCGGGCAGGTTCAGCCGAGTAATCGTATCGATGCCGCGCGACCCGTGCATCTTCGGCAGGAATTCAGCGACATCCAGGCCATGACGCCGTGCCCAGTCGCTCCACGCGCGTTCAGCCGCATGGATCGAGTTGAGGATGGTGCCGTCCATATCGAACAGGAAGGCGGCATAAGGCTTCTCGAAGCCGCGGGGCATCGGCAGGGACAAAGGCGGATCCTTTTGGGAAGAGCATCGGATGGGTGTCGCTATCGCTCGATCAAACGGCAAATCCGTGGCTTTTGCAAGTTTTCGCGTGGCGAGACCAATTACACGCCATGTCTCCGCCCGGCGACATGCATCAACGAAGCAGCTTCAGCGAGCCCGTCAGCGAGCGGATCCATTTCGTCGGGCCGGCAAGCGCAACGCCGTCGATCACTTCCGAGGAGAGGTCGCGTGCCGGCATCGAAGCCTCGTAATCGGCATAGACGTGCAAGGCGCGCGCAAAACGCGGAAACGGCACGACCAGCGCACCTTCCGGCGCCGGCAAAGCCTTCAGCAGCAGCGATTTGAGATCCGCAGCCGCCGCCTGCAGCACCGGGACCGGCTTATTGGCGCAGATATGGAATATCCGCCCTGCCTGGTCGGCCAGCCGCGCGCCGGCGAGCGCGGGCGCCGCTGCACCAAGGCCGATCGACAGCACCGCAACCGTATTGGCGAGTTCGCCGGCAGGCAGCGCCGGCTCGACAATCACCACGACACGCCAGTCTTCCATCCCTCATTCTCCATCTTTGTTCGGCGTCGCCAATCTATCCCACGTGGAGGAAATATCCTGCCTATTCCTGTTGTCTCGCTCCCGAATTTGGTAGGATCTCCCCCGCAACCGAAAGAATTCGAAAGGACCTACCGATTATGGATTTCGAGCCGGGAGATATCCGCATATTGAAGGCGCTGCAGAGCGAGGGGCGGCTGACCAACCAGGAGCTTGCCGAGCGTGTGGGAATGTCGACCTCGCCCTGCTGGCGCAGAGTGAAACGGCTGGAAGAGGCTGGCGTCATCCGCGGCTATCAGGCCGTCATCGACCGCCGTGCCGTCGGCCTCGGCGTCCTCGCCTTCGTGCGCGTGCAGATCGACACGCATTCGCATGACGAGGCCGAGCGGTTCGAGCGGGAGGTCGGCGAATTGGAGGCGGTCATCGCCTGCTACTCCGTTGCCGGCGAGGCCGATTTCCTGCTGCAGGTGGTTGCGGCCGATCTCGATAGCTATGCCAAATTCGCGATGACGGTGATCCGCCGCCTGCCCGGCATCAAGGAAATGCATACGATGTTCGTATTGAAGGACATCAAGGCATCGACCATCCTGCCCGTGCAGGCTCCGGCCGCCAGGCCTTCGCGCTGAGGGCCTCGAGAGTGTGGACTCTTGGGAATCCCAAGCGTCGACGCTCCCTAGAAGGCTGTGCTGCCGGTGGCGATCAAGTCGCAGGAGAGACGCAGGCCGATCCGGTCGTGACAGAGTTCATCGCCGCCATCGGCAAGTTTTAGTTCGGCGGGAGCGTCGGCACGCAAATAGGCCTGGGCGGCCGTATCGACACGTGTGGGGACGGCGGTCCAGAGCGAGGGGCGGCTGACGTCGAGCGCGGATATGCCGGCCTTTTCGTCGTCCAGGGTGCAGGAGGCGATCGCCATGCCGCTTGCGGTAAAGGCGATGGCAAGGGCGATCTGGAGACAGAGATCTGCGGCCTCGCGCAGGGAAACGAACATTGCGGCCTCATGCTGCGGAATTGGCGTTCATCATCCCACTAAGGCAGGCAGCGGCGGTGATCCAGCGGCTTCGGCCGTTAAGGTTTATGCGTAACCATGCAAGGTCCGCGTGCAGGTTTTTCAGAAATTTCGGAACAATGATTCCAAAGTGCGGTTACCCAAAGGTCATCCAAGATGAAAATCAAAGGAGGATATCCTCATGACCAAATCCCTTATTGCCGCTTCGCTGCTTGCGATCGGCATGGCATCGTCGGCCTTTGCCCAATCGAACCCTGATCCCATCGGGCCGACCAATGGCGGCTCGACCGATCCGAGTTCGGGTAATTATTCGTCGGATTACACCAACAGCGACAATGGCATGCATCCCGTGCAGGTCGCTCCGGTCGACCCGACCACGACACAGAGCATCGGCCGACCGCAAGCGATGGAATGCCCCGGCATGCCTCAGCAGATGTCCGGCGTCGACACCCGTGGCGGCCAAAGCGGCGCATCGATCAGCGAAGCCTGCCGCGAATACGACAACTGAGCAGGCCAACTCCCGCTTGCTTGAAAAGGCCGGTTCACGCCGGCCTTTTTTTGTCTCGACGGAGATGAAAATCATCCCTTTCCGATGAAACTTTTGATCCGGGCGTCCCGTACATCCGTACGATGTCGCACAAACACGGGGAACGGCTTCATTGGCAAAGAACACGCCCAAACCGGTTATTCTGTGGTTTCGCAAAGACTTGCGTCTCGACGACAACCAGGCTCTCAACGCCGCCCACATCTCCGGGCGGCCGATCATTCCGCTTTATATAAGGGAGCCGGAGGCGACAGGCGCCGCACCGCTCGGGGCAGCGCAGGCATGGTGGCTGCACCATTCGATCGAGGCGCTCGATAAATCGCTGCGCAAGCGGCACGGACGGTTGCTGCTGGTAAGCGGCCAGCCGCTCGAGGTGTTGCGCGCCATTGTCAAGGATACCGGCGCGGAAGCCGTCTTCTGGAACCGGCGCTATGATCCGCCCGGAGTGGCCAGCGACATCCAGGTCAAGGACAAGCTGGAAAAGCAGGCGATCGAGGCGAGAAGCTTCGGCGGCCAGCTTCTCCATGAACCGTCCAGGCTGAGGACCGGCAGCGATACGCCCTATCGCGTCTATACGCCGTTCTGGCGCGCGCTGGAGAGCGCCGGCGAACCGGAGCCGCCGCTGAACGCGCCGTCCAAACTGCGGCTGGCAACAGGGCTTCCGGCATCGGAAAGTCTGGAGCACTGGAAGCTGCTCCCGGGGAAGCCGAACTGGGCAAGGGATTTTGCCGATCTCTGGACGCCGGGCGAACAGGGTGCGCAGGAGAGGCTTACCGCCTTCATCGAGGAGGCGCTCGACGGTTACAAGGAAAACCGCGACTTTCCCGCCAAGCAGGCGACATCCATGCTGTCGCCGCATCTGGCGCTCGGCGAGATCTCCCCTGCCCGCATTTGGGATGCGACGCGCGGCCTGTCGAAACGAGTGCCAACGGCCGACATCGTGCATTTCCGCAAGGAGATTGCCTGGCGCGAATTCTCCTATCACCTGCTCTTCCATTTCCCGCGCCTTGCTTCCGCCAATTGGAACGATCGCTTCGACGGCTTCGAATGGCGCAACGATGACGCGGATTTCGAAGCCTGGCGACGCGGCATGACCGGCTATCCCATCGTCGATGCCGGCATGCGCCAGCTCTGGCGCCACGGCTGGATGCACAATCGCGTCCGCATGATCGTCGCCTCCTTCCTGATCAAGGACCTGATGATCGACTGGCGCCGGGGCGAAGCCTGGTTCCGGGATACGCTGGTCGATGCCGATCCGGCCAACAATGCGGCGAGCTGGCAATGGGTGGCCGGGTCGGGAGCGGACGCCTCGCCGTTCTTCCGCATCTTCAACCCGGTGCTGCAGGGCGAGAAATTCGATCCCGACGGCGATTATGTCAGGTCTTATGTGCCGGAGCTTCGGGGGCTCGGCGCAAAACACATTCATCGGCCATGCGAGGCGCCGAAGAGCGTGCTCGACGCGGCCGGCGTCATCCTGGGCAAAACCTATCCAAAACCGATCGTCGATCACGCCCATGCCCGCAACCGGGCGCTCGCGGCCTATAAAGCGACGAGGGACGCCGCATGAACGCGCATTTTCGTCCCGCTCCGCACCGGCTGAAGATCGCGGTGATCGGCTCCGGCATCTCGGGAGCCTCTGCCGCCTGGGCGCTCAATCCCATGCACGACGTGACGCTCTACGAGAGCCAGGCGCGGGCGGGCGGGCACACGGCGACGGTCGACGTGGATTATGACGGATCCCGGATTGCCGTCGATACCGGCTTCATCGTCTATAACGAGGCGAACTATCCCAATCTGACGGCGCTCTTTGCCGAACTCGGCATCGCCACGCATGCGAGCGACATGAGCTTTTCGCTCTCGCTCGACCGGGGCAAACTGGAATGGAGCGGCGGCGGGCTGTTCTCCATCTTCGCGCAGAAGCGCAATCTGCTGCGGCCGTCTTTCCTATGGATGATCCGCGAGATCCTGCGCTTCAACCGCATGTGCCTCGAAGATCGGGCCGCCGGCCATCTCGCCTCACGCTCGCTCGGCGACTATCTCGACTGGCGCGGTTTCTCGCCCGGCTTCACCAATAATTATCTCGTGCCGATGGCTGCGGCGATCTGGTCGACGCCGTCGGCCCGCATGCTGCAGTTTCCAGCCGAGCACTTCGTCAATTTCTTCGACAATCACCGCCTGATCTATCGCCGGCAGCAACAGTGGCGCACGGTGACAGGCGGCAGCCGAACCTATCTCGACCGGCTGCTCCAGCCGCTTGGCGAGCGGGTGAAGCTTTCCTGCGGCATGCGCGGGGCGATACGCTCAGAAGACGGCGTCAAGCTCGTCGACGAAAGCGGCCAGGAACATCTGTTCGACAAGGTGATCTTCGCTTGCCACAGCGATCAGACGGCACGACTGCTCACCGACGCCACAGATCAGGAAAGGAAGCTGCTTGCCGCGATCCCCTACCAGCCGAACCGCGTCGTCCTTCACCGCGATGAGGCGCTGATGCCGCGGCGACGCAGGGTCTGGGCCTCCTGGAACTATCTGCGCTCCAGCCGTGAGGATGGAAAGGCAGGCGTCGCCGTGACCTACTGGATGAACCGGCTGCAAGGCATCGACCACAAGTTTCCGCTGTTCGTGACGCTCAATCCGAACCGCGAGCCGGATGCCGGCAAGGTGTTTGCGGAATTCACCTATGAGCACCCGCAATTCTCGGCCGAAGCCATGGCGGCGCAACGGACGCTCGCCGCCATTCAGGGGCAGAATAACTGCTACTTCGCCGGCGCCTGGACGGGATATGGATTCCATGAGGACGGGCTCGTGTCCGGCCTTGCGGCAGCCGAGGCCCTAGGCGCAATCATCCCTTGGCGGGCCGCACGGCCGCTCACCCGCGAACCTCAGCCGGAGGTGGCGGCATGAGCGGACGAGGCAAAAGGCAAGGCGTCAGCGTCACCGGCAACGGCCCACCGCCGGATGCCGCGGCGGCGCTCTATGCCGGCGACATCGTACATCAACGGATGAAGCCCTTCGGCCATCGCTTCCGCTACCGGGTGTTCTCTCTGCTTGTCGATCTCGACCGGCTGGACGAGGCCGGCCGTCTGTCGGCCTTGTTTTCCGTCAACCGGCGCAATCTCGTCTCGTTTCATGAGAAAGACCATGCCGATGACGAGAGCGTAACGCTGCGCGCCTATGCCGACCGGCTGCTGGCCGCGGCAGGCCTCGATCGGGCGGCAAGGATATTGCTCGTCTGCTACCCCCGCATCATCGGTTATGTCTTCAACCCGCTCTCCGTCTACCACGCCTATGCTGCCGATGGCAGGCTCGTCGCGATGATTTACGAGGTGCGCAACACCTTTGGCGAGAGGCACAGCTACGTCTGTCCGGTTGGCCATGACGAGATTTGGGAAGGTGGACTTCGCCAGAGCTGCGACAAGCTCTTTCACGTCTCGCCTTTCATCGGCATGGCTGCACGCTACCATTTCCGCATGCTGCCGCCCGGCGCGGAAATCCGCTGGCGCATCCTCGAAACCGACAGCGAAGGCCCGCTCCTCTCGGCGACATTTTCCGGACGGCAGCTTCCCTTGACCAATGCCTCGCTTCTGGCGCTGACGGCGCGCATCCCCTTCCTCACTTTCAAGATCGTGGCGGGTATCCACTGGGAGGCGCTGAAACTGTGGTTGAAAGGCATGCGCTATATCAGGCGCCCCGCGCCTCCGCCTGCCGTCAGCGTCCACCCTCGCCGGCCGCTTGCGGAGGCGGCGGAATGACATTAGCTTTCTCTACAATGGCCGGAGGCCGCCCGAGAACATCGTCACGGATGGATCGTCGTCCCTAACCGGCAAAAAAATGCGGGAGGAGGAAGATGAGCAAGACGCAGGACTGGAATCTGCTGGCCCGTGACGCGGTGACGCTGACGGCCGAAAACATATCCCGCCTCGTGAAAGGTCTGCCGTTCAAGGCGAAGCTGGCGCTGCGCGGGCTTCTCAGCATGCAATACGGTTCACTTGCCGTCACCCTGCCGGATGGCCGCAGGCTGCTGGTCGAGGGCAAGAAGGCGGGACCGAAGGCGGCGCTCAGCCTCAACAACTGGAACCTTGCCTATCGGGCGCTGACGAGCGGGACGATCGGCGTTGCCGAAACCTATATGGACGGCGATTGGGACAGCCCCGATATCGCGGCATTCCTCGAACTCTTCCTCGTCAACGGCGAGGCCGCGCACAGCTATGCGCATGGCAAACGCGGCGTCAGTCGCCTCGTCGAGCGCGTCCGCCACTGGATGAACGCCAATACCAAGACGGGCTCGAAGCGCAACATCTCCGCTCACTACGATCTCGGCAACGATTTCTACAGGCAATGGCTCGATCCGAGCATGACCTATTCCTCGGCGCTCTACTCGACCGGCGCCAACGACCTGCAATCGGCCCAGAACGCCAAGTACCGCGCGCTTGCCGAGGCGACCGGCATCCGGCCCGGGGATCACGTGCTGGAGATCGGCTGCGGCTGGGGCGGTTTTGCCGAATTCGCCGCGAGCGAACTGCACTGCAAGGTGACCGGCCTGACGATCAGCCGGGAGCAACTCGCCTTTGCCAGGGAGCGCATCCAGAACGCCGGCCTCGACGATCGCGTCGAATTCCGCTTTCAGGACTACCGCGACGAGGCCGGGCTCTACGACCGGATCGTCTCGATCGAGATGTTCGAAGCGGTCGGCGAGAAATACTGGCCATCCTACTTCTCCAAGCTCCGGCAATGCCTGAAACCGGGCGGCAAGGCCGGCCTGCAGATCATCACGATCAGGCCCGAAGCCTTCGACCAGTATCGCAGCAATCCCGACTTCATCCAGAAATATGTCTTTCCCGGCGGCATGCTGCCGACGCGCAACCATCTCGCCGAACTCGCCGGCAAGGTCGACCTGTCACTGGTCAGGGACTTCGGTTTCGGGCTCGATTATGCCCGGACGCTTGCCGAATGGCGCGAGCGCTTCTGGTCGGTCTGGGAACGCATCCGCCCGATGGGCTTCGACGAGCGTTTCAAGCGGCTCTGGGAATTCTATCTGTTCTATTGCGAGGCCGGTTTCCGCGCCCGCAATATCGATGTACGCCATGTGGTGTTCTCACGCCGCTAAAGCGCGTCGCGATCTTTCAGATTCGCTCCTTGCGCTTTAGGTCTTTGTTTTTGCGCATGTCGTTGTCGCAAAACCGCGGCCCACTTTTGCGCGACATGCTTTAATCATTTCACCGGATGCGGCGTCACCGGATGGCGACCGGCCGCCGAGGGCCGCTCCCGCCAGCCGGTCATGCGGTTGACCAGAGCGAAATAAGCGCCATAGGGGAGCAACCGCATCAGCTTAAACAGAATGGTGAAGCGCTTCGGGAAGGTGATCTCGAAGGCCCGCGACTTCAATCCGTCGGCGATCTGCCGGGCGGCGTCTTCGGCCGATATCAGGGCCGGCATCGGAAAAGCGTTCTTTCTCGTCGCCGGCGTATCGACGAAACCCGGGCTGACGAGCTGGATGCGGATGCCCATCTTGTCGAGATCGAATTTCAGACTTTCCGCCATGTTGATCAGCGCCGCCTTGGTGGCGCCGTAGGCGGCGCTCGTCGGCAGGCCGCCATAGCCGGTGACCGAGGAGACGATGGCGATCTGCCCCTGCCCCTTCGCTTTCATATGGCGGATGGCAGGCAGCAGACAGTTGACGACGCCGGAAAGATTGACGGCGAAACTCTTTTCAAAATCGGCGCGGTTCAGCTCCTCCGCATGGACCGGCAGGTAGACACCGGCATTGAGGATCGCCATGGCGAGCGTCCCGTGCTCGTATTCGATCGAGGCCATGACATGCTCCATGTCCTCGGCATCGGTGACGTCACCGTCGAGAACGATGATGCTGCCGGAAAGGCCGCTGGCCTCGGTCTGCAATTCGACCAGTTTTTCATGGCTTCTCGCGGTGACGGCGACCTTGTATCCCTCCGAGGCGAGCTTCAGCGCCAGTGCGCGACCGATCCCCGAACTCGCGCCTGAGATCCAGACGATTCCATGTTCGGGACGGGCAATGAAATCACGCATGACATGCTCCTCCTGCTCTGCCTCATCAACGCGAAACCAGACCCGGAAGTTCTTCTGCCCTCCGGATTTATGGCTTTATCACACCATTGTGGCTGCTTTTCAGCCGATCAGGTCGCCGATCATCTGACGGAAGGATCCTGTGAGCGTGACCGGGCCGTCGGACACGGCAAAAGCGATGCAGGGCCTGTCCTTTTCGGCGACCGGGCGGTGGTCGACCGTCTCGTCGGCAATGGAGATGTCGCCGGGGCCAAAACGGCCGCGTTCATCCTGGAAGGCCCCATCGAGAACGAGGATCAGCTCCATGCCTTTGTGGGTGTGGGCCGGCAAGGCGCGTCCGGGACGGATCCACATCAGGCTGACCTCGCAGCCATCCATGTCGAGCGAATATTCCTTCAAGCCCGGGAGACGCCTGCGCCAGGGCACATCCTCGACTTCAAAGCCGACAAAGTCGCGCATTGCGCGTGGGAACAATGCATGCTCCGGCCGCGCGCCGGCCGGCGGCTCAGCGACGGCGTAAGCAGAGGCGAAAATTGCCGCAAGCCGCCGGTCGCGATCGTCGATCGAAGCTTCGGGCGCAATTTCCAGGGCTTCCCCGGCAAGCAGCTCGAGACTTTTCACCAGGCTGCGATTGTCCGGCTTCATTTCGAGATGAGAGCGCACCAGCACGCGGGCCGGTTCCGGCAGAGAGCCGGCGACATAACGCGCCATCAATGCATCGATCGTGTCGATATGTTCGTGAACCATGTCGGTTTCGGTCACGCCTCGTTGTCGCGCTCCGCTTCGCTTTTCCATCATCCGTACGGGGAAAGTCAATCTTCGGATCACCCGGACGCGGCTTGATCGCCGGCCGCGCGTCATTTCGGGGAAGGAAAGCGAAATTTTATCGTGTGCGCGGAAGGCATGGAATAGCATTTCTTGCCAACACAGCCTTGTGAAGGGAAAAGACCGTTCCTAAAGTAAGAGTTCGAAAGAGGCAGATTCTATGACCTTCCATCCCTCCGTCCTCGAAGCCATCGGCAATACGCCCCTGATCAAACTCAAGGGGGCGTCGGCGGCGACCGGCTGCACCATTCTCGGCAAGGCGGAGTTCCTCAACCCCGGCCAGTCGGTGAAGGATCGCGCCGCGCTCTACATCATCCGCGACGCGGAGCGGAAAGGCCTGCTTCGGCCCGGCGGCGTCATCGTCGAAGGCACGGCCGGCAATACCGGCATCGGGCTGACACTGGTCGCCAAGGCGCTCGGCTATCGCACCGTCATCGTCATCCCGGAAACGCAGAGCCAGGAAAAGAAGGACGCGCTGAAACTGCTCGGCGCCGAACTCGTCGAAGTGCCCGCAGTTCCTTACAGGAACCCAAACAACTACGTGAAGGTGTCGGGACGGCTCGCCGAGCAAATGGCGAAGACCGAGCCGAACGGGGCGATCTGGGCAAACCAGTTCGACAACGTCGCCAACCGCCAGGCGCATGTCGAGACGACCGCACCGGAAATCTGGCGGGACACCGACGGCAAGATCGACGGCTTCATCTGCTCGGTCGGCTCGGGCGGCACGCTGGCGGGCGTCGCAGCCGGCCTCAAGGCCTTCAAGCCTGATGTCAAGATCGGCATTGCCGACCCCGATGGCGCGGCCCTCTTTGAATTCTATCAGAACGGCACGCTGAAATCCGAGGGATCCTCGATCACCGAAGGCATCGGCCAGGGCCGCATCACCGCCAATCTCGAAGGCTTTACGCCCGATTTCTCCTATCGGATTTCCGACGCCGAAGCGCTTCCCTATCTTTTCGACCTCGTCGAGAACGAGGGCCTGTGCCTCGGCGGATCGACGGCGATCAACATTGCCGGCGCGGTCAATCTCGCCAGGGATCTCGGCCCCGGCCATACGGTGGTGACGATCCTCTGCGACTACGGCAACCGCTATCAGTCGAAGCTCTTCAACCCGGATTTCCTGAAGTCGAAGGGTCTGCCCGTTCCGGGCTGGATGGCCAAGTCGTCCGAGATCGACGTTCCCTACGAGCCCGTGTGAGACACATGCCCGTCAATGCCCTCTACCGTGACGATTTCTATCTCTCGACATGCGAGGCGGTCGTCACCGCCATTCACGAGGATGGGGGCATCGAACTCGACCAGACCTGCTTCTATGCGACATCGGGCGGCCAGCCTGGCGATACCGGTGAACTCGAACGCGCCGACGGCAGCAAGATCGCGCTTGGCCAGACCAAGCACGGGGCCAGCAAGGACATCATCATCCACGTGCCGCACGACGGCGAGCCGCGGCCGGAAATCGGCGAGACGCTGGTGCTGCATGTCGACTGGCCGCGCCGCTACCGGCTGATGCGCATGCACACGGCCTGCCACCTGCTTTCCGTCGTCTGCTCCTATCCGATCACGGGAGCCGCCGTCGGCGAGGAGGAAAGCCGGGTCGATTTCGACATGAGCGAGACGATCGACAAGGACGAGGTGACGGCAAGGCTGATGGAACTGGTCGGCCAGAACCATCCCGTCTACCTGCAGTGGATCACCGACGAAGAGCTTGTGGCCAACCCTGAGATCGTCAAATCGAAGAATGTGCGCCCGCCAATGGGGCTCGGGCGCGTCAGCCTCGTCTGCATCGGCGAGAACTCCTCGATTGACAGCCAGCCGTGCGGCGGCACACATGTCTCCGAGACACAGGAAGTCGGCCAGATTCACATCGCCAAGATCGAGAAGAAGGGCAAGGAGAACCGGCGCTTCCGCATTCGCTTCGGCACGCCCGGCGACGAAGCCTGATCATCAAGGGAGATCACAATGAGTGAGACCACAAGCCGTTTCGTCGTCTCTGCCGACTGGCTGCAGGCCGAACTCGGCAAGCCGGATCTACGCGTACTGGACGCCGCCTTCTATCTGCCCGCCCAGAAGCGCGACGCCGACGCGGAATATGCGGCCGGGCACATTCCCGGCGCCATCCGCTTCGATCAGGACAAGATCGCTGACCATTCGACGTCGCTGCCGCACACGATCCCCTCACCCGATTATTTCGCCGCGGAGGTCGGCAAGCTCGGCATCAGCGAGAAGGATCGCATCGTCGTCTATGACGGCATCGGCATGTTCGCCTCGCCGCGCGTCTGGTGGTTGTTCCGGGTCATGGGCGCGAAGAACGTCTTCGTGCTGGACGGCGGCCTGGATGGCTGGAAGGCCGAGGGTCGGCCGCTGGAAACCGCGGCGCCCAGCCATGCGCCGGCGACCTTCACGCCCAACTTCGACGAAAGCCGGGTGGTGACGCTCGATACGATGCGCGACATCGTCTCCAGCGGCGCGATGCAGATCGCCGATGCCCGCAGCGCCGGCCGCTTCGCCGCCACCGAACCGGAACCGCGTGCCGGCATGCGCTCCGGCCATATGCCCGGTGCCCGCAGCCTGCCCTCCGGCGTTTTCGCCAACCAGGGCCGGTTCAAATCACTGCCCGAACTCCGGCAGACGATCGAGGATGCCGGCATCGATCTTTCGAAGCCGGTCGTCACCTCCTGCGGATCGGGCATCACGGCGGCGATCATCACGCTGGCGCTGGAATCGCTCGGCCATCACGACAACAAGCTTTACGACGGTTCATGGAGCGAATGGGGCAGCCGTGAGGATACGCCCATCGTCACCGGTCCGCCGACACCGGTCAAAGCCTGATCGCCATGGGGAAAACACCCGCTTCGCTCAAAGCCCATATCACCCGGCTCGAAATGACGGCGGCGCCGAAGGCGAGCATGCCTGTGCCCGTCAACATCCAGACGGCGATCATGCGCGCGCCTGAGATACCCTTGCCCTTTTATCGCTACCTCTACCGTCAGGTGGGTGCGCGCTGGCAATGGGTCGACCGGCTGCGCATGAGCGACGAGCAGCTTGCCGGAACGCTGAACGACAAGCGCAACAATATCAGCGTTCTCTATGTGAACGGTGCGCCGGCCGGCTTCTACGAATATTTCTGCGAAGACGAGGATACGATCGAGCTCAGCCATTTCGGCCTGATCGAACATGCACTCGGCCTCGGCATCGGCAAATGGTTCCTGCTGCAGGCGCTCTACGCCATCTGGGCGCTCAATCCGAAGCGGGTCACCACCACGACCAACAATCTCGACCACCCGCGCGCGCTGCAGCTCTACCAGATGTACGGCTTCTCGCCGGTCTCCACGGGCACCGGTATCGTTCGGCCGCTCAGCGACAAAGAGCTTCTGGAGCTTGCCCGGAAAAGCTGATGATTTGCTCCCCGCGCGCGTCTGCTTGCTAAGGTATAGCAGGCTATGCGGGGAAAGCGCCTACCCCGCCGCCCCTCATTCCTGTGCCTGTCACAGGAATGAGGAAGGAGAGGTAGAATTTCCCACCAAACGTTGAGGAGCCGGCGACAAGCAGCAGCGCGCAAGAAACGGGTGGCTTGGGCGATGACCCAGGTGCATTTTCATGGCGACCGCCAAGGAGATTTGCCATGACCGCCATTCGTTTTGCCGCCATGCCGACTGCCGATGCTGGAGCCCTCTGGAACGGCGGCCGCGACGCCTATGGGAATTTGCCCGAGACGATGGTTTCCGACGGTGACGGCAACCCCTGCCGCCATTGCCTGCGGAATATCGATGAGGGCGAGGAACTGCTGGTTTTCGCGTACCGGCCGTTTCCGGAGCTACAGCCCTATGCCGAAACCGGGCCGATTTTCCTCCACAAACAGCCGTGCCGGCGCTACGCCGCCGAAGAGATCCAGCCGCCGATGTTGACGATGAGCCCCGACTTCATCGTTCGCGGCTACAGCGCCAATGACCGTATCGTCTACGGCACCGGCGCTGTGACCGAAACCGCCGACATTCCGGCCTATGCCGAGACATTGCTCGCGCGGCCCGACATCGCCTATGTGCATGTGCGCTCGGCGCGCAACAACTGCTTCCAATGCCGGATCGACAAGGAACAGGCGCCGGTCCTTGCGGAGACCGGCGCCTGACCTTGAGTCAGGAAGCTTACGCTACGTTCAGTACGCTCTCGGGCGCGAAGGCCTCGTAGCCGAGCGCTTCGGCGACCGGCTTGCTGGTGATGCGGCCCTTGTGCACATTAAGGCCGTTCCTCAGATGCTTGTCTTCGGCGATGGCGCGCAGGCCGCGATCGGCAAGCGCCAGGCCGTGGACGAGTGTCGCATTGTTCAGCGCGTGCGCCGAGGTGACGGGCACGGCGCCCGGCATGTTGGCGACGCAATAATGCACCACGCCATCGACTTCGTATGTCGGATCGGAATGGGTCGTCGCATGCGAGGTCTCGAAGCAACCGCCCTGGTCGATGGCGACGTCGACGATGACGGAGCCCTTCTTCATGCCGGAGAGCATTTCGCGCGTGACGAGCTTCGGAGCCGCAGCACCGGGGATCAGCACGGCGCCGATGACGAGATCGGCAGAAAAGACCTCCTCCTCCAGCGCCTGGATGCTGGAATAGCGGGTGTGGATGCGGCCCGCGAAAATATCGTCGAGCTGGCGTAGGCGCGGCAGCGACTTGTCGAGGATGCTGACATCGGCGCCGAGGCCGGCGGCCATCCGCGCGGCGTGCAGGCCGACGACGCCGCCGCCGATGATCGCCACCTTGGCCGGCAGCACGCCGGGCACGCCGCCGAGCAGGACGCCGAGGCCGCCATTCGCCTTCTGCAGGGCGGTCGCGCCCGCCTGGATCGACAGGCGTCCCGCCACCTCGGACATCGGCGCCAGCAGCGGCAGGCCGCCGCGCTCGTCGGTCACCGTCTCGTAAGCGATCGCGGTAACGCCGGAAGCAAGCAGGCCCTTGGTCTGATCGGGATCGGGCGCCAGATGCAGATAAGTATAGAGAAGCTGGCCGTCGCGAAGCTGCGCCCACTCGGAGGGCTGCGGCTCCTTGACCTTCACGATCATGTCGCACTTTTCGAAAATATCCTTGGCGGAGGCGGCGATCTTCGCGCCGGCCGCAGCATAGGCGGCGTCATCAGCGCCGATGCCGGCGCCCGCCTTGGTCTCCACCCAGACCTCATGGCCATGGGCCACATATTCGCGCACGGAAGCCGGCGTCAGGCCGACGCGATATTCATGATTCTTGATTTCCTTCGGGCAACCGACACGCATGCGCGTTCCTCTCCTTTTGTCTCCGCGATTGCGGATCTCCTCTGAGGATGAATCCAACCACCAAGACCGCGAAATGTCCTTGCAAAGACGATTTGCGAAAACATCATTTTTCGGAGATTATTGCGTCTTCCTCGCCATTTTTCGAAAGTTCTACGAATGGCTGATCTCGACACCATCGATCTTGCGATTCTCAAGGTGCTTCAGGCCGATGCGCGCATCACCAATGCCGAGCTTGCGGAAAGGATCGGGCTGTCGCCTTCGGCCTGTTCGCGCCGGCTCGACATTCTCGAAAAAAGCGGCGTCATCGATGGCTACCATGCGCGGCTCTCGCACAAGGCGCTCGACTACAAGATGATCGCCATCGTGCATATCTCGCTCTCCGGCCAGTTTGCCAAGACGCTGGCGGAATTCGAGGCGGCGGTGAAGCTCTGCCCGAACGTGCTCGTCTGCTATCTGATGTCGGGCGAATATGACTATATCCTCAGGGTCGCCGCACGCGATCTCGAGGACTACGAGCGCATCCACCGGGACTGGCTGTCGGCCCTTCCCCACGTGGTCAAGATCAATTCGAGCTTCGCGCTCAGAGAAATCATCGACAGGCCGAATGTCGGGCTTTGAGGCCTTGCATATTTGCCGAAAGCCTGCCCAGACTTTCGGTGCGCGCGGGCGTTTCCCGCTCAACGGCATGTTATGACATCGAAGACCAACGGTTATATTTTCGCTCTTCTGGCGATCACCATTTTCTCTCTTCAGGACGCCATCTCCAAACATCTGGCGTCTGCCTACCCGCCGATCTTCGTGACGATGATCCGTTACTGGGCCTTCGCGCTGTTCACGATCATCCTCGCTTCGAAGATGCGCGGTGGTCTCAAAGCGACTGCCCGCACCAAACGCCCTGCCCTACAGGTAGTGCGCGGCGTGCTTCTCGCCGTCCAGGTGGTTCTGGCCATCACCTGTTTTGCCGTGATCGGCCTTGCCCGTTCACAGGCGATCTTTTCCGCCACCCCGATCCTGATCGCGCTGCTGTCGATGCCGATCCTCGGCGAGCGGGTCGGTTGGCGGCGGTGGATGGCGATCGGCGCCGGACTTTTCGGGGTGCTGCTGATCCTGAAGCCGGAAGGTGAGTTTTTCGATGTGAAACTGCTTCTGGCCATCATTTCCTGCTTCAACTTCGCCTTCTATGTCATCGCCACCCGTCTCGTCAGCCGCGACGACTCGTCGATGACCAGCTTCTTCTATACCGGCGTCATCGGCGGCATCACCATGACCATCATCGGCCCGTTCTATTGGACCTGGATGTCGCCGGGAGACTGGGGTTGGATGGCGCTCGTCTGCATGACCAGCATTTCCAGCCATTATTTCCTGATCCGCGCCTACGATCTGCTCGATGCCGCCGCCGTCCAGCCGCTGACCTATCTGTCACTGGTCTACGCCTCGATCATCGGTGTGACGATCTATGACGAAACGCTCAGTCTCAACACGATCATCGGCTCGGTCATCGTCGTTGCCGCCGGCATCTTCACGATCTGGCGCGAGCACGTGGTGGGGCGCAGGACGGCCGCCGCCGCCAAATGACGTTTCACTGCAATTTTAGCTAAGCCCCTAAAACCATTTCAATTTTCCGGCGCTATGCTCCCATCGCGATGTCCAAGGGAGACAGTATGACGCGCAACCTGAAAATTACGGCCCGGAAGGCCGACCGCAAGAACTGCCGTGTCTTCGGCAACATGAGATATCTGAACAGCCAGGTGGATATCCGTATCCTCAACCTCTCGGCAACAGGCGCCGCTCTGGAGACGAAGGGACCGGTTCACGCCGCCTCCGGCAGCAAGGTGCGGATCGAGGCGGAGAACCTCGGAATGCTGGAAGGCATCATACGCTGGAAGCACAATGGCCGCGTCGGCATCCAGTTCGACGTGAATTCGAATGCGCGCGCCCAGGTTTCCTCCTATTTCCGGTTTTTCCATAAGGAACTACGGCCGGTGCTGGCGGTGCGTCCGCTGGTCAGACCGAATATCGGCGGCGACCGCCCGCCTCACTTGGCGACGTCGACGCTGAAATCGTAAGGCTGCACCGCCTTTGCGCCGAAGGAGCGGCTGAGGTCGTTCCAGTAGCTGCGGTTGACGTTGACATCGAGAGTGACCGGGCCTTGCGTCTGCGGCAGCCTGGTGCCGAGATTCCTGACGTCGATGGCGGCGCTGTTGGCGTTTGCGCCGGATAGCACAATCGTCTCCGTGCCGAGAGGCACGTTGACGGCGCCGGGCGCCGGGCTCGCCGGCAGGGGCTCGCTGGCGATGATCTGGCCGTCGCCCCCGAGGAACTTGATATCGCAGGTCTGGCATTCGCCCGCAGTCCACCCTGGACTGACCCTCAGTTCGACACGCGGCGGCAGCGAGCGATTGCCGTCCTGGGCATAAGCGACACCAGTAATGGAAAAAAGGCCCGAGATCGGCCTGACTTCGGCCGGCCTGACTTCGATCGGCTTCGGGCTCACCGAACTGCCTTGCGCGGCCGCCATGATGAGAGCCGGCGCGCCGATGCCGAGAAGAAGCGCCTTCTGCAGCTGCTGCTCGCGGTAGATCAGGGCGATCGCGGCGCCGATGACGAAGAAGACCGTGATGGCGCCGAGCGCACAGGCAACCGAGATCCACGGATTTGCCGTGCTCGTCAGCCATTTCTCCACATCGCCGCTGTAGAGCGCCTGCGCCTTGTCGACCAGACTGGGCGCGGTGCCTCCGAAACCTCCGACCATTGCGATGACGACCCGGCTCATGATCCAGTCCCCCGATGGATGTCAGCCCGACGACTTTACCATAAATTGTATTTTAAAACCACGCCGCCTTTCGCCCGGATTGTTTTGCCGTCCCGTCATTTTTGAAGTGTACTCCTCGCAAAATCGTCCTAATTCTGACGGGCCGGACGATGCATGATTTTTGAAGGAGAGGTTTCCATGTCTTCCATTTTCGATGTCGGCGTCATGAGCCGCCGTTCCCTGCTCGGCGGTCTCGCCGCGACTTCCGCTCTGGTGCTGCTGCACCCTTTCAGCGCGCGCGCCAGCGCCAATCAGGCGCATCTCCGGCTGATGGAAACGACCGACATTCACGTCAATGTCTTCCCCTATGACTATTATGCCGACAAGCCGAACGACACGATGGGCCTTTCGCGCACCGGGACGATCATCGACAATATCCGCGCGGAAGCCGCCAACTCGCTGCTGATCGACAATGGCGACGTGCTGCAGGGCAATCCGATGGGCGACTATATGGCCTATCAGCACGGTATGAAGGACGGCGACGTCCATCCCGTCATCAAGGCGATGAACACGCTCGGCTATTCGGTCGGCACGCTCGGCAATCACGAGTTCAACTACGGCCTCGACTTCATGTTCAAGGTGCTTTCAGGCGCGAATTTCCCCTTCGTCTGCGCCAACCTGACCAAGGGCCAGCTCGCCTCGGATCCGAAGCAGGACGACCTGTTCTTCAAGCCCTACGTCATCCTGGAAAAACAGATCAAGGACGGCGCCGGCAAGGAGAGCCCGGTCAAGATCGGCTTCATCGGCTTCGTGCCGCCGCAGATCATGCTGTGGGACGTGAAGAACCTCGAGGGCAAGGCGCAGACGCGCGATATCGTCGAGGCTGCCAAGGCCTGGGTTCCCGCCATGAAGGAAGCCGGCGCCGATATCGTCATCGCGCTCTCCCATTCCGGCATCGACGGCGCCGCGCCCTCCGAAAAGATGGAGAACGCTTCGCTGCATCTTGCCGCCGTCGAAGGGATCGACGCGATCTTCACCGGCCATCAGCATCTCGTCTTCCCCGGCCCGAAGAGCTGGGACGGCATCGCCAATGCCGACCCCGTCAAGGGCACGCTGCATGGCAAGCCCGCCGTGATGGCCGGCTTCTGGGGCTCGCATCTCGGCCTCATCGACCTGCTGCTCGAAAAGGACGGCAACAGCTGGAGGATCGTCGACTTCACCTCGGAGGCACGGCCGATCTATCACCGCGACGACAAGAAGAAGGTGGTGGCCGATTACGCCGACAAGAAGGAAGTGGTCGAGGCCGCCAAGGCCGAGCACGAGGCGACGCTCGCCTATGTCCGCACCCCCGTCGGCAAGACCTCCGCGCCGCTCTATTCCTATTTCGCACTCGTCGCCGACGATCCCTCCGTCCAGGTCGTCAGCCAGGCGCAGACCTGGTACATCAAGCAGATGCTCGCCGACACCGAGTATAAGGATCTGCCGGTGCTTTCGGCCGCGGCCCCCTTCAAGGCCGGCGGGCGCGGCGGCGCGGATTATTATACCGACGTTCCGGCCGGCGACATCGCCATCAAGAACGTCGCCGACCTCTATCTCTATCCCAACACGGTCCAGGCCGTGGCGATCACCGGCGCTCAGGTGAAGAACTGGCTCGAAATGTCGGCCGGCATGTTCAATCACGTCCCCGCCGGCTCGAAGGATGCGCCGCTGCTCAACACCGATTTCCCGTCCTATAATTTCGACGTCATCGACGGCGTTACCTATCAGATCGATCTGTCGCAGCCGCCGAAATATGATTCATCCGGCAAGGCGATCAATCCCGACTCCAACCGGATCCAGAATCTGGCCTTCAACGGCAAGCCGATCGATCCGGCGCAGAAATTCGTCGTCGTTTCGAACAATTATCGCGCCGGCGGCGGCGGGAGCTTCCCCGAGATTACTGCGGACAAGGTGATTTTCCAGGCGCCGGACACCAATCGCGACGTCATCGTCCGCTATGTCCATGAGCAGGGCACGATCAATCCATCGGCAGACGCGAACTGGACCTTCAAGCCGCTTGCCGGTACGACCGTCACTTTCGAAAGCGGCCCGAAGGCGAAGCAGTTCCTCGCCGCTGTCAAGAGCGTCAAGATCGAGGAGGCCGGCGAAGGAGCCGACGGCTTCTCGAAGTTCAGACTGGTTCTTTAATTGAAACGAGATGGATGAGGGCGCGGCATCGCGCCTTCATCATTCGGCCGCGAGCGGCGGGGCCATGTCCCGCAACTCCGCCATCTCGGCATGGAAATCAGCCTGGTTCGGGCACTGGGAAAGCCGCGTGCGGAAGGCGTCGATCATCCAGCTGGCGGCAGGGCCGGGCGGATTGGCGAGCTGGCGCATCGAATAGATGGCGTATTCGCCCTGTTCATAGGCCTCCAGATCGAGATGGACGAGCGCGCCGCTACGCAGATCGTCATGAATGATGGAAGCCGGAAGACCGCCCCAGCCCAGCCCGGCCTTGATGAGCTGGTGCTTCGTGGCGATATCGCTGACACGCCACGTCTTGTAGGACAGAACATTGAAATCCCGCCCCTTCGTCCGTCCCGACGCATCGGTGACGACGAGTTGCACTTCCTCGCGCACATCGCCAAGCGTCAGCGGGCGGTCGATCGCGGCAAGCGGATGATTACGCGCGGCAACGGGCAGCATGAAGGAATGACCGATCCGTTCCGTAACGATCGAATCCTCCTGCTTGAGGACAGCACCACCGATGCCGATCGTCGCCTTACCGCTCAGAACGAGCTCCATGACCATTCCGAGTTCGCCGACATTGAGGTTCAACGAAACGGACGGGAATTTTTCGCGGAATTCGTGGAGCACGTCGACCACGGCCCGCGACGGCACCATGACGCTGATGGCGACGGAAACTTCCGCTTCGAGCCCTTCCCGCAGGCTCTTCACGCGCGCCCGCATGACCTGCAGGTCGCCAAGTATGCGGCGCGCATCCTCCAGCATCGCCTTGCCCGCCTCCGTGAGCTTCGGCTGGCGCGCGCCGGAGCGCTCGAAAAGCGGCATTTCAAGCTGGGCCTCCAAATTGGCGATCGTATAGCTCACGACCGATTGCGCGCGGTTCAGCACGCGCGAGGCGGCCGAAAAGCTGCCGGTCTCGGCGACCGTCAAAAACACCTGCAACTGATCCAGAGTCGGGTTCGGAAGCATTTCCCATCCATTCCATCGATAGTTTCGATCGACATTATCACCGTTTTTTCGATAGCAGACCAGACATATTTTCCTCATCGACACAGCGGCTCACCCTCCCTGCAACGGGCCGTCCACTTCAATTCGAAAGGAAATGCACCATGTCGTCCATCCTTCTTCTGACGTCCAGCCCGCGTGCCGATTCGCTCTCGACCCCGATCGCCGTCGACCTCGCCGAAAAGCTGAAGAACCAGAAGCCGGGCAGCGTTGTCGTTCGCCGTGACCTCGCCGCCAATCCGCTGCCGCATATCGACGATCTCTTCACCGGCGCGATCCGCAAGCCGGCCGAAGCCCGCACCGCCGAGGAAACCGCTGCCGTTCAGACCTCTGACGAACTCGTCAACGAACTGCTGGCCGCCGACACGATCGTCATCAGCACCGGCCTCATCAACTTCAGCATCTACTCGTCGCTGAAGACCTGGATCGACAATGTCGCCCGCGCCGGCCTGACCTTCAAGTACACCGAAAGCGGCCCGGTCGGCCTCGTCACCGGCAAGAAGGTCTATGTCGTGCTTGCTTCGGGCGGCGTCTATTCGCAGGGTCCGGCTGCTCCCCTGAACCATGCCGTGCCCTATCTGAAGTCGGTTTTCGGCTTCCTCGGCATCACCGATATCGAAACCATCTATGTCGAAGGCCTGGCCTTCGGTCCGGAAGCCGCGGAAAAGGCCATCGGCGCCGCCAAGTCGCGCGTCGAGGAAATCGCTCTCGCCGCCTGATCGGCTCCTGCCATCGCATCGAACGGTCGGCATTTGCCGGCCGTTCGTCATTTGTCGATACCGGCGACAAACTCCCGGATGGTCGCCAGGATTTCGGCCGAAAGGCCTTCATCCGAAGAAATCCTGGCAAGGCCGACGCCGCCTGCCATCATCGCAAAAGCCAAGATCGCCTTTCGCCGCCTTTCCCTTTCATTCGCCCCCGCAGCCTTGCTGGCCAAAGCCTCGAAATTTCGTTCCAGCCGCTCGGTCGCAATGCCGCGTGCCTTCTCGCCGCTGCGCGCTATATCGGACGTCAGCGCCGCAAAGGGGCAGCCCTCGCCGGGATTGTCGCGGTGATAGGCGCTGACATAGCGATCGGCGATATCGGCAGCCGTCATTTTCGCCGGATCGACACCTTCGGCCTCCAGCTTGCGCCCCCATGAATCGAAGGCGGACTGGATCGCCTCGGCAACGAGATCGTCACGGGAGGCGAAGTGCTTATAGAAGCCGCCGACGGTCAGTCCGGCCTCCTTCATCAGATCGGCGACGCCGATGCCTTCGAGCCCCTCCTCGCGCAGCCGTTTCGACGCGGTCTCGACGATCTTTTCGTGCGTCTTCTGTTTTTCAAGCTGCGAGCGACCCATCGCAATTCTCCGATATTGCCTCTTGACTCATATGGATTACACTCATAATCCTTATAGATAACGATCATAATCCAGATCGTTGCCATTTCCAAGAGGAGCATGAATCATGCGTCTAAGAAACAAGGTTGCGCTCATCACCGGCGGCAACAGCGGTATCGGTCTTGCGACAGCGAAAGTCTTCATCGACGAGGGCGCCAGGGTGGTGATCACTGGCCGCAACCCGGAAACGCTTGCGGCCGCCGAAAAGGCGCTTGGGGCCGGCGTGCTGGCGCTGAAGGTCGATGTCACCGATGCCGCTGCCACCGAAAAGGCTTTTGCGGAAGCCGCCGCGAAGGTCGGCAAATTCGACATCGTCTTCGCCAATGCCGGGATCGGCGGCGCGACACCGCTCGGTGACACATCGCCGGAGCAGTTCAACCGGATCGTCAGCACCAATCTGACGGCAGTCTTCTTTACCGTGCAAGCGGCCCTGCCGCATCTCAATGACGGAGCTTCCATCATCCTCAACGGCTCGGTGCATGCCGTGCTCGGCGCTCCCGGCTGGTCGGCCTATGCGGCGACCAAGGCCGCGGTTCGGGCAATGACCCGCAATATGGCCTCCGAACTCGCGCCGCGCGGCATCCGCGTCAATCAGGTGACACCAGGCGGCACGAAGACGCCGATCTGGTCGCCGATGGCGCAGACCGAAGACGCGATGTCGGCGCTCGAGGCCCGCCTCGGCGGCCTGAGCCCGCTTGGCCGCATGAGCGAAGCTGACGAGATTGCCAAGGCGGCGCTCTATCTCGCCTCGGATGACGCGTCCAATGTCACCGGTATCGAGATCACGGTCGATGGCGGCATGACGAGCGCGCCTTCGGGCGCCAAGATCTTCCGCGCCGCATAAACCAGCGAAGGCCGGGCAAGTCGAATTTGCCCGGCCCTCGGTCAGCCATTCCTTGTGCGGCAGACAACACGAAAGACGACGATTGCCACATTGACAACGGCAAGCAGCAGCAGGACGTGGAGCATGGCCTGGATGCCGGAGGAAACGATCAGGTTGCCGGCGATCAGCGGAAAGCCGAAGACGCCGATGAAATAGGACAGGGAGAACAAAAGAAGCGATTGCGGCATGAGGCCTGTGGGTGCCTCATTTGCGGCGAGCCCGTTGATGACGGAATAGGTCAGCCCATATCCCACGCCCAGCATCGCCGCGGCTCCGAGATAGACCAGCTGACTTGATGTCACCAGCAGGAACAGCAGGATGGATGCCAGCGTAAGGCTTGTGAGCACGAGAAGCGAATAGAATGGATCCTTCTTGACCACATATCCCGCCGCGAACAGCCGGCTCAGGATGGCGGCAGACATGAAACCGATGAAGAACAGCGAATAATCGAAGCCGTACGCCTTAGCGTAGCTGGTCTGAAAGCTGGACAATCCGCCGAAGATCGCGCCGCCGACGCCGACCATGGCGATGGAATAGATCGCCCGCGAACCGATCACCTGACGGGCTGTGGCAAAGGAGATCTTGTTGACATGCGGCAGGATCTTGCCGGCAGCGGTCAGCCTGACATGCAGCAGGAAATAAAGCGCGCCGCCGGCGAGACTGGCCAAGAACGCAAAAGCAAAGGCCGTCTCGATCGGCAGGGACCAGCCGGTGACAATGCGGCCGATGATCGGTCCGGCGCCGATGCCCGACATCATCGATCCCGAAAGCAGGGCGAAGAACCTGATCCGGTGCTCCGATTCGGTGATGGCGGCGACCAGGATGGGTCCGAGCGCATAAAACGTGCCCCAACCGATGCCGAGGACGAAGCCGACCGTCATCAAGCTTAGCCCGGCTGCGGAAACCGTGGCGAATCCCAGCCCCGATGCAGCCAGAAACAGCCCGGAAATCGCGACCGCCCGCGCCGAGCCGATGGCATCGGCGATGTGGCCGGAGAAGATGACGATAATGACGGTGCTGACGGTCGCGGCCGAGATGATCAGGCCGGCGAGCGCTTCGTTGCCGCCGCGTTGGCCCACCAGCATGGGGATCAGAAAGGTGACGCCATAGGTGATCGAAAGAAGAAATCCTCCGACACACAAGACGGCAAATTCGCCGCCATCAACCTTCGTTCGTGCAACCGTATCGCTCATGTCTCCACCCCTCGCATGCGAAATGTCGAGCCAATGGAGATCATGTTTGCATTACGCCAACAAGCCGTTTTTATCGTTCTTATAAGCTATTGAAAATAAACGGTACTAGCACGAAGTGTTTCGGTTCACGCAACATCACGAACACCGGCGGCCGATCGGCTGCGCTGATCGGGTCAACCGAGCTTCACCACGCCGGAACGGCCGACGACGCAGTTGCGGCCGCTCTTCTTGGCTGCGTAGAGCCGCCCGTCGGCTGCCGAGAGCACGGTGGTGAAGCTGGCGCCGTCCTCGTCGGCCGTCGCTACGCCGATACTGACCGTCACCGGTTTCTCATCCGGTGTCTTGACGCTGGTCGCGATCATCCAGCGCAGGCGCTCGGCGAGCAACAGCCCTTCCTCATGGTCCGTGCCGGGGCAGACGGCGACGAATTCCTCGCCGCCGAAGCGGAAGATGCGGTCGCTGGAGCGCAGTGTCGTACCGAGCCGCACGGCGATCGACTTCAACACCTCGTCGCCCTGAAGATGGCCGTAGCCGTCATTGACATCCTTGAAGTGATCGGCGTCGATGATGAGGACGGTGGCAAACAGCCCCTGCCTCAATGCCTCATGCACCATCAGCGGCGCTTCCAGCTCCATGCGGGTGCGATCATAGACGCCGGTGAGCATATCGCGGCCGGTGCGTTCCAGCAGATCGTTGTAGCGCTCGCGGAAGGTCAGGTCGCCGAACACGTCGCTGATGGAGCGAGCGGAGGCATCGGCGGCAACGCGGCGGATATGATATTCGTAGATCGCAAACATCGCCGCATAGAGGCAGACCGCAAGCATCTTGGCTTTCCAGCCGCCCCAGAAGACGGCAATCGGCACGTCCAGGAAATAATGCAGCGCGGCGAAGAAGCCGATCTGGTCGAAGGTCAGCAGCGCAAAGCCCGAGATCATGAAACGCAGGACGACGCGCCGGCGGAAAAAATCGCCGAGCTTTTCGTAGAGCAGGATGATGCCGAGCGAGTCAATATAGAGCAGCGCCGTTCCCCAGACCATCAGCCAGCCCATCTCCTTGAGGAAATCGACATCGGGCGCATGCCCGGCCGACAGCTGCAGCGGCTGATGCAGCTGCAGAACCCAGGCGATGCCGACGGTCAAGAGGTTGCCGAGGAACAGGCCGTAGATCGGCTGGCGCACCGTCGCGGCATCCTCCCTGAGGTAGAGCATCAGGATCATCATCAGCTTGCCGGAGAAGAAGATGGATGAGCCGGGCGACACGTCTCCGAACGGCAGCGAGACGTAGAAGACCGCCGCCAGATAGGTTTCCATGAAATGCATGACGCCGAGAGCCGTCAGGAAGACTCCGAGGCCGAGCCGGTGGCGGAAATGCAGAAGCGTCACCATCAGCACGAAATAGGCGACCGCTTCGACGACGAAGAGAGCGAGGTTGAACATCGCCATCACGACACCCCGGCTTCCGGTCGATGACCGCGTCTCCCTGCCGGCGCGGCAATCGCGGCGGCGGATCCTGTGGTCGATCGTCCGAAAAAGTGAAACACGAGGGCAGCCCTGCATATCCTGCGGGCGATATCTTTCACCGCAATCCTTTAAGATTGCGTGTGCAAGATTACGCGGTTCGGATGAGCACTCGGCTCAGAGGATTGAAAAGCAAAGAAGTTTCCAGTCCAGCGGCCGATCCTCATCGGAGCCCCGATATCAGACCTGGCGAACCTTCTCGCCGTCGCCAAAAAGCGACGAACCGTGCTGATCGATGATCTGCTGCGCCTTGCGCACTGTGCATTCGATCGCATCGTCGGACGAGGAAAACAGATCGGCGCGGATGAAATTGCGCACGAACACCTCGTCGCCGACCTTCTTTTCGATGCGCCCGGCGAGGCGATACTGGCTGCCTTCCTTGCGCGGTTCGGCATAGATCGTGCAATCGGCATAGAGCTGCGGCTCGCCGGAAGGTCCTGCCGCCTGCGCCGCCGGTTTGCCGCCGCCGGAGAACATCGAAATGATATTTGAAATGAACGAAGCCATGTTCCGCCTTTAGCACGACGGCATCGTTTCCGCCAAGTCAAATGATCAGGTTGGCGAGGATCTCGTTGTCGGTGATATCCTCGTAACCCATGCCGGCTGCTTCGAAATTTGCGATCAGCCGGGCGAAATTGTCGGGCGCCTTGGTTTCGATGCCGATCAGGATCGAGCCGAAATTGCGCGCCGATTTCTTCAGATATTCGAAGCGCGCGATATCGTCGTCCGGACCGAGCAGATTGAGGAAATCCCGAAGCGCGCCGGGGCGCTGGGCGAGCCGCAGGATGAAGTATTTCTTCAGCCCCGCGTAACGCATGGCCCTTTCCTTTACGTCAGGCAGGCGCTCGAAATCGAAATTGCCGCCGGAGACGACGGCGACAATGGTCTTGCCGCGGAGCGCTTGACCATCCATCGCGGCGATCGCCGTCAGCGACAGGGCGCCGGCCGGCTCCAGCACGACGCCCTCGACGTTCAGCATCTCCTGAATGGTGACGCAGATGGCGTTCTCCGGCATCAGCCGCACCTGTTCGGTCGGAAAATCGCGCAGGGCGGCAAAGTTCAGATCGCCGATGCGGGCGACGGCAGCGCCATCGACGAAATTGTCGACCTTGGCAAGCGTCGTCACCTCACCCGCCTCAATGCTGCGTTTCAGGCTCGGCGCGCCGGCGGGCTCGGCGAAGACGAATGCCGATTTCGGCACGGTGCCGCCGAGATAACCTGTGATGCCTGCGGCAAGCCCACCGCCGCCGACCGGCAGGACAACCATGTCGGGCACGGTTCCCTCCGGCAGCTGCTGCATAATTTCGGCTGCGACCGTCGCTTGGCCTTCGATGATATCGACGTGGTCGAAGGGCGGCACCATGACGCCGCCGACCGCTTCCACGTGCTCGCGCGCCGCCTGGTAGCACTGGTCGAAAAAGTCGCCGATCAGCCGGATGGTGATGAATTCGGCGCCGAACATGCGGGTTTTGTCGATCTTCTGCTGCGGCGTCGTTACCGGCATGAAGACGACGCCCGGCACGCCGAAATGGCGGCAGACATAAGCGAAACCCTGGGCGTGGTTGCCGGCCGAGGCGCAGACGAAGGTCTTGCCGGCAGCCCCCTGCCCGATCGCCTTGCGGAAGAAATTGAAAGCGCCGCGGATCTTATAGGAGCGCACGGGCGACAGATCCTCGCGCTTCAGCCAGATATCGGCGCCGTAGCGGGCCGAGAGATGATCGTTGAGCTGCAGCGGCGTTGCCGGAAAAAGGCTGCGCATTGCCTGTTCGGCGCTTTCGACATCAGGTCTCGTCACGGGCGTGGTCCATTCTCAGATTTATCCACTGCCGCTATCGCACGAGCCGACCGGAAAATGAAAGCCCGTTTTGGCGGCTCCCGGTTCGCTCACGAGCCGGCTCCATATTGCGCCGTCAGAAGGCTTTCTTAAGCCAATCGCCAAATCGGCGGCACATGGACTGATTTTAACTGTCAATGAAAGCGGCGGCCATTATTATAGCGCGCATGACGATATTCAGATTCGCAAAGCCGCTGGCCTGGCTGCTGCTCGCTTTCATCCTCGTCGTGACAGTTTCACCGATCGGGCTGAGGCCGGAGACCGTCACGACGGTCAATACCGACCGCGCAAGCGCCTATGTGCTGCTCGGCCTGGCCTTTGCGCTCGCCTATCCGAAACAATGGAAGACCGTTGCCGTGCTGGTGATCACAGGCGCGGTCGCCATCGAATATCTGCAATATCTCGTGCCGACCCGTCATGCGCGCCTGCACGACGCCGGCATCAAGGCCATGGGCGCGGCGATCGGGCTTGTGGCCGGCTGGGTGATCAACAGATGGCGCGACGCGAGGTCGCCAAGCGCGCTTCCACTGGCCGAACGGTGATATTGTCGGGAACAGGCCGCACATCATCCCAAAATCCATTCGGGACGATGTGCTGATTCAAAATCGATAGAGCGTCCTTAGCGCGTCCTCTCGGGACGCGCTAAGGACGCTCTAGAAACCGCGCAATTGAACCGCCCAGAAAAACAGCAGTATCGCGGCCATCGCAGTTCCTAGAACAAGCGCGGCACTGGTTTTGAAGATCCGGATGCGCCGGGCCCTAGTCCCATTCCAATCGTAAACCATCGTCTTACTCCCACAAGACAACACTTACTCAACCGTCGCGGCGCAATGCTTGCACCGAAAATGCGTTTGTCAAGCGACAACTCACCTTTATGCACAATATATGTGCATATTCAATAGCAGGATATTCAAACCGGAGTATGAAGGTGGTGCGGGCGACGGGGATCGAACCCGTATAGCCAAGGCCGAGGGATTTTAAGTCCCTTGCGTCTACCAGTTTCGCCACGCCCGCTTGCATTCCAGATCAACGACTTATGCGGATTCGTCAAGAGGATGTTTTACAGCTTTTCCGTCGCGTTTTGCAAATCTGGTTCTAAAGATGTTCCGTGCTATTGTGAAGGAGGAAGGTGAATGGAGAGCAGGGTGGAGCGAATCGCCAAGGTGATCGACCCGGAAGGCTTCGAGCGCTATGAAGACGCCTACAGACGCAAGGATGGCTTTGAGCAGGTGCAGCGCATAGGCAGACTGGTGGCGGCTCGGGAGAAAGCCAAGGAAGTTATCGAGGCCATACGCGATCCAAGCCTCCACATGATGGAGGCGATGTTCGAGGCCATGTTCGAAGAGCGCTATGATGGAGGGGCCGCACCAATGATGGGCGCAGGATGGGAAGCCGCGATCGACGCAGCTATCAAAGAGCGTGAGGAGGGGGAATGAGCGAGGAGCTTTGGTGCCAAAAGGCTGACCGCGAAGCTGCTGAAAAGGTTGCCGCGCTTCTGCAAAAACCTATGCCATCGCGCGATGATATGCGGGATATCGAGGAATTCGACCCTTGGGATATCTTCCCGATCTACGGCTCTTACGATTCCGCTTTTGACGAAATGGCTATTGAGGTTCTTGAGGAGTTGAAGGCTCATAGCAAGAAGCGGGACGACTTAGCTGCGGAGATGTTCCGGGAGATGTTGTGCAAGATGAATCTATGCGATTATGGCACCAGCCCTCGGGTGTGCTTCCCAACGTCAAATTTCGAGCCGCTACTGCCAGCTTTCATCGAAAAGTGGAAGGCATATTCGAAAATGCAGTGGGGCGACTGATGTTTTCCCGCTTCCTCCCCCACACCATCATAGCCGCATGTATTCTTGTATTTACACTGGGGTATGAGGGGTGGAAGGCGGTTATGGGGTGGCTTGCCGGGTGACGCCGTAGATCTGCCGCTCAAGGCGGTCCTGACGCTCTCTCATGTCAAGGAAATTGATTCACTCACATAGCCGTCAATGATATAACGACGAACGCGCCGAAGGCTGGCAGGCCAACGACGCGCTCTAACCACAAACGTTCAGGAAAACGTCAATGGCTGAAATCCGTGTATGCGCAGTCGATGGCTGCAGCAAGCCCCACAAAGCAAAAGGTTATTGCCGCCTCCATTACGAGAGGATGCGCTTTAGCGGCCACCCCCTAGCGTTGAGAAGGACTGAGAACGGAGAGCTTATTCGCTTCATCCATGAAGAGGCATTGAATTTTAAAGGGCCTGGATGTCTTATTTGGCCTTTTGGCCGTGATAGCAATGGATACCCTCAAGTGAGGGTCGATAACAAGCAAGAACGAGCGCATCGCTATATCTGTAAGCTAGTAAATGGCGAACCGCCCACTCCAGAACACGAGGCCGCCCACTCTTGCGGTGATGGTCATCTAGGGTGCGTAACGCCTGAGCATCTCGGCTGGAAGACGCATGTTTTCAACGAAGCAGACAAACGGGTACATGGCACTATAGCCAGAGGTGAGAGGCACGGAAGGGTTAAACTGACCGAAGAGAATGTTAGGGAAATATTCAGCCTCAAGGGCAAGGTGCCTCTCGGGGAGATGGCTAAGCGCTACGGGGTGTCAAAGACTGCCATTTGCGAAATCCACATAGGCCGTAAATGGGGGTGGTTGAATTTTCCTAGCCAGGAGGCTTAGAGATAAGCAATTGCCGCTCCATTCTGTCCTGTCTTTCTCTGAGGTCGAGCATGAAGTCGCGGGCATTATAGGTATTTGATTGGGCCTGCTTGAGTTCATCAATCTGCTTTTGAAGCGCGGCCTTCTGCTGGTCATCAGACGTCCAGACGCGCTCAAGCTCTTGCCTGGGAACCTGGGAGGAGCGTAGGTCGGCAATGGCATCATCTGTCCGCTTTCTGTCTTCGGCGCCCCTGGCGGTTCTCCATTCCATCTCTTTTTGAGTGACCATTTTTTCGAGGATGACAGCCACGGCGCTTTTGAGGTCAGTTGTTGCCGAGTTGATTGGCCAGTATGCCAGGCCGCCGAGCATGGCACAGAAGGTCAGGACGACGCCCATGGCCTGCCATTGGGGCTTGTTTCTTTCGGCAATCGTGGCCGATAATGCGGCGACAGAATTGCGCATCTCCGCGGCGACGGCGCCCATTGCAGATTCCATCTGCTTGAAGCCGGCGCGCATCTCAGCTTCGAGGTCGGTCTGCCGACGCCCGAGGTTCGTTACACGCTCGCCGAGCTGGGCTGTTATGGCGTCCGTATAAACACGGTGCGCATCGTTTCCGTTCGTCATCTCATCCGCCATCAGTTTGTATCGCCCCATGCCCTGCCATTAAATGAAAAGAAACCAACGGCTGGGAAGATTGCTCCAGCCCCTCGATTCCCGATGAATCGTGAGTGGTTAGAAAGGCAGAACTGTTGGAAGCAGTTCTGCCTTTCGCATTTGTGTTTTTACGCTGTTGAGGGTACAAATAGCGAACCCGCCGAGCGTTCGAGCGCTGCGACGGGTCCTAACCAAGCCAACCTGTCAGGAGGTCGAAATGGCTAATTCTCGTGTATGCTTGATTCCAGATTGCGGCAAGCCACTACTGGCGAAGAACTGCTGTTCCGCGCATTACTGGCGCTTGCGTGTTCACGGAGATCCGCTTGGTGGTGGACCACCACGGGGCGATATTATTCCATGGGTTCATGATGTAGCTATGCACTACACCGGCACCGACTGCTTGATTTGGCCGTTCGGGATGGACTTGCATGGCTACGGGGTTGTCTACCCCGATGGCAATAGAACTGGCGCCCATCGCTACATCTGCGAACTCGCTCACGGCGCTCCTCCGACACCCAAGCATGAAGCGGCTCACTCCTGCGGGAATGGCAAGAATGGTTGCGTGAACCGTAACCACCTGTCATGGAAGACACGCGTAGAGAACCAAGCTGACAGGCTGGTGCACGGCACACACAATCGTGGCAGGCGCCAAGGCGGGGCAAAGCTAACCGAGGACGATGTGCTTGAGATCATTGCCCTGAAGGGCATAGAGATGCAACGCGATCTAGCAAAGAGGTTTGGTGTGGCGCGCACGACCATTGCCAGCATACAACAAGGACGAAATTGGGCTTGGGTTCAAGCCACTTGAGGAAGGATTGGGTGGTTCTGGTCCCGAGCCAGCAGCTTCGTTCGAAGCGTGGAATAATCAACGGCCTGAACGCCTACCGCTCCGTCGATCGCCATGGACGCGATAACCCCGGCCGCCTCGCCCTTGAGGCCGCCGGTCGGCTCAAGACGACCCATATACCAGCAAAGGATGGTGCAGGAAGAAGCCCAAGGCACGATGACATTGGTTTTAGCCGCCGCATCGGGAACGATCTCCTCCAGCGGGACGGGGGCGATCTTGTCAGCACCTGCCACGAGGCTGCCGGGAACTGAACCTTGGGTATACAGCAGACCACCGGAAGCGACTTTCCACGGCGGATGCTTGTCACAGTCATAGGAGGTGACGGCAACCGTCTTGTCAGAGCGGAGAGCCGAGCCATCCGTCTTGCAATAATCCTGAGCCGTCGAGACGTAGCCGGTGTTTTTCAGGCGCCAGATCGGATCGCGCTGATATGGCCGGTTCGGCCAATAGAGCAAGCCGCCGGGGCCGGGATCAAGGAAGGTTGCGGCATCCAGACCGAGCGACTGGAACTGCGTCACCAGCGTGCCCGGGATTCGAGCGTCCCCAGAATTGGCATGCCACCAGAACCACCCAAGCTCATAGTCGCGAATATCGTCGATGACGGCAAGCTGAGCGGCGCGGTTTGCCGCGGTAGCATATCGGTAGCCGCTGCCGGGAAGGTCCGTGGAAAGGCCCCCAGATCCGTTGTTCACGTCCATCTTATCGGTCGTGCCTCCAACCGCAAACTGCAGGATGGTCTGCGTGTTCGCCGGGTTGCCGATCGTGACGCTCGGGTTGAGCACATACGCACGCGCCGCCGTCTCGTACCGCAAGGCGTTGTAGTTCCTGTGCGGGTCCATCGTCGTGACGGATACCTTGCGCGCTGGGTCCGTCGTCATGGCGAGGCGGTAGTTCATGGATTCGATGGATGGATCAACCCCATCGACGGTCAGGCCGGGAAGCGGCATTTCACCTTGAATATCCGGCAGCAAGCCCGATGCCTGAACGCCTTCCGTGATGTAGGGGCTGATATCCGAGCCGTATGGCTTGCTGAGCGCGCTGGAGCCCTTGTAGCCGTTGTTGGCCTCAGAGCCCGACCCTGCCGCCTCACTGCCGGTAAACGTCGGAATCCCACTCGATTTATGGATGTATTCGCCGTCATAGTCAGCGGCAATGAACTGCCGAGCCGTGAAGGTTCGCCCATCATTGGTCTTCAGCGCGGTATCTGTGGTGCCGACTGAGGTGATTGACTGGATGCCGGTCGAGAAATAGACCGGGATATCCTGTCCGAGGATGAGCGTGCCATTCGTGCGCGTCGGGTCGAGCATGCGCCGGACGCCCTGCACGAATTGCCAGCTTTCGATGGAATTTCCCGTTTGGGTATTGGTATCGGCCCGGTTGATGATGACGCTGTTGGCCCACGATGTCAGATCGCGGTATAGGCCTTTCAAGGCCGTGAAGGCATAGCAATCAACGTAGGCGAGACCAGAGGCAGGCATGCCGCCGATATCCCAATCGGTCTTTGCCAGGTCATCGAGGACGAGAGCGACCGTCTTTCCTTCCTGCTTGGCAGCATATGCGGCGCAGACCGCCGTCCAGCTCGCACCATAGACGATGATATCGTAATCGGCCGTTGTTGGGGCATAGCCGGCGGCATAGGTATCCACCATCCCGAACCGGATCTTGTAATAATAGTCCAGAAGTGCGGCGCTGACTTCCCGGCACTGTGCATCGGTCAGCGTCACCTTGAAGATGGCGAAGAGGCCGCAGTCATGGATTGACACGGCCCCGCCGTTGATGCCTCCCAGATGAAGCGTGGGATTGGTGGCTGGAGCGACATAGGTAGGCGCTGGGGCATCACGTGTAATGCCGAAGGTATCAAGGCTGTTCGGACGAATGCTGTACATGCCTTGACCAGGCGTGACGTTCGTCAATGCAGACACGAAGTTTGCGGCCTGCAAACGCGCGTTGAACCTGTTGGACGCATCGCGGATGTTCGCTGCGATCCCATCGCCGCCAGCGGTTTGGGCACCGAAGTCGCCAGAGCTGCCCCCGGTTGCGGTGCGGGAATAGTAGAAGATCGTGAATTGGCCCTGCGTGAATGTCTGCAGCCCAATGCCGGTATTGTATTTCGTGGTCGACGACCAGCCACTCCACCGGTCATTGGCCGTATAGGTCGGCGTTCCCGCACCTGTCAGCGTGAGGTCGTTCGTGCCCGGGTGGAACTTGTTGGTGCGGCTGTTGATCTCTGTCGGGGTGTCCGGCGAATACAGAGCGAGAGCGTCCGTCATGCTGACGCCAGCACCTTTGACGCGGACGATGAGTCGATCAAAGGCGAGCTTCTGACGCCGCGTCATGGTGATGCCCTGCGCCGCCCTCGCGGTTTCCAGTGTCAGCGTTTCAGCCTGGAACGTGAAATCCGGCAATGCGCCGCCACCACTCCCGCCACGCTGGTTATTGATGCCGATGGATAATCCAAGCATGAGGCTCATGAGCAATTACTCCCAGCAGCCCTGCGAGGCGCCGAAACGGTTGTGGGATGAGACTTGGTTCGCGAACGGCCGGTCGTTCTTCAGGATGAAGACGGAGGTCTCAAGGTTCGGATGAAGCTTCTCGAACCCGGCGCATGCAATCGGCTTTGTCGTTGTCTGGCAGGCCGAAATCATTGCACAGAGCGGCAGCATCAAGAGAAGAGACTTGACCATTGATCTTTCCTTTTTCGGCGAATCGCTTCACGGCTGTTTCGAGAGCGGCCGTCGCGGCGATCTGCTTTCCTTCTGAGCGGCCGAGCCACAGCACCGGATAGAAGGCGATAGCCGCACCGAGGAGCGCGGCGATCGGGAGTTTGATGAAATCCGGGATGATCTTGAGGAAGGCGAGCATCAGTTCTTCACCCTATCCCAGACATAAAGGCCGATACCGACTAGGCACGCCACTGCCAGAACGCCAGCAAGAACATAGGCGAGCGGGCCGGTCTGCGGCACGTAGGCCAATGCACCCGATGAAACGACGGCGCTTGCTGTCGCCGCGACCTTGCCGTTGATGAGAGGAGCGCGCACCTTATCCACTGGAGAGCCGGCGGACTGCACGTAGGAGCCCTTCGCCCATAGGCCAGCTTCGGCCGAGCGTCGGTTGACAAGCCCTTGCATGCGTTTGCCCTTCGACTTCACCCACTTCATCAATTCGGCCGGTACGGCGTCATAGTCACCGGCATTCAGCTTCTTGAGCAGCGTCGAACTGTTGAACTGCGTCGGGCCGATATTGTGCACAAAGGCCGTCATGGCCCCGAACTGGTTATCGTTGAGAGGAACCTTTACGGCGCGCTCGACGATATCGCAGGCCTTGCCAACGTCGCGATCGAACAAGTCTTCCGCCTGTGCCTGCGATATCGTCATCCCCGGGCGAACATCTGGGCCGGTATGGCCATATCCGATTGTCAAGGTGCCGTTGATCTTGTCGCCTGCCTTGATGCGGCGTCGGTTCGACGGAGGGTCGAAATCGTCATAGGCGAAAAGGATGCATGCTTCCCACTGCTTGATAAGCTGTTCGCTTGCCTCGTTGAGCTTACGAGTCATCGGGTAGTCTCCAGATTGTGGATTGGTCAGAAAGTGTTCAGCGACGGGTAAGACGACACGTCCGAAACCGTGCTGGGGAAACTGCTGGCAGCGTTGCCGCCGCCTCGGTTATATCGGCTTGCGCCAGAGATCCTCACCATGCCGATAGAGCCAGCAATCCCGGTGGATGCGTTGCCGCTCACCGTGTTCGTCTCGCTATCGACAAGCTCATGAGCATAGTCGCAGATCGCTGAGGAGGTGTTCCCGGTCATGACGGATGCCGCCATGTGCCCGAACGAATAGGCGATGCGGGCGGCCAAGACATCGTTGTTGATCACGCGCGACCTCTGGCCGAAGGTCAGTTCTACCCCGACATTGCTATAGTGCGACGTGCCAGGCATTCTAATGCGGCAGCCCGAGACTTCGGCGCCTTGAAACTGGTTGTTTGATCCGTTGAGCCCGCCTTTCAGACAGATCCCCGGCTCTCCGGCGTACCCGATCGCGTGGTTGATCTCGCATCTGGTGATCTTTGGCCCATACCGAACTGAACCATCCGGCGCCCTTGAAGTGCAAAGCCAGATGATGGCCGAATAGCCGACATTCGAGAATGAGCACTCATCGACAACGAGCTTTCCGTCATCGAAAGCAATGCCCCATCCAGCAACATTGCGGATTGTTGCTCCTCTGATATCGAGGGAGTGTTGGGCCTCGCCTGCGATACCGACCGTCTGAACATTGTTGACGCCCCGGTTGCCGTCAAATACGCCCCCACGGATGGTTAGCTTTGGCGCGGTCATGGCCAGGATTGGGCCGGCAGTCGTAGCTGATCGCAGGAGTTGGGTATTCCTGTCTAACGTCCATATCTGGTCGTTGAATAAATTCGTGAAGCCATCGACTTCCAGAATCCCGGCTGGGAAGACAACTTCTCCACCTTCGCCTGCGCATTCGATCGCCTCATTGACATTTTCCATGCAAAGGCTTCTGATTGTAACAGGCATTCAGCACCTAACGGAGAGGTTGATGGTTCCGAGCATTTGGGAAAAGCAGGGCGTGCAACGGGTGAAAGCCGATCTTGCCGGCGGCAAGTATGGCCCTCGGCGTCGGGTGGATGTTGAGAAATGGCTGCGAAAGAAGGAAATGGCGCAGCAGGTATTCAATTTCCCGGTAGGAGTTGCCACCGGCCTTGCTGCGGCCCTTGGGCTATTCCTGTTGCTCCACTGAAATCAGCCTTCGCGGCCTCGGGTATCAACCCACCCCAAAGTGAAGATGTTCAGGGTTTCCGTAGCGCCGCCGACGCTCTGGCGGCTTCTGATCTGAGCGGAGGCGTTGGTAAACCAACGTCCGCTCACCCATTCCTGACCAGCGCCGCCAGCCCCAAGGCCTACAGTGATGTAGGGAGACGAAACCGCTTGGTCTGGCGACGTGAGTTCGCTGATATAGGCGCTTTCGCCAGACGCGCCGGACGTGGCAACCTGCACTGACAATAGTGCTTCCAGCACACGCCCGGTCGGGATGCTCAGCGTTCGCGTCACGGCAGAAATGCCAGCGCTTGTCGCGTTGACATCTCGCACCGGGAGCTTGCGCTTGAAAATATCGCCTACCTGCGTAAAAGCGACGATGGCGCCGGACTCCCTGAGAATGCTGCCGAGGATACGTTTCCTGTCGTAATTCGCCGGCATGGTAGGTGCTGTAGCGGAAAGCGAGAACAGCGCATCAACAACGCCCGTATCCGAGCGCTGGATCTCGAAGACATTATACGTGCCGTTGGCGACGGAACCGGTATCGAGGCCGCCTTGGTTCGTGCCGACAGACCAGCCAGCGTCGAGACGCTTCGTCAAAGCGGACCCGAGCGTCATCAGGTACGGCGTTGCCCCGTCACTTGCTGCCGATCCAGCCGCAATGTCGATATCGTTGGTGGCGTCGGCGACGTTGTTGGAGAGCGTGAGGCCGTAGATTTGGCCTGGAACCGCGGGGGCATATCGGTTGACGACAATGGCATGGAATGCCGTCCCGCTGCAGATGACATAGGCCGCCTGGCCGCTCACCAAGGACAGGAACGATGCTCCGTTGATCAGTTCCGCGCCATCGGGATCGATCCTGACATTCGCGTCGGCAATGATGGTGTGGTGCCAATTCGTCGCGAGTGTCGCAGCCGGATCGATGGTCACAGTCGCTGCGGCTGTATAGCGATGCACCGCGTTATTGTCCGCTGCGACGGCCGTATAATCGGCGCTCTTCTCGACATAAACGACCTTCTTGTCGAGCTCAAGGTTCGTACGCGCGCCAGCAATGGTGTTGGCGTTCGTGCCCCCAGACGTGATGGGCATTGGGTCATTGAGGAGCTGATAAATATCGTCTGTGACGGTGTTGTATTTAGACGAGGAGATTGACGTGCCAGAGGGGCCGCCGCGCGTGTTTGCCGGCTGCGATGCGACACCTGAACCGTTACGGGGCATGAGAGCTCCTATTCCATGGAGGGCCGAGCCGTGCTATGAAATAGCCGGCGGCTTATGAGAGGTATTTAATGAAGTGGAAAGTCTTCCAGGCGGTCGTCGCCTTCGGATTTGTAATCGCCAACATTCACTACAATTGGGGCGTCGATGGCATGGCCATATCCGTCATTGGCGGGATGGTTGCGTGGTACCTGACTGGCCTTCTAGGCGCCTTCTTTGATCGAGTAGTGCTTGGACAAGAGCTGACTTCGCGGGGCCAGCTAGACGGTTTCCGCGAAGCTGCGCTTGAATCAAAGCGTCAACGACTTCCTCGCGACCAGTGAGCATCTCTGCAAGCCTGGAGTTCCTGGCTTCAGAGCGGGCGCCGGTAACGCCAGACAGCAGCTTTTCGCCAAGCTTGACAGCAGCCCCGCGGGCCGCACCAAGGACGCCACCCGCCCCGTAATATTCGGGTATCGTCATGCGGGAATCCGCGCCGCCGTATGCCTTTTGATATTGGAGGCGGTTGGCCGTCAGGCTGTTCCCAATGGCAAAGTTCCGGGTATCCGCAAAAGACTTTTCGTTGCCGAGGACGCGCAGAAGCTGTTCAGCCTTAGACGGACCAAAAATGGATTCCAGCTTCGCGCGGTTCCAGTCCCCCTCGCCTCTAATGAGGCGGTCCATAGCCGCAATATCGTTTTTGTTGGTACCGACGATGCGGTCGATCTCAGCGCGAGCGCCCTGCGAAATGCGAAAAGGAACGGCTGAAGGGCCTACTGCTGTACCCTGCGGAATTGCACCTTCCGTCAATCGGTCCGCAAGCTCATCCGGCCTCGGCGCTGTACGCCCGCTGTCAAGAGCTCGCTGGCCTTCTCCCAACGCTTCCCCTTGGCGAGCGAGCTCGGCGTATTGAGCGTCAACATCCTTGATGCCGGGGGCCGCTTGGGCAAGGAGGTCATCGACCTCTTGGCGAGCCATCGTCAATTGCCGGATGACCTGCGGGTTCTGCTCACCTTTCAAAATGCCGTCTATTGCTTGGCGCGTGGCGAATATCGCCTGCGGGTTCGGGTCAAGGACATTCGTGCCGGGAATATCAAGGTACCCACGGACACGCTGAATAGCCTGCTGCTCAGGCCCTCGCGTATTGGCGATAGCCGCCTCAAGGCGATTTGCCAAAACTTCAGAATTGACGGCCCGAGCGTTCGCCATGACCGGACCATATTCGCGGGCAACTGTCCTCTGGGATGCACCAATTCCTTCCTCGATTCGAGAAGGGGTCACATTCGGGCCAAGATCGTCGATCGCCTGACCAAGACGCGCGTTAGCCCCGGCATTTCGCTCATTGAGCGCCGTTCGGATCGTCTGGTTGTTTGGGCCGGGAATATTGGCCAGCGCTCCAGTCTGCCCTTGGAAATTCGGCCCTAAATCAGCAACCATCCCTTCCGCGCCAAGTTCCTGAAGGCGCGCACGCATTGCATCCGGCGAAAAATTGTCGGACTTCGCGGCCTTGGCGATTTCCGCAAGCGCCGCTTCATCGGCTGAGGGGATTATAGAGCGAAGGCCGGCTGGGATCATTCCGCCAGCGAGAGCCCCTGCAAAACGTGCATACGGCTCCAGAGAAGGAGCGTATTTTTCGGCAAGCTGCCCCGCGCCCTCGCTCGCAACGCCTGGGACAACTCCGAGCTTGACGGCATTCCCGGCAACGCTACCTGATCCACCAAGAGCTACCGCGCCAGGAATGAATGAAGCCGCTGTCTGGCTGTATTCTCCCGCCGTCGTCTCGGGCTTATACTCGGTCGCGCCATCGGTAAGATAGGAGAGGCCTTTGCGCATCTCCTCCCCGCTCAACAGGTTCGGCGGCGGCTTCGGAACTCCAGTGATCGCGCTGAAACTGTTGTCAAACGCGTTCGAAATCGTACCAGGGAGGCCGATTAGATCAACTGCGCCCTGTACGAGACCAGAACCAGCAGACTTGAGCATGTCCATGCCTGTCGACTGCCGGGGGCTGGCTCCGGCTTCGGCGCGCTTCCTGCGAGCCTGCGCCAGTGCCAACGCCTGCTGCTGCTCGATCGTCATTTCTGCCATAGGCGCCTCTGCTCGGGCGTGAGGAATTTCCAATCTTCGGCGTCGACTCCATCAGGAGCCGGCGGGATATCGCCAGAGGGTATAGCTGCCGATTTCCAAGGCTCATATGTCCCGAAATCCGGTATAACATCGGCGGGATTGAATTTATTACGCTCAACGATCCCGGAATATTGCGTCGTGTCTTGCTTGAAGGCCTGATCATAGCCATTCACACGTCCGAAGGCTTCCGTCATGATCGCCTGTCGGGTCTCGGGCGTCAGGGCTGCGCCGCCGTTCAGCGAGGCGATGGCGCCTTGCAGCCAGTCCGGAAGAGAGGCCGTGTTCTTGACCATCACCATCTCGCCCTCGCGAACTACCGATGTCGGGTCCATGATCTTGCCAAGGCCGTAGACAAGATTGAGGTCGGATGCCTTGCTGTTCCGGCCGGCCGTCTCCGCCATTGAGCGGTATATCGGCAGCGCCTGGGATAGGTTCTTGTAGGAGGGGAGCTGCTGGATTTCCTTACGAAGGCTGGAAACGTCGTTGAAATCGACCGCCTGACCGGGCGCCGGCTGGTAAATGACTTCCCTCGTGTTCGGGTCGAGCACCGTTTCCTTCGCGCCGATTTTCATCAGATCGCGTGGCGGCTCGTAGACGACTTTCCCGTCATTGCCGATAAGGCGCCCACCAACTTCGGTCGGCTTGTTGCGCTCAAAATCGAACTTTTCGCGGTTGAGGTCGATGTTCGCCTGGTCTGCCGGCGAGATTTTCGGATTCCGCAGGTTTTCGAGCTCGATCGCGCCCTTCTGCAAGCCTTGCTGATAGGCGGGGTCGCTCTGTTTGAGTTGCATCTCATATTGAGCGTTCCGGCGGTCCATCTCCTGCTGAAGGATAGACTGCGCAACGGCACGCTGCCCTGGTGACAAGAACGGATTGTTGAGCGCCTTCGTCACAGCCCCGAGGTCCATGGCGGGCTGCTGCGAGCTCATAGCCTGCGCCACCTGTGCTGCTGAGGCTTGCGCGCCAACCGGCGGAGGGCTCGCGACTGTCGTAGGAGACGGCAATGGAGGCGCTGGCGGCTGCGGTCCCTGCATCTGCGCTTGTGCGGCCGGCGCCGGGATGGCGGGGGGCTGCATTCCGGCTGCAGGATCAAGGCTCGCTACTTGCTGACCGTTTGAACCGATAGCATTGGAAAACTTCTTGGTGTAGTCAGCAACGCTGGTGCCGAGCGAGTCTTTTCGATCGAGCTTTCCAACGCCGCCAGGGCCGGCAAACCACGCTTGCGCAGCGCCTTCGGGGCCAAACTGTGAGACATAGCTGCCAAATTTCTTATCGAAAATGGCATCCTGAAGCTTAGGGTCTGCAAGAAACTCTTCAGGCGTGACTGTTCGGCCAAGTGCTTCCTGAGACCACGGACCTATATTCGACTCCATGACCTGATAGCGACCGAGCGCGCGCCCCATCTTCGGATGCGTCGGGCCAACAGCGGAATAATCGCCGCTTCCCGCGCTCTCGATACCGGCGATGGCGTCACGATAGGCCGGGTTCCCCGGCGTGACCTCGCTGGCGGCGCCTGTCATCGGGATGGGCGACGGCGTGGACGAGCCCCCTCCGAGGAGGTTGGCGATCGGTGCGAATGCATCATCTGCCGACTTCCTGCCGGCTGCCTCGCCCTTTTCAACGCCGTTCATCATGGCGCGGTAGACGATGGCGTTGCCGATGGCATTCAGCCCCTCGCCCACGTTCTTCGGCGTCGAGGAGCGGCCAAGCATCGCCGCGGCAATGTCGCGCTTGCGCTTCAGGCTTTCGGGAGTTTCGCCGGTCTCGCCGCCAAAGATGAATTGAGAAACAGCCATTCTTTTCCTAACCCCTCACGTGCCGCCAATTCCGGCCATCGGCTATCGCAATAATAGTTGCAGCCGATACGCCGTAATCTCCCGCTATTTTAGTCTTTGGAATCCCTAGGGCTAAAACTCGTTTTATTTCTCGAACGTCACGTTCATTGAGCTTTGATGTATGCACATTCTCGCCGCGAAGCAGCGTACCGTGCATGATTTTGTCGGCATTGTTTTCTTTTGATGTCGCCCACCGCAGATGGTTTGGGTTGCAGCAAGCTCTGTTGCCGCATGAGTGCGCAGCCTCAAACTTAGAGGATGGTCGTTCTCCATGTTTGGAGGTGCAGGCTATGGTGTGGACAGTAACCATTTTCCCGCCGGATTTAATCATACCGTATCCAGCGCCACCACGACCAAACGGCCACTCAATACATGCTGATATGTCAAGTTTAAGTGCAGTCTCAAGCCATGCCTTCGGCTCGCCATTCCTAGCGTGCCCAGACAGCGGATCACCGTATTTGATGAGCCGTTTGTGATGGGCGCAGCAGAGAGAGCGAGCTCCCTTTGCTGAGTAATGAGCGTTTCCCTTGCACGCATCAACGGAACATGCTTTGAAAGCTTTAGCCATCGTGACCTCCTGTAAGGTTGGGCTGGTTAGGGCCGACGCGGTGTTTCCAGCACCAAATCGGCCCGTTTATTATGCGGCCTTTTGATCCCCAAGGCCAAACAATTTTCCATAATTCACGTGCTTTACGCCGCCAATTTCAACAACAGCGTCAGGCATTTTCTTCTCGGCTTCCTGGGCCATGACGCCGATGCTCTTCGGAGCGTCTGGCGCCTCGTCCTTGTAGCGGTACTCGTAGATCTTATGGCCCTTGAGCTCGCCAACCGGCTCGATATCCTTCTTGACGCGCTTGTCGGACGCATAAATGCCGGCCGCGCCAAGGCCGAAGAGACCGCCGAGAATGTTCTGCGACTGTGCCATCTTCGAGTTGTAGATGTTCATTTTCTGATTGAAGTTCTCGTTGATCAGCCCGCCAACATCCGTCGTCGGGATCGTCGGCATATTCGCACCCATGAAGTTGGGCTGCGTCACCTGGCCCCCAGACAGGAGCGCCGTGATTTCATTGATTGGCTGGTTTCGCTCTGCCTGGGCTTCGGAGAATGCCTGCTGATGGCCGCCGAGGATTAGCTGATTATACGCATCGTTCCGCGACTGGTCTTGCTGGTTGATCGCCTTGTAATAGGCATCGGAGCCTTCCTTGATGCCCTTGTTCGCGAGCGTGGCCTGTAGGCGCTCGTCTTGGTCTGCAAGGAGAGGATCAAGGCGCTTGCGTCCGAGCTCCAACAGACGCGATTCCGTCGCCTCGTTCGAACCGTCGAAGGGCTTCGAAAGATAGTCCTGCAGGAACTGCGTCTGGTTGTTGCCAAGCGTGGCGAGGCCTAGAGAGGCTTGGTCCTGCTGATCCTTGATGGCCTGCTGCGCCGGGGAGAGTGTCGTGGTGCGCGTGAAGGTTGGGACTTCATATGTCTTGCCGGTGTAGGGGTCGAACCACGACTTGCTTCCCGTCTGGTTGACGCTGGTTGACCCATCAGGCGTGTTTTCGTTGACGTTACCAAGCCACGCATTGGCAATAGCAGTGCCAACATTGGTCGAGGTCGATGCAGCGGATGTTTCCTTAGGGTCTGGCGCTTTTGGTTGTTTCGGCTTGCCGATGTCACACCTTCCCCGCCGGCATCCCGGCCTTCACGTTAAACTTGTTTGAAGTCCATGCATCGTCCGTCACGATGAAGACATGCTCATCTATGTCCCGGCCTCGCAGCCGCGGAAGAACGAACAATTCCCCGCCATAAGCTGTCAGCATACGGTGCATTGGCCTATCGTCGGGCGAGACCCTGAAAACGACCGCCTGACAGCCCCATTCCCTGAATGGCACGCCGAACATGACATCAAGCGTTTCGCGGGTGAGCCATCGTTTCGATATCGATGCGGCAGACAGTTCGACAACGCCTGCATCTTCATCGAAATTATGCCAGATCAGGCCGCCGATCAGAGTTTCGCCGTCTATCACAGCCATCCCTCGGCAATTGCCGAAGTCGCGCCCCTTGCCAGGCCATATCTTGTCCGCAACCCAACGAGAAAGAAGATCCGTCTCGTGGCCATCCTTGGCGATCCCCCAGGTGACGCGGTTCAAACCTGAAACCCGCCACGCTCGAAGACCAGATCAAAGGCAATGAGCTCGGTCACAGGCCGAATCGATATCCCGCACGTAATCTGGACCTGAGGCATGATCGAGAAGCCGGATTTCCCAACAGACACCCATTTCGTCGTTACATCCGTTGCTATGCCGGCATCCCATTTCGCAATATCCCACAACCCAACATCCCATAGGTCGGATGTGAGATCATCGACGGATGATGGCGCCGAAGGCAGTTGAACGCGATAGTTCGACGAAACGGAGATCTTCGGCCTAAATGGAACGTTAGATTGGAATGTCGCGCGGGCGGAATGGACAACCTTCCGCTGCCCAATGCTCTTCATGTGGTCAGGAAGGCCGACATAGACGCAGGTATATGGGTTTCCGTCATCAGAGCCCCCATCTTCCATGCGCATGACCTTGCCGTCACTCGTACCGAAATAGCCGTTGTCAGCGTAAAGGCCGATGCAGCGCGCATCCCATCCGGTAAAGTAGCACCAAGCCCCGGTTTGAATATTCGAGACATAGCATAAGGGCGAAATCGCATCGTCATCGGTCGGCAGAGAGACGACCATAAGCCCGTTCGTGGGCCATTTGACGATTTCCCAAGGCAGGGTGCGGCGGCGGTCTACCTCTGCCTTCCATTCCGGCTCGATATTGCGCGTGACGGCGGCAAGAGAAAGGGCGGCGGCGTCCTTGTTTACGGCTTCTGAAATAGGAACGATGCCGTCTTCAACGCCGATCAGAAGGTCACCGCCAGCCGACATGGTGGCATTCGCACCCATCGGAGGGGTGATTTTGTAGACCCCGACCTTCTCCCAACTGGCATCGCCAGGATAAAGGCCCTGATAGACGGCAACCTCGCCTTCAGTCGATACGAAGACGATTTTGTCGTCAAGGCCATCCCCAGAATCCAGCGACCATTTGCCGCCAAACAGAAGCGCCCCGCCTTCTTGGAAGACGCCCGCCAACGAAAATTCCGTTGCCGCGCCACCGACGCTATCAGTGGGAAGGTACCATGCCGACATGGTGTTTTTCTCGACGAAATACAGACGGCTGGCATAGAGCCACACGAAAGAAAGATCTGCGGTCGTGACCCCTGTTATGGCCGGAGTGGACACGCCGGTCACTGCAGTCCACGTAGACCCGTCGTAAAGACGCGCGCTGTCCGTCCCGTTGACGGCGTAGAGAAAGTTGCCTCCGGCCGTGCCAATCTGCGCTGTGGAGTAGTAGCCACTCGTCTGCCCGGTCACATCAGGCGTGGGGATGACCGATGCGTCCGCAATGGTCGTGATATTGAAGATATTTTCATCATCGGAAGCGAAAAATTCCTCAACCTGACCGCTCTTGAACGACCATAGGCGCCGAACTGGGTCGGTGCTGATCGTGGCGTACTTCAGGGAGCCGCCGCGTGTCCTGATGCCGGTCTGCGTCGGAACCCAGTTCTCGAGAACGAGCGCCCCGCCGGGCTTAGCGTTGATGAGCTCAGTCGCCACCCATCCACGGATCGGCGGCGACATGGTGTAATTGTCGGATTTCGCCCTCGATTGGGCAGGAACGGCCACCCTCATGGATCGATGCTCTGCGGATAGGCGACTTTGACATCGCGCGGCAGGCGACCAGGGCCGATACGAAGCATGCGCGAGCCGCGGTCTCGAGCGCAGAGACGCGCCAGAAGGTTTTCGTAGTTCACCATGTCCTCGGCATAGGAAAGACCCTTATTGGCCTTGAACTGCCAGATCATGCCTAATTTCAGCAATTGCTCGTCAAGCCGGAAATTATCGGTGTCAGCGGTAAATTCTACCTTGTTGCTGCCGGCGGACGGCGCAACGATCAGGTTCGATTGGTAGAAGAATTTCGCCGTAACGGCCGATGCTATGGCGGGCTTGATGTGCATCTGCCCGCCATAGATGATCCAGGCATTGACCACGAAGTCGAAGGCCTGAATATCGAGCTCAAGCCAGCGGTCGAGGCTGCCGATCGGCGAAAGCGCCGTCTCTAGAGACGAGGACCATACCTGCGATTTGACCAGCATCCGGTCGTAATCGTCGGGGTGATCGAAATCTTCAGTAGACCCATCACCGGTTAACGTGTGAATGCGCGCCAGCAGTTGCCAGTTGTAGCCGCGCGCAATCCGGGTTGCCATCTCGTTTGCGAGGGCGAACATCTCGACATATTCGCGATCTGTCGACGAGGCAATCGCGTCAGGCTCATCGAGCCCAACAACCTTGCAGACGCCCTGGCAAACTGTGAGTAGCGACATTTAGGCGGCCTTCCCCTTGGAGAGAGCTGCGTTCAGTTCATCCGCCTTGCGGACGAGCGTTTCGTGGCCGCTTCTGTGGTGCGGCGCATCTCCGCCCTGTTCGACGATCCAGAGACGGATCGTCTCGTCGTCCCAGTCGAAGAACGGCGAAGCGTTTACGTCGGGGTCGTCCGACTTCGGAGGCTGCGATGCACCGGGCGACTGGTTGCCGCCGCTCATCAGCATGGCGATCTGTGCCTGCATCTCGTCCATCTTCGCCTTGAGGGCTTCGTTTTCGCCGGCAAGCTTCGCCACGTCGGAATTCTTGCTGATCTTCTCGACCCAAGCGCGCACCTGGTCGCGCAACTCGCGGGCGCCCATGCCAAGCTTCTGCAGATTGGTGCCGTCGAGAGCGGCAAAGGCTTCCGCCGTGTGGACGTTGGCAAGCTGGAGCTCGCGAACCTTGGCCTTGGTGAGGAACGGGACTTCGGAAAGCGGAGTTCCGGCGCCGGCATAGGTCTGGCCGCGCTGGAAGGCTTCGTAGGGGCCGGCATGCAGTTCCTTGTAGGGGATCGCACGGCCAGTTTCCGCCTCGCGAACGCTTGACGGGTCATTGGCGCGCGCCACGTAGGCCGTCAGCTTGTCGCCGGCAGCGCGGATGCGGACCATTTCCACGTCTTCATAGACCGGGCGGTTTTCTTCGGCGCTTTTCCTGACGTTGTGAATGGCTTCGGAAAAGAATTCCACGTGCAAGTGGCTGAAATCATGATCGGGCATTTGGTTTTCCTGTCTGAGAGGCTGTGGGAGAATGAAAGGGGCGGCTTTGGGCCGCCCCTCTGTTTCATTAGGCTGCGAGGCCGTCGTCCATCCAAGGACGATGGATCTCGAACTCTGCGAAGCTGCCGGAAGGCGTGCCGATGGCCGACGCACCCTTGGCATTCTTCACGCGGTCGCCGGCAACGACCGCGTCATCAACCGAGCCGGCCGTGGCCGTGGCGTAGACGTTGGCGTCATCGACGAAGCCTGCGAGGCAGAGACCGATTGCCTTGCCGCTGATCTGATACCAACCCCACTGGCTGGCAACGTTGGCGGACATGGAAACCGCCACGGGGCCGATGGCGTTGGCCGCCAAGAGCGTCGTGGAGTAGTCGTCTGCGTTGTAGGTGACCCAAGAGCCGATCGCCGTGTTGGCGGCGCCCTTGAGGTAGATGAACTCGCCCACGCCATAGGTCGGGTCTTTCGCCTGGACGATAAGACCGTTCGCATGCTTCTGAGTGGTAGAGGTATCGGCGAACGCCTGCCCAATCAGGGTATTCTCTGCGATGGTGAAAGCCATGATCGTTGCTCCTTAGGCTGCCGTGTTGGAGTCGTAGAGCTTCGCCATGTGGAGCGGGTTGTTCATCGTCAGGTTCCCGTAGAAACCGATGTGCTGAACAATCGCATCCTGGTTGATCGGCGTTTGCTTGCCGCCGAACTTCACGAAGTTACGATCCGGGTGATAGCGGAAGCGCATCGCCGCCGTGTCGATGAAGTACGACACATTGGACGGCATTGCCGAGCCGATACCGCCTTCAAGAACAACGTCGATGGACTTGCCGGCGCCGTAGTACTTGAGGTTGGTGAAGCCGAGCTTGCCGAGCTCGTTTTCGTCGTTGATGCGCTGGATGTTGACCGTGGCGGCGGTATACGCGATGTAATGTTCCGCCGAGGACAGGATCACGTTCGGCCCCTTCGTGCCGCGGCTGCGGGCGATCATGATGTTATCGAAGATCGTCTTGACCGTGGTCGATGTGACCTGGGTGATGCCAGTGAATGCCGAGTTGGCGTCATAGGACGATGTGCGCCAGATCGCATTCGCGCTGCGGTCGATGCCGCCATAGGTGCCCGAGTTGACAGTGGTCGGGATCATGAGCTGCATGCCGCCGATCTGGTTCGATGCAGTACCATCGGAATGCACGTCTTCGACGAAGCGGTCGGTCAGTTCGACCTCGGCCGCCGAGATATGCTCTTCCATGATATCCTTGAGCTGGTTGGTGCCCGAGTTCTTCAGGATATCTTCGCCCGACAGCGTGACGGAAACTGCGGCGAGCTTCGCCGTGAATTCCGCATCGTTGAAGAGCTCAGCCGGGGACGGGTTGAGGTACTGATAGCCCGAATAACGGGTGTAGGTACCAGACTCGTTGTACAGCAGGCGCTCGCGGATGGTCGGACCAGAGAAGGTCTTGAACTGACCACGCTTGCGCATCAGGTACAGGATGGCGTTGGAGTTCGACACAAGGTCTGCGTAACCCTGGGATCGATCCTCAAGCGCCAGCGAAAACGCTTCCTGCAAGCGTTCGTTGGAAGTGAGAGCCATTGCTCTTTGCTCCTGTGAGGTTCGTTAAATCAGATGCCGACATTCGCAAATGCGCGATCGATGGCATCACGGGCTGATGCAGGCGGCTTGCGGTTGGCAGGGTTTGAGCCTGAACTTGGAGCACCTGTCGTAGAAAGCTGACCCTTCCGGGTTTGAGCCGGGTCAGCAGTTTGTGCCGCCGAAGCGGCGGGTGCGGGAATCTCAGCCTGCGGCGCGGGGTTGAGCCGTTCCGCCAAACTGTAAGCTTCCTGCAAATTCTTCGCCCTTCCGTTCTGGATGAAAAAGGCGATATCGTTGGCGAGCTCGTCAAAGCGAGCATGCGCGGGATCAGCCGCAAATGCTGCGATCTGGTCGAGCGTCTTCTGTTCGCGTTCCGACTGGATGGTCGTGGATACGCCGCCGATCTGCTTTTCGAGATTGGAAATCTGCGTGCGCAGCTCGCGAATAACGCCTTCCTGCTGCGTGGCCTGTTGGTCGGCGGGCTGGCCCATGACATGGGAGGCTACTTGGCGCAGCGAGAGTCCCATGTTCTGGCAGATGCGTTCAAGGCCGCCGAGCGGATCTTTGGCAAGCATCGCCTCGATGCCGGTGTAATGGTCGAAGACCTCCTTGAACGTCTGCCCATTCGCCTTCAAATTCTTGTCGAATTCGCGATAGGGTTCAAAGGACTGGCGGTATTGCTCGATGCCGCCTTCGAGCTCCTTGATTGCCCTGGTGGCTTCAGCGCGGACGGCTTCAGGTGCCGTTGCCCATTGCGCTTTCGCGTCTGCGGAGAACCGGGACGGCGCATCGTTGAAATTGGTGGTGGTCTTCGTCGGGTCTGCGGGGGTGTCAGTCTTGACCGGCTGCTTGGTGTCGACGACCGGCTTGGCCGTTGCGTCATCCACCTTCGCCTTGAACGTGCCATCCGGGTTGCGCTCGCGCGTGCCTGCTTGGTCAACCTCGGCGTCTGCGGTCGGCTTGTCGCCCCGGTCGCGGGCCTCAATGGCTGCAAATGCCTTGTCGATCGCCGAGCGCGGCGTCGGATCAGTGCGGCTTTCGCTGCCGGACGGCTGGGAGGTCTCAACCTGCGTCTGGGTGTCTGCGGGCATCGGCGCGGCGTCTGCCGCAACGGTCATTGTTGCTTCATCGGTCATGGTTTTGCTTTCTGAGAGCTCGTGTTATGCGCCGAGGCCGGCTCGGCTGAACGCCTTACCAACTGCTGCCTTGATAGCCTGACGGTCTGGTTTTGGCTTCTTGAAGGGCTTTGGATCAAGCACGCTGGAATCGTTGCCGACTTCAGCATAGCGTTTGCCCTCTTTGTTCCCGGAGGGCAGATAGGTGTCGCGGATCTTCCGCTTGCTGGTGTAGTATTGGCCGTCCACCATGCTCTGGGTCGGCGCCATCTCATCGGTCATGACGCTGGGCGCCGAAAGCGCTTCGAACGGCCGGCGGTGGTTGCCTGGCCAGTCATGCACATCATGCATCTCGCCGCAGTCGGGGCAGAACTTGAAGCGGAGGCCGCCAGTCACCTTCATTGCTGGCGCTCCCTACGATCGATGGAGGCGATAAATTCCTCTACCTCTCGATACAGGGCTGCGACTTCGTTCTGTTTCCACAGGTCACGCTCGTCGCATAGGAATTCAGTTATTACCCATGCACTGCTATTGGCATCCGCAGGCATGTGCCTGCTGCCACGATACTGGCCTCTCGCTCTGCCCCAGCCATTGAGAGCTGTATTCACGGGGCCATCTCCGCAATCTTGGCGACGATATCGGCGCCGGTCTTCAGGCCATTGCAGTCTTCGACCATCTTGGCCTTGAGCTTGTCGCCCCACGGATATCCTGCGGTGCCGAGACGCTTGTATTCCTCGTCCTTCACGATCGATTCAATGCCAGCCCTGTTATAGCCAGCGGCGTTGTACGGCTTCTTTGCTGCCTTGACGGTCTTCTTTGCTGCCTTGACGGTCTTCTTTGTCATTGGGATCTCCTCAGTACCCGGCCCAAAGGCCAGTTCCGGCCGTGCATTTGGTGATGCAGAACGGGTGCTCGCCGACAGCCAGAGTCATCGTGCGCGGCGTGTCGTCCTCTTCCATGAGGATTGTGAAGCTGCCCGCTGTCTCAATGAATATGCCGCGTGTTGCTGCAAAGGCATTCGCACTAGCCGTAATCGGGATCAGTCGCTTGAATGGCACCATTTGCGCGAGGGGAGGAAGAATGTTCATTGCATCGCCCTTTCCGGCTGGCTTGCCTTCGCCTGCGCCGTCACAACGGCTGCCTCGGCCTGCTTGTTGATACGCTCTATCTCGGCGTAAACCTTCTTGATCTCGGCATTCGTCTTCTCCAGTTCGGCGCGCGCCTGCTGGAGCTCGATCTGCATGGATGCCTGGCTTTCCTGCGCCTTAAGCTGCATCTCATTATTCTTGAGCTGCAACTCCTGCATCTTCATCTGCGTCTCGGCCTGCATCTGCTCTGCCGCCGGGTCTGACTTCGGCTGCGATGCCTTCTGCTTCATCTGGTCGACGAGCTCGTCAATCGCCGCTTCGAGCGCGCGCCCTGCCCTGAACGGGGATGCGGCGAACTTCAGAACCTCGCCTGCGAAGTTGGCAGATGCCGGGTCTGCCGCGACCATGGCGCCCAACTGCTGGATGAGCGGCGCCATTGCGGTCAGGAACTCCGTAACGCGCTGCTTGGCGGCATTCTCGTCTGGCTGGATGGTGGAATCCGTCTCGATATCGAGCGCGAACGGGCGCATGCGCTGATCACGAAGGAAGGCCATGACCTGTTCCCACGTGATGGACTGCTGCAACTCCTGCGTCTTCTGCTGGCTTTGCTGCAGCATCTTCTGGGCCATATCTGGGTTCTGCTGGGCCTGCGCCACCATCTGAGGATTGGACGCGGCCTGCGCGATCTGCTGGCGAATCCCCATGATCTGCTGCTGAACGGCGGCCTGCGTCGGGATATCCTCGTACTGCGACATCTCCATCAGCGTCTGCATCGAGAAGTTTTCGGCCATGATCTCGCCTGAAATGCGCGCTGCATCCCGTGCAATGCGGATCATCTCCTCCTGGCGGTCGCGAATTCGGACATTGCCGTACTGGCTCTTGAGCTCCTGAGCGCCAAGCGTTTCGTTCGGATCGGTAGCGCCACGCATAATGTCCGAGAGGCCGGTGATCTGATACACATCATCGATCAACTGCTTGCGAAGCTGGATAAGCTGGGCAATGACCGCGGCCACCTGATCGACCGGCATCCAGATGATGGAGTCCTTGAACGACCCGCCACCACCGAAGGCTGCGACGTTCGGGACCGGGATAAGAATTGCCTGGTTGTCGTTCTGCTTGATCGCCGTCTCGATCGCGTCGGCTACATCTTCGCCGCCGGCAGAATAGAAGCCCTTCATGCGCAGCGACTCTGACAATGCCGAGATACGGGCCGTGAGCTCGTTGATTTCCTCGATCTGGTCCTTGTAGTAGACGAAATCAGGAACGGGCTTCAGCGTGCCGCGCTCGACCGTGCCATATGCCGGTCGCGGGCATGGGAAGAACCTATCAAGCTGCAGATATGGCTCGCGGATATCGAGAACCACATCAACACCAGGTGTGGCCCAGACGACGACGTTCTTTTCCTTGTGCCACAACTCCCAGACGCAAGCCTTCTTCTCGCCTGCGTAGTTCTCGTCCTTGCCCTTGCGCTCGGAATAGGACGCCTTCATGTAGGCATCGCCGCTGGTCTGCTCGAAGCGCATACGCATTCGCTCCATGGTCAGCCATGAGCGGCGGGCAACCCAACCGACTTCTTTCCATTTGCGGGCTGGGTCGTGTACGAAATCCTTACGATCAACGTGATCGTAGGCTGACGCTTGACGCTCGCCATTCTCACCTTCTTCGAAGCGGAGCCACATGACGCCGCGGGCGTTTGTCGCCAAGTCGTCGCGGATCGCCTTCATCGTCTCGTCGATGTCCTGCGTATCGAAGGACGTAAGCAGCGAGCGCTCTAGGATCTCGCTGGCGTGACGATTGAGCGCCTTGCGGTCCTTGAAGCGGGAGCCGACGACAGGAACAGGAGCACGCGCATAGATCGACGGCTTGAGCACTTCCAGGTTGGCCCAGAAGATCTGCATCTGCCGCTCGGCGTTGGCGCCGGAAAGAGACTTCAGGTCGGCATATGCCTTATCGATGTTGTCGCACTTGTCCTGGTATTCCTGGAAGCACTTCTCGGCGTCCTGGATCTCGTCGAGCCAAGGTCGGGCATTGCGCATGTCTGCATACGGATCAACCGGCTGGTTGTCCGTTGCAAGGTCGTTTGCTGCGTCCATGCGTTAAACCCTGATTCTCGTTGTGCTGCGCGGCGGCGGCGGTCCTGCGAGGACGACAGAGCCTTGCGGCTGTGGCGGCTTCTTTTCCGGTTCCTTCACGGGGACATTCCGCCAGGCCATGGCGAGATAGCGGAAGGCGTCTGCCAAATGGCTCGTCCAGTCGTGAACCTCGGTCGGCTTGAATGTCTTCTTGTCGTCGTCCCACTCGCGGCGGTATTGCTCAAGAGCGGAAATCCCTACGTCTTCACAGCGGGTATGGAACACACAGATGGGCAGCGTCTTGCGAGCGGCGTTGATGCCGTCCATCTTCGTCGCCATCGGCACCAATTGCGGCTTGAGCCCGTATTGTTTCATCGTCTCGATGCGGGTCTTGCCTGTTCCCCATTCCTTGACCTTCGCGTCGTGAGGAACGAAGTCGATCCCGCGCACATATGGCTTTGAATGGCAGACCTCGGCGTAATGGTCGACGCCAACACCGGATGCCGTGTAGCAATCAAGGATCCAGACTTTCCCGTTGTAGACCTGGAACCACCAGATTGAGGTGTCGTCCCTTACTCCGATATCCCATGCCGTATGTACCGGCACGCCGGGAACGGGCAGAATGTCCTTGATACGCCCTTGGCTTCGAACGGCCGCCATTTCTCTCGCATAGAAAGCGCCGAGAATAGCGGCATTGAATGAGCAGAGATATTCCTGCTCGAATTGAGCCGTACCGATGTCTTCGCCATATAGGGCACAATATTCAGCAAGGCTTTCATCCAGTTGCTCTTGTGTCAGCGCGCCCGTCGTGGCGATGCTGGAGAGTTCGGCAAACCACCTCGGATTGCCCTTGGCCATGTCATACATGGCTTTCGCATGGTTGCGACCGCGCGGCGTGGTGATGAAGGTCGCCCACCCGCCGTTTTCCTCGATCATCGGTCGGATGTAGCCCCATGATGAAGGATTGCAGAGCGCCCATTCCGAGAAGGTCACACCAGCGATGCCGGCGCCGACGAGGCTGTTATAGCGATCGGAGCCGATAACCTGCCATGTGGAACCGTTCTTGAAGCGGATGAACATCTGCTGCTCATCCTTGCTTGCCCTCAATTCCTCTGGGAACGCCTCATCGATACGGCGCTTGCCAGTGTGGGGATTGACCGCTGCCCAAATCGCCTTTCGGGCTTGTTCGTATTCCGGCAGACAATGCCAATAACTGGCAACGCGCTCATGAGCCGCGATCGCCGTCCTGTGAAGAACGAGATCGTCCTTGCCCCAGCGTCGGTGCGCTATCTCGATTGCCCTGTCGCCACCTCGCTCCAGATAATCCCATAGCGGGCGCTGGTATTGTCGAGGCTGCCAGCCATTAGGTAGACGAATCCGCAAAGCGGACAATCTCCAGAACCATCGGACCGCCGTCCTTGCCGCTGTGCTCGACACTGGCCAGCTTCGCGTGGACATACGGAGCGGCGGCCTTGGCTGCGTCCATGCGCGCTGCAGCCGGTTGCTCTTCGTCTCGAAGCACAGACAGCATATAGTCGAGCGGCATCAGTCCGCCCTCTGCGGCCTTTGCTCTCGCCTCTTCGTTCATGCGTGTTGCAGCGCCAGCTTTACGCCCTGCGCCTTCACGCTTTCCGCCGTGCCCATTGCTCATCCTTGAAACCTTGAATTTGTTTCAAGCGGCAATGACGGCATGAGGTACGCACCAAACTTGGCACCACATTCATTACATTCTGTTGGGAAGCGGCCCCCCAACTTAACCGTCAGGAGCTTTCGACTTCCGCGGCTCTCGCACAGAGGGCATGAATTGAAATATGCCGTTGTGTATTCGCCCTTCTGGGCCTTCGCGTTTATTACCATGGGCTTGCCGCCTGTCTGAGAGGCTGTAAAGTTCGGTGGTCAAATTTTCCTGAGCACTGCGAGTATCAGCACGACGACGAGCAGCACCCCAATGCCGCCTGATATGCGAGGGCCTGCGGAGAAGTGGAAGGCGGCGGCGAAGGCAAAAATCAGGAGGATGAGCAGAACCGTCCCGAGCATCGCTTGAATTCCTGTAGTTACGGGTTTATATTGCCGTAGTTACACAAATTAGAAAGGCGATCAAATGGCCCTGTTCCACCAAATCAAGCGGGTTGCAAATCCAGAGGACGACCTGCTCCGCCAGCAGCAGAGGATTTCCGACCACATAAGGAAGTCTGGCGCTGAAGCTTTGCTCGGGAAGCGGGGCCGGAAACCTGACCCGAATGCAAAACAATTACTGACGCTTCGCCTTGATCCTCAGGTGATTGAGTATTTTCGATCTACCGGCGAAGGCTGGCAGACGAGAATGAACGAAGCGCTTCGGAAGGCCGCCGGCCTATAGCGACCTCCACAATTCCTGTCCTGGCGGCTTGACTGGAGCGTGAACCAGCTAAAGGCTTTTCAGTGCACCGCCCTTAGATTCCGGCCATTTGACCGCGTCACCTCAGAGAGTAAAAGCCGTCATCCAGACTGAGGCCCAGAGATCGACGGCAACCCGAAAACTTAAAGCGCATTTCGCCATTGGTGCGGAATGTGAAGAGCCCCGCCGAGTGCCGGGACGCATCCCCGCCGCACCAAATCACTTTGCAGAAGATACCATAATCGCCTTGACTTTCAAGGGGTTTGATGGGCGCACAAAATTACCCACAATTCTGTTCATGTATTTTTCCTGCCATGCTTTAACTGCATCCGGGCCGCGGTCAAACACCTCATCGGGCGTGATAAAATCTAGATAGGTCGGGCCTTCCTTGTCTTCGCGCATACTGCCCCCATTACGCAGCTTCGAAATCGAAGTCATGAGGCACCGTGAAGTTACCGGTGATGTCCAGCTTGGCGACTAGCTTCTGAAGCCGGGGGTCCTGCTTTGCCCTCCGTCGCACCTTCTGGCGGGCGTTGCGGGATTGGCGGTCAAATTCCACCTCTGCCTCTGCCTCAGCTGCCCGCAACGCCAGAATGTCGAGAAGGTCGATCGGCATGGGCTCGCCATCAGATGTCTTGACGATGTCCTGAACGCCGGCGGTCTGCTTCAGCAGGTCAATGTCGTGCGGCCGGTGGATGAAGACATAGCCGACGATGAGCGCGAACCGGCGGACCTTCCACAGGTCGGTGTGACGACGATCACGGACGAGCCTCTTCTCCGCCGGCATATAGAACGAGAACTTGTTATCCTTGAGCGCGCGCTCTATCGCCGACATGTTCGGGTCCAGACTCGGGATAATGCGATACCCCTTCCCTCGCTTGCTATCCGTCTTCTCCACGGTGTATTCGCGCTTTGGCTTTTGCGCTCCTGGAACCGTGCGAATTGCATACCAATCGTTTGCCGCCTTCATGCTGTTCCTCGCTTCTTACTGAATGATGCCTTCGCGGACCGCCTTGGCCGCGAGCTGTATGCTGTTCACTGCATTGAGCTTGAGACGGGCACTCCATACGTGTCGGCTAACCGTGTGCTCCGAAATGCTGAGAATGATGCCGATCTCTGAGGCCGTCTTGCCTTCAGCCATCCAGTGGATGATTTCCTTCTCGCGCGGCGTGATATGGTCTCCTGGGACGAAGCTCATGATAACCACCCGTTACGAAAAGCGACGGCGACAAGAGCCGCATCCTTTCGGGGGATGCGGAGCATCTTGCTTGCCGACTGGATGCGCTGACAGATCGCGGATTCGCTCACATGGCGCTGAAAGGCGATGTCCTTGCGGCTTCGCCCCTCTGCTAGCATCTTGATGATTTCCTTGTCTGTCGTGTCGAGAGGGCACTGCCGGATGGTGGTTTGCATGTTCATGGTTTACTCGCCCTCACTGAATGGCGCATCTGCGTGACGCCAATTCTGACCCTTGATCTTGATAGTGTTCGCTCTGATTTTGAGGAGATCGGCAAAGCCAAAGCCAACATCGAGGCAATATCTCTCCGACGCCGGGAGCGCGCATATCGCGAGATTGGCGAAGACCCTTGCGAGGGCGAACCTCGTCAGTGGGAACTTGCTCATTCGGCCGCCTCCTTGTTGCTGTCTTGCGCCGCGCTCACGATGATCGGGTTATCCGGGAACATGCGCGCCAGTTTACGCTTGGCGCTCAGGCTGCCGTTGAGGGCCTTCCTGAGCAGTTGAAGCTTGCGAGGATCGACCCTTGGGGAGTCGTCTTCCTTCTGGGCCGGTGGCTCGATGCGTGGACGAAGCGCGGCCTCTATGTGTGCCTGCTGCACCCTGCACTCGTCGGCGAATTCTGGCGCCGATGGTGCGAACGTCTTGTTCTCTCGCTTCACCCTGCCGGCCAAGAACGCCTTCGCCGCGGCCATGACGGCCTGCATTGAATAGCTCTCGACGGCAATTAGATAGGCGAGCATCTGGCCGTCCACGTCAGTGCTTTGCGAGCTGGGGAAGCCCGAAAGAAGCATTGAGATGATCGAGGCGGGCGTTAATGTCTCTTGCGGCATCCCATGTCGTCCTTCTGGCAGGGTTGCGTTGCGTGATTGGGTCCGGCTCGTTCGCCCATTCCCCTGCTCTCAGCCATGAAGCAGGATACGGGATGAACTGAGCTTCTCGCCTCTGAAGATCGGGGAGGTTTCGACGAAGCCCCTGCATGATCTCATCTGGCGTAAAGCCCTTCTTGAGCATCTGACCCCATGCTTTCTCAGCATCGAGGGGCTTTTTTTTCCGGGGATAAAGTTTGTAAAACTCTGCGAAAGTCGTCATGCTGCCACCTCATCAAATTTGGTCGATTCATTCCCGAACGAATGCCAGCCTTCCCGGCTCTGGCGCGCGAATACGTCAGCGCGGCGGGCGTGCGGCATGATCCGATTGCACATGTCGTAGAATTCATCCGGCTTGCGGCTATGCTCGCGGGCCACTCCGTCGAAGATGGTTTGAGGAATCGCCGCCTGCTTAGGATTGCCGAGGGTGGCGACGACAACCGCCTCGCCAGTCGTGCGGACTCGGTAGCCGGTCCCCATGCGAACTTTGCCGGCCGGCGTAGTCTTGCGCCACATCATGACTGACTTGTATTCGAAGCCCCATGCCTTCGCGCAGTCGATCGCCAATGGCAGTTGCGGAGCCGTCGCCCAGCAATAGAGCAGGCAATCCATGCTCGCCAGCTTGCCGACCGGCATGGCGAGGATATCGGAATCGGTCATCAGGTCGTATTTCGCCAGCGCTGACTTCTTGGCGCCTTCCTTGCTGTAGAGGTCAAAGCCCCACGGCGGGTCGATGACGATCATCTCGTAGTGAAGAGGAACGAGAGGGTCGAAGAACCACGTCATTTCACCACCTCGACCTCAAAGCCATATTGAGCCTTGACGCACTTGCGCTTGAACTTGCTGAGCGGGGTATCCATGCCCTTGACGTCGATCACGGCGTCTCTGGTGAGTTCTAGGAACTCCAGAATTGTAATGGAGCCCGACCCGCGATTATCGTGGATCCCAGCTTTCTTCATCCAGTCGATCGGATGCATATTGCTCTTGCGAGAATTGCACGGCTTACAGCATGGGATTAGGTTGCCGACTTCGGTCTTGCCGCCCAATGACACTGGCATCCAGTGATCCATTGTGAGTTTGTGGCCCTCGGTCCCGCAATAAATGCAAGTCCCGACCTCAAACAGATCTATGAGCGCCTTCCAATCCGACCGATCGATGTTGACGCCTGCATCCTGTTCACGCGAGCGGCGTAAAGCTGCCCGCATTCGGCCTTCCTCGCGGGCTGCGGCAGGGTTCAACCTACGGAACTCTCTGCCGGCGACCCGCTGCCTTTCATTCCTTGCCTCCCGATGACGCTCTGCGGAACTGGCGGCGATTTCCTTACGGCGTTCCTGGTTTTCTGATGCCCACCGAATGGCACGCTCTTTGGCAACGAGTGGATTGGCTTCGTACTTCTGTTTGGCTCGCTCGCGATCGAGTTCTAGATTTGCTTCACGCCATGCCTTCGCGCGGCCCTTCACGGCGTCTGCATTTTTCGCGTAATATTCTCTGCCTTTGGCAGATACGCACGCCTTGCATGCTGGGCTAAGTCCAGAAGGCTGACGCTTCTTCGAATGATATTCGGTAACGGGTTTCTCTAGCCCGCACATCGTGCAGATCTTCATATCTCGACGATCTCCAATCCTGGGTAACAGGCGAGAACGCTCGCCTTCTTGAGCAGGTACATGTCGGTGCGCATGCCCTTCACGTCCTCGCAGATCCGCTTGTTGCGGCGGGAGCAGAAATATGCGAAGTCCCCGCGCCACGTTGCACGGCGCCCGTTCGGGTATCGCGCGGACTTCATCAGGACAGGGCCTTTGGAGCCGAAAAGATAGAACTTTGGCTGGCGCACGAGGTGGCTGATCTCGCCGGCGCGTTCCAAAGCCTTCAGTTCGAGCCACCGGTTCCCCTCTTTCTTGGAGTCAAACCGGATGCCGTCGATCACGACCGGTTCGTTGCGGAACTTCGACCGCTTCGGCTTCGACAGTAGGGCCTTGGCTTCTTGCCTGGTGAGATTGACAGTCAAAACTGCTTCCCCCACTCTTTGCCGACATAAGCGAGTGGCTCACGACGACCGGCCATCCTGGCAACGTGCCTGCGCTTCAGCTCGAACCGGTGTTCCTGCTCTGCATGCAGTCGATCGCGGTATTCTTCCTGAGACGTGTCACCCTTCTCGGCTGAGCGCAGGGCGTGGATCTTGCGCTCCACATCGGGAACGGGGATCTTGAGGGCTTGGGAGATCTGAATGTAATCCAGACCCTCCCTGAAAAGCTCCAGTGCGCTCTTGTTCGTCATTCACGCCGCCTCGATGGTTGGTGAAGGGGTTGGGTTAGGACTTGCCGGACGCCTTCTTGCGGTCATCGTCGCTGAAGCTGCCAACAACACCTGTGGATGCATACGAAGAGGTTCGGTTTGCCAGGCCGCGCATTGCCGCCGTGTAGTTGCCGGTCGTCATGTTGAGCGTCGAGCCGGCCATGCTGCCGAGATCAGCGCCTTGGCCGAATGCATCGAAATCTGCGCCGATGAAGACGACATCGAAGCTCTTCGCGCGCATCTCGTCGAGCATGGCCTTGGCCGCGTCCTTCTTGATCTCGCGGCTGCAGTTCTCGGCGCCGTCCGTGATGATGACGATCGTGGCCTTCTTCGGAGCGTCGGTGCGGATGGATTCGATCAGTTTGCCGATCGCGTCGTAAAGAGGCGTCATGCCGCGCGGCTGCACTTCGTCGTTGTTGATGTCCATCCAGTCGGAAGCCTTTGCGCCCTTGCGCAGAACCTTGAAGGGATCGCGGTCATCGAAGGCGGCGACGGTGACTTCGGTCTTCTTGGTGGCCTTCTCGGTTTTCAGGCCGTCAACATAGGCATTGAGAGAACCGATGGTTTCCACCCATCGGGCGGCCATCGAACCAGAACGGTCGAGCAAGATGTAAGCTTTCATGTCAGTTATCCTTTTCGTTTCGCTTTTTGAACTTTCGCAGCCAGGCCTTGAACCTGAGCCAGCAAATCTGAATCCAGAGCATCCCCGTCGAGCTCCCTTTCAATTTCGAGTTCGTGCTGAAGACGGGCGATCTGGCGCTCGCACATGTCGATGTACGCCGCCTTGATCCGAGCGAAGATGCCCGCCTCGATGGTTTTCGCCCTGCCTGTACGGATGTTATTGATGGTCCAGAACGGTATGCCGTACTTCCGTTCGAGCCTTTCGATTGCAGGAGTCATGTCGCCCCAGCCGGCGCTTTCGCGCTCGATCATTCGTTTGACGTAACTTTGGGCCGCTACCGCGCTACTCATTTCGTGCTCCAAATGCTCAGTTTCTCTGCACATGTTGCGTTCGTTCCTGTGGTTATCTCAACTCGTTCGAAGGAGCCGAGAGATGTCCAACAGGAACACTCAAACAGTAGACGACGAGGGCACTATCTCTGTTGCGGGAGAAAACTCCCTCGTCGTCTCGCTCAGCACCCGCCGCCGGGAGCTAGAAAATCCATTCGCAGAGCCGACCCGCCGCCTCGTATCGGCATCTGCTGCAGCCGGTGAACCTGATGAGCAGGAGCCGGCTGCCTTCATTGCCTTGGGTACTGCCGTTGCCGCGGTGGTTATGAAACTGCGCTACGGAAGGCCGAGGGTAAGGGTGCTGTCCCGGGGCAACGAGGGGTGATCCCCGGGACAGACTGCTCATGAGCCTATGGTGCTTGGGAGGAGGAAGGCTCATGGGGTTCGGAAGGGGTGACGATGCGATAGGAGACGATGTTGCCGCCGCTCGGGGAGCCTTCGTAGAACTTGTGATCCCACCAGTAATACTTAGCTTTCATGGGGCGCACGCTTTCTTCTTGAACTGAGTCGTTATCCGTTCTCTGAAAGCGAACATGAACGAGCGCGTCTGGGTCTACAGGTCGGCATCCGCCTTTGTGTTCGATCCACTCGCTCATTGCTGCACCTCCTTCGCAATGGCGCACACGACGGCGCCGGACGTTAAGGCGGAGCACCAGCCGATGAAGAACATGCCGAGAGCCGGATCTACGCCCCAATAGGCGTAGTTCAGAATGCTGATAGCCAGGAGAGAGGCTTGGAACAGGAAGTAGAGCATCACTGCGCCTCGTTCTTGTTGGCTGCGAAGTGACGGAGGAAGCCGTCTTGGGAGCTGTTGTCGTAGTCGAGAACGTCAAGCTCGGGCTCTCGGTCGCACTGCTGGATGAAGATGACGAGGGCCTTCACGGCGAAGAAAAACAGGGCGCCGATGATGATGGCGAGCAATAGGGGGCCGAAGAAAGTCACCATGATTTCACCTCTTGCCGTGATTTGAGTTCTGCCTGGAGGGATTTGATATGATCAGCGAGGGCTTCGGTGCTCATGGTGGCAGGCTCCTCTGGAGCGAAGACCGGAAACATCCTGACAGCGTCAACCACGGAAAATTTGAACATGGCGTCATACGGATAGTTCTCCGGAAGCTCATCTTCGTATGTCCATCCAACAATGCGGGTCAGTCCGTATTCCTTCTTCGCCTCGTACAGGTCTTCTTGCTGGTCGTGGGTGGTCATGCTGCCTCGCTCTCAGCGCGGGCTATGGCGCGGTCGAAAAGAGAGAGGACTTCGGCGTGAGTGTGCTTGTCGTTGAAGTCGGCTACGCCGAGGCAGTTGTCGTCCTCGGATACGAGGAGGTCAAGGAGGACATCGTATGCTCCGCCCCACGCGCGGTTACCAGCTGTGATTTTGTCAATAGCCCCACGCGAGCAAAAGCACACAGCCATCGGGTCTGTGGCGTTAACGGAATTACCGTTCTCGTCCCTTGCATAAACGGTCTGCGTCCACCGCTTCTCATCGCTGATCAGCTCTCTCGCAGCCTTGAGGATTTCAACGGTGTTCATGTTCTCTCCCTATTGAGGTTTGGGTGATGGGAGGGGGTGCGCGACGATTTCTGGAGTTCGCGAACATGATGCTGGACGTAAGGTCCACGGATGACATCAATCTGGAACTCGTCGTCGGTCGCGGCTTCTATAGCCTCGGCCTCACGGCGCAATTGTGCGGCGCGATCGCGAACGGAATGGATGATTTTTGCCGGCTCGACTTCGCCCCAATCCATGAAGCCACGGTAATCATTTTGACCTGGGAGGCGGATGCGCGTCAGTTTCTCGCTCATGCCGCCACCTCGTCTATTTCGATCGCGTATGCGAGATGGAACCCGCGAGAGAGGCGACGGAATTTGTCAACGGTGGCGATGTGAAGCTTTTTCTTCCCGAATGGGCGCCCGTCAGGCCTCACCCACGACACCGTGTAGAAGACGCGCGTCGGGTATTTCCCCGGCTTGTGAACATCGACGACGGTGAGGATCTGGAATCCATTGCCATCGGCGATAACTTCTGTCTCGTCGCCCCAATACCCAGCAGCTTCGTAGCGAACACCGGGGTTCCACGTCTGCACCTCGTGCTCGCCTTCCTCGTCGAACGTGCTGTAGGTTCCCCGAACGAACGGATAGGCGTTCTTGAACTCTTGGCCTGCGGTGAACTCGCTCATGCTGCGCTCTCCCGCTCCTGCTCGTCGGACCCACTGCTGGGCGGCTTATGAGAAACAAGATCAGCCAAGGAAAGCTCACCGCCAGTCGCCTCGCTGATTTGCTTGAGGCGGCTAGTCGTCGTGCCCTCGCCGGCCATGATGCGATAGAGCTGCATACGGCTCGTCTTCGCGGACTTGGCGAAGGTAGAAAGGCTTTCGCCCTTCTTCTGCAGATACTTCATGAGGGGGTGCTGATCTGTTTCCATGCCTCCTTGTAACACCGGGTGAAACAGAAATCAAATGAAATCTGTCACAGGGGGCGTGACCACGCGTTACAAAGAGCATGATATATTTTTAGCATGGCTGAACGGACATATACCAAGACGTACATCAAGGAATGGCGCGAATACCGCGGCCTTTCGCTAAGGCGTTTGGCTGACCGTCTGGAGCTTGACGGCCCAGACGAGACGCTGTCTCATTCCAGCATAGGCCGGATCGAGAATGGCCAGCAACCTTATTCACAGCCCATCCTCGAAGCCTTGGCGCATGCCCTTAACGCCAGCGTCACGGATCTGCTCTCTGTCGATCCCACCAAAGAAGGCGAGGTCGTCGATCTGGTCCGGTTGATCAATGAGAACAATAATCGAGATCTGGCGGTGCGGCTGCTGAAATCCCTCACCGGAACCGATGGCTAAGCCTTCGGTTTGACCTCACGGTATAGCAGCACGAACTCGTTCATCTGGTCGAACTGAATCTTCCACCTATAGCCATGCTTTTTGCACAACGCGTCCGCCAAGGCTTTCGCGTGTGTCTCGCACTCGTCACGAGGCGCGGCGCGTGTTGGCACAATAGCGACGACCGACCCTGCTGCCATGCCCTGAAGAAGAGCCCTTCTTTTCATGTTTCACACCCCTTATTTTCTAGGGGATATTACATCTGGCGCAGGGATTTTCGATACGCCTGTTTTTTTGTTTGATCGCTATGGTTCATGAGCAGTTTAGAATTTTGCGGCGCAATATGACCCATTTTGGACCGTTGCTTTTCAAGACAGTTAGACAATAAGTATCAATAGACGGAGGGTGAGGTTATCACTTCTGTCCCGTCGTATTCCTAACCAGAGCTATCAAGCCAAACACGCATTATCGACCAGGCTGAATCCCGAAAGCCATCGGGGTATCTTGGGGGCCTGCACTCCCGGCTGGTCGGCATTCGCGCCGGAACCTCACCACTTTCGTCGTTTATCCACCCTTGCGAGGCGTTCAGGGCCGTCTTAAGCCCGCGTGTCGTGCTCCATGATGTCCATACGATCCTCCAGCTCGACGGCCTTGGAACGCGTAAGCCCCGAAATTTAGAAGGCTTCGGAACCTGGGGGGAGGTTTTTCGTTTGAACGCCACATGCCGTTATGGTATAACGTTGACGTTCTCTTGGCGGCGGAAAAACTTCCCGGTTCAAACCGCTACCAATCAGCCCTCGAAGCATTGAGCCGCTTCGGGGGCTTTCTCGTTTTTGCCATAGCGATTCCCGCCCGTCAATATTTTGTCACACCCGGCGCAACATTTTCCTTGACGCGCTGTCACATGGGGTGGTACAAGAAAGACATCAGAGCACGAAGAAGCCACGGCCTCACTGCTCCATCCAAAGCAGAGAACCGCCCCGGCCGCTCTTCTGCACAACGAGGAAGACGGGAATGTACGTTTTGCTGAATGAGAAAACTCGCAAGTTCGCGCACAAGGACAGCATCGGCGAACACGATGGCCTTGTCACGGACCGCGAGGAAGACGCAGCCCAGTTCGAGGACTGGGGCGATGCGTCCGACTACAGCCAGAACTTCGGTCCCGACTGGATCGTATTCTGATGAGCAAGGCCGCAGACTTTTACGAACTTTCACCAGCATATCGCGTGGAGCCCGGCGGGTTTGCTTCTGCCGCCATCATCTCATGCAGCCTTTGTGGCGACACGATCGACGGCATGGGCGGACCTGGTCGAGGTGCGGTCTGCCTCAAATGTGCTGCCGAGATGATTGCGGGTCGCCTGCGCGGCTGCGTCATCTGGGAAAATAGCGATCCGGCTTCGGCCTAACCACCCACCCCGCAGACAGTCGGTCCCTACCGACTCTTCTGCGCAACGAAAATGAGGATGAGAGAGATGGCGCAGACAATCGAGATTTCGCCGATCGATGTCATGGCTCTGAAAAAGCTCGCCGTGATCAACGGGGCTCTGGCGAAGACGCTGACCGGCGTTGCCTCGCGTGAGCAAACGGCTCTCCTTCGCGTCCTGATCGATGTTGTCAATCGCGCCGAACTGGCGAACGCCACCGAAAAGGCAGGTGCATGATGTCCTCCATCGAAACCATCATCACCGCCGCCCAAAAGGCTCAAGCCCAGTTTTCCGTTATCCACGGAAGCCAGACCGACAACGAGGAAATCGTCAAGGAACTGGCAGTCGAGATGATGAAGGCCCTTTCCGGCCTCGTCTACGATGCGGGCGGCGATCCTGATTACCTTGAGCCTTGGATCGACGGTATTGCCGATGACATAGACCGTTCGTTCCAGAGCGCTCGTGAGCCTGTCGTAACTCGCATGTTCCGTCCTCGCCGAGGATTGGGCTCGGTTCTCGTCAAGGGCGCGAACCTTCAGGCGGCAGAATAGGAGAGAAGGCAATGGGATTGGATATCACAGCTTACCGCAAGATCTCGAAGATGACGGGCGTTCGCTATGAGGACGGAGAAGTCCTTGACGAGGAAACCGGCGAATATGCCGATTGCGACTTAATGGCATTCGTCAATTCAGACTTCCCTGGCCGTAACGATAACGTCGAAGACGGTCAAGCCTATCGTGCAGAGGAACGCTTTGGCTTCCGAGCCGGCGCTTACAGCTCGTACAACCGCTGGCGCGACGAGCTTGCCCGCATCTCTGGATGGCCGCTCGGCTCCTACCACCAGTGCGGCAAAGATTGGGAAAGCTACGCTGCCTCTGCATGGAAGGCAACATCAGGCCCGTTCTGGGAGATGATCAACTTCTCGGATTGCGAAGGCGTGATCGGTCCCGAGACGAGCAAGAAGCTTGCCGACGACTTCGCGGCCTTCGATGCCGCCGCCAAGACCGTTCCAGAGCCCCGTTTCTACGAAGTATACAGCGAATTCCGCAAGGCTTTCGAAATGGCTTCGGACGATGGCGCCGTAAGATTTCACTGACACCCCCACCCCAACCGGCCGGTAGGCCAAAGAGGAAGACGACGATGGGTTACACGTCCGATTGGAAGCCGACGAAGGCTGAGAACCCAAACTTCAAATGCCGTCAGTGCGGTTCTGATGAGGTCGAGTATCGCGATTGGGAAAGCTCTGATGGCGCCCACGACGACCTCCATTACCGCTGCAATGGTTGCGATCGGCAATGGTGGGTAGAGGGGGCGGATTACTGATGCGCTGTGATCTCAAATCCCTTGGCGAGTGCCCTGTTCCCTGCGCCACACAATGCGGCGTGCTGCCGGTCGATGCCAAGGAGCCTCCGCAGCACCGGTTTACAGCTCGGGACCAGTTGATCCTCGTTGCTACTGGTCTTGCCGTCTACGCCTGCGTCTTCTTCGCAATGTCTGCATGGAATGAGCAGTTGCGGGTGGCGAAGGCCGATTGCCAGGAGGCTTGCTATGTCGCCCGCTGAATATCGCGCTCTCGCTGTTAGGGCTTTCGAGATGGCCGACGAATACCGGGCCGACGCCAAAACATCGAGCCCAGAACGCGCGGCGCGGCTGCTGCAATGGGCCGATCAGCGCGAAGAGCACGCATGGTTCTATTTGGGCCGCGCGGAGATCGATGAAGATTTTGTCAGAAGACACCCACGAAAACAAGAGGATAATCGTCATGTCGCTTGACCCTCGCATTGAGGCCATCCGCAAGGAATATGGTCTGGATAAGGACGACTTCTGGCAGATCCCGCAGAATAAGCAATGGGTTGCGAAGCATGCGGCTCTTGAGGTTGTCGCCACAAAGGCAAACGTCGTCTTTGCGTCCCCGACGATCATCGAAGCCGACACAGCCAACGGCATCGCCGTCTTGTCAGTGTCGGGGACTATGGGCAACCGCAGCGATTGGGCAACCGGCGAGGCCAGCCCCAAGAACTGCAAAAATGGCTATCCGTGGGCAATGGCCGAGAAAAGGGCCAAAGATAGGCTTGTTCTCAAACTCGTCGGCATTCACGGCCTCGTTTATTCGGAAGACGAATCCGAGGATTTCAAGGAGCATCGGCACGACCAGTCAGCCCCCAAGTCTTCCGCCCAGCTCAAGCGCAATGGCGAGTGGGAAAAGATCATGGCCGGACTCGAAAGCGATCTGGTCGATGTCCAGTCCATGGCGGGACTTGACCACCTTCGCAAACAATATCTCGATCAGGCTGAACGCGACGGCTGGACCCAGGCATGGCGCGCGGCCCTCGTTGACCGCCTAGAGGGCTGCGAGGCCGATATCCGCCGCAACAATCTCTGGGAAGAGATGACCAACATCACGACGCTCGGCGGCCTGCAAAGCTTCTGGGAAGAGAATTTGCCCAGCATCAAGGCCATTGGTTCCAAAGCCGTCGCCGACTTCACCAAGAAGAAGGACGAGATGAAGAACGCCTTCCTCGCCCGTCAATCCAATCTGGCCGCAGGGTGACCAACATGGGCAAGAAGTCTTCCGAAAACGCACCTATCTATTGCGTCAGGCGTGGCGATGCTCTGATCGGCGAGTTGCAGTACGACCGTGACCGCATTGCCGCCATGCCGGCCGGCGAGCGCATCAAGGTGGAATTGAGCACCGGCCGCAGCCCCTCAAGGCTACGCTGGTATTGGCAGTTCCTCCATGCGGTCGTCAATGCCACGGATGCTGTTCCCGATGCCGAGAGCCTTCATTCACTCGTCAAGCTGAATACCGGGTACGTCACTCCGATGATGGTCCGCGGTATGCCGTTTGTCGTGCCTCGCAGCATTTCGTTCTCCTCCATGACCGAAGAGGAGTTCGTTGGCTTCCTGCAGCGCGCCGAGCGATTCATCGCCGAGAGCTATGGCGTGACCCCCGAGGATGTGGAGAGAGCAGCATGAGCGAAGATCAAGATATCACTGTTGTCGTATGCGTCAGAAACGGATGCGTCGAAGGCCTTGCCGTTGAGGGCAGCTTCGATGTTTTCCGCGAATGGATGGAAGACCCGAATACCGAAATGCTTGCTCGTGTCCCGCTGAGCATCGGCAGAGAACTGCTCTTCAAAAGCAGAGGCGCTCTTTTCGATGAAATCGAAGGGATGTTAGCATGAACGCCCGCGATCATTTGGCCCGTTTCCCCCACGCCAGAACCTCCACCGTCGTCTACCTCCAGAAGAAAGACGAGATGACGGAGCTATTGCGCCAGGGAATCCTTCAAGAGCAACTGCGCCGGACGCCTTTGCCTTGGTGGAGGCGCGTGCTTTCCGCCATTCGTGGCGGGGGAGGAGCCTAAGATGTCTGTCCTCAAGAGACATTATTTTAGGGTTTATGCCGCCCCGGCAGGCCCATACGCTGAGAAGGGTATCAAGCCAGACGATGAGTGTTTCGTTCAAGAGCCTGAACAAGCTTCTCAGTGCGGTATGGACATGCAGCGAGAATATGAGGGCCGCGATCTCTTTTGGGTAGTTCTGACCGAGAAATTGACCCGCGCCATTCGTGGTGAGGTGCAGCAGTGACCGCTTTCCGTATCGCCTCGCATGTCGCGCCAGATCAGTTCCCGAAGAGGAAGCCGGCGAAGAGCAAGGATTACCTCGCTTTTCTGCACGAACTTCCTTGCGTAATCACCGGAGCTTACGGCATCCAGGCGGCGCATCTATCGATGGCATCGCCACGACATGGTCATTACGGCCGCGGCAAAGGCAGGAAAGCCCCGGATCGGTGGGCGCTGCCTTTGAGCCCTGAACTCCATGCTCGACAGCATGATATCGGTGAAGAGCGCTTCTGGAAAGGTCGCGACCCGCACACCCTATGCTTGGTGATCTGGGGCCTCTTCTCTGACATGGGCGACGACGCCGCGCCATTTGCTACCGCCATCATCAACCAGCACGTTAGGGACGGGAAGCCATGAGCAACGAACACGAACGCGGCGTAGAGGCTGCAATCCTTCATGAATTGCGCGAGCGTCTGGCGAAGATGCCGAAGTTCGATCGCGGCATCAATTGGCAACTCCGCAACTGGCAGGGCGCCGAGGAGATGACCATCTACGGCGAAACCGCGAATTGCCTCAAGTGGATCTTCGACAACACCGAAGCGCTGATCTCCGCCCTTGCCTCCCACCCATGCACCTCAACCCCAGTTGAGTCTCAGAATGCACCGGGTTTGGAAGACAAGGGAGGGGACATCGTCATGAGCGTCTATGAATTCGATCGATACATCAACGGCCGACTGATGGCAGAAGGCGTCACGGTTGAAAAGGCAAAGACCGTCGAAGAAGCCACGTTAACCGCTGCCCGGATTGCATCGCGAGGTCCGAACCGCGAGGTGCCGGTTTTGGTTTTACGCACCCGCGCCGCCCTCATTCCTTCAGAGCGGAAGGGGAATGCCGATGCATAGCCCCGTATCCCGCCGCAACGATTTCTTCACTCTCGCAATATGGGTGGAAAAGCTCAAGAGAGAGATTGAGCGGGTTGAGATGGAGGAGCAGGAATGACGCCCTTCATGAAGGAGCCATGCGCTCATTGCCCATATCGCCGGGATGTCCGGCCTTTCCTGCGCATTGAGCGGGGGTACGAGTTAGCGTTCCTGGCGCAGAACAAATACAATGAGTTCTTTTGCCATAAAACGCTTGATCATGACGACGAGGAAGGAGAAACCTGCATTGGAGAAAAATCACTCATCTGCGCAGGCTTTCTAACTCTTCAGATCAACGAGTCTGGCGCAAGGGTACCGAACGGATTCGAGCCCAGTATCCTTGCATACGATAATACTCACGAAATGCAAGAAGCATATGAGGATGAAACCGACGGCTGCTGGGTGTCTCCGAAATGGCTTGAAAGGGAGAAATCCCGATGAGCGCCTTCCGTATCGCCCCGCACGTCTCCCCCGACCCCGTACCGAAGCGCAAGCCGGCGAAGAGCCGAGACTATCTCACGTTTCTTCATGAATTGCCGTGTGTGATTACCGGCGCCTATGGTGTTGAGGCTGCGCATCTGTCCATGGCGTCTCCCAGGCATGGGCATTACGGCCGTGGTAAAAGCCGTAAGGCCCCAGACCGTTGGGCGCTTCCCCTCAGTCAACTCGAGCATGCCAGGCAGCACCGTATCGGTGAGGAGGCATTTTGGGTGTGCGCCGGCATCAACCCTCATGTTCTGGCGCTGACCATTTTCGGCCTCTGGAGCGACATGGGCAACGACGCCGTTCCATTCGCTACCGCCATCATCAACCAGTGGCGGCTCGACGCCAAGACGAGAGGTGAGGCATGACCGAACGAATTATCGGAGTTGCAGCGAAACACCCCGATGGCGGCGTATATTCCCTTCTCGCTCCAGCCAGACATGGCCAAATCCTGCGACTCGTCATCGCTGCCTACCCGGACGATCCTAACGCTGCGCACAAATGTATCCAAGGGTTCGTGACGGACGGCTTCAGGTTTGTTGGCCGCGAGGAAGCCCGTAACATTGCCGACGCCGCCGGCCAGTCTTCGCATCGAGACAAGAAATTGCCAGAACTGTTTTCGGAGGATTTGTGGTGACAGAACACATTCCATACTGGCCCGCCGCCATGAACCTGAAATCCGCAGCCGCATATTGCGATATCTGCGTCGATACATTCAAGAAGGTATGCCCGGTCAAGCCGGTTCAGTTCACGGAATCCACAAGGGGAGAAAGATATCTTCGCCAGCGCCTTGACGAATGGCTGGCGTCTCTCGATCCAAACAAGCAAGATGCCGCTCCGAAGCGGAAGTTCGGGGAGCGGCTTTATGGTGGTTACGGTGAAGCTAGAAGGGCTTAACATCGTCAAGGCCCGCGGCAAGTGGTACGTCTACCCGAGATCGGGTGGCGAAGCCTACGTCAAGGGCTTCGAGGGCACGCGAGAGGAGCTGATCAAGCACCTCGAAAAATCGGCAGAGTTCACCCACGCATACAACCGGCCCCGGCTCGCAAAACGCGCGGCCAAGAATTTCCCGATCGAATGCCTCGGCGGCTTCGTCTACTGGTACACCAACGGCGATATCGACAAGGACCTCAAGGCTTGCCTCCAAAGCCCGGGCGCGCTTGAAAAGGGATATCCGAAATGGCAGAAGCTCGCCGCCTCCACCCGCAAGGATTATCTTGAGGCTTTCGAATATCTCCGCCCCGAGTTCGATTCCGATCTAAAAGATATCACTCAGCCAGACCTTTACGAGGTTCGCGACCGATGCGCCAACGTCAAATGGCCGCGCTTCGCAGACCAGATGATATCGGCCCTCTCCTCTTTATTCCGCCAAGCTGTCCGGCGCGGGAAGATGCCGTTCAATCCATGCTTGGGGATGGACAAGACGCACAAGGCAGATCCGAACGCAAACCGCGAGTGGGAAGCGGACGAGTTGCAATATGTGCGCGACAATGCCCCGATGGAAGTTCTGATTCCGGTCATGCTCGCTCGATACGCTGGCCTACGGGGGCAAACTCTCGTCGATGTGAACCGCAAGCAGTTTCGGTCGCACCACCTCACCGGCCAGGCGGTTCGCTATAAGGCCCGCAAGAACAACAAGCTCGTTACGCTGCCTGTCCTTCAGGAGCTTCAAGATTTCCTCGTCTCGCTCAAGCTGCAACGAGCTGACGGCCTTATATGCGTCCGTGATGATGGAAGCGCATGGCCTTCGGAGAAGGAAATGCAGACGCGCGTCAGCCATTGGCTTCGAGATCAGGAGCGCGAAAACCACATCGGGAGCGGCACGACATTGCATGGCCTGCGGGTGACATATGCGGCATGGTGGAAGAGGACAACGGGCGCCAACAACAGGGAGATCGCCGACCTTCTCGGGGACGAGTCGGAGGCGATGGGCGCGCACTACACCCGGCATGTGGAGACGGAAGCGAATATCGCCAGGGCGTTCAGCCGGGTGAAGAAAAATGACCCCTGAATGTTTTGCAAAATCTCATTTTGTTCCGTCGTTTTCCATCGTTGAAACGACCTTTGGCTTGCAAAACACAACGAATGAAATTCAATACAAATCAAATACTTGGCAAAAACTGCAACAGATTTTAAGTCCCTTGCGTCTACCAGTTTCGCCACGCCCGCTTGCTGCGTTTTCAATATCTTGCGTTATTGGCGATGGGAAGAGCCGTCGGAAAAAATCACGCTTCGATTGCTCGCGGGTCGGCGGATGATCGGCCCGCATTCTGCGCGGGGCCATGCTAAAGGCGCGGCGAGCTCGCACCCGCCGCGCCTTTAGCATTCCGCATCAAAGATCAGGCGAGCTTGGCGGCAAGCTTTGCGACATGGGCGCCCTGGTATTTCGCGCCTTCCAGCTCGACTTCGGAAGGCTGGCGGGAGCCGTCGCTATTGGTGATGGTGGAGGCGCCGTAGGGCGAGCCGCCCTTGACTTCTTCGGTGCTCATCTGGCCCTGGAAGGCGTAGGGAAGGCCGGCGACGACCTTCTGAGACGAAGCAACGCACCGGCGGCAGTTTGCAAAGCGGCGCAAGGGCGCTACCTATTTGCAAGCTTCACATCACGGAACATCCCATGAGCCATGACAACGTCGTCACCGCCGCCATGCTCGCCATCGGCGACGAACTTCTCTCCGGCCGCACCAAGGACAAGAATATCGGCCACCTCGCCGAGATGCTCACGCTCTCCGGCATAGACCTGAAAGAGGTGCGCATCGTTGCCGACGACGAGGAGGCGATCGTCGAGGCGCTGAACGCGCTTCGCGGCAAATACGACTATGTTTTCACCTCGGGCGGCATCGGGCCCACGCATGACGACATCACGGCCGATGCCATTTCCAAGGCATTCGGCCTGCCCTGCGAATATGACGAGGCGGCGATGGCCCTGCTTGCCGATATGTACAGGCGCCGCGAGATGGAATTCACCGAGGCACGCCAGCGCATGGCGCGCATGCCGCGGGGCGCTGCCCATATCGCCAATCCCGTTTCGACGGCGCCGGGCTTCATCATCGGCAATGTCTATGTCATGGCCGGCGTGCCGCAGGTCTTCCAGGCGATGGTCGACAATGTGCTGCCGACGCTGCGGACCGGCACGCCGGTGCTTTCGCTGGCCATCCCCTGCCCTTACGGCGAGGGTGAGATCGGCACGCCGCTGACGGCGATCCAGAAGGCGCATCCGGAAACCAGCATCGGTTCCTACCCCCGATATGTCGGTCAGAAATTCTTCACCGAGATCGTCGTCCGCGGCCGCTCGCAGGCGATGATCGATGCGGCCGGCGCCGAGGTGCATACAATGATCGACGCCATCCGCCGGAGAAAGGACATCGCCGAAAACCATTCCGCCGAGGCTTAGGAAAGCCGGCCGTCCTTGATGTCGGTCAAGGAACAGGAGAAGGGTCCGGCGCATTCCTTTCCTCGCGCCAGCCATTTCAGCGCAAGGAGAATTGATATGTCTTACAAAACCATTCTCGCCATTCTCGATACGACAGACAATAGCAGCGCCGTTGCCGATTTCGCCTTTGCCCTCGCCGCCGAAAACGGCGCCCATGTGATCGGCCTGCATGCCGAGACCATCTCCGCCGTGCCGCTGGTGGCGCCGATGGAAATTCCCGACCCCGTGGCGGTGCAGGCGCTGCAGGACATGGCGCACAGTGAAACGGTCGCGGTCGAGCGCATCTTTCGAGAGAAGGCGGCGGCGGCAGGCGGCTCTTCCGAGTGGCGCAGCTTCGCCACATCGATCGGCTATGGCGCCTCGCCGCTGATCGACAGCGCCCGCAGCGCCGATCTGCTGATCGCGTCGCAGGCCGACCCCGCCAAACCCTCCGACAGCCATGTCGATGTCAACAGCTTCCTCTTCGAGACCGGCCGGCCGGTGCTGATGATCCCCTATATCATCCGCCAGCCCAAGCCGATCAGGCGCGTGCTGATCGCCTGGAACGGCTCGAAGGAGGCGGCGCGCGCGACCTTCGACGCGCTGCCGATCCTCAAGGCGGCGGACGAAGTGGAAATCCTCTCGGTCGATCCTGCCGACACGGCGCTGCAATCGCCTTTGACCGCGGGCGCCGAGATCGCCGCCACGCTTGCCCGCCACGGCGTGAAGGCGACGCACACATCCGACATTATCGAGAACCGGCTTTCGGACGATAGCATCGATCTTCTCGTCATGGGCGCCTATACGCATTCCTGGCTCTGGCAGACGATCTTCGGCGGCACGACGAAGACCGTGCTGCATTCGATGACGGCGCTGACCCTGTTGTCGCGGTAGCCTGTCGCTCTTGCCTTTTGCCGGCAAATTCCGCTAATTGCAGCGACCGATGACGGCTTCGAGCCTCGGCCACGTCTCGCGCAGTAGCAGCTCGCGATCTCGCGCAGTTGCAGTTCGCGCGTTTCTCGTTCTGCCGATCGCCGCGTCAAGCCCGTCCGGTCGCCGGCAAACGGCGTGTCGTCTCTATCATGCCGCGGAGCAGCCCGATGTCCCTTCCCGATAAAGCCTTTCCCGTTTCCTGGGATCAGTTCCACCGCGATGCTCGTGCGCTTGCCTGGCGCCTTGCCGGCCTCGGGCAGACCTTCAAGGCGATCGTCTGCATCACCCGCGGCGGCCTCGTTCCGGCGGCGATCATTTCACGCGAACTGAACATCCGGCTGATCGAGACCGTCTGCGTCGCCTCCTATCATGACTATGTGAACCAGGGCGACATGGTGCTGCTCAAGGGCATCGCGCCCGAACTGACGGAAAATGACGGCGAAGGCGTGCTCGTCATCGACGACCTGACGGATACCGGCAAGACCGCGGCACAGGTGCGCGGCATGCTGCCGAAGGCGCATTTCGCCTGCGTCTACGCCAAGCCGAAAGGCGTGCCGACCGTCGACACCTTCGTGACCGAGGTGAGCCAGGATACCTGGATCTACTTCCCCTGGGATATGGGCTTTACCTATCAGGAGCCGATCGCCAAGGGCGCACGCTGACCGCCACGCCGGCGCGTGCCCCTTGCATTTACCACTTGAAATTGTTCCAGATTTTGTCAGCGGGATCTCCCGATTCCGCTATCGGCTTTTGCCCATCTATTTTATTTTATGCTCATAGACTTGGGCGAGGTGAGAATCGTGTCAGGTTGCGCCTAAAAGGTGCAGTCGGAAATATGGTACGAGGAAGCAAGATGGCGCGGTGGGGGCATCTGAGAGCGGGTTTGGTCGTCGGGCTGGCGGCATATCTTTTTCCGCTGACCCCTGTTCGCGCCGAGCCTGCCTATGTGCCCCTCGTGCGCGACTATGTCGAACGAAGGGTAAGGCCGATCGTCGAAACGCCGCTGGTGCTGAATGCCATTGCCGAGCAGAACGCGGAATTCGGCAATGTCAGCGAAATGGATATGCGGGTGCTCGACGAGGCTTACCGGTCCGAGATCGGAAAACCCCACCTGCATATGGTCAAGCTGCTGCTCGACAAATCGGTCTCGCATTATCTGAAATCCAAGCAGGACGCCTCGCAGGGGGCGATCGTCGAATTTTTCGTCACCGACAATCATGGGCTGAATGTCGGGCAGAGCACCATCACCGCCGATTATTGGCAGGGCGATGAGGAAAAATATCTAAAAACCTTCGCCAAGGGCTCCCGCGAGATCTTCATCGACCGGGCGGAACGCAACGAGAGCACCCAGATGCTCGAAACTCAGGCGAGCTTCGTCGTCCTCGACGACAAGGACCGGCCGATCGGCGTGGCGACCGTCACCATCGCCATCGATGCGCTCTGAACGGGGTTTGATGCCGGGCGAATCGCCATGCGCATTTGCACCGAAAATGCCATCACAAGATTTGCCGCAAGACGCTTTTTTGCCCTTGCGCCGTTTTTCTTAGCCGGCAACACCTGCAAGCCCTTGTAATTTCAGCACTCCCCGGCTTTCCCCAATCTCCACAGGCGCATCCACAATATGTTGTGGTTAGCATTCAGTTAAGAGCCAGCCCTTGACGGAATCACCTGTTTCAAACTTTATTGTTACTGATGTTGCGGCGGCGACAGGACCGGAGGTAACGAGCCCGGTTCCCTTTGAAAAACAAGACGCAGAACCAGGGTTGTGCACCGGGAACGGTTCAGACCCGCCAGGATTTTTGCGCGGTTTTCGGCCTCCAAAAAAAGCGGCGTCGGGACTGGCGATAATAAGCTGTTAATACTATATTTAGCGTTTGCAGCCACCATCACCACAAGATACAGGAAGACATCTCTCCGGATGACACCCCTGTCACAATACGGAAACGAGGCTGGCTGCACGACGACAATGTGCCGCCGGATAGGAAATTTGCGCTTGAGGTCGCGGGGACCGGGCGCCAACGCGAGGTCAAGACTATGCGCATCGAACGTCGTTTCACGAAGGCCGGCCAAGGCGCCTATGCGGATATAGAATTCCGCAAGGCGACGAGCGAGATCAAGAACCCTGACGGGTCGATCGTTTTCCGCCTCGAGAATATCGATGTTCCCGCGCAGTTCTCCCAGGTCGCCACCGACGTTCTGGCGCAGAAGTATTTCCGCAAGGCCGGCGTTCCCACCCGGCTGAAGAAGGTCGAGGAAAACGACGTTCCTTCCTTCCTGTGGCGCTCCGTTCCCGACGATGCAGCGCTGAAGAACCTGCCGAAGGAGGAGCAGACCGGCTCCGAGATCGATGCGCGCCAGGTTTTCGACCGTCTCGCCGGCACCTGGACCTATTGGGGCTGGAAGGGCGGCTATTTCTCTTCCGAGGAAGATGCTGCCGCCTTCAAGGACGAGCTTGCCTATATGCTCGCCACCCAGCGCGTCGCCCCGAACTCGCCGCAGTGGTTCAACACCGGCCTGCACTGGGCCTATGGCATCGACGGCCCCGGCCAAGGCCATTTCTACGTCGATCCCTTCACCGGCAAGCTGACCAAGTCCAAGTCGGCCTACGAACATCCGCAGCCGCATGCCTGCTTCATCCAGTCCGTCGAAGACGACCTCGTCAACGAAGGCGGCATCATGGATCTCTGGGTGCGTGAAGCGCGCCTCTTCAAATACGGCTCCGGCACCGGCTCCAACTTCTCCATGCTGCGCGGCGAAGGCGAAAAGCTTTCCGGCGGCGGTCGCTCCTCCGGCCTGATGAGCTTCCTGAAGATCGGCGACCGCGCCGCCGGCGCCATCAAATCCGGCGGCACGACGCGCCGCGCCGCCAAGATGGTGGTCGTCGACATCGACCATCCCGATATCGAGGAATACATCAACTGGAAGGTCAAGGAAGAGCAGAAGGTTGCCGCCCTCGTCACCGGCTCGAAGATCGTCGCCCGGCACCTGAAGGCAATCATGAAGGCCTGCTTCAATTGCGAAGGCGATAACGGCGATTGCTTCGACCCGGCCAAGAACCCTGCCCTGAAGCGCGAAATCCGCGCTGCCAAGAAGGACCAGGTTCCGGAAAATTACGTCCAGCGCGTCATCCAGTTCGCCCGCCAGGGCTACAAGGATCTCGAATTCAAGACCTACGATACGGATTGGGATTCGGAAGCCTACCTCACGGTCTCCGGCCAGAACTCCAACAACTCCGTCTCGATCAAGGACGACTTCCTGCGCGCCGTCGAAAATGACGGCGAATGGAAGCTGACCGCCCGCAAGGACGGCAAGGTCATGAAGACGCTGAAGGCGCGCGACCTCTGGGAAACGATTTCCTATGCCGCCTGGGCCTCGGCCGATCCGGGCATCCACTTCAACACGACGATGAACGACTGGCACACGTCGCCGGCCGGCGGCCCGATCCGCGGCTCGAACCCGTGCTCGGAATACATGTTCCTCGACGACACGGCCTGCAACCTTGCCTCGCTGAACCTCCTGCAGTTCAAGGACAAGGCCACCAAGCGCATCAACATCGGCGACTACGAACATGCCGTTCGCCTGTGGACCGTCGTGCTCGAAATCTCGGTCATGATGGCGCAGTTCCCGTCGAAGCGCATTGCCGAACTCTCCTACGAATACCGCACGCTCGGCCTCGGCTACGCCAATATCGGCGGCCTGCTGATGTCGTCGGGCATTCCCTATGACTCGGCAGAGGCCCGCGCCATTGCCGGTTCGCTGACGGCAATCATGACCGGCATCTGCTATGCGACCTCGGCCGAAATCGCCGGCGAACTCGGCCCCTTCCCGAACTTCGCGCCGAACCGCGAAAGCATGCTGCGGGTCATCCGCAACCATCGCCGCGCCGCTTACGGCGAAACCTCCGGCTATGAGGCGCTGTCGATCGACCCAGTCGCGCTGATCCATTCGGAAAACCCGGACCAGGATCTCGCCGCCCATGCCAAGTCGGCCTGGGACAAGGCGTTGGAACTCGGCGAAAAGCACGGCTACCGCAATGCTCAGGTCTCGGTCATCGCGCCGACCGGCACGATCGGTCTCGTCATGGATTGCGATACGACCGGCATCGAGCCGGACTTCGCCCTCGTCAAGTTCAAGAAGCTCGCCGGCGGTGGCTACTTCAAGATCATCAACCGCGCCGTGCCGGAAGCGCTGCGCACCCTCGGTTATTCGGAAAGCCAGATCGCCGAGATCGAAGCCTATGCCGTCGGTCATGGCAACCTGAACCAGGCGCCGGCGATCAACCCGTCGACGCTGAAGGCCAAGGGCTTCACCGACGAAAAGGTGGAAGCCGTCAACGCCGCGCTGAAGAGCGCCTTCGATATCAAGTTCGTCTTCAACCAGTGGACGCTCGGCGCCGACTTCCTGAAGGAGACGCTGAAGGTTTCCGACGAACAGCTCTCCGACATGAGCTTCAGCCTGCTCGACCATATCGGCTTCTCGAAGAAGGACATCGAAGCCGCCAACATCCATGTCTGCGGTGCGATGACGCTGGAAGGCGCCCCCTTCCTGAAGGCCGAGCATCTGCCGGTCTTCGATTGCGCCAACCCGTGCGGCAAGATCGGCAAGCGCTACCTCTCGGTCGAAAGCCATATCCGCATGATGGCGGCTGCCCAGCCCTTCATCTCGGGCGCGATTTCCAAGACGATCAACATGCCGAACGAGGCGACCGTCGAGGATTGCAAGAACGCCTACATGCTCTCCTGGAAGCTCGGCCTGAAGGCCAATGCTCTCTACCGCGACGGCTCGAAGCTGTCGCAGCCGCTCAACGCCTCGCTGATCGAGGATGAGAGCGACGAGGATGCGCTGGAGGAACTGCTGCAGGCCCCCGTCGCCGCCCAGGCCGTCACCATCACCGAGAAGATCATCGAACGGGTGATCGAACGCGTTTCGCGCGAACGCGAAAAGCTGCCGAACCGCCGCCAGGGCTATACCCAGAAGGCCGCCGTCGGCGGGCACAAGGTGTATCTCCGCACCGGCGAATTCGGCGACGGCCGCCTCGGCGAGATCTTCATCGATATGCACAAGGAAGGCGCTGCCTTCCGCGCGATGATGAACAATTTCGCCATCGCCATCTCGCTCGGCCTGCAATATGGCGTGCCGCTCGAAGAATATGTCGAGGCCTTCACCTTCACCAAGTTCGAGCCGGCCGGCATGGTCATCGGCAACGATGCCATCAAGAACGCCACCTCGATCCTCGACTATGTCTTCCGCGAACTCGCCGTCTCCTATCTTGGCCGTCACGACCTCGCGCATGTCGATACGTCGGATTTCTCGAACACGGCACTCGGCAAGGGCATTCAGGAAGGCAAGACCAACCTGCTCTCCACCGGCTGGACCCGCGGCTACAAGCCGACGCTGGTTTCCGGCACAGGCAGCGAGCGCCAGGCGGGCGAACCCAAGGGTGCGGCCACCGCGGCCCCTGCCCGCGCCGCCTCCACCGGCACCGTGACCGCCTTTGCCGGAAGCGCTGCCCGCAAGCTGGAGCCGACAGTTGCCATCTCCACCTCCGAAATCGTCGCCTTCAAGCGCGATTACGAGGAGCGCGCCAAGGAATTGGCGGAAGAGATCGCCGAAGAGGTGACCGAAGAAATCACCAGCGACGCGACCGCCCTCTTCTCCGACAAGGCCGCAGCCGACGCCGCCTCCGCCAAGACGGAAGCCAAGAAGATGGAAGCCGAACGCCGCCAGCGCTCGATCATGCAGGGGTATACGGGCAACATGTGCTCGGAGTGCCAGAACTTCACGATGGTGCGGAACGGCACTTGCGAGAAGTGCGACACGTGTGGTGCTACGAGCGGGTGCAGCTGAGCCGACCCTGCAGGTAACTGAGAAATCGAAGCTAATTCTGGCCAAACACCTCTAAAACTGGCCAACGCCATGTAGTCACGGTCCCGGACACTTTCCAGTGCCCGGGAAATAACAAGCGCCGAGGTCAGTAGACCATTCAGGGCGCAGTCGGTTCAAACATGGGGAAGAGATGGCGGCGTTGCTTGGTCCGTCGCACACGCCCCTTCCGACTATCAGGAATTCTGGGATTATCTAGCAGTACCATCGATGACCAGTTTCGGCCCATTCCGGAAATGGGAGCTCGATCGCTGTTGCCCGTTCGAGAGACGCACCAGCGGCGGCGGCCATCTAATTCTGTGCAATGATATCGGCTATGTCGCGTGCATCGATGCATTTGACTGACGAGGCACTTCGTGACTTTTGCCTATGACACTCCCTCCCTCGATCTGAAACTCGATCCCGATTTCTTCTCCCTCCTCGCCGGAAGCTACGCCCGCCTCGTCCGCCGCCCTCTCGTCGGCGACGGCCAAGGCCCAGACTGGCTTTACAACGACGCTCCCTTCGTGGTCCTCGCCCACAACACCGAGCCCGACCCGCGCTTCATCTATGCAAACCGGACCGCGCAGGCCTGCTTCGAATATAGTTGGGATGAGTTCATCGCGCTGCCTTCGCGGTTTTCGGCCGAGCAGCCTGATCGCGCCGAGCGGCAGCGGCTGCTGGATGCCGTCACGCGCGATGGGTTTGTCGAGAATGGGCGCGGTATCAGGATTGCGAAATCGGGGCGGCGTTTCTGGATTGAGGACGTGACCGTCTGGCAGTTGATCGATGAAAGCGGGCAGCGGTTGGGTCAGGCTGCGATATTCTCTTCATGGCGGGATGCCTAGTCTTGCAGCCGGCCCGCGACCTCAGCCTGGTATGGTGCGCGCCGGCGATGAAGCTTCGGCGACGCGGTCGGGATGGGCGGCCTGGAAGGCCGGCAGTTCGGCGCATCGGGCGTCGATCTCGACGATGCGCTTGAAATCCGTGAGATCGACGCCCCAGCGGCGGGCGTTGTAGACTTGCGGGATCAGGCAGAGGTCCGCCATCGTCGGCCGGTCGCCATAGCTGAATTCTCCGCCGTCTTCGCCGATCATGGTCTCCAGTTTCCCGAGCCCGGCCCCGATGAAGTGTTTCATCCATTCCTCGCGGGCGTCGGCCTTCCCGGTCATGGTCGTGAGATGGGCGACGACATGCATGTTGCAGATCGGATGGATGTCCATGGCGACGGCATATGCGAGGGCGCGGGCTTTCTGGCGACCGGCGATATCCGCCGGCAGCAATCCGGATTCCGGCCAAAGCTCGGCGAGATATTCGATGATTGCCAGCGACTGCGTCAGAACCTGCCCGTCGATCACTAAAGTCGGCACGAGGCCCTGCGGGTTGAGGGCCAGATAGTCCGGCTTCCTGTGTGCCCCCTCCAGCAGATTGACCGGCACGGTTCTATGCTCGATGCCGAGAATGTTGAGGGCGATGCGGACGCGATAGCTCGCCGACGATCGCCAGTAGTCGTAGAGAACGACCTCGCTCATTGCGGCTCGGCTCCTCCATATCGTTCCACGGTCTGCTCGATCGCGCCGAAGATCGAATGGCCGGCGTGATCCTTCATCTCGATGCGGACCTGATCGCCGAACCGCATGAACGGTGTCTTCGGCGAACCGGTTTCGATGGTCTCGATCATGCGCATCTCGGCGATGCAGGAATAGCCGTCGCCGCCGTCTTCGACCGGCCTGCCCGCCCCGCCGTCGCGCTTGTTGGACACCGTCCCCGAGCCGATGATCGTTCCGGCCACGAGGTTGCGGGTTTTGGCGGCATGGGCGATCAGCCGGCCGAAATCGAAGGTCATGTCGATGCCGGCGTTCGCCTTGCCGAACGGCTTGCCGTTCAGGCTGACAAGCAGCGGCAGATGCAGCTTGGCGCCATCCCAGGCGTCTCCCAGCTCGTCCGGCGTCACCGCGACGGGAGAAAAGGCCGAGGCAGGCTTGGACTGGAAGAAGCCGAAACCCTTGGCCAGTTCATCCGGTATCAGGCCGCGCAGCGAGACGTCGTTGACGAGCATCACCAGGCGGATCGAGCTACGGGCGGCTTGCGGGCCGGCCCCCATCGCAACATCGCCGGTGATGACGGCGACCTCGCCTTCCATGTCGATCCCATAGGCCTCGTCGGCAGCAGGGATCGGATCGCGCGGCGCGAGGAAACCGTCCGAACCGCCCTGATACATCAGCGGATCGGTCCAGAAGGTCGCCGGCATCTCGGCACCCCTCGCCTTGCGCACCAGTTCGACGTGATTGACGTAGGCCGAACCGTCGGCCCATTGATAGGCGCGCGGCAAAGGCGATGCGGCGTCGTGTTCGTGAAAGCGGATCGTCGGCTGGGCGCCGGTCTCGATGCCCTCGGCAACCTCCGCAAGCCGTGGCGCCACATGCTTCCAGTCATCGAGCGCCGCCTGCAGGGTGCGGGCGATATGACCGACCTCGGAGCAGCGGGTGAGATCGCGGGAGACGACGACGAGCCGGCCGTCCCTGGTGGAGTCCTTCAGCGTTGCGAGCTTCATATCCGGTCCCCGACCTTCACTTGATACCGGGGGTTCCGTCGAACTTGCGTTCCAGGCCGTCCCAGCATTTGAGATAATCATCCTGCAGCGTTTCGAGCTCGGCGGCATATTTCGTCAGTTGCTGCGGGTATCGGGTCTCGAACATGAAGGCCATGGTGTTGTCCAGCTTCACCGGCTTGAGCTCGCTATTGGATGCCTTTTCGAAGGCGAGCGCGTCCGGCCCGTGGGCAAGCATCATGTTATGCAGGCTCATGCCGCCGGGCACGAAGCCCTCCTCTTTGGCGTCATACTGCCCATGGATCAGGCCCATGAATTCGCTCATGATGTTGCGGTGGTACCAGGGCGGGCGGAACGTGTGCTCGGCCACCAGCCAGCGCGGCGGAAAGATCACGAAATCGACATTCGCCGTACCGGCATCTTCGGTCGGGGCGGTCAGCACCGAGAAGATCGACGGATCGGGATGATCGAAGCTGATCGCGCCGACAGGAGAAAATGTCCTGAGGTCGTATTTGTACGGGGCATAGTTGCCGTGCCAGGCGACCACATCAAGGGGCGAGTGGCCGATATCGGTGACATAGAATTTCCCGCACCACTTCACATGGACGCGGCAGGGCTTCTCCTTGTCCTCGAAGGCGGCGACAGGCGTCTTGAAATCGCGCGGATTCGCCAGGCAGTTGGCGCCGATGGGGCCACGATCCGGCAGCGTGAATTTCGCGCCATAGTTCTCGCATATATAGCCGCGCCAGACCGGCTGCTCGCCGATGCGCAGGATCTTGATCATCATGCCGCGGGGGATGAGGCATATTTCCAGCGGCTCGACATCCATGATGCCCATTTCGGTGAACACCCGGATGGCGCCAAGCTGCGGCACGATCAGCAGTTCGCCGTCGGCGTTGAAGAAGTAGTCGTCGACCATGTCTTCGTTGAAGACATAGGCATGGGCCGACATGCCCACCTGGGTGGTGACATCGCCCGCCGTCGTCATGGTCCGCACGCCCTGAAGGAACGTCAGCTTCTCCGCGGGCGCGGGCACGGGATTCCAGCGAAGCTGACCCAGGGGAAGCGAATGCTCGTCAAGGCAGGGAGCGGTTTTCCAGTGCGGATAGGAGGCGTTGGAGAAGCGGCCCGTGTGGCGCACGCTCGGGCGGATACGGTAAAGCCAGGACCGTTCATTCGTCCCGCGTGGCGCGGTGAAGGGCGAGCCGGAAAGCTGCTCGGCATAAAGGCCGTAATTGCATTTCTGCGGGCTGTTCTGGCCTTGCGGCAAGGCGCCCGGCAGCGATTCCGTTTCGAAGTCGTTGCCAAAGCCCGGCATGTATTTCGGCCTGTTTGCCGTCGCGGCCTCAGCCTCGGCAGGCTGGATCGATGTCTGGTCCATTCCTCACTCCTCCCCGACATTCCCAGAACGCCGCGCGCCTTTTTCAGGTGCGCGGGATCGCCTGGAGTTTACTCCGCTGCAGTGCCGATGACACCACGCTTGATCTGATCGGCCTCGATCGACTCGAAAAGCGCGCGGAAATTGCCTTCGCCGAAGCCCTCGTCGCCCTTGCGCTGGATGAATTCGAAGAAGATCGGGCCGATGACGGTTTTCGAGAAGATCTGGAGCAGGATCTTCGTCATGCCGCCATTCACGACACCTTCGCCGTCGATGAGGATGCCATGCTTCTTCATGCGGTCGACCGGCTCGCTATGGCCGTTCACACGCTCATAGGACATGTCGTAATAGGTCTCCGGCGGACCCGGCATGAAGCGCAGGCCGTTATCGGCCAGCCGGTCGGTCGCTTGATAAATATCCTCCGTTCCAACGGCGATGTGCTGAATGCCCTCGCCCTTGTACTTCTTCAGATATTCCTCGATCTGGCTCGTATCGTCCTTCGATTCGTTCAAGGGAATGCGGATCTTGCCGCAGGGCGAGGTGATGGCGCGGCTGACCAGGCCGGTGATGCGTCCATCAATATCGAAGAAGTGGATCTGCTTGAAATTGAACAGGTTACGGTAGAAATCCCACCACTTGTCCATGTTGCCGCGGAAGACGTTGTGGGTGAGATGGTCGAGATAATAGAAGCCGATCCCTTCGGGGCGCGGGTTGGGCTCGCCGAGCCAATCGAACTCGGCATCGTAAGCCGATCCCTTCGCGCCATAGGTCTCGACGAAATAGAGCAGCGAGCCGCCGATGCCGACGATGGCGGGAACGTCGAGCACCTTGTCATCGCCTTCGTAAGGAACCGCACCTTTCGACACCGCATGGTCGAATGCGTGCCTGGCATCGACCACACGCCATGCCATCGAAGGGGCACAGGGGCCATGTTGTGCGACGAAGCGGGCGCCATGGCTGCCGGCTTCGGCGTTCAGGACATAATTGATGTCACCCTGGCGCCAGACGGTGATGTCTTTCGTCTTGTGCCTGGCGACGGCGACGTAGCCCATGCGCGTGAAAAGCTCGCTGAGCTTCTCGGGCTCCGGGTGGGCGAATTCGACGAATTCGAAGCCGTCGGTACCAGCCGGGTTGTCGGCGGTGATTTCCGACGGCGGCGCATCATGCGGAAAAGGGCCCATTTTCTCCTCCTCAAGGACTGAATTTTGACTGTGCAAAGTGTGGCCCAAAACGCATGCAAAGTTCTTGCATTCTTTATGCGTGAGGAAGATATTATGCACGTTTTGTGAGCATATCGGAGATTTCGCGCAATGGATGAGCAGCTCGACAGATTGGATTTTCGCCTGCTTCAGGAACTCCAAAAAGACGGAAGGCTGACGAACAACGAGCTGGGCGAACGGATCGCGCTTTCGCCCTCACAATGCTCGCGCCGGCGCACGCGATTGGAGGCTGAAGGTTACATCCGCAGCTATCGCGCTTACCTCGACCGGCAGAAACTGGGCCTGGATATGCTGGTGGTCATCTCCGTGACGCTTGCGACCCACAACAGAGACAATGCCCGCCGCTTTTCCCAGCTTATCAACGGTCTGCCGGAGGTTCTCGAAGCCTATGCGCTGACCGGCGAAATGGATTACCATCTCAAGGTCGCGACCCGCGGGCTCGCCGACCTCTCCAAATTCGTCAACGATGTTTTGCTGCCGCATGAATCCGTACAGCACGTGAAGACATCGATCGTGCTCGATACACTGAAGACATTCGAAGGCTTTCCGATCCATATGCCGGGCAGCGCGCATGGCGATGCGCGGTAACGCCCAGCCTCGTTTCAAGCGTCAGATCGGCAGTTCGGTCGAGAATTTCAGCTCGCGCAGCACGAAGCTCGAGACGACGGTGCGCACATGCGGGTTGCGCATGAGATAGCGCGTCATGAAGGCTTCATAGCTTTCGACGTCGCTGGCCCGGATCTTCAGCATGTAGTCGAAAGCGCCCGACAGGGCGTAGCACTCCATGATCTCCGGACGCTCCAGCACTACGGACGCAAAGGAGGCGACCGCCTCTTCATGGTGATCCTCCAGCGTCACATGGGCGATCACGCAGAGCTTGAGATCGAGTTTGCCTGGATCGAGCAGCGTCACGCGCTTGCGGATGACGCCGTCGGCTTCCAGTTCCTGGATCTTCCGCCAGGCCGAACTCTGCGACATCCCGGCCTTTTCCGCTAGGTCGGCCAGCGAGAGGCTGCCGTCGGCCTGGATGAGCTGCAGAAGCTTACGGCGGAAATTCCCAGGTTCTTTCATTTCTTGCGCCATATCGGGGAAGATTTTCCAGCACTATGGCAATAGCCAGCACGAAAGAAAAGAAAATCCTCCAAAGCCGGATCATAATGAGAGCAATAGTGCCGCGCCTCGAAGGATCAGCCTATGACCAAGGAAAGCAGCTACACCGCCAAACTGCCCGGACCGGACGGTCTCTACGACTATACTCCTGAAGAAGATGCGATCTGGGGCGAACTCTACCGGCGCCAGATGAAGATCCTCGCCGATACGGCCTGCCGCGAATATCTGGACGGCGTGAAAATGCTGGGCCTCCGCCCGGACAAGGTTCCCCAGCTTCTCGATGTGAACAGGCGCCTGAACGAGACCACCGGCTTCGGCGTCGAAGGCGTGCCGGCGCTCATACCGCCCTCGCGCTTTTATGAGCTTCTGTCGCAAGGCAAATTCCCGCTCGCTACCTTCCTGCGCCGTCGCGAACATATCGACTATATCGAGGAGCCGGATCTGTTCCACGAGGTCTTCGGCCATTGCCCGATGCTGACCAACCAGAGCTACGCCAATTTCGTCCGACATTTCGGCGAAACCGCCCTGCGCCTTGGCAAGGGCTATTCGTGGCACCTGTTCCGCATCTTCTGGTTCACCGTCGAATTCGGCCTGATCAACACGCCGCAGGGCCGCCGCTGCTTCGGCGCCGGCATCGTCTCGTCGCCCAGCGAAGCAAAAGCGGCGATGGAAGGCACGGCATGCGAATTCCGGCCTTTCGATCTCATGAGCGTGCTGAGAACACCCTATCGGATCGATATTCTGCAGCCGATCTACTACGTCATCGACAGCTTCGCCGATCTGGAAGCGATCGTGGAGCAGGATATCGAAGGCATGATCCTCAAGGCGAAATCGCTTGGTGACTTCGCGCCGGCTTTCGAAGCCAAGGCTTCGTGAGCCGCTGACGATAGGCGGCGAGACAAGGCCGGCAACCGCATATGGATGCCGGCCTCAAGGCGTGAGCGCAGGCGCTTGCGCCATTCGGCGCTATTCCTCCGGCAGGATGATCTTCTGATTGGTCGTGTTCTTGACCGGTTTTTCACCGGGGACGTGGGACATCGTCCGGGTCGTGCTTTGCAGCGTGTCGCCGTCCACGCTGGTCTTGGTGCGTGATTTGCTGAACGTGCCCTGATCGACCGCCTGCGCTTTCGTCTGCGCCTTCAGCTTGTCGCCGCCATCGTTGATATGGGTCTGGCTCTTGGCCTTCCCATCGACAGTCGCAGCACTTCCGCCGGATCCGATCGACGAAGTCGTTCCATCGTCCGTCCGGCATGCTCCAGCCGTACCCACCGAACTTGCCGAGGTGCCGCCGGCCGCGGCCGTCCCACCGGTACCGACCGTTCCCGCGGCGTCGCACTCTTGCGCGGACACCGCTGCCGTCGAGGCCAGCAGCGCTATCGAGATGGCACCGATCATATTCGAGAGTTTCATGGCGATCTCCTATTTGTTCGGTTTCATCACCGAGCAGGTTCCGTCGGAACGCTTGGTAATGACCGTGCCGTCAGGGCGGGTGATGCTGGCCGTCGAGAAACTGTCGACGGTTCCCGATCCCGCCGAAGCGCCTGCCGAAGATGTCGATGACGAACCGGAGCTCGTCGTTGCTCCGCCTGTCGTCGTCGAGGACGAGACGTGACCGTTGCCGGCCGTCACCGTCGTGGAAGTGCCGCCGCTTGCGGAAGCCTCGCCCTGAACGACCGTGCAGCTGGTGCCGTCATCGAGTTTTATCTCTTCGGACATCGCCTGTCCGGCGGCCAGTATGGCGGCGGCCCATGCGGCTTTAGAAAAACGTGTCATTGTTCATCTCCTGGGTTGGCCGACGCCTGTCGAGGCGCCGGCCGGGACGGTTCAGCAGGACTTGGTGTCTGCGCCGTCCTTCTTGAGCTGACCGGGGGCACAGCCCTTCTTGCCCTTGTTGTCATGGGACGAGCCGGCCGAGCTGGCGCCGGTGCCGACCGTGCTGCCGGTCTTGTCACCGTCCGCAGACGAGGCGCCGGTCCCGACGCTGGAGGCCGAATTGGCGTCACCGGAGCCGGCTGCGGAGCCGCCCGTGCCAACCGAGCTGCTGGAGGTGCCTCCGCCTGCCGACGAACCGCCCGTTCCAAGCGTCGAAGCCGAGCCCGAACCGGAGCCGGCCGCGGAGCCGCCGGTGCCGACAGTGCTGCTTGAAGTGCCACCGCCGGCCGATGAGCCACCTGTGCCGACCGTCGAGGAGGAGCCGGACGGGCAATTGGTGGAGCCTGCCGGGCAGTCGCCGCCGGCGGAGCTGCCACCAGTACCGATCGTGCTGCTCGCAGTTCCGCCGCCCGCCGTCGAACCGCCGGTGCCGACTGTGCTCGACGACTGTGCGAATCCCGACACCGCCGTACCTGCTAGAAGTGCTGCTGCAAGTGCTACATGCGTTAACTTCATCATCGTGTATTTCCTCCGTTTGTCATGAGTGCCGTCGCATCCCTTTCGGATGGATAGCTCTTTGGCAAACTTCGCTTTTTGCTGACTGTTCCTGTCATAGGCACTCAGTCGGAGGGGCCCCGGACTTAGGTCGAATCTGTCTCATCTGTCGGGAAAGGACGTCTGGACGGCGCATCGCCGGCGGCTGTTGCAAACGGCAGCATTCCTGCTCTTTCGCCGGCGTTTGTCGCGGTCAGAAACGCGCTGGCGATGATGAGAGACAGGCCCGTCTGCGCTGAAGGGAATTCAGCCAGGACTGCTCGACCGAAGCACCGACAGGATCGGGGTAGTCCTCTAATGGAAGGTCTTCGGCACGTTCCTCGCATGCGAAATGCCCTGGAGCGTCGCCATGAGCTTTTCGAACTCGTTCAGGACACGATTGAACTCGGCATCCTGCATTCCGGCGATTTCGGATATGGTCGAGGAAACGGACGCAATCAGCGTGTCGATCCAGACGCAGCGGTCGGCCGGCACGTTTCCGAGAACCTCCTTCCGATGCGTTTTCAGCTCGTGAAGGATGCGCACGATCAGGGCTCCCCGCTCCGCCCTGCTCAGGGACCGAAGCCTTGCCTGCGCCTGCTGGATTTCCGTTAGCAGCGTCGTGGCCATGCCCGATCTCCCAACCCCACATGCAACCGGTAGCACAACCGCAACGTTTGCAACATGGACCTTAGTCTGACTGTCCTGCTTCGTTCGCAATGGTACGTCTGCCGCATCCACCGGCAATCAGTTCCTGATAGCGACGATTTCGGCGGCGATATTTGGAGCCGTGCAAACACGCCGCGGCCCATCCCATGGCTGATAGGTATTGTCTTCCGGCCGATACGACCTGTAGCGGGCGGCGCACCAAGCCGCCGCCTGCGGATCCACCGTGACGCCTATGCGTCCATCAGCCGCGGCGACGGTCTGCTGAAACGGCGACAAACATTCCCGCGTCTCACCGCTGTAGGATCGGTAACTGTTGGTCCCGGGATCGAAGGAGCGGTAGCGTTCGCGACACCAGGCAAGGTGCTGGACCGGAAGCTTCGGCTGCGATGTCCGAGCTTCGGCTGGAGGGCGAGCGTATTGCGGTGCCTTCCTCGACGCCACGACGGCCGGAGCTTCCGTGACATAGCTGGAGTAGAGCGGCGCAATACGTTCGTATTGCTGTCGTCGAGGATCGATCTTCACCGGCTTCGTCGTCCACAGATCCGGCGATGCCAGATCATTGAAGGTGTGAGGTTCGGAATCGGCTACGACATGGGAGGCGACGGATGCGGCCGCGATGCAAGCTCCGACCGAACTGACAATGCCGAAGGCGACGGATGCGATGGCTTTCATTTTCCCGGCCCCTGCTGTTGAACCTGGGGAACCCATACCCGGCCGGTCGTGCTGCTTTGACCGCCGGTGGCGACGAGCGCGGCGAGAATGCCGGCGATCGCGAGCAGGATCGCGATCAGCGGCATGGCCAGCCCGGTGGATTTCTCTTCGGAATAGATCATGGTCCTCTCCTCTCCTCGCCCCGGCGGCGGAGGCCGCCGCCGGGGCGCCGGCTGTTATGCCGAGATGATGTAGACGATCGTGAATGCAGAGGGATCGACGATGACGATCCGGCCATCCGCCAGGATGAAGAAGCGGTAGGCCTTGTACTGCGGTACGATCTCCACGATCCGCGGCGGCAACGGCTCCAGCCGGATCTTCTTCGGGATGGCCGTGCCGACAGAGACCGTGAAGTCCACCTCCCGGACCGGCTTGATCTGAACTTCCTTCACCACCTGACGGATTTCCGTCTGCTGCTCGACCGAAATGTTCACATTGGTCGTATTGCTGGTTTCGGTCTTCGTGTTGCTGTCGACCGACGTGTTGTTGTTCTCGACATTGGTCTTGCTGTTCGTCTGGGTCTCGGTCGAGCCGCTGGAAGACTTGGTGTCCCCGGACTTCTGGGTCTCGCCGGAACCGGTCGATGTGCCGGTGTCCTGGCTGGCGGCAGGCTTCTGGCCTTCCGTCGAGGACTGCGCCGGTTCGGACGACTTCGAGCTGTCCGAACTTCCGCCCGACGTATCTGTGCCCGCGTTACCGGAGCCGGGTTCGGTGGTGGTTCCGGACTGTGTCTTGGCATCGGGCTGGGCTTCCGTCTGGCCTTTGGAACCGTCCGTAGAGGTTCCGGTCGACGTGTTCGGCGAGCTTGCGCCTGAGCCGGAAGGCTGTTGTGTTTCCTGGCCGCCCGATGTGGCTGCGCCACCCGAGGAGGAAGCACCGCCCGCATCGGGCTGCTGGGTCGTACCATCGCTGGGCTGGCCGCTTTGTGCGGCGCCTTTCTTTGGAAGGATCGGCGCATCCTGCGCCGAGGCGGATATGATACCGATCGGCGAAACACCGATGGACATTGCCGTCATCATGACGGCGAGTGTCTTGGTCTTCATAACAATCTCGCTGTTTTTGGCCGCACGACGACGTTGCCGTCCATCATGCGGCTGTTCTCAGGTTCTGAATGGTGGTTTCCGGAGGGGAAACGCGGCAGGGCCGCGTCGGGATCAGGTCACTTGATGACCTGGATCACCTTGCGTGACGAGGGTTCAACGATGACACGTTCATCATTGACCACCGCATAAGCATAAGTCGGATCATCCGGAATAGGCGTGACGACAACCGTTTCCGGCAGCGGCTGGCCGACCACGATCTTTTCCTTCACGACCACGCGGGCCGAAGGCGCCGGAGCCTCGCGGACATAGGTGACCACCTTTTCCGGCGGCGGATCGATCGCCGTACCGACGACCGCACCGGCAACACCGCCGACGGCAGCGCCGACAGGACCGCCGACGATCGCACCGGTGACCGCACCGCCCGCCGCGCCATTGACGGTCGAGGACTGGGCAAGTGCCACGCCCGACATGAAGGTCGCGGCTGTTGCCGCGCCGACGATAAGCTTGAAGAGCATATTTTCCTCCTTCTGTTTCGACACGGTCTGGGGGACCGCTGCCAACCCAACTAGCTGGACGCGTGGTCGTTCCCAGACTTAGACCTCAGTCTGATCGAACCCGGCCCTTGGTCCTAAAACCCATTTGAATGCCGGGCGCCGGCGCTACTTGAGAATTGAAAGGACTGTGGTCCGGGAAATCGATAGGAGACCAAAGGAGATGGTGCGATCCAACCGTCGGGAGGCCGGACGCAGGCGCCTGGCGATGCGTCTGCCACAGATGCGCAAACTGATCATGGAAGCCCGCGACCCATGGCAGCTCGAGCTTTTCGAAGCTTACCAGAAGGCGGTGGAAGCTCGAGGACGATCGTCCGATGCGGAGCTGATCCGGGAGTACGACGAGATCTGCTGCGAGATCGAACAGCACCTCGTCCGCGCGCTGAGCGAACTTTCTTATGCTAAAATTTCAAAGGGATAGGATGCAGACTCCACGAGCCGTCATCCCTTCGCCGACAAAAGCCTTTGGGCACCCCATCCCGAAAGCATGGCAACAGGTTCACCGGGCCTCCCGAAGAAATAGCCCTGCCCTGTCCCGCATCCGAGCCGACGCAGCGCTTCGGCCTCCGGCTCGCTTTCGATGCCTTCGGCGACAACCTGCAGGTTCAGCCCGTGTGCCAGGGAAATGATCGCCCGCACGATCTCGAAGGCGCCGGTATTGCCGCTCATCCGCCTTACGAAGGACTGATCGATCTTGAGCTTGTCGAGGGGAAGATCGGCCAGGTAACTCATCGAGGAGTAACCGGTACCGAAGTCGTCCAAGGCAATGACGACCCCTCGCTCGCGAAGGGCACGCATTTTTGCAATCGACGATCCGCCTTGGTCGATGAAGGCGGATTCCGTCAGCTCGAGGCACAGCCGCGAAGGAGGAAGCCCGCTGGAGGATAGCGCGGCGCTCACATCGGCCTCCAGGTCGGAGCGCTCGAATTGAAGCGCCGAGACATTGACGGAGACGCTGAGTTCGTCAGGCCAGACCGCCGCCTCGGTGCAGGCTTCGATCAGCGTCCAGCGGCCGATGTCGCAGATCAGGCCGGAGGATTCGGCGATCGGTATGAATTCCGCCGGAGATATCAGCCCAAACTCCGGATGGTTCCACCGGATCAAGGCTTCCGCGCCGATAAGGCGGCCGTCGGCAAGTTCGACCTGCGGCTGGAACAGCAGAAAGAATTGCCGGTTCTGGAGAGCATCACGCATGTCCCGCTCCAGCCGGCGCGAGCGCGCCTGGCGAACTGCGGTGGAGGGATCGAAGGACGACCATCGCCGGCCAGGCGTCGCCTTGGCAGCATCCAGCGCCGATTGAGCGGCGCTCGGAAGAGCGCCTGGAGGAGCATCCCCCGAGCGCGCTATTCCGAGGTGGACAGAGATCGGTACGGCGACGTCTCGGATCAGGATGGGCTCCCCGAACAGCGCCAAAAGAACATCGGCAAAGTCTTCGATCGGACGTGCGCCGGTCGCGGGGATGGCAATGCCAAAATGATCGCCATCGAGCCGCGCCAGCAGATGGCCGGCGAAGGCGTTTTCCAGTCTGGCCGCTACGGCCTCGATAAGCTCGTCCCCGGCATCGCGCCCAAGCGTGGCGCACAGCGAGGAGAAACGCTCGATGTCCAGCACGCAGACGAGGATCTCCCCCTGAAGAGCGGCCAGCCGGGAGGCGAATTCCCGACGATTGAGCAGTCCGGTGAGTTCGTCCAGCTCGGACAGTCTCTGCAACCGTTCTTCATATTCATGCCGTGCAGTGACATCCCTTATGATCAGCCAACCGGCAAATCGCGACCGCGCCGCCGTCCGATGCGCATTCGGCTGTTCGAGCGGCGAGACCGTGATCGACGCTTCGTAATGAGCGGGCTCCGAGCTTCCGCTGCTGGAGAACTCCACCCGGGCCGTGTGCACCTTGTCCGGCTCGGCATCGTATTCGGAAACCAGCCTGCGCACGGTGTCGGTGATGGCGGCGCCAGTATCACCGAGAAGAGACATTCCGATATCGGCGCGTAGCAGCGCCTTGGCGGATTGGCTCGCCTCGACGATCCTCAGATCACCGTCGAAGGCGACGACGCCGTCCGAACTGTCGGCGATAATTCGTTTCATGAGACGCCTTGTATTGCGCGCCTCCGTATTGGCCATGGCCACAAGCATCCGGCCAAGGTCGATACGCTCGTTAAGGGCAAGCATCCAGGCAAGCAGCAGCATCGCCCCCGGAACCCCGGTTCCGACAAGGATCCCGTATCGCCATTGGAGCTGGAATGCGCCGACTTCGCCGATCACGGCAATGGTCAGTCCGGCCGCGATGAGCGTGATCATTCCGGCCGAACGGCTGCAGATCACCCCGAGAATGAGCAGGGCGGCAAACAGAAGCTCCAGCGGCGCCTGATCAAATGTCCTGAGAAAGCGGTTCTGGAGCAGCGTCTCGGCAGCGAGCACGTGAATGAGCGGACCGGCAATCGCTCCATGCACGGGCACGGCGAAGATGTCCTTCAGCTCGGCCGCAGAGGCTCCCACCACGACCGAGCGGTCCTTGATCGCGTCGGCCGGTACGGTTCCATCAAGCACGGCGGACAGGGAGAAGGTCGGAACGCTGTCGGCCCTGATCGAATAGTCGATCAGCAAGGAACCGGCGCTGCCGTCGACCCTGCCGAGCGCGGCTGCCGCGGACTGGATGGGATTGCCATCAAACTGACCTCCCAGGTCGAAACGACGAATAAACCCGTCCGCATCCATCGCGACATTGGCAAATACCGGCCAGGCATTCTGCAAAAACTGTGGGATCGGCTTTGTCACCGCCGTCACGGTCGATGATGCCGCCTCCTGCTGCCGGAACACCGGCAAGAGAACGCCGCCTCCCGACCTTTCCAACGCCGCGGCCAGGAGGGCGTCCTCCTGCGCACTGGAAGACGCACTGAAATCGATGTCGAGGAAGATATCCCGGGCGCCCGACGCGATCAGCTTGTCGAGCAGTTTCGCATAAGTGCTCCGCGGCCAGGGCCACGTTCCGACAGCGTCGAGGGAGTGCTTGTCGATGGCAATGAAGACGATGTTGCCGGTGGCCTGGCGGGGCGCCCATTCGAAACGCTTGGCAAAGAGGCTGTTGTTTAATCCTTGGATGACGCCGGCCCCAGCCAGGGGCAGCGCCAGCATTGCGGCGATTAGCAGAATACGAAGCGTGACGGTGCTGATGCTACCGGAGAGATAGTCTCCAGCCGCCTTAGCCATGCCTTTCACTTGTCCTTGCCCTTGCCGCCGGAATTGCCGTTATCGTTGCCACCGCGATTGTTGTCGCCCTTCCCGCTGTTGCCGTTGCCGCCGGAATTGCCGTTGCCGTTTCCGCCGCTGTTATTGTCGCCCTTCCCGCTGTTACCATTGCCGTCGCCGTTACCATTGCCTCCGCCATGGCCGTTTCCGCTACTGCCGTCATTGCTGCTGCTTCCACCGCCTTTGCCGTTCCCGCTTTTGTCGGCCTTGCCTGCGCTGGAACTGGCGTCCTTGCCGACGGCCGAAGACTTGTCCTTGACCGCGGACGCTTCGACTGCACCGGCAAGTTTTGTGGCGCCGACGGCCGGAACTCTCGCGACCGACGGGGCAACCGACGTGATTTCGGGCTTGGACAGCTCACCCTTCACCGTCATGCCGGCCTTGCTGTCGACGGCCGCGCTCTGGCCCGGCCCAACATTCGATAACTGGCCGCTTGCGAAGGACGTGACCTGGACCAGGCCGCGATCCACGGATACGGACGCCTTCGCCTTGCCGACCGTCACGTGGAAGACCGTTCCTTTTACGACGGCCGCGAGGTAGGGCGTCTGCACCGTCGTATGAGGCTGACCGCGCTTTTCGATCTCAAGATCCAGAGAACCGATCTGCTGGACGATCTGCGTCTGCGGTGAAAGAAATCCTCCGTAGCCGGTGATGGATGCAAGCGTGTTCGGTTGAAACGTGATGCTCTCGACGCCTCTGGCAAGCTGAACCCGTCCACGCGGGCCGGTCGAAATCCATGCGCGGTTCGGAACCACCTCGCCGGCGTGCAGATCCAGCCAATTCGTTCTGTCGACAGTAAACTTCGCTTGTGTGGTCGCCTTGATGACCCGCCAGTCGTCGGCAGCAGCGAACGCGGCCGTCGTCAGCAAGATCAATGCTGCGATCAGAATTCGGAATAATGTCGACATGAATGCCCGCCCCAGATTTCGACTGAGTGAAGCATGTTCCAATTAAGAATGATTATAAGAACGGACGCAGATTTTCGGTAATTTGGTACGCGAGCGTACCGACGAAGCTTATGAAATACGGCCGGCGACAACCAAGGCGCTCATGCCGCCGCACGGACGAACCCCATGGCGCGATTCCACTTGCTCGGCGACCGTATCGACGATCTCGCCGATGCGCCCCGGCGCCAGTCTTTCGATTTCCGCCCTGAGCGGAGAGCCCAGGCAAAAGGCAGCGGCGACGTCATGGGCGGCTGCAATGGAGGTGAGCTCGACCCGATCGCAGGACACCGCGTCGAACCCTGCCGAAGACACCTGCGCCTTGATCGAACGGGGTTCGAAATAGGAATATGGCAGGCGCCTTAGAAAATCCGGCGGATCGAACGGAAAGAGATTTGCGAGACATTCGTCCACGCATCTTGCGAAATCGTTGGCTGCGATTGAATCCCACGTCGCAAACAGAAAATGGCCTCCGCTGCGCAGCACTCTTGCGGCCTCGCCATAGGCCTTCGGCTTGTCCGGAAAGAACATCACGCCGAACTGGCAGACGACGAGATCGAACATCTGGGGTGCGAAGGGCAGATCCTGGGCATCCGCGTGCATCCAGTGCGTTCTCGACATCGTCAGCGTCGGCGCGCCGACGTCGATCATGGCCTGGCTGAGGTCGGTCGCCACGATCTCCGCTGCCGGATCGAGCCTTGCCCGCAGAGCCCGCGTCAGAGCGCCGGTCCCGGCGGCGACCTCAAGAACGCTGGTCGGTTTCAACCTTTCGGCGATCGTCGCCAGCTCCAATGCATAGGGCTCGAAAAGTATCGGCACGAGGAGGCTCTCGTAGAAGTCGGCAACGCCTTCTACGAACGGCGCGGAAGACGTGGCGGCCGCTGTGCCGCTGTCATATTCGGTATCTGCGGAGATCGTCACTCAGAAGCCTCCAAACTCAGCTCATTCGACTTGAAATATGCCTAGATCCGCTGATGTCCACGGGGCTCAGACCATGGTCCTACCGCTGCCCGACCGAAGTCCATCGCGTGGAACGCGCAACGATCGGCTCCGTTTCGGAAGAGACCGAAGGAGACCCTGATATGGCTCAGAGCAGCAGATCCAGAGTGAACAACGCCTGGAGCGTGTCCGTCATCGCCCTCGTCATCGTGCTTGCCGCCCTTCTTTACGTCTTCGGCGCAGCCATGTCGGGCGATACCGATCGGTTGACCGAGAGCGTCAAGGGCGCCGATATCTTCGACACCAGAAATATCCCGTGACACTGTTTGGAAAAACTCTAAAGACGCTATAGGTTAGCGGGAAATCCTTGCCGGTATCAAAATGAATTGGCTTCGCCGCTGGAATGCCCGCTCCCTCGCCTCCCAGTTCTTCATCACGGGTGGACTGATCTCGATTGCCGCCATGGTGCTGGTCGGCATTTTCGTGACTCATCTCATCGAGGAGGCCGTCATCCATAATTCCGGCGCGGCGACGGCGCTCTACGTGGATAGCGTGGTTGCGCCGTTGCTTCCCGACATGCAGAAGGAATCCATGCTGGACGAAGTCAGCGCTCAGGCGCTCGACGAGACGCTCGGCCAAGGCGCGCTCGGCAAGCGCCTCGTTTCGTTCAAGCTTTGGAGAAGCGACGGGACCATCCTCTATTCGAACGAAAAGGAGTTGATGGGCAAGAAGTTTCCGGTCAACGACAAGCTCCAGAGGGCGTTCGCGGGATCCCTCGTCGCGCGCTACGAGATCGCCGACGATCCGGAAAGCAGCAAGGAGCGCGCCCTCGGCAAACCGCTCATGGAAATCTATAACCCAGTGCTGCAGCCATGGTCCGGGCAGGCTGTCGCCGTACTCGAATTCTACGAGACGGCGGAAGGGCTGGGCGACAGCCTGGCGCGCGCCAGACTGCGGAGTTGGGCCGCCGTCGCCACGCTCACGGCAGTCTTTTTCCTCGTTCTCTCCGTTCTGGTGTTTCGCAGCAGCCGCACGATCGAGGCGCAGCGCAGGGATTTGAGAGGACGGGTCCATGAACTGTCGGCACTGCTGGCGGAGAATCGCGGGCTTCAGCGGCGGCTGCAGCGCGCTTCCCAGCGGGCGGCGGCGCTCAACGAAACCTATCTGCGCAGCATCGGCGCCGATCTGCACGACGGTCCGGCCCAGCATATCGCCTATGCCTCGCTGCGCCTGGACAGCGACTTGCTGGTCAACGCCTCCACGCAGCCGGAGGCACGGGAAAAAGAGCTTGCCTGGATCCGCTCCAGCCTTGCCGAGGCGATGACGGAGATCCGCAATATCTGCAGCGGGCTGGTGCTGCCGCAGATCGAAAAATCCTCGATCACCGAAATCGTCACCCGGGTCGTCGAAGCGCATCAGCACAAGACGGAAACCCGTGTCCAGACTGATGTCGATGAGGATGGACCCGAACTTGCTACCGCCGTGAAGATCTGTATCTATCGCTTCGTCCAGGAAGCCTTGAACAATGCCTATCGTCACGGTGGCGGCATTCAGCAGGCTGTCAAAGCGGTCTCGCACAATGGTCACGTTCGTGTCGAGGTCAGCGATCGCGGCGACGGCTTCGACCCGAACGAGGTAAGGCCGTCAAGCCTTGGCCTGGTAGGCCTTCGGGAGCGGATCGACAGTCTGGGGGGCTCCTTCGAGGTAAATACAGGCGAAGGAGGGACGACCGTGACCATGATCTTCGAGCCGATGGAAGCAGGAGACTAAAGATGGCATCAATCACTATCGGCGTCGTGGACGACCACCCGCTTTTTCGCGAGGGCGTAACGCGCAGCTTGTCCGAGATCAGCGACTTCGTCGTCGTGGGTGAAGGCGCCAGCAGCGATGATGCGGCGATGATCGCGGCGAATAACCGCCCCGATGTCATGCTTCTCGACGTCTCGATGCCCGGCGGCGGACTGTCTGCGATCGGCCACGTCCTGACGCGCAGCCCCTCGACGAAAGTGCTCATGCTGACGGTGTCGGAAGAAGTGGACACGCTGCTTGGAGCTCTGCAGCGCGGCGCGATGGGCTATGTTCTCAAGGGCGTCGGCTCCCGCGGTCTCGCCGAGGCGATCCAGACCATCATGGGCGGCGCGCGCTATATTTCGCCGACGATGTCTGCCAAAGTCATGGAAAATTCCCTGCAGGGCGGAGCCTCCGATAAAAACAGCCTCACACCCAGAGAGCGCGAAGTGATGGATCTTGTCGCGCAAGGCCTGTCGAACAAGCATATCGGCTTGCGTCTCAGCCTGCAGGAAAAGACGGTGAAACACCATATGACGCAAATTCTGAGCAAGCTCGGCGCCACCAACAGGACCGAGGCGGCGCTGCAATGGCGCGAACGGCGCTAAAGCGCGTCGCGATCTTTCACATTCGCTCCTTGCGCTTTAGCTCTTTGTTTTTACGCATGTCGTTGCGGCAAAAGCGCTTCGCGCTTTGCCCGGGAAAACCGCTGCACAGTTTTGCGCGACATGCTCTAGCTTAAGCGGGAATTTCTTTAGCGCAGGAAGCGGCTGAGTCGCCGGGCGTCATTGGCGGTCGCCTGCCGGCTGATGATCGTCCTGCCCTTCGAGTCCTTCATGGTGTAGCGGCCGCTCTGGAGGGTTTCGGTGATACCGTTCGCATGACGGACATCGATCGAGCCATCGGAATCCTCGGTTGCTTTCGCTCCCGAGGCTGCTGACGATCCTTTCGAAGAGGACGAAGATCCGGAGTTTCCGCTGCTGCCGCTGCCGGAACTGCCGCCTCCGCTCCCTCCCCCGTTTCCATTCCCCCCGCTGTTGCCGCCACCGCCGCCGTTTCCTCCGCCGTTGCCGCCACCACCACCGTTGCCGTTACCGCCGCCATTGCCGTCTTTGGCCTCGGCGCGTTTCATTGCTACGACAGGAAGAGAGCCACTGAACTTCAATGTCGCTGGAGATGCGGCAGCTACGAGGGCGACGGCAGCGCCGCCGCTCAATCTCAGAAAATCGCGTTTCGAGATACTCACCACACAGCCTCACTCATGCGTACTTCGGTCCTATTGAAACCCACTATATTTTCGCTGTTTCAGCATCGAATGCAACCGGACCTAAGTGCCAAATCTTGCAAGACTTTGGTCCGGTTTGCCTGATGGAGAGCCCCTAAGCCGGGAAAATCGCCGTTATGCCGGCGACGATGGCAGCGTGCGCGCACTTCGCCTTCTCCCTCCGATAATAGTTGTCGTCGAAGGCGAGAATGCATTCTTCCGGAACTTCTTTCCTCGTCGTCGCTTTCATTGTCGAAGAACAATGGAGGAATCCCCGATGGCAAATCCCAACGAATCTCCGGCAGTCCAATCCCTGCGCAAGGAACAGGCGGAGCAGCGGAGCCGAGCCCGAAAAGGCGAGCTCGACAGAGGAATCGAGGCCACTTTTCCGGCGTCCGACCCGGTGTCGGCCACCCACACGTCCATACCCGCCGGCCGCACGGATACCGAGGCCGTTGACCGCGTGGCGCGCGAGCCGGACCCCACAAAACTCGACGAGGAATTCCCGCTCGTGGATCAAGCCCTGCGCTCCACCGGCGAGACCGATGGCTCCTCCCATGGCTTCAACGCAGACCATCGGGAAATGCGCGCGCTTCGGAAGGAGGCGGGGCGGATAGCCGAGTCGGCTTCGGAGCTGGCTTCGGGGACTGCCCGCGTGGCAAAGGCTGAAGCGCGCAGCGTCGTGCGCGACATCGAAGACAGGATCCGCGAGCAGCCGCTGACGGCGGTCGCGATCGTCGCCGGCGTCGCCTTCGTCTTCGGCGCGACACGGTAATCTCGGCCATGGCGATGCAATGGACCGGCGGCTGTCTGTGCGGCGCCTGCCGATACGAATTCGCAGGCGAGCCGCCGCACTCGGGATACTGCCATTGCGACATGTGCAAGAAGGCGACCGGCGGTCCTTTCGCGGTGCTCGTCCAGGCCAGAATCGCTGATCTTGTCTGGACGCACGGCATACCGGCCTCCTATCGATCGTCGCCGATCGCCACCCGCGGTTTCTGCGGCAATTGCGGAACGCCGCTCTATCTCCAGTATGATGGCGACGAACTGATCCGGGTGACGGTCGGTTCTCTCGACACGCCGGAGAAGATCCGGCCGGCCGGACACTACGGCGTGGAAAGCCGCCTGGATTGGGCCGATTGCGGGCGCGGGCTTCCGGAGGAAGAAACTCAGGAGCGTTTCTAGGGCAACGCCTCGACTTTCGGGAGCCTCATGAAAATCGCGACATACAATGTCAACGGGATCAATGGCCGCCTGAACATCCTGCTGCGCTGGCTCAAGGAGGATACGCCCGACGTCGTCTGCCTCCAGGAATTGAAGACCGATGACGCAAGATTTCCGCGAAAGGAGATCGAGCGGGCCGGCTACGGCGCCGTCTGGCACGGACAGCGATCCTGGAACGGCGTCGCCATCCTTTCGAGAGGCCAGGCACCGATCCTGACACGGCGCGGGCTTCCCGGAGATCCCGACGACACCCACAGCCGCTATATCGAAGCCGTCATCGACGGCGTCGTGATCGGCTGCCTGTATCTTCCCAACGGCAACCCGTTCCCGAGCGCGAAATTCGACTACAAGCTCCGCTGGTTCCGCCGCCTCGACCTCTATGCCGCCGAACTCCTCGATCTGGGCGTGCCCGCGATCCTCGCCGGCGACTTCAACGTCATGCCGACGGAGATCGACGTCTACAAGCCGGAGCGCTGGCTCGACGATGCCCTTTTCAGGCCGGAAGTCCGCAAGGCCTATGCTCATCTCGTTGCCCAGGGCTGGACCGACGCCGTCAGGCACCTGCATCCGGGCGAGCGCATCTACACGTTCTGGAAATATTGGCGCAACAGCTTCGAGCGCGACGCCGGGCTCCGGATCGACCACTTCCTGCTCAGCCCGACAGTCGCACCCTGGCTCCGGTCGGCAAGCGTCCGGAGAAAACCGCGGGGTTGGGACCATACGAGCGATCACGCGCCCGTCATGATCGAGCTCGACGTTTCCGGAGCTGAAGGCATGTGAGCTGCGCTGCCGCCGACAACAAGGGAGACAGGGAACCCACGATGGCGGCTGGAGTTACGCATGAAAGGAGATTGCACGATGCCAATCAATTCCACCCCAGATTCCGCGAAGCTCCCGCCGAAGTCACTGAATGAGGACACCCAGGACGACGAGCTGCCTGAAACCAATATCGATGACCGACGCAAGCCGCCGATCAATATGGGCAGCAGCCGCCAGGCGGGCGACGGTCCCACCGAGACCGATCCTCGCACCGGCCGTGCCGATCAGAAGGACCGCATCCCTGCCCCGCAATTCTCCAATCGGAAGTGACTGCCATGGCTGAGAGCAAGAATTACCTGAACACCGACGAGATCCAGGCCGACGACCAGCGGTCGCCGAAGCCGGTTGAGGGGAAAGATCCGCCGAGGCGTGTGCGTAAAAGCGAGGAAGCCGTCGCCGAAGGTTCCGACGACACCGAACGCATCCGGGTTCCGCCGCCGGTTTCCAATCCCGATTGATCGGCAGACCTCATTCATCCCTTGCAAGATCATAGATGCGGCCTGTCAGCCAGGCCGGCCAGTCCCGCTCGAAGAAGGATCTGGCTTTTTCATCGAAGGTGCGGTTGGCACGGGTTGAAAGCCTGATCTGATCCCCATCCAGCCGAACGACGATCTGCTCCTCCCGATGCGCCGGGCGTTCCTTCCGGAAGCGGTAGTCCTGCAGCGGACCAGAGCGTGCCAGCGGGAGGGATTCGCCCTGCCCGTCGCATATCGCCCGCGCGCCGCGGCTGCCGCCGCCATTGCGGATGAAGAAGTCGAGCGCGCTGAGAACAGCTTCCGATGCCAGCGCCATCTGCCGCCATTGCACCCCTCGAACCGCTTCCGCTCCGCGGCTGTAGGCGACGCCTTTCTCGCGGATTTCAGCATTCAGCTTGCGCGCATCGATCAAGGCGCCGCCGACGCTTTCCTGATCGCAGAGGATGCCGGCTTTCTCGCTCATGCGCGCCTGGATTTCCGTGCGGAGCGATTTGGCGGTCAGCGGGCTCTCGGCGCGAAGAGCGGCTAGAAGGCTGCCGATGCCTGCCTGCGCGATCGCGGTGATATCCTCCGCAGCGACCCGCTTCGCCCTGCCGCTCGCGCTGATGTGCTCGGCCGCCCGCGTGCCGAACACCTGCCCGGCATTCAGCGCCGCCCCACCGGGCCTCGTCACGCCATGCGTGCCTGCCGCTTCCCCGATCGCGTAACAGCCCCTGACATTGCTGCGGCCCCAGGTATCGACCATGATGCCGCCGTTCATGTGCTGGTTGTTGACCGCAAATTCCAGCGGCTCCTCGGCAATATCGATCTTGTAACGGCGATAAAGTTCGATCGAGAGCGGGTTCATGTGCTTCAGCCGGTCGATCGGCATGGCCTGGTCCGCGCCGGCATTGCCGAGATAGGCTCGGACATCCTCGTCCAGTCTTTCCAGGCTGAACGGCAGGTCGCCCGGCACCGCCAGCGGATTCCGGTTGAAGTCCATGAAGACACGCCGGCCTGCGGCGCTCTCGCGGTAAATGGCGAGGTCGACCAGGCTCGAACCGAAATCGAGCATGCGCGTCGCGTGAAAAGGCCATTGGTAGCCTTTGCGGAAGACGTTCGACGCCAGTTCCTGCGTGCTGCGATAGTATTCGGCCAGAAAATGGTGTTCTCCGCCTTCGGCATCGACCGAATAGATATGCGGCATCGCCTGGACATAGGTGCCGGAGAGATTCCATGGGAACCCTTCCCTCCGGGTTCCGATGCCGAACTGGCTTTCGGTCAGGTTCACGAGCTCGACGCCCGCCTCCAGGGCGAGCCCCAGCGAGCCGAAACAGCCGTTTGGATAGACGCTGTCACGATAGAGTTCACCCGGCCCGCCGGCCGCAAGCACGATCACATCACTGACGAAGAGCGCGATGCCCAGCGGGTTTTCCTCGGTACGGTCGCCGGCGCGCATGGCGAGCATGCCAACGACATGACAGCCCGCTCCAGCGCCCTCGGTGAGGATCTTGACTGCTGTGGTCTGATTGTAGAACGGCACGCCGAGCCGGATCGCTTCCTCGGCCAGCACCTTGACCATCAACCGCGAGGTGCGCGGCCCGCAGCTGGTGGCGCGGCCGACCTCGTCGTGATCGGTCTGATATCTCAGCGTGCCGCCAAGCGGATCCTGCGGCAGCGGCAGCCCCAGGAATTGCAGCGATGCCATCATGCGGGACGAGCCCACCGCCTCGACATAGGCCGTATCCTCGTCCATGGCGCCGCCGCTGCGGATGGCGCGGGCCATCGCCTTGTAATTGTCGCCCTGATCGGCCGTGTTTGCGGTGTGGAGGGTCTGCTTGTCCGATCCCGAACAGGCGGAGGTTCCGCCCCATGCGCTCTGACTGACGATGACGACATCATCGCCTCGCCGCTTCATTTCCACTGCCGCGCGCAGGCCCGCCGCGCCCGATCCGACGACGACGCAGCCGGCTCGATAGACCGGCACCTCGATGCCGGCGAGCCGGCTTACCTCCGAAGGCGCAGCCTCGGGGGGAAGCCGCGGCATGTCGACGTCGGTCAGCGCATCAAGAATTTCCTGCGGAACGTCTATGGTCATCGGCTCGTCTCGATCAGTTGAGCGGAATATCGACCCAGCGCCTCTGCCGGGAGGATTCCATGCAGGCGTCGACGATCTGGCAGATGTGATGGCCCGTCTCGAATGTCGGCCACATCGGTTTCATGGCGACGATCGAGCGGATGACTTCGGCGATCTCGATGATCTTGCTTTCGTTATAGCCGATGCCGAAATTCGGCAGAGGAAGGAAAGCGCGGAACGTCGGATTCTCAGGACCGACGTCGATCTCACGGAAACCACGCCGTCCCGTCCGATCGTCATTCGAATAGAAGCGCAGCCGGTTTATCTCGTCATAGGTATAGGCGATGCTGCCTTTCGTACCGTAAACTTCATAGGTCTGCATGAACTTGCGGCCTGTCGCGACGCGGCTGAAATCGACGATGCCGCCGGCGCCGTTTTCGAACCGGCACAGCAGGTTCGTTGCGTCAGGGTTGGTGATATCGGCCCAGGATTCGCTTCCCGTAAGCTTCACCTGCTCGCCATAGGCAAGTCCTTCGACAACGGGTCTCTGCGGGGTGACGATCAGATTGTCGGCAATCAGGGAGCTGACGCGGCCGACCAGGAAATCCATGAAGCTGAAGATATGCGAGCCGGTATCACCAACGATCCCCGTCGGCGCAAGCTTTCCATCGGCACGCCACATGAAGGGTGCCATGGGATCACCATACATGTCGACGTGCTGGCAGCCGCGAAACAGCTTGATCTCGCCGATTTCGCCTGAATCAATGATGTCTTTCGCCAGATCATGAACGGGGTTGCGAGGAAAGGCATGTCCCACACGCGTGATGACACCCTTCTCTCTTGCAATATCCGCAAGCTCCCGCGCCTCGTCGGCGGTATTTGCCAAGGGCTTCTCGCAATAGACATGCTTGCCGGCCAGCAAGGCCGCCTTGGCCACCGGATAGTGAAGGTGGTCCGGCAGGCATATGTCGATCAGGTCGACTTCGGGATCGGCGACGGCCGGACGCCAATCCTGCAGAATCCTTGCGCCCGGCGCCCTGTTGGCAAGATCCTCGGCGACGCTCGGATTGCCATCGACAAGCGTCACGATCCGCGCCGTTCCATCCGACACGCCGAAGAAATGTGGAAAGGTCTGGTAGGCCATGGTGTGGACCTTGCCCATCCAGCCCGAGGCGCCAAGCACTGCAACCCTCACTTCAGACATTGTCATACCTCCTCTCGAAAGGGTTTACTGGATTTCGGCACGGGCGCGCGGCCTCGTATCGTTGCGTTCGTAGGCGAAGATGGCGGACGGCAGCGGCGGCAGGCCCCGAATGAGATCGGAACCCTTTTCGCCGACCATGATCGTCGGCGCATTGGTGTTGCATGAGGGCACGCGGGGCATGACCGAGGAGTCGCAGACCCTGAGACCTTCCAGGCCATGGACCCTGAGATCGAGCCCGACGACCGCGTCCGGCCCTGTTCCCATCTTGCAGGTGCCGACCGGATGGTGGTCGGTCTTGGCGTTGGCGCAGCCGTAATCAAAAAGCTGCTCGTCGGTGATGACCTTCGGCCCGGGAAGCCTTTCGGCCAGGACAAAGGGTTTCAAGGCCGCCTGCTGCATGATCTCGCGCGCAACCTTGAGCCCTTCCAGGGACATCTTCACGTCGTGGGGATCGGACCAGTAATTCGGATCGATCAATGGAGCAGCGCTCGGATCGGGCGACGACAGGCGCACCGTGCCGCGCGAGCGCGGATGCAGATAGGCGGAGTTGAGCGTCACGCCGGCATTCTTCAGCCGCTCGACGCCCGCTTCGATGCCGGAGCCGAGACCGAGATGGAACTGGATGTCGGGAGACCGTGCATCCGGATCGGCGTACCAGAAGCCGCCGGTCTCGAAGAGCGACGAGGCGACCGGACCGGTGCGGAACAGGACATATTGAATCCCGGCCCAAAGCGTGCGGTGAAGCTTTGCGACGCCGTCATAGGTGTGGTCGCCGGTGCATTCGGCAATGACGAAAAGATCCAGGTGATCCTGCAGGTTGCCGCCGACACCAGGCAGATCGTGCAGCACCTTGACTCCCGCCGACGTCAGATGATCGGCCGGCCCTATGCCGGATTGCAGGAGAAGCTTCGGCGATCCGATCGCGCCCGAGGAGACCAGGACCTCGCGTTCGGCGCGCACCATCTCCGAGCCGCTTGACGTTACGATCTCGACGCCACTCGCACGGTTTCCCTCCACGATGATCCGCGCGACCCGCGCGCCCGTGCGCACCGTCAAGTTCTTCCGGTCCTTGATCGGCGAGAGATAGGCGAGCGATGCCGACGAGCGGCGGCGGTTGCGCTGCGTCAGCTGGTAAAATCCGACGCCGGCCTGCTGTCGACCGTTGAAGTCGTGATTATAGGGAATGCCGAGTTCCTGCCCCGCGCGAATATAGGCGTCGCAGATCGGCAGCGGCGCGGCAGGCATGGAGACGCCGAGAGGGCCGCCATAGGCATGGTAGTCGTCGGCGAAACGCTGGTTGTCTTCGGCGCGTTTGAAATAGGGCAGGATCGAACGGTAATCCCAGCCCTCGCAGCCGTCTTCGCGGGCCCAAAGATCGTAATCCGCCGCGTTTCCGCGGGTATAGAGCTGCGCGTTGATCGACGAGCCGCCGCCGATGACCTTCGCCTGCGTATAGCGAAGCACCCTGCCCTTCATATGCTTCTGGGGAACGGTTTCCCATCCCCAGCTGGCCACGCCCTTGGTCATCTTGGCGAAGCCGGCCGGCATGTGAAAAAGGGGGTTCCAATCGCCGCCGCCCGCTTCGAGCAGGAGAACGCTGATATCAGGGTCTTCGCTCAGACGGTTCGCAAGCACGCATCCCGCAGGACCGGCGCCCGTGATGATGTAGTCGAATGCCATTTTACTGTCCTATTTGAGGCCGGCACGCGCCAGTGGATCGGCTCGCGCCTGCAAGTCTTTCGATGCAATATGGTCGGCCACTCTCAGCGCCTGGCTGGCAACGGTGAGCGCAGGATTGACCGCGGCCGACGTCGGCAGGAACCCCGCGTCGACGACGAAGAGGTTCTCGTGGTCGTAGGAACGGCAGTAGGGATCGAGCGGCGCGGTCGCCGGATCGTTGCCGATGCGGATCGTTCCGCATTGATGGGAAGGCGTGCGCTTGTCGAAGGGCCTCGACAGCACGATCGGAAATCCGATCGATTTCAGGATCGCCTTCAGCTTGGCAACAAGGGCGAGATGGGCGTCCCAGTTGGTCCTCTGCCACTGCAGGACGATCCGGTCTCCGTCCACCATGACGCGGCTTTCGGGATTGGGCACGTCCTCGCTCATCGCATAGAAGTCGATGGCATGGTTCGTGATGAAGCGTAAAAACCATTCCGGCGCTTGCGGCAGAGATCCCTTGAGAACCTTTTCGGAGATGCGGCCCAGGAGCTGCACATTGCCGAGCGGCGGCCCTCCCTCCCCGTCGGAGAGATAGAAGTCGTTGAAGGCAAAGGTCTTCTGGTAGACGGCGGTGTTCCTGAACTTCGGCGAGACCGCGATGACTGCGGATGCATTGTGGTTCATGAAGTTGCGGCCTACCTGATCGGAGGAGTTCGCCAGCCCCCTCGGAAAGCGGTCGTTTTTCGAGCGCAGGAGAAGCACGGACGACTGGACCGCGCCGGCCGAGAGGATCACGATGTCAGGTGAGACGGTTAGCGTCTGGCCGTTCCTGACGTAGGTCACGCGGTCGATCCGGCTCGCCCCTCCCGTCTCGAGCTTCGTCACGCGCGCATTGGTTTCGAGCCGCACGTTTTCGTGCTCCAGCGCCGCCGCCAGTGCTGCGGTCTCGGCATCCATCTTCCCATCCCGGGAATTCGGATGCGCGTCCCATGGTGTCCGCGCCTTCGAAAGCCAGGCGTCGAGATCCAGTCCGAGCGGCAGGGAAGAAGGATGCAGGCCTTTCGCCTTGAGGCGGGCTCTGACATAGGCGATCGGCGCCTCATCCGGAACAGGCGGGTATTCGTAAGGAGCCGAGTGATGCGGCTCGGTCAGGTCTTCGCCGAGGCTGCCGCGGACATGGTAGAGGCGTTCGGCCTTCGAGTACCAGGGCTCCAATTCTTCATAGGGAAAGGGCCAGGCCGGCGAGACGCCTTCCCGGTGCTCGATGACGTCGAAATCCTCTTTGCGGTAGCGCGACAGGACAGCGCCGTAGAACTTCGAATTGCCGCCGACATTGTAGTAGTTGCCGGGGTTGAAGCCCTTGCCGTCAGCTTCGTACCAGGTCTCCCTCGGCCGGAAATGGCCACGCTGAAAGATGGCGCGCTGGTCGCGATTGACGGGAAGGTCAGCGATGTGGTCGCCGGCTTCGAGGATCAATATCCGGGCGCCGGTGGCGGCAAGGCCAGCGGCGACCGTGGAGCCGCCGACGCCCGAGCCGATGATGACGATGTCTGGTGCACTGCTCATGTTCGTACCGATCGTCACGCGATCCGGGCCTGTGTCTCAGGATCGAAGAACACGGCCTTGTCGAGATTGAAAGCGAGCCGCGCCGTCTGGCCGGCGCTGATGCGCGCGTCAGCCCGCAGACGCGCCACGACCTCCTTGCCACCGAGCTTCGTCACCGCGAAGGTGTCGGAACCGGCAGGTTCCACCACTTCGATCAGGCAATCGCTTTCCGCGAGGGTCCGGGCGTTCCGATCGGCGCCCTCCGGATCGGTCAGCGCTTCCGGCCGGATGCCGAAGACGATCTGCTTGCCGGCATGGGAGGCAAGCGCATCCCTCCCCGGCGCCACAGGCAGCCTGATGGCATCGCCGCCGGCTCGGGTCAGCGATACGGCGAGACCATTGGAATCTTTCTCGACCGTGCCTGAAAGCAAGTTCATCGCGGGCGATCCCATGAAGTCTGCGA
>NZ_NWSX01000014.1 GCF_002531825.1 Rhizobium sp. J15 | reverse complement strand
CGCCAGAGGGGTCAACATTCCACGCTTAAACACAGATTGATGCGGCAGTCGAAGCTCTCGAGCCCTCCTTGGCGGAGGGCATCCCGCCGGAACCTGTGCCATCCGGTGTCGTCGCACACCCGCCGCTTTTTGACCTCAAGGATCGTGAACCGAGTGACTCGTTTCGACTGCTGGCAACTGCCGCGCGTCGGCCAGCCGCATGGGCCCTGAACCAACTCTATCTCGCCCTGCCAAGACCCGACCGCAATTGGGTCAGCGACTGCCAGACCACCAATTTTCACACGCGCATTTGGGAGGCTCAGCTCCTCGCCTCGCTTCGAGAACAGGGGTTGCTGGTTGAGCAGCGCTTCGAGTCACCCGATTTTCGCATCGAGAGCGGCATTGGCGGAGAAGCGTGGATTGAGGCAGTCACAGCAAATGCGCCAGTGCCCTACAATCACGTCAATGCGCCCTTCGCGGAGATACCGACGGACAGGGAGGAGATATTTTTTGGCAGCGCCGCACTGCGCTTCGCAAAGACGATCGGCAACAAGCTCGCGAGACGGTACGATCAGCTCCCCCACGTCATAGGAAAACCCTTCATCCTGGCGGTCGCCGATTTCCACGCGTCCGGATCGATGATGTGGAGCCGTGAAGGCTTAATCGGCTACCTCCAGGGATCTGGCGCGACTGTGGCCGAGATCGAGGGCAGCCTGCAAGCCGTGCCGATGCCAGCTGGAACGCTTCTTGGCCCAACGCAATTTCCGGCTGGTCTGTTCGCAAATGACCGCCACGCGGAGCTTTCGGCTGTCATTTTTTCTAACGCTTGCTCGATCTCCAAACTCAATAGGGTCCCTATCTCGGCAGCGGGTGCGCCACCCGACTATCGCTATACCAGGTTGGGAGAGTTTTTTGATCGAGCCCCGGGCGCTCTGGAGGGCATTCCCTTCTGCATGGATATAACCAGTAACGCATATCGCAACCTTTGGCCGCACCGCTACGAACCCTGGACCGCCGAAATCGAGATCTTTCACAATCCGTATGCCCGCTATCCCGTCCGGTTTGAACTGCTTCCAGAAGCGCAACATTGGTTCAAAGCGGATGGCGAGTGGCAGTGTAGTTCGGTCTACGAAACCTCGATTTTGTGGTCCCAAACCTGGGTCACCGACGCCGACAAGCCCGCGCCCACACTGCAACAAGTTCTTGAAGCGAAGCGTAGGACTGCCCATTCCACCTCTAGTTGAGCCAGCAAGGGTCTGTAGTAGTCGAAGAGCGAGGTGCGATGTACACGCCCACTCTGATCAGTACGTATGCCTGCGCCGATCGGCAAAAACCCGCGGAGACCTATTCTTTGCGGAACGCAAACACCAGCTGCTCTCACTCCGGGTTATTGCACCTAGGAAGCGATCGGAGGGCATGCTGGACATGCGACCGATGCCTCCGGATCTTGGGGACGTTCGATAACGCGCAAGACGGGCTTTCCACTCGCGATCGCATCGATTTGGCGATCAAACTCGAATTTTTCCAGAGCGTACATGCCGCCTCGTGCGCCTTCAAATCCGCAATTCCATGCAGCTAACGCCTGTCCAAATCGCAGGGCACCGACGAGTTCGTTCTCTCCACAGCCGCGAAGCCCTTCAAGGCCGCGAGAGGCGGCGCGCGCCAGCAATCCTGCGGTACACCAATCGCCCGAGCCGCAGGTATCTACCAACGCAGGTGCCGGCAGTGCTGGCAGGGTATGCCAGTCCGAAAGCTCACCCGTCAAGCTGTGTCTGTAGCGGAGCCCATGTGAACCGAGCGTCTGAATTTCCAGCAATGTCGCCCGCGCGCCGCCCTTCGCTGCAGGGGTCTCCGCCAACCTTTGATCGGAATACTTCACCACATGGGCAATTTGTAACGCTTCTTCGAAGAGCTTTTCTTCAGATTTTCCCGATGGCTCGAAAACGACGACAGCGCCTGCTCTGCTTGCCTCGGCAGCAAGCGTAAGTGCCGCACGGGAAACGCGATCGAGAAAAAAGACCGACGCTCCTTGAAGAGCAGGGGTGATACGTTCGATGGAGTGTTGTGTCACCGGCCGATAGCTCGGCAAACGTTGACCGCAGTGCGGGCACGTCCACAGGAAGCGGTGGGTCGGAGATCCGTCGCGTGCTCTCCGGATCTGCTGGATAATGATCGGCGTATGGCCTGTGGGCGCACAATCCGTAAAGTCGAGCTTTACGCCCCATCGTCCCATGTCGATGCGCACCCGTTCAGAGGCAGGATCCCCGTTCATTCGGGCAATCGGGTAAGCATCCCAACCGAGATATGCCATGATGGACAGAACGTTTCCGCATGTCCCACCGGTCCACGAATGCACCGGTGCCTCGTTGTCCATACCGATAACCAGATCAAGCGCAACCAATCCCGTTCCAAAAATCGTTGGCCTAGCAATGGAACGCGTCATTGGATCAGTCCTTTCTTCAGTCTGGGCCGGGGCTGCGGGTAGACGTCACCCTCAAGCCAGACGTGAATGAGATGCGGCGCCGATGATGCGAGGTCCACCGACGGTATGAAATTATATCCTATCGATTCGAGGTAAGCGACCGGTAAATCCCTTTCCAGTGCGGCCATCAAGGCTCCAAGAGACATTACCTTCGTACCCAGCGGCGAGAGAATAAGAATGGACCCGCCGGCGCCTCTAAATACCGGCTTGCGAAGATCGTCAAGCCCGAGGATAGTCCGATACAAATGCAAAGGATCCTGTTCGTCAGCGTAGACCACGTCGCGCGCATCCACTTTCCAGGCGCTATCGAATTCGACGATGTATTCTTCAGCCAGATGGTCACCAAGGCGGGGATCGCGTGCGGGAAAAGGGAGGATTGGGCAGGTGTCATGGGGTGCAACGAAATCATGTACTCGAGAAAGAGCCTGCTGGCGGCCTTTCGCGAGCTGAGGAAGCCAAAGCTTTGCTGCCTTAGAAGCGGCATCCAGCGTCAGACCCCCTTTGAAGCCGTGGACGTATCCGGGTGCATCGCTCGCAACTGAGGAAATCTGAGAGTCCAGATTAGGATCGTGCGCCACAAAAAGGTGTAGGTTGGGCGGGCCCTTGCCTCGATCAATCCGCTCTACAAAAAACCGGATCAGGGGGAAAGCGGTCCCAACGGAGAGGGCACTGATATCGACGATCACATCCGTGATGTCGACAATGTCCTGGCGCGACGCTGCCATGGCCACGTTCCTGCCCCCGATGACGGCGCCGTCGGGACCGAAAATATCGATCGCGACTATTTCACTGACAGGCACGCCGGCTTGCAGCCTCTCCATGTTCGCCTCAGCGCGCCGCGTCAGCTCCGGGACAGGATTCGGACGTTGCTCTCGCACGAATAAGCCCCTGACATCGGCACCCGCCGCAATAAGCTGGTCAGCCACTTGAGTTGCGCGGGGATCGAACCCGGCACCCGCGATCAACAAGGTCTTTCGTTTATTCAACGCAAAATAATCGGCGACGAATGCTTCCGCTTCTCCACCATCGTGCGACACGCACGGATCCCAACGCCAATTGCGTGCCATTCATTACACCTCGCCTGCCAGACGTACCAAATCCTCTACCCGTCGCTCAAGAAAGCCTCCCCTCTTCAGCGTCAGGCCATTCTTGATGAGCAGGAGGCCGGAGAGTTCCACCAGGCACCAGACCTTATTTTTAGCATTGTGGTTCGGCACCAGGACAAACGCATTATAAGCAACGCCGAACTGAAGCACTTTAGCCAGATCAGGCTGCAATTTCGGAATGAGGTCGAACTCCTCCTGCAAAATTCCAAACGCGTTTGCTCCACCCTTGAGTGACGCATTGCCTTCCAGGCTCTTGACGATGCATTGGTCGGCAATACCTTTGGACAGCCGTCGCACAGAGTGGTGCAGGGGAAAGTCCCAATCCCGGATCATTTCCTCGGCGCGCTTCTGGAGCAAGTTATGCTGAACCTGGCTCGTCAGTGTCGGCGATTTCGATCTTATGAGCTGGGTTTCCGACTGGGCCACGAGCCGCGCCGCCAGATGAAGGAATTGCTCGGCGTTCTCCGAACTCGCATCACAGAGAGTATCGATACCAAAGAAGTAGGGTCGATCAAACTGATGAAGCAGATGTATTTTCGCGCCATCAGCAATATCGGGGCCTGCTGAGAGAGGCCGAGAGGGTTCGGTATCTCCACCCTCTTCGTTTTCGAACAGGCCGCGCTGCGGTGTGCGGTTGACGTAGCGTTCCAGCAATATCGCAAGCATCGCGAGCTTCAGGTCGTCCGACAGCTCTCCCGACTTTTCCAGGTAGTCGATGACTTCGCGTTCAAGGCCCGCTCGCCTGTCGGCCGTTATCTTATACCGGCGCTGGATCGCGTTGACCTTACTTTCGAGCTTCTCGGCCTTTGAGGGGGACAGACTGTCTACGTGGGTTGAAAGCAAATCACCGAGTGAATTGAGGCTGCGTCGATTAAAAACCTCCATCTGACTTAAATACCGGCCCGCCATGTCCTTTGCCATCTTGCGGAACGCGCGGCGCTGATTGGCGCGGCCCTCGCTGCTTTGCATCCAGATGGCCGTAATTTCCCGCGCGCGCTTCAAGCCAGGCTCGTCTTCCTCAAAGACGTTTTGCCCTTCGATTAGAACATCAGATGGATTGAGTGCGTCAAGCCGGGTCAATATCCAACGGGCCACACGCAGCTCACGTCTCGCCAACCAGCGCTGCAGAGCCAAGAGTTGGTTGGGATGGAGGTAATGGGCATCGTCGAAGATCACGAGCGGTATTGTTTGGACGACCTCCCCTCCGTCCTTCAGTCTGAAGCCATCGATGACATCTAGTGGACGGTAGGCCGTCGCCGCCATGTTTTGCTCGACTTCGTCGATCTCGGGCGGGACGAGCGCAGCCGAAATCTCGTAAATGGCGGATTCCATCTCCCGAGCTCTCCGCTGTAAATCGATCCCCATCGTTCCACCGATGGCCTCAAGCGCGGCGTCTGCATCGGGTCTCGGGATAATCTCGATATCCTCGAGCGCAATCCCGGCCGCCTCGGCATCCCTCAGCCATCCGAGTACAGCCCGAGCCTGCAAAAGCGCGACCGTCAAAGATGCCTTCAAGGCATCGGGGTAAGGAAATTCCCAGAATTCACGATACTCACTCTCGAGCGATATCCGACATCCAATGAGCGCCGGACGGCTCTCCTTGATAGCGGCACAGGCCGTCAGAGCGTCGATGAGATTCTTGTAAGTCTCGAATCCGCGGTTTCGTAGCAAAACCCTTAACGTCGAATACTTGAACAGGCGGGCAAGCGTTGTTTTGCCACTCCCTGGCGTGCCGATCACCATTGCAAGGCGGTCGTAAAGCTTACCAGACTTTGCAGGCTTTTCGAAAAAGGTCGCAAGCGGTTCCGGCGTTACGACTGCAAGGAATGCCTCGTCCTGCTGCAGATATTCTGTGGCGCGCTTTTCGAAGGGATTAACCAAGTCTCACCTATACATGTCTCTGACGGCGGCGAAAAAGTGGACTCATAGCAGGTGCGATCAGACCACCCTCTCGCTCCCCACCTTCGGTCTCGGCCCACAATAAGGCGACGGAATTGTTGGGCGTGTTGTGATCCAAGATCAGAGGCAGCGCACATCCGCCATAGCCGAGACCAAGATGCGCTTTTCCGCCAACATCCGTATGCTTCGTGCGGATAATCGGATCGTAGAAGATGTTCGTGAGCTTTATGAAGTCGCCGAAGTCATTTCCTGGAGCATCGATCGGAAGCTTGGCCGGCAACACCGTCCCGAAAGAAAAGTGAACGGCTGACGCCCAACCTTCTGATCTGAGGGATGACCGCGCTTCCGCTTCACGTTCTACCATGATCGTAGACGCTGCATGCGAACCAATATAGTGATGAATGCAAAGCTCCCAGTCGTCGGCAAAGATTTGTTTGCCGCCAAGTCCTTGCCGCGCAAGCCCAATCGATTCCTTGAACTTGGTCAGTTTGCCGGACCACTTTGCTTTCTGTTCGTTGTAGCGAAGGAACGACGTGCCGGTTCCCATGAAATCATCGATGAGGTAAATGAGCCTGAATTTGGCCTGCTTGTCCTCAAGGGCATCCTCCAGCTGGCCAACAAGGTCCTGCCACTTTTCGGTATCGAGCTGCGTTGAAACGACCAGCTGCTCATTGTTGAGGAGACCGACATTGCTGTGACGTAATCCGTCTATCCGGGCTCCATCACTCAATCCCATGAAAAGCGTCTGCCGTCGCAAACGTTCGACCGCACGGCGAGCATCCTCGTCCGCATAGACCCTATAGGGCGGAATCCCCCGCTCCTTGGCGACCATGCGCACGAGCCGGTCGCGAACAACCTTTGGATAGAGCTGCTCCACGAGCCTTTGCATTTCGTTCGGCCCGATATACACGAGTGCCTTCCGAACAAAATCGTATGCTGTCCTGCGTTGCTCCGCGGTCCCGAATTGCTGCAACCAGGTGGCAAGGCTTTCGATAAACCGCATCCCCGCCTGGAAATCCCGGTAGCCGTCATACTTCAACCGGGCCATGAGACGCAGCCACCGGAACTCTGTCCTGGCCTCGTCATCATTCCATTGCATGATTTCACTGAGCACCCTCAGCCCCAGGTCCTCGTTCATTCAAAAGCCCCTCTCCGAAACCGAAGCCCTTCCCCCTTTGATTCTAGAGCCTCGAGATACATCTGCGTTACTGCGATCCCCCGTTGTCCTGCCTCTGCGAAGTTCCAGCACGTATCGGGATCGACACTCACCTCGTCGACACTCAGGCCTGGAAAATTGTTCAGCAACTCGTAATCATTACCTGGCCAGCGGCCACGATCGCCGATCGCAAGTACAGCGCGGTCTGACGCCATATCAAGAACGTGCCGTACAACATTTGTCTTCGTGACGCCCGTCGCGACGATGTCGACGGAATGACTGGACCTTGTGACGACCGCGTCCGTACATCCCGTCCTCAAGATGATCTGATGAGTAAGGTCCCAGAGCCGGTTCTCAGCCATATAATGGCGTGGCTCAAGCGTGATCTGATAACGTCTGTTGGTCTGATCAGCGGATCCCGCCAGCTCTTCGCTTTCAGCAAGCGCCGCAGCGAGATCCTTAAGCTCGGGACAGACTTCATCGGTGCCGTCCGGCCAGGCATCATCATCGAGTGATGCTATCATCGAGCCATTATAATAGCCGACAACGATTCGCGACCAGAGCCGCTCTGGCAGCACTTTCCGCAGATCTTTCCTGACGGAAACACCACGACCGGTGGCAAACGCGAGAACAGCGTCACTCTCTGCGACCCGGACCAATTCCGCCGCAATTTCTGGCCTTGCTGGCTGAAACCTGTGTCGCGTATCAACGACTGTCCCATCGTAATCCAGAATGACTCCGCCGAATGCTGTTGCCGTCAGCCGGTCTGCAAATCGGGAATATGCCTCCTGCCATTGAGTGAGTGTTCCGCGTCGTTCGAGGCGCAAGACGCTTTCTCCGGTCTTGCGCTCTATGGCGGAAATCGCTCTCGTGCTCATGTTCTTTGTCGGCTTTAGGCGCGGCCGGACAGGAAGGCTCAGGTGATAGAGCTTCCTGCCGAAATCCGGCACACCAGGTTGCCCGGGATCGATCCCGCGGGCGGACCCTATCCAACCCGTGAGATGCAACGCAGCGAGGAGCGACCCAATTTGAGACGTGATCCCACGACCAGGAATCCTCAGTCGAGCCGTCGGCACGCCAGGCGGTATCAGCGCGAGCGTCCGGTCAGCAATTGCCTTGTCCTCGTCGCCGACAAGGGCGAGCACGGACGACTCTTCGCCGCGTTTGGCAAGCCAGTGATGCCGTCCGTGGGCAAAATTTCGGTAGTCCGCGATCTGCGCAACACCTAAAGCTGCTTCAGTGAACTTCGATTCAATGTCGATCGCACCGACTTTGGTAGAGGGCCCGTACAGCACAATCGTTGTCGGTCTCCCCCACATCCCGTTTGTGTCGGTTCTCCATTGCTGGACGGTTTCGGTATTCGCATTGAGCATCGGCGCAATGCGATCATAGACATCCGTCCAATCTGCTTGGGGATCGAATATCCCCTGATATGCCCGGGCAAGAAGCGAGGTGAACGCAAGCAATGAATTTGTTGCTAGAAAGCCATCCTTGCCAGCCGGCGGAAAGAACATCAGCAAGTCAACAAATGAGTGGCGATCACAAAGTTCGGTGACGGGACTTCCTGGCCGACCACACATGACAGCAACCTGACGATGCTCCCGTTCGATCAGATACTTTGCCGCAGCGTTGATATCGACATTGCTTCCGCCTGCTGTCAGAAGCCACTGCGCAACGCTGGCGTCCAAGGTGGTGTCGACCGCCTCGAGAGGGGTATTCACAACCGCGGGCTTGCCAGCAAACGATTGATGCAGCCACGCGAGGGCGTGCGCCGCGGTCAAGGATCCGCCGGAGCCAACAGCGGCCAACGGCGAAAGGCTGGCCGTCTTCACTGCTCTCTTCAATGAGTCGATATCAACAATAGATGCCCAGTGGAAAGTCTCTTCCAACCGTTCGAGCTCGTTCGCGTAAGGTTTTGCCATCGGAATACCCTTTCGTTCCTTATGGAACATAAAGGGAACGCGCTCCTTTTTCCATAGCAAACATATTTCGATTTAATACGAGAATCATTGACGCGGGAGCCCGAGCTTACCTTGAATTCACAGCGAAGCTTAGTTTATCAACAGTTGTATCGCGACCACCTGCAACGGTGTGCACGAATACTACCCCGGACGGCGTCTCAAGGCACGTGCGGCGACCCCTCCCTTGCGAGCTCGCCTCCGGTTGCTTTGAGCTTCCGTTTCATCGGTTGTTCCCACATTGCCGGCACACGTTGCTAGGAGCAGTTTTTGCATGAAGGAACAGAAACACTTTGGGCCGACGCCGGAACAAGTGCGATTCTTGATTGAGTTCGCGAACAAGCTCGCTTGGAAGAACCCAGATTTAAAGGTCTTGCGAGACGAGCTGAAATCAGAATACTCCGAACTTGCGAACATCCTTCAGGACATGATCTTGAAATCGCACGCGAGAGGCAAGCTCGTTCTTCCCGACCTAACGGCATTCGGGAACGAAACTGTCGCGGTCTTCTCCGATTACGCCGGGGAATCAAGCGGGGATTATCATACGTATTCGTATCTCGTATGCGGCTGGAACACCTGCGGTCCGTTTCTGAAAAGAATGAAAGACATCAGATCCTCCTTTGATCTCGGCGAGAAGGAGATCGCATTTAAGGACTTCCGCATGGGGCAGATGAGGCGCGCCCTGCCGGATTATCTAAAGACCGCAAATCTACTTCTGCACGGCTTTCTACTCACAGTGGTCATCGACAAAAGGGTGATGACCGTCTTCGGCCGCAATGAAAAAGAGACGCTCTCCGAGCTGTCAGAGATTCTCAAAGAGAACGGACTAGGAAACTGGAAGCCAGGCAGCGCCGAGAAACTACTGAGAGTGGTGCACGCAGTCGCTTTCCTTGTAGGTCTTCTCGCAGAGTCGGGCCAGAAGATCTTTTGGATGTCGGACAATGACACAATCTGCGCCAATGAGGATGTCCACCGACGAGCGCTTGAACTCTTCGCAAGGGCGGTCGGGCTCTATACCGACCCCGAATGCAAATTTCCGGTCTTTGGCGGAGCGGCACCATTCAAAGAGCGTGGGCTCGGCCACCTGGATCTGCTGAGCATCGCGGATATAACCGCGAGTTCAGTAGAACACTATCTTACGAAGAAGAATACAGCGGATACTGTTGATTTCGAAGTCAAAGGAGGCTCGGACTCCGTGTTGCAGTGGCTTGCTCATGACGGCCCTTCATTGTCAAAGATGACGATCATCATCCGCCCTCATGATGCTGGGGGGCTCGAAACAGCAAATCTCGAGTTCAAACTTATCGAAGAGCCGCTAGACGCGACATTCATTCCTGTGGTGATCTAGTGGCCTTCAGGCGGATCGGTCATTGTACCTTGCTTGGAAAGTCGAGCGGCTTACAGCTCCAGCGGACGCCGAGCGGCATACGAGCCTCAAGGGTCAGAACAAGATCAGTGCGAAATCGTACGTTTAGCCGGAAAATTGATGCTTGAGATTGGTTTCGTTCCCAAAACCACGCGCTCAGTACCATTTAGCCTAAAGCTTCATAGTTGGCACAGACGTCAAACTACGGAAACTATCGACGAATTCGGTTGGCGTACGATTTCGCACTGATTTTGTCCTGCCCCCTAGGTCGCTTCCCTGCCCGCGGGCCGACACCCAGCGCGCGAGGTCGTTACGATCAGGACGCGGGCCCCGAACTAGGGTCTGATCAATCCTCCACCGATGCAACCGGTAAGCTTGTCTGCGAGAACATCGCTGAAATCCTGCAGCTTTTCCTCGTCGAGCATGTCGAACGCGTTAAGCCGGTCTTCCGGGGGCTGGCTAAGATAGCCACTGTCGAAGCGTCCGAACCTCGCCCTGTCGATTGCCACTTGCACACGCATATCGCCCTGCGATCCTGCGTAGCCGAAATAAGAGATAATGATGTCCAGTTTTTCGTATTTGTTTTCGGCTTTAAGAGCCAAGTACCTCGCGAGACCGCCAATTGTAAAACGAACTTTCGCGCCGCGCTCTTCCGGTGGTCGCGGTATCAGTTCCAGTTTCGCCTTTTTGACGTCCAGTATCGACTGAATACACGCCATCGTCTCGGCAGGATAAGCATGGGTGGGCAGCATCGCGACTGGTGCGACCGAAACCCTCACCCGACATACGAGGCCCGTGCAGTCATTCGCATCGGTTGCCTGTTGGAAATCTGGTCGGGTCCAGGCGACTTTTGTCGTTGGGTAACCAGTGTTTGTCCGACTGAACATGGACACATAGCCGTCATTTGGCTTCATCCAGGATGGTCCTGCGTAAACTGTCGGGTCTTTAAAAGCGCTCTGACAGGACGTAACGGAGACAGCGACTGTAGCGATCATCAGAAGCTTTTTAAATCCACTCCCGAGGCTAACCATCAGCTGCCTCCTGAGCGACTGCCGTATCCCCAGAGTGTCGTTTCCGACCGGGCGACGCAGACCGCAATACCCTTTTCTTGAACAGAAACTCCGCCACGACGGGAAGACCGCCGCCGGTTACAGACTCAATGCCAACCATGGCGACCTTCATCATCGGCCCGGTGACCAAGCCTGCGCTCACATATGAGTGGATGATGAACGTAACCAACAATCCGATAGCAATGATCATCCCGACGGCCAGCGCTGCAGTGCTTCGCCTGACCCTTTCGTCGTTTGACGTCTTTGCTTCATGGTAGAAGAGATCGTCTGTGAACTTATATCGAATGTATGTTGAAACACTCACGGCACCGACAGGCGCGATCATAAAGATGATGGCCCAGATTTCGTCCGGTGACATGGTGTTCTGAAGCATATGGTATGCGGCGAGCGCGATGTAGAGCTGAAGCGCTATACAGCCAAGTCCAAAGACGTCCTTTAATCTGCGAAGCGTCATCGTCGGTCCCCGCAATTTTCGTAATCAGAATGGCTGTCTTGCTTTCAAGCAGTCAAGCATAATTATGACGCAATTCCGCAAATCAGAAATTTTCAATCATATCGATTTCTGGCATGGTTAGTTTTTGACGGAAACGTCAGTAATTTTTCCGAGAACCGGAAATTTTGGTAGGATTGTATGATAAACCCGTCGCTCTCCGCACCTCACAAGGGCTCAGTCATCGCGAGCCAGATCGAGCTACTTCAGAAATATCTCGCTAGCGGTCGCTCCCGGGAGCTTTACTCGGCCATCAAGGGCGTGTGCACCGAACGGACGTTACGCAACTGGCTGTCTAATCCGCAAAACGCGGAGAAAGCGCCGTTGGTCAAAAATGGGGCCCTTGACCGTATCATCGCGACTTTGCATGAGAAGGATTCTATATCTTACTACGACAACTATCGCTTCTCTCTTGGAGAGATGCGGGCGGGCGAAGATACCCAATATGGGCTCACAAGGTACGTCGGAACGTACCAGTTTTATTCGAATATCCCCGCGGCACTTCTGGGTTTGAACCAAATAAGAATCAAAATTGTCGAACCATTTATCCCCGTATTCAGCTTCAGAATGCTGAGCGATAATGTCTACCGGAAATGCGACGGTTTCATCTTCGACTCCGGCGGTAAAATTTTTTTCACGGGACTGGCGGAGTATGTAAACACGTCTATCGTTATCGCCCCGGTCGTAAACCCTACTAAAGACAATATTCGCGGGATCATCACGATACAAAATAAGATGACGCAACAATGTTTCGTCTCAAGCTGCCTCCTTATCCACTCCAACGCATACCGCCCTTCTGAGACTGAAAACTACAAGAAAAAGCTCGGTTCGATTTACGAAATGCTATAGCCTTGCAGACAAAATCGCTCGTCGATGTTGACGAGAGCCTGCCGTGATTCGCCGATTGCCTCCCACACGGTGCCCAAGCCACCCGATACCAGATCTGTCGCCCCCGTTCGAAGCCGAAGCCCGTCCAGCGGATGATAGCGATAGTCGAGCCGTCCGCGATCGCCGCGCAAGGCAAGCACGTACATTCCGGAAGCTTCACACTTCCGAGCGACAGCCTCCGCTACCGCGGATTTGCTGGTCCCGCTCTTTTCCTGGAGGATGAGCCTATGGCTCCCGGGGGTTTTGATCTGCCGAGCGACCACTGCTGATAGCTCACCGTGCCCGAGCACGAAGCTGACAACTTGCGACTGGAGGAAAGCCATTACGCATTAATTTCGTCGGATGAACCTAGCCCCCGCTAGATCTCACTCCCTCAGATAACAGCGGAGTTCCGCGATATGTTGTGCGTACGCCTTTAGCGTGTATTCTAATAGGTTACGGGCGTACTTGCAATATTGAGAAAATTCTCGGCAACATTTTCAAAGTCCACAAGCGCCTCCGTTCGAAAAGGTCAACGCTATGGCAGAGGTCTTCAACTACTGGATTGGGAGCCTGCAGTTCGATCACATAAGGTGGCAGGCGTCGTGACGGACGTACCTTGATGACGGTCGTGGAGAAAAGGCTAGGTCACTCCCCAAGCCCGAAACCTCCCCCTCCCCGTCATCTCCCTGAGGCCGAGTTCCAAAACGATTCGCCGCGCCGCCTGTGGCGTGACGTCGAGCGTTTTCGCCACCAACCCGGCCGACACGAGCGGACGCGCCATCACCAGCTCGACCATCTCCGGCAGTTTTGAAGACGTTCGTCTTCCCGACAATTTGTGTTCCATCATCTGCCGCGCTAATGCCAGCCTGTCATGCTCCTTCAGGCCGATCTCGGCGGCCGCGATGAGCCCGTGGGCAATGGCGACCAACCGGGTTTCGCTATCACGATGTCTGCGCCGATCGACTGCAATGGTTTTCAGGCCGAGATTGATCGCCACCAGATGGGCGCCGGTGGTGACGCCGGCCTGGCGCAGGATCGATGCTGCCAGCAGCCGGCCGAGCCAGGGCGCGTGCTGCAGCACCGACAATTCGTTCCACGCATCGAGGGCGACGATCGCCTGCAGCACCGCCGGCAAGTCTTGCGCCTGCCGCACGATGCTGCGCCATTCCTCCAGCCGCGCATCCTCGTCCCAGTCGAGATCATAGACCAGCGGATCTTTTTCCGCCGCGCTGACGCGGCCGGGTTTTCTGGCTTCTTCGATCGCCGCCTCGGATCGGGCGAGCACCGCATCGATGGCGGCATAGTCGACACCGGGAAGGCCTTCGCCGCCGTCAGCGTCGTCCCCCTCCCCTATCGGCTCGACATCGACAGGCTGCTTTGCGCCGATCGCCTCCGCCACGTCAGCGTCGGCCGGCATGATCTCCGCGGTCTGCCGCAGCGTCCGAAGCCCGTCGGTGGAAAAAGCCCAGCCGGGCTGTTGGGCGGCGATGCGCCGGCGGGTACGCAGCACGTCGCGAGCGATTGTCAGTTCATGGGTGGGTGTGCGAATATCGCGGGTGTCGTCGTGGAGGACTAGGTCTTCAAGGTGAACAAGTTCGCCGTCGATCCACAGCGAGGCGCAGGCATCGGTGAAGTGGGTCCGTTCGACAAAACCCTGCCCGACTGGCGAACGGGCGATGCGCTCGTCGAGACGCGCCAGCACGATGCCCGCTTCAAAAGCGGGGCCAATCAGGGTCGAGTTTGGCAACTTTCCGAAATCGTAAGACATTGAAATCATGGTAAACGATTTGTTAAACGAACTCTATCTTAAAGTTAGTGTTCCTTACTTGGTATGAAAGTGGGTTGTTGGCCTCACTTCCGATAAGTAATGCTTATCGGAAGCGACCTATCCCTCGGTGGCGCATATATCCTATTGGCCTATATTTCTCTCGCGCGGCACCTGCACCCCTACGACACCCAAATCGTCAAACGACAGTAAGTATACGCCTGCGGTGTCGCGAAACTGACGGTAGACGATATCCAATGTTTCGCCTATCGATAGTGCCATGAAGTCGTCTATCGATCATATTCCGCTTCGCAAACGTGAGCTCGAACGCGTTCTGAAAATTCTACACGAGGAATTCGAAGACGTGCTGAGGGACGGCACGGCGGAGTTCAAGAAACGTGGGCGGATTCTGAAGATCATCCTGTTCGGCTCCTACGCGAAGGGTGGATGGGTCGATGAGCCCTTTACGATGAAGGGATACCGCTCCGATTTTGATCTTCTGATCATCGTCAACAACCGGAAGCTCTGCGAGTTCGCAGAGTACTGGAACAAGGCCGCTGACCGACTGATCCACGACAAGTCGATCGAGACGCCGGTCAGTTTCATCGTCCACTCCAGGCGCGAGGTAAATTCCTACCTCAAGGAGGGGCAATACTTCTTCTCCGACATCCGCAAGGAAGGGATTGTTCTCTACGAACTCGACGACGAACCTCTTGCGGAGCCGCGGCCGCTCTCACGGGCGGATCGCCTGCGCGTTGCGAAGGAGCACTTCGAAGACCGATTCGTCGCCGCAAAAGAATTTTCTGAGTGGGCGGATTACGCTCGCACGAGGCAACAGCGAAAACGCGCCGCATTCGCGTTTCATCAGTCTCTAGAACAGGCTTATTCCTGTGTTCTCCTGACGCTGACGAACTACGGCACACCTTCCCATAATATTAAGTTTCTCCGTTCGCTCGCCGAGGAGCAGGACCGGCGCCTAGCTGAAGCCTTTCCTCGCGACCAGCATCGTGAGCGTGCATGGTTCAACACCCTAAACGAAGCATACGTGAAAGCGCGGTATTCAAAACATTTCGAAATCAGTGAGGAGGCCCTCGCCTGGCTGGCGGAGCGGACCGCTATCCTACTGGAGTTGGTGAAGGCAGTGTGCTCTGGCCATTTAGACGGCCTGAAAGCGCGAGAGTGCGTAGAATTAGCCGACGGCCGGCCCTGAAGATCCTGAATTTCTGCTCTTTTTAGAAAACCGGTGTAGAACTAGCGCCTGCCGGTATCGACCGCACCAGTTACGCCAGTGCTAAATAGCAAAGTCCACTGATCGGCTTCGCAATGAACACACCTCAGAAACTCAACACGGTCGCCCGGTTTTCCTGCCTCAGCCGCAGGTCTGCTCATGACCGACAAAATGGCTCGCGAAGGACCGCATGCAGAACCGCGGCGGACATCCCCGCCGATTGTCGATCGCGCAACCCGATCAAAGTCTAGATTGGTAAGGCGCTGCTGCAGGACGAGGCGGGCGGGGAAGCTTTCAGGAGCTCGCCCGCGACCCCTTTGCCATTGCGCGCTTATCCTGTCCTACTGAACCTTTCGACTCCGATAGGTCTGATACAAATTGGACAGGTTCTCAGACAGGAAATCTCCAAAACCGAGGGCGTCTTTGGCCCTCAAAGCAAGCGTGTACGTCCGCCCGTCGCTCTTCAAATCAATGGCGACCGACTTGTCCTCTGAAACCCATTTCGTATTGCGGATCCGTTTTGTCGAATTCGCCCGGCCCGACGTTTTCACATATGCGAGCAAGGCGTTGAAACGATCATCCCCTTTCTTGTCGCCGAATTCTTCAGACTTCACGAAAGCGAGCGCCTTCTCCAAATTTGTCGGCCGGTCCAACAACGCCTTCAGCTCGTACCAGCGATCCCGGCCAATCCCCTTCGCTGCGCCGACAGCGTCGAGCACCTCACCAGGCATGCTCGCCACTGCCAGCATTTTCGATAGGGTGGCCCTGTCCAGGGAGAGGGCAGAAAGAATGATCGCGTTGTCTCCATCGACATGGAGTCGTGCGATCTCGCTTGCAAACATTGCCTTCTCAAAAAAGGAGAGGTTGGCACGCGCCGAATTCTCCTGGCCTTGAGCGACGAGGTGATCCCTGTCCTGAAGCTGCTTGACGACAGCGCGGACTTTTTTGCCGAGCTCCCTAGCCGCACGCAGCCGCCGATGGCCAAACACGACCATGTAGCGTCCTAACGCCTTCGGATGTGGACGCACGAGGATGGGACTATCCTGACCTCGGTCATGGATTGCCGAACGCAACTCCGCAAACTCCTGCTCGTCATCTTCGATGCGATCCCGGACAAAGGACGGATCGATGAGATCAGGTTCCAACTCAACAATAGTTTCGCCCTCCAGCAACCGGTCCGCGCGAGCTGCGATCTCGTCGATAGAGCTCAGGATCGATTTGGACGCCCCCTTGATTGTGTAGTCGAGCGCCACGCGGCTTTCATCGGGGCCGGCGTTAGTCATGACGTTCATGAACGGGTTCTTGCGAGCCATTCTGTTATCCCCGAAAACTCGATATTATGTTGTTTTGACAGGTTATTGTTCTCGTTTTGACGGCCGTCAACATCGCTATAGTCTTCCCCATGCCCTGTGGATCAAGCCCTGGATCTCGAAATTGACGGCATCCATGCATTCGATGGCGCGATCGTAAGTTTCGCGCGTGAAATTCGAGCGGTCCAGTTCATAAAGGGTGCGTTTCGTCAGGCCGGCATCGGAAATCGCCGTCGTCTTCACCATCTGGCTCTTGAGAATTTCTTCGGCCAGCATCGACTGCATAAAGCCCAGCATCTGGACTTGAGGAATATCCGAAGGTTCGAAACGGGTGATGAGGTAACGCAGCCAATCCATGCGCACATTGGCGCCAGCCATCTTGATCGTCTTCGTGATGTTGCCCAGCATCAGCAGGAATTGCGACATCGACATCAGGTCGAGCATCTGCGGATGGACCGTGATCAATACGGACGTGGCAGCCGTAAGTGCTGTCAGCGTAAGATATCCAAGCTGTGGAGGGCAGTCGACCACGACGACATCGTAGCGGCTCTCTACCTCCTCGAGCGCCTTCCCGAAGCGGGTGAAGAACCGCTTTCCTTCGGAACCAGCCTGCTGCATCGCCAGTGGCGTGTCGTACTCGTATTCCTGCAGGTCGAGGTTTGCGGGGACGATATCGAGACCCGGGAAATTGGTAGGTAATATGATGTCGGAAATGGGCTTGCGCTCATCGTCGTAGCGCAGCGCATCGTAAAGCGATGGGTTCCTGTCCAGCTCGGGCTGAAAACCGTGCAAAGCCGAGAGTGACGCCTGCGGGTCGAGGTCGACCACCAGAACCCGGTGCCCCGTCAAAGCCAGATGCTGGCCAAGGTGCGCTGCGGTCGTCGTCTTGCCAGAACCGCCTTTGAAATTGACCACCGCAATGACCTGAAGTTTGTCGCCTTGCTTGCGGTGCGGAACATATCGCTTCGCTTCCGTCTTCCCCGTTCGGTCGAGAAAGAAGCGCAGTTCCATCATCTGCTGCGCAGTATAATACTTGCGGTTTCCCGACATCGTCGTTGGGGTAGGGCCCTTGCCGTCGAGATAGAGGCGCTTCAGATTGCTGGGGGTGACGCCCAAATAGTGAGCAACTTCGGCCACCGAGAATTGACGAAGCGTCTTCCTCGCATCCGGCGGAAAATTCTCGAGACGCAATTGATCGAGCTTGCGCGATATCTCCGCGCCCTGCATCAGGATCTTGTCGTCGAATTCGAATGACGGTAACGAAGTGAACGCGTTCATCGTGCCTCTGGCCATTATGTCGATAGAATCGCCGAAATCAGCGAAATGGCGTCATTATCTGTGATTCTTGATTTCAGGCAAGGATTGGAGAGGCTGCAATCGGTTAAAAGTGGTGGAGCAGTGCGTTGAGTAGATCCCGGGCTCGAGGGAAACGGCCGGCCTGGTTACGAGGCGTCGTGTTGACTGCCGTCAAATCGAGCAATTTCTCAAACCCCTGCAATAGCTTAATGGATTTTTAGTGGCTTCGCCGCCGCGATAAGGCGCTGCAGCGTTTCGACATAGGCGGAGATTGAAATCTCATGTCGCATCTGTGAGAGACCATTGTGCAGATGGCTTTTTCATCATCCCAGTGCTGGGTTTGTTTCTGTTCCAGATGTCATCCGGAGATGATAAGGAGTTGAGAGCCAGTGGCTTGGATGCAGCGGCGAAGATCGAGAGATGTCCCCAGGTAAAAGGCGAGGTGCGCCACCATCGGTGCGCTTTGACAGGCGTCTCCGGCCGCCCGTTCTCCTCTTCGGGAGTTCCCTATTACCTTTAAGCCGGCGAGAGCGCGACCTCATAACTGCTGACTACGGATGAAAACCCGGGTTTGAAGTGGTCTGCAGGCCTGAGCCTGCAAAGGAAGCTCGGTCAGGCTGGACCTCCCCCAGCCATGCCGGAAGAGATTGCAGGAGCCGACAACGCGCCAGCCAACGTTCCTTCGCGGGGCAACGTCGAAGATTGTCCGCTCCACAGGACGACGTCACCTTTCACCCGAGCCCACGCCTGCTTCCGTCATCATTGTTCGAACGTCAGCAGCGCGATTAGGAGGAAGGCTCAAGGAGGAGATCCTCGTCTGTCGGCGACCAGCCCCGAGACCATCGAGTTCAGCAGCGCGATCAAAAGCGTATGCGAGCCGGCAACACTGGCGCCTGGCGGACATCCATCAACTGTTCGACAAAGACGTCGGATAGCCCCAGCAGCATGAAAGTGGCAGTTCCTTTCGCGCCGGCCGCCCCTAACGGCAGCCCGTGCAAGCGGCGTGGCGACGGTTTTTTGATGGCAATTGACCGCAATCCAGCTGACGCTGATGCGCATCAGTTGCGATCGACAAAGGCAACCACGGAGGCTGCGCCACGAATGCGGCCCTTCGGCCGTATCCGGCAGGCGAGTGCCGGAGATGCGCTCATGATCGCTCGGTGCCCCTCGGTCGGGGCCTCATTATTGCGCCAAATAATTAGCGCTCGTGAACGGAATGTCTCCATGAAGAGCTGCGGCTGAACGCAATTGAGCGCTAGGGTGGCTTCAGAAGTCAGCAGTTTCGCAGGCGGGGCGTCCCAATTGGACTTTCCTCCACGACACAACGAGGTGGGCTGCGATCTGCGGCGACGCGGAGATGCACCCCATATCGACTTTTTTTGAGTGCCTAAATCAGGGACGTGTGCGCTTTCAACACAGCAATGCGGAATAGCCGAGAAGCGCCTGCCATGGGGTGCAGAGGAGTAGACGATAGCGGACTGCTGTACCCCCCGGACTGCGGGATCCTTGACACCCGTAATGTTCGGTTTAATCATTGTCTTCTGCTGTGCCGTTCGACTCGGAGGGCGGGGATTGCGGCTCAAGAAGGACCGCCTGGCTCCATGATCGAGACGGACAGCCATTTGGTTAGCCCGGAGCTGCAGCCGGGTAACGGAAGCCAAGCGGCCTTTAACTTCTGGTTGGCGTGGCGTTTATATTTATTTCAGTAAGTTAATAAGGGCCGGTCTTTCCTGCGGTAAGCGGAATACAACAACCATGCCAGGAGCCCGCCATCCCTTTCAGATATGCAGCGCGCTCCCTAAAGCTTTCGCCGCCGCCTCCATGATCGCTTCGCTGCGGGTCGGATGTGCGTGGATGGTGCCGGCGATATCTTCCAAGCGTGCGCCCATCTCGATTGCCAGGGCAAAGGCCGCCGAAAGTTCGGAGACACCCGCCCCCACTGCCTGCAGGCCGAGAATGAGATTGGTGTCGGCGTGGGCGACGACGCGCACGAAGCCCTCTTCGGACAGCATGGTCATCGCCCGCCCGTTGGCGCTGAACGGAAACTGGCCGGTGCGGATCTCATAACCTTGCGCCCTCGCTTCCGCCGGCGAGAGACCGGCGCTGACGATTTCGGGATCGGTAAAGCAGATGGCGGGGATGCAGCGCTTGTCCCAGGCCCGCTTCCTGCCGGCGATGATCTCCGCCACCATCTCCCCTTGCGCCATGGCCCGGTGGGCCAGCATCGGTTCGCCGGTCACGTCGCCGATCGCATAGATGCCGCGCATGGAGGTGCGGCAGCGATCGTCGATCCTGAGATAGGGGCCGGCGCGGTCGAGATCGAGCTCTTCGAGACGGGAACCCGCTGTCCTGCGAACTCATCGAGAGAAACGGAGCAGCCGACGGCGGGTTTCACCTGCTGGGCAATCGGGAACGCGGTTGATTTGCCAAACGACTTGAGCCCGCATACCAATGGTCGAATTCTACATGATCGCCATCGGCGAACTGATCGACTCCCCAAAGCACTGCATCCCCGGTAAGCAAGCCCTCAACGGCTGGCCTATGCTACAGGAACTGCAAACGTTGCAGGCACGTCAGGGCGGGCGTGAGGCCGGCTCTGTGAACGGGCATGAAGTCGTGCGAATGTTTCAGTGTGCGGTGGCTGATTTCTCCTTTGCCCTCACAATGGCGTCCGCTTCCTTGCCGTATAGTTCCTCGAAGTGATCGAAGCTCTTGGAAAAATAGCCAATGCCCTGCGTCGCCGAGCGCAGCGACCGCGCCAGATCTTCAAGTGCGCCGCCCGGAACGAGCGCCCGGAAGATGTCCCATCCCTTGGCGGCTTCATCTCGGTCGAAGCCGAGAACCTGACCGTTGAGAGCGGCGACGATCTGGACAAGGCTGCCTGAATAAAGCGACGGGATGTGGAACTCCGTGCGGAAGATCGGCTGCATCAAGACGGTCGATCCTTCGGAAAACGCCTGTCGCACCCCCATTTTCGATGCAGTCCGGAAAGCGTGTTCCGAACTGTCGACGGTATGGTGCTGACCATCCAACAGCGTTACGCCGACATCGATGACTTCGAAACCTAGCGGTCCTTTCTCCATCGCTTCGCGCGCCCCCGCTTCGACGGCGGGGAAGTAATTGCGCGGAACGGCGCCGCCCTTGACGGTTTCGCCAAAGGTGAAGCCCTGGCCCCGCTCATTGGGGTGAATGCTCAGCTTCACATCCGCGAATTGCCCGGCACCGCCGGTCTGTTTGCGATGGCGGTAATGAACCTCCAATGGTTTGGCGATCGTCTCGCGGTAGGTTGGGCTGGGCGTTCGGTCGGTCACGGAGATGTGAAAGACTTCCGCCAGCGTTCGGCAGAGATCACGCAGATGCACCGGTCCTTGGGCGCGGACGAGTTGAGCGCCCGTGCCTTCCTCCTGCAAGACTTTCAGGCCGCGATCCGTCTCGGAAAGTTTCGCCAGCGTTTCGGAAAGTTTGTTTTCATCGCGCTCGCTGCCCGGAACCAGGATCCTTTCAAGCATCGGCGTGGGTGGTTCCGTCCACTCAGGCGGGGCGACCACCGCGCCGGAGGTCAACAGCGAAGGGAGGGACAGGTGGTCGGACTTAACAGTCGCGAAGACATCCCCCGGCGCAGGCAGAACCGGCGCATTGGACCGCCCGTTTGCGAGACTTTGGACGGCGCCGAGGCTGGAGCCGCCGAGCGATGCGCCTTGCCGCAGTCCCTCGCCAAGTGCGCGCACGAGCACCGTCTTGCCGACATTCTGGCGATGATAGGCATGAAAGCTCACGGCCGCCAGCTTGCCTTCATCGACAGAGCCCGTATCAGCGAGACGCTGCCTGAGAATCCCTACCGGCGGCGCCTCGTGGCGCAGCGCCTTCATCAGCCTCATCATGCCATTGCCGTGACTTGCGGCACCGATCAGGACCGGGATAATTTTGTTTTCCCTGAGAACCCGTGATGAAATGGCATAGAGCGCGTCGCTGGATGGCTCGCGGTCCTCGATCAGTTCCTCGAGAAGCCAGTCATCAAATTCGGACAGGTGTTCCAGCAGCTCGGTGCGCGCTTCGTGCTCGCGCTCGGCAGTGCTTTCGGGGATTGCGATCAGCGCCGAAGTCTGGCCTTCCCGGTAGCGCCACGCCCTTTCCGAAATCAGATCGCAACTGCCAATGATCCTGTCCCCCTCGCGGATCGGGACCTGGCGAAGCAAAAGGGTGTGGTTGGCGTAGTCCTGAAGCGCGGCGATCACGTCCCTCAACCGCCCTCTCGGTTCGTCCATCCGGTTGACGAAGAGGATGCAAGGTGTTCCCGAAGCTTCGACGATCCTGAGATAGGGCGCGGCGAGCACCGCCTCCTCGGGTGCCGATGAAACGCACAATATGCAGGCGTCGCTGGCAAGAAGCGCGTGCTGCGCGTGCGCCAACGCTTCGTTGGGTCCTGGCGCATCCAGTGCGCACCAAGCCTCGTTTCCGAAGGTGAACTCTGTGAGGTTCAATCCATAAGGGGAGCTCGATTTTCTCGGCGTCCCCTCCAGGGAGCCGAGCTTTTCCACGACTGTCGATTTTCCGGTCTGCGAGGGTCCAAGCACGGTAAAGCAACGCATCGGCCTTCCTCCAACTGCCATAAACACAATCTTCAGCCATCATAGGATGCCCTGAACCGCTGCAAGGCGCCAGAGGTGTTCAGTTTCACAATGCATCACGGGGATGAATCGATCCGCCGGGATCGATTCAGGAAACTCGTTGGACGCCGGAAACAGTGCGGCCGATGATGCGAACATGGATGCCGACACTGAAATGACGCTGCTTTACAGGATTGATCACGCTCGGAATATGGCGCGTTTCTACAGCCTGTCCGTCGAGCCAAGTCTATTCGGAGGCAGCGCGCTTGTTCGCCGCTGGGGCAGGATCGGCACGAATGGCCGGCAGAAGATCGAGTTCTTCGATACGGCTGCAGAGGCTGCCGATGTTCAGTCTCGTTTTACTGCGCAAAAGCTGCGCCGCGGATACGTGCGCGAGCGGTTGCGGATGGGCGGAGGGTAGACTTCCAGTGCGCTTGTGCGCAGGGGGAAAAATTACCTCGCGTCATTGCCCGCGCAAATCCGGGCCGCCTGCGCTTCGACATCCCTCGGGTCCAGCGTTGCGCTGCCGGCCTGGCGGTTGATGTCGGACGACACGATATCCAGGCACCGATCGAAGCCGGTGGGGCGCAGGAGAATGGCGCCGGCAATGGCGAGGGCTGAGATAAAGATCACAGCGGCCGGCAACAAGCTGTCTCGCATCATTACCTTTCCTTGAAATCCCGCTGGCCGTGCGCCTTGCAACCTAATTATGGATGCAGCGTCTCGCAACGCCGTCAGCAGATCCGCCGCGACCGGCGGGGCAAGGGCCGGTCGCGGTGCCTTTCCCGCTCATTCCGCCGGCGCGGTTCCGATGACGACGCCATCCGGTTCATGGCTGAGCCAGCGGTAAAGCGCGCCGCCGATCACCCCGCCGGCGATCGGCGCCAACCAGAACAACCACAGTTGCTGAACGGCCCAGCCGCCGGCAAAGACCGCCACGCCCGTGCTGCGCGCCGGATTGACCGATGTATTGGTGACATCGATGCTCATCAGGTGGATGAGCGTCAGGCCGAGACCGATGGCAAGCGGCGCAAAGCCGGCAGGCGCCTTGCCGTGCGTTGACCCCATGATGATGAAGAGAAATACCGCCGTCAGCACCAGTTCTGCCAGGAAACATGCAAACAGGCTGTATTGGCCGGGTGAATGTTCGCCGTAGCCGTTCGAAGCGAAGCCGGCGGAGGGATCGAATCCGGCTTTGCCGCTGGCGATCAGGTAAAGCACGCCGCCGCCGATAACGCCGCCGACCACTTGAGCAACAATATAGGGGGCAATCTGGTTTGCCGGGAACCGTCCGCCTGCTGCGAGGCCGATCGTGACGGCCGGGTTCAAGTGGCAGCCCGAGATATGGCCGATGGCGTAGGCCATGGTCACGACAGTCAACCCGAATGCCAACGCCACTCCGAGATAGCCGATTCCGACATTCGGCAGGCCCGCCGCGATAACGGCGCTGCCGCAGCCTCCAAACGTCAGCCAGAACGTACCAATTGCTTCCGCGGTATATTTCCTCATCGTCATGGAAACCTCTCTCGATAGAGATCATGCGTCGCCACCCTGGCGGGCATTGAGGAACCCTAACGCCGGGAGATTGCGTGAGGCATACTCTTCGTCGGGCGTTCGGCAGGCCTTAACCCCGAATGTAATCCGGGTACTGCGCCTTGATCAGATCGATGATCGACAGTGTGCCGGACAGATGTTTTCTGAGCGCCGCCGTCGCCGCTTCGGGCTTACCCGACGCGATAGCGTCGATAATGGCTTCATGGTCGGCAAGGACTGTCTGCATCTTGCCCGGCATCGGGAGGTTGAGGCGCCGCAACCGGTCGAGATGCACGCTCTGGCGCCTGACATTGGCCCAAAGCTGCAATATGCCCGCCTTCTCGTAGAGCTTCCGGTGAAAATCGCGGTCAATGTCGTCGAAGATGTCATAAGTTTCCGGAGACTGAACCGCCTTCTGCCGCGCCAGAATCTCGCGCAGCTCCGCCGCCGTCTCGCCTGGCGCCTCTTCGGTTAGCCGCCGCACCGCCTCAAGCTCGATCGATAGTCGCAGAAATTGCGCCTGCCTCGCATGGTCGGTGTCGATCTTGGCGACAACGGTCGCATATTGCGGATAAACTTCGACAAGTCCTTCTTCCTGAAGCCGCATCAAGGCATCGCGTACAGGGGTCTGGCTCACGCCGAATTCCAGCTGCAGCGAGGCGCGGGACAATACCGTCCCCGGTGCAAGCTCCACCGTCAGTATCCTCGCCCGCAATATCTCATGGATTTGCAGCGCCACCTGTCGTGACCGATCCAACTGGCTTTCCCGAACCATTCCGCTCATGTCCCTGCCCTTGTTCCGCGTCGTGCAAATCGACTAGATCACATTTCTTGGGTTGATGCACTGATGCATTAGTGCTTCAATAAAGAAATCCGCCTCGGGAGGGCGGCAAAGGGCTCTTGCCCGCATCCTTTGGGAGGACCAGATGCAAATTCTAAAACATTGTCTTGCGGCCGCGGCCCTGACGCTCGGCCTTGCTTCGGCCAGCCAGGCCCAGGAAAAGACAGCCATCTCGATTACCCGCCAGCCAGGCATCCTCTATCTCGCCAGTCATGTGATGGAGACGCAGAAGCTGATCGAAAAGCACGCGGCCGCCGAGGGTGTGGCTGATGTGACTGTCGAATGGCGGACCTTCAGCGGCGGCGGCGCTCAGACGGATGCCTTGCTTGCCGGCAACGTCGACGTCGTCAATACCGGCACCGGCAACCTGCTTTTGCTCTGGGACCGTACCAGGGGAAAGGTAAAGGGGATCATCACCAGCTCCGCGCAGCCGGTGATCATGGTCAGCAATGACCCGCGCATCAAGTCGCTCAAGGACATTACGCCCTCCGACAAGATCGCCGTGCCCACCGTCGGCGTATCGACCCAGGCCATCCTGCTGCAGATGGCGGCGGCGAAAATGTTCGGCGAGGACAAGGTCAAGTCATTCGATTCCAACACCGTTCAGCTGGGACATCCGGATGCGGTTGCTGCAATCGCCAACCCGAACCACGAAGTGAAGAACCATTTTTCGGCGCCGCCTTTCCAATATATCGAACTGAAGCAGCAAGGCGTGCACAGGGTGACCGATTCCAAGGAGATTCTCGGAGGTGCGCTGACGCAGGCGACCTTCTTCACCACCACGGCATTCGCCGATGCCAACCCGAAGATCGTCAAGGCGCTGCGCGAAGCGACGGAAGAAGCAGTCGCCTTCATCAAGAAAGACCCCAAGGCCGCCCTGGAAGCCTACAAGACGGTATCGGGCGACAAGACCAGCCTCGATGATCTGCTCGCCATGCTGAAGGAACCGGGCATGGATGAATGGCGCACCGACCCGCAGGGTACGATGAAGTTTGCCGAGCACCTGCACAAGATCGGTACGCTCAAGACCATGCCGAAAGCCTGGACCGACTATTACCTGCCCGACTCCGCCTATCTCAACGGCAACTGACGGCCCCGGGAGCGGCGCTTAAACCCGCCGCTCTCCCCTCTTCAAGGAGTAATTCCAATGCTTCAGGCCATTGCCCGCACCGGCAACGAGACCGCGCCGGCGATCGAAAGAGAGCCCCTCCTCAAGGTCGACAATGTGACGCTGCGCTACAAGACCCCGAACCTGTTGGTCACCGCCACCGAGGGCGTCAGTTTCTCCGTCAGCCAATCCGACAGGTTCGTGCTGCTCGGCCCGTCCGGCTGCGGCAAGTCAACGCTTCTGAAAGCCGTCGGCGGCTACATGACGCCGGCGGCTGGCTCCATCCATATCAATGGGCGGCAGGTGAAGTGTCCGGGGCCTGACCGCATGATGGTCTTCCAGGAGTTCGACCAGCTCATGCCTTGGAAAACCGTGCTCGAGAACGTCATGTTTCCGCTGCTGGTCGCCCGCAAGCTGCCGAAGGCTGAAGCCGAAGCATTGGCGCGCGAGTATATCGACAAGGTGAAGCTGACGCGTGCCGTCGACAGCTATCCCCACACACTGTCCGGCGGGATGAAGCAGCGCGTCGCCATTGCCCGCGGCATGGCGATGCAGCCGGATATCCTCCTGATGGACGAGCCGTTCGCCGCGCTCGATGCCCTCACCCGCCGGCAAATGCAGGACGAGCTGCTCCAGCTTTGGGAAGACACCAAGTTCACCGTCATCTTCGTCACCCATTCGATTGCCGAAGCGATCAAGATCTCGAACCGGATCCTGCTGTTGTCGCCGCATCCGGGCAGGGTCAAGGCGGAAGTGGTCGATGTCGACAAGGTCAGCCATGAGGACGGCAGCGCCGCGGCGCTCGAGCGTGACATCCATAACCTGCTGTTCTCCTCGGAACCCGGCCACAAGGAATAGAACCATGTTGTCCGCAAACATCATTCTCGCGCCCGATGTCGAGGTCGCCAAGCCCTACGACAACGTCAAACCGGTCGAACAGAGGCTCAGTGCATTCGAAACGCTCTGGGGCGTTGGCGCACTACGCAAGACATTGCTGATCCTCACGCTGGCAATCGTCTGGCAAGTCTACGCCTCCTATCTCGACAATCCCCTTCTGTTCCCGACGCTCAGCGACACGATCGTCACGCTGGTCGACCGTTTCGCCGATGGCACGCTGCCGGCCCGCATCTGGACAACGCTGCAGATCCTGTTCATGGGATATGCGCTCGGCACCGTGCTCGCCGCACTCCTGACCGTGCTCGCCATCAACACGCGCATCGGCACGGATTTTCTCGAAACGATGACGGCGATGTTCAACCCGCTGCCGGCGATATCGCTTCTGCCGCTGGCGCTGATCTGGTTCGGCCTCGGCGCCTCCAGCCTTGTCTTCGTGCTCGTGCATTCGGTTCTGTGGGCGGTGGCGCTGAATACCCATTCCGGTTTCCTCGGCGTCTCGCGCACCTTGCGCATGGTCGGCGCCAATTACGGCCTGACAGCGATTTCCTATGTGCTGCGGATCCTCGTGCCGGCCGCCTTCCCTTCCATTCTCACCGGCCTGAAGATCGGCTGGGCCTTCGCATGGCGCACCCTGATTGCCGCCGAGCTCGTCTTTGGCGTCTCCTCGGGCCAGGGAGGCCTTGGCTGGTTCATCTTCGAGAACCGCAACCTCCTCGATATTCCGGCAGTCTTCGCCGGCCTCTTGACCGTGATCATCATCGGCCTGATCGTCGAAAATCTGGTCTTCCAGACGATCGAGCGCCACACCATCCAAAAATGGGGAATGAAGGAATAGCCGCGAATGCAATTTTCCCATCCCGAGAAGGTATCCTCATGACACACAGAAAAACGCCGGACATGCTGCGAAGCGCGCGATGGTTCGCGCCTGATGACCTTCGCAGCTTCGGCCATCGCTCGCGCATGATGCAGCTCGGCTACGCCGAGGAAGATTTCCGCGGCAAGCCAATCATCGGCATCCTGAACACCTGGTCGGAGCTCAATACCTGCCACGCCCATTTCAAGGAACGCGTGCACGACGTGAAGCGAGGCGTCTCCCAGGCCGGCGGCTTCCCTGTCGAACTGCCGTCGCTGTCGGTCGACGAAAGCTTCACCAAACCCACCTCCATGCTCTACCGCAACATGCTGGCGATGGAGACGGAGGAGATGATCCGCTCGCATCCGCTTGACGGCGTGGTGCTGATGGGCGGCTGCGACAAGAGCACGCCGGGCCTCGTCATGGGCGCGCTGTCGGCGGGAGTGCCGATGATCTACCTGCCCGCCGGGCCGATGCTGCGCGGCAATTACGCCGGCAAGATTCTCGGCTCCGGCTCGGACGCGTGGAAATATTGGGACGAGCGCCGAGCCGGCAACATCACCGATGCGGAATGGCTGGGCGTTCAGGGCGGCATCGCCCGCTCCGCCGGCACCTGCATGACGATGGGAACGGCCAGTACCATGACGGCAATCGCGGATGCGATGGGACTGACGCTGCCGGGGGCATCATCCATTCCTGCCGTCGACGCCAATCATCAGCGGATGTCGGCCGCCTGCGGCCGGCGGATCGTGGAAATGGTCTGGGAGGATTTGAGACCGGACCGGATCGTCACCGAAGCGGCGTGCCGCAACGCCGCGATCGTCGCCATGGCGACCGGCTGTTCCACCAACGCCGTCGTCCATCTGATCGCGATGGCCCGGCGCGCCGGCATCGACCTGACGCTCGACGATCTCGACCTGCTGGGACGGGTGACGCCGCTCATCGCCAATGTCCGCCCCTCCGGGAAGGACTATCTGATGGAGGACTTCTTCTATGCCGGCGGCCTCAGGGCGCTGATGAAGCAGCTCGAGGACAGGCTGGACCTGACGGCGATGACGGTCACCGGAAAGACCATGGGCGAGAACCTGGCCGGCGCCGTGGTCTATAATGACGACGTCATCCGGCCGCTTTCCAACCCGGTCTATCACGAGGGATCGCTCGCCGTCCTGCGCGGCAATCTCTGCCCCAACGGCGCCGTGATGAAGCCTGCGGCCTGCGACCCCAGATATCATGTGCACCAGGGGCCGGCGCTGGTCTTCGACAGCTATCCCGACATGAAGAAGGCGATCGATGACGAAAATCTCGACGTCACGCCCGACCACGTCCTCGTGCTGCGCAATGCCGGACCGCTCGGCGGACCGGGCTTCCCGGAATGGGGTATGCTGCCGATCCCGAAGGCGCTGATCAAGCAGGGGCATCGCGACATGCTGCGCATCTCGGACGCGCGCATGTCCGGCACCTCCTACGGCGCCTGCATCCTGCACGTGTCGCCCGAGAGCTATGTCGGCGGCCCGCTGGCATTGCTCAGAACAGGCGACATCGTTCGCCTCGACCTGCCGAACCGCCGGCTCGACATGCTGGTGGACGAGGCCGAACTCCGCCGCCGCCGTGATGCATGGAAGGCGCCGGAGCCGCATTTCCAGCGCGGCTACGGCTGGATGTTCTCCCGCCATGTGACGCAGGCCGACCAGGGCTGCGACTTCGATTTTCTCGAAACCGGCTTCGGCAAAAGCGCCGGCGAACCGGATATTTATTGAGGGAGGAATGAGCATGACCGACTATGTGCTGAGCGACGCGACCCGGGCGAAATTCAAGAAGATCTCCACCGCATCGATCGCGACCGCGCTCTTCAAGCGTGGCCTTCGAAACCAGTTCATCCAGGGCGTCGTGCCCGTGGCGCCCAAGGCCGAGGTGATGGTGGGGCAGGCTTTCACGCTGCGCTATATTCCCGCCCGCGAAGACCGCAATCCGATCAGCGTCTTCCAGAATCCGAACCATCCGCAAAGAGTTGCGATGGAGACTTGCCCTCCCGGGCAGGTGCTGGTGATGGATGCCCGCAAGGACGCGCGGGCCGCGACGGCCGGGTCGATCCTGATCACCCGGCTGGCGTTGCGCGGCGCGGCCGGCGTCGTGTCGGACGGTGGTTTTCGCGATGCGGCGGGTATCGGCGCACTCGACATGCCGGCCTACTACGCCAAGCCGTCCGCTCCGACCAATCTCACGCTGCATGAAGCGCTCGACATCAATGTGCCGATCTCCTGCGGCGACGTGGCGGTGTTTCCAGGCGACGTGCTGGTCGGCGACCGCGACGGCGTCATGGTCATCCCGGCCCATCTGGCCGACGAGATCGCCGATGAATGCACGAATATGGAGAGCTATGAGGACTTCGTCCTCGAACAGGTCAAGGCTGGGGAAACGATCATCGGCCTCTACCCCTGCACGAAGGACGAGCACCAGCAGAAATACCAGGCCTGGCGTCGGGAAAACGGCCGTTGATCCCGCCGCGCTGGCCGATGGAACCATAATCCCTTCTGCAGGTTTCCTTTGGTCAAAAACTGGAGGAGATCACGATGAACCGCAATCTTACCGCCCTGCTCGGCATCCTCGCTGTGGCCGGCTACCAGAATCGTGACAAGATCAATGAAATTCTGAAAAGCCTGACCCAGGGTGGCCAGCGCGCTCCGGGCCAGATGGCTCCAGGAGCCGCACAGGGTGGCCTCGGCGATATTCTCGGCAACCTGACGAGAGGCGGCGGCCTCGCTGATCTCATTCGCGGCGGGTCCGCCGGCGGCATCCTCAGCGGCGGCCTGGGCGGCCTTGTGGATCAGCTGACGAAAAGCGGCCGCGGCGATGTGGCGGACTCCTGGGTGAAACCCGGGCCGAACCAGCCGATCGAACGTCCCGAACTTGCCGATGCGCTGGGCGATGAAGTCCTGTCGGAACTGACTGAGAAGACCGGCCTCAGCCGGGAAGAGATCGTCGCGCGTCTGTCTCGTGACCTTCCGCGCGCCGTCGACGACCTGACGCCCGACGGCAGGGTGCCGGACAGCATATGATCGAAGCGAGATGGCGGCGCCTTGCGGACCGATGCCGCAGGCGCCGCCAACGAACCGGCTTTAATCGCCTTTCAGGATCGCTTCCGCCGCCTTCTCCGCAATCATGATCACCGGCGAATTCGTATTGCCGGAGACGATCGTCGGCATGATCGAGGCATCGACGACCCGGAGCTTCGCGACGCCGTGGACGCGCAGCCGCGTATCCACCACCGCCATCGGATCGCTGCCCATCTTGCAGGTGCCGACGGGATGGAAGATCGTCGTGGCGATGTCGCCGGCACGGCGGATCAGGTCGTCGTCGGTCTCGTATTCCCGGCCCGGCAGCATTTCCTGCGGGTTGAAGCGGGAGATGGCCCTCGTCTGCATCAGGCTGCGGGCGTGGCGGATGGATTTTGCCGCAAGCAGCCGGTCGCCGGCCGTCGACAGATAGTTCGGGCGGATTTCCGGCGGCTGGCCGGCGTCGCCGGTCGTGACATGCACGGTGCCGCGGCTTTCCGGCCGCAGATTGCAGACAGAAACGGTGACCGCGGGATAGCGGTGCAACGGCTCGCCGAGCCGGTCGGTGCTGAGCGGCTGGACATGATATTCGAGGTCCGCGGTCGCAACGGCTGGGTCGCTTTTGGCGAAGATGCCGAGCTGGCTCGGCGCCATCGAAAGCGGGCCTGACCGGTTGACGGCATATTGCAGCCCCATGCCGGCGCGGCTGAAGAGGCTGTGATAAAGTTGGTTCAGCGTGCGTGCGCCTTCGATCTTGAAGACCGTACGGATCTGCAGGTGATCCTGAAGGTTTTCGCCGACGCCCTGAAGCGCGTGGCGAACCGGAAGATCGAGCGCCGAAAGAACCTCCGGCCGGCCGATGCCGGACAGTTCCAGGATCTTCGGCGAGTTGATGGCGCCCGCCGACAGCACGACCTCGCGGGATGCGCGGGCAATGCAAAGCCGGCCGCCGAGGCGGAAGCGCACCCCGGCAACGGCCTTGCCGTCGAACTCCAGCCGTTCGGTCTCGGCGCCCGTCAGGACGCGGAGATTCCCACGCTTCATCGCCGGCCGCAGGAAGGCTTTCGTCGTGTTCCAGCGCAGGCCGCCCTTCTGGTTGACCTCGAAATAGCCGGAGCCTTCATTGTCGCCATCGTTGAAATCGTCGGTTTTCGGAATGCCGAGTTCTTCCGCCGCATCGCGGAAGGCATCGAGTATCGGCCAGGAGAGGCGCTGGCGCTCGACGCGCCATTCGCCGCCGGCGCCGTGCATGACGGATCTGCCGCGGTAATTGTCTTCCGACTTCAGGAAATAGGGCAGCACATCGTCCCAGCCCCAACCGGCGTTGCCGGCCTGCCGCCAGCCGTCATAATCGGCCGCCTGCCCGCGCATGTAGATCATGCCGTTGATCGACGAACAGCCGCCGAGAAGTTTCCCGCGCGGGTAGTTCAAGGCGCGGCCGTTGAGCCCGGCCTCGGCGGCCGTCTTCATCATCCAGTCGGTGCGCGGATTGCCCATGCAGTAGAGATAGCCGATCGGCACATGGACCCAGTGATAACGGTCGGTGCCTCCCGCCTCCAGCAGCAGCACCCGATTCCCAGGATCGGCCGAGAGCCTGTTTGCCAGAACACAGCCGGCGGAGCCGGCGCCGACGATGATGAAATCGTAGCTTCCCTCGTCCATCGGCGTTTCATTACCATCCATCGTCACGCCGCAGCTCCCGTCGCCGTAGGTTCGGCTGCCGAAAGCCGCCGCCAGAGCGGCGCCATGGCTTCCGCTATGTCATTGTAAAGCGCATAGCGCCGGCCGTAATGCGCGGCGAGCGCGGCATTCGGCCGATAGTGCCGGTCGATACGCACCATGGCATCCGCGCCTTCCGTGAAATCGGCAAACAGGCCGACACCGGTTGCTGCCGCGATCGCCGCGCCGAGGGCACCGGTTTCCCTGGAGACGGCGACAGAAACCGGCATGCCGAGCACGTCGGCAAAAATCTGCGGCCAAAGGCGGCTGCGCGATCCGCCGCCGGACAGCACCGCCTGGTCGAAGACGGCGCCGGCTGTGCGGAGCGTCTCGACATGGTGGCGGTGGCCGAAAGCGACGCCTTCGAGAAGGGCGCGGATCATGTGTCCCTTGGTGTGCCAGCCGGCAATCCCGTAGAAGCCGGCCCGCGCATGGCCGTCCTGCTGGGCGCCGTAGAGGTAGGGATGGTAGAGCGGGTCGTCGGCAGCCGGCTGAATTTTCGCCGCCAGCGCACAGCAGGCGTCGAAGGGCGAGACGCCCTCCGCATGCTCGCCATCGAAAAATTCCCGCACCAGCCATTCGAGATTGGCGGCCGACGTGGCGCTGTTTTCCATCGCCAGGCAGCGGGTGCGGTCGAAAGTCGATGACATGAAGACAGGCCTGCCGAGATCGGGCCGGTCGATGATGACCTGGTTGATGCTCCAGGTACCGGCGATGATCGAGGCGCTGCCGGTGCGCGAGACGCCCGAGCCGAGTGCCGAGGCGACGACGTCGAACAGCCCGCCGACCACCGGCGTGCCGGCGGCAAGGCCGGTTTCCGCAGCGACCTCTTCCGTCACCTTGCCGGCGATGTCGGCGCTTTCGATCAGCCGCGGCAGCAGGTCCATGCAGTCGCCGAGGCCGTAAGCCTCCATCAGCGTGCGGTCATAACGGCGGGCGGCGAGATCGAGCAGCCCTGCCCCTGACATATCCGACATTTCGCTGACACGCTCGCCGGTCAGCCGGTTGACGACGAAATCCTTGGAACAGAACACCGTGCCGATGCGCTGGAAAACCTCCGGCCGATACCGTTTCAGCCAGGCGAGCAGGGTTGGCGTCTGCGAGGGCCAGGGCCGTTGGCGGGCGATCGGATAGGTGCGATCGCCGACAGCCTCGGCCGCCCATTCCTCGACGAGCCCGGTCGCCCGCGTGTCGAGCGACTGGATGCCAAGGAAGGGCTCGCCATTTCGATCCAGCGCATAAAGCCCGTTGCCGTGGCCGGCGCAGCCGATTGCGGCGATATCGGCCGCAGCGATGCCTGCCCGGTCGAGGCAGGTGCGGATAACGCGCTTGGCGTTGGCCCAAAGCTCGCCGAGATCGCGCTCGACATGGCCGGGACATGGCATCCGGCTATGCCCCTCCTCTCCCGCATAGGCCACTTCCCGGCCGGCACGATCGAAGATTACCGCCTTGATGACGGTGTTGCCGGCGTCGAGCCCCAACAGATATTCTCCCATTGCGAACCCCTCCCAAGGTTCTGTCATTGCCTACGCAATTCCAAGGATAAACCGCTTCACGCTTTTCCGGGAATTGCTCCAGCCTCTCAGCCCTGACGGTAGATCGCGACGGCTTCTTCGCCGCTCGCATCCCGGTGAATGATCGCCATCAGCCCGCGCACGACGGCGCTCGGATTGGCATGCTGGTAGATGTTGCGGCCATAGACCATGCCCATCGCCCCCTGCCGCATCAAGGAAGCGGATTTGGCGAAGACGGCGGCGAGATCCTCCTTGCCGCCGCCGCGCACCAGCACCGGGCAGCGCGCCGCCTCGACCACGCGGTGGAAATCCTCCGCATTCGTCGTGGGATCGGCCTTGACGATATCGGCGCCCATCTCGCGGGCGAGCCGCGTCAAGGTGACGATCTTGTCGGCATCACCGTCCACCATGTAGCCGCCGCGCTCGGTGACCGGCTGCATGACGAGCGGTTCGATCATCAGCGGCATGCCGTATTTCTCGCAGTCCGCGCGGACGCGCGAAATATTCTCAACGCACTGGCGGAAGAGATCGGGCTCATCCGGCAGCATGAACAGGTTGACGACCACGCAGGCGGCATCCATCTGCAAGGCGCCGACCAGCGGCTCCGCTTCGTTCTGCAGCACCGCCCACATGTCGCGGTGGCGGATGCGGTTATAGGGATTGCCCATGTCGATGCGCATGACGAGCGCCGGCTTGTCCTTGCCGGGCAGATCCTGCAAGAGATCGGCCTGGCCGTAATTCATCTGGATCGCATCCGGTTTCGCATCGACCAGCGCCTTGACGACGGCCGGCATGTTCTCCAGTCCGTCGAGAAAGGACGGCTCGTTGCAGACGCCGTGATCGATCGCCACATCCAGGCAATGACCGTTGCCGAACAGCCGGTTCATCCGGACCTTGCGGTTGTCTCGCATAATTCACTCCTTCGTTCGTTCCTTGCGGAAAGGGTTGTTTCAGCGACGCCGTGGCGCTCGCGCAGGATGGTGAGAAAGCGGATGCGCTCTTCGGCGGCGCGCTCAGCCGACCAGCCTCTTTCGGCGGCCAGCAGGGCGAGCACGGCGTCAGCCATGTCGAGCGACAGCTCGCCTGAGATTGCCAGCGTCGTGCGGCGCAGCAGCAGATCGTCCAGATGCTCGACGGCTTCGGCGCCGAGCAGATATTTGACTTCGCGGAGGCTGTAGCCGGGATGCGGCAAAGGATGGTCGGGGCCCGCCGCGATGAAGCCGGAGACATCCTCCGCATCGGTGCCGTAGCGCTCGAAGAGGATCGCAGCGCGATCGACGGAGATGCCCGCCGACGCCGCAAGGTCACGAACCCAGCCGCCGCCATCTTTGGGGAAGGCACGCCCGCCGCCAAATGCTCTCTCCGCCGTATCGACGCGCCGTGGCCGGCCGAACCGTTCCAGCACCATGTCTGCCGCCAGCTCCCCGAAGGAGCGGAACGTCGTCCACTTGCCGCCGATCATGCAGAGCACCGGCGAGCCGCCATCAGGGCCTTCGATCATGGTGCAGAAATGGTCGCGCGGGATGCGTCCGGTAAAACTGTCCTTGCTGGCCGGCAGCGGACGCACGCCGGCGAACTGGAAGACGATCTCTTCCGGCCGGATGCGAATGCCGGGCAGCACGAAGGCAAGCGATTGCAGGATGTAATCGCGCTCGTCGCTCTCGCAGCGCACGGTGCCGGGGTCATCGACGCGAATGTCCGTCGAGCCGACCAGCACCTTGCCGAGATAGGGAAAGAGGATGCAGATGCGCCCGTCCTCGTTCTCGTAATAGATCATGTGCCCGTCGAGCATGTCGCGGAGCGCGGGATTGTCGATGATGAGGTGCGACCCCTTGGTGCCGCCCATCAGCGGGGCAGGCCGTGCGCCTTCGGGAAAGAGCGATCCGTTCGCGATGTCGATCCAGCCCCCCGTCGCGTTGACGACCAGCCTCGGCTGGATGCGAAACGTCCCCCCGGCAATGCCGTCGCGCAGCAGGAAATCCCCCGCCCCGGCCTGCTCGATCGTCGCATAGTTCAAGGCCCGGGCATTCGGCCCGGCGGACAGGCCGTCGCGCAGCAGTTCGATGCCGATCCGCTCCGGATGGCTCACCCAGGCGTCGTAATAGGTCGCGGAGCTGCGGATCCCGGGATTGAGCGCCGGCCATTTTGAGAGCGTCGCCCGGCGTCCGCGGAACTGGTGGCGGGGCATCAGCGCGCGCTTGCGCGTCAGGAAATCGTAAATGGCGAGCCCGGTCTTGATGGCCACGGCGCCGCGGCGGCTCGGACGGCGGGTGAGACCCAGGAAGCGCACGATGCCGTTGGCAAGGCCGGAGAAGACGTCGAAAACAGGAACCGTCGTCGGCAATGGCGCGACATAATGGGGAGCATTGCGCAGCAGCCGGTCGCGCTCGACGAGCGATTCCTGCACAAGGCTGAACTCGCCATTCTCCAGATAGCGCAGCCCGCCATGGACCATGCGCGAGAGGGCGGCACTTGCGCCGGAGCAATAGTCACCCTGCTCGACGAGCAGCACGTTCACGCCCTGCAGCGCCAGCTCGCGGAAGACGCTGAGCCCGTTGATGCCGCCGCCGAGGACGCAAACGTCCACCTTCGGGCTTTGGCGAAGCCCGTCCATTATTTCCACTCGGTTCATGATGGCGTCCGTTATCCGTCCATGGTGGCGAGCTGCGCCGATATGGCGGTGTCGATGGCCGCGAGATCGGCGGTTGAAAGGCGAAGCGTTCCGGCCCGCGCATTGTCGAGCGCCTGCGCCGGGTTTCTCGCGCCGCAAAGCGCGAAGGTTACGCCCGGCTGCGCCAGTGTCCAGGCGATCACCGTCTGCGCGATGCTGGCGCTGTGGCGCTCCGCCACGGGCCGGATCGCCTCGGCAAAATCTCTGGCCTTGCGGCGGTTGGCGACGGAAAAGCGCGGATTGTCCTTGCGCTGGTCGTCGCCGGAAAACACGCGCTCCGGCCCGATGGCGCCGGAAAGCAGGCCAAGCGCCAGTGAGGAATAGCTGAGCGTCGACACGCCGTTGGCGATGGTGAGCGGCAGCAGTTCCGCCTCGATCTGGCGATCGATCATGCTGAACCGCTCCTGGATCGCATCGAGCGAACCGGTCTCGATATATTGCTCGAGTTCCGACCGGTTGACGTTGCTGGCGCCGATCGCGCGGATCTTCCCGGCCTGTTTCAGCTCTTCCAGCGCCGCGACGGTCTCCTCGATCGGCGTCGTCGGGTCCTGCCAATGGGTGATGTAGAGGTCGATATGATCGGTGCCGAGGCGGCGCAGGCTTTCCTCCACCTCGTGAACGATCGAGTCCCGCCCGAGATGGCGGTGCACCGGCTTGCCGTCCTGGTCGAAGAAATGGTTGCCCTTCTGCGTATGCCAGACCAGCCCGCATTTCGTGGCGATCACCGCCTTGTCGCGGCGTCCGGCAAGCGCCTTGCCGACGATCTCTTCGGATCGGCCCAGGCCGTAGGCCGGCGCCGTGTCGATGAGCGTGACGCCGGCATCGAGCGAGGCCTGGATGGCGGCAATGGATTCCGCCTCATCCGTGCCGCCCCACATCCAGCCGCCGATCGCCCAGGTGCCGAGGCCGACGGCCGAGGCCTTGACGCCGGAGCGGCCCATTTCACGGGTCAACTGTTCGCCGCTCATGCGGAAAATCCTTCCTCGGATGCAAGTTCAAGAATGCGCGCGCCCGTCGCCTCGTCGGTGACGAGCGTATCGAGGTGGTTGCCGCGCAGGATGCTAAGGATCGGTCCGGCCTTGTTCGGGCCGCTGGCGACGCCGATCTTCGTCGGGATCGAGGCGAATTCCGCTAGCGTCAGCGAAACCAGCGACCGGTTGAGGCTGTAGTCGCAGACGCGGCCGTGATCGTCGAGCAGGTGGGCGAGCAGTTCGCAACTGGCGCCCGAACGCTCGATTGCCGCGCGATCGGTGCTGGAGGAAGGGTGGAGGTCGTAATAGCTCGAATCATCGGTCAGGATCGAGCCGATGCCGACCACCGCCACCTTGGCCTCGCGCGCCCGCCGGAAGACGTCGGCGACGGAGCGCATGTTGATCAGCATCGACCGCTGCTCGGCATCATCGGCAAAGAGCGGCGCATGGATCTGATAGGAGCGCCCGCCGAGCCTGTCGGCCATCAGCGTCGAGACATGGTTGACGTCGGTATAGTGCTTGCCCTGCACGCATCCCGTTGCCGGGATGACCTCGACATCGAAGCGGCGCGGCGCCTGCAGGCCGGCGACGACGGCGCTGACGCCCTTACCGCCGGTGATGCAGATCGTATCGCCATCGGCGATTTCTTCGAGCAGCAGGCGGGCCGCCGCCTCGCCGACCGCCTGCAGCGCCGTCTGCGGATTGTCGGAGACCGTGGGGACCACGACCGCGCGGCTGATGCCACCGAGCGCCAGAAGCCGTTCCTCCATATCGACAAGAGGTTCGATCGGCGATTTGATCTTGATCTCGACCAGGCCGAGCTGACGGCCCCGCTTGATGAGACGGTTGACCGTGGCGTGCGAGATCCCGAGCTGATCGGCGATCTGCGCCTGCGTCAGGCCCTCCAGAAAATGCAGGACGAGCGCCTGGTGCATCTGGCGGGCGATGACGATTTCTTCGCGCGGAGCTGTCGTCCTGGGTTTCAGTTTGGCGATCGGCATGTCAGGCGGCCTTCCGCTTGTGCAGGAAATGGTCGATGGATACGGCGGCAAGCAGGATGCATCCTTTGATCATGTCCTGCCAATAGACGGAAACGTTTAGCAGGATCAGCGACGAGGTGACGAGGGAAAGAAGCGCGATGCCGAGGATGGCCCCGAGGATGGTTCCCGAGCCGCCGTTCAGCGACGCTCCGCCGATCACTGCGGCTGCGATGATGTTCAGCTCCATGCCGACACCGAAAGTGGGCGTCGCGGCCCCGAAGCGGGACATGTAGATGACACCGGCGACACCGGCGAGCGTCGAGCAGAGCACCGTCACCCAAAACTTCACCTGGTTGGTCTTGATGCCGGAATAAAGCGCCGCCTTCTCGTTGCTGCCGGTATAGAAAACCTTGCGGAAGGCGGTCGCCCGGCGCAGCAGGAAATCGAACAGGATGACGACGGCGACGAAGATCAGAATGACATAGGGAACGCCGTAAAACGTGCCCTGTCCCACCGCCTTGAAGCCGGGAGGCAGCGTGAAGAGCGAGAGCGGCGTGCCCTTGGTGATGATGAGGCAAAGGCCGCGCACAATCACCATGCCCGCCAGCGACGTGATGAAGTGATTGAGGCCGACGACGGTGACGAAGAAGCCCATGATGGCGCCGATGGCGCTGCTGGCAAGAATGCCGGCAAGCGAGGCCGTCCACGGATCGAGCCCGGCGAGAAAGAGCGAGCCCGAAAGCACCATCGCGAAGCAGACGACGGAGCCGACCGCAAGATCGATGCCGCCGACGATTAGCAGGATCGTCATGCCGACGACGACAATGCCCTCCACGGAAAAGCTCATCAGCATGGCGCGGAAATTGCCGAGCGTCAGGAAGTGCGGCGAGGCGAAGCTCATGATGATGCCGAGCGCCAGGATGATCGCGATCAACCCCGCCTCGCGCATCGTACCGATGCGTTTGAAGGACGATGTCCTGGGCATGCCTGCCGCCATCGTGTCGATTGCCATTTCCCTCTCTCCCATGTTCTCTTCACGCGGCATGATCTGCCGCCCTTGCGCTGCCCATGCCGGAGGCAAGGCGGATCACGGCCTCTTCCGACATCTCGTCCGCTCCGAGTTCGCCTGCGATGCGCCCCTCGCGGACGACCAGGAGACGGTCGGAGAGACCGAGAAGCTCCGGCATTTCCGACGAGATGACGATGATGCCGATGCCCGCGCTTGCCAGCTCGCGCAGCAGGCGGTGAATTTCCGCCTTCGCGCCGACATCGATGCCGCGCGTGGGCTCGTCCATCAGAACGACTTTCGGCTTCACCGCGAGCTGCTTGGCGATCGCCACCTTCTGCTGGTTGCCGCCCGAAAGCGATTTCACCGGCGCCTCGATGCCGCTCATGCGCACGGCAAGCCTTCGAGCGAAATCATCGGCCAGCGCGGCCTCCGCGCGGCCGTTCAACAGGCCGACCGAATTGGTGAGCGCCTTCAGATCCAGCACCGATATGTTCTGGGCGATGGACATTTCCAAAAAGACGCCCGACCCCTTGCGGTCCTCGGACAGGTAGACGATGCCCGCTTTCACCGCATCCGAATAGGCGCGGATCGGTTGCGCCGTGCCGTGCAGGCGCACCGTGCCCGCAGTGCGCGGCCGCAGCCCGCAGATGCCCTCGGCGATTTCCGTGCGGCCGGAGCCGATGAGGCCGCCGATGCCGAGGATCTCGCCCTTGCGCAGGCCGAAGCTGACGTCGTGAAAACGCACGCCGTCGCCAATGCCGTCTACCTCGAGAATGGTCTCACCGGACGCTTCGCCCGCCCCGAGCTTGTCGGGATAGAGCTGCGTGATCTCGCGGCCGACCATGCGGCGCACCACGTCATCCGGCGTCACGTCGGCGATGCGGTCGGTGCAGACGTAGCGGCCGTCGCGGAACACGGTGACCCGGTCGCAGAGGCTGAAGATTTCGGCCATGCGGTGACTGATATAGATGATCGAAATGCCGTTCGCCTTGAGGTCGCGGATGATCGAGAAGAGCTGTTGCGCCTCGGTCTCGGTCAAGGCAGCCGTCGGTTCGTCGAGGATCAGCACGCGGCAGTCGAGCGTCAGCGCCTTGGCGATCTCGACCAGCTGCTGGCTTGAGATCGGCAGGTCGGCAACCTTGCGGCGGACATCGATCGCGGCAAGCCGGTTCATCACGGCCTGGGCGTCGCGCTCCAGCCCGCGGTAGTTCATGAGCGGCGCCCGGCGGCGGTTGGTCGCCGCCATGAACATGTTTTCGGCAACCGTGGCATCCGGGCAGAGCGCGATTTCCTGGTGCACCAGGCCGATGCCGAGAGACTGGGCGGCCGCGGGAGAGGAAATGCGTACAGCCTTGCCGTCGACGCGGATTTCGCCTTCGGTCGGCTGCAGCACGCCGGCGATGATGTTCATCAGTGTCGACTTGCCGGCGCCGTTCTCGCCGCAAAGCGCATGGACTTCACCGCGCTCGAGGGTGAAGTCGACATCCGTCAACGCCTTCACCGCCCCGAAATGCTTGGTTACGCCATGAATGGTGAGCACCGGCTCCGCCATCATCTTCCTCCCTCTCCGTCCGAACCATCCGCACCGAAAAGTGCGGATGGCCCTGTCGGGGTCCTATTCCTCGATGCCCTTCGTGCCGCGATGCTTCAGGTACTTGTCCCAGTAGAAGTCGTCGGCATTTGCGGCGGTCACGATGGAGAGGCCGTTGTCGACGACCGGGATGCTCATCGGGTTGAAGCCCGAGCGCTTGGCGTCGTTCATCGGGTCGATCAGTTCCGGATGCTTGGCGAGCCACAGCAGCATGAAGCCCATATAACCCTGCATGCCCTGGTTCGGGTTGATCGAGCCGAAGACTTCGCCGGCCTTGATCATGTCGAGGATGTTGGCATTGACGTCGGCGCACATGACGAGAACCTTGCCGCCGGTTTCCTTGTTGGCCTGCGCGGCGCCGATCGCCGAATTCGCTTCCGGCATGAAGACCGCCCCGAGGTTCGGATGGGCCTGGATGAGGCTGGAAAGCCCCTGATAGGCCTTGGTCGGATCCTGGTTGGACGCGGCGCGGCCGACGAGCTTCATATCAGGCCACTTCTCGTCCATGCGGGCAATGAAGGCGGCGATGCGCTTGTCGTGGTTGTCCTGACCGGGATTTTCCAGAACCGCATATTCGCCCTTGCCGCCCATCTTCTCGGCGATCGCGTCGGCGGCATAGGTGCCTTCGCGGGTATTGTCCGAGGTGATGAAGGAGACGCGCTTGGACAGCGGCGAGTCGGCCGCAAAGGTGACGACCGCCGTCCCCTGGCCGATGGCGCGGTTGATCGGCTCGATGAACGGATCGGAGTTCATCGGATGAACAAGAATGCCGGCCGGATTTTGCGCCAGCGCCTGGTCGAAGGTGGCGATCTGCTTGTTGACGTCATATTCCGGCGTGCCGGTATATTCGGTCTCACAGCCGAGCTGCTGTCCCGCCTGCTTGAACATCTCGTAAACCGGGAACCAGTATTCGACGCCCGAGACCATGACGTTCATGACGTATTTTTCGCCGGGCTTGCAGCGGAACGGGTTCTCCGTCGCAGCGGCCGCAGAGCCGGCAAAAAGGGTTGTTGCCAAGACCGCCATTGCGGTCGTCGAGAGAAAAGTGCGCAAAAGTCCTCCTCGAGGCCGAAGCCCCTCCCAAAAAGCCCGAGGGCGCCGAAACGACGCCGCTGATCGCGTTGAAGCCCGGATTTCCTCCTCGAAGTCCGGTATGAGCAGCTAATCGCAAAGCTGCATGCGTGTCAATATAATTCACATACTGAAATATATTTCACACTATTTGTGCGGAAAGGCGCGATGTCGCTCTGGCCGCGACGAACAATACGGTTCGAACCTGTCACTGAAACGGCATTGGAATTTTCCGGACTTGGCAGGCTGCCGGCTATGCCGCGCTATTCGACATCGACAAAAGCGCCGGTGGTTCGAAGTAAGTATTAAGAACTGCGGGAGCAGGATTGCGGACCGTCGGGGCTCGTGCCAACCAAGCGCGAATCCGCTATTGCTCGCGGCGTCATGTTATGATTGCCCAATGTGCAGGAGACTGCCGCATGCGCTTTACAACAAGCCTTTCCAGGCCCCTTGGCTTCGCCCTGGTCCTTGCATCGCTCCTGGCTTCCAGCCCGGCATTGGCTTTGGGGAAGACATCGCCGGTCCCAAGCTGGCTGGCCGGATATGTTGGCGAAGGGAAGGGCCAGATCGCTGCCGTCGTGCTGGAGCGGGCTCGGGCGCTTTACCTGCAAGAGATCGCGGAGGGAAAGGTCAGGAACTCCTGCTATTTCGCGATGGACGCCACACGGCCGAACGATCTTACCGACGGAACGGCGGGCGGCCGCTTCTACATGATCTGCGAGGCGGAAAAATCATTCCGGGTGATCTCGGCGGGGCATGGCGGCGGCCGCAACCTGAAGGGTGTCGTCAACTTCTCCAATGGCCGGGAGTGCGCCAGAAATTTCGGCAATGCGATGGATTCCAATCTGACGGCCGGCGGCGCCTATCTGACGAGTGAGATCAAAACCTCGTTCAAAGGCTATTACGGCGCTTCTGCCGATCAGGAGACAGTTCTCACCCGCTCATTCCTCCAGTTCGACGGCGTCGGCGAGACCGCGAACGCCAGACAGCGCGCCATCGGCGGACATGCCGCGGCGCTCGTCTCCGGCATATGCATGCAGAAAAAGCCGGAAAGCCCCTATGCCAATCGCGAGGGCTACGTCCCGTTCGGAAAGCTGGTCACCTATGCGGGCGGCCGAAGCGACGGCTGCACCAGCTGGTCGCCCGAGGAAGCTCCGCAAGTGCTGTCGATGGTGAAGGACGATCCGACCACCCTCTACATCTATCCGGAGGCCCGCGACATCAGCGCGGTCGCGGGCGCGGTGACATCGGGCCAGTCGCCGGAAGAGGCCGGAACCTACTGGAATGCTTCGTGCCTCGGCGAGATCGGCTCTCCGCAGTTCTGGCCGAAGGAAAAGCTGGAGCCGGTCATCGTCAAGTACCGGCAAGATCATCCAGCGCCGCCGCCGCGCCCCGTGCCGCTTTGCGAAATCCCTTCCCATTGAGAAACGCTCCCAGGACAGCGGCGGCATCCTGCTAACGCTTCGGTTCGGGCTATCCTTTCAGTTCTACGACCTGGGTGGATATCTTCTGGGCAATATCCCGGTCGTGGGTGACCATAAGGACGGCCAGCCCGGTTTCCTCGACGACCTCTCGCAGGAGCATGATCATCTCCATCTGGCTGACGGGATCAAGCCGGGAGGTCGCCTCGTCGGCGAAGAGAAAGGCCGGCTCGAGCAGCAATGCGCGGAGCAACGCAAAACGCTGCAATTCGCCACCGGAAATCTGGTTCGGCAGACGGTCGAGCAAGCCCTCGGACAACCGCAAACGTCGGCGCAGCTCTTCGGCCTCAGCCCAGTCTTTGCCATGAAGGCGCACCAGATCCTTCAACCCCTTACGGATGGCCTGATGGGGCGCGAAAGCGGCCGGCGGGTCCTGGTAGAGCTTCTGGAAACGCAGCGGCGAAAGGCCCGGCTTTCGTTCGACCATTCCCGCATCAGCTTTGACAAGACCAAGCAGAATATTGCCTGCGGTCGTCTTGCCGCAACCGCTCCGGCCGAAGATCGAGACGATCTCCCCGGCGGCAATCTCGACATCCAGGCCGGAAAACAGGACCTTGCCGCCATATCTCTTTTCCAGCCCGCGGCCGGCAATGATGCGCTCTCCCGACGACGCCACGACATGACGCCGCCACCGGGAAGGTTCAGCCGCGAGCAGCGCTTGGGTGTAGGCATGTTTTGGGCGATCGAACAGCTCTTCGGCGGGGCCGTATTCGACGAGCCGGCCATCCAGCATGACGCCGACGGTTCCGCCGAGCGCCCGGGCGACGGCGACGTCGTGGGTAATGGTCAGGAGCAGGCGACCCGCCTCCACTTCCTGCCTCAGGCGGGCCGTCACCGAATCCCTGAGCTCGGCATCGAGACCTTTTGTCGGCTCGTCGGCGATCAGCAGCTCCGTGTCTGCGGCATGTGCCATGGCGATTGCCGCCCGTTGCCCCATGCCGCCGGAAATCTGGAAGGGATAAAGACCCTGCGCGGATGACAGCGAAACTTCAGAGAGGTTTCCCTTCGCGGCCATCGCGCTTTCGGCCGCGGTTCTTCCCTTCACGTAGCGATGGACCTCCGCCACCTGCGGCAACAGCTGCAAGGTCGGATCGAGCGCCAGCCATGGTTCCTGCGGCAGGAGGCCGATGCTTCGGCCCCACCGCCGGCGGCGCGCGGCAGGCGTTTCCTGGAGGAGATCCGCTCCTTTGAAGATCACACGGCCGCTGGCATCCAGTTCCGACGGGAGATTGCCCATGATCGCCTGGGCGACGAGCGATTTTCCCGAGCCGCTTTCGCCGAGCAGCGTCAACGGCCGGCCGGGACCCAATGCAAGCGATACGTCCGAGACGATGCTGCCCCCGGAAGTGCGGATCGACAGGCCCGAAACCGAAAGATCGGATGCGATGTTCATGTTCATGCCCGATCCCCTTGCGCAAGCAACTGCAAGCCGAGAACGAGCAGGAAGATCAGGGCTGCCGGAAGCAGCACGTGGACCGGCGCCTCGGCGTAGTAGGGCAAAAGCTCGACGATCATGCTGCCGAGCTCGGGCGTCGGCGGCTGGAGACCGACGCTGAGCGCGCTGAGCGTCGAAACCGCGATGATCGCGGTGGCCATAGCGAAGGCCGAAAGGGTGGCGATCATCGGCCCGATGACCGGCAGGACGTAGTGAACGAGGATATAGCCCGAGTTAAAACCAAGCATACGCGCCGCCTCGATATGCGGCTGAGCCAGCACCGTTTTCGTCGTCGCCTTCGTGACCCGGTAGAACTCCACCCACAGCGTCAGCGACAGGCCGAGAAAAAGCGGCCCGTAATTGCCGGGCGAGAAGGCGAGGAAGAGAAGCACCAGCATGAGACCGGGCAAGGCAAGCACGATGGTCGCAACGAGTTCGAGAAACCGCTCCGTCCACCCGCCCTTCCAGGCGGCGCAAAGGCCGAGCAGAACGCCGGGTATCGCCGCAGCCAGCATGGTCAGGAACGCCATGCCGAAGGAGAGACGCGCGCCGTGCGCAAGCCGCGCCAGCAGACTGCGCCCGTAGTGATCGGCCCCAAGCAGGTAGTCGCCGCCGATCGGAGCAAGGCTTGCGCCGAAATCCTGCGCGGCGGGATCGAATGGAATGACCACCGGACCGGCGATGGCAAAACCGCCGAGCAGGATCAGCAAGCCGGCGCCGGCCGATCGCGCAGCCCCGATCCCGGCTTTCGACCTCGCATGGGAGATTTGGCCCACCGCACTCATGCATTTCTCCCCAAGCGTGGATCGAGCCATAGCGTGAGCATATCCACGACCGCGCCGATGACGACGAACATCAGCCCCATGATCAGCGCGGTCCCCTGCACCATCGGTATGTCTCGCTCGACGATCGCATGCACCAGGGCGTGGCCGATGCCCGGATAGGCGAAAAGGGATTCGACCACCACGACGCCTTCGACCAGATAGATCGCCTGCAAGCCGAGATAGGAGACAACCGGGATGGCTGCGTTTCGCAAGCCGTGCCGCCGCACGACGACGGACTCCGGAAGCCCCTTGTAGCGGGCAAAAGCGAAGTAAGGCGCCCGGGCAACGGTTGCAACGGAGTTGCGGGTGACGCGGCTCGACATGGCGGCCAGCCCGAGCGCCAGGGTCAGCGCCGGAAGCAGGATTTCGCGTGGCGAGCCGAAGCCGGCCGGCGGCAGCCAGCCGAGCTGTTTGGAGAAGATCAGCATCAGGATGAGCCCAAGCACGAAAGGCGGGACGGCGCGGAAGACGACGGCGCCGGCAAGCCCCATCCGGTCGACGGCTCCGCCCGGGTTCAATCCGGAGAAAATTCCGACGATCGGACCGATCAGCAGCGACAATGCAAGGGCCGCGGCCGCGAGCCAGAGCGAGGCGCCGAGCTGCACCTGCAATTCGTGGGCGACGGAACCGCCCGTCACCAGCGAGTGTCCGAGATCAAACCGCAGGAGACTGCCGAGCCATTCCAGGAACTGGACCGCGACCGGCCGGTCAAGACCCAGTTCGAGCCTCACCTTCTCCGCCGCCTCGGCAATTCGCGCATCCGGTCCGTAACGGCCGGCGGCGATGCGCATAGCCGCATCGCCGGGCAATACGCGCATCAGGACGAAGCACAATGCCCCGACCACGATAGCGACGATACCTGCCTGCAAGAGGCGCGCAAGAAGGAAGTTTCGCACCGGCCTCTTGCTCATTCTGCCCAGCGGATCGAGGAGAGGCCGTAGTTTACCTCGAGAGGATCCACCTCGACGCCGGTGATCCGCTTGCTCGACACGATGGCCAGCTCGGACCAGGTGACGGGAATGCTCGGCAGTTCCCTCTGCAGGATATCGACCGCGCCGGCCTGCAGCGGAGCGCGGACATTCGCATCGCTCGTTGCCGCGAGTTTTTCGACGACGCCCTGCATCTCCTTGTTATCCCAGCCCATGGCGCCCCAGTCGCTTCCGCCCGGCCCATAGTCCTGCAGCAAAGTGCCGACCGGATCGGGTACGATCGAGTAGAGCCGCGAGATCAGTGCCATTTCCAGCGTTCCATCCTTGTGGCGGGCTGGGACTTCCGAGCTGTTGCCGACGGATACCTTGGCTTCGATACCCACTCGCCGAAGCTGGGCCTGAAGCGCGGTTGCGATCGGCGGCAGTTCCGGCCAGCTGGAATAGGTCAGCATCGTTACGCTGAACCGCTTGCCATCCTTTTCCATGATGCCGTCGCTTCCCTGGGTCCAGCCCGCGGCCGCCAGGAGCTGCCTTGCCTTTTCCAGATCCTGCGCAAGCGGCTGAACGTCAGCGACGTTCCAGCCCTTCATCGCCGGCGGGAAAAGCTGCGTCGCGGCAAGATCGGAGTTGCGCAGAATGACCTTGGCGATCCCGACGCGGTCGATGGCGGCGCTGACTGCCCGACGCTCCTCCGCCTGGTCGAAGAAAGGTGACGCCGCATTGACCTTCAGGATGCGGGTGCGGGGGATGGTCGCGATCCGGACATCGAGCTTCGGGTTGTTTTTCAACCTGTCGACAGACACCGGAAGCATGGAAAAGACGAGATCCGCCTCCCCGCTTTCAGCCATCAGGGCGCGGGTCTCCCCCTGCCCCACGGCAAGATAGTTCACGTCCTCGATGCCGGGCTTGCCGCCCCACCAGTTGCCCGAGCCTTCGAGATCAAGCCTCGCAGGTGGCGTCAGGCTCTTTACCTTGTAGGGCCCGGACCCGACGATCCGTACGATCTTGCCCGCGGCATCGAACGAAGACGGCGCCAGGATGATGGTGCTGAAATGCACGAGGTAGGCGGGCAGAGCGGAGAAGGGTTTCGTCAGCCGAATTCGCACCTCGCCGCCTTCAGCCGTGATCGCCGCAATGGGCGCCTGAGACAGGACGCCGACGCCGGCGGTCGCTCGTTTGAGGCTTGCGGCTGCCGTTTCGGCGGTTACCGGCGTTCCGTCGTGAAAGGAGGCATTGCTGCGGATCGCAAAGCTCCAGGTGAGGCCGTCGCCCGAGACCGCCCAACTTTCCGCGAGAGCGGGAACGAGCGCGCCCTGCTTATCGGTCGTCACCAGCGTTTCGGCAACTTGTAGGCGGCTGAAGACATAGCCGGTCTGAGCAGGCTCGATTCCGGTGATTTCCCATGGACCTGCCACTTTGAGCGTCTCGGCGCAGGCGGAACCGGCCGCTATCGACGTACCGAGAGCCAAGGTGAGGAAAAGCGTTTTCATCATGCGCAGAGATCTTCCAGTGGTGGATTGGGGTTCGGATTCATTTGATCGGAGCGTCGCGAAGTCGCGATTGCATACGTAATGTTATTACGTCAGTCAAACGAAATGTTACGTAATAACATTTACTTTCTGCGCGAGACTGGGCATCAGGCGTTTATGCCGAAGGTGCAGCCGGCAATGCGAAGACGCGCGTCTCCGGCCGGCAAAGCGATGTCGGGATAGGCTGCGGCCGACGAGATCCTGAGACCGCTGTCCAGTTGAATGAGGGGTAACAGTTTGAACCGGATACATGGGTTACAGTTCCGGTGTTGTTGACGCCGCAGCAAGGGACCCGGTACCGGGTCCCTTGCTGCGGCGGCGCAGTTTATTGTGGATGGGATCGATAACGCCGAGCGGGTGGGCATGGAAGCGCACGGTCCACTGCCCGTCCTCGGTTTCCTCGACCGCCACCGGCTCGCCGACCAGGCTCTGGGCGACGTAGATCGTCTCGCCGTTCCACTTGATCTCGCCGTTGTGACGCACCCGTCTGACCGCCGCCTCGGCGGGATAGTCCGGCTCGGGCCAGTGACCGGGCATCGGGCGTAGGCTCTTCTTGTAGTGCTCGACCGGCGGCGTCTGGCCAAGCGCCTCATGCGGGCGCTCACTGTTATATTCGGTCCGGAAGGCATCGAAGGCCTGCTGCTGCTCCTGGCGGCAGCCTCGTGCCGCTCGGGCCAGCGGCATCATCGTCAGATGAAAGCGCTCATGGCGGCCATTCTGCTGTGGTTTGCCGGGCGCGATCCGCTCCAGCACGATGCCAAGCTTGATGAAGCGCACGGCAAGCGGCGTCAGTCCGGTGACGCCGGCGCTGGCAAAGGGTGCACCATTGTCGCTGCGCAGACGCTGCGGCAAGCCGAACTCATCAAACAGCCGCTCGAACACCGGCCAGGCCTCGCTTTGAGCCGTCGACGGCACTGCCTCAAGCCCAAGCATGTAGCGGCTGTTGGCATCCATTGCCGTCAATGGTTCGCAGCGGCTTTTGTCACCCAGCCGGAACCACCCCTTGTGATCGGCCGTCCACAGCGCATTCGGCGCATCCGCTTCGGCGAACGGTCCGGTGCCGCACGCCTTCCAGCGTGTCTGGCGCCGTCCCACCAGCCCGTGTCGCTTCAGAAGCTCGCCCACCGTCGAGGCCGCCGGCCAAGTCTCCTTGGGATGCTGCCGCTTCAGCCGGGCGACGATCTTCTTCGGCCCCCAGAGCGGATGCGCCTCCTTCTCAGCCACGATCCGCTCCACTAGATCTGCCGCCGTCGCCCGGCCGTGCTTCAACGGCGACCGCGGCAGATCCGCTAACCCCGCAGGCCCCCGCGCCTGAAAGCGCCCCAGCCATTTATAACCGGTCTTGCGCGATATCCCGTAGAGCGCACACAACCCCGCCATCGTTTCCTCGCCGGACAAACAGGCCGCAACAAACTTCAACCGCTCCTCCATGATGCCAGTCTCTCTCCAAACCATCGCCGGTCCTCCCGGCCTTTAGAGAACTGTCACCTATGTAAACGGTCCGTTCTGTTACCAATCTATCCGGTTCGGACACCGCGACGGGTTTACCGCCGCGCTAGAAACTACTTCCCGTCAAGCCATTCCTGCAGCTCCGCCTCGGCCCGTTCCAGGGCGCTGTAGTTCAGCAGTTTGCGCAGGAAGGCGATGGTGACGGCGCGGGCGCGGAGATTGAAGCGGCCGTCCTCGTGGTCGTCGCCGGCGGTCTGGTAGACGTCGAGCTTGTCGTAGAGCTGCTGCAGGCGGTTCTGCACGCTGCGCAGCGACAGGCCCCGGCGTTTGGCGATGGCGCGGTCGGTCAGGCCGAGGGCGATGTCGACTAGGATCTCGTATTCGGAATCGGTAAAGCCGTTCGTCTGGCCGAGGCTCTTTTGCTGCAGGCCCCGCACCTCGCGGTCGATGACGCACTGGCTCTCGATAAAGATCGAGCGCAGCGCAAGCTTCAGCCGCTCGTCGGAAGCGGATTTCAGCACATAGCCATAGGCCGCGCCATCCGGCACGATGCGCGAGACGCCACGCACATAAGCCTCGTCCGAATAATTCGACCAGAACAGGATGCGCGTCTCCGGCCGTTCCTTCCAGATCGTGCGCGCCGCCTCGATGCCGTTGCGGCTCGCCATCTGCAGATCCATGACGATATGCGCGGACTTGTGGTCCCGAGCGAGCTTTTCGCCGGCGGTTCCGTTTTCCGCCTCGATCACCGTATCGCATTCCGGCAAGGCGGCATTGACCGCCTCGTGCAGGTAGGACCGGTGCAGCGGGTCGTCCTCGACGATCAGAACCTTCATCGTGCTTTCTCCTCAGTCTGGCTCGCCCGTCGGGCCGTTCGGCGCAAGCGGCAGCACGACGCGCACCGCGGTTCCGCGATTATTGTGACCGGGACCGGTCGTGAAGCGCGCCGAGATCAGCCGCGCCCGGGTCTTCATATTGTCGATGCCGCCGCCGATCCGTCCCCGCGTCTTGGCAAGCCCGGTCCCGTCATCGGAGATTTCGATCGACAGCTGCTCGTCGTCGGCTTCGAGCCGCACCATGATCGCCAGCGGGGCGGCATGGCGCACGGCATTGTTGATCGCCTCCTGGGCGATGCGGAACAAGGCAACGCTGACGTTCGGCTCCAGCCTTTCCAGCGCGCCGTTCGTCTCGTCGGCAAGGCCCCATTCGATGCCCGACCCTGTATCGCGGGTCGATCGGTCGAGATGGTGCTCGATCGCCTGGGCGAGGCCGAAAAGCTGGAGGACGGAGGGTTTTGCCTGCTCGATGATCTGCCGCAGATCCTGCATGCAATGCTGCAGGGACCGCGAAACGGGTTCGAGCGCCTCGGGCGTCACCTCGCCGTTGCGCGACAGCCGGTCGATCCGGCGGGCAAGCCGCGTCAGATCGGCAAGCGTCTGGTCGTGAAGATCCATGCCGATGCGCTGCCGCTCCTGCTCCAGCGCTTCGGTGAGTTTCAGCGCGCCTTGCCGCAGCCCCTCCTCGCGGGCGCGGGCCTCGGCCTCCACGATCGCCGAACGTTGCGCCTGCTCGGCCGCCTGCAGCGCGAAGAAATAAGGCGTCAGAAGATCGGCGATGATCCGGGCGCGCTCGACGTCCTCCATCGTATAGACGCCCGCCCTGTGAGAAGAGCAGGAAAGGGCCGCAATGATCGTGCCCTGCACCTTCATCGGCACATGCAGGCGGCTCCTGAGCGATTGTTCGACGATCGGCCGCTTGAAGGCGCCCTCGAAATGAAAGCGCGGATCTTTCATCGCGTCGTCGGAGAGCAGGAAGTCGACCTCCCCCCGCAGCAGCGAGCGGATGGGGCTGTTGACGACAGGCGCACCGGCAATCTCGCCCCAGGCGGTTTCGATGCCCGTCTCATAGGCCGTGTGATAATTGCCGCCCTCGAGCAGCACGCACACATCGAGATGATCGTGCGGGATGATGTGGGCGACTTCGGCCGCGACGGAACGGATCGCCGAACGGAAGTCGAGCTGGCCGGCAAGCAGCCGGGAAATGCCGAGATAATGGTCGAACAGGGCTGCCGGTGCGAGATGCAGCATTGTCAGTTCCTCCCCGTCGCGACAGGCTCCTCAACCCGCCGTGATCGTTTCCCAGTAAGCGCCCGCGGATGGGCCGCCGTCTTGCGTAAACCCGCAGCTTGTTTCGCAAAACCCGCAAACGACTTGCCGCCTTGCCCCTGTACAGGCTGGCCGATCTCCCGCATCCTGCCCTTACTGAGAGGAGGAAGCTCAGTGCAAGAACAATTTTCACTTAGGCCCGCTTGAACGGCAGGAGTGAAGCGATCGGCCGACCGGCGCGATCATGAGGGAGGAAGACATGACAATCCGTAAGATGCTTCTGGCATCGGCCGCTATTGCTTGCGCCGCCATGCCCGTATCCGCCTTTGCCGACACGTCGGCCAAAAAGATCGCCCTTTCCAACAACTATGCCGGAAACTCCTGGCGCCAGGCCATGCTGACCAGTTGGGGCAAGGTGACGGGCGAAGCCGTGAAATCAGGCGTCGTTGCCGCAGCCGACCCTTTCACCACCGCCGAAAACCAGGCGACGGAGCAGGCGGCGCAGATCCAGAACATGATCCTGCAGGGCTATGACGCCATCGTGCTGAACGCCGCCTCGCCGACGGCGCTGAACGGCGCCGTCAAGGAAGCCTGCGATGCCGGCATCACCGTCGTTTCCTTCGATGGCATCGTGACCGAACCCTGCGCCTGGCGCATCGCCGTCAATTTCAAGGAAATGGGCCGCAGCGAGGTGGAGTATCTGTCGAAGAAGCTGCCGGAAGGCGGCAATCTGCTCGAGATTCGCGGCCTTGCCGGCGTCTTCGTCGACGACGAGATCTCGGCCGGCATCCACGAGGGCGTCAAGCAGTTCCCGCAGTTCAAGGTCGTCGGCTCCGTTCATGGCGACTGGGCGCAGGACGTGGCGCAGAAGGCGGTTGCCGGCATCCTGCCGAGCCTGCCCGAGATCGTCGGCGTGGTAACGCAGGGCGGCGACGGTTACGGCGCCGCGCAGGCGATCGCCGCGACCGACCGCAAGATGCCGACCATCATCATGGGCAACCGCGAAGACGAGCTGAAATGGTGGAAGGAACAGAAGGACGCCAAGGGCTACGAGACCATGTCCGTGTCCATCGCACCCGGCGTTTCGACGCTCGCCTTCTGGGTCGCTCAGCAGATCCTCGACGGCAAGCAGGTCAAGAAGGACCTCGTCGTGCCCTTCCTGCGCATCGACCAGGACAATCTCGAAACGAACCTCGCCAATACCCAGGCCGGCGGCGTTGCCAACGTCGAATACACGCAGGCAGACGCGATCAAGGTCATCGAGTCGGCAAAATAATCTCCCGGCGATTGCCGCGCGGCCGCGAATGGCCGCGCGGCATTCCTTGCGAGCAGATGTGGCAGGCAGCATGGATGACGTATTGAAGGCTGTAATCGCCGTCGATGGCGCCAAGGTGAGCTTCGGCGCGGTCAGGGCGCTCGATGGCGTTACGCTCCGCGTCATGCCGGGCGAATGCGTCGGGCTGGTCGGACACAATGGAGCCGGCAAATCGACGATCGTCAGCGTGATCAATGGCGGGCTGACGCCCCATGAAGGAAGTGTGGCGAGCGATGGCGAGCGGCTGGAGCGATACGGCATCAACGCCGCGCGCGCCCGCGGCGTGCGCTGCGTCTTCCAGGAGCTTTCGCTCTGCCCCAACCTCTCCATCATCGAGAATACGCGCATCATGCACCGCGATCTCGGCGGCTTCGGCTGGCGCAGGCGTGCAGCAAGAGTGATCGAAAAGAGCCTCGATACCGTCTTTCCCGGCCACGGCATCGACAGCGGCCGGGCCGTCGGAGATCTTTCGATCGCCGAGCGGCAGATGGTCGAGATCGCAATGGCCTTTTCCGACGCCGGTATTGCGCCGCGGCTGGTGATCCTCGACGAGCCGACCTCGTCGCTCGATGCAAGCCTTGCCCGCCAGATGCTCGACCATGTCCGCCGCTTCGTCGCGGCCGGCGACTCCGTCATCTTCATTTCGCACATTCTGCACGAGGTCCTCGAAACCTCCGACCGCATCATCGTCATGAAGGACGGCCGCGTGGTGGCCGAACGTCCGGCGCATGGCTTCGATCATCATGGGCTGGTGGAGGCCATGGGCACCGTTGCGAAGGAGGAGACGGGCCAGCGCCCGGCGCGCGAGCAGTCCTCGGCACCGCTCGTTCTCTCCCACCAGACGGCGGGCCGCCCTTTTTCGGCCCGCAAGGGCGAAATCATCGGATTGGCGGGCCTTGCCGGCCACGGGCAGACGGAGCTGTTGCTCGCGCTGCACGCCGCCCAGTCCGGCAACTGGCTGCCGGAGCGCGATCCGCTCGTCACCTTCGTCGCCGGCGACCGCCGCCTCAACGGCGTCTTCGAACTCTGGAGCATCCTGCGCAACTTTTCCATCGCTTCGCTCGGCGACCTCTCCCGGCGCGGCCTCATTCTCGCCGGCGAAGAGGAGAGCAAGGGCGCCGACTGGAAGCGGCGGATCGAAATCCGCACGCCCGACATGGAAAACCGCATATTGTCGCTTTCCGGCGGCAATCAGCAGAAGGTGCTCTTTGCCCGCGCGCTTGCGACGCGCGCGCCCGTCGTCCTGATGGATGATCCGATGCGCGGCGTCGATGTCGGAACCAAGCAGGAAGTCTACGCGATCATCCGCGACGAGGCTTCGCGCGGCCGCACCTTCATCTGGTATTCGACTGAAATGGACGAAGTGCGCCTCTGCGACCGCGTTTACGTCTTTCGCGAAGGCCGCATCACGGCCGAACTCGCCGGCGAGGCCGTCAGCGAGACGAACATTATCGCCGCCTCCTTCGAAGGGGTCGCCGCATGACGTTCCGGCTCTCGTCCGACACCATGCGTCTTGCCATTCCGGCGCTGTCGCTGACCCTGCTGCTCGCCGCCGTCTTCTGGCTGCAGCCGCGCGCAATGAGCTATGTCGGGCTCAACCTGCTGTTCAACCTGGCTGTGCCGATCGCGCTTGCGACGATCGCCCAGATGCTCGTCATGGCGGTTAACGATCTCGATCTCTCCATGGGCACTTTCGTCAGCTTCGTCGCCTGCGTCAGCGCCACCTTCCTGCGCGATAATCCTGCCATGGGCGTCCTGATCCTTACGGGGGCTATCGCAGCCTATGCGGGCCTCGGCGTCGTCATCCATCTGCGCAACCTGCCCTCCATCGTGGTGACGCTCGGCATGAGCTTCGTCTGGGGCGGCTTGGCCGTCCTGCTGCTGCCGGCTCCGGGCGGCCAGGCGCCGGACTGGGTGCGCTCACTGATGACCGTCAAGCCGCCGCTGGCGCCGATGGCGATCGTCGCCAGCATCGTCATCGCCGCCGTCGCCCATCTTCTCGTCATGCGCTCCTCGCTCGGCGTGCTGATCCGCGGCATCGGCGGCAACCAGCGTTCGGTCGAGCGCGCCGGCTGGTCGATCGTCGCGGCGCGCGCCGCAGCCTACGGTCTCGCCGGCTTCTTCGCCGTGCTTGCCGGTATCGCCCTCGTCGGTCTGACGACCTCGGCGGACGCCAATATCGCGCTGCGCTACACGCTGCTGTCGATCGCCGGCGTGATCCTTGGCGGCGGCGAGTTCATCGGCGGCCGCGTCTCTCCCGTCGGCGCCGTGATCGGCGCGCTGACGCTGACGCTCGCCGGCTCCTTCCTGTCCTTCCTGCGCATCTCGCCCGACTGGCAGATCGGAGCCCAGGGCGCGATCCTGATCATCGTGCTGGCGCTGCGCCTGATGCTGAACCGCCTGGAGAAGCGGGAGAAGCGCCGATGACCCATGTCCTTCGTCTGTTCGGCAAACCCTGGATCTGGTCATGGCTTGCCGCCTTCGTCGTCTGGTTCCTGACGATCATGGTGACGCTCGGCGCCAGCACGCTCGGCCTGTCGCAGGCAGCACTCACCTTCGCAGCCTTCTCGGTCATCGTCGGCATCGGCCAGATGTTCGTCATCACGCTCGGTCCCGGCAATATCGATCTCTCGGTTCCCGCCACCATGACGCTTGCCGGCACGGTGGCGCTGAAGCTGATGAATGTCGAAAACGGCCTGATCCTGCCGGGGCTTCTCGTCGCCATCCTCATCGGCCTCGTCGTCGGCCTCTGCAACTATGCGCTCATCAAGGCGCTGCGCATTCCGCCGATCATCGCCACGCTTTCCGTGAGCTTCATCGTGCAGTCCGCGGCGATCTGGACGAACCGCGGCCTGCGTATCAAGCCCCCGAACTGGCTTGCGGAATTCACCACCTCGAGCACGCTCGGCGTGCCGAATGTGGCGATCGTCGCACTCCTCATCTCGCTCATCGCCTGGTTCCTGCTGGAGAAGACGATCTACGGGCGCTGGATCTCGGCAATCGGCCAGAGCATGCCGGCCGCGCGCATGGCCGGCATCCCTGTCGACGGCACGCGCTTCGTCACCTATCTCTTCTGCGCCGTTCTCGCCTCCGTCGCGGGCTACCTGCTCGCCTGCTTCTCCGGCGGCGCGGCGCTTAACATGGGCTCGGAATATCTGCTGACCTCGATTGCCGTCGTGGTGATCGGCGGCACGGCGGTCGCCGGCGGCGATTCCAACGTGCCGGGCATCTGGGGCGCATCGCTCTTCATGTTCCTTGTCGTCTCCATGCTCAACACCTACGGGGTCGGCGCGGGCATCCGCCTCATCATGACCGGCCTCATCATCATCAGTGTCATCATGCTCGCCGGCGGCCGCCGGGCGGGCATGCGATAAACGGGAAGACCGACATGGCCGAGGCCAGCATCTACGAAATCCACGACCCGCGCTTCCGGCAGTTGATCGTGACGAGCGCCGGCCTCGACGAACTCCATTCAGGCTGCCGCTGGGCGGAGGGTCCGGTCTGGTTCAACGATGCCAACCAGCTTCTGTGGAGCGACATTCCCAACCAGCGCATGCTGCGATGGACGCCGGAGAGCGGGGTCTCCGTCTACCGGCAGCCCTCCAACTTCACCAACGGCCATACGCGCGACCGGCAGGGCCGGCTCATTTCCTGCGAACATGGCGGGCGGCGCGTCACGCGGACCGAAGTCGATGGTTCGATCACCATGCTCGCCGACCGTTTCAATGGCGCGCGGCTCAACTCGCCGAACGATGTGGTGGTGAAATCGGACGGCACGATCTGGTTCACCGATCCCACCTACGGCATCATGTCGAATTATGAAGGCTACCAGGCCGAGCCCGAGCAGGCGACCCGCAACGTCTACCGGCTCGATCCGGCGACCGGCGAGTTCACAGCCGTCGTCACGGATTTCATCCAGCCGAACGGCCTCGCCTTTTCGCCCGACGAGACGATCCTCTACATTGCCGACTCGGCGGCCAGCCACGACGAAAGCCTGCCGCGTCACATCCGCGCCTTCGACATGGTCGATGGCAGAAGCCTCGCCAACGACCGCGTCTTCTGCCACATCGACAACGGCATTCCCGATGGCATCCGGACCGACGTCAATGGCAACCTCTGGTCCAGTGCCGGCGATGGCGTCCATTGCTTCGATCAGACCGGAAAACTGATCGGCAAGATCCGCGTGCCGCAGACCGTCGCAAACCTCACCTTCGGCGGCCCCGGACGCAACCGCCTGTTCATCGCCGCGACACGCTCGCTCTATTCGGTCTACGTCGCCACGACAGGCGCGCAAATACCCTGAGCCGGCGACAGCCGCATTGGGGACGGTCATCACGGACGATCCGGCGGCTCGGACGGGAACAAACTCCGAGCCTGCACGCTATCCCTAGGTCCAAACGTGGGAGATGAAAAATGGCGTCCATGACACTTGAAGACCTCGCGTCGCACCTGAAGAAGATCGACTTCTGCATGCTTTCGACGCAGGCAGGATCCGGCCGTATCTCAAGCCGGCCGATGAGCAATAACGGCGACGTCGAATATGATGGCGACTCCTGGTTCTTCTCCTACGAGGAAACCCGGAAGATTGCCGAAATCGAAGGCAATAAGGATGTGTCGCTGACGTTCACGGCGCCGCCCAGCCTGCTTGGCAAGCCCGGCATCTTCATTGCGATCGAAGGCATCGCATCGCTGGTGCGCGACAAGGCCGCCTTCGAAGAACACTGGGTTGCCGATCTCGAGCGCTGGTTTCCCGAAGGGATCGACACGCCTGGCCTCGTGCTGATCAAGGTGTCGGCGTCATCGATTCAATATTGGGACGGCGAAGAGAACGGCGAAGTCACCCTCGCCGCTTCCCGCTCGCGGCCTTGAATTACTGGGAACGCAGCAAGGCGTCGATTTCGGACCGGGACGGCATGGCGGGCGCCGTGCCCGGCCGTGTCACGGCGATCGCCGCCGTCGCGCAGCCGAAGCGGATGGCCTCGATCGGCGCGCGTCCTTCGGAAATCGCCGTCGCGAAGCCGCCGAGGAAAGCGTCCCCGGCTCCCGTCGTGTCGACGACATTGCCCGCAGACAGGGCAGGTACGAGTTCGCTCTGCCCGGCCGCGTGGTAAAATGCGCCTCGTGCTCCGAGCGTGATGATCACCGCTCTCGCTCCGCGATCGACCAGCGTTTTGGCCGCCGCCCGCGCCTGTTCATCCGTTTCGATCGCATGTCCCACCAACTGGGCTGCCTCGACCTCATTGGGAACGATGAAATCACACAAGCCATAGACGCTGTCCGGAATGGCCTGAGCAGGCGCGGGGTTGAAGATCGTCGTGACCCCTGCCCTCTTGGCCATGGACAAGCCATGGATCGCCGCCTCCAGCGGCTGTTCGAGCTGCGTCATGAAAATGGCGGCGCTTTCGATCTCCGCCCGGTTCGCGTCGATATCTTCGATGCCGATAAGGCCCGCAGCACCCGGCGCGACGATGATGGCGTTGTCGCCGCTCACTTCGTCGACGAAGATGAAGGCAGCCCCTGACGAAACGCCGTCCATCTTCATCACCCTGGCTTCGACGCCGGCCGCCGCATAGGCGGCAAGCGCCATCTCCCCGAACGGGTCGTTGCCGACCCGCGAAATGAAGCTCACCTTGCCGCCGGCCTTTGCCGCGGCAATCGCCTGATTGGAACCCTTGCCGCCCGGCCCCAGCGTGAAACCCGATCCCAGCAGCGTCTCGCCGATATGCGGCAGGCGCTTTGCCTTATAGGCGGTGTCGGCGGCAAAAATGCCGAGAATGACAATTCCGCTTTTCGCGCTCATCTCAGAGCATCCTCCGCCGGAATGACGCCCTTGGTCAAAAGGAAGCATCCGTAGAACCGCAGCTCGCCCGTGGCGATCACGCAATAGGCTTTTTTGGCGATGTCATAGAACGCCATGCGCTCGACGGGATACATGGGCGACGGCTTGCCTTCGGCGCGATCGACGATGGCCTGCACTTCCTGCTGGATTGGCGGAATTTCATCCGGCTTGCCGATCACCTCCATGCGGCCCGCCGAAGGCTGGATCGGCGTGTCCAGCGGGAAGACGGACAGGATCGCGTCGATCGCCTGCGGCGCCGGAATGTTTTCCATTGTCAGGAGCCTGCCCAGACGCGTCTGACGGGCGATCGAATCCGATGGAAAATTCATGTCGGAGACGACGAGATAGTCTCCGTGTCCCATATTGCTGAGCGCTTGAAGAATGTCGCCGTTGAGTTCGGCCCTGATTCCCTTGAGCATTGATCCTTCCATCCCTTTCTGGCGGCCGCAGTGCCGGCCTTGCTTCAATTCCTGTGCCTTGGAGTATCCGGCTTGGGCTGCGGACATGGGCCGCTCGAACCACGCACGATCAGCGATCCGTCCACCATCTCGTCATCCGTGCTCGATGGCTCCTCGAGGAGAAGGCCGACCGCGCGCCGCGCCAGCATGTCGGCCGGCTGGCGTATCGTCGTCAGCCGCGGTACGACGAGATTGGCGAGCGAAATGTCGTCGAAACCCGTGACCGACAGCTTTCGCGGCACGTCGATCTTGAGATCGCGCGCCGTCCGCAGCGCCCCGATGGCCTGCTGGTCGCTGGCCGCCGCAATCGCCGTCGGCCGATCCTGTGGCGAGCGCGAAAGCAGGTCGCGGGCAATTCTCTCGCCGGATTCATAATCGAATTTGCCGTAGGCGATTTCCAATTCGACCGGGTCGCCTTTTTTGCCGAGCCGGCCGATACGGCGGACGAAGCCTTCCTTGCGCATGCGCCCGGCCTCGGTGTCGGGCGGCCCGGCAATGTAGGCGATGTGACGATGGCCCAGCTCATAGAGATGATCCGCAATCAGCGCGGCCGCCCGCGTATGGTTGGTCGACACCAGCGGAAAGGCGCCGAAGCGCCGGTCCAGCGATATGATCGGAACCGCTGTCTCCAGATGAAGCCCCGGACCATCGCTCGAAGCCACCACGATGACGCCGCGCACCGACCGGTCGAGAAACGCCAGGACGTGGCTCTCCTCCGCCCCGCGATCGTCATGCGAGCTCGCCAGCATGAGGCTGTGCCCACGTTCGAGCGCCGCGCGCTCGACGCTTGCGGCAAGCTGCGAGAAGAACGGATTGGTGATGTCGGGAACGATGAGGCCGATGACATCGGTTCTGCTGGTGCGTAGCGCTCTGGCGGTCACGTTCGGCCGGTAACCGAGCGCGGAAATGGCCTCGTTGACCTTTTCGCGCAGAGCGGGTTTGACCGCGGCTTCGCCCGACAGCACGCGCGAAACCGTGCCCACGGATACACCGGCATATTCGGCGACATCCTTGACTGTGGGCATCCTTGGCATGTTCGAGCGTCCCGCGGCTATTTTACCGCTCCTGCCGTCATTCCGGCGATGATGTGCTTTTCCAGCACGACGCCGACGATAACAAGCGGAAGGATGCCGGCGGTGGAAAGTGCTGCCATCGACCACCAGTTAATGCCCTGGCTGCCTGTCTGGCTTGCGATCATCACCGGCAGCGTATTGGTATTGGTCGAGGTCAGCAACGCGGCGAAGAAATATTCGTTCCAGCACAGGATCAGCGCCAGCAGGAACGCCGCAACCATGCCCGGCAGAACGAGCGGCACGATGATGCGGGCGAACGCGCCCCAGACCGACAGACCATCGACCAGAGCGGCCTCCTCCAGCTCCACCGGCACGGTAGCGAACTGATCGCGCATGATCCAGACGACGATCGGCAGGACCATCAGCGTGTAGACGGCGATCATGCCCACATAGGTGTCCAGCAGCGCCAGCTCCTTGTAGAGAACCAGGAACGGCAGGGCGAGAACGACCGGCGGCATGATCAGCTGCGACAGGAAGAAGAATGAAATGTCCGAATTGCGCATATGGCCGAATTTATAGGAAAAGCGGCTGAGGCCATAGGCCGCGAGCGATCCGAGCACGACCGCAAGGGCGGATGCCGTGACCGAGATGATGACGCTGTTCCAGAGCCTGCGCATGAATTCGTCGCGCACCGTCGATATCTGGAAGGCCGTATCCGGGGAGAGCCCGAGCGAGCGCCAGCCGAGCCAGCTGGGCGCGAAGTTGAACCAGGGGATCAGATTGCCGCGCATGACATCCGCGGCCGTCTTGAACGAGGTCGATACCGTCCAGAACAGCGGGAAGATGCAGACGAAAGCCCAGATGACGAGCAGGCCGTAAACCGCGAAACGCATGGCCCACCAGCGAATGCGCTGCGCCCGTCCGTATTTTTCGAGATCGATACGAACCATCAGAGCCTCCCCGTCATCCGCTTCACGATACGGTCCGAAATCTTCATCAGTCCCGTCATGCCGATGACGATAATCACGAGATAGACGAGCGCGAGCAGGGTTCCATAGCCGACATTCGAACGGTCGCGGTATTCGCGATAGATGAAGCTGGTGACAGAATCGGTCGCCCCGCCGGGACCGCCAGATGTTACCGTGATGATGATGTCGGCCAGCTTCAGCTTGAAGATGATGCGGATCATCACCGCCGTCACCGACACCGGCAGCATCAGCGGGAAAATGACCTGCCAGAAGCGCTGCCACTTGGTCGCGCCATCGACTTCGGCCGCCTCCAGCACCTCCCTGGGCAGGGCCTGCAGTCCGGCGAGCAGCATGATCATCATGAAGGGAATGAAGGTCCAGGCGTCCATGATCATGATCGAAAGCCGCGCCGTCAGCGGATCACCGAAGAAGGAGGGATTTTCCCAGCCGAGCCAGCGGGCGAAGCGCGCGACCGGGCCGAAACGGGTTTCCATCATCGACTTGCCGACCATCCAGCTCACCGCGACCGGCGATAGCATCAAGGGCACGAGGAAGGTAACGCGCCAGAATTTGCGGGCAAGGATTTCCTGGTTGAGGAGCAGCGCCAGGCCAAAGGCGATCGCATATTCGATCGCGATCGCCAGGCAGTAGAGGATCATGTTGAAGAGAGCGTTGGCATAGAATGGATCGGCGATCATCCGGCGGACATTGTCGAGCCCGTTGAAACGCCGCCCGGCCGAGGAGGCGAGGTTCCAGTCGGAAAAGCCGATCCAGAGAGCAAAGAGCAATGGAAACACCACCATCGACACGACGAAAAGCGCGGCCGGCAGGACAAAAAGCGCCTTCTTACCCGCCTCGCCGTAAATGACGACGCGGGTGACGCACAGAACCGCAGCCCAGAGAAAATAGGCATAGAGTACCGGCCGCCAGTTCGTAAAACCCCAACCGGTCCAGCCCAGTTCATGGGCACCCTGCAATGCGAACGACGCTATGAACCACAGGGCGCTCAGCCACAGAGCCGCGCGGCCCCAGAAGCGTCGGCTCGCGGAAATGGAGCCGGCTTCGACCGTGTGAAGCAGGTCGCCTTCGACTGTCGACATGATATTCCTCGCCCGGACAGAATGGGCGCTGGCGAAATCGCTTCCGCCAGCGCGTTTTAGTCAACCGGTCAGAGCCCGAGGCTCGCCCGGTAAAGTTTCAGCTGGCTGTCGCGGCCGATCTGGTCGGTGATCTTCTCCCAGGCGGCGGCGATCGCATCCGCGGTCTCCTGCGCCGATTTGTACTGCCCGGCAAAGCCCTTTGCCAGCTCGTCCTCGGCCACGGAGTAATACTGGAAGATGCCCGGGATACGCGGTTCGATCGCAGCATTCGGGTGGTTGTAGCTGTCGGCGTTCGAACCCAGATAGTCCTCGATATAGGCGCGGTCGTAACCTGCCTTTTCCCATTCGTCATAGTTGAAGTTGGACTGACGGTAGGGCTGGAAGCCGGAGGGATAGGCCGAGGTCCACAGCGACAGATCCTTGCCGCCGAGATGGGCGGCGGCGGACCAGGCCGCCTTGCGTTTCTTCTCGTCGCCGGAGACCTGCTTGGTGACGTAGATGCCCCAGCCGAGATAGGCCATGTTCGGCGCTTCGTTATACTTGTCTTCCCATTGCCCGGTCTTGCGGTTGTAGACGCGGTTGGAGCCGCGGTTGATGCCGAAGCCGACCACATCGCCGACGACCGATGTGTCCGAGGTGCGCGCGCTGGAGCCGACGTCGCCCCACCACATCAGCATTGCGCCGGTGCCTGCCAGGAACTGAGAAAAAGCGGTCGTGCCGGGGTCCGCATTGATCTGATCGGCCGGATAGGCCTTGGCCGCGATCAGATCGAGCACGTCCTGGATCGCCTGGACCCATGCGGGGTTATTGACCAGCGGCTTCATGTTTTCGGGATCGAACAGCCAAGCCGGGTCGCCCGGATATTTGGCATAGGCGGTTGCGCGGTTCTCGATGAAATAGAAGCCGAAGCCACCCCAGCCTTTCAGCGGATCGAGATAGCCATAGGCCGGCTGGCCGGTCAGCGGATCGGTCTTGCCGATCAGCGCCTTGGATGCCGCGTTGACGTCCTGCCAGGTCTTCGGCGGCTCGGCCATGCCGCTGATCGAGCCCTCGCCGAAGTAGTCCTTGCGGTAAGCGAAGGTGTGGCAGTCGCCGTCGATCGTGACGCGATAGGTCTTGCCGTCCCAGGTGCCGACCGGCGGCTTGAGGTAGCTCACCAGGTCGTCGGCTTCGATCTGCTTTGCCGCCCAGTCCGGCATCTCGTCGAGAAGCCCGCGCCCGGCGGTGTCGCCCTCGAAGGGCGCGCCCATTTCCAGAATGTCGAAATCAACCGTGCCGGTTGCGATCGATTGCTGGAGGCGGGCGTTGTAGTCGGCCTGGGCAAGGTCGATCCAGTTGATCTTGGCGCCGGTATAGGCTTCCCACGGCTTCAGAAAGCCGCGGAACAAGAAGTTGTGGAGGTTCTGGTTGTTGAGCCCCATGAAGGTCAGCTCGACACCGGCGAATTCGCCCTCCTTGACATTGGCCTTGGTCGGGCCGAGGCAGAGCTCGCCGACCTTCTGCCAGTCTGCGTCCGTTGGCGAGCCCTTGCCGACGCCGGGGATCTGCAGGATCTGGGCGCGCAGATCATCGGCCGCAAATGCCGTGCCGGGAATCCCGCCCATTGCGCCGGACAGGCCGAGCAGAGCCGCGGCACTCGCCGTTCCACGCAGGACGTCGCGGCGACTGGCCTGACGGCGCATCAATGCATCGTATATTTCGACTTTCATGTCTTCCTCCACGTTTCGTTGCGCTACCGCCGGCCGACCCGGCCTGGCTCCAGCCATTTAGGACTGGCCTGGGGCAGAACTATCTGGTAAGCAGAAAAATGAAACGTTTCATATTCTGCTTGAAACCGCTCCTCCCGGTCTCGCCGCGGAGGATCAGACGGCTCGGTGAAAAAGTCAACAAGAAATGAAACGTTTCACGGAGGAGGTTTGACACGTATTTCCAATCAGGCGCCGAGGGGCATCTGCCCGGCAGATGATCTGAAATACGCGGCAAGGCATGCACAACCCTGACGCTGCTCAGGGGCCGGAAAGCAAGTGGGAGGCACATGGCTGAGGTCAATATTTCAGGGGCGCGCAAGGCCTATGGTGCCATGGATGTTCTACATGGCGTCAATATCGAAATTCGCGACGGCGAGTTCGTGGTGCTCGTGGGTCCGTCCGGTTGCGGCAAGTCGACCCTGTTGCGCATGGTCGCGGGGCTCGAAGGCATCACCGCCGGCAGCATTTCGATCGGCGGAAAGGTCGTCAACAATCTGCCGCCGAAGGACCGCGACATCGCGATGGTCTTCCAGAGCTATGCGCTCTATCCGCACAAGACCGTCGCCGAAAACATGGTCTTTGCGTTGCGCCTGCAGAAGCAGCCGGCCGACGTGATCAAGCAGCGCCTGCAGGCGGCGGCCGAAACACTCGACCTCGTGCCCTATCTGGACCGTTATCCGCGTCAGCTTTCGGGCGGCCAGCGTCAGCGCGTCGCGATGGGTCGAGCCATCGTCCGGTCGCCGCAGGTGTTCCTGTTCGACGAGCCTCTCTCGAACCTCGATGCCAAGCTGCGCGTGCAGATGCGCAAGGAGATCAAGGAGCTGCATCAGCGGCTGAGAACCACGACCATATATGTCACCCATGACCAGGTCGAAGCGATGACCATGGCCGACAAGATCGTGGTGATGCAGGGCGGCAAGGTCGAACAGATCGGCACGCCCCTGGAACTCTACGACCGCCCCGGCAACACCTTCGTCGCAACCTTCATCGGCTCGCCGTCGATGAATCTGCTGAAGGGCCGCTACAAGGCCGATGGGGCGATCTTCGTCACCGAGTCCGGCGACGAGATTGCGCTCGGCTTCACGCCGGAAGCCGTGGACGGGCAAGCCGTGCTGCTGGGCGTAAGGCCCGAACATTTGTCGCTCGCCGACACCGGCCTGAAAGCGACGGTCGCCGTCACCGAACCCACCGGCCACGAAACGATGGTGTTCCTGCGCTATGGCCCTGGCGAGCTTGTCGCGGTGTTTACGGAACGCCACGATTTTGATCCGGGTCAGGCCGTCACGATAGCCCCACGGCCGGAGAAGCTTCATCTCTTCGATGCGGCATCCGGCAAGACGTTGCGATCGAACCAATACCCTCGCCCCTAGGCGATACGGGAACGAAAGCCGATCGATTTGGTTAGCTCTGGAAAAGCGGCTCCTTGGGAGCCGGCGGACGCGCACCCAGGGAGCATGTTGTGAATGTTATAAGTTTCAACAGAATTCGGACCGGTCATGACGATCCAGATGCAGCTTTCGTGACGACCGGCATCGACGGCCGGCGGCTTTACAGGTTCGCCCTGCAATACGAGATGGACGGCAAGACTTGGGCAACCGACATTTGGGCCTATTCGTCCGAGGATGCCGAAGATCGCGTCGCGGCGATGCGCGGATCGCTGACGCTGTGCGGGCAGCTCTACGCGGAAGTTGAAGCCGACGCTCCCCATCAAATCTAACCGCGCTGACGCGGCTCACGCGATCCCGGGAGCGAGCGGTTCAGTGGCTATCGCAACGGCGTAGCGCCGAAACCTAGGAACCCTTGACGAGGCCATAGAAGACGATCGTCGCATAAAGGATGAATGCGACGACGGCAACGGTGCCGACCAGCATCAGCGCTATTCTGCCGGCATTGAGCCTGGTCCTTTTCCCCTCGGGGGACGACGATGGCCGCTGAATGGGGTCCTTATCCGAATTCTCGGTCATCGTACCTGCTCCGTTGCCGGCGCCGGTGCTTCCTCATCGGGTTCGCCTGGATGCGTAATCACCATAAAGGCCAGGGCCAGAAGACAGGCGATGAGAAATATGGTGATGACGAATATCATCATCCGCCGCGACGGCTTCGAATTGTCATGCCTTACTCCCGAGGCCACGCTCCTGCCTTTTCTGGCGTCGCTCACGGCGCGTCCCTCTGCGCAAGATCGGTCTGTTTATCAAGTTCGTCCTTGAGATCGTCGAGGCGATCGCGCAGCAGCGAAGCCTTTACGCGATGGGTTTCCCCATCCGATGCCTCGAGCATCCAGTCGTCGCCGGGTATCCCGAAACCGCTTTCGGCAATCGTCTCGTCTCTCCGCACTTGCCTGTCCATCTCATCCTCCAAATTCAATTCTTGAATTCCTCGGACGCGGAGGTGCGTCTCATGGTCCAAACGACAAGGCGATAGCGAAGTTCCGGAAAGCACCGACTGGTTTCGCGCAAACGAGGGCGCCCGGGAACATCAAGCCCCTCCACGTGTTGCTGAGCGTATCAACACAGGGATCGACGATGACCGCGAAAAATGCTGGCAAGGGTGACGACGATGACATGCTGATGAAAGTGAAGGCGGTTCCGCAACTGATCGATCCAGACGCCGAACCGTTCGTGACGGAAGTGGTTCGCGAGCTTGCCGAATCCCACATCCCTTTCCTGGTCGCCGGCACTTATGCCGTCTGCGCCTATACCGGCATCTCGCGGCAGACCAAGGATTTCGACATTTTTTGCAAGGCGGGCGACTACGCGCGCATACTCGGACATTTCAAATCAAAGGGTTACGCCGTCGAAGTGGAAGACGAGCGCTGGCTCGGGAAGGTCCTGAAAGGCCATCATTTCTTCGACGTGATCTTTGCTTCTTCCAACGGGACCATGCCTGTCGGCGACGATTGGTTCGAGGACGCGCGCAAGGTCGAGATGTGCGGTCATACGGTGAGGATCGTAAGCCCGACCGAACTGATCTGGTCGAAATGCTTCGTGCAATTGCGCCACCGCTACGACGGCGCCGATATCGCCCATGTCATCCTCAAGGCGCATGACCAGATCGACTGGCGCAAGCTGCTCGCCTATCTCGAAGTTCATTGGGAAGTCCTCCTGATCCATCTCCTCAATTTCAGATGGATCTACCCGACCGAGCGCGACAAGATTCCGCAATGGCTGCTGGAGGAGCTTCTGGACCGGATCAAGGCGCAGCAGGAGCTGCCGCTTCCGCAGATGAAGATATGCCGCGGCCGGATGTATTCGCGCGTCGATTTCGAAATCGATGTGAAGGAATGGGGCTTTGCCGATGTCGGCGGCGAAGGTGAGCTACGAGGAGATTAGGAGAAGCGTAATGGACGATCAGCGAAAAAGCGTGCGAATTGCGGCGGTGGCCGACCTTCACGTGACGGAGGACGGCGCAAAATCCTACAAGGATCTCTTCGCCGAGATTTCCTCGGTGGCCGACGTTCTCGTCATCGCCGGCGATCTGACCGATCTCGGCAAGCCGAAAGAAGCCGAACTGCTCGCAAGCGATCTGCGCCATTGCACCGTGCCGACGGTCGCGGTCCTCGGCAATCACGATCACGAAAGCGGGCATGTCGACGAAGTCTGCAAGATTCTGACCGATGTCGGGGTAAAGCTGCTGAACGGTCAAGCCGCCGAAGTCGCCGGCGTCGGCTTCGTCGGCGTCAAGGGATTTGCCGGCGGCTTCGGCCGCCATATGCTCGGTTCGTTCGGCGAGGCGGCGATCAAGGCGATGGTTGCCGAAAGCGTCGAGGAATCGATGCGGCTCGAAAATGCGATGCGGCAGGTTCGCGCCGATCGCTCGCTCGTCGTACTGCACTACGCCCCGATCGCCGAAACCGTGGCGGGCGAGCCTCTGGAGATTTATCCGTTTCTCGGCTCTTCACGACTGGCCGAAACCATCGACCGTTTTCGCGTCGATGCCGTGGTGCACGGCCACGCCCATCGCGGCTCCTATGAGGGTCGCACCCCAGGCGGCGCCCCTGTCTACAATGTAGCTGCGCATATCGAAAAGCCGACCGGCAAACCCTATGCGCTGATCGAACTCTGAATGTTTCGCCGCCGCTATTTGTTGGTCCGCCCGCGATGACGCGGGTCGACGCCGCCCTGGGGTGTCGTAGCGTTGGCGGTATCGCCTTCGACCGTATTGTCCGCCTGAAGAGCTTCGTCATCTGGCGGCGAGACGATGCCGCGCGAGCGACCGATGCCCGGATCGTCGGTACTGTCCTTGTTCGTCGGCTTGGTTGACTTGGCATGTTTGGGCGAAGTCATGAGACTCTCCTTCTCGAACGTGGGGGTTGCCGGCGCTGGGGCGCGCAGTTGCCCGGCTTGCTGAGGAAGGAACTTGGCATCACACCCTTGGTTCCGCCGGCGCGGCTCGCGTTTTAACCCGGCCAGGCGAGCAGCCTCCCTGTCGGGAACATTTCGTCAAAGCTGGGGTTGGAGCGCCATCGATGGATTGGCCGAGGAGAAAACACCGTGAGAGCGCTCACATGGCACGGCAAACATGACATCCGATGCGACAGTGTCCCCGATCCCAAGATCGAAGACGGGCGCGACGCGATCATCAAGGTAACGGCCTGCGCGATCTGCGGATCCGACCTGCATCTCTATGACGGCGTCATGCCTGACATGCACAGCGGCGACGTCATGGGCCACGAGACCATGGGCGAAGTGGTGGAGGTCGGCAGGGACAATAGCAAGCTCAAAGTCGGCGACCGCGTCGTCGTGCCCTTCACCATTTCCTGCGGCGAATGCTTCTTCTGCAAGCGCGGCTTCTATTCCGGCTGCGAACGATCCAATCCCGACCGATCGAAGGTGACGAAACTCTGGGGCAATTCGCCGGCCGGTCTTTTCGGCTACTCGCATCTGCTCGGCGGCTATGCCGGCGGGCAGGCGGAATATCTGCGCGTGCCCTATGCCGATGTCGGGCCGGTCAAGGTGCCGGAAGGGCTCTCCGACGAGCAGGTGCTGTTCCTGTCCGATATTTTCCCGACCGGCTACATGGCCGCCGACTTCTGCAATATCCAGCCCGGCGATACGATCGCGATCTGGGGCTGCGGTCCGGTCGGCCAGATGGCGATACGCTCGGCCTTTCTGCTCGGCGCCGAGCGCGTGATCGCCATCGACACCGTGCCTGAGCGGCTGGCGCTGGCACGAGCGGCCGGAGCCATCACGCTCGATTTCCTGGACAAGGACATCTACGACGAAATCATGGCGTTGACCAATGGCCGCGGTGCGGATGCCTGCGTCGACGCCGTGGGAACAGAGGCCGAGGCCGCCGCCAGCTGGGATTCCCGCCTCGACCGCATCAAGGTCGCATTGTTCATGGGTACCGACCGGCCGCATGTGCTGCGCCAGGCCATCCACTGCTGCCGCAACTTCGGCACGGTCTCGATCGTCGGCGTCTATGGCGGTTTTCTCGACAAGATCCCGATGGGGTCTGCAATCAATCGCGGCCTCACGTTCAAAATGGCGCAGACACCGGTCCAGCATTACCTGCCGATCCTCATGGACCGGATCCAGAAGGGCGAAATCGACCCCTCCTTCGTCATCACGCACCGCGGCACGCTGGAAGATGGTCCCGAACTCTACAAGACCTTCCGGGATAAGCAGGACGGATGCATCAAAGTCGTTCTGAAACCTTAAAGGGAAACATCATGGCTGATCATGAATCAGATGGAGGCCTTGCCGTCGTCACCGGCGCATCGACCGGCATCGGCTATGAACTGGCAAAATGCGCGGCGCAGGATGGTTATGATCTCATCATCGCCGCCGACGAGGAACGCATCAACCAGGCTGCCGCACATCTCAGGGAATTCGGCACATCGGTTGACGCCGTCGAAGCCGATCTTTCGACGCTTGAAGGCGTCGACCGGCTCGTCGAGCGCATCACCGCCAGCGGCCGCTCGGTCGACCTTTTGATGGCCAATGCCGGGCGCGGCCTCGGCAAGGCCTTCCTCGACCAGGATTTCCACGCGGCGCGCAAGGTCGTTGACACCAACATCACCGGAACGATCTATCTCATCCATGAGATCGGCAATCAGATGCGCAGCCGCGGGGAAGGCCGCATCCTACTGACAGGCTCGATCGCGGGCTTCATGCCCGGCTCCTACCAGGCCGTCTATAACGGCACCAAGGCCTTCATCAACAGCTTTTCCTTTGCGTTGCGGGAGGAGTTGAAGGACTCGGGCGTCACCGTCAGCTGCCTCATGCCGGGAGCGACCGAGACCGAATTCTTCCGGCGCGCCGACCTTCTCGATACATCGATCGGCCAGGCGAAGAAGGATGATGCCGGCGAAGTCGCGCGGATCGGCTATGACGCGATGATGGATGGCGAAGGCGACGTCGTCAGCGGCTGGAAGAACAAGGTGCAGGCGGCTGTCGCCAATGTCACGCCGGCCAGCGTGCTGGCCCACCAGCATGCCAACATGACAAAGCCGGGTTCGGGCGCCAAATAACCGGGTCTCGGCAGCGGTAAGCCGCCGAACATTCAGCCGCGCTCGACGAATTTGTTGAAGCGGCTCGTCTTTCCGTCCTTGGTCTTGTCCTGGTACAGAAAGGCGAGCTTGCTTTCATCGAAGATCTTGAAGAATTCATCCCAGCCGATCTCGTCGAATTCCTCTTCCTTTTCGCCGAAATCGATGCGCAGGACACCGCCTTTGCCGCCGGCTCGGATGACCGCCGGCCTGCCCTTCCTTTCCTCCGCCCATGCACGGATCGCCTTATGGTCGGTTGTCGTCTCGGAACTGCTCATCGAAGCCTCCATTCATTTCGGTTTTGTTTGCCGCAGTCAAAGAAGCGGCTGTCTCTGCTTCCAGTCGCGATAAGGTGCGAGCACCTGGCCGGGAAAGCGCCGTTCGATTTCGCTTTCGGTCAAAGCGATCCGTGGAAGAATCTCGGCCGCGTCGTCCCTGGCAGCCTCGCTCGCTTTTTCCAGCTCGTTCATGGTCACGAACAGCTCGTCATCGGTCATTGCCTCCAGACGGGAGGCGAAAGCTTCGACCGGTTCGGTAATCAGTGGATTGCTGGACATTGGCGCCTCTTGACTGACCCTGTCCAACTTCGCTCTTCACACTAAGTTCCGCGACAGGGCGGCGCAAAACCGCTCGTCCAGGGAACTCTCCGGGCGCCCTCGTGTTTTGCCTACTTCTACAGTCCCGAAGTTGTAATCGACGACAGAGGAGCCGATCCATGGATATGACGCGCATCCGAGATCGCATGGTAGAGCAACACCTGACACGGCGCGGTATCGGCGACCGAAGCGTCATCAGGGCGATGCGCACGGTGCCGCGCGAAAGGTTCGTCGATCCCGGCTATGAGGAATTCGCCTATGAGGATGCGCCGCTGTCGATAGGCGACGGCCAGACCATTTCGCAGCCCTTCATCGTCGCCCTGATGCTCGAAAAGGCGGATCTCGACGCCGGCGACAAGGTGCTCGAGGTCGGCACAGGTTCCGGCTATGCTTCGGCCCTCATCAGCCGGATCGCCAAGCACGTCTATTCCGTGGAGCGCCATGAGAGGCTGGCGCTTCAGGCCAGGGAACGGTTCGAGGCCCTCGGATACAAGAACATCGATGTTCGCGTCGGCGACGGCAGCAAGGGCTGGGCGAAGGCCGCGCCGTTCGATGCCATTATCGTGTCCGCCGGCGCACCGGAGGTGCCGCTTGCCCTAAAGGAACAGCTGGATCTCGGAGGACGGCTTATCATTCCCGTCGGCCGCGGCGACGCGCAGCGGCTGAAGCGGATCACGCGTGTCGGAGCGGAAGCCTTCGAGGAAGACGATCTCGGCGGCGTATTGTTCGTTCCGCTGATCGGCGAAGATGCCTGGACCGCAGTCCATCCGATGTATACGGCGGCGCCGTCAGCGCGTGCGGAAGCGCCCCCTCACCAGCTCATTGCAGACGCGGCGGAAGAATTTTCGTCCCTTGACGAGAGGCGTTTTGCCGCGCTTTTCGATCGCTTTGCCGAAAGCCGCATCGTCCTGCTCGGCGAATCCACCCACGGGACGGCCGAATTTTACGAGGCTCGCGCTGCCATCAGCCGCCACCTCGTCGAGCATCACGGGTTCAATCTGATCGCTGTCGAAGCGGACTGGCCCGATGCCGCCGCGATCGACCGATGGACCAAGGGGCAAGCATCAAAAGGCGCAGCACCCTTCGGCCGTTTCCCCGAGTGGATGTGGCGGAACATCGAGTTTTCGACATTTGCCGGTTGGATGAAGGAGCAGAACCAGCGGCGCGCGGCTTTGCGAAAGGATCCGATACGGTTCTACGGGCTGGACCTCTACAACATGTCGGGCTCGATCCGCTCCGTGCTCGACTATCTCGAAAGCGTCAGCCCGGAAACCGCAGCCATCGCCAGGGAACGTTACGGCTGCCTCAGCCCCTGGCAGAGCAATCCGGCGACTTATGGCAGAGCCGTTCTTACCGACGCTTATCGATCATGCGAGGACGCCGTGCTGAAGCAGTGCACGGAACTCCTGACCCGCTCCCTGGATGATGTGGCCCCCGATGGCGACGACTTTCTGAATGCCGCGCAGTCGGCGCGCTTGCTCACCGCAGCCGAACGATATTACCGCGTGATGTATTACGGCGGCTCGCAAGCCTGGAATCTCCGCGACACCTATATGGCCGATACGATCGAACGTCTGCTCGATTTTCACGGACCGACGGCGAAGATCATCATATGGGCTCATAATTCGCATATCGGCGACGCCCGCTACACCGAAATGGGGACTGCCCGCGACGAACTCAACCTCGGCCAGCTCTGCCGGCAGCGGTTTGATGGAATGACCAGTCTCATAGGGTTGGGAACGCATTGCGGCGAGGTGATCGCCGCAAGCGATTGGGACGGAGAAGCCGAGAAAAAACAAGTCAATTCGTCGCTGCCGCAAAGCTGCGAGCGTTTGTGTCATGATTCCGGAAAGCCGCGATTTCTTCTCGATCTCAATGCCAATGAAGAGCTGCACGCAAGTCTCGTCGAGCAGCGGCTTCAGCGCTTCATCGGCGTCATCTACCGGCCGGAAACGGAACGGTTGAGCCATTACATGGCGACATCGCTCTCCCGGCAATATGACGCCTTCCTCTGGTTCGACGAGACCCGCGCGCTTTCGCCGCTGGCGCCGCAGGAGCCCGGCGTTGGTGACCAGGAGACTTTTCCCTTCGGCCTCTAGCTCGATGCGCCTGGAGAAGACCGGCAGCGGGGAACTTTTGCGCTCAGCGCCCGTTCTATGCGGGACGCATAGGGAGGGCGCATGGGAAAAATACGCAAGCCCCCACTGCCTGAAGGAATGATCGATTCAACCGTTTTCCAGCAGAGATTCTGGGCAGTTCAACGCATTTCCTGGATTGTCTTCACGCTTCTTCTAGCGGCCTGCCTCTTGGGTTTTCTGGGAAGGGGCGGTTTGTTTTCACGCCAGACGCTCGTCCTGCCGGACGGATCCGTGGATTTTCCCGCCATTTCCCGATGGAACGCTCCTGAACATATGGTCGTGAATTTCGGACCGTCATCCATAGACAGGGTCTTCACGGTCGACGCGGCCTTTCTTCAGACATTCTCGGTCCAGGGCGTCGATCCGCCGCAAAAGACGACCTTCGCGCGCGACGGCCGGATAGGCTACGTATTCCCCGCCGACCCGGCAGCACCGACGCAGATCGTGTTCCGCCTGCAGACGGAGCTTGCCGGGCCAAGCCGGGCCACCATCGGCATCGGCGCAGACACCCGCACGCAATCGACCTTCATCTTTCCGTGAGGATGCCACCGTGGATGCGGTATTACGCGGATTGATGATCTATTTCACGCTGCTGGTGATCATCCGTCTGTCGGGAAGACGGACGCTGGCGCAGATGACGCCCTTCGACCTGGTCCTCGTGCTGGTGATTTCCGAAACCACGCAACAGGCGATGCTCGGGGACGACTTTTCGATCACCAACTCCATCATCCTGATCCTGACACTGTTCACCACGGATATCGGGCTGTCCTATGTGAAAAGGTGGTGGCCCGGCGCCGCCCATATCATTGATGGCGTTCCGACCGTTCTCGTAACCGACGGCGTCTATGACGATCGTGCGCTCAAGGGCGCACGGCTCCAGAAGGAAGACATCATGGAAGCGGCGCGAAGCCAGGAAGGCATCGAGAGCGTGGCGGAGATAAAATTCGCGATCCTCGAAGTCAGCGGCAACATCAGCATCATCAAGAAGCAGAAATCCGGCTGACCATCGGTTGGCTGCAGCGGCAGGTCAAACGCGGACGGGCGACCATCGACGCGAAGTCACGGGAACTCTCGGCTGTCCCCAAAGTTCGGCGGATCATCAACTGAGGAGAACCCGATGAAACGCCTTGTTATCGCTTCGCTAGCCCTTTCCCTTGCAGTCCCCGCCTTCGCTCAATCCGCCGCCGAAAAGACGGGCGTCAACTCGCTGATCGGCGTCCCGCCGAAAACCGAGGATTTCGTCCAGGAAGCGGCCGCCAGCGACATGTTCGAAATCGCATCCAGCAAACTCGCCGCTGAGCGCGGCGACGATGCGACGAAGGCCTTTGCGCAGCAGATGGTCGCCGATCATCAGAAGACCAGCGACGAGCTCAAGGCACTGGTGTCGAGCGGCAAGGTCAAGGCAAGCCTTCCGAGCGCCATGACATCGGAGCAGCAGAGCATGCTCGACAAGCTGAACGGCCTGCAGGGAGACGATTTCAACAAGCAATATCACGCGGACCAGGAATCTGCCCACGAGGACGCCGTCGATCTCTTCAAGCGATATGGCGACGAAGGGGACAATCCCGAGCTGAAGGCCTGGGCCGCCGCCACCCGTCCCGCGCTGGAGCATCATCTTGAGATGGCCAAGGAGCTGAACAAATGAACGGTAGGGCCGCATAGCTCGGCGATGATGAGCCGGCAGGAGGTAACGATGATCGATGACGACGCCAGAAGGATCAGAGCCTACAGGATCTGGGAGAGCGAGGGCCGCCAGGACGGCCAGGCCCTCGCGCACTGGTATAGGGCAGGCGACGAGACGGCGGAGCCGGCAGGAAATATGCCTGAATATGTCCGCTATGCCGCCGGGGCGGCACCGGCCGGCTCACTGATCATCAAACTCTATCGCTCGAGCGACCAAATCCGGGGATATGTCCGCGAGGTCGCCGATACGGACCAAAATGATATGATATTCCCCGGCGAGGAAATGGAACCTGACGCTGCGTTTCAGTTGGCCGAATCCCATAGGCGCAACAGTACCAATCCCCTCCTCGTCGAGCTTGTCGAAGGCGTCGAATGGGATCCGTCCTGGGGTCGCCTCGATTATTGACTCTCGGATGAAGCTCGATCCGCATCGGACCGGCTGATCTCGATCCGAAAACGACGCACGGCATCTTCAGGCATCCCGCGCCGGCAACGCTCGTTCGCCGAAGAAACTGCGCCCGCCCTTGCGAGCTTCAGAACGACAGGTCGAGCACCCTGCCCTCGAACAGGCGGTCGCGGGAACCTTCGAGATGCGCTTTCATCAGCCGTTGCGCATCGTCGGCGCGGCCGTCGGCGATCGCCTTGTAGATGGCGTTATGTTCTTCATAGACCTGTTCCAGCCCTTGCCGTGGCCCGAGCAGGGAGAGGCCATGGAGATGCATGCCGACGGCGATATGGGCTTTCAGCGCATCGATCGAGGCGGTGTAATAATGATTGTTGGCCGCTTCCGTCACGGCGCGATGGAAGCTGAAATCGGCGTCGGAGCGGTGAAGCTGGTGGCTGGTCGCCTCGCGCAGATCCGCGAGCGCGCTGGCGATTTTCTGGATCGCCTGCTCATTGCGCCGCTTGGCGGCGAAATAGGCGGCGGCCGGCTCTATCGTCAGACGGAATTCGTAGCAGCGCTGGATATCGGCAATGGTCTTGACAGGCGAATAGGCGAGCTGCGTGGTCGGCGAGCCATGGGCGCTGACGAAGGTGCCGGCGCCTTGCCGAGCATAGACCATGCCCTGGTCGCGCAGCCGCGCCAGCGCATCGCGGACGATTGGCCGGGAAACGCCCAGCATCGAGGCCAGCTCGTGTTCGCCGGGAAGGCGTGAATCCGGCGGATAGTTTCCGCCGCGAATGCGCTCGAGCAGCTGGTCGAAGACACGATCGACCAGCTTGACGGCCTTGCCGCGTTCGGGCTTGCCCGGCGGGCCGGCTTCCGCGTTCAAAGATTCGCCATTTGCTTCAACCACGTCATTCTCCCCGACGGTATCCTACTAGGCCGCCTGATTCCGAAGAACCAGTCTTAGCAAACTATCGGGCGTGCCGAAGCCCCCCGACTTGACGGCGCACCGAAAATGCCGCCCGTCAGCGGCCGTGACATCGAACCAGGGAATACCGGCTTCGATCTCGCCCTTCGGCACCAGCACGCTGACCCCGAGCGCACGGAAAACGGCAAGTGCGGTATCGCCGCCGCCGACCATCAGCATATCGGCCTTCGTATCGTCGATGACAATCCTGACGCCTTCCGCAAAGCGGCTGGCGACGAGCCCGGCATCGGCCGCCATGTCGCCGGTGCAGCGCAGCAGCGCCGGCAGCGCCAGGCCCTCTCCGCATTCGAACTCGCCCATCGGCGCGTCCACCACCATGCGCAGGGAACCCGAGGCTTCGAGCCGGTTCATCTGGACCTCGGTAATCGGATCGCGCGAGCCGAAGGCAAACAGCGTGCGCGGGGTCGCGGCAAATTCCGATGCCGGCCAGCCCGCTTCGCCGAGCCAGCGGGCGAGCGCCGCGCCGAGGCCGCGCGCACCGACCGCAAGCGACTTTTGCCAGTCATGGCCTTCGGCGATCTGGTCGAGATCGTTATCGTCTTCTGCATCGGCAACGACGACATTGTCTGCGCCACGGCCCTCGAACAGCCTGGCGATCGGCAGCGGCTTGTTGACGCCACGCCCGATGACGCAGCCTCGGTAGGTCAGGCGCTCCTGATCGGGAATGGCGGGCGCCACGAGAATAGTCTTCAGGCCAAACACATCCGCCAGTGCCAGGCTTTCGGCCGCGACATTGCCCTTCAGCCGGGAGTCGATCTTCTTCATGATGACGCCGGGCTTCACGTCGCGAAATATCCTGGCCGCCGATCGGACCCTGTCGGCGGCCTCACGCTCGCCAAGGGCGCGCGAGGCGGTGTTGACGACGACGACATCGCAGCCCGTGGCAACCGCATCCTGCGCCGCCTCGATATCGACGGCGACCGCGACCGAAAGGCCGGCCGCGACGAAGGGCGTGCCGGTATCGAGCGCCCCCGTCAGATCGTCGGCGATGATCGCGGCCTTCAGCGTCATGCGATCTCTTCCGTATTGACGGCGTGGCAGGCGACGAGATGGCCGGGCTTGGCCTCCTTCCAGACGGGTATGACCTTGCTGCAGACATCCATGGCGATCGGGCAGCGCGTGTGAAAACGGCAGCCGGATGGCGGGTTCAGCGGGCTCGGCACATCGCCCTGCAGGATCTGGCGCTGGCGGGTGCGCTCATGTTCTGGATCGGTCTCCGGGACGGCCGACAGAAGCGCTCTGGTATAGGGATGCAGTGGATTGTCGAAGAGCTCCTCGCGGGTCGCCAGTTCGGCGAGCCGCCCGAGATACATGACGCCGACACGGGTGCTGATATGGCGCACCACCGCGAGGTCATGGGCGATGAAGAGATAGGTCAGGCCGTATTTCTCCTGCAGATCGAGCAGGAGGTTGATGATCTGCGCCTGGATCGACACGTCAAGCGCCGAGATCGCCTCGTCGCAGACGATGAATTTCGGCTGGCAGGCGAGCGCGCGGGCGATGACGACGCGCTGGCGCTGGCCGCCGGAAAGCTCGTGCGGGTAACGCTGGGCGAAGCGCGTGGGCAGGCCGACATCCGTCAGCAGCATCGCCACCTTCTCCTTGAGTTCAGCCTTGGTGCAGAGCTTGTGAAACAGAATCGGCTCACCGATCGCCTCGCCCACGGTCATGCGCGGATTGAGCGTCGAATAGGGATCCTGGAAGACGATCTGCAGGTCGCGGCGGAAGGGCCGCATCTGCTTCTCGTCGAGCGTGGCGAGATCCTGTCCCTTGTAGACGACCCTGCCGCTGGTCGCCTTGTAGAGATTGAGGATGGTGAAACCGGTCGTCGATTTGCCGCAGCCGGATTCACCGACGAGGCTCAGCGTCTCGCCTTCCATGATGTCGAGATCGACATTGTCGAGGGCATAGACGGTGGCCGAGCGTTCGCCGAAGGCCCCGAGCTTGACGTGGAAATGCTTGACGAGGTTTTCGACCTTGAGCAGCGGTTGCGCAGCCATCACGCGGCCTCCTGCATTCTCTGGACGACGAAACAGGCGGCACGATGGTTGCTGCTGCCGCTCAAGGGTTCGAGCCGCGGCACCTTCTCGTGACAGATCGCCTCGACGAGCGGGCAGCGCGGCGCAAAGGGGCAGCCCTTCGGCCGGCGACCGGGCTCCGGCGGCGTGCCGCCGATCGAGGAGAGCCGGCTTGCCGGCGGATCTGACAGTTTCGGGATCGAGGAGAGCAGGCCGCGCGTATAGGGATGGCTCGGGCGGGCATAGAGTTCGTCGACCGGTGCGTCCTCGACCACCGTGCCGGCATAGAGCACGGCGACGCGATCGACGAGGCCGGCGATCAGCGCCAGATCATGGGTGATCCAGACGACCGACATGCCGAGCTTGGCGCGCAGATCCTTCACCAGATCGACGATCTGGGCCTGGATGGTGACGTCGAGCGCCGTGGTCGGCTCGTCGGCGATCAGGAGCTTCGGGTTACAGGCAAGGCCGATCGCGATCATCACGCGCTGGCGCATGCCGCCGGAAAGCTCATGCGGGAAGGCTTGCAGCCGCTCTTCCGGGCCGGGAATGCCGACGAGCCGCAGAAGCTCGACGGCGCGGGCGCGGGCCTCCGCCTTTTTCATTTTACGATGATAGATCAGCGGCTCGCAGATCTGGTCGCCGACACGCATGACCGGATTGAGCGACGTCATCGGATCCTGGAAGACGAAGCCGATATCGCCGCCACGCACCTTGCGCAGCTCGCCATTCGACATCGTCTGCAGGTCGCGGCCGTCGAAGCTCGCCGTTCCTTTGGCGACCTTGATCTTGTTCGGCAGGAGCCGCATCAGGCTCAGCATGGTGAGGCTCTTGCCGCAGCCGGATTCGCCGACGACGCCGAGCGTCTCGCCCTTGTCGACATGGAGGTCGATGCCGTCGACGACGACGGCCGGGCCGTTGCGGCTGTCGATCTCCACGGTGAGGTTCCTGACGTCGAGCAGGCGTTCTCTGTTTTGCGTGTCCATCATTTGCTGCCCCGCGGATTGAGCGCGTCGTTGAGACCGTCGCCGAGGAAGCTGAACGCAACCGAGGCAAGGCCGAGCACGGCCGCCGGAGCGGCGAGAAGATGCGGATAATGCTGCCAGACGCGAAGGCCGTCCGAGATCATGTTGCCCCAGCTCGGCGTCGGCGGATTGACCCCGACCCCGAGGAAGCTGAAGGCGCTTTCCAGCACCATCGCCGTGCCGAGACCGGCGCTGACCGAGACGATCAGCGGCCCGAGTGCATTCGGCACGACATAGCGCTTGATGATGACCCAGTTCGACAGGCCGAGCGCCTGGGCCGCGGTGATATAGGGCCGGCTGCGGATCGACAGAACCTGGGCGCGCACCAGGCGGGCATAGGGCGGCCAGGAAATCAGCGCCATCGACCCGAAGACGAGGATGAAATCCACCCAGATCGTCTGGCGGTAGAAGGGATTGAGGGTCTCGAGGTAGCGCGCTTCCATCCATCGGGTGATCGGCGATTTCAGCGAGGCGTTGATGACGACGACGAGCAGCAGGTTGGGGACCGACATCGTGACGTCGGTCAGCCACATGATGGCGCGGTCGAAGGGATTGCCGAAGAAACCGGCCACCGCGCCGAGGGTGAGGCCGATCAGCACGGCGAAGAAGGTGACGATAACGGCGACGAGGAAGGCGGTGCGCGTGCCGAAGACGACGCGGCTGAAGACGTCGCGGCCGAGATCGTCGGTTCCGAAGAGGTGACTCATCGACGGCAGCGCGTTGCGGGCGTTGAGGTCCTGGCTGAGATAATCATAGGGCGTGAGGTAAGGCCCGAAGATCGCGGTGAAGGCGAGGATCAGGACGACGATGAGGCCGAAGACGGCGAGCTTGTTGCGCCGCAGCCGATGCCAGGCGTCGCGCCACAGGCTGACCGGCGGCTCCTCGATGGTCTCGGTGGTGGAAAGAGGGATTGCGGACATGGTCAGCGGCTCCTTCTTGAATCGTTGGCGCGCGGATCGAGCAGCGGATAGAGCACGTCCACCAGGAGGTTCGACACCATCACCAGGAACGATCCGATCAGCGTGATCGCCAGGATGACGGGATAATCGGAATTGATCAGCGCCTGCACCGTCAAGCGGCCGAGGCCGGGCAGGCCGAAGACGAGTTCGACGAAGATGGCGCCGTTGACGATGGTGATCATGATCAGGCCGAGCTGGGTCACCACGGGCGTCAGCACCGGCCGCAGGATATGGCGCAGCGCCACGACGATCTCCGGCACGCCCTTGGCGCGCGCGGTGCGGACGAAATCTTCCGACAGCACCTCGATGACGGCGGCGCGCGTCTGGCGCACGATCAGCGCGATCGGCTGGAAGGAAAGCACGATCAGCGGCAGCAGGATGCGGACATCGAAGACCCCGCCCCAGCCATAAGGCACGCTCGTGCCCGGCAAGAGCACGATGAGGCCGACCATCAGCAGCGGACCGGCGACATAGGCCGGGATCGCCCAGAGGAAGAGCGCCGAGCCCAGAATGGCATAGTCGAGGCGCGAATTCTGGTTCAGCGCAGCGATCATGCCGAGCGGGATCGCGACGACGGCCGTCAGGATAATGGAACAGAGGGCAAGCTGGAAGGAGACGGGGGCCGCGGCCGAGACCATCGCCCAGACGGCGCGGCCCGATGTCAGCGAATTGCCGAACTGGCCGTGCAGCAGGTTCCAGATGTAAAGGCCGAATTGCTCGATGAAGGGCCGGTTGAGACCCGCGCTTTCGCGGATGGCCTCGATGCGCTGCGGATTGTAGGCGACGTCGCCCGGCGCGCGCAGGAAGATGAGCTTGATCGGATCGCCGGCGCCGTAGAAAGCCAGCGCGTAGACGGCCAGCATCACCACGAGAACGGACGGAATCCAGATGGCGAACCGGGTTAGCACGTAGCGCAGCAAGGCCACCTCCCACCTGTTGTACGATGCGTTCCCGCCCTTGCAGAAGCGGCGGATCGCATCTCTTCTTGAAACTTGCGCGAAGGCCTTGCGGCCTTCGCGCGCTTATTGCCAGGAGACTATCGTTCCGGATCAGCCGATGGAGATGTTCCAGGGTTCGGCGATCTGCCAGTCGAGGTTCTTCTCCATGCCCTTGACCTCCTTGGTGGCCCAGCGCGACATCGCCTGAGAATACCATGGAATGAAGGCCCAATCCTCGCGGAACGCCTTCTGGGCCTCCTGGGCGAGAGTAACGCGCTGCGGATCGTCCGCAGCCTTGGTCGCCGCTTCGGCAAGAGCGCTGTCGACCTTGTCGTTCTTGTATCCGCCGAGCTTGTTCTGCGCGTTCGACGAGGTCGAGGCGATGCTACCCGCCAGATAGGAAACGGCATCGGGAACGCGGGTGCCGACGTCGTCGCGGAAGATCTGGACCGAGTTTTGGTCCGGACCGGCATAGGCGTCCTGCTGCGGCTTCATGTCGACGGCCGTGATGCCGAGGTTCTGGCGCCACTGCTCGGCGATGAACTGGGCGGCGGCCTGAATGGCCGGCGCCGAGATGCCGACGAACAGAAGCTTCGGCAGGCGCTCGGGCCCGCCATAGCTCGATTCGGCGAGCAGCTTCTTGGCGGCTGCCGGATCATAGGGAAAAGGCTCGAAGCCTGAATTGTCGGCGCCGGGAACCGAATTGAGGATCTGGTCGGCCTTCTTGTGCGGCCCATCCGGATAGGAGGCCTTGAACAGGCCGTCGCGATCGACCGCCATGATCAGCGCCTGGCGCACCTTCGGATCGTCCATCGGCGCGCGCGAGATGTTGAACCAGAAGTGCTGGCTGGTCGGGATCAGCGGGCCGGCCGAGAATTCCGGGCCGAGATCCTGAATGATCGTCGAGGTGACGAGCTCGGTATGGGCGTTGAACTCGCCAGACTTGATCAGCGACGTCGCGGTGACATTGTCCTCGATCGAGGTGATGTCGATGCGGGCAAGCTTCGGCTTCTGCCCGAAGAAGTTCTCATTCGGCTCGAAGGTGATCTTGCCGGCATCGATATCGATGCTCGTCAGCTTGAACGGGCCGGAGAAGACCGGATTGTTCTCCGGCTTGTACCAGTCGATGATTTCCTCGCCGTCGCTGCCGCGCGACTGCGATGCCTTGGTGATCGGCGCGATGTGGTTTGCCAGACGCATGAAGAAGATCGGATCGGCAGCGGCGAGCGTCACCACCACCGTCCCCTCGTCGGGCGTCGCGACACCGGTCAGCTCGTTGCCCGAGCCGGCGGCGATTTCGGCGTAGCCCTTGACCTTGCTCAGCACCTGGTCGGCGCGCTGGCTCTTGGTGTTCGGCATCGAGGCGACTTCCCACGATCCCTTGACATCGGCCGAGGTGATCTTGCTGCCGTCGGAGAAGACGGCCTTCGGATCGATCTTGAAGGTCCAGACCGTGTTGTCGGCCGATTCCCAGCTGGTGAAGACATAAGGCTTGATATTGCCTTCACTGTCGAAATACATCGGCGAAGCCCACCAGATCGAATTCCAGCGGAAGGTCCTGCCGCCGCCGCGCAGCGGCGACCAATCCTGGTCGAAGGCCGGATGCGCGACCTTCAGGACCTGGCCTTCATCGGCCATTACGATACGGGCATTCATTCCGAAGACGGTGAGGCCGACGCCGGCAGCAAGGCCAAGCTTCAGCGCATTGCGACGCGAGATATTGGTTTTATCAGATTGATCAAAAGACATGCGTTCCTCCCACGGTAAATTCGGCAGCGCTCTCCCTGCCCCTTGCCAGGCGCAGCACAATCCGTCCCATATCGTTCTCCCGTTATTGTAAATATGTCAACAAAAAATCGCGTTTTTCAGTCGAACAAAATTTATCATCAAAAATAGATATGTAAAAACAAATAGATAGTTTTTTGGTTTTCAACGAGACCATTTTGTCTTCTTGACAAAAGCGCTGCAATGGAAAAGTTCTTGGCACTCCATCGCGACAGGCGAATGACAAATGCACGCGCAACCGGCCGGTTCGAAGACGGATCGGCAAGATGGGACGCGCCGAAGGGAGGACAGGATGAGCCATCACAGGATCACGGGCGTTTTCAGCGCGGCCGCAACGCCGCTGACCGCAGAGAACAGGCCGGACCTCGCCCTTTTCACCGATCATTGCCGGCGGTTGCTGGCCGAGGGCTGTCATGGTGTGGCCCTGCTCGGCACGACCGGCGAGGCCAATTCCTTCTCCTCCAGCGAGCGCCGTGCCATTCTGGAAGCGGCGCTGGAGGCCGGCATTCCGGCCGACAGGCTGTTGCCGGGCACCGGCGTCGTCGCCATTCCCGAAACCGTGGAACTGACGCGGCACGCCCTGTCGGTCGGCGTCACCAAGGTGGTGATGCTACCGCCCTTCTACTACAAGGGCGTTTCCGACGACGGCCTCTTCGCCGCCTATTCGCAGGTGCTGGAAAAGATCGCCGACACGCGCCTGCAGGTCATCCTCTACCACATCCCGCAGGTTTCGGGCGTGCCGCTCTCCATTCCGCTGATCGGCCGGCTGATTGCGGCCTTCCCCGAGACTATTGTCGGCATCAAGGAATCTGCCGGCGATTTCAATAACATGCAGGCGATCATCGCCGCCTATCCCGGCTTTTCGGTGCTGGCCGGCGCCGATCCGCTGCTGCTGCCGCTCATGAAGGCCGGCGGCGCCGGCTGCATCACCGCAACCTCCAATCTCGTGGCGGATTCGCTGCGCACCGTCTACGACCATGTCCATGACGAGGCGCGCGCCGCCGATGTCGAGGCGGCGCAGGCGCGCATCAACGCCTATCGCACGCTTTCCAACTCTTACGTCCAGATCCCGACCATCAAGGCAATGGTGGGGCTGAAGACAGGCAATCCCGCCTGGAAGCGCACACGTGCGCCGCTGCTGCCGCTCGGCGATGCGGATTATGCCGCGCTCGCCGAAAGCTACGCCAAGCTGCCTTGAGGAGATCCGCCATGAGTTTTACCGGTCTTTCCCCCGAAGCCGTCCCCGCCCTGATGACCGGGGCCATCACCCCTCACCCCACCGTCGTGGGCCGTGCCGATGCCTATCTGCCTTCCCCCTGCATCCAGAACCATGCGGCCAATCTCGCCTTTCTGCCTGACGGCACCCTAAGCTGCGTCTGGTTCGGCGGCACGATGGAGGGCATGGGCGACATCTCGATTTACATGTCGCGGCTGGCGCCGGGGTCGAAGCGCTGGTCCCAGCCTGAAAAGATGAGCGACGATCCGCAGAAATCCGAGCAGAACCCATTGATTTTCAATGCTCCTGACGGAAAGACATGGCTGCTCTATACCTCGCAGAGCTCGGGCAATCAGGACGGTTCCGTTGTCAAATGCCGGATCTCCGATGATGGCGGCCGAAGCTTCGGCCCGGTCCGCATCCTCTGCGACAGCCCCGGCACATTCGTTCGCCAGCAGATCGTCGTCAATGGCAGAGGCGAATGGCTGCTTCCGGTGTTCCGCTGCGTCGGCCTCAACGGCCAGCGCTGGAGCGGCGACGCCGATACGGCGGCCGTGCTGATCTCACGCGACGGCGGCGCAAGCTGGCAGATGCACGACATTGCCGACAGCACCGGCGCCGTGCATATGAACATCCTGCCGCTCGGCGGCGACGAGATGATTGCCTTCTACCGCAACCGTTTCGCCGAAAGCATTCTTTCCAGCCGATCGAACGATGGCGGCAGAACGTGGAGCGCGCCCGAGCCCACCGAACTTCCGAACAACAACTCCTCCATTCAGGCCACGGTTCTGAATGATGGAGGAATCGCAATGGTTTACAACCATTCGAACGCCGCTATGTCGGATGCGCGGCGCCTGTCTCTCTATGACGAAATCGAGGGCGACGACGCCGGCGAGACGGCTACCGCCGTTGCCGATATCCGCCGGAAAGCGATCTGGGGTGTTCCGCGTGCGCCGCTGAGCCTCGCAATATCGAGGGATGGCGGCAGGAGCTTCCCGTATCGGATCGATCTCGATACCGGCGACGGCCACTGCCTCAGCAACAATTCCAAGGATTCGCTGAACCGCGAATTCTCCTATCCCTCGGTCATCCAAAGCGGCGACGGCACGCTCCATGTCGCCTATACCTACTATCGGCGCGCCATCAAATATGTGCGCCTCGAACCGAACGCCCTGCCATAAGCAAGGCAGCGGCCAGCCAATTGTAAACCTGCGTCCGATCAAGACCGAAAGGACGCAGGTAGAGTGGTTTTGACCGACTGAACAGCTGGGAATTGACAACAGGCCCGGCTGGTTGACTGCCAGCGCGATGGACTCCGCTTTTCCTAGGCCAAATGCCCACCCCATTCGGCGAAATTCATATATCTCATTGTTTTATCTAAAAAATAATCGCTAAGACTTTATTTAAGAACTCGCTCAGACAGATATCGAGCGACAAAATTTCAGGCTCTCGGGAATGTCGGCTTGACTTTGACATTACAACTTTACAATAAAGAGAGCGACACTATTGCCGCAAGATCCTGCAGGGAGGACTGGTTCATGGCCAGCTTGGGTTCGCCAATCACGATAATTCGGCCGCATCAGATCGAATTCGGCATCGGCACGGCAGGGAAGCTCGGCAAATGGGCCAGCGAAAGAGGCTATCGCCGCACGCTTGTCATCTCGGATGCTTTCAACGCTTCGCGCATCGACGTGCTCGAACTCAAGGGCGAGGTGACGGTCTTCTCCGAAGTGACGCCGGAGCCGGATACGGCCAATCTCGACAAGGTGCTGGCTGCGGCCAATGCCGCCGATGCGGAGCTGATCGTCGGTTTCGGCGGCGGCAGCGCCATGGATCTGGCAAAGCTTGCCGCCGTTCTTGCCGGCTCGGCGCAGACGCTGCATGAGGTCGTCGGCCCCAACAAGGTGCATGGACCGCGCAAGGCCGGTCTCGCCCAGGTGCCGACAACCTCGGGCACCGGTAGCGAAGCCGGCATCCGCGCGCTGGTCACCGATCCCAAGACGATGGCGAAACTTGCCGTCGAAAGCCTGCATATGCTCGCCGACATCGCCGTCATCGATCCGGCCCTGACCTTCACCGTGCCGGCCCGCACCACGGCTGCCACCGGCGTCGATGCGATGGCCCATTGCGTCGAAGCCTTCACCAACCGCAAGGCCCACCCGATGGTCGATATCTATGCGATCGAGGGAACGCGGCTGGTCGGCAGATATCTCGCCCGCGCCGTCAAGGACGGCAGCGACGCGGAAGCGCGCGCCGGACTGTCGCTCGCCTCGCTTTACGGCGGCTTCTGTCTCGGCCCGGTCAACACCGCCGGCGGCCACGCGCTTGCCTATCCCCTCGGCACGCGCTGGCATGTGGCGCATGGCGCGGCAAATGCGCTGATCTTCCCGCATGTTCTCGCCTTCAACGCGCCCTCGGCTCCGGAGAAGACGAAGGCGGTGATGGCGGCGCTCGGTTATGAGGCTTCGGGCAATACGGCATCCGTCTTCGATGCGGCTTACGCTTTCTGCGCCGAACTCGGCATCGAGATGAAGCTCTCCGGCCTCGGCGTGCCGGAAAGCGATCTCGACGCCATGGCCGACGACGCCTTTGCCATTCGCCGGCTGCTCGATAACAATCCGCGCGATCTCACCCGCGCCGACATTCGCTCGATTTACGCGGCCGCCTTCTAGAACAGGATGATTTTAGGCCAGGTCGGCCTAAAATCTGAATCCTGTTCTAAATTAAAGAGTTAGAGCATGATGTCGCCCGAAAACCGCCTACACTTTTCGGCATCATGCTCTAGGCGACACGGTTTTCAGAAGGGACTTTGATGATGGACAGGAATGCAAAAGTCGCCGTGACGCTCGGTGATCCCTCTGGCGTCGGCCCCGAAGTGATCGTCAAGGCGCTGGCCGCCCTTCCGAACGAAGAGCGCGGCGATTTCGTCGTCGTTGGCAATGTGGAAGCGCTGGAGCGGGCCGACCGCGTCAGCGGCACGGGCCTGAAATTTGCGCCTGCCGACGCCGCCGGCGAGGGCAGGATCGCCGTCGACGAAGTTCTGCTGGGCGCGGCCCTCCCCGAGATCGGCAAGGTCAGCCCGGTCGCGGGCGACGCGTCGGTGCGCTATATCACCCGCGCCGTCGATCTCGCCATGTCTGGCGAAGCCGATGTCATCGTCACCGCGCCGATCAACAAGGAGGCGATGAACCTTGCCGGCCATCACCATGACGGCCATACCGGGCTTCTCGCGCATCTCACAGGCTCGAAAAGCTCCTTCATGCTGCTTGCCTCCGAACGGCTGAACACCATCCATGTCTCGACCCATATCTCGCTGAAGGGCGCGATCGAACGCGCCAAGACGGAGCGGGTGCTGGCGACCATCGAAGCCGGGCACAAGCATTTTCTGCGCCTCGGCAAGAAGGCCCGCATCGCCGTTGCCGGCCTTAACCCGCATTGTGGCGAAAACGGCCTGTTCGGCACCGAAGACACGGAATTCCTGGCGCCCGCCGTCGAGCAGGCGCAGGCCAAGGGCATCGACGTCGTCGGGCCGATCTCGGCCGATACCGTGTTCGCCCGCGCCTATAACGGCGCCTTCGATCTCGTCATCGCCCAATATCACGACCAGGGCCACATTCCGATCAAGCTCGTCGCCTTCGAAACGGCGGTCAACGTCTCGCTCGGTCTGCCGATCGACCGCGTATCGGTCGATCACGGCACCGCCTTCGACATAGCCGGCACCGGCAAGGCCAACCATGTCAACATGCTCTCGGCCATCGCCTATGCCCGGCTGATGGCCCGCTCGCCGCGCCAGAAGGCGTAATGCACAATCTGCGAGGAGCGACTAAAGCACGTCGCGACCTTCCAGATTCGCTTGCCGCGCTTTAAGTTTCGTTTTTACGCGTGTCGTTATCGCGACACGCTTTAGCCGCCGCTCCTCGCGGCAAATATCTTTGCCGCCGCCATGCACGCCGAACAGGCAATCTCTGACGGGCGGCGGGATGCTTCCGGGAAAACCGGCAGCCAGGAATGCGTTTTCGCTCCGTCCACTCTTTTCCTCTGACAGCATCTTTTTGGAAATTCATTTCTCCTCATTTCTATTAGTCCATTTAATTTATAGATATAAGTCAATTTTGAGAGAGCGGTCATGAGCATCGAAAAGTCCGGAAGCGGCCTCGGAAAACGGGATCTGCTGAAATTGTCCGTAGCGGCCGGGGTCGCCGTCGCCGGCGCTTCGCTGATCGGGCGGAAGCCTGTTTTGGCAGCCGATGAAGAATTGTCGCTGAAGGGCAAGCGCATCGCCATCAGCGCGACCGGCACCGATCATTTCTTCGACCTGCAGGCCTATAATGCCCAGATCGAAGAAGTGAAACGTCTCGGCGGCGAGCCGATCGCCGTCGATGCCGGACGCAATGACGGCAAGCTGGTCTCGCAGTTGCAGACCTTGATCGCGCAGAAGCCGGATGCGATCGTTCAAATCCTCGGCACGCTGAGCGTCATCGATCCCTGGCTGAAGAAGGCCCGCGATGCCGGTATTCCGGTCTTGACCGTCGATGTCGGCTCGACCAATTCGATCAACAACACGACGTCGGACAATTGGGGCATCGGTAAGGATCTCGCGCTCCAGCTCGTCTCGGATATCGGCGGCGAAGGCAATATCGTCGTCTTCAACGGCTTCTATGGCGTTACCCCCTGCGCCATCCGCTACGACCAGCTGGTCAACGTCGTCAAATATTTCCCGAAGGTGAAAATCCTCCAGCCGGAGCTGCGCGACGTCATCCCGAATACTGTGCAGGATGCCTTCACCCAGATCACGGCAATCCTCAACAAATATCCGGAAAAGGGGTCGATCAAGGCGATCTGGTCGGCCTGGGATATTCCCCAGCTTGGCGCCACCCAGGCGCTGACGGCAGCGGGGCGGACGGAAATCCGCACCTACGGCGTCGATGGCAGCCCCGAAGTGCTGCAGCTTGTCGCCGATCCGAATTCGCCCGCCGGCGCCGACGTCGCCCAGCAGCCGGCGGAAATCGGCCGGACCGCCATCCGCAACGTCGCGAGGCTCCTCTCCGGCCAGACGCTGCCGCGCGAGACCTATGTGCCGGCGCTCCTCGCCAACAAGGCCAATGTCGGCGAAGTCACCAAGAAGCTCGGCATCGGCTGACGCTCGCCGATGGGCGATCCGGCATGGCCGGATCGCCCGGGCAAGATGACCGGAGAGATCCTATGACGGCCATTTCCTTGGAGCAGCCGGTGACGGCGGGCGACGATATCATTCGCTTCGAAGGCATCGTCAAGCGCTTCGGCGGCGCGCAGGCACTGGCAGGCGCATCGCTGTTCGTCAAGCGCGGCACCGTCCACGGTCTCGTCGGCCAGAACGGCGCCGGCAAGTCGACGCTGATCAAGCTGCTTGCCGGTCTTCACCAGCCGGATGACGGCCGGATCGAGATCGAAGGGCGGACATTCGACAGGCTGACGCCACATCTCGCCGAAGAGCTGGGCATCCACTTCATTCACCAGGACCGGCTGCTGGTGCCGACCTTCACCGTCGGCGAGGCCCTGTTCCTCGGGCGGGAACCGCGCATATCGGGCACGCCCTTTCTCGACCGGCGGCTGATGCAGCGCCGCGCCTCCGATATTCTCAACGATTATTTCGGCCTCCGCTTGCCGAACACCGCCCTGATCGGCGAATTGTCGACCGCCGAAAAGCAGATCGTGCAGATCACCCGCGCCCTCCTCAACCAGCCGAAGGTGCTGGTCTTCGACGAGCCGACGGCCGCGCTGGTGGCTCGCGAGGCCGATATCCTCTTCCGGTTGATCCGCCGCCTGCGCGATGAAGGCGTGACAGTCATCTACATCTCGCATTATCTGAACGAAATCGAGGAACTCTGCGATCATGTCACCGTGCTGCGCAACGGGCTCACCGTCGCTTCGGTGCCGATCGGAGAGACTTCGGCCGCCGCAATCGCCCGGCTGATGGTCGAGCGCGACATCAAGGAGATGTTTCCGAAGCCGCAGGTCACATCAGGTGAGGAAATCCTCAAGGTCGAGCAGTTGTCGTCGCCGGGGAAATACAGCGACATCAGCTTCTCGCTTCACCGTGGCGAGGTGCTTGGCCTCACCGGCCTGCTCGGCTCCGGCGCCAAGGAACTGGTGCGCACCCTCTTCGGGCTCGAGACGCCGGCTTCCGGCAGCATCGAGATCAACGGCAAAGCTGCCCGTTTCGCCAATCCGAAGCAGGCGGCCGGTCACGAGATCGCGCTGGTGCCGGAGGACCGGCGCAGCCATGGCGTTGCGCTCGACCTCAGCGTTGCGGAAAATACCAGCCTTTCCAGCCTCGACCGGTTCACGCGTTTCGGCTTTCTCGATCGCAAGCGCGAACAGCGTGAGATCGATGCCCTGATCACACGGCTGCAGGTGAAGGCCAGCGGCCGGAACGCGCTTCTGCGCACCCTGTCTGGTGGCAATCAGCAGAAGGTGGCGATCGCCAAGTGGCTGAGCCGCCATTCCGAGATCTATCTCCTCGATGAGCCGACGGTCGGCGTCGATATCGGCTCTAAGGTCGAAATCTATACGCTGATCGGCGAGCTTGCGGCGCGGGGTGCGGCCGTCATCGTGCTGTCCTCGGACCTGCCCGAGCTCGTCGGCATCACCGATCGCATCCTCGTGCTCTTCCGCGGCCGCGTGGCGCGGGAATTCATATCGTCTGAGACCACTGCAGATGCCGTGCTGGCGGAATCGACCGGATCGCCGGAGGGTAAGCGTCATGTCGGCTGAAGTGGAATTCGCACCTGCCGGATTTTCGGCGATAGAACCGCCTCCCCGGCCGGCCGGCAACATCGCCGCTGGCGTCTTGCGCTTCGGATCATTGATCGCGTTTGCGGCCATTCTGATCGTCTTCTCGCTCACCGCGCCTTATTTCTTGAGCGTCGGCAATATCGGCAACGTGCTTGGCCAATCCGCCATATCGGGCGTGCTGACCATCGGACTGACGGTCGTTCTGATTGCCGGCGGCTCCAATGTCGTCACCGGCGGCATCGACCTGTCGCTGGCGGCCAATATGGGCCTCAGCGCCGCCGTCTATGCCAGCCTGACACAGCTCGGCTACGGCGATGCGACGGCCATCACCGCCTCGATCCTGACCGGGGCGCTGATCGGCACGGTCAATGCCGTTGCCGTCGTCTATGCCGGCATCGTGCCGCTGCTTGCCACGCTTGCAGTGATGAACATCGTCGCCGGGCTGGAACTGGTGCTGACCCAGAATACCGTCTTGCCGGCCTCCACACCGTTCCTCTCGGCGCTTTCGGCGTCGGATCCCCTCGGCCTGCCGGTTCTCGCCTATGTGCTCATCGGCTTCACGGCGATCGCTACGGCGATCGTGCAATATACGCCTCTCGGCCTGCGTCTTTCTGCCGTCGGCGAATTCCCGGATGCGGCGCGCGCCGCCGGCCTGCCGCTTCGCCGACTACTATCAGGCGCGTTCGTCGCCAGCGGCATATCCGGCGGCATCGCCGGCATCCTGTCCGTCTCCTATCTCAGCGGCAGCACGACCGGCTCCGGCGAGATGCTGCTGCCCGTCGTCGTGATCGCCCTGCTCGGCTCGGTCTTTTCGCGCCGGCTGGTTCCGACGGTCACCGGCACATTTCTTTCGGCCCTGCTGATCGGTTTCCTGACCAACGGCTTCCAGCTGCTCAACATTTCGAGCACGATGGTCAGTGGGGTCCAGGGTGTGCTCATTCTGATCGTGGTCTCCGCGACCACGCTGTTGCGCCGGCAGGAGGCCTGATCATGTCGCTCCAGACTTCGACGCCCGCCGCCGCCAACCTGCCGCGCCTCATCGCCGCCGGCGCGGTGCGATACGGGCTGATCCTCGCGCTCGTGGCAGTGTCCGCGATCTTCTCCGCGGCAACGCCGACTTTCCTGACGCCAGCGAACCTCCAGAGCATACTGGTCAACAACTTCACGCTGCTCGCCATCGTCTCCATCGCCATGACCTTCGCCGTCTCGTCGGGCGGCATCGATCTTTCTGTCGGAACGGCGATGGATTTTGCGAGCTTCTCCTTCGTCTCCCTCGTGCTCGCCGGACAGCCGGTGGCAATCGCCGCTCTTGCCGGATTGGCGGCCGGGGCGCTCGTCGGCGCCTTCAACGCGCTGCTGATATCAGGGATCGGCGTGTCGCCTTTCCTTGCCACGCTCGGCACGCTGTTCATCGGCCGCAGCGTGCAGCAATTGCTGACCAATGGCGGCAATCCCGTCTACCTGCCGCCGAGCGGCGTGCCCGAGGCTTTCCGTTTTCTCGGCCATGGCACGATCGCCGGCCTCCCCGTGCCGCTTGCAGCCGCCATCGCAATCATCGCCGCCGCAGCGGTCGTCTTTGCCCGCACCCGGTTCGGCCGCGTCATCCTCTCGATCGGCATCCAGCCAGCGGTCGTGCGCTATTCCGGCATCGGAACATCTGCCCACATCGCAGTGACCTTCATCATCGTCGGCTTGATCGCAGCCGTCGCCGGGCTGATCCTGACGGCGACCGTCACCGTCTATATCCCGTCCTCCGGCAATGCCTTCCTGCTGAATGCGATCGGCGCCACCTTCATCGGCACGACGCTCAGCCCGCTCGGGCGGCCGAATGTCGGCGGCACCGTGCTTGGCGTGCTGCTGCTCAGCATCGTCGCCAACGGGCTGCTGCTGACCGACCTGAATTTCTACTGGCAGCAGGTCGGCACGGGCACGCTGATCTTCGCCGTGCTCGCGCTCAGCTTCATCAACAGGAATGCCGCCGGCCGCGTGTAAGGCGAGCCGCATCCCGGCAATGCGTCAGCCGGCCGAGGTGTCTGAGATCATGCGCGATACGGCATTCTTCCAGCCGATGATCTTCCCCTGCCGCTCGGTCTCTTCCATTGCCGGGCTGAAGCGGCGGTCGCAGGCCCAGGCCTCGGCAAATTCGCGCTTGCCGGGCCAGATGCCGGCTTTCGATCCGGCAAGCCAGGCTGCCCCGAGCGCCGTCGTCTCGCGGATCGCCGAGCGGTCGACGGGATTTCCCGTGATGTCGGCCAGGCACTGCATCGTCCAATCCGAAGCCGCCATGCCGCCATCGACGCGCAGCACCGTTTCCAGCTGATTGGCGCCCCAGTCCTTTTTCATCGCCACCAGCAGGTCGAGCGTCTGATAGGCGACGGATTCGAGAACGGCGCGGGCAAATTCCGCCGGGCCGCTGTTTCGCGTCAGACCGAAGATCGCGCCGCGCGCGGCCGGATCCCAATAGGGCGCGCCGAGGCCGGTGAAGGCAGGAACGATGTAGACCTGCTGTCCGGGATCGGCCTTGGTCGCCAGAATCCCCGCTTCGGATGCCTGATTGATGATGCCGAGGCCGTCGCGCAGCCATTGCACGGCGGCACCGGCGATGAAGATCGAGCCTTCGAGCGCATAGGTCGTCTCACCGTCGAGCCGGCAGGCAATCGTCGTCAGCATACGGTTGGAAGAGGAAACGCGATCCCTGCCGGTATTGAGCAGCGCAAAACAGCCGGTGCCGTAGGTGGATTTCATCATGCCGGGCTCGAAGCAGGCATTGCCCACAGCCGCCGCCTGCTGGTCGCCGGCCACCCCGAGGATCGGCAGGGCAGCGCCGAACAGCGCCTCATCGACCCGGCCGAAATCATCGGCGCATTCCCTCACCTCGGGAAGCATGACGGCCGGGATGCCGAGAATGCCGAGAAGCTCCTCGTCCCATTCACCGTCGTCGATATTGTAGAGCAGCGTCCGCGACGCATTGGTCGCATCGGTGGCATGCACGCGACCATCAGTCAGCTTGTAGATCAGCCAGCTGTCGATCGTGCCGAAACAGACTTCGCCCGCCTCCGCCTTCTCGCGCAGGCCATCGACATTATCGAGCAGCCAGCGCAGTTTCGTTCCGGAGAAATAGGGGTCGAGCAGCAGGCCGGTTTTGGCGCTGAACAGTTTTTCATATCCGTCGGCCTTCAGGCTGTCGCACATTTCGGCAGTACGCCTGTCCTGCCAGACGATCGCCCGGTGAAGCGGTGTTCCGGACCGGCGGTCCCAGACGACCGCCGTCTCGCGCTGATTGGTGATGCCGATCGCGGCGATCGCGGCGGCGTTCAAGCCGGCATCGGCGATTGCCCCGCGCACGGTATCGATGACGGACTGCCAGATTTCGGCGGCGTCGTGCTCCACCCAGCCGGGCTGCGGATAATATTGAGTGATCTCCGCCTGCGCCGAGCCGGCCATTTTCATGTCGCCATCGAAGATGATGGCGCGCGAAGACGTCGTGCCCTGGTCGATCGAAAGAATATAGCCGCTCATATCCGTCTCCGGCTCACGCGAAACCGCTCCGCCTGCCGGAAACGGCAGGACGCGGACGTCTCATGAGAAAGATTGTGGGGTGCCACCGGCATGCAGCCGGTGGCGGGAAGTGATGGCCGGAAGCCTCGTCGCTTCCGGCCGGGTCCGCCTTACTTCTGCCAGCTCTTGACGAGTTCGTCGTAGTTGACGGTAAGCGGCTTTTCCTTCTCGTTCTCGATCTTCAGCTGCGGCGCAAGGTTGCCCTTCTTCACCGCATCCGCGTTCCAATAAGCGAGATCATGCTCTTCGGCGAGTTTCGGGCCGATATCGCCCTGGACCTTGGCCCGCTCCAGACGCTGGAGCACCTTTTCCTGCTCGGAGCACAGCGAGTCCATCGCTTCCTGCGCCGTCTTCGCGCCGGAAGAGGCGTCGCCGATCGCCTGCCACCAAAGCTGTGCCAGCTTCGGATAGTCGGGAACGTTCGTACCGGTCGGCGACCACTGCAGGCGGGCCGGCGAACGGTAGAATTCGACGAGGCCGCCAAGCTTCGGCGCGCGGTCGGTGAAGGACTTGTGATCAAGCGTCGACTGGCGGATGAAGGTCAAGCCGACATGGCTCTTCTTCACGTCGACAGTCTTCGACGTCACGAACTGGGCATAGAGCCAAGCCGCCTTGGCGCGATCGTCCGGCGTGGACTTCATCAGCGTCCAGGAGCCGGCGTCCTGATAGCCGAGCTTCATGCCGTCCTTCCAGTAGACACCATGCGGGCTCGGTGCGAAACGCCATTTCGGCGTACCGTCCGCATTGACGACCGGCAGGCCTTCCTTGACGAAGTCGGCGGTGAAGGCCGTGTAGGTGAACATCTGCTGGGCGACTTCACCCTGAGACGGGACCGGGCCGGATTCGGAGAAGGTCATGCCCTGGGCGGCTGCCGGTGCATAGGCCTTCATCCAGTCCAGATATTTCTGGATGGAGTAGACTGCGGCCGGGCCGTTGGTGTCGCCGCCGCGCGCGACGCACGAACCGACGGGACGGGAGTTCTCGTCGACCTTGATACCCCATTCATCGACCGGCTTGCCGTTCGGGATGCCCTTATCGCCGTTGCCGGCCATCGACAGCCAGGCGTCGGTGAAGCGCCAGCCGAGCGACGGGTCCTTCTTGCCGTAGTCCATATGGCCGTAGACCTTCTTGCCGTCGATCTCGCGGCCGGTGAAGAACTCGGCAATATCCTCATAGGCCGACCAGTTGACCGGCACGCCGAGATCGTAACCGTACTTCGCCTTGAAGTCGGCCTTGTTCTTCTCGTCGTTGAACCAGTCGTAGCGGAACCAATAGAGGTTCGCGAACTGCTGGTCGGGCAGCTGGTAGAGCTTGCCGTCAGGCGCCGTGGTGAAGGACTTGCCGATGAAGTCGTCGATGTCGAGGCCGGGATTGGTGACATCCTTGCCTTCGTTGGCCATCCAGTCGGTCAGCGAGCGGGCCTGCTGATAGCGCCAATGGGTGCCGATCAGGTCCGAGTCGTTGATATAGGCGTCATAGATGTTTTCGCCCGACTGCATCTGCGTCTGCAGCTTTTCGACGACGTCGCCTTCGCCGATCAGGTCGTGGGTGATCTTGATGCCGGTGATGGCGGTGAAGGCCGGGGCCAGCACCTTGGATTCATATTCGTGTGTCGCGATCGTTTCGGAAACGACCTTGATGTCCATGCCGGCGAAGGGTTTCGCTGCATCGACGAACCACTGCATTTCCTTTTCCTGGTCAGCGCGGGGAAGCGTCGAGAGATCGCCAACTTCCTTGTCGAGGAAGGTCTTCGCCTCGTCCATGCCGGCATAGGCCGATGCGGTCATTGCCAGCAGCAGACCTGCTGTCGTCGTCAATAAGTGCCGTCGCATAATATCCTCCCAGGGTTTGCGATTGCAGTCACATACTCAGGCGGCCAAGGACCCCCGGCCATCTGTCTTCACTTTGCCGTCACACGTAGCGGAACACGCCGATGGCGTAGACCACGGAGATGGCAAGAGCCCACCACAGGTTGGGCCCAGCGAGCCCAAGCCATGCAAGATGAATGAAAGCGCTGCCCAGCAGCGAAACGAAGAGCCGGTCGCCACGCGTCGTCTCGAAGCGCAGCACGCCCATGCGCGGCGAGCCGCCCGGCGAAAAATATTCCCAAACGCTCATGGCGATCAGAAGCGCCAGGATCGTCAGGAAGAACAGCGCCGTCGGCAGCGTCCAGGCCATCCAGGAAAAATTCATGACCGTCTCCTCCTCAAACGCGCCCGAGCGCGAAGCCCTTGGCGATGTAGTTGCGGACGAAATAGATGACGAGTGCGCCCGGAATGATGGTGAGCACGCCGGCCGCCGCCAGCACGCCCCAATCCATGCCGGAGGCGGAGACCGTTCGCGTCATGATCGCCGAGATCGGCTTTGCCGCCGTCGTCGTCAGCGTGCGGGCAAGCAGCAGTTCGACCCAGGAAAACATGAAGCAGAAGAATGCCGCCACGCCAACACCGCTTGCGATCAGCGGAATGAAGATCCTGATGAAGAAGCGCGGGAAGGAATAACCGTCGATATAGGCGGTCTCGTCGATCTCCTTCGGCACGCCGGACATGAAACCTTCAAGGATCCAGACGGCGAGCGGCACGTTGAACAGGCAGTGGGCAAGCGCCACGGCGATATGGGTGTCGATCAGGCCGAAGGCCGAATAGAGCTGGAAGAAGGGCAGTGCGAAGACCGCCGGCGGCGCCATGCGGTTGGTCAGCAGCCAGAAGAACAGATGCTTGTCGCCGAGGAAACGGTAGCGCGAGAAGGCGTAAGCCGCCGGCAGCGCCGCAGCCACCGAGATCACCGTGTTCATCACCACGTAGATGATCGAGTTGATGTAGCCGTTATACCAGGACGGATCGGTGAAGATGACCGTGTAGTTGCGCAGCGTCGGGTTCGTCGGCCAGAGCGAGAAGGCGCCGGTGATCTCGGCGTTCTCCTTGAAGCTCATATTGACGAGCCAGTAGATCGGCAGGATCAGGAAGATGATGTAGATCGTCGGGACGAGCCAGGAGAGGCTGCCTGCAGGTTTGAATTTATTGGTCATGATTGCCCTCCCCCTTAGCTCGCGTCGCTGCTGGTCATCACGGTGTAGAACACCCAGGAGAGCAGCAGGATGATGAGGAAATAGATGATCGACATTGCCGCCGCCGGGCCGAGATCGAACTGGCCGACCGCCATCTTCACAAGGTCGATGGAGAGGAAGGTCGTCGAGTTGCCGGGGCCGCCGCCGGTGACGACGAAGGGCTCGGTGTAGATCATGAAGCTGTCCATGAAGCGCAGGAGCACGGCGATCAGCAGTACCCGCTTCATCTTCGGAAGCTGGATGTAGCGGAACACGGACCAGCGCGAGGCGCCGTCGATCTTGGCGGCCTGATAATAGGCGTCGGGGATCGAGACGAGGCCGGCATAGCAGAGCAGCACGACAAGGCTCGTCCAGTGCCAGACGTCCATGACGATGACGGTGACCCAGGCGTCAATCGGATCGCGGACATAGTTGTAGTCGAGGCCAATCGCTTCGAGGGTATGGCCGAGCAGGCCGATATCGACGCGCCCGAAGACCTGCCAGATGGTGCCGACGACATTCCACGGGATGAGCAGCGGCAGCGCCATCAACACCAGGCAGACGGGAACGCCCGGCCCTGATTTCGGCATGTTGAGCGCAATAAAGATCCCGAGCGGAATTTCCAACGCCAGGATGATGAAGGAGAACAGCAGGTTGCGCTGCAGCGCTTCCCAGAAGCGGTCGGAATGCAGCGTCTGGATGAACCAGTCGGTGCCGGCCCAGAAGAATTCGTTGTTACCGAACGTATCCTGGACCGAATAGTTGACGACGGTCATCAGCGGGATGACGGCCGAAAAGGCGACGAGCAGCAGCACCGGCAACACCAGAAACCAGGCTTTGTTGTTCCAAGTCTTCTGCATGGCTCAGGCCTCCCTGCCGACACGCCAGCTGTCGGCGTAGATGCTGATAGCGGACGGATCGAAGGTGACGCGGGCATCCGCGGGGATATCGGCATCTTCGGGCACAACGATCGCGAGCGGCTGGCCGGCGAAACGGGCCCGCACGATCTTCTGCCGGCCGATATCTTCGACCTTGCTGATCGTGACCGGCATACCCTCGCGTCCGAGACGGATGAATTCCGGGCGGATACCGAGCTCGGTTTTGACCGAACCGGCGGTCTTCGGCGCGTAATCGAGCGTCAGCACCTCGTCCCCGACCTTGACGGCGCTGCCGTCGACCTGAGCCGGCATGACGTTCATACCGGGCGAACCGATGAAATAGCCGACGAAGGTGTGGCTCGGCCGCTCGAAGAGCTCGGCCGGCGTGCCGATCTGAACGATCTGGCCGTCATACATGACGACGACCTTCTCGGCGAAAGTCAGCGCCTCGGTCTGGTCGTGGGTGACGTAGACCATGGTGAAACCGAACTGCTTGTGCAGCCGTTTCAGCTGCGAGCGCAGCACCCATTTCATGTGCGGATCGATGACGGTCAGCGGCTCGTCGAACAGGATGGCGTTGACGTCGTTGCGAACCAGGCCGCGGCCGAGAGAGATCTTCTGCTTCTGATCCGCCGTCAGCCCCTGCGCCTTGCGCTTGGCCCAGCCGGCAAGGTCGATCATTTCGAGAATGTCGCGGACGCGCCGGTCGACATCGGCTTCCGCCACGCCGCGATTGCGCAGGGGGAAGGCGAGATTGTCGTACACGGTCATCGTGTCGTAGATGACGGGGAACTGGAAGACCTGCGCGATGTTGCGGCTCTGCGTCGAAAGATTCGTCACATCCTTGCCGTCGAAGAGGATGCGGCCATGCGAAGGCTGCAGCAGACCGGAGATGATGTTGAGCAGCGTGGTCTTGCCGCAGCCGGAAGGACCGAGCAGCGCATAGGCGCCGCCGTCGTTCCACTCGTGGTCGACTTCCTTCAGCGAATAATCATTCTCCGTCTGCGGATTGGCTCCGTAGGCGTGGCGGATATGGTCGAGCGTAATGCGTGCCATTGTGCTCTCCTATGCCTTCTTTTCGGCTGCAGCGATGGCGCGGCCGTCGGCGCCGAACGCCAAGAGGTGGCGCGTGTCGAGGAAGGCCTCGATCTCCATGTCGGGATCGATATCGTGAATCCCGTGCGCCAGCATCACCCAGCGCACGCCGTCATATTCCAGGTGGACGAAGCTCTCAGAACCGGTGATCTCCGAAACCAGCGTGCGCGCCTGCAGGCGGGCCGCGTCACCCGTCTGCGGCTTGAAGCCGAGATGATGCGGGTGAAAAGCGATGGTCACAGGCCCCTCCGGCACGGCAGCCAGATGCGGGGGAACTGGAAGCCCCGCCCCGCCCGGACGCGTAAAGACATTGCCGGATTTGGTGACGTCGAGCGTGTTCAGCGGCGGGTCGGCGAAGATGCCGGCGGTGGCGAGGTCGGCAGGCCGGCGGTAAACGTCGATCGTCGGCCCGAACTGGGTGACCCGGCCCTCATTCAGCGTCGCCGTGTTGCCGCCGAGCAGGAGTGCCTCGGACGGTTCGGTGGTCGCATAGACGAAGATCGCGCCGGACTGGGCGAAGATCTTCGGCAGTTCCTCACGCAGTTCCTCGCGCAGCTTGTAATCGAGGTTGGCAAGCGGCTCGTCCATCAGCACGAGACTGGCATTCTTGACGAGCGCGCGCGCAAGCGCGGTGCGCTGCTGCTGGCCGCCGGAGAGATTGAGCGGCGTGCGGTCGAGATAGGGCGTGAGCTTCAGAAGCTCGGCCGCCTTGCGCACCTCGCGGTCGATGGCGGCGGCATCCTTGCCCGATATGCGCATCGGCGAGGCGATGTTCTCATAGACGGTCAACGCCGGGTAGTTGATGAATTGCTGGTAGACCATGGCGACATTGCGCTTCTGCACCGGCATGCCGGTGACGTCGGCGCCGTCGAAATGGACGGAGCCTGCGGTCGGACGGTCGAGCCCGGCCATCAGCCGCATCAGCGACGTCTTGCCCGACAGCGTCGGCCCGAGCAGGACGTTCAGCGTGCCGCGCTCGAGGACCAGATCGGTCGGATAGATATGATAGTCCGCCCCCACCATCTTGGCGGCGTTTCGCAGTTCCAGCATTCCGATTCCCCTGCCTCCACGCAGCGGGGACCACACGCCGCCTTATCCGGCCATCGCCGGTATGGCAGCCATGTACTCCTCCAGTGACTGAGCCTGCTCCTTCGAAAGGCGCAGACCATCCTTTGTTCTCCTCCACAGCACGTCTTCGGCGTGCCGGGCCCATTCATGTTCGACGAGATATCTGACCTCGGCCTCGTAAAGATCGCCACCGAACAGCCGTCCGAGATCCTCGATGCCGCGGGCATCGCCGAGCAGCGTCTCGGCCCTGGTGCCGTAACGGCGCACCAGCCGGCGCGCATGCGGATCGGCAAGGAAGGGATAGCGGCTTTTCAGCTTGGCGACCTCGGCCTCATAACCCTTGACGGCGAAGTTGCCGCCGGGCAGATGGCTCTTCGCCGTCCAGGGAGCGCCCTTGACGCCGATCGCCGCACCGATCTTTTCCAGCGCATGTTCAGAAAGCCGGCGATAGGTGGTGAGCTTGCCGCCGAAGACGTTGAGCAGCGGCGCGGCGCCGCCTTCACCCTCGAGCTTCAGCACATAGTCGCGCGTCGCCTCCTGCGCCTTCGAGGCGCCGTCGTCATAAAGCGGCCGCACCGCCGAATAGGTCCAGACGATATCCTCCGGCTTGACCGGCTCCTTGAAATATTCCGATGCCGCATTGCAGAGGTAGACGGTCTCCTCCTCGGAGATCCGGACATCCTTGGGATCGGCGGTGTAATCGCGGTCGGTCGTGCCGATCAGGGTGAAGTCGCCCTCATAGGGAATGGCGAAGATGATGCGGTTGTCGGGATTCTGGAAGAAATAGGCGCGCGGGTCGTCGAACTTCTTCTTGACGACGATATGGCTGCCCTGGACGAGGCGAACGTGGCGGGCCTCGTTCTGACCGAAAGCGGAGCGGATGACGTGATCGACCCAGGGGCCGGCGGCATTGACCAGCATGCGGGCCTGATGGCTGCCGTTGCGGCCGGTGACGGTATCGATCGTCTCGATATGCCAAACGCCGTTCTCGCGCCTTGCCGACACCACTTTGGTGCGAGGCATGATCGCGGCACCCTTGTCGGCGGCGTCGCGGGCGTTCAGCACGACCATGCGGGCATCGTCGACCCAGCCGTCGGAATATTCGAATGCTCTCGTAAACAACGCTTTCAGCGGCTTGCCGGCCGGGTCCTTGCGCATGTCGAGCACCGAGGTCGCCGGCAGCAGCTTGCGGCCGCCGAGATGGTCGTAGAGGAAAAGGCCGAGCCGGATCAGCCATGCCGGGCGGATACCGCCCTTATGATAAGGTAATACGAAGCGCAGCGGCCAGATGATGTGCGGCGCCATCGCCCAGAGGATCTCGCGCTCCATCAGCGATTCACGCACCAGGCGGAATTCGTAATGCTCGAGATAACGCAGGCCGCCATGGATCAGCTTGGTGGCGCCGGATGAGGTGCCGGAGGCGAAATCGTTCATCTCCGCCAGCGCGACGGAATAGCCGCGCCCGACGGCATCGCGCGCGATGCCGCAGCCGTTAATGCCGCCGCCAATGACGAAAATGTCGTATATCTCCCGGCCCAATTGCCCCTCCGAGCCTGCTGCTGATTTCGCATCGCACAAAACTTGCGCGATTGCGAAAGTGACATCAGTTAAAACGAAAGAAATACGAATGTCAAACGAATGTTGGCGGATCTATCGCGATCTGCTGCCCGTTTCGATCAGTTTCACATTGTTTTCCAGGCAAAGATTTCGGATCGACGGCACCGGACAGTGGTCGGTGATGAAGGTATGAACCTGGGAAAGCTGACCGATCCGGACCGGTGCGGTGCGTTCGAACTTCGTCGAATCGGCAACGAGAATGACGTGGCGGGCATTGGCGATGATCGCCTGCGCGACCTTCACCTCGCGAAAATCATAGTCGAGAAGCGCGCCGTCGATATCGATCGCCGAGGCGCCGATCACGGCATAATCGACCTTGAACTGGCGGATGAAATCGACCGCCGCTTCGCCGACGATCCCGCCGTCCGAACCGCGCACGACCCCGCCGGCGATCACCACCTCGATTGCCGGGAAGAGACGCAACCTGTTGGCAACGTTGATATTATTGGTGATCACCATCAGCTCGTGATGATTGGCGAGCGCCTCGCCCACCGCCTCGGTCGTCGTGCCGATATTGATGAAGAGCGAGGCTCCGCTCGGGATCAACTCGACGGCCGCAACGCCGATCGCCTGTTTCTCCGAAGCGGCGATCTGGCGGCGCGCCTCGTATTTGACGTTCTCCGTTCCGCTCGGGAATGTCGCGCCGCCATGGATGCGCGTCAGCACCTGCGCATCGCAGAGATCGTTCAGATCCTTGCGGATGGTTTGCGGCGTCACCGAGAAGCGGGAGGCAAGCTCCTCGACCAGAACCCTGCCGCTCGATTTCGCGATCGCCACGATTTCAGTCTGTCGGTCGGTCAAGAACATCGGCGCCCCCTTTCGATCTGCTTTCGTTTTTAAAGAAAGCGAACGGCGGCGCAACGCCTATTTATCGGCGGCGAACTTTCGCCGCCGAATTTGGTGGTAGCGGCACGGCCGTTACCGTTTCCGCATGAGGTTGACCACGAGCACGCCGAGGATCGCCATGACGCCGCCGATCGCCCCGAGTGCCGTCGGCGTCTCGCCGAGCCAGACGAAGCCGATCAGCGTTGCGACTGGCGGGACGCCGTAAAGAAAATTCGAGGCGCGCGCGGCCGTCAGCCGCTTCAATGCGATCGCCCAGGTGAGATAGCCGATCGCCGTCGGGAAGATGACGAGATAGGCGACGCCCCAATTGACCTCGGCCGGGGCGGCAGCCAGCGCGCGGATCGTCGCCGGGACGGCCGGAAACAGCGGCACGGAGCCGATCAACAGGATCCAGGCGGTGACCGCAAGTGCCGGCAGGCGGCCGAGCAGCGGCTTCTGCAGCACGCTGGCGATCGCCGAGCAGAGCGCTGCGCCGAGGATCAGCACGGCGTTGGGATCGAGCTTGAAGCCGCCGTCCGAGGAGACCGCAATCAGCGCCACGCCGCCGAAGGAAACCGCGGTGCCCGCCCAGCCCCAACGGCCGAAGCGCTCGCCGAGCGCGAATGTGGCGATGAGGGCGGTGAAGACAGGCATGGTATTGATGATGAAGCTTGCCGGTCCCGCCGCCACGGTCTGCTCGCCGGTGTTCAACAGAACCGCATAGGCGGCGATGAAGAGCACGGCAGCGACGGAAAGGCGGAAGAAATCGCGCTTTTCCGGCATCGGCCGGTAGATGGCGAGGTAGACGAGGGCGAGGACGCCGGCCGCCACATAACGCGCCGTCGCCAGTTCGATCGGCGTCAGCGGCCCGAGGCAGATGCGGATCACCACGAAGGAGGAAGCCCAGAACAGAATGGTGACGACGATCGCCGCAAAGGCCACCAGATCGAATGCGCCTTGCTGTTTCGCCGGGACCGGTGTGCTTGCCGCCATGCTCATTTTCGCCTCCATCTGTGCGTGTGAGAATGAATTAGGCTTTCGATGCATGCTTGAAAAGCACCGCAATCGATGATCAAATGTGCGCATGGTTCACAGCTCACCAGTCCTGCCGCCGCTCGATACGCTCGAGACCTTTGCCCGCGCCGCCCGGCTTGGATCTTTTTCGGCCGCGGCCGAGGAAAGCGGTCTCACCCATGGCGCAGTGTCGCGCCAGGTTTCGCGGCTCGAGCGCTGGATGGGCGTGCGCCTCTTTGCGCGCGAAGCGCGCGGCGTGCGGCTGACGCCGGAGGGCATGCGGTTTTTCGCGCGTGCCGAGGAAGCGCTTTCCCTGCTCGGCAACAGCGGCGAGCGCTGGCTGCCCCGGCCGAACAAGGCGGTGGTGCGCCTTTCGGTGACGCCTTCGGTAGCCTCATTGTGGCTGTTTCCGCGGCTGGCGAAGCTCGAAGGAAACGAGCTGCATGTCGAACTGACACTAGAACATCGGCTGGCGGATTTCGGCGAAGGCACGGATCTCGCCATCCGTTGCGGCAAGGGTCCCTGGGCCGGTGTGCGCGCCCTGCCGCTCTGGCGGGAGAAATCCTTTCCCATTGCCGCCCCCGAACTGGCGAAGCAGCTCGGGCAACGCTCGGACGCCCTTTCGCTGCTCGACCTGCCGATCATTCACGATTCGAATATCGAAGGCTGGCGCCGCTGGCTCTCGCGCGAAGGTATCGATTATACGCCGCGCGGCCAGGACCGGCGCTTCGAGGACTATAATCTGGTGATGGATGCCTGTGCCCAGGGGCTCGGCATCGCGCTGGCCCGCCCTCCCCTATCGGATGCGGCGCTGGCCGCCGGGCGTGTCGTCGCAGTGTCGGAACGTACGCTCGATTCGCACGTGGCCTTCCACCTGATCCGGCCGGACGACGCACTGCGGAGCCCGGCCATCGAATTTGCCGGCCGCTTTCTGCGCGAGGCGGGCCACAACGAGGAGACGATCGCCGCCTTCACCGCACCTGGCCGGGCGAAAGGCTAGCGAGACTGCGCCTGCTACTCCTCCACAAGCTTCATGCGCATCTCCTTGGCTATTTCGAAACCGACAGCCCGGTAAACCGGTTCGCCGGCATCCGAGGCATGGATGACAGCCGTCGTGCAGCCGATCGATTTCAGGTAGCCGACAGCCTCTTTGGTCAGCGCCAGCGCGATGCCGCGCCTGCGGAAGGCATCCGCGACATAGACGGACCAGATATAACCAAGCAGCCGCTGCTCCTCCCGGATGACCTCGGGAAAAGGCGATTGGTGCAGCTGGCAGGATACGGAACCGGCGATTTCACCGTCGACGACGGCGAGGAACGAGGCGAGGCTCCGCTCCGCCCGGCCGCTTCTGAGGAAAGACAAGATCCGCGCCGCCGCATCCACGCTGTAATGTTCCGGCGGCGTGCCGTAACTGTCCCAGATCTTCAGATAGTGCCCGGCCAGGATCTCGTCCTCCTCGGGCGTTGCCATTCGAATATCCATTGGCGATCCGGTTTGGGCGTGGGAGGGAACCAATTTCAAGAAGGGGACGCCCCCGCCGCGTCGCGGCAGGGACGCGTCAAAGGCCTGTCAATTCGCCGGGGTGAGCGTCATCGATGCGCTGCCGGCGGCAACGTTGAGGCCGAGCTGGCCGGTGAGGCTGACCGTCTGCAGATGGATCGAGCCGGACGTGCCGCCGATCAGGAGATTGGCGCCGACACCGGCACCGACCGTCGCTTCGGCGCTGGCGCCGACATAGAGGCCGGCAAGCGATCCGCGGTGATAGCCGGCGGTCGGCGCGAAGACGGCCCAAATCAGGCGGCTGCGCGTGGTGAAACCGAGATCGATGCCGAGCTTTCTGACTTCGCCGGTATAGTGATCGACGAGCTCGTTGCCGACGATCGACTGGAAGACGCAATCGGCTTCCTTGGACGAACCGAGCACGTAGCCCGTGCCGCCGCTGATATCGCAGGTGAGATAGCCGATCTTCACGCCATTGCGCAGATCCGGCTCTTCATATGTCCTGGTGACGGGATCGGCGGCACCAGCCACCCCCGCGCCGACAAACGTCAACGATACCGCGGCAAAGGCCGTCGCAAGAGTTTTGTTCATAAGTCTCTCCTTCTCAAATCGTGACGGGAATACCCGGCTGCCGGCACCGGATAACGGATGGGACCGTAAACGATCCCAGATCGGCGCCGTTTTCGCGTCGCGGGTCAAAGCGCGCGGGACGCGCAAGCGACAGGCCTACGGTTCAGCCCCATTGGGACATTTCGAAGGCACCATGCTACCCCCATGCGCCATTTCACGATCTTGTCAGGAATGGTTGCAGGAAAGGCACATGCTGATTTTGCCGAAACTGCACCGGGCAGCATCGACCTCGATGTTGCGGTGACCGCATAGGTTGCCACAGCCCATGTATAGCTGTAGTATTCCTGAAATTTCCTGCTGCACAGCAACAAATAAGAAGAATCGAAATACCGATTCCCGGCATGACAACAGAATGTCCGCACGCTCTTCCGGCATTCTGTTTCTGCTTTTAAGCAGCAATGCCGGCTGAAATTCGAGATGCATGTCAGATGATTATTTTGCCGGGGCCGGCTAACGGCACGCCCGCCGATTTCTATTGGAAATGGCGGCGCAGAGTTCATCGGGAGGGAAAAATGCGCAAACACACCACCATCATGCTCGCAGGATGCCTTGCGGTATCCGCCTGTCAGTCCAGGACCACGTCTCAATCCGTCTCGGACCGGAATTCCGAATTCGGCTGTATTGCCGGCACCGTCGGCGGCGCGATCGTCGGCGGCTTGATCGGCAGCACCATCGGGGCCGGCACCGGCCAGGTTCTCGCCATCGGCGCCGGTATCGGCGGCGGCGGTTTCGTGGGCAATCGCCTGGCTTGCAAATAATCGAGGGGGTATAGCGATGAAGATCTTGGCTTTCGTGACGGCAGTCGCCCTGTTCCAACCCACCGGCGTGCTCGCCCAACAGGCCGCCTCGATGTATCAGGGGCAGATGGACAAGCTTGACGTCAATTCCAGCAAGACGGTCGATCGTTCCGAATACGAAGCCTTCATGGGCACGGCCTTCGGAAATCTCGACAAGAACAAGGACGGCAGCCTGCAAAGCGACGAGACGGTGCAGATCCTGACCGTCGAGCAATTCACCCTGACGGACGCCAACAAGGACGGCCGCATCAACAGGAGCGAATTCATACAGCGGGTGATGGCGGATTTCGCAACGGCCGATCGCGATCGGGACGGCAACCTTCAGTAAAGAAAAACCCGGCGATGGTTTCGCCGGGTTTTTATACTCGATCCGTCGGCACTATACTCTGCGCATGAAGCGCATGACGAGCGATACGACGAACAGCACCAGGAAAATGAAGAACAGAACCTGGGCAATGGAAGCTGAAGCCCCGGCGATGCCGCCAAATCCAAGGACGCCGGCAATCAAGGCCACAACGAGAAATACCAAAGCGTAATAAAGCATCGCGATCTCCTCTTACGTTGCTGCTGGCATAACGGAGACCGCCGGCTTTTGGTTCCCTGCCCGCTCACGGACGGCGCAGGGAGCGCCGCATCGGCTTTGTTCAGCCGAAATGGAAAACGCCGTTATACATCCGGTCGCCCTCGTTCGGCTCCGGAGGTTCGGCCGCTTCGAGATAGGCCTTGAGCGGGCCGGTCAACACGAACCAGACGCTCGCGCCCAGCATGAAGCAGGCCCCGACGGGATCATCGATCCGTGCGACGAAGGGGAGGCAGGCGGATGCGAACAGGACGACCAACCGCACCGACCACTCCGCCTCGCGTTTGGTGACGGCGCGCGCACGCAGCGACTTATATTCCCGCGCGCCATAGGCGCTGCTGCCAGCCTTCATCGCCGAAAACAGCTTTCGCGCGGAAGGCAGCGCCAGCATGACCAGCGCGACGACGCTGAGCGCGAAAGCCCTGCCCGCCATAAATTGTCCGCTCGCGACGAGGAGGAAGGAGAGCACGGCCAGATTCCACGTCGGCTCCAGCAGCTCCGGCGGCTGGCGCGTCCGAATGTGCCAAGCCCGCAGCAAGCCCGCGGCGCCGTTCAATAACGGCTGATCGATATAGCGATTGATCCAGTCCATGCTGCGCCCGCCCTGATTGCCCCAAGAGGGCTCGCAACACCACGGAAATAGGTCATCATCGTGGCAAGCGACCGCAATATCGGCCGAACTTGCCCCTCGCTGCAGGAACCGGCCGCGGCTAGCTCAGTTCCCGCGCGACTTCCCAGACATGGCCCGGGAAGAAGATCGTCAGCTTCGCAGGCCGGGCGCCTCGTGGCCGGTGCGCGCCACATATTCCGTGTAGCCGCCGCCATATTGGTGGATGCCATCCGGCGTCAGCTCCAGCACGCGGTTGGAAAGCGCGGCGAGGAAATGCCGGTCGTGCGAGACGAAGAGCATGGTGCCCTCATATTGCGAGAGCGCCTTGATCAGCATTTCCTTGGTGTCGAGATCGAGGTGGTTCGTCGGCTCGTCGAGCACCAGCAGGTTCGGCGGATCGAAGAGCATCATCGCCATGACCAGACGGGCCTTCTCGCCGCCGGAAAGCACGCGGCAGCGTTTCTCGACATCGTCGCCGGAAAAGCCGAAACATCCGGCGAGCGCGCGCAAAGGCCCTTGCCCTGCCTGCGGGAACCGGTCTTCCAGAGATTGGAAGACGGTGCGCTCGCCGTCGAGGATATCCATGGCGTGCTGGGCGAAATAGCCCATCTTGACGCTGGCGCCGAGAGCGACGCTGCCCTGGTCAGGCGTGGTCGTGCCCGTCACCAGCTTCAAAAGCGTTGATTTGCCGGCGCCGTTAATGCCCATGATGCACCAGCGCTCGCGCCGCCGCACCATGAAATCCAGTCCCTCATAAATGCTTCGGCTGCCATATTTCTTATGGACGTTCTTCAGGCTGACCACGTCCTCGCCGGAGCGCGGTGCGGCCTGGAACTCGAAAGCGACCGACTGGCGGCGCTTGGGCGGCTCCACCCGGTCGATCTTCTCCAGCTTCTTCACCCGGCTCTGCACCTGCGAGGCATGCGAGGCGCGCGCCTTGAACCGCTCGATGAACTTGATTTCCTTGGCGAGCATCGCCTGCTGGCGCTCGAACTGAGCCTGCTGCTGCTTCTCGTTCTGCGCCCGCTGCTGCTCGTAGAATTCATAGTCGCCGGAATAGGTCGTCAGTCCGCCGCCGTCGATCTCGAGGATCTTGTTGACGATGCGGTTCATGAACTCGCGGTCGTGCGAGGTCATCAAGAGGGCGCCCTCATAGCCCTTCAGGAACTCTTCGAGCCAGATCAGGCTTTCGAGATCGAGATGGTTGCTCGGTTCGTCGAGCAGCATGACGTCGGGCCGCATCAGCAGGATGCGGGCGAGCGCGACGCGCATCTTCCAGCCGCCCGACAGCGCGCCGACGTCGCCGTCCATCATTTCCTGGCTGAAGCTGAGGCCCGCAAGCACTTCGCGGGCGCGCCCATCGAGCGCATAGCCGTCCAACTCCTCGTAACGTGCCTGCACCTCGCCGTAACGCTCGATGATCTCTTCCATGTCGCCCGCCCTGTCAGGGTCGGCCATGGCGGCTTCGAGCTCGCGCAACTCGGCGGCAACGATGCTGACCGGCCCAGCGCCGTTCATCACTTCGGCGACGGCGCTGTGGCCCGCCATTTCGCCGACATCCTGGTTGAAATAGCCGATGGTGACGCCCTTTTCGCAGGACACCTGTCCTTCGTCGGGCTGCTCTTCGCCGTTGATCATCCGGAAGATCGTCGTCTTGCCGGCGCCGTTCGGGCCGACGAGGCCGATCTTCTCGCCTCTGTTGAGCGCTGCCGACGCCTCGATGAAGAGGATCCGGTGGCTGAGTTGCTTGCTGATATTCTCGATACGAATCATGATGTGCGCGCAGGACCTGGAAAAATTACCGCGCCCCTTACCACGCATGGAAACGGCGGGGTAGGCCCGTCCGACCCTCTCGATCTCCGCCGCCGGATTGGATAATGTCGATGCCTGCGCCGAAAAGGAATTCGTGCCCATGAGCGTTCGTCCGCCGCAATCCTTCAGACAGCACCAGCAGAATGCCAACGGCTTCAACGTGCTCGAATACGAGCTGATGTCGGAACGCGCCGATGCGCTCGGGCGTCACGGGCTGAAAGTCGAAGCGGCACTCGCCAGCCTGAAATCCTGGTCCGCCGAGCGCCAGAGCGCCGCGGAGCGCGAGCGGCTCGTCAACGAAGCCTCCGACGCCGTCTGGGCATTCTTCATCCAGCGCGAGATCTGCGGATTGCGGAACAACCGCGATGCCATTCAGCGCTACGGCATCCCGAACGAGGTGCTCGCGCGCTTGGGTGCGGTGCGGAAATAACCCGTCGCGGTATTGCTACCGCCTATGTCACCTCACCCGCGAGCATGCGCCTTTCCCGGCTTCACCGCCGCCGGTATCGGGCAGATATAGGCTCCTCCCTTCGTCTTGTCGCGCCATTCGGCCTTGGCCCGCGCCAGCAGGTCGGGAGAGGTCAGCAGTGACAAACCGGTCGCCGCCAGCGTCTTTGCCGCATGCACCATCGCCTTGTGGGCGGCGCGGCTGCGCCCCTGCGCCACCACCTGCCAGGTATGCGGATTGGTGCCGATCGCCCAGGCGGGCGTCCAGCATTGCGCGGTCGGCACCACCCAGCTGACATCGCCGACATCCGTGGAGCCGGCGCGGAAATGCGACTGGCCCTCAAAATCGCGAAGACCGAGATGCAGCGGTGTCGAGCCGTCGATCGCCTGGTTGGAAAAGACGTCGCCTTTGATCTGGTAAAGACGGATGCTGCTTTTGATCGCCTCTTCGGTGAAGGTGTTCTGGATCTTCTGCGCGAAGTCGATATCGGCCTCGTCGAAGGGCACGGGCCCGAGCGTCACCATGTTCTCGTGCATCGCGCCTTCGAGCGTCAGATTGGGGAGAAGATTGGTGGAGGCGGTATCGAAGACGACCTCCACCTCGGTCTCGGTCATCATCGCCGCACCGCGCGCCACCTTCTCGACGCGTTCGGCAAGAGCCATGGCCTGCGGCATCTCGGGCGCGCGGATGAGATAAAGGGCTTCGGCCCTGGCCTGGACGACATTTGCCGCCCGGCCGCCGGTGTCGGTGATCGCATAATGCACGCGGCAGTCCGCAGGCATATGCTCACGGAGGAAATTGACGCCGACATTCATAAGCTCGACCGCATCGAGGGCCGAACGGCCGAGATGGGCGCTGTTCGAAGCGTGCGCGGCCAGCCCCTTGAACCGATAGTAATATTCGAGCACGGCAAGATTGTTGGTGGAACGCACGCCGTTGAAGGGCGCCGGATGCCAGGTCAGCGCCGCATCGACATCGTCGAAGGCGCCGGCGCGCACCATGAAAGTCTTGCCGGAGCCGCCCTCTTCGCCCGGGCAGCCGTAATAACGCACGGTCCCCGGCAGACCCTTCTCTTCGAGATGCCTGGCAAGCGCGATCGCCGCGAGCAGCGAGCCGACGCCGAGAAGATTGTGGCCGCAGCCGTGACCGCTCTCATCCGGGGCGATCGGCCTGGCCTCGGCCACGTCGGCGACCTGGCTCATGCCGGCCAGCGCATCGAATTCGCCGAGAAAAGCGATCACCGGCCGGCCGCTGCCGTATTCACCGATGAAGGCCGTCTCCATCCCGGCGATCCCGCGTCGGACATGAAAGCCGTTTTCTTCCAGCGTCGCCGCAAGCAGTTTGCTGGAACGGTATTCGTCGAATTTCAGCTCGGCGAAATCCCATATCTGATCGCTCAGCGCCGTGAATTCGGGCTTCATGCCGTCGATCACGGAGGCAAGGGTCAAAATAGCTTCTCTGTCGGGCATGGCATGTCCTTGATGCATCGCCGCTTCCCGCGGCGTCAAACTATCTGCTGCCGTCGGACCGAAGCCCGGCGGCATTGTTGAATTCTTTGGTTTTTCAGCGTGTCGTCACCAGAACCGCGGCACGCTCTGGGCAACAGGCTCAGTCGTCGAGCGAGACTTCCCAAAGGCGGGCGTTCGACTGCCAGACGGGCTGGCCCTTCAGCTTCTTCGTCGCGCCCCAGACATCGACCATGTCGTAGAGAAAGATGCCGGGCATATCCTCAAGCATCAGCGTATGGAACTGATCGAAGATCGCCTGCCGCTTTTCCGGATCGATTTCGGCGTAGGCGGCGTTCCGCAGTTCAATCGCCTTCGGATTGTCCCACATCAGCGATGCGTTCTTATCCTTGTCGCCGACATAGAAACTGTAGGCCAGAGCAGGGTCGAGACGCGGCGTCACCGACTGCGAGATGACCTGGTAGTTGCCGGACCGGCGGCGATCGACCTGCGTTGCATAGTCGAGGACCTCGATCTGCACATTGAGGCCCACCTGCTGCATCATGGCCTGCGCCATGACGGCTGCCGGGAAGCTCGGCACATTGCCGCGCTTGTTGGCGATGATGGTGATCGGCTCACCCTTGTAGCCGGCCTCGGCAAGCTCCTTCTTCGCGGCTTCGAGATCGTAGGGAAGGCGCTTCTTCTGCGTCTCGCTGAAATAGACCGAGTCCGTCGGCACCATGGAGCCATTGGCTTCGCCGGTCCCATTCGAGGCCGCCGCCACGAGTTCGTCGAGATCAAGCGCCTGCGCCATGGCGCGGCGCACGCCCGGCTTGCCGAGGACCGGATCGCGGGTCTGGATGTAGAACAGGTTCTTGCCGTTGTTGCGGGCGATGATCAGCTGAACCTTGTCGCTCGCCTTGAATTCCGGGATCAGGTCCGGCGAGATCTCCGCCGTGTCGAGCACACCGGATTCGAGACCTGCCTTGACGGTCGAGGCATCGGGAATGACCATGAACTTGATGCCGTCGACCAGCGGCCGCTTGGAACCGACCGCGCCGTCGGGCTTGCCGTCATTCGCCGGCGAGACGTAGTCGGCGAACTTCGTCAGATGAATATATTCGGCCTTCTTCCACTCATCCCATTTGAAGGGGCCGGTACCGATCGGCGCGACGAAGGTACCGTCGGCGGCAACGGAGTCTTTCGAAATGATGCCGGTGTAGCCGCATTCCGGGCGCGACATCAGGCCGAGGAAAACCGCCGAAGGCTTCTCCAACACCATCTCGACGGTCAAGGCGTCGACGGCCTTGATGCCGGTGACGTGCACGACGCCGCTGCCGTTGAAATCGTTGATGCAGGTCCACTTGGTCTTCGGGTCCATGTACCGGTTCCAGCTCCAGACGACGTCATCGGCGCTCAGCACCTTGCCATTGTGGAACTTCACGCCGTCGCGCAGCTTGAACGTATAGGTCAGGCCGTCGGCCGACATGTCGACGGTCTTGGCGAGAAGCGGCTTGACCTCGCCATTGTTGGCATAGCCGACGAGGCCTTCGACGATATGCAGGATGACATTGTCGGTGTTGCCGTCGCGGTTGACGCCGGGATTGCTGCTGCGCAGGTCCGAGCTTTGCGCCACGACGATATCGCGGGCTGCCGCCGTGCCGGCCATCACCAGCAAAATGGTGCTTGCAAGCAGGATTTTTCTCATTGTTCTACCCTCTTTCTGTTCTCTGTCGATTATGATTGGAACTCTTCCCAGCAGGCCCGGGCGAGCCTGCCGATGGTTTCGAGTGCGATCGTGTAACCTGGCGTTCCGTCTTCCATCACCTGAGGAACCTGGTCGGTATAGGCGGCGAGGATGTAGAACGGCGCCCCATCCCGGAAGACGATGCCGGCATCCATGCGCCCGCGCTTGCCGCGGCCGCCCTTGCTGGCGACGATCGTTTCGAACGGCAGCCGCGAGGGAATGCCGTAGCGCAGCACCTGGTTTTTCAGCGTCTGGAGCGCGAAGGCGCAGAGCGCCCGCGAGCAGCCGAGCCTAGCTGTCGCATCTTCCGAAATTTGCGCATCCAGGATGGTCTGCAGCAGCAAGACTTGATCGGCCGCGGTCGTCGTCGTGACCGCACCGAGCGCATGATCGGGCGACAGCGCCAGCGGCGGAATCAGGAAGCGATGGTGCGTGCCGCTCATGCCCAGCGCCTTGCAGTAGCTGTCGACTTCCTCGAGCGTCAGGCGTTCGAACACCATCTTGGTGCAGACATTATCGCTCAGCACCATCATGCCGGTGATGGCATCGCGCAGCGAAATGACGATACCGGGGGTCATATAGCGGAAGATGCCGCTCGCCACTTCCTCGGCAAGACGCTTCTCGTAAACGATCTGCTCGTCGAGATCGAGGCGGCCGTCCTCGACCGCCTTCAATGCCGCCATCATGATCGAGGTCTTGCGCGTGCTTGCCGACGGCGTCTCCTCATCGGCGCCGCGGCCGATCGTTTCGCCGGTCCGAAGATTGCGCGCCATGAAGCGCGTAACGAAGGGCTGCGCATCGCAGATCGCATTCAGCCGCTTGGCGGCCCCGCTTGAATTCGTGCCCGTGTCCAACTCAGTTCTCCAGACGCCATTTCAGTTTCACGCCGCCCTGCTCGTTCTGATCGAGAGCGGGAATTGCCGAAAGGAGGCGGCGCGTATAGGCCTCCTTCGGACTGTCGAAGATCGTGTCGCGGTCGCCCTCTTCGATGATCCGGCCGTCCTGCATGACGACCACACGGTCGGCGATCTGTTCGACCACGCCGAGATCATGGCTGATGAAGAGACAGGAGAAGCCGTAGCGCTTCTGCAAATTCGAGAAGAGATCGAGCACCTGCGCGCGCACCGTCACGTCGAGTGCGGAAACCGGCTCGTCGGCGATCAGGAATTTCGGCCGGCGGGCAATGGCGCGGGCGATCGCCACGCGCTGACGCTGGCCGCCCGACAGCTCATGCGGATACCGCAAGGCATAATCGGCGCCGAGGCCGACTTCCTCCAATGTTTCCAGTGCGCGTTTTTTCTTCGCCGCGCCGTCGATGCCCGGCACCAGCCGCAGCGCCTCTTCAACGAGGGCTGCGATCGTCATGCGCGGATCGAGCGAGGAATAGGGATCCTGGAACACCATCTGGCAATTCAGCCGATAGTCGCGCCAGTCTGCATCACGCTCGCGGCCCTGGAAGAGGATCTGGCCTGCGCTCTGATCGACGAGACCGGCAATCGTGCGCCCGAGCGTCGTTTTGCCGGAGCCGGAACCGCCGACGAGCGCGACGACCTCGCCCTCGCGGATGTCGATGCTGACGCCATGCAGCGCACGTTTCGGCGCCGCTTTCTTCAACAGCGATTTCCGGCCGGCATAATCGACGACGATATCGCGCGCCGACACCATCGGCGCGGCTGTGAGGTCGATCGCGCGGGTCTCACCGCGGAAGGGCAGCGAGGAGAGCAATTTCTTCGTATAGGGGTGGCGCGGCGCCTCGAGCAGTTGCTCGGTGGTTCCCTGTTCGACGATCGCGCCCTTTTCCATCACGACGATCCGGCTGGTGTAACGCGCCACCATCGGCAGATCGTGGCTGATGAGCAGGACGGCGGTGCCTTCGGCCCGCGTCAGCTCGACCATCAGTTCCATGACGTCGCGCTGGATGACGGCGTCGAGTGCCGTCGTCGGCTCGTCGGCGATCAGGAGCGCCGGCTTCAGCAGCATCACCGAAGCCAGCATGATGCGTTGGCGCATGCCGCCGGAGAATTCATGCGGATAGGCCGGCAGCGCCCCTTCGGGATCGCGGATGCCGACGCGGGCGAGCATATCGAGAATGCGGCTGCGGCGTTCCTCCGGCGGCATCTTCGTATGGAGGATCAGCCCTTCCTCAAGCTGCCGGCCGATCGTCATCGACGGATTGAGCGAGGTCATCGGTTCCTGAAAGACGACGCCGATTTCGGCGCCGCGCAGTTGCCGCAGCGCGCTGTCGCTCATCGCCAGCACATTGCGCCCCTTGTAGCTGACCGTGCCGCCCGTGACCCTGACGGCTGGCGGCAGGAGCGAGATCAGAGCGCGGGTCGCCAGCGTCTTGCCGGAGCCGCTTTCGCCGACGATGCCGAAGATTTCCCCGGCTTCGATATCGAAGCTGACATCCCTGACGACATCGATGCCGCGATGGGCGACCTGGAGCGACAGGCTGCGGACGCTGAGAAGGCTTTCCTTGGTCATTTCAGGCCTCTCATACGCGGATCGAGCTTGTCGCGGAGCGCGTCGCCCAGAAGGTTGATGCCGAGAAGGGTGAGCGCGATGCAGAGACCGGGGAAGAGCCCGAGCCAGACCGCCTGCTCGATGAAGGGCCGGCCGGCGGCCAGCATGTTGCCCCAGGTCGGCGCCGGCGGCGGCACGCCGAGGCCGAGGAAGCTGAGCGCGCTTTCGGAAAGGATCGCCCAGCCGAACATCGACGTGGAGAGAACCGTGATCGGCGCCAGGCAGTTCGGCAGGATATGGCGGACCATCGTATAGATCTCGCCATTGCCCATCACCTTGGATGCCTCGATGAATTCGCGTTCGCGTAGCGACAGCACGGCGCCGCGCACCACGCGCGCCATCGACGGCGTATAGGCGATGCCGAGCGCGAAGATGATGCCGTATTGGTTGGCGCCGAAGACGGCGAGCAGGCCGAGCGCCAGCAGGATGCCGGGAAAGGCCAGCAACGCGTTGTTGATCGCCATGATGGCGGCATCGACCCAGCCGCGCGCATAGCCGCTGATGATGCCGATCACCGTTCCGCAGACTGCAGCGAAGGCGACTGTCAGGAAGCCGATCCAGACGCTGGCGCGGGCGCCGACCATCAGGCGGCTCAGTACGTCGCGGCCGAATTCATCGGTGCCGAGCCAATGGGCCGCGTCGGGAGCGGCAAGACGGGCGGTGAAGCTCAGCTTCATCGGATCGTAAGGGGTCCAGAAGAGACCGAGCGCGGCGGTGGCAAGAAGCGCGGCGATCAGCAGGCCGCCGATGAGGCCGTTCAGAGTGAGGTTTCTCATTCTGCCACCACGCGCGGATCGAAGAGCGGATAGAGCAGGTCGACAATCAGGTTGACCAGCACATAGGAGATCGCGACGAAAAGCAGGCAGCCCTGGATGACCGGGTAGTCACGGGCGAAAATGCTGTCGACCATTAGCCGGCCGAGACCCGGAATGGTGAAAACCGTTTCGATGACGGCGATGCCGCCGAGCAGATTGCCGAGAATGAGCCCGATCATCGTCCAGGTCGGGCCGAATGCATTCTTGAACGCGTGTTTCCAGAGCACGGCGCTTTCCGACAGCCCCTTGGCGCGGGCATGGGTGATGTAATCGAGCCGCAGCACTTCCAGCGTCGAGGCGCGCGCCATCCGGATGAGCACGCCCATCTCATGGATGACGAGCGTCATGATCGGCAGGACGAGATAGATCAAGCCGCCCCAGAAATTACTGCCGATCGAGACGTAGCCCAGCACCGGCAGCCAGCCGAGCTTCAAACCGAACAGCAGAAGCAGCAGCAGGCCGAGCCAGAAGGTCGGGATCGACAGCAGCACGGTCGCCGTGCCCACCAGCGCGAGATCGGTGATGCTGTTCTGCCGCCAGGCGGCGATGACGCCGGCGGGAACGGCAATGAGGCTCGCAAGCGCAACGGCGATCAGGACGATCTCGGCGCTGATCATGAAACGCGCGGCAACCAGCGGCAGGACCGGCTCGTTATTGACGATCGACCGGCCGAAATCGCCGGTCAGCACGTTCTCCCCCCAGATGAGGAATTGCTGCGGGATCGACTTGTCGAGCCCGAGTTCGGAGCGCATGGCGGCGATCTGTTCCGGCTCGGCCATATCGCCGAGCATCAGCGCGGCGGGATCGCCGGGAATGAAACGAATGAGCGCGAAGACGGTGATCGAAACGATCACCACTGTCGGCAGCGCCATGAGAAGGCGGTTGATAATGAATCTGAGCATCAGTTCCCCTGGAACATGGTTGGCGGCGATCCGCCGCTTTCATGCGTTTATTTTGCGAGAACTATGATGGATTTGAGAAATACCTGCAATATTATGCAGTTTCGTCATACTCCTATGCAGAAGCGGACGAAGCATTTCGGCTCCGCAGCTTGTGCGGACGAAGCTTATCCCACTCGTTTTGCTGTTATTTCTGCGATAGGGCGATCTGGCGTTTCAACGCGTCCATCAGCGCTTGCGCGGCAAGCGACGGCGGCTGGCCGGCCGGCTTGGCCAGACCGAACTCCTGCGTCGACTGCGGCACGAAGGGCCGCTGGACGACCGGCAGGTGACGGTAAAGGTTGGCGTAGAAGCTGCTGAGGATGGCGACGCCCAGGCCGTGGGCGGCATAGGCGCAGGCCGAACTGTTGGTATGCGTCTCGATCTTGACGTTCTGTTTCACCCCTGCCCGTTTGAAGACCTGGTCGAGCAGCATGCGCGTCGGCCGCTGGCGGCCGATCAGGATCAGCGGAATATTGCGCAGATCCTTCGGCGCGATCTCGTTCAGTTCCGCGAGAGGGTGGTCCTTCTGGATGACACAGACGCTGACACCGGTGGCGACCGGCTCCATCTCGATGCCCGGTCCCGTTTCGCCTTCATAACGCAGGAAACCGAAATCGATGATGCGCTGCTCCACCAGCCTTGTGATCGCAGTCGTCGTCTCAAAGAAGGTTTCGATGCGGACGCCGGGAAAATCCTTCGCGTAATCGACGAGCATTGCCGGGGCGAAATCCTCCCACATGCTGCTCGGCAGGCCGATCCTGACGACCTCAGGACCGGCCGCGCCGGTGCGTAGATCCTCTGCCAGACCGGAGAAGCGGTCGATACCGAGAAGTATGTTCTCGGCGTCCCGCGCGAGAATCAGCGCTTCCGGCGTCGGAATCAGCCGTCCTTTTTCACGCGCGAAAAGCGTGAGCGAAAGATCGGTTTCGAGTTGCTGCAGAAGGCGGCTGACGCCGGACTGGCTGAGCCCCATGCTCTTTGCCGCGGCAATCGTCGATCCGGTCGCCAGCAACGTTCGCAGCACCTCCAATTGTCTGAAATTCGTCAAACACGCCGCCTTTCGAAACGATGATCACCGATATGGTTAGTTGCCCGATCGGCATATGAAAAGCACAAAACCTTCATTCGCTTCCGGGCCGCAAGACCTGGAGCGGGCCGGAGAAAGATTGAGGCCGTGACCGCCCGCCTTTCCCTAACGAGTGGAAATTCCCAACGCGGAAAGATATGGCTTTGGTACCGAACCAGCGTGAAGGGAAATTGCGATGCCAAGCTCAATCCGGATCGGCAATCAGGATCTCACCGTAGACGTTTCCTCTCTCGGCGCCGAGATGCAAGCGCTCACCACCAGCGACGGACGCTCCTGGCTATGGACGGGCGACGCGGCCTTTTGGACAGGGCGATCGCCGATCCTGTTTCCGATCGTCGGCAAGGCACCCGACGACAAGGTCGCGATCGACGGCACGGTCTACCCGATGGCGCAGCACGGTTTTGCCCGGCGCAGCGAATTTACCCTTGCAAGCTCCACGGCGACTGCATGCCGGCACGAGTTGGCCGCATCTGAAGCCACCCGGGCAGTCTATCCGTTCGATTTTCTCCTCGCCGTCGAATATGCAATCGAGGGCCACGCCTTGACGGTCACGGCGGAAGTCACCAATCGCGACCAGAAACCGATGCCCTTCGGGTTCGGCTTCCATCCGGCTTTCGTCTGGCCGCTGCCTGATGCTTCCGGGCGCGCCCACACGGTCATGCTGGACAACGAGGGTGAGCCGGAGCTCGTGCGGCTGGAGGGCGGTCTCATCGATCCGGCGCCGCTGCCCTCGCCCTTCGACAGCGGCCGGCTGGTGCTGGATCACGCCATGTTCGAGAAGGATGCGATGATCTTTCCGAAAGGGGCGGGCGAAGGGCTGCGCTACGGCGCCGAAGGCGGGCCGAGCCTGCGGTTCCGTTTCGACAACCTACCCAATCTTGCCTTGTGGACCAAGCCGGGTGCGCCCTTCATCTGCATCGAGCCGTGGCATGGGACGGCCGCGGAAGCCGGCGCCTCGAGCGAGCTCTCGCGCCGGCCGTTTACCAACATATTGTCGCCCGGCGCGACGGCGCGCTTCGGCTTCACTGTCGAGATTTCGTAGCAGCGCCAGCGGCTGGCGCGCCGCGCTCCGGGACCGTCAGGTCGGCGGGGCGCCGAGCGCATGCATGATGCCGCGAAGCTCCGCAAGGCCGCGCATGCGGCCGATGGCGGGGTAGCCGGGCGTGACTGTCTTGTCGAGATCGTCGAGCATGCGGTGGCCATGATCCGAGCGGAAGACGATGGTGTCTTCGGGACCGCGGCGGCCATCTTCGGCAACGAGTTCCCTGAGAACCGCGACCATGTCGACGTCGCCTTCCAGATGCGCGCTTTCATGGAAGGTCCGGCCGTCGCCCTCGCGGGTCGTGGCGCGCAGATGGGCGAAGTGGATGCGCGACGCGAAGCGCCGGGCGATTGCCGGCAGGTCGTTGTCGGCCCGCACGCCCAGGCTGCCAGTGCAGTAACACATGCCGTTTGCCACCGACGGCACCGCATCGAAGAGAGCCGCGTAGTCCTCGGCGGTCGAAGCGATGCGGGGAAGGCCGAACAGCGAACGCGGCGGATCGTCGGGATGCAGCGTCAGCTTGACGCCGCGCGCTTCGGCAGCCGGCGTCACCGCCTCCAGGAATTCGATCAGATGCTGCCGCAGCCTCGCGCCATCGATGCCGCTATATGCGACCAGTTTCTCCCGGAAGGCCGGAATGGTCAGGGGTTCGGTGGTCGAACCAGGCAGAGCCGAGGTGATGATGCGGGTGATCTCGGCGATCTCCTCCTCCGACATGGTCTCGAAGACGGCCCGCGCCCGCTCACGGTCTTCCTCGGAATATTGCCGGGCTGCATCCGGCCGTTCCAGAATGAAGAGATCGAAGGCCGCGAAACGCTCATGATCGAAGCGCATGGCGGTGGCACCTGTCGGCGTCACGAAATCGAGTTCGGTGCGCGTCCAGTCCACGACTGGCATGAAATTATAGCAGACGATCGGAATGCCGCAGGCGGCGACCGCTTCGAGGCTGGCGATCCACGCCTCGATTTCCGCCTTCGCCTCCCCGCCCTTGCGCTTGACCGCGTCAGGAATCGGGATGCTTTCCACGACCGACCAGATAAGCGGCGAACGACCGGCAGGCGTCGTCTCGATCAACGACTGCCGCTCGCGCACTTCCTTCTCGGTCCAGGCTCTGCCGATCGGCACCTGGTGCAGCGACGACACGATGTTGGTGGCGCCCGTCTGGCGGACGTCATCCAGCGTTACCGGCGCTTCCGGCCCGAACCATCTCCAACCTTGCCTCATCCTTCTTCTTCCTCGCCTTGTCGTTTCGTATTTGGCCTGCCGTCAGCAGAAATAATCGGGGTAGCGCGAGCGCAATTCATCGACGTCAGGGATGACGGCGCTCAAATGATGGATCATCGCCTCGCGTGCCGCCGCCGCATCATGTGCGACGAGCGCATCGCGGATGATGGTGTGTTCGTGCACCACATTGCCCATGCGTCCAAGCGCCGGCAGCGCCAGCCGCCGCGCCCGGTCGATCTGCACCTTGACTGTCTTCAGGAGCCCCCAAATGCCGGGATAGCCCGATATCTGCGCGATTGCCTCGTGAAAGGCCTCATCCTCCTCATGGAAGCTCACGACATCGTCGGCCGCGGCATGCGCACGCTGACGGGCGATGATAGCATCAAGGCGGGCGATATCGGCAGGGGTGGCAGCTCGAGCCGCCATCTCGACGGTCGTGCCTTCGAGCGCCTTGCGCACGACGACCGCTTCGGGGATCACTGAGACCGGCACCCGCGATACGACGGTGCCCGATTGCGGAAAGATATCGACCAGTCCGCCTTCGGAAAGCCTGAGCAGCGCCTCGCGCACCGGCGTGCGGCTGACGCCGAATTCTTCCGCGATCCGCTTTTCCTGCAAGAGCATACCGGGTGGCATCCGGAGCGAGACGATATCGGCATGCAAGCGCTCGTAGATGGCGCCAGCCGCCGTGACGCGGCGCAGTCGGCCGCCAATCTCTTGAGAGGAGGTGGGTACGAAGACTTCGGTTTCTGCTGTCTGCCGCATGAGGATACCGGGACGCCGACGCTTTCTGGCATACTAGTATATCAGTTATGGCGCCTTGCCAAGGCCTACGGCGCTCGCCGTCGCCGCGGCGGAAAAGCATTCTTATAGGGAACTTAGATCAGCGGACTTGGTTGTATTTTTCCAAGGAGATGTTCATGAAAACCCCAGCACGACGCAAGACGAACGGAAATGCGACCAACGGCGCCGAGGCGCAAACTTCAGCCGCGACGGAGGCACGCAGACCAAAGACGGCGCGGCGAACCGCGAGCGTCGCCGACGATCGGAGCCGGCCGCAGACCACCAGCCGCGAGGACGAAATCCGGAAACGCGCCTATTCCCTATGGGAAAAGGAAGGCAGGCCGGAGGGAAGACAGGCGCATCACTGGAGCGTGGCTGAACATGAGCTCGATGCGCAGTGGAGCGAAGCCGATAATCCTCCAAAGCTCGAAGCCCTGCGAGAGGCCTCGCGCCAGCATGCCGATACGTTCCTCGTGAAGACGGATCTCGAAGACGCAGATCAGCGCGAAGCCTCGCCCGGCACGCGCGAGCAAGATTGAAACTTCCTCCCCGAACCAATTCAGGAAAGGTCCCGGCATGGCTGAGAAGCAAGATTTGAACGCGGGATTCACCGGCACACCCGTCGAGCAGCCGGAGGGACTGGCCAAGGCTGCCCAACCGGCGGCCAGCGGGGTGAAACGTGAGGTCTATGCGGTCACCTCCGGCGCTAGAGACCACCCGCACACCGCAAGCGCATTGCTGCTCAGTATCGGCATTGTCGCATTCGGCCTCGGCTATCTCCTGGGCCGATCATCAGCGGAAAGCCCAGCGCGCGCCTATTGGCGATAACGGCAGGCACCAAGAAGCGCCTGTGCGGTTGGCTGGCGTATCGCTCTCCCACCATGCGCGAACGACGTTTTTCCGAACACAGAACCACGACGCTCGACGAGAAAGTTGCTCAGCAAGCTCGCACCTCAAACGTGTTTTCTGGTCATGTCGGCTTCACCGTCGCAGGGCATTGCGGCTGCTCATCGGGTGAAGCGAGGAGCAGCCGGCTTTGCTGTTGCCGGAATACGACAGTGAGCAAAGCACGGGTTTCGCCCGCCCTCACAGCTTGACAGCGGTGACAACGGTCCTTAGCGAGGCTGGATCAGCGACACCTCAGGATCAGCAAAGTGAATTACTTCAGGCAACTCGTGATTGCGATGCTTCACCCCGGGAACGGGTCGGGAAGCACGCTTGATCGAACCAACGGCATTACGGTCTTTCTCTTTGCAATCCTGCCCGGACTTTCGCCCAATTTTAACTCGTTCATCCTCCTCGGGTCGATGATATCGGGCCTCTACCTTCTAGCGAAAGCTCGCTTTCCTCTTAACCTCTCTAAGTCCGACCGGCTGGTCGCCATTTGCATGACGATCTACCCGGTGGTGATGATCGTCAGCATCTTCGTCAATCCGCCTTTCTCCGAAGAACTGGATTGGATCTTCCGTCTCCTGCCCTTCTTTTCGATCTGGCTGATCTTGCCGCGTATGCGCCAATCTCCCGATGGCCGCCTCGTGCCGCTCTTTATCCTCGGCGCCGGCCTCGGCATGATCGTGACCTTTCTTTTCAGCCTGCTTCAGGTCTTGTTCCTGATGCCCAGGGCAGAAGCCGGGACCTCGAACGCCGCCCTCCTCGGCGTTATCGGCGTTCTTTTCGGCAGCGTCGCGCTTCTCAACATCCAGTCGCCCAAAAGCATGGAGCAGAAAATCGCGATCCTGGGATATGCCGCAGGCCTGGGCTGCGCGCTGCTTTCCGGAACGCGCTCGGCCTGGCTGGTCATTCCCGTGCACGTCGCGATCTTCCTGTGGTATTTTCCCAAGCACCGCTTTCATGTGAGTTTGCGCAGCGTCGCCATCACCGGTACCGTGCTGTTGCTGGGGCTTCTTGCTCTCGGCAGCGACCAGGTCGTCTATCGCGTCCGCGAACTCCAGAACAATTTTTCGTCGCTTGAAAGCGCTCATGGCGATATTACGTCGCTCAGCGCGCGGGTCGCCCTCTACAAAGGCGCTCTATCGGCCATCATCAAGGATCCTTTTACCGGCTACGGTCCGCAGAACCGGATGGCGGCGGTGCTGGCCGAGGTCCCTGAAAACATAAGGCCGCAGCTTCCCTATTCGCATGTCCATAACGGCTTTTTGACCGCGGGAATTGACGCAGGCGTCGTCGGCATCGCCGCACTTTCGCTGCTTCTGCTGACGCCCTTGATCGCTGCCTGGAAAAAGGAGCCCGGGCCGGGCCGCGATCTCGCCATCGCAATCGCTCTTCTGCTGATCAGCAGCTACGTCATAACGGGCAGTTTCGGCATCATGTTCAACCAAAAGGCATTGGATCCGATCTTCGCCTATATGGTCGCGCTCATTTGCGCGGATCGCGGCAGCACGCGCTTTTCGCCCGTCGTTCGAAGCTGATGTCCGCCAACTGGGCGTCGGCGGAGTTTCAGGCCGCCGTAATGGTTTCGGCGCCGGTAAAAGCCAGATCCGAAACCTCGCCCGTCGAAGAATAGCCGGACACGAGTTCCGCCAAGGCCGCGCGCGCCGCGATCATATCGTTGCGATCCAGCGCCGCATTGAGCGAGCTCAGCCTCTTTGAAAGCTCCGGCCAGGACAGAAAATCCTCGCGCGCCTTCATGATCCGGGGATGTTCCGTCGTTTCAGGATTATCGCCGATCAGCAGTTCTTCATAGAGCTTCTCGCCGGGCCTGAGGCCGGTAACGGCAAGCTCGATATCCCCTTCGGGATTATCCTCGTGGCGCACGGTCAGGCCGGAAAGCTCCACCATCTTGCGGGCAAGATCGGCGATGCGGACAGGCTCTCCCATATCGAGCAGGAAAACATCCCCGCCGTCCGCCATCGCGCCCGCCTGGATGACGAGCTGCGAGGCCTCCGAAATGGTCATGAAATAGCGGGTGATATCGGGATGCGTCAGCGTCACCGGACCGCCATCCTTGATCTGCTGCCGGAACAGCGGCACGACGGATCCGGAGGAGCCGAGGACGTTTCCGAAACGAACCATGGAGAAATTCGTCCGCACTCCGCCGGCGGCCGGCTCCGCCGCGAGCGCCTGCAGAACCATCTCGGCCAGTCTCTTGCTGGCGCCCATCACATTCGTCGGACGCACGGCTTTGTCGGTGCTGATCAGCACGAAATTCGAGACGCCGCATTTGTTCGCCGCGCGGGCGGTGATCAGCGTCCCCATGACATTGTTCTTGATGCCTTCCACCGCATTGTGTTCGACAAGAGGCACATGCTTGTAAGCAGCAGCATGATAGAGCGTCTGCGGCCGCCAGCTCTGCATGATATGTTCCATGCGGTCATGGTCGCGGACGGAACAGAGAATGGGAACGATCTGCAGGCTTGCATATTTGTACAGCTCGGCCAGCTTCAGCAATTCGGCATGGATATTGTAGAGCGCGAACTCGTTCTGATCGACGAGGATGAGGCTCGAAGGCGCGTTGCGCAGAATCTGGCGGCATAATTCGCCGCCGATGGAGCCGCCGGCGCCGGTGACCATCACCACCTTGTTGCGCATCGCCTTGTCGAGCAGCTCTTGCCGCGGCGCAACCGCTTCCCTTCCCAGCAGGTCTTCAATCTCCAGCTCACGAATGTCGGAGACGGCGACCCGCCCCTGCGCCAGAGCCGTGAGGTCAGGCAATGTCCGGACGTTCACCCTGGCTTTGCGAATGCGCTCGAGGATTTCATTGCGGCGCTGCCGCGATGCGGATGGAAGGGCAAGAAGCACGTTGTGCACGCCGAGAGTTCCGGCAAGCTCCGGAAGATCCGACGGGTCATAGATCGGCAAACCGCCCATGATGCCGCCCTTGAGACGCGGATCGTCGTCCAGGTAACCGACGACATTGAGCTCGGCGCTGTTCGTCAACGCGCCTGCGAGCTGACGTCCGGCATTGCCGGCCCCATAGATCAGCACCTTGGCGAGCGTATTCTGGTGGAGGATGCGCTGATAGGTATCCCCCAGCCAATAACGGATGCTCAAGCGCGAGAGGCCGATGGCAATCAGCAGCAGGAAGGGCTGGAGAATGCCGACGGTTCTCGGAACGCCGGGGACGCTGAGCGCGGTGAATATCGTCATGAAGGCGACGCCGTAGATCGCGATGGCCTTCAGGACGGCAATGAAGGCAGCAAGGCCGGCATAACGAAAGATCGCCCGGTACATGCCCATGACGACAAAGATCGGAAGCGCCATGCACAGCGAAACAAAGACCGGCAGCCACTGCACGCCGGTCAGCATCGTCCATTCATTGAGGCGGAAGCAATAAGCCAGCCAGATCGTCAGGACGCAAAAGCCGGAATCCACCAGCAATGCCAAGGCGCGTTTGGCACCGCGCGGCATCGCAAGCAGAGGGGCGACGAGCGCCTGCATCGGCACTAAGAACCATCCCGAGCGTGGCGTCTCAGTGGGGGTATTTTCAGGCATTGCTTACCGGCGTCTCGCGATCAAATGGACAACACCTTCTTGTCATTTTCTGCAACGAGCGCAACTGAAATAATCGGAATGAGCGGCCTTTCGAACCGCTTATCTATCTGAGGTAGGCAAGTTAATGCGTGATTCCCTTTCGGCGGATCACCTTTTCCGCGGTGAGAAACAGGATGCGCATATCGAAGCCGAACGAGCGACGCTCGAGATATTCGACATCGAATTTCACCTTCTCGGGGATCGGCAATTCATCTCGTCCGTTGATCTGCGCCCATCCCGTCAATCCCGGCAGGAGCTTGTCGACGCCGTGGGCCGTCCGCAATTCGATCAGATCATACTGATTATAGAGCGCCGGGCGCGGTCCGACGAAACTCATCTTCCCCGCCAGAATGCACCAGAGCTGCGGTAACTCATCGAGGCTGGATTTGCGCAGAAACGAGCCGATGGGCGTCAGAAACTGGTCCGGATTGTCGAGGAGATGCGTGGCCACAGTCGGCGTGTCGATGCGCATGCTGCGAAATTTCGGCATCAGGAATATCTGATTGAAACGGCCGACACGCTTTGACCAATAGAGGACCGGTCCCGGCGAGGTAAGGCGAACACAAAGGGCGACGACGAGGCTCGGAACGAGCAGGACCAGCGAAGCAATGACCGCCAGGAAAAAATCCACCGCCCGTTTCAAACGCATGCTCCCCTGCTTCTCCCATTGCCAAGCGGCGCCTTTCCGCTACCCTGCCCTATCGTCAAAAAGCGGTTTAGCGTCAACTGTGGATCGAATATCATACGTCGATCAAAAGCCGGCGCGTAGGCGCTCAATGCCGGACAAGTACGGTCTTGAAGCCGATCAAAAAACGATATTCATCGCGACGCTGCAGTTCATCCAAAGTTTCGACCGCGGGAAGAGCTCTTACTCTGGAGAGATGGAGGATCAGGTTTTCGCCAACACAGAGTCCCACGTGCGCTCCGAAACTTTTCGGTTCGCGATGTACGAGTAGCAAGTCGAAGGGCTCCAACTTTTGCGAAACTCGAGTGTGGAGCGTATCCTCCCAAAGGTCGCTGGACCGAAGGTCTGGAATTTCAAAACCATTGTGCCGTAAGATCGAATAAGCGTACTGCTGGCAGTTTGCGCCACCGTCCACTCCATTAACGCCAGGAGCCCCGGGATAGCGGTCTGCATTGTATCGCACCTCCCAGAATTTCCGCGGAATATCCACTGTTGAGTGGCGAAGATCCAGTCTGTCAGTTGTCATGCGACGAAGTCTATAATGAGAAAGCTGACATATCGAGAGGAGAGCAAACGAAGCGAATCCATGATCGCTTGTGCTCTCCTGACGCCATCGCTACGCTCGCGGTCCAACACGAGATAGGAAAGACATGCTTATTCGAAGAGCGGTATCCGCCGACGCGGAGGAGCTGTGCAGCCTCCTGAACGAGATCATCGTGGCGGGTGGAACAACCGCGCTCGAGACGCCTCTTTCGGCTTCGGAGTTCGCGGATTGGTTCATCGACGGCGAATTCCCCCTCGTCTGCCATGTCGCCGAGCAGGATCGGTCGCTTGCCGGTTTCCAGTCGCTCAGCCTTTATGGCGACCCGCCGAAAGGATATGCCGATATCGCGACATTTGCCCGGATCGATCCGAAGCTCCGCGGCGTCGGCCGGGCGCTTTTCCCCACAACTCGGGCAGCAGCCGAAGAGTTCGGCCTCGACTTCATCAATGCCACCATTCGCGCCGACAATGTCAGCGGTCTCGCCTATTACGCAAAAATGGGCTTCGAGCCCTATGACAGGCTTGTGCAGGTTCCGCTGCTGGGTGGAACACCCGTCGACAGGATCAAAAAGCGCTTCAGGCTCGGCAGCACACCCCGTACCGCCGTCTGAAAATTTCTAACCTGCTGATACAAAACCGGGAAACTGGCAACCAGAAGCCGTCTTATCCTTCACTTTCGTCACACTTCGTTAACCATAATAACGTTCGTCAGGACCGAGGAAGCAAATTCATCCCGTCCTCCCGCTGACCGGTGAATTGCTTCGGGCAAGCGCCATCAACATCGGTCCTATAGCGAATTCCCCTCTTTCGGCGCGGCGCGTCAGGTCGCGCAGATAACCGCCGGCGGAGTTGATGTGCCCTGCCCTTTCGAGAACGCAGGCCATGACGGTGGCGGCATTTTCCGGACCCATGATCTCGCAGGCCTGCTCATAGGCCGATGGGCTGACGCCGAGCATCGAGCGGACGACCACAGCCGCCGCCATCAGGTCCCGCCACGTGCCGACCGAGCCTTGCGGCCCATAGGCTGCGATTTCGGGGCAGGCCTGCAGTACGAGCCCCAGCGGGAAGGATTTCAGCCTGTCGTTGGCGGAGGAGGCTGAATTTGTGGTCGCGGTCTTCCCGCCCCGCTCTTCGTTTTTGGGTATTCGTGTTATCGGCTCGGCACTGCCTGCCGATCGATCATCCGCGGCTGCGCCCTGCTTCGTTTCGAAGCCTGGTTCAAGTTCAATAATGGGTTTTGGATTTGAATTCTGTATGTGCCGCTCAAAATGTTGGGCATTGCCGCTTTCATTTTGAGCTTTAACCTGCATTTCCAATTGATTGACGATTTCTTCGCGCAGCAACTCCAGCTCATCAAGGGTGGTGGCCACTTGATCGGCGGAAGGTGACCGTGGCAGTCGGTCGATGACGGCGCGAAAATGCAGATGGATCTTGTTCCAATCGCCGGCACCCCCCTCCTCCAAAGCCATCTCGATGAGCTTGGAGATATCACGGCGGCAAAGCGTCAGGCGTTCCCGCAGCCGCTGCAACTGCAGCCGTTCGGCCGCCACCTCGGCCGCCAGCCGTTCGATCTCCTCGGCTCGCACGAGCAACGGGGCCAGCGAGAAGCCGAACGCCTCGCGGATCTCCCCGCCCTGCTCCTTGCGCGCATAGCGCTTGCCGTTCGGGCTGTCCTTGCGGATGAGCAAGCCCGCCTCGATGAGCGCCGCGAGATGCCGGCGAATGGTCTGCTCCGCCATGCCATGCGCGCGCAGCGAGAGCTGTGCATTGGATGGGAACACGACGAGTCCGTTTTCCCCCGAGAGTTCGCCCTTGGGATAAAAGCTCAGCAAGGCGTTCAGCACGGCGAGCGCCCGATCGGTGACCCCAAGCAAAGGCTTGGCCTCGCACAGGGCGCGGTAAAGTTTCCACTTGTCGATTGATTGGCCGGGCTCGATCTTTCGGACAGACGCTTGGCTTGCCAACATGCCAAGCGTCATCGGCCGCCGCCCAAAGGGCGTCGTCACACTTCCGCTTTCCATTCTCTTCGCCTTCTTCAAGGCAAAAGATCACGGCTCACCAAATTCGGTGCCAAAGACTCTTGACTATGATTCGCGGAAATGTGATTCTCTGGGTGTCTAGATCAGAGAGGGCTTCCGCGACGGCAACGTTCGGGGGCCTTTTCTTTTGCTTATTGATCTCCGTTCTTCGTCAAATCCTGTGTCTTCTCGAACGCCTCGTAGAGACGGTCCAGATTACTGGCGATATAGGCTCCAAAGGCAGATGCCTTCTCGGCTTTCAGCGCGATGGTGAACTGTTTTCCGTCATCCTTGATTTTCGCCTTGACCGCGCCGTCCTGACGCTGCCAGGCGTGAACCGGCTTCGGGGCCGCTATGGACGAGGGTTGCTGCGGCCTTCTGCTGATAAAGGCAACGAGCATGTCGAAACGGGTGTCCGGCTCCGCCGTCTCGAATTCCTGCGACCTGGTGAATTCGATCGCACGAGCGCCGATATTCTCGGTCTCGAACCGCACCGACAAATCGTGCCAGCGATCACGGCCGGTTGTCTTGGCCGCGCCGATGGCGGCCAGAACCTCTGCCGGAATTCGCTTGGTGACGGACAGCATCTTGGACACCGTCGTCTTGTCGGCGCTGAGCGCGGACATGATCGTTTCCCTGTCGAAACCCAGCGTGTCGAGCTTGTCGGCGAACATCGTCCTTTCGATGAAGGAAAGATCGGCGCGCGCCGAATTTTCCTGCCCCTGGGCGATGACGTGGTCGCGATCGTCGAGCTTCTTGACCACGGCGCGAACGGGCCGGCCGAGTTCCTTGGCGGCCCGGGCGCGGCGATGGCCGAAGGCGATCTGATACCGGCCGTCCCTTTCGGGATGCGGACGCACGAGGATCGGCGAATCCTGGCCGCGCAGCCGGATTGCTTCGACCAATTCGCGGAACTGCTCGTCGGTATGGGCCAGCCTGTCGGTAACGAAGGAATCCTCGATCAGGGCGGGATCGAGATCGATCACCGTCTCTCCCGTCGCCAGCTTCGCTTCGATCGCCTTGGCCGCGTCGGCCTTGGCAGCCAGCGCGTCGATACTGCGCGTCACGGCGCCGAGAGCGCCGATCCCCTTATAGGTAATCTGCTGTTTCTCGTCCTTGTGAAGCGGCTCGTCCTCGCTGTTTACCGCAGTAAACTTCTTGGAATCGTCCATCAGCCCCGAGAGGAGATTCTTACGCGCCATTGGCCCGCTCCGTGTTGGAGTTTACCGCAGTAAACTTCCCGGTCATTTCCGCCCCCAAGCCTTGTGGATGAGATCGGAGATCTCGACGTTGACGGCATCCATTGCTTCCATCGCCCGGTCATAGGTCGCGCGGGTAAACTGGCTGCGCTCGACCTCGTAAAGCGTCTGGTTGGTCATCGCGGCATCGGAGATCGCGACGCTGCGCAGCATCGGATTGGTCAGCACATGGTTCTTGAACATCGATCGCATGAAGGCGACCATCTGCGTCTGCGGTCCGTCCTGTGGATCGTAGCGGGTCACGAGGTAACGCAGCCAATCGAGGTTCATGTTGCCGCCGGCGCCCTTCAGCGTGTTCAGCACTTCGCCGAGCATCTGCAGAAACTGGCACATCGACATGACATCGAGCATCTGCGGGTGGACGGTGATCAGAACCGCCGTCGCGCCGCAGATGGCGCTCATGGTGAGAAAACCGAGCTGGGGAGGGCAGTCGATGATGACGATATCGTAATCGTCTGCCACCGAGGAGAGCGCATCGTCCAGCCGCGCGAAGAAGACGCGTCCATAGTCGCCCGTCTTCCCCTGGGCGAGGACGCGCGGCGTATCATGCTCGAATTCCATCAGTTCGAGATTGCCCGGCACAAGATGAAGGTTCGGGAAGTTCGTCGGCCGGATGACTTCTCTCAGCGGCCGCCGCTGATCATCGTAGCGAATGGCGGCGTAGAGCGTCTCATTTTCGTTGACGTCGAATTCCGGCTGGAAGCCATGGATGGCGGAGAGGGAAGCCTGCGGGTCGAGGTCGACGGCGAGGACGCGATGACCGGTAAGCGCAAGGTGCTGGGCAAGATGCGCGGCAGTCGTCGTCTTGCCGCTGCCGCCCTTGAAGTTGACGACCGCCACGACCTGCAGATGTTCGTTGCCGCGGCGATGGGGCAGATAATGTGTTCCTGCACGCGCATGATGCTCCAGGAAAGTCCGCATCTCTCCCATCTGCTCCGCCGTATAGGAGCGGCGGCCCGAGGGCGTGACCTGGGGAAGGGTGCCCTTGCCTTCCAGCGATAAATTGCGAAGATAGCCGCTGGTGACGCCGAGGAAGCGCGCGACTTCGGCCAACTGAAATTGCCGCAGGCCCTTCAGCGCGCGCGGCGGAAACATTTCGAGCCGATGCTGCTTGAGCTTGTCGGACAGTTCCTGCGCCTGACCAATGATCAGTTGGTCGACATCAGAAATTGCCTTTTCTATCTGCGGCGCCATATTCATGGAAATCTCGAAAATGCGATTTAAAAGCCCTGCACACTATGAAAGCGCATTTAGCGCCGATTCTGAACGAGTCGCAAGGCAAATAGGGTTAACAAGACCCTATCGCGAGGTTGTCCAATCTTTTTCAATGGCTTGAACCGGTCGACGGGCCGCGGTTCGGCGGGTAGCTTCGCATGCACCAGCCGACTCGCCTGAGCCGCATGCCGGCATCATAACCGATCACAATGCGTCGGAACCGAAACATCGAGAGCCGTGATTACCGCTGCGGGGCTCGCAGCAGGTGGCGCCCGTTGCGGCCAAGTGCATCTGCACGACGCCAGCAGCGGGCGAGGGGGGCCGGAATCGCCCGCAGCGCCCCAGAATCTTCTCGGTTATCTACCAAGCGGATGGGCGCCATCCGTTAAAGAAGCCCCAAACGTTGCGCCGTTGTTTTCCGCCTGCGCCATAGCATTTACCAGCGCGATGATCGTTTCACGGATATTCTGGTCGGCGATCTTCAGGAAGGCCCGGTTGAGCACCAAGCCCTCTTTCGTCCGGAGGAAATCCGTCACCGGATCTCCATTCGCCGGCAGGTCCAGCCCCTGCCGCGTCAGCGGTTCGGAATCGCCCTGTTCGAAGAAGAAGCTCGGCGAGGTGTGAAGCACTTCGGCAATCCGCTGCAGGCGGCTCGCGCCGATGCGGTTGATGCCCTTCTCGTATTTCTGAACCTGCTGAAAGGTCACCCCGATTTGATCGGCAAGCCGTTCCTGGCTCATTCCGAGCAATTGCCGGCGCATTCTTATGCGGGCGCCGACATAGCTGTCTATTGCATTGGGTGTCTTGACGTTCATCGCGTGTTTTCAGCCTCGATCGCATTTTCAATCGGCGCAGCTGTAGTATCCCCCGCGCTGCTTTTCCATGGCTGTTTTCACATAGCATATCCGATATGCGATTGATCGCGACGGACTGTGATATGAAAACCGCCATCCGAGACTGGAACTCAGCAAAATCCGATCGGCGGAAGAATAAATCGAACAAATGCGTACCGATACTGTTAAAACTGGGCTGTGCTTGCCGTCCGGCTTGCGTTAAATCCACTGAAGCGACCGCCGCTCGAGTGTCTCCCGGCCCCGATCGCCCGAAAATCCGAAAAAAATGACGCGGCACGGCACCGAACGTGCCTGTGCAGGAGGAATATTCATGGCAACAGTTGCCGAGAGCGCGCCTCGTTTCGAAAAGACAACCATGTCTATTCTGATGGCGGTCAGCTTCTGTCATATGCTGAACGATATCATGCAGTCGTTGCTCGCCTCGCTCTATCCGCTGTTCAAGGCGAACTACGATCTCGATTTCGTTCAGATCGGCCTCCTCACCATGACGTTCCAGGTCACAGCCTCGCTGCTGCAGCCGCTGGTCGGCATCGTTACCGACCGCTGGCCGATGCCCTATTCGCTGCCGGTCGGCATGGCGAGCACGTTTTGCGGCCTCATTCTCCTCGGCAATGCCGGCAATTTTGCGCTGCTGCTGGTGGCCGCAAGCCTGATCGGCTTCGGCTCGGCGGTCTTCCATCCGGAATCCTCGCGCGTCGCCCGCCTCGCCTCCGGCGGCCGTCACGGCTTTGCGCAGTCCTTCTTTCAGGTCGGCGGCAATGCCGGCCAGGCGATCGGCCCGCTGCTCGCAGCCTTCATCGTGCTGCCGCTCGGCCAGCACAGCGTCTCCTGGTTCTCCGCCATCGCCATGGTCGGCATGATCGTGCTGAGCTGGGTCGGAAACTGGTACATGAGCCACAGGCGTCAGAACGCCAGCAAGCCCGCGGTAAGCAAAGCCCTGCCGCTGCCGCAGAACAGGGTCGTCTGGGCGCTGCTGATCCTTGTGCTGCTGACGGCGACAAAGAACGTCTACATGGCGAGCGTGTCGAGCTACTTCACCTTCTACGTCATCGACAAGTTCCAACTCAGCGTGCAGCAGGCGCAGCTGATGCTCTTCCTCTTTTTGGGCTCGGTCGCCGTCGGCACTTTCCTCGGCGGGCCGATCGGCGATCGCTTCGGCGCCCGTTTCGTCATCTGGTTCTCGATCCTCGGCGTCATTCCCTTTGCCCTGCTCCTGCCTTATGCCAATCTTTTCTGGACGGGCGTGCTCAGCATCGTGATCGGCCTGATCTTCGCTTCGGCCTTCTCGGCGATCGTCGTCTTCGCGCAGGAACTGGTGCCCGGTCGAGTCGGGCTGATAGCCGGCGTCTTCTTCGGCTTCGCATTCGGGGCAGGGGGGCTCGGCGCCGCATTGCTCGGCGATTTCGCCGATACCCACGGCATCGATTTCGTCTACCGGATCTGCTCCTACCTGCCGCTGCTCGGCCTCCTGACCTTCTTCCTGCCGCGCATTCCCAAGCAGAAGCCGGCCTGAGGCGATATCGCCCGCAGAGAACGGTGCGTTCACGCCCGGAGTATCCCCGATATTCCGGGCTCCATGCCTCCGAGATTTCACCCACCGGGCTGCTGACGGGACGCACGTATTTTTCCTCTCCCATCGAGAAGAGGGATCGCCATTCCTTTAATCCACTATTTTTATAGATAATATTCGTGCCAACAATGACGTCGGTCCCGGTACGATATTGGAAGGAAATGGCATGTCTGCTCTGAAACTGGTCGGTCTCGCCGGTAGCTTCAACCGCCCCTCGAAGACTTTCGCACTCGTCGAAAACGTCGCCGGCCTCGCTGCTGAAAGATACGGCTTCGAGAACACTCTCTATGACCTGACCGACGTCGGCCCTTCACTCGGCCAGGCGCTGCGACGAGACGATCTCGACAGCCGCGCCAAAGAGGTCATCGACGACATCGTCAATGCTGATATCCTGGTCATCGGAGCGCCGACCTACAAGGGCAGCTATCCCGGACTTTTCAAGCATTTGATCGACCTGATCGACCCGCACGAGCTGCGCGCCAAGCCGATCGTCATCACCGCGACCGGCGGCGGCGAGCGGCATGCGCTGATGGTCGAGCATCAGCTGCGCCCGCTCTTCGGCTTCTTCATGTCCCACACGCTGCCGACCGCAGTCTATGCTTCCGACCGCGATTTCACCGATTATCGCGTCTCATCCGATCCGCTTTCGAAGCGCATCGGAGAGGTCATCAGCGAGCTGTCGGCCTTCTTTCCCATCCAAAATCGAGCGCTTATCGCTGCCGAGTGAAGAATGCCCAAAAGAGGTCCGAGCGGCGCCCCGGAGGCGCCGTTTCATTTTTTAGACTATGCTTACAAGCCGCAATTAATCCACAAATTTGATGGAAATTTATCCTGCCGATATCGATGCGGCGGCAAGAGTTTTTCCGACCTTTCCACTACATCGGACTTTCGTGCTTCGCTCGCGATCGACGCATTTGCAATGATCAGCCTGCTCGGGGCGTTCGGCCTCATTCAGTCAGACGGGATATACAATGACCAAGAACAAAAAACTTCACGGCTTCCACTTTTCGCGTCGCGCCGCTCTTGCAGCCGTTGCCGTTTCCGCTGCCGCGCTTTTCACCTTTGCAGGACCTGCTCCTTCCTTTGCCGAGGACAAGTTGATCAAGGTCGGCATCATGGCCGGTGAGGACGAGGATGTATGGCGGGTGGTCACCAGCGAGGCGGCCAAGAAGGGCCTCAAGATCGAAACCGTCATTTTCAACGATTACACGCAGCCGAACGAAGCGCTGGAGCGCGGCGAAATCGATGCCAACGCCTTCCAGCACCAGCCCTATCTCGACAACCAGGTCAAGCAGCACGGCTATCATATTACTCCCGTCGGCTATACCGGCGTCTGGCCGATCGGCCTCTACACCAAGAAGTACAAGTCCGTTGCCGAAATCCCTGACGGCGCCGTGATCGGCGTTCCGAACGACCCTTCGAACGAAGGCCGGGCGCTCCGGGTTCTCCAGAATGAGGGCCTCATCAAGCTCAGCGAAGATGCCGGAATTCTCGCGACGGTCGCCGACGTTACGGAGAACCCGAAGAAGATCGAGATCAAGGAGCTCGATGCCGGCATCGTCGGCCGCTCGATCGATGATCTTGATGCCGGTGTGGTCAATACCGACTGGGCGCTAAAGAGCGGTCTTTCGCCGGCCGAGCGCATTGCACAAGAACCGATCGCCGACAATCCGTACCGCAACTTCATCGCGGTCAAGGAAGAGAACAAGGATGCCGACTGGGTCAAGACGCTGGTGTCTTCCTATCAGAACGACACCGTGAAGGCTGAATTCGACAAGGTTTACAAGGGAACGGGTCTCAGCGCCTATTGATCCGAGATAAGGCCGGGGTTAAGGCCTGCCGAAAGGCGGCCCGGGCGTTTCTTGCCCGGGCCGCCTTCGGTGTTTGTAAGGAAAAGCACATGAATTCGTTTGTTTCCACCACCGAGGTCGAGGCGCAGCCGCAAACTGGCGCAGCCGAAGAAGTGGTGAGACTGACCGACGTCAAGCGCCGGTTCGGAGCCACGGCTGCACTCGACGGCATTTCGCTGCAGGTGAAGAGGGGCGAGATCCTCGGCATCATCGGCCGCAGCGGCGCCGGCAAATCGACCCTGATCCGCTGCCTGAACGGGCTGGAGCGCGCCGACAGCGGCGAGATCCGCATCGAAGGCCGCGATATCACCGGCCTTCAGGAACAGGAATTGCAGCCGCTGCGCCGCCGCATCGGCATGATTTTCCAGCATTTCAACCTGCTGTCCGCCAAGACCGTCGAAGACAATGTCGCGCTGCCGCTGAAGATCGAGGGCGTTGCCAAGGCCGAGCGCCTGAAGCGGGCGCATGAGCTGCTCGATCTCGTCGGGCTTGCCGACAAGGCGAAGGCCTATCCCACGTCGCTCTCCGGCGGCCAAAAGCAGCGCGTCGGCATCGCCCGGGCACTGGCGGCACGCCCGGCGCTCCTACTGTCCGACGAGGCGACATCGGCGCTCGATCCTGAGACGACCCGGTCGATCCTGGCGCTGCTGAAGGACATCAACCGTAAGCTCGGACTGACGATCCTGCTGATCACGCATGAGATGGAAGTGGTGCGCGGCATTGCCGATCGCGTCGCCGTCATCGATGCCGGGCGGATCGTCGAGGAAGGGCAGGTCTGGTCGGTCTTCGCCAATCCGGAGCAAGCGATCACCAGGAGCCTGCTCGGCGGTATCCGCCCGCAGCTCCCTGTCCATATTGCCGGCCGGCTTTCGGCAACGGGAGGAAGCGAGGCGATCCTCAGCATCGATCTTGCCGGACCTGAAGCCCAAGGCGCTCTTTTTGCCGATCTTTCAGCTGCGCTACCCCGTTCCTTCCGCCTCGTTCACGGTGGAATCGACCACATTCAGAACCAGCCGGTGGCGCGGTTCTTCATTGCCGTTCCCACCCGCGATCCCACGCTCGCCGGGAAGGTCGAACAATTCCTGACGTCCCGGTCGGCCCGGGTAGAGGTGCTTGGTTATGACACCGATCATGTTTGAACTGCTGCTCCGCTCCCTTTGGGAGACGGTTCTGATGACCGTCGCCTCAGGCGTGATCTCGCTCGTCGCCGGGCTGCCGCTCGGCCTTGCGCTTGTCGTCACGGCCCGCGGCGGCATCGCCGAGAACCTCTGGATCAATCGCGCGCTCGGCGCCGTCATCAACGGCTTCCGTTCGGTGCCTTTCATCATCCTGCTGGTGGCGCTGATCCCGCTGACGCGGCTGATCGTCGGCACGGCGCTCGGCACCTGGGCGGCCATCGTGCCGCTCGCCATCGCCGCGACACCCTACTATGCGCGCATCGCCGAAGTGTCGCTGCGCGAGGTCGACCGCGGGCTGATCGATGCCGTGCGGGCCATGGGCGGCAATCGCTGGACGATCGTGCGCGAAGTGCTCGTGCCCGAAGCGCTGCCCGGCATCGTCGCCGGCTTCACCGTCACGCTGGTCACTCTGATCGGCGCTTCGGCCATGGCAGGCGCGATCGGCGCCGGCGGCCTCGGCGATCTCGCCATCCGCTACGGCTATCAACGCTTCGAAACCAATGTGATGATCGCGGTCGTGGCCGTCCTCATCGTCCTCGTCTGCGGCATCCAGTGGCTCGGCGACCGCCTGGTCGCGAAACTGGATCATAAATAGATCGAGGCCGGAAGCGTGCGGCGAACGCGTGGCGCGCCGTGAATGCTTTGCTGCGCGAATTGTCCTATGGCTGTATCGCATCAAGCGCCTGTGAAATGATAAGGTGCGGATGAAAAAGCCGGAGGAGACGCATGACGAAGAAGACGCTGTCGGATTGGGCGGAACTTGCGCAGAAGGAATTGCGCGCCGCGCCCGAAACGCTGACCTGGCAAACTCCGGAAGGCATTGCCGTCAAGCCGCTCTATACGGCCGAGGATATCGACGGCGCTGAACATCTCGGCTCGCTGCCGGGCTTTGCGCCCTTTACCCGCGGCCCGCGCGCAACGATGTATGCAGGGCGCCCCTGGACGATCCGCCAATATGCCGGCTTCTCCACCGCCGAAGCCTCCAACGCCTTCTATCGCAAGGCGCTGGCCGCCGGCCAGCAGGGCGTCTCCGTCGCCTTCGATCTCGCCACCCATCGCGGCTATGACAGCGACCACCCACGTGTCGAAGGCGATGTCGGCAAGGCGGGTGTGGCCATCGACAGTGTCGAGGACATGAAGATCCTGTTCGACGGCATTCCGCTGGAGAGGATTTCCGTCTCCATGACCATGAATGGCGCGGTCATCCCGATCCTCGCCTCCTTCATCGTCGCCGGCGAAGAGCAGGGCGTTGCCAAGGCCGAACTCTCCGGCACGATCCAGAACGATATCCTCAAGGAGTTCATGGTCCGCAACACCTATATCTATCCGCCCGAACCCTCGATGCGGATCGTTGCCGACATCATCGAATATACGGCAAGGGAGATGCCGAAGTTCAACTCGATCTCCATTTCCGGCTATCACATGCAGGAGGCCGGAGCGACACTGGTGCAGGAACTCGCCTTCACGCTGGCCGACGGCCGCGAATATGTCAGGGCCGCCATCGCCAAGGGCCTCGATGTCGACGATTTCGCCGGCAGGCTCTCCTTCTTCTTCGCGATCGGCATGAGCTTCTTCATGGAAGCCGCGAAACTGCGCGCCGCCCGGCTGCTCTGGACCCGCATCATGGAGGAGTTCCAGCCGAAGAAGGCATCCTCGCTCATGCTGCGCACCCATTGCCAGACCTCCGGCGTCTCGCTGCAGGAACAGGACCCCTATAACAACATCATCCGCACCGCCTTCGAGGCGATGTCGGCCGTGCTTGGCGGGACGCAGTCGCTGCATACCAATTCCTTCGACGAGGCGATCGCGCTGCCGACGGAATTTTCCGCCCGCATCGCCCGCAACACGCAGCTGATCCTTCAGCACGAAACCGGCGTGACGAAGGTGGTCGATCCGCTGGCCGGCTCCTATTATGTCGAGAGCCTGACGAAGGAACTTGCCGACAAGGCCTGGGCGCTGATCGAGGAAGTCGAGGCGCTCGGCGGCATGACGAAGGCCGTCAACGAGGGCTTGCCGAAACGGCTGATCGAGGAGGCCGCGACCCGCCGCCAGGCGGCGGTCGACAAGGGCGAGGAGGTCATCGTCGGCGTCAACAAATACCGTCTGGAGACCGAGCAGGAGATCGACATCCTGGCGATCGACAACGCCGCCGTGCGCAGCGCGCAGGTCAGGCGGATCGAGGACACCAAGCGGCGGCGCGATAGCGCAAAGGCCGCCGATGCGCTTGCCGCACTTTCCGAGGTTGCCCGCAGCGGCAAGGGCAACCTGCTTGCCGCCGCCGTCGAGGCGGCGCGCGCCCGCGCCACTGTCGGCGAAATCTCCGACGCAATGCGGCAGGCCTTCGGCGATCATGCGGCAACGCCCGAGGTGATCAAGGATGTCTATGGCGATGCCTATAGAAGCGAGCCGGAACTTGCCGTGCTGAAGACCCGCATGGCGGAGGTGACGGATGCCATGGGGCATCGGCCGAAAATCATGGTCGCCAAGCTCGGCCAGGACGGCCACGATCGCGGCGCCAAGGTGATCGCCTCGGCCTTCGGCGATATCGGTTTCGACGTGCTTGCCGGACCGCTGTTCCAGACGCCTGATGAGGCCGCCCAGATGGCGCTTGGTCAAAAGGTCAACGTCGTCGGTGTTTCATCGCTCGCAGCCGGCCACAAAACGCTGCTGCCGCAACTGATCGACAGCCTGAAGGAGCAGGGCGGCGGCGATATTATCGTCGTCTGCGGCGGCGTCATTCCGCGGCAGGATTATGAATTCCTGCAGGAGCACGGCGTTGCCGCCGTGTTCGGGCCGGGAACCAACGTTCTGGAAGCCGCGAACTCCGTGCTCGATCTGCTGCAGGGCAGGCGGCGAAATCAGTAAGAGGGCCTACCGTTGTTTTCCAGCTATACAACGCTAATGGAGAACGAAGGGGAAAGCGTTTATGCGCCCTCATCAGATAGCCAGATCCGCAATTGGCCGACGGGCTTGAAACCCAGCTTTTTCATTTCGTCTAGGGCTTCACCGCGATCATATCCGACAAGGGGCGAATCGACTGAAAAGGCGATAGTGGCCAATGAAATTGCATCCTGGAAGGCCTGCGGCGTACCAGCCAAACTAAAAATATTGGAGATCCCTACAACCTGCGTCGATCGATTTGCGATGCATCCCGCATCAAAGCCGTCGCCGGCCAATCGACCGTAGATGTGCATGTTGGGATCGGAAAGCAGGGCAGGAGTGAAGACGTTGGCATTGGTCGGGCTACCAGATTTTTTCCAGGAACGTTCCCAGTGATCCAGCGCTGCCACCTCTCGAACGCGTACCCAACCTTGAGGCGCACTCAATAAACTTTTATGTGGTTCAGCCCAAATCCATGATGCGGAAAACAACAACCGAAACCCGTTGTTGTTAAGATCTAGCTTGGAAAAGCTGTCTTTGATTCCAGGTCGCCGTCCTAGCCGATCTGTTAGCCGATCGATTTCAATCAGCTGCTCCTCCGTTGCATCCCGGTCGAGGGTCGTCATGTTAAAGCGCGTCGCAGTCTTTCTGATTCAGGATTCCCTTGGCGATGGATTTATGATTCCATGGCCATGGAAGGGAGATCTGCCATGGGTAAGCCGCATCCGGTAGAGTTGCGAGTGCGTGTGGTTGCGTTTGTAGAGGAAGGCAACAGCCATCGGGAAGCCGCCCGGCATTTCCGGGTATCTCCGAGATTTATCAACAATATGATGATCCTCCATCGGACTTCCGGTTCTCTAGTGCCGGCCCGACAGGGACATGCCCCGAGTGGGGGCAAGTTGGCGGCACACGGCAAATGGATTGCCGAACGTGTTGCCGACAATGGCGAGATCACGCTGGATGAACTGTGCATCGAATTGGCCGGACGCGATGTGATAGTCCATCGCGCCACGGTCGGCCGATTTCTCCACAGGCTTGGACTGAGCAATAAAAAAAAGTCTCAGGGCAAG
>NZ_NWSX01000013.1 GCF_002531825.1 Rhizobium sp. J15 | reverse complement strand
ATTTTAACCGGACAGCAGTGGCACAAGGCCGAGGATGGCGTGCTGGGGCCGAAATTTGTCATCAAACCGAAGGCTGCCACACTCGGCCATCGCTCCATTCATGGCCTGTCCATATGATAGCAGGCCGCCTTCTGGCCGGGACGAACCTCCTCGATCGCAGGCATCTCCGTGCGACAGATATCGGTCGCCTTCCAGCAGCGGGGGGAGAAGACGCAGCCCTTCGGCGGGTTGAGCGGCGAGGGCGGATCGCCTTGCAGGCGGATGCGGGTGCGCAGGCGCGCGAGCTTGGGATCCGGGATCGGTGCCGCGGAAAAGAGCGCCTGCGTATAGGGGTGGGCCGGATGATCGAAGACGGTGGCGCAGTCGCCGGCTTCCACCACCCTGCCGAGGTAGAGCACCAGCACATCGTCCGAAATCAGGCGGACGACGGAGAGGTCGTGGCTGATGAAGATCAGCGTCAGGCCGAATTCCTTGCGCAGCTTGCGCAGAAGCGTGATCACCTGGCCCTGGATCGAGACGTCGAGGGCCGAAACCGGCTCGTCGCAGATGATGAGCTTCGGTCTGGTGATGACGGCGCGGGCAATGCCGATGCGCTGCGCCTGACCGCCGGAGAATTCGTGCGGATAGCGGTTGATCATTTCGGGCACCAGGCCGACGGCGGCCATGATCTCGCGGACGCGCTCCAGCCGCTGGGCTTTCGAAAGCTTCGGCTCGAAGACGGTGAGCGGCTCGGCGATGATGTCTCCAACCGTCATGCGCGGGTCGAGCGAGGCGATCGGATCCTGGAAGATGATCTGCATGTCGCGGCGGGCGGCGCGCATTTCCTCGTCGCTGAGGTCGAGAAGATTGCGGCCCTGCCAGAGGATGCGGCCCTTCTGCGATTTCAACAGCCGCAGGATGGAACGGCCGAGCGTGGACTTGCCGCAGCCGGATTCGCCGACGACGCCGAGTGTGCGGCCTTCGGCGAGATCGAAGCTGACATTGTTGACGGCTGTCAGAAAGACCGGTGGCTTGAAGAGGCCTTTCGCCGGCAGTTCGAACTGGGTCGTCAGGTTTTCGACCCTCAGAAGCGATCGGTCAGCCATGGTTCAGCAACTCCTCACGACGCGGGAACGGATGGTAGCAGGCGGCGCAGTGGCGCGGCGCCAGGATTTCGAGCGCGGGCGGGCGGTCGATGCAATCGTCCTGGACCTGCGAACAGCGCGGCGAGAAATTGCAGCCTTTCGGCAGGTGCTGCAGGTTCGGCGGGCGCCCGGGAATGACGACGAGATCGTCGACATCCTGGTCCGGGCGCGGGATCGAGGCATGCAGCGCCGCCGTATAGGGATGGGCGGGATTGTCGAAGAGTTCGTCGACCGGCGCTTCCTCGACGATGCGGCCGGCATACATGACGGCGACGCGGTCGGCGAGGCCGGCGACGACGCCGAGATCATGGGTGATCATGATGAGCGCCGTGTTCATCTCCGCCGTCAGGTCGTTGAAGAGATCGAGGATCTGCGCCTGGATGGTGACGTCGAGCGCCGTCGTCGGCTCGTCGGCGATCAGGAGCTTCGGCTTGGTGAGCAGCGCCATGGCGATGACGATGCGCTGGCGCATGCCGCCTGACAGTTCGTGCGGATAGAGGTGGAAGCGCCGGGTCGGGTCGGGGATGCCGACGCGTTTGAGCATATCGAGAGCTGCCTCGGATGCGGCGCGCGCCGTCAGGCCGCGATGAACCTCCAGCTGTTCCGTCAGCTGTCTCGAAATCTTCAGCGACGGATTGAGCGCGGTCATCGGGTCCTGGAAGACCATGGCCATGTCCTTGCCGCGGATCTGGTCCAGCTCGCGCGGTTTCAGCGACAGCACGTCCTTGCCTTCGAGCAGCGCCTGTCCCGTCGTTTTGCCGTTCTTGGCGAGAAGGCCCATGATGCCGAGGAAGGTCTGGCTCTTGCCGGAGCCGGATTCGCCGACGATGGCGATGCGTTCGCCGCGCCGGACCGTGAGGTTCATGTTGGAGACCGCTTTCACCTCGCCGTCGGGCGTTGCGAAAGTGATCGAGTAATCCTTGAGTTCAAGGAGGATGTCTTTTTCCTGAGGCATTCTATCGATCCTTCGGGTCGAACGCGTCGCGCAGGCCGTCGCCGATGAAGAGCAGGCTGAGCAGCAGCGCCACGAGGAAGCTGGCCGGGAAGATCAGCAGCCACGGCATGCTTTCCATGGCGTCGGTTCCTTCGGCGATCAGCGTGCCGAGCGAGGTCAGCGGTTCCTGCACGCCGAAGCCGAGATAGGAGAGGAAGCTCTCGGTGGCGATGATTTCGGGCACGGTCAGCGCCGCGAAGATCACCACCGGGCCGACGAGGTTCGGGATGATGTGCTTGACGATGATCTTGAACGGCCGCTGCCCGGAGGCGCGGGCCGCCTCGATGAATTCGCGGTGCTTGATCGACAGCGTCTGACCGCGGACGATGCGGGCCATGGTCAGCCATTCCAGCGCGCCGATCGCGGCAAAGAGCAGGTAGACGTTGCGGCCGAAGATCACCATCAAGAGGATGACGAAGAGGATATAGGGAAGCGCATACATGATATCGACAAAGCGCATCATGATCGCATCCAGCCTGCCGCCGATATAGCCCGATATCGCGCCATAGAGTACGCCGATGACGACGGAGACGACGGTCGCCGTCAGCGCCACGGCGAGCGAGATGCGGGTGCCGTAGAGAACGCGGGCAAGGAGATCGCGGCCGTTGGGGTCCGTGCCGAAATAATGGCCGGTCTCGATCGAGGGCGGAATGCGGAAGGCGGCCCAGTCGGGATCCTCGTAGTTGAAGGGAATGAACCAGGGGCCGAGGAAGGCGGCGAGGATCAAGAGCGACAGCACGGCGATCGAGAGTACGGCCGCCTTGTTGCGCCCGAGGCGGCGCAGCGCATCCCTGGTGAGAGAGCGGCCTTCGGGCGCCAGCCCTTCGGCCTCCAGAAGCTCCTGCGCGAGCAGCTCGCGTTTTGCGGGGTTGAGGATCATCGGTTTCTCACTTTCGGATCGAGCCAGGCATAGGCGATGTCGACGAGAAGGTTCAGGAACACGATCAGCACCATGTAGAAGATGACCGTGCCGAGAACCATGCCGTAATCGCGGTTCAGGGCTGCGTTGACGAAATAGCGGCCGATGCCGGGCAATCCGAAGATGCTTTCGACGACCAGCGAGCCGGTGAGAAGGTAGCTTGCCGCCGGCCCCAGATAGGAAACGACGGGCATCATGGCCGGTTTCAGCGCATGGCGCATGACGGTCAGCCGCGGGCCGATGCCCTTGGCCTTGGCGGTGCGGATGAAGTTCTGGTTCATCACCTCGATCATCGAGCCGCGGGTGATCCGAGAGATCCGCCCCGCATGCGGCAGGGCCAGGACGACGATCGGCAGGATCAGGTATTTGATCGAGCCGTCACCCCAGCCGCCGACCGGAAACCAGGCGAGGTGGATGCCGAAAATCAATTGCAGGATCGGCGCGATCAGGAAGTTCGGCAGCACGACGCCGACCAGGATGAGCGTGCCGAGAATGTAATCCGGCGCCTTGTTCTGGTAGAGCGCCCCGAGACAGCCGACAGTCACGCCGACGATGATGGCAATCAGGAAGGCAGCCGTGCCGATGGTGAAGGTATAGGGCAGGCCGATCATGATCTGCTGGGCGACGGTGAAATCCTCGCTGGCGAAGGAGGGGCCAAGATCGCCCCGCAGCAGGTCGCCGACATAGATCAGGTACTGCTGGATCAGCGGCTTATCGAGATTGTAGTGGACCGCGAGGTTCTTCAGGATCACCGGCGGCAATGGCCTTTCGCCATCGAACGGGCCGCCGGGGGCAAGGCGCAAAACAAAAAAGCAGGCTGTGACGGCGATCCACAGAACGGGGATCGTCGATAGCAATCGACGGAGGGCGTATTTGATCATGGTCGTGGGCCGGTCCTTCCCGCGCGGGGCGGGAAGGACCGTTTTCCCTTACTCTTTCATCGACAGCCAGCGGGTGCGGTGGATGTCCTGGATGTTGTCGACGAAGCCTTCGATCTTCGGCGAGACGACGTTCTTCGAGACATAGTAGTAGATCGGCAGGGCCGCGGATTCATCAAGCGCCAGCTGCTCGGCCTTCTTGAAGATATCGGCGCGCTTGGTCAGATCCGTCTGAGCGTTGCCGTCCTTGATCAGCTTGTCATATTCAGGATTGGACCAGCGACCGTAATTCATCTGCACGCCTGTCACCAGCAGGTTCAGGAAATTGTCCGGATCGTTGTAGTCGGCGAGCCAGCCGGCACGGCCGATCTCCACCTGACCGCGCTGCATCTGGTCGTAATGCACCTTGGTTTCGGCGTTGACGAGCTCGACGTTGACGCCGAGCGGCTTCCACATGGACGCGATCGCGACGGCGATGCGCTTGTGGTTGTCGTTGGTATTGTAGCTGAGGACCGCATGGAGCGGCTTGTCGGGGCCGAATCCGGCCTCGGTGAGCAGTTTCTTGGCTTCGGCGACCTTTTCGTTATAGGGCAGGTCCTTCCAGCTGACATAGGCCGGCTCGCCGTAATTCGCCGTGCCCGGCGGAACCCAGGAATAGGCCGGCAATTCGCCGGTGCCGAGGATCTGCGGGCCGATCACTTCGCGGTTGATCGCCATGGACAGCGCCTGGCGGACGCGCTTGTCGCTGAACGGCGGCTTCTGCGAGTTGACGACGTAATAATAGAGGCCGGAGAAGGGGGCGACATGGGCCTGACCCGGCAGGTTCTTCTTCATCCACTCGTACTGGTCGGTCGGGAAGTCGGTGAGAATGTCGAATTCGCCGGCACGGTAACGTTTCAGTGCCGCTTCCTGATCCTCGAGGACGAAGAACTTGGCGCCGTCGATCTTCAGGTCCTTGGTGCCGTACCACTGGTCGTTCTTGACTGTCGTCACATGCGAGCCCGGAACCCATTCGGTCGGCTTATAGGGGCCGTTGGTGACGATGTTGCCGATCTTGACCCAATCCTGGCCCTTCGCCTCGACGACATGCTTCGGCAGCGGATAGGCCGTGTAGTGCATCAGAGCGTTGATGAAATAGGGGGTCGGATTTTCCAGGGTGATTTCGAGCGTCTTGTCGTCGATTGCCTTGACGCCGAGCTGGTTGAGATCGGTGATCTCGCCCTTGTTGATCTTTTCGGCGTTCTTGATGGTGAACTGCAGGTAGGCGTAGTCGGCGGCGTTCTTCGGGTCGACGAGGCGCTGGAAGGCGAAGACGAAGTCTCCTGCCGTTACCGGCTGGCCATCGGACCACTTGATGCCGTCGCGAAGCTTGAAGGTGTAGACCTTGCCATCCGGCGAAATGGTCCAGCTTTCAGCCTGGCCGGGAATTGGATTGTCCTTGGCATCCTCGGTGACAAGGCCTTCGAAGATGTCGCCGGCGATACGATTCTCCCAGTCGCCGGACAGTTTCTGTGGATCGAGCGACTGCGGGTCGCCACCATTGTGAATATTGATCGTCGCCGCATGGGCGGAAAACGCCAGCAATGTGCCAAGCATTGCAGAGGCGAGAAATTTTTTCGAGAATTGGTTCATGGTGGGTCCACCTTTCTAGGCTTTGCGCCTTTATTAGACATTTGTTCCCGATATTTGACCTTTTACGTGCAGGTCAGCGCGCACCTTATCGCAAAGCCTTTGCGTTGCAACCCCAAATCCGGAGGCTGGTTTTGGGTTGTGCACAAGCCTATATACGTCTCCCCCTTGCCGGATCGCGACGAAGCGTCGCGGCGGTTTCAGCGCGGGCATCGCGGCTTGATATGGTTGTCTTTTGTTTCGTCCGCTTTAGTGTGGCGAGCGCGAACAAGGCAGGAGACGTGGCCGATGGCATTGCAGGCAGGCGGGAATGCGGACTGGTGGCGCGGCGCGGTGATTTATCAGGTCTATCCGCGCTCGTTTCAGGACACGAACAGCGACGGGCTCGGCGATCTCAAGGGTATCACCCGCCGGCTGCCGCATATCGCCAGCCTCGGCGTCGACGCCATCTGGCTCTCGCCCTTCTTCAAGTCGCCGATGGCCGACATGGGCTACGACGTTTCCGACTATTGCGATGTCGACCCGATCTTCGGGACGCTCGCCGATTTCGACGAGATGATGGCCGAGGCGCACAGGCTCGGCATCAAGGTCGTCATCGACCAGGTGATTTCACATACGTCGGACAGGCATCCCTGGTTCGTCGAGAGCCGGGCGAGCCGGACCAATCCGAAGGCGGACTGGTATGTCTGGGCCGATCCGAAGCCCGATGGCACGGCGCCGAACAACTGGCTGTCGATCTTCGGCGGGCCGGGCTGGGAGTGGGACGGCGTGCGCCGGCAATATTACCAGCACAACTTTCTGACCTCGCAGCCCGATCTCAACTTCCACAGCAGGGAGGTGCAGGATGCGGTGCTGGAGACGGTGAAGTTCTGGCTCGACCGCGGCGTCGACGGCTTCCGGCTGGATACGGTCAATTATTATTTCTGCGACAAGCAGCTCAGAAGCAATCCGCCGCATGAGCCCGATGAGGATGACGCAGGCCTCGATGCGCCAGACAGCAATCCCTACGGCATGCAGAACCATCTCTACGACAAGACGCAGCCGGAAAATGTCGATTTCCTCAAGCGCTTCCGGGCGCTGCTCGACCGGTATGAGGACCGCACGACCGTCGGCGAAGTCGGCGACGGGGCGCGTTCGCTGAAGACGGTTGGCGCCTATACGAGTGGCGGCGACAAGCTGCATATGTGCTACACCTTCGACCTGCTCGGACCGGAGTTCACCGCCGCGCATATTCGCGGCTGCGTCGAAGCCTTCCAGAAGGCGGTGACCGACGGCTGGGTCTGCTGGGCCTTCTCCAATCACGACGTCATGCGCCATGTCAGCCGCTTTGCGCTGACCGAGGAGGAGCGGCCCGTTATCGCCAAGCTCGCGATCTCGGTGCTCGCGGCGCTGCGCGGTTCGATCTGCCTCTACCAGGGCGAGGAACTCGGCCTGCCGGAGGCCGAGCTTGCCTTCGAGGATCTGCGCGACCCCTACGGCATCCGCTTCTGGCCGGCCTTCAAGGGCCGCGACGGATGCCGCACGCCGATGCCCTGGGAGGCGGGCAAGGCGCATGCCGGCTTCACCTCGGCCGAGAAGAGCTGGCTGCCGGTGCCCTATGAGCAGGCCGCACTTTCCGTCGATACGCAGGAGGGGAGTGACGGCGCGGTGCTGCACCACTACCGCAGGACGCTCGCTTTCCGAAAGAGCCATCCAGCATTGATCGACGGCGAGATGACCTTCATCGGCACCAACCAGGACCTGCTCGCCTTCACCCGCGAGAAGAATGGAGAAAAACTGCTCTTCGTTTTCAACCTGACGCGCAAACCGGCGGAATTCCGCCTGCCTGAGGGCATGGTATTCGGCGAGTCGCTTGAGATGCCGGGGTACGAGGCGGTGGTTGGCGCGGAAACGGTGAAGCTTGCGGCGCTGGACGGATTCTGTGCGCGGGTTTGACGGTCTCGCTATCGCTGCGGGGATAGATTTTGACAGACTGTATTTTTTAAATTACAACTGATGTGTTCATTCTGAAGCAAACGGCCACTTTCCAGAAGTGGCACAAGAGATTGAAGGATGGAAAGGCGAAGGCGATGATTGCCCTGCGCCTCCAGCGCCTTGCGACCGGACATGCCGGCGATGCCGCGCCGGTCGGCGAAGGAGTGAGTGAACTGCGCATTCACTACGGGCCCGGCTATCGGATCTACTACCGCAAGCGGGGAGAGACCATCATCGTCCTTCTCTGCGGAGGCGATAAGAGCACGCAGGAAACCGATATAAGAACGGCAAAGAGAATTGCCATGGAATGGAGCGACGATAATGGCTGAAGAGATATTCGACTTCGATCCGGCTGAGTTGCTTGATTCCGACGAGGCTATCGAAACCTTTATTACCGAAGCACTGCAGACCGGTGACGCGAAATTCATCGCATCGGCTCTTGGCGTCGTTGCGCGCGCCAAGGGCATGAGCAAAATTGCGAGGGAAACCGGCCTTGCGCGCGAACATCTCTACAAGGCACTCAGTGAGAACGGAAATCCCACGCTTGAAACGACGCTGGCCGTTATGAAGGCAATCGGACTTGAGTTGACGACGCGGCATCATGCTTTTTAAGGCCAATTTTGGATGCAGAAATCTCGCACGCTATTGCGGCTGCGACGGCCGATGGGGATCGGGCTCGAGTATTTTTAAAGCTACTTTAGCAACTTATCATAGTCCGCATGAGAGCCGATCCAAAACCAAATGACGTCGTCTCCCTCTCTCACGGCCAGCGCTCTCCAGGAGGTGCCGACGCGTGCCGACCAGAAGCGGCCGACGCGCTTGAAATGCAGAGATGGATGTCTGGGATCTTGTTTGAGCAGGTCGAAGTTTTCGTCGGCCAGCTTCCTTATCTGTTCAGGTAAGCCGTCATAGGCCTCCCAGAAGCCGGGAGTCGCATGGTGTTTCAAAGCCGTCTTGTCTTTCCGGAACGAAAATCCGCAAGGGCCTTGTCTGCGAGATGGTCGAGCCTACCGCTTGCCGCGTCTGTTTCCAGTTGCCGATCCCAGCGCTCGGCCTGAAGGGCTTCAAACCACGCGGAGAAGGCTTCGAACTCCTGCTTGTCGAGTTCGGCCACGGATTTTTCAATCTGTTCCAGCTTGGTCATGATTTTCTCCCGCGATATCGCAAAATAGGCGCTGGTGCGGAGTTTGCCAAGGATTGCGTCACCCGATCAGCGCGAACTTGTCTACATCGACCATTCCCTTGTCCGAGATCTTCAGGTGCGGGATAACCGGCAGCGGCAGGAAGGCCAACTGGAGGAAGGGCTCTTCCAGCGTGGCGCCGAGCGCGAAGGCGGCCTTGCGCAGATGGTGCAGCGTGTCGCGGACCTTTTCGTAGGGCTCGAGGCTCATCAGGCCGGCGACGGGCAGGGCGATTTCGCCGGTGACCTTGCCATCTTCCACGACGACGAAGCCGCCCTTGATTTCGCCGAGGCGGTTTGCGGCGCGGGCCATATCGTCCTCGTCGACGCCGACGACGCAGATATTGTGGCTGTCATGGCCGACGGTTGAGGCGATGGCGCCCTTCTTCAGGCCGAAGCCCTGGACGAAGCCGTTGGCGTGGTTGCCGTTCTTGCCGTGGCGCTCGATAACGGCGACCTTGATGATGTCGTTGGAAAGATCGACCGTCGTCTCATTGCCTTTGACGGGGAGGCGGTAGCGGCGATGCTCGGTGATGATCTTGCCCGGCATGACGCCGATGACCGATGTTTCGCCCTCTCTGGCCGGCACACCGAAATGGGCAGCGTTGACCGGCCGGGCTTTGACGCTGTCGAGGCCGATGGGGGCGACCGGTTTGCGCGTGGAAAAGAGCCTATCGGTGACGCGGCGGCCGGCGGAGAAGACCATGTCGGCGCGGCAGTTTTCCAGACTGTCGAGAACCACGAGATCGGCGCGCCAGCCGGGCGCCACCAGGCCGCGGTCCCTGAGACCGAAGGCGCGGGCGGCCGAGATCGAGGCGGCGCGGTAGATCGCCAGGGGCTCGACGCCGTTGGCGATCGCCGTGCGGATCATGTGATCGAGATGGCCCTGTTCGGCGATGTCGAGCGGATTGCGGTCGTCGGTGCAGAGCGCGAGATAGGGTGAAAGCCGTTCGGTGATGATCGGCATCAGGGCGGCAAGATCCTTCGACACGGAACCTTCGCGCACGAGGATATGCATGCCCTTGCGAATCTTTTCCATCGCTTCGGCGGCACTCGTGCATTCGTGTTCGGTGCGGATGCCGGTTGCGAGATAACCGTTGAGGTCGTTGCCGGATAAAAGCGGCGCGTGGCCGTCGATATGGCCGCCCTGGAAGGCGTCGAGCTTGGCCATGCAGACGGGATCCTTGTGGATCACGCCGGGGAAATTCATGAACTCGGCAAGGCCGATGACCTTCGGATGATCGCGGAAGGGCAGGAGATGCTCGATCGGCAGGTCGGCGCCCGCAGTCTCGAGATGTGTCGCCGGAACGCAGGAGGAGAGCTGGACACGGATGTCCATGATCGTCTCCAGCGCCGATTCCAGGAAGAATTCGATGCCCTCGGTGCCGAGCACATTGGCGATCTCGTGCGGATCGCAGATGGCGGTGGTGACGCCGTAGGGCAGGACGCAGCGGTCGAATTCATGTGGCGTCACCAGCGAGGATTCGATGTGCAGATGCGTGTCGATGAAACCCGGCACCACGATCCTGCCGGATATGTCGATCTCGGTCTCACCCTTATAGCTGCCTGAAGTCCCGACGATGCGGTCGCCGCCGATGGCGATATCGGAGCGGACGATTTCGCCGGTGACGAGATCGAAGAAGCTGCCGCCCTTCAGCACGATGTCGGCGGGGATACGGCCCACACCCTGGTCGACGAGACGTTCGAGCTTGGTGGTCATGATCTACCTCTTCGACTGATTTTTGCCATTGATACCCACTGAATGCCGGAAGATATCCGGCTGCTTTCATCCTTCCGGCAGCAGTGCTAGTGAAGCGAGAATACAGATGTCAATTTCCAACTCAAGGTCATGATATGAAAGCAATTATTTCGGCGGCCTGTGCGGCTGTCGTGTTGTTGAGCGGATGTGTGAACAATTCAGCGGTACTCAAGACGGACAAGCATGGGAAGGTGAGCCAGGTCATCCTTGAAAGGTCGACGGGAAGTGTCGCTTCGGACGAAAATCTGAAGCACGTCTTGATCTCCAGCTTCTACGCGCGTGTCTCGGACCCGAGACCCAGTTGGACTTATCGTCAGCCGATGGTCCTTATCAAACATCCTACAGTGGAGAGCTATCTGCGGAAGGATAAGAGTCAGCTTGATTGAGGGGCACTTCATCCCCCAAAATACAACCGGGCGCCGCGAGGCGCCCGATCCTGCTTTTGCCTGCGCTGTCGATTACTCGGCTGCGACGATCTTGCCGCCTTCCCACTTGTAGAGCGAGAAGCTCTGCGAGGTCAGGTCGCCGGTTTCGCCGTAGGTGAGCTTGCCGATGGCGGTCGGGATTTCCATGCCGCCCTTCAGCGCGGCTGCGACGGCTTCCGCATCCTCGGCGCTGCCTGCCTTCTCGATGCCGGCCTTCAGCACTTCGACGGCGGCATAGGCGTTCAGCGTGAAGGCCTCGGCCGGAATGTTCTTGGCGGCGAGCGCATCGGCAGCCGTCTTGGAGTCGGGGCTCTTGGTGGCGTCGGACGCGTTGGTGAACAGCGTGCCTGCTGCGGCATCGGTGCCGATCGCCCAGAATTCGGTGTTGGAGAGGCCGTCGCCGCCGATGATCATCGCGTTGGCGGCGAGGTCATGCAGCTGGCGGGCGAGCAGGCCGCCTTCCGGGTGATAGCCGCCGAAATAGACGATATCGACCTTTTCGGACTTGATGCGGGTGGTGAGCGCGCTGAAGTCCTTGTCGCCGGGCGTGATCGCGTCATTGACGACTTCGGTGACGCCGCCGGCATTCAGCGTCGCCTTGAAGGCATCGGCGAGGCCCTTGCCGTAAGCGCCCTTGTCGTTGACGATGGCGATGCGCTTGTCCTTGAAGTTCTGCAGCACGTATTTGGCGGCGACTTCGGCCTGCTGGTCGTCGCGGCCGCAGGTGCGCAGCACGTTGGTCAGGCCGCGCTTGGTGAGGTCGGGCGCGGTGGCCGTCGGGGTGACCATCAGCACGCCGTTCTCAGCCAGAACGTCCGAAACCGGGATCGCAACGCCCGATGTTACCGGGCCGACGACAAAGCGGATGCCGTCGCCGACAACCTTGTTGGCGGCGGAAACGCCCTGCTTCGGTTCGCCGGCATCGTCGGCCAGTTCGAGGACGACTTTCTCGCCGAGAATGCCGCCCTTCTTGTTGATCTCGTCGACGGCGGTCTGAGCGCCGTTCTTCACCTGGTCGCCATAGGCGGCGACGGGGCCGGTCAGCGGCGCGATCAGGCCGATGGTAATATCGGCATGGGCGAGCGGCGCAAAGGCAAGCGACGCGACGAGGGTCGCCGTCAATGTCTTGAGGGTCATTGTCTGTCTCCTTGGATGGGGTCGTGGACCCACGATGATGTGCCGCGCCGGCCTTTTCGATCATTCAACGGCCTTCAGGGCCGTGCCAAGGACGATCGATAGCGGTGCGATCAGCGAACCTGCCGGCCATGTTTGACTCGGGAAGGCTCATGGCAAGATTTCTAGAAATTTTGGTACGATTGCGCAAGTTCATAACAAAATAGAAGGAAAATCCGGCCGATCTGGTCCGAAAATCGCAGCCGAGGGCCATTTTTCTTCGGGATCTCGCCATTTTTTCAGATGAGGCGGCTCTGGCGAGTGCCCTCGTCAGGGCGGAAGGCCGAGCGCATGCCGCTGTCTTTATCTTTCCCATTAACCGTTAATTTGGCCGGCGGCCGTAGTATCGCGCGATAGTCAAATGCCGCAGCAATGAAAAAGAGAACCTTACAGAAAATCGCATAGACATATCGGGAATAGAGATCTGGATGCTCAAGCGTATCGACGCCAGCCAGGTGCGCATCGGAATGTTTGTGGAAGCCATCGAGGGCCTGTGGCAGGACCCTCTCTTGTCCCGGCGCAGATTTTCCCTGCGACGCGAGACCGATGCGGCAAAAATTCGCAAATGCGGCACCGCCAGTGTGGTCATCAACACCAGCAAGGGTGTCGATACCGACGGCCTGCCGGGGCGTGACACCGAGATCGACATCAAGGCCGCGCTCGAGACGGTCCATAAATCCGTGCAGATACTGGAAGAGGTTTTCGGGAAGCTGCGGAATGGCGAGGGGATCAGCGCCGATCATGTGGCGCCGGTGATTTCCTCCGTCTCCAGGTCGATGGAAGAGAATCCTTCGGTTTTCTTGAGCGTCACGCGCCTGAAATCAAAGGACGAGGTGACCTTTCTGCATTCCATCTCGGTGAGCGCGCTGATGATCCTTTTCGGCCGCCATCTCGCTCTCGACGAGGAGACGGTGCAGATGCTCGGCACCGCCGGGTTGCTGCACGATGTCGGCAAGCTCGAAATTCCGCTTGAGGTGCTCAACAAGGAAGGGCGGCTGGAGGAGGATGAGATCACGCTGATCCGGGGGCATCCGGAGAAGGGGCACGCATTCCTGTCGCGGCAGGAGGGCATGTCGGAGATCGTTCTCGACGTCTGCCTCAATCACCACGAGCGCATGGACGGCAAGGGCTATCCGCGCAGGCTGCCCGGCAGCAAGGTGAGCCTTCACACCCGCATTGCGACGATCTGCGACGTCTATGACGCCCTGACCTCCGTGCGGCCTTACAAGGCGCGGTGGAGCGCGAACGATGCGCTGAAATGGATGCTCGGCAATGAAGGCCATTTCGACCGCCGGCTGCTGAAAAAATTCGCTCTGTGCCTTTCCGTCGCCGCCGTGAGCTGAGGTTTCCCGGTTTCGGAAACAAAAGCCCGCGGGGATCTCGTCCGCCGCGGGCCATGGTGCCGGAAGCCGTTGGACGATGCTTCAGATGTTGTTCTGCAGGATGGTCCTGAGCTTGCCGAAAAGCTCGTCGATATGCTGCTTCTCGATGATCAGCGGCGGGGAAAGCGCGATGATATCGCCGGTGGTGCGGATCAGGAGGCCGCTTTCGTAGGCCTTCAGGAAAGCGGTGAAGGCGCGCTTGGTCGGCTCGCCGGCGATCGGGTCGAGTTCGATCGCGCCGATCAGGCCGGTGTTCCTGATATCGATGACGTTGGGGCAGTCCTTGAGCGAATGCAGCGCGTCGGCCCAGTAGTCGGAGAGCTCGGCGGCGCGGGTGAGCAGGCCTTCTTCCTTATAGGTGTCGAGCGTGGCGAGGGCGGCGGCAGACGCGATCGGGTTGCCGGAATAGGTATAGCCGTGGAAGAACTCGATCATGTGCTCCGGGCCGTTCATGAAGGCGTCATGGATCTCGGAGGTGACGAAGACGGCGCCCATCGGGATGACGCCGTTGGTCAGTCCCTTGGCGGCGGTGATCATGTCGGGCTTGACGTCGTAATATTGCGCGGCGAAGGGGGCGCCGAGACGGCCGAAGCCGGTGATGACCTCGTCGAAGATCAGCAGGATGCCGTGCTTGGTGCAGATCTCCCGCAGCTTCTGCAGGTAGCCCTTCGGCGGGATCAAAACGCCGGTGGAGCCGGCCACCGGCTCGACGATCACGGCGGCGACGGTGGAGGCGTCATGCAGCGTGACGATCCGCTCCAGTTCGGTGGCGATATCGCCGCCATGCTCGGGCTCGCCGCGGGTGAAGTTGTTCTTGCCGGGCTGGTGGGTGTGCGGCATGTGATCGACGCCGGTCAGAAGCGTGCCGAACATCTTGCGGTTGGTGACGATGCCGCCGACGGAGATGCCGCCGAAATTGACGCCGTGATAGCCGCGCTCGCGGCCGATCAGGCGGAAGCGCGAACCATTGCCCTTCACGCGGTGATAGGCGAGCGCCACCTTGAGCGCGGTCTCGACGGATTCGGAGCCGGAATTGGTGTAGAGAACGTGGTTCAGACCTTCCGGGGCGATATCGACCAGGCGGTTCGCCAGTTCGAAGGCCTTGGGATGGCCGAGCTGGAAGGCCGGTGCGTAATCGAGCTCGCCGGCCTGCTCGCGGATCGCCTCGGTGATCTTCGGGCGGCAGTGGCCGGCATTGACGCACCAGAGGCCCGCCGTGCCGTCCAGCACCTGACGGCCGTCATGGGTGGTGTAATACATGTCCTTGGCGCCGACGAACAAACGCGGCTCCTTCTTGAACTGGCGATTTGCCGTAAACGGCATCCAGAAGGCGCGAAGATCGTTGGGTGCGTTGAGGCGATTGGACATGCTGTTCTCCTGGCCGCTGGCGGCCCGTTCCCGGGGCTTTACGCCCATATTTTTACTGCCCGGTCAAATTATCAAGGCTTCCCCACGCGTCAACGGGAAAAGTCCCGAAAGCTGCCCGGCGACCGGCAGTCGGAGATGAGCCCTGTCATCCATCCCTAAAGCACGTCGCGATCTTTCAGATTCGCTCCTGTGCTTTAGGTCTTTGTTTTTACGCGTGTCGTTATCGCAAAACCGCGCACACTTTTGCGCGACACGCTTTAGCGAGAAAAGAGACCGCTGATCTCGGGATGACAGGCGCTGAAAAAGGCACGACCGGCAGATCGCGAGATCTGCCGGTCGTGCCGTTAAGGTTCTGGTGCTGAAATATCGTTGCCGCGCCTCCGGGAACATCCCTTACGGACACGATATCGGCCGACACTCATGTCAGCGCTATCATCAGGCTGCGGATCTATTCCTGCTCTGAACGAGGTAGATGTCTTCGAGCGTCGCCAGGATTTTCATAACGGGCTCGGAGGTGCTGGAATAATAGATGGTCTGTGCGTCGCGGCGGGTCTTGACCAGCTTCTGCGCGCGCAGTTTCGAAAGGTGCTGGGAGAGTGCCGACTGGCTGAGGCCGACCTGCGTTGCGAGCACGCCAACGGCTACTTCGCCTTTCACCAGGCTGCACAGGATCAGCAATCGCTTCGGGTTGGCCATGGCCGACAATAAAGCTGCCGCCACATTCGTGTGGTCGGCCAAATCAGAGGTTTCCATATTGTTATCTTCCTAATGCGAAACGTACGTCATCCGTGTTGGCACAGGCCACCCAGACAGAATACCGACTAGGCGGCGAAAACTAGCAATTAGGCTCGAAGATTGTATATACCTAAATTTAAGGTATCGAGTATGCTATTTTAGATATGTTTGAACAAATGTGATCGGAATCCGCAGCCAGGGTTTCGAATTCGTATCGCAGCAAAAAATCACCCGAAATCATATCGAAGCCTGCGGGATCGATACCGCAAATGCGCCAGGAGCCCGATTCTGGGGCCTTCAACCGTGTTGCAAGCGTTTCGGCTATATCGGGGTGTCGCCCTATTAAATCTTGCACTGTTTCATCAGCTTTGGCGGCAACCTCTTCATTCGCCGGCGACTGGATGACGAGATCGCGCCCCTCCAGCAGGTAGGCGCGGCCGAAGCCGCCATTGAGGCTGGCCCGTTCCGGTTTGAGACGGAAGAAGAGAAAATCCGGGAAATCGATATAGAGTTTTGCCTTGGCATGGCGGTCGAGGAAACGCGTGCGGATGCGCTCGTGGATCGCGCTGCCGCTCTCGACGGGCTCTGCCAGGCATTGGGTCGTCAGGCGGGCGTAAGCAAGCGGATCGCCCTTGCCCGGTTCGCCGGTGAGCAGCGATGCGCGCGGGTCGCTCGCGAGCGCCTTCGTGTGGGCCGACAGCCGGGAAACGAGAATGACCGGCGTGCCGTCGATATCGGTGGCGAGGAGGACGCGGCTGGCGAAGGGAAAGCCGGTCTCGGGGTCGAGAACGGCAATCGCAGCATAGCGGGCGGAGCGCAGCAGCACACGGGCGAGCTTGCGCGCCTCCTCATCGGTTTCGCGTATGGGCGAGGGCTGATCTTTCATATCCGCTTTGTGGCAAAGCGGATTGAAAACATCAAGCGTCCTCCTTGCGGCGATGGCGGGTGAGGCCGGCGACGATATCCTGGGCCGTGATGGTGCCGATAACCGTGCCGTTTTCCACGATGCCGATGCTGCCCGGCTGGCGGGCGAGCACGTCGAGGATATCGACGAGCGGGGTCGCAGCGCGGGCCGTGGCGCTGACGCTCATGCCGGCGGCCGTCTGGCCGAGGCCGGGCTGCATGACGTCGGCGGCGGTCAGCATGTTGATCGGATTGAGGTTCTGCACGAAATCGGCGACATACTGGTCGGCGGGATTCTTGACGATGTCATGCGGCGTTCCGCACTGAATGATGCGGCCGCCCTCCATGATGGCGATACGGTTGCCGATGCGGAAGGCCTCGTCGAGATCGTGGCTGACGAAGAGAATGGTCTTCTTCAGCCGCCGCTGGAACTCCAGCAATTCGTCCTGCAGGCGGGTGCGGATCAACGGGTCGAGCGCCGAGAACGGTTCGTCCATCAGCAGGATCGGTGCGCCGGTGGCAAAGGCACGGGCGAGGCCGACACGCTGCTGCATGCCGCCCGATAGTTCGTTGACCTTGCGGTCCGCCCATTTCGTCAGGTTGACGAGTTCGAGCTGCTCGCCGACGCGCTGCTTGCGTTCGGCCTCCGGCATGCCGGCGAGTTCGAGACCGAAGCCGACATTCTCGGCGACGGTGCGCCAGGGCAGGAGCGCGAACTGCTGGAACACCATGGAGACGGTGTGGGTGCGCAGGCCGCGCAGCGTTTTGGCATTGCATTTGTAGGGGTTGACGGGGCCAGTCGACGTCGAGACCGAAACATCGCCGCGCACCACGGGAGCAAGCCCGTTGACCGCGCGCAGCAGAGTCGACTTGCCGGAGCCGGAGAGGCCCATCAGCACGAGGATCTCGCCTTCCTCGATGGTCAGCGAGGCGTTGGCGACACCGAGCACGAGGCCGGTTGCGGCGCCGATCTCGTCGCGCGTTTTGCCCTGGTCGGCCATGGCGAGGGCCGTTTCCGGCCGGTCGCCGAAGATGATGCTGACATCCTTGAAGCTTACCGCGGTCATGCGCCGTCTCCTTCATCCGCCGTGCGGAACATGCGGTCGAGAATGATCGCCAGGATGACGATGCAGAGACCAGCTTCGAAGCCCTTGGCGACATTGACGGTGTTCAGTGCGCGCACCACAGGCACGCCGAGACCGTCGGCGCCGACGAGAGCCGCAATAACCACCATCGACAGCGACAGCATGATGGTCTGGGTGAGGCCCGCCATGATCTGCGGCGCGGCGAAGGGAAGCTCGACCTTGCGTAGCACCTGCATCGGCCGAGCGCCGAAGGCGACAGCCGCTTCGACGAGCGACGGCGGCGTCGAGATGATGCCGAGGCGCGTCAGCCGGATGGGGGCGGGGATCGCGAAGATGACGGTCGCGATAAGGCCCGGCACCATGCCGAGACCGAAGAGGATCAGCGCCGGGATCAGATAGACGAATGTGGGGATCGTCTGCATCAGATCGAGCGCGGGGCGCATGGCGGCATAGATCCAGGCGCGGCGGGCCGCCGCGATGCCGAGCGGAATGCCGATCACCATGCTGACGAAGGTGGAGGCGAGCACGAGGGCAAGCGTCTCCGTCGTCTCCTTCCAGTAGCCCTGGTTCATGATGAGCAGCAGCCCAAGACAGGTGAAGAGCGTGACCGCGATCGACCGGCGCAGCCAGAAGGCGATGGCCGTGATGATGGCGATGACGATCAGCGGATGGGGCGTCTGCAACACGAAGAGCAGGCCGTCGATGACGTGCGAGAGCAGCGAGGCGAGCTGGTCGAAGAACCATGCGCCGTTCGAGGTCAGCCAGTCGACGAAGGCTTTGGCCCATGAGCCGATGGGAATCTTAAAGTCGGTGATCCAATTCAAGGGGGCGCGCCTATCCAGAAAAAATCAACAATCGGACAAAATGAAACGGGGCGGCAAGCCGCCCCACTCACATCATCAAAGGCCGAGGCCGGCCTTGGCGGCCGCCAGCGCGTCGCCATTGCCGTCGCGGGACTTGACGCCAGCAAGCCAGGGCTCGAGCGCGGCGGGATTGGCCTTCAGCCATTCGGTCGCCGCCGCTTCCGGCTCCTTGCCGTCGTCGAGGATTTTGCCCATGATCTGGTTCTCCATGTCGAGGGAGAACGTCAGGTTCTTCAGCATTGCGCCGACATTCGGGCATTCGTCGAGATAACCGGCGCGGACATTGGTGTAGACCTTGGCACCGCCGAAATCAGGTCCGAAGACGTCGTCGCCGCCGGTGAGGTAGGTCAGCTTGAAGTTGGTGTTCATCGGATGGGGTTCCCAGCCGAGGAAGACGACGGGCTTGCCCGCCTTCTCGGCACGGGCGACCTGGGCGAGCATGCCCTGTTCGGAGGATTCGACGACTTCCATGTCCTTCATGCCGAAGGTGTTCTTTTCGATCAGGTCCATGACGAGGCGATTGCCGTCATTGCCCGGCTCGATGCCATAGATCTTGCCGTCGAGATCGTCCTTGTGGGCAGCGATGTCCTTGAAGTCCTTGATGCCGAGTTCCGCGCCCTTGGCGTTGGTGGCGAGTGTGTACTTGGCGCCGACGAGGTTGGGGCCGAAGGATTCGACCGACTTGTCGTCGATATAGGGGCGGACGTCCTTTTCCTGTGTCGGCATCCAGTTGCCGAGGAAGATGTCGATATCCTTGTTCTTCAACGAGGTATAGGTGACCGGCACCGAGAGAACCTTGACGTCGGTCTGATAGCCGATGCTCTTCAGGACGACGGATGCGGTGGCGGTGGTGGCGGTGATGTCAGTCCAGCCGACATCCGAGAAGCGGACGGTGGAGCAGCTGTCAGGGTCTGCGGCGAAGGCTGCGGTCGCAACGGAGAGGGCGGCGACGGCGGTTGCGGTGACGAGTTTGAATGTGCTTGTTGTTTTCATTTTAGACTCCCAGTCTTTAGGTCCCCAAGCCAATCACCAATAGCCCAGTTTGACAAGCGACCTCAGTGTGTTTGCGTCGTATCGGCGGGTGCGATTGCGACGTTTGCAGATTTTTCGCGGTCGCCGGTTTTCGCGACTGAGGGCGGCCTTTAGGCGTCGATTCCTGTGATTATTGCCGTCACGGGTCTTTTCTTTGCCGGTGCGAGCTTTCAATAACCGATCAAGGAGACATCGATGGCAAAGCTCTATTTCAACTATTCGACGATGAACGCCGGCAAATCGACCATGCTGCTGCAGGCCTCCTATAATTATCAGGAGCGCGGCATGCGCACGGTCCAGCTGATCGCGGCCTTCGACGAGCGCGCCGGCCGGGGCGTCATCGGCTCCAGGATCGGGCTGGAGTCGAGCGCCATTCCCTTCGAGCCGGACGAGGATCTGTTCCAGCTGATCATGGCGCTGAGCGGCGAAGGGGCGCCGATCTCCTGCATCTTCGTCGACGAGGCGCATTTCATGACGCCCCTCCATGTCTGGCAACTCGCCCGCATCGTCGACAGGCTCGGCATCCCCGTCATGGTCTACGGGCTCAGAACCGATTTTCAGGGCAAGCTGTTTCCGGCCTCGCAGGAGCTTCTGGCGATCGCCGACGAAATGCGCGAGGTGCGCACGATCTGCCATTGCGGGCGCAAGGCGACGATGGTGGTGCGGCTCGACGCGCAGGGCAAGGTGCTGCACGAAGGCGCGCAGATCGACGTCGGCGGCAACGAGAAATATGTCTCGCTTTGCCGCAGGCACTGGGACGACGAGATGAACGGCGCCTGGATCGCCGAGCCTGTCTGAAGCCGTCTGTTTTCTTTGGCGCGATAAGCGACTAGCTTACCGGGCAGGAGATTCCCTGGAGAGATCAGGTGCGCAAGCCCCCGCCATTCGACAGCCAGTACGAGGCCGCAGGCGGCCTTGCCGAAAAGATCGCGGCCGAGGGAGCCTATTGCGCAGGCTGCATCCGTGCCTTCAACAGCGATGAAGCCCATTCGGCCGACGAGGCCTTCCTCGAGCAGAATGCCCGCTTCCAGGCCCATATCGCCGATAGCGCCGCTCTCGATGCGCTGCTTGCCGAGTTGGTCTTTTCGCTCGACCATATGACGGCGGAGGTTTCGGCCGATCTCGACAGTTTCCGCGGATTGACGCTGCGCGAGAAAATGGCCGGCTGGACGTCGCGCCAGCGGATGTGGCGCATGTATACCGAGCGCGTGCGCGAGGCGCCTGTCATCGATCGGCTGCTCGACCTCCTGACGAAATCGGATGCGCTCGCGAGGCTGATCGCCAGCCAGCGCGCCGCGATCATCGAACTGCACAAGGCCGCCGAACACAGCCTCGTCTCGATCGTCGAGCACCGGCGCCGGCTGGTCGATTCCATCGATATCGCCCGCCTGAAAATGAAGGAGCTGAACGCCAAGGCGCTGACGACGCAGGGCCGTATCGGCGTCTACGGCAACCGGGCGCATTGGGAGCAGATGGAGGCGGAGCGGCGGGCGCTGAAGGCGGAGGCGGAGCGCATTTCCGCCGAAGAGCACGTGATGCGGGACGACAGCCAGCGGCGCGAGCGCTTCATCACGCTGTTCCAGGCCTTCGTCGATTCACTGAACGGCCGGATCGGCGCCTGCAACGTGCTGCTGCGCAAGCTGATGATCGATGTCGAGGAACGGCTGCTCATCTATCAGGCGCAGGTCGATACCGACCGGCCGGGCATGAAGGTCAGGATCAAGCCGGAATTCTTTCCCGATATCGCATCCCCCATCCGGCTGTTCGAGAAGGGCATGCTGGTCGCTCAAGATCTGGAACGGCGCAAGAGCCGCGCCGACCTCGAAGCGGCAGGAAAGTTTCCCGCTTATGCCGAGCCGTCGCCGGGAACTCCGGGAGCGCCGCTCATCGATACGGCTCGCAGGTCCTTCCGCTTCAGCCTGCCTTTCCTGCGCTCCTGAGCCGTGAAGCGCGCGATCCGCGCTGCTTTCATTCGCAAAAATCGAGCGGCTCGTGTTGTGCTCGGCCCATCGAGCGCATATGTGGATGCAACGGGGCGGCGATGTCCTACCCAAAGTGCTACGGCGTCCTTAGCGCGTCTAAAAAGACGCGCGGCGCTGTAGTGTTCGCCTCGCCTGACAGGAGACGACGATGCTTGACCGGATAGCCGGTTTTTTCAGGCTGATCGGCCAGACGGTCGGCCGCTGGGCCCGCCTCTTTTTCGCCTGGGCCTTCTGGCCCTTCCTCGCCGCGCATGGCTGGTATCAGCGCCGGAGCTGGATGATCCGCTTGCCGATCATCGCATTCGTCGCGCTCTTCGTCGTGCTATACGGCTATTTCTTCTGGCAGACGCAGGTCTGGACGAATTTCAACACCGCCTTCGTCGATCAATATCGGCTTTCCGAACGCAAGGTTCCCGCCGGGCAGGAGCTGCCGGTTGCCGAGGGGAGCGGCGCCGGCGCCGCCAAGACCTGCCAGCGCTCGGCCATCGTCGACGTCACGGCCGACCTGACCGATTTCAACGTCAACCAGAACGCATGGATTTCCTCCATGCTGCTCTACAAGATGGGCTTCTTCGGCATCGACTGGGATCATACGCCCTTCCTCGATAACAAGGCCTCCTTCCAGCGCGGCATCAACCAGGCGGTTCGCCGGACCTCGGCGGAGCTCGTCGATACGCTCGGGCGCGTGCGCGGCACGTCGGGCATCAACAACGATCTGCAGCGCGCGCGCGGCAATCTGCAATTCGACGAATACAGCTGGTATTTCGGCCTCAATCCTTTCGGGCCGAAGACGCCGACGCCGTCCTACTACCGCACGGCAATCGGAGACCTGCGCAAGTTCAACACCGATCTTGCTGCCTGCAATGCCATTTTCGACGGCCGCGCCGACAATCTGATGCAGTTCATCGACCGCATCGCCAACGATCTCGGCAGCACCTCCGACATCCTCGCCGAGCGCTCGGAACACCACAATCGCGGCTGGTTCGACACGCGTGCCGACGACCGGTTCTGGTTCGCCTACGGCCAGCTCTATGCCTATTACGCCATCCTGACCGCAGCGCAGGCGGATTTCTCGCAGGTGGTTCAGGAGCGTAATCTCGGCGCGATCTGGGGCGGCACGACGCGGCAGTTCCAGGCGGCGCTGCGCATCCAGCCGGCGATCATCTCGAACGGGCGCGAGGACGGCTGGATCATGCCGAGCCATCTCGCCACCATGGGCTTCTATATTCTCAGGGTGCGCTCGAACCTCGTCGAGATCCGGTCTGTGCTCGACCGGTAAAATGTTTCAGCGGGGCCGCGCATCGTCCTCGAAGCCGACGACGCGCAGTTTCTCGACGAATTCATAGGTGACGCCGACGATGCCGCCGCCGCTTGCATCGTCGCGGAAGCGGCCGACGCTGCGCACCAGCTTGTAGCCGCCGAGCCGGTTGTCGACGCGATAGACGAAATGGAAGCCGGTGCCGTGAAGGCTCGCCTGCTCGAAGGTTTCGGCGATCAGGCTGCGGTCCTCCGCGTGGATGCGCGACATCAGCTCGGCGAGATTGACCGGGCCGTCGCTATAGGGGAGGTCGAAGATCGTGTGCACATCCTCGCTCGCGAAGAAATGTCCCGTTTCGATGTCGATGCGCCAGAAGCCGAAAAGGCGATAGGCCGCGAGCATCTGGACGATTTCCGCGTCGGTGATGCCGATATGGGCGCGGGATTGCGCAATCTTGTCGATGACAGACTGTTCGAAGCGCAGAGGCACGTTTTCCCCCAGGTCACGGGACGACGTGCTGACTCTCTTCTGATTCCTCAGCTGATCAGCTTCAATCGGATGGCTTTTGCTACCAACTGGGTGCGGTTGACGCAATCGAGTTTTTTGATCGCGTTGGTCATGTAGGCGTTCACCGTATGATCCGACAGCGTCAGGATCTGGCCGATCTCGATCGAGGTCTTGCCCTGCGCCGTCCAGCGGACAACCTCCAGTTCGCGCGCCGACAGCGCGTTGTGCGCGCTTTCTTCGTTGCGCCTGACGGCATTATACGCATCGAGGGCGTGAAGCGTGATCATCGCCAGCTCGTTGACCTCGCTCTGGCTGAGGGCCGCACGCTCGCCGCAGAACCAGAAGACCAGGCGCTGGCCGTCGGCGGCGATGGCCGGCATGGCAAAGCCGGCCGGTATGGCATGGCGCAGCATCAGGGCGCGCAGCTCGGCCGGAAAGGCCTGGCCATTGACCGCATCGTTCAGGTGCCAGGCCTGCGGCGCGGCCGACTCCCGCAGCCGCAGGCCGAAAGGGCAGCCGCGCATCATATGCGTGCGGTCGAAATCCCTGACATAGCCGGCAGGAAGCGAACTCTCGATCAGCAGGGGTTTCAGGAGCAGGTCTTCCGGCGAGGGGGCGTGCATCACCGTCGCATTCGAGAGCCCGAAGGCTGCCGATATTCTGCCGAGCGCCTGTGCAAACAGACCGCGCGTTCGCGCCGCCGCAAGTTCCGCCGAAAGCATTGACTGTCTTTCAGAGGTAGTCATGTAAGACATTTAAACGCCCCCAGCCAGCCTAATGTTACCGCTATCAAATACAGAAACGCGGCCGGATGCTAGTCCCAATTGCCTTTGCAGAAGGCGATTAATTCAAATTGTGAAAAATTAGTCACAACTGCGCCCGTCTCGGTTGAGCTGCCGCTTACGTAAGTAGCGTTGTGGTATCTTTGACTTCTTCCGTGAAGGGATTGCCGCGATCCTGCCCATGCCGGCCAGGAAGAGAATCAGATGAGGGAGGGGCCGGGCGGCAAGCCATGTTGAAATCCGGCTTGCTGGAAATCGATGCAATTGCTAAGCGTATCGTCATGTATAATTGAGGCGATTTAATCGTGCGTGGTGCGAATTCTTTTTTCGTGAAGTATCTGTTTTCGCTGTTATTACTTGTTCTGTTGTTTCTGACCTTGCCGACCGGAGCCGCCTCGCTGGCTGCCGAGAAGAAGAAGTCCGCGGGGCAGCCGCCGATGCGGTTCATTCTCGTGCACCATCCTCTCTGCGTGGAAGACTGTCCGGGGTGGATATCGGCAGAGGGGCGGATAACCGCCGATACGCCGGCTCAGCTCAGGAAAATCCTGAAGAAGATCGGCGGCAGAAAACCGCCGGTGGTTTTCCGTTCCGAAGGCGGTGACGTCGATGCGGCCTATGCGATGGGCCGGATGATCCGCAAGGCGGGTCTCGAAACGGCGGTCGGCGGCACGCGGCTGAAGGGCTGCCCGGCGGACGATATGCGTTGCGATGCCGCCATCGCAAAGGATGGGACCGCGATCGGCAACACCTATTCGGACGGCGCCTACTGCTTTTCCGCCTGTCCGCTGGCGTTCGCCGGCGGTACGTCGCGCGTCGCGTCGCAATGGGCTCTCATCGGCGTCCACCAGATCACGACGGTCTATAGCCGGGTGCGTGTCTCCTACCGCATCGAATACAAGATCGTGAACGGCAAGAAGAAGGAAATCTCCCGCAAGGAAGTCGGGCGCAAGTCAGCTGGCAAGAGCAGTTCCACGAAGCTCGGCAAAAAGGCCAGCGCCGCACTGACGGCCTATTTGAAGGAAATGGGCGTCGATCAGGATCTGGTCGATCTGCTGATGAGCGCCACGCCCGACAGCATCAAGATCGTGCCGCCCGCAGAGGCAATGCGCATAGGCCTGATGACCGACATGCTGTCCTACAATGAGTGGCCGGGCATGCCGCTCTGCGCGGCGGATGCAGCCGCCGAGGCCGTCTGCCACGGCCGGCGGGACGTCGGGACGCCTTCGGTTAATGCACCGGTACTTGACAGTCCGCCCCAGAATGCGTCCGGAGCGACGAGCGAGAGCCTGCCGAAAACCGGCCCCATGGATTTCCTGCTGATGTCCGATGGCAATTGCCAGGAAGAATGCAGGCAGTGGATTTCCGCTGATGGAGACATCACGCCGGATACCCCGGCTCAGCTCGAAGCGATCTTGAAGACGCTCGGTGGAAGAAAGCTGCCGATCGTCCTTCAGTCCTTTGGTGGCGACGTGGATGCGGCTTTTGTGATGGGGCGCATGATCCGTACCGCAGGCCTGGAAACCTCCGTTGGCAGAACGCGGTTGCCGAATTGCCCGATGCAGGATCCGCGCTGCAAGGCGAGCATGGCCAAGAGCGGGCCGACCGAGGGCGAGGTTTTTGCCGGCGGCGCGTACTGCTTTTCGAGCTGCAGCTTTGTGCTGATGGGTGGAACGCCGCGGCTCGTGGGAAATTCCGCCATCGGCCTCAATCAACCTGGGAAGAGCGAGCTAACAAAGGCTGAGCGTGAGAAATTTCTCGCCTATTTCCAAGAGATGGGCGTGAGTGCCGAGGCATTCGACACGATGATGATCACGCCACCCAGCGGCAGAGGCGATCTTCTTGATTCCCAAGCGATGGCGCTCGGTATCATCAACGGCGTTATCCCTTATGAGGAAGAGCCCGGCTTGCATGTCTGTGGACCGCAGGCGAAGGAAAGTCTCCAATGCCCCAGGAATCAAAAGGCTGAAATCGCTCCTACCGCCCTGGCGAACTGATATCGGACTGCGAAAGTGCTCTCGCCACCCGCCTGAAGCCGTCTTCGTGCGGCTCGTCAGTCCTTATCCTTCAGATCATTTTTCGACGTGACACTCATCAGCTTCTCGAGGAAGCCGAGCATGACGGCGGAGGCGACGAAGGCGAGGTGCATCAGCGTCAGCCACATGATCTTGCCATCCTCGTATTTGTCGGCATTGAGGAAGACCTGCAGCAGGTGAATGGAGGAGATGGCAACGATCGAGGAGGCGACCTTGATCTTGAGGCTGCCTGAATCGAGCTTGCCGAGGAAGGAGACCTCGTTGTCGGCGCCGTCGGCCTCGTCGAAGCGGCTGACGAAATTCTCGTAGCCCGAAATCATCACCATGACGATCAGGCTTGCGACGAGGGCCGCATCGATCAGGCTCAGCATGGCAAGGATCATCTGGGCTTCGTCGAGCATGAAGACGCCGGCGGCGATCTTCAGAAGCTTGTAGCCGAAGGACACGGCATAGACGGCGAGCGCCAGCACCAGGCCCAGATAAAAGGCGACGAGGATCCAGCGGCTCGACAGGATGATACGCTCGACGAAGATTTCCAGTGCTTTCATGACTTCACCTTGAGATGCCGCGGCCGTTGACCGCACATAAACATCCAGCGTGGCGGCCGCAAGGCGAGCGCTATTCACACCCCGCCGATATTTCGCTATCCGATAGGGAGAAAAAGCGCCTCCGCTCTCGCGCAGGCCGGGACGGGGAGCATCCATGCCATCGATCAAATCCGATATCGAAATCGCCCGCGCCGCGGCCAAGAAGCCGATCCTCGAGATCGGCGCGAAACTCGGTATCCCGGCCGAGCAGCTCGTCCCCTATGGCCACGACAAGGCGAAGATCAGCGCCGAGTTCATCGCCGGCCAGGCGGGCAAGAAGGACGGCAAACTGATCCTCGTCACCGCGATCAATCCGACGCCGGCGGGCGAGGGCAAGACGACGACGACCGTCGGCCTCGGCGACGGGCTGAACCGGATCGGCAGGAAGGCGATCGTCTGCGTGCGCGAGGCTTCGCTCGGCCCCTGCTTCGGCGTCAAGGGCGGCGCGGCCGGCGGCGGTTATGCGCAGGTCGTGCCGATGGAGGACATCAACCTGCATTTCACCGGCGACTTCCATGCGATCACCTCGGCGCACAATCTGCTGGCGGCGATGATCGACAACCATATCTACTGGGGCAACGAAGAGAATATCGACATCCGCCGCATCACCTGGCGGCGGGTGATGGATATGAACGACCGGGCGCTGAGGAGCATGGTTTCCTCGCTCGGCGGCGTCGCCAACGGCTTTCCGCGCCAGGGCGGCTTCGACATCACCGTCGCGTCGGAAGTGATGGCGATCCTCTGCCTTGCCACAGACCTCAAGGATCTGGAGCGGCGGCTCGGCGACATCATCGTCGGCTATCGCTTCGACAGGACGCCGGTGCATGCGCGCGACCTGAAAGCCGACGGCGCCATGGCCGTGCTTTTGAAAGATGCGATGCAGCCGAACCTCGTGCAGACGCTGGAGAACAATCCGGCCTTCGTGCATGGCGGCCCTTTCGCCAATATCGCCCATGGCTGCAATTCGGTGACGGCGACCAAGACGGCGCTGAAGCTTGCCGATTACGTCGTGACGGAGGCGGGCTTCGGGGCCGATCTCGGCGCCGAGAAATTCTTCAACATCAAATGCCGCAAAGCCGGACTAAAGCCGGATGCGGCCGTCATCGTGGCGACCGTCAGGGCGCTGAAGATGAATGGCGGGGTGAAGAAGGAGGATCTCGGCACGGAGGATGTCGCGGCACTGAAGAAAGGCTGCGCCAATCTCGGCCGGCATGTCGCCAATGTGCGCCGCTTCGGCGTGCCCGTGGTCGTCGCGATCAATCATTTCGTTTCGGATACCGATGCCGAGATCGCGGCGGTGAAGGAATTCGTTTCGCGGCTCGGCGCCGAAGCGATCCTTTGCCAGCACTGGGCGAAAGGTTCGGCCGGCATCGAGGAACTGGCGCACAAGGTGGTGGAGCTCGCCGAATCCGGCCAGGCGAAATTCCAGCCGCTTTATGGCGACGATATTTCGCTGTTCGAGAAGATCGAGATCGTCGCCTCGAAGATCTACCATGCCGGCGAGGTGACGGCCGACAAGGCGGTGCGCGACCAGTTGCAGACATGGGAAGAGCAGGGTTACGGCAAGCTGCCGGTCTGCATGGCGAAGACGCAATATTCCTTCTCCACCGACCCGAACCTGCGCGGCGCGCCGGAGGGCCATATCGTCTCGGTGCGGGAGGTGCGGCTTTCGGCGGGCGCCGGCTTCGTCGTCGCCATTACCGGCGAAATCATGACGATGCCCGGCCTGCCGAAAACACCCTCGGCGGAGCGGATTTTCCTGAACGACCAGGGTTATATCGAGGGGTTGTTCTGATTGGGCGTGGTGAGGGGATGGGGCGCGGCCTCTCGATTCCCTCTTCTCCCCAGCGGGGAGAAGGTGCCCGTAGGGCGGATGAGGGGGCCGCGAAAACGGCGTCTCAAGAACGTCCATGCGGGCTTCGACCGTGCTGGTATCGTTTCGGCGTGTTTGGGGCGCTGGAGACGGCGTTGCCAGCGTTGTGCTGTGTAGACTATTACTGAAGGTGTTGCGTGTGGCCCCCTCATCCGACCCTTCGGGCCACCTTCTCCCCGCTGGGGAGAAGGGGTATGTCGCGCTGTCTCCGTTCCTCGCCGAATCTTGCTTGATGACGGGATTCTAGCGCTTCAACCATCAATGACAATAACGATAGCCCCCCTTCCGCTCGATCACGTCGAGATGAAAATGGGTCTCGTGGGCAGCGTCGCTTTCGGGGTCGAGGACAGTGGTGAAATAGAGGCAGCCGGCGGCGCTGACGGTGCGCTGGAAGGCGCCGGTCAGTGTGGAGTCCTCACGGCGGGAGCGGACGGTGACTTCCTCGCCTTTTTCGAAATGGAAGCTTGCAATATCGATGGCGTTGCCGCGGGCATGTTCGGAGATCTTGCCGGTTCCGGCGCCGTTGCGCAGGCGGCACATATAGGACGTCGCCTGGTTGACTGTGGTGATGCGGCCCTGTTCCGGCAGGGCGGCGGAGGCGGCGGGGATGACGCTTTCCTTCATCCAGCGGGCAAGCGCCAGGGCGGCCGGACAGCGCATCGTCGCCTCCGGCTTCAGCGCAATGCCCGGCAGGGCTTCGGAAACGATGATCGGTTTGTCGATGCCGCAGCCATTGCCGTCGTCGATGCGCGGCGTTTCCTTGAAGACGACGCCCAGAGCCTGAAGGGCGGCGGTGCATTCGGCATATTCGGCCTCGCTTTCGGGCTCGATCGTCAGATGCTGCTCTTCGAGCGTCTGTTCGGCGGGCGGCTTGGGCGTCTGCGGGCTTTCGGCGGTGCCCGGCGGCAACGGCGGACCCTGCATCGGTTCTGCCGGCTCCGGCTTTGCCGGGGCGGCCTGCGGCGCGGGCGTCTGGCTCGCTGCCGGCGCCTCCGGCTCCTTCACGTCGGGTTTCGGCTGAGGGGCGGGAACTTCTTCAGGCGCGGGTGGTTCCGCCTCTTTCGAGGAGGGGGCGTCGGGGCTGGTCACTGGAGCAGCGTCGGGCCTGGGCTGGGGCAAGGGACCTTGCGGAGGCAGGCGGGCGCCGGCAAGAAACGCAGTGGCGGCGAGAAGGATCGCCAATGTCGAAAGTTTTCTCAATGCGTCCAGTTCCTCGTATTCGTGGCTAGAGACAACGCATGAGAGCGTTTTTCGTTGCAATTGTGCAACGTCCGAGAAGATCGCTAAAACTTGATGAGAATATTCAACATAAGGCGACTGCTTATGTTGACAATCTTCGTCATGTTTTTTATGCGGCGAAAAGAAGGCGGAATTCTGCTTCGCCTTTATCCGCAAAGCCCAGCCAGCCCATCGAGCGTTCGACGCGCCACGACCAGCCAGCCCGGTAATCATCATGAGAGGGTAGGTTATGATCGTCCGGCATTGGCGCTCGGTTCTATTGGTCTGCACGGCAGTTGCAGCTGTTCTTCCTGTTTCGCAGTCTTTCGCGCAAAGCGCTCCGGCCACCACGCCGGAAGTCGCGGCCGATGACAGTACCGTGCTGCAGAAGATCGTCGTCAAGGGCAAGCGCGTGGCGCCGGGCAGTGTCGCCGATACGCCGCTCGCGACCGAGATCACCCAGAAGCAGCTGGAAGAGAAGCAGGTCACCAATTACGACGACATCGGCCGCAGCGTCGATGCAGGCGTGAACTATTCGCGCGCCGATGCGGGCTTCAACCTGCGCGGCCTTTCCGGTCCTCGCATCCTGACGACGATCGACGGCATTCCGATCCCTTACATCTCGAACAGCTCGCGCCAGGGGGCTTTTGCGCCTGCCAACGCCAATGGCGGCGGCGATACGTTCGATTTCGATTCGCTGTCCTCGCTCGATATCGTGCGCGGCGCGGACTCGAGCAAGGGCGGTTCGGGCATGCTCGGCGGCGCCATCGTTCTCAATACGCTGGAGCCGGAAGATCTGATCCCTGAGGGTCGTGACTGGGGCGCGATCGTCAAGTCGACCTATGACAGCGAAGACCGCAGCCTCTCCGGCTCGGCCGCCGCTGCCAAGAAGATCGGCGGCACCTCGATCCTGTTCCAGGGCGGCTACCGCAAAGGCCATGAGCGGGCAAACATGGGCAACAATGACGTTTACGGTGCTCTTCGCACCGAGGCGAACCCGGCTGATTTCGACCAGAACAACCTGCTCTTCAAACTGCGCCAGGAGCTGGAAGGCGGTCATCGCATCGGCTTGACGGCGGAACGCTTCCGCCGCGACCTGGAAACCGACCTGCGCCATCTTCAGGGGGGAGCCAGCCCGCGCAACTTCATGATCGACAATTATGACGGTCGCGAACAGCGTGACCGCGACCGCGTATCGCTCGATTATGATTATGAAGCGCAGTCTTCCGACGCGTTCTTCAGCAGTGCGCGCGCCACGCTTTACTGGCAGGATTTGAAGAAGGAAGCCGGCAGCGGGGGCCGTACGACCGCCAATGTTGCCTATGGCCGCAACAACGAGGTCGAAAACGAAACCTGGGGCTTCAGCGGCACGGCGACGAAGGACTTCGAATATTCCGGCCTCAGCCACTCCGTTCGCGTCGGCCTCGACGTCGGCGTCTCCAGCTGGAGCCAATATAGCTGGGCCTTGTGCCCCACGTCGACGACTTGCCCGTCGCTGAACAACCAGGCGGAAGTTCCCAATGTGGACAGCCAGACCCTTGGGCTTGTCGTCGAAGACAAGATCGAGATCGGCAATACCGGCTTTACGCTGACGCCCGGCTTCCGCTTCGACTGGTTCAACTACGATCCCTCGACCGGCGGCGGTTTTGCCAACAATACCGGCCTTACCCGTTTTGGCGATCTTCGCGACCGGACGGAAGCCGCCATGTCGCCGAAGATCCTTGCAACATACGACCTGACGCCTGATGTAGAGCTCTATATGCAGCTGGCGGTCGGCTTCCGTGCGCCCACCGTCGACGAGCTTTACAGCCGCTTCTACAATCCCACGGGTCGCTACGCCCAGCTCGGCAATCCTGATCTGGAACCGGAAATCGGCCGCGGCGTCGAGGTCGGCGCCAATTTCGACACGGGCGATTTTACCGGCAGGGTCGCGGCTTTCCATACCCGTTATCAGAACTTCATCGAGACGGTGACGAGCGTCGACGCGACCGGCTTTACTGAGTTCAATTACACGAACGTGGCTGCGGCCACGATCTCCGGCGTTGAAGTCAGTGCGGCAAAGACGTTCAACAACGGCATCAATCTGCATGCTTCGCTTGCCTATGCCTATGGCAGGAACGAGGAGACCACGCAGCGCCTGCGCTCTGTGGCGCCGTTCAAGGCGATCGTCGGCGGCGGCTGGAGCAATGAGACTTTCGGCTTCGATCTTTCCTCGACGCTTTCGTCCGGCATGCTGACCGACCATCTCGATACACCAATCACCAACACCGCCGACACGACCTTCGATGCGCCTGGTTATGCCATCGTCGATTTGACCGGCTGGTGGACGCCGGAACAGCTGCCGGGCCTGCGCGTTCAAGCCGGTGTCTACAACATCTTCGACCAGGAGCACTACAACGCGCTCGCCGTGCGCGACGTCAATCTCAGCTCGGCGACGGCGTCGCAGCCGCGGGAATGGTATTCCGAGCCGGGCCGCACGTTCAAGGTCTCGCTCACCAAGACCTTTTGAGCCGGTCATGCCTTCAAGGCTGGGGGAGGGGCGGCTTTCGGGCCGCCCTTTTCATTCGCGCAATCGCCTCTTGCGCGGCGGCTGATCTCAGGCTAACAATTTTTCCCATGATCAAGTCTTTGAACATCGCTGTTTGGTGGTGGGCTCGCTGAGGCGGCCTCGACCAATCGTGTCCAAAGACGACGACGAGTGAGCCGCCCGAAACTTCGAGGCGGCTTTTTTGTTTTATCGCCGCCTGTCGTCCGGGCCCCGATAACGGAGTGGAATTATGGTAACGATCCTGCGGGATGATGGTGCGGAAATCTACGAGACCAAGGGCGGCATCACCGTGACGCGGCAGCGCCGGGCGATCCCCTACGGCGACGCGGTCTCTTCCTATATCGACAAGCTCGACGAGCGCCGCGGCGCGGTGTTCTCGTCGAACTACGAATATCCGGGCCGCTATACGCGCTGGGATACCGCCGTGGTCGACCCGCCGCTCGGCATCTCCTCCTTCGGGCGCGACGTCTGGATCGAAGCCTATAACGAACGCGGCGAGGTGCTTCTCGGCTTCGTGACCGAGCGGCTGCAGACGGTGCCCGACCTCGTGCTCGGCGCGTCCTCGGCCCGCCGCCTCGATCTCTCCGTCAAAGCGCCGGATCGGGTGTTTACCGAGGAAGAGCGCTCGAAGATGCCGACGGTCTTCACCGTGCTGCGCGCCGTGACCGACCTCTTTTATTCGCAGGCGGATGCGAGCCTCGGGCTCTACGGCGCCTTCGGCTACGACATCGCCTTCCAGTTCGACGCGATCGATCTGAAGCTGACGCGGCCCTCCGACCAGCGCGATATGGTGCTCTATCTGCCGGACGAGATCCTGGTCGTCGATAACTATGCCGCCAAAGCCTGGATCGACCGCTACGATTTCGAGAAAGGCGGCGTGACAACCGAGGGCAAGGCCGAGCAGATCGCGCCGGAACCCTTCAAGCAGACGGACGCCATTCCGCCGAAGAGCGACCACCGGCCGGGCGAATATGCCGAACTCGTCGTCAAGGCGAAGGAGAGCTTCCGCAAGGGCGATCTCTTCGAGGTGGTGCCGGGGCAGAAATTCATGGAGCGCTGCGAAAGCAAGCCTTCTGACATTTCCAAGCGGCTGAAGGCGATCAATCCGTCGCCCTATTCCTTCTTCATCAATCTCGGCAATCAGGAATATCTGGTCGGCGCCTCGCCCGAGATGTTCGTGCGTGTCTCCGGCCGCCGTATCGAGACCTGCCCGATCTCGGGCACGATCAAGCGCGGTGACGATCCGATCGCCGACAGCGAACAGATCCTGAAGCTTCTGAATTCCAAGAAGGACGAGTCCGAGCTGACCATGTGCTCGGACGTCGACCGCAACGACAAGAGCCGTGTGTGCGAACCGGGCTCGGTCAAGGTGATCGGCCGCCGGCAGATCGAGATGTATTCGCGCCTCATCCACACGGTCGACCATATCGAAGGGCGGCTGCGCGACGACATGGATGCCTTCGACGGGTTCCTGAGCCATGCTTGGGCGGTGACCGTCACCGGCGCGCCGAAGCTCTGGGCGATGCGCTTCATCGAGAGCCATGAAAAGAGCCCGCGCGCATGGTATGGTGGGGCAATCGGCATGGTCGGCTTCAATGGCGACATGAATACCGGCCTGACGCTGCGCACCGTGCGCATCAAGGACGGTATCGCCGAAGTGCGCGCCGGCGCAACGCTGCTCAACGATTCCATTCCCGAGGAAGAGGAAGCCGAAACCGAATTGAAGGCCTCTGCCATGCTTTCCGCCATCCGAGACGCCAAGACCGGCAATTCCGGCAAGATCCAGCGCGACGTCGCCAGCGTCGGCAAGGGCGTCAGCATCCTGCTCGTCGACCATGAAGACAGCTTCGTCCACACGCTCGCCAATTATTTCCGCCAGACCGGAGCAACGGTTTCGACCGTGCGCACGCCGGTGCCGGAGGAGATTTTCGACCGGCTGAACCCGGATCTGGTCGTGCTGTCGCCCGGGCCTGGAACGCCCAAGGATTTCGACTGCAAGGCGACGATCAAGAAGGCACGGGCGCGCAACCTACCGATCTTCGGCGTCTGCCTCGGCCTGCAGGCGCTCGCCGAAGCCTATGGCGGGGAACTGCGTCATCTGGCGCTGCCGATGCACGGCAAGCCCTCGCGCATCCGCGTGTTGGAACCCGGCATCGTCTTCTCCGGCCTTGCCAAGGAAGTGACGGTCGGCCGCTACCACTCGATCTTCGCCGATCCCTCGACCCTGCCGCGCGAATTCATCATCACGGCGGAAAGCGAGGACGGCACGATCATGGGCATCGAACATGCCAAGGAGCCGATCGCCGCGGTGCAGTTCCATCCCGAATCGATCATGACGCTCGGCGGCGATGCCGGCATGCGGATGATCGAGAATGTCGTGGCGCATCTGGCGCGCAAGGTGAAGACGAAGGCTGCCTAAGCGCAACGCGATTTCGCCCTTCCTGCTTGCGGGAAGGGCGGGGCGGGCATTCCGATGGGGGAGCCTGGTTGACTTTATCGGGCAAATCAGAACATTTCCGGAACGATCAACCGGGAATTATCGCCGTGGCCAATGCTGAAAAGTTCATCGTTCTTCCTTACCGCAAGAACCGCGGCAATCTGGTGCCGGGCGAAATGCGGCAGGCCTCGAACGCCGTCAGCGCGGAAAAGATCGCCTCGGCGATGGCCGAGCGTTTCGTCGGTGTTGCGGCCTATGCTGTGATGGTCGACGAGGAGACCGGGGACATGACCTCGCCGCGACTGCTCGCACGCTATGGCGAGATTGCCGATCTCAACGCTGCCTGAGGCGCGATTTTCTGATGGAGACGTCGCTCTACCTGCCGGTCAAAGCCTTCCTGGAGGCGGCCGGTTATGTGGTCAAGGGTGAGGTCGGCGGATGCGATCTCGTGGGTTTAAGCGACGGTGAGCCGCCTGTTGTGGTGGTGTGCGAACTCAAGCTCTCCTTCAATCTTGAACTGCTCCTGCAGGCGGTCGATCGCGCTGCGATGAGCGATGAAGTCTGGATCGCGGCGCGCGTTTCGGCCAAGGGGCGCGGGCGGGAAGCCGACAAACGCTACCGCGACCTCTGCCGGCGGCTCGGGATCGGCATGCTCGGCGTTTCCGATGGCGGCGAGGTCAGCATCATCGTCAGTTCGGTCTCGCCGATGCCGCGCACCAATCCGAAAAGGCGCACCCGCCTCGTCAAGGAACACCAGCGCCGCCGCGGCGATCCTGCCGTCGGCGGCGGCTCGCGGGCGCCGATCATGACCGCTTATCGGCAGCAGGCGCTGCTCTGCGCGGCTGCACTCGAGCGGGGAGTTGTGCGCCCGCGGGATATGAAGGCGCTGACGCCAAAGGCAGGTCCGATCCTGCGCGACAATGTCTACGGATGGTTCGAGCGCCAGGAAAAAGGCGTCTACGCCCTGACGCCGGCAGGCCAGGCCGCGCTTCTGCGCTGGCCGCAGCCTGTCTCCGATCCCGTTCCCCAGAGCTGACGCCGGATCGCGCGACGCTCGCTGCTTTTGCCTTCCAGTTGGGGCGGCAGGAACTATGAAGGACGCGTCAGTCTCTTTGACAAATCCTCTTTGACAAATCCTCGGGCATCGCCCATATCACCCTCAACTGGACCGCCTGCGCGACATTCGCGTGGGCGGTTTTGCATTTCAATGGCTTGGACCCTGCAATTCATTCGCAACCGCAGGAGGACGATATGAGCAACGACGGCGATCTTACGGTTCGGAAGCTGGCGATGTGGGGCATCCCGCTGTCGCTCGGCGTCATGGGATTGAAGATGGTGGCCTGGTGGGTGACCGGCTCGGTGGCGCTGCTGTCGGACGGGCTCGAATCGACGGTCAACGTCGTTGCCGCCTTCATCGCCTTCTTCGTCATCCGCTATGCGCAGAAGCCTGCCGATCACGACCATCCCTTCGGCCATCACAAGGCGGAATATCTGTCTGCCGTCACCGAGGGCGTGCTGATCGTCGTCGCCGCGCTGCTGATCGTCAACGAGGCGATCGGCTATCTCGCCGAGCCGCGTATGCTCGACGCGCCGGTGCTCGGCCTTGCGATCAATTTTGCGGCCGGCATCATCAATGCGGTCTGGGCGCGGCTTTTGATCCGGACCGGCCGCAAGCATCGCTCGGCGGCGCTTGCCGCGGACGGCCAGCATATCATGTCTGACGTGGTGACTTCCGTCGGCGTGCTCGCCGGCCTGCTGCTGGCGCTCGCGACCGGCTATGCGATCTTCGACCCGGTGCTTGCCATCCTCGTTGCCGTCAACATTCTCTACCAGGGCTGGAAGGTGATCTCGCAATCGATCGGCGGGCTGATGGACCAGGCGGTCGATCCCCTGGAGGAGGAGGCGATCAAGCAGGCGATCGCCACCCATGCGGCAGGCTCGATCGGCGTGCATGACCTGAAAACGCGGCGGGCCGGCACCGTCACCTTCATCGATTTTCACATGGTGGTGCCGGGCACTATGTCCGTGCGGCAGGCGCATGATATATGCGACCGCCTTGAGGATGCCATCAGTGCAGTGCACGAGGGCGCCAAAATAGCCATTCACGTGGAGCCGGAAGGCGAAAAGGCTCATGGCATCCGCGTCAAAGTCGTCAAGGAGGCATGATGCCGAATACAGATGTTTCCAGCCTGTCGATGCTGGGCCAGCAAACCGAAACCGCGAAATCGCCGGAAGAGGCCGTGCTCGAAAAAGTGCCGTCCAACCATGCCGGCACGGACTACGTGGTGCGCTTCACCGCGCCGGAGTTCACCTCGCTCTGCCCGATGACCGGCCAGCCGGATTTCGCCCATATCGTCATCGATTACATTCCGGGTGAATGGCTGGTGGAATCGAAGTCGCTGAAGCTCTTCCTGCATTCCTTCCGCAATCACGGCGCCTTCCATGAGGATTGCTCTATCTATATCGCCAAACGCATCGTCGAGCTGCTCGACCCGAAATGGCTCCGGATCGGCGCCTACTGGTATCCGCGCGGCGGCATCCCGATCGACGTCTTCTGGCAGACGGGCAAGCCGCCGGAAGGCGTGTGGCTGCCGGATCAAGGTGTCGCCACCTATCGCGGACGTGGGTGAGCTGCGGTCGGGCAAAGCCCGAGCAATCGATAGCTTTTCTCTCAACGCAATTCCGGACGAAAAACCGCTGCGCACTTTTTCTGGAATTGCTCTGAATCGATTGCAGCAGCGAACGCCCTGAGCCCAAGCGAAGGGCCGGGCGAGGGTGCGGCAATCGAATACCAATTGCCACCCATCCTTGGCGCTTAGATCTCACACATCCGTCACATCATTCCCTGACGAGTCATCGCTGAAATCGTCCCCATCGTCGTAATCGGCCTGCTGCAGATTATCGTCGTTGTTATCGGACGCCTGGCGGGTGTCGTCATTGCTGAAATAGTTGTTGATGACGGTTTCCTCGGTGGGCGCGCTGGCATTGCCGAAAGGGTTGGCGCCGAAGGGCGAGCCCCAGCCGAGCGAGGACATGTGATTGCCGAAAATGCCGCTCAGCGAATTGGCAAGCAGCATGCCGCCGGCAACGCCCGCTGCCGTGCCGAGCGCGCCGCGCAGGAAGCTGCCGCCGGCCGACGGCGCAGAGGCCTGCTGGCTCCAGGGGCCGCTCGGTTGCTGCGGCATCTGGCGGGCGCCGCTGTCATAACCGCGAGGTTCGTCATAGGCGCGGGAGGGCTGGCCCCAGGGACCGGGATTGGCGGGGCTGGACGGAACCGGAGCGGGCTGCTGCGTCTGGGTGTTGCCGAAGATCGAGCTCAGGAAGCCGCCGCCCTGTTCGGCCTGGCGGTGGTCGCTCGCGCCGGCTTCAAGCTGCCGGACGTGTTCCTCGAGTTCCTTGATGTGATTGGCGGCCGCCTCCAGTCCTTTTTCCTGAACGATGACGGCCTGCGCGAGATAGTAGGTGGCGGAGGGCTGCGCGCGCGTCGCCTGGTCGATCAAGGCTTCGGCCTCGCGGTCGCGGGGTGTCGCTTCGGCCGTGCGCACGCGGTCGAAAAGGGCGGTCAGCAATTGGCGTTCTTCCGGTGACATGTCCTGCCTCCTGTTTATCTCATGCGGCGTTGCCGCGTGAGGTTGAGGTAGGAATCGATTTTGTCTTTTCAAAGCCTTTTCCGGTTACATTTCAGTAAGGCTTGCGCAACGGTGTGCGGCTTCTTAAGGATATCTCCACCGCTTCGGTGCCTTGTGTTTTTCCCACATTGTTTTAGGCATTGAGTCGCACTATGTGCGAGGAACCCGAATTCATCTCCGAGAGGTTCGCATGAACGACGAAGAACAGGACGACAAGACGAAGGAACTGCCGCTCGGCAAGGAAACGGAGGCGAATCTTTTCAAGTCGCGTTCGATCTTCATCTATGGACCGATCAATCAGGAACTGGCGCAGAAGGTCTGCTCGCAGCTCGTGGCGCTTGCCGCAGCCAGCGACGAAGACATCCGCATCTATGTCAATTCGCCCGGCGGCCATGTCGAATCCGGCGATTCCATCCATGACATGGTCAAGTTCATCAAGCCGAAGGTCTGGATGATCGGCACGGGCTGGGTCGCCTCGGCCGGCGCGCTGATCTATGTCGCGGCTCCGAAGGAGCGGCGCATCTGCCTGCCGAACACGCGCTTCCTGCTGCATCAACCGTCGGGCGGCACGCGCGGCATGGCATCCGACATCGAGATCCAGGCACGCGAGATCATCAAGATGAACGAGCGCCTGAACAAGATCATGGCGGCGGCCACCGGCCAGCCGCTCGACAAGATCGCCAAGGATACGGATCGCGACTACTGGCTTTCTGCCGAAGAGGCGAAGGACTATGGCCTCGTCTCGCGGATCGTCACGTCGCAGGCCGACATCTAAGTTTTCGCGGCCAAAACGATCAGGAGATGCCCTTGCCTGTAGACAGCAGGCGAGGGCATTTCATTTTTACGGGCGGATTCGGGCCGGGAGAATATCCCTGCTGCGGCTCTCAATACGAGCGTGTGAAACCGCCGTCGTGCATGATGTTGAGCCCGGTCATATGGTCGGAGAAGCGCGACAGGAGGCCTTCGACGGCGATGGCGACCTCGTCCGGTTCTCCATATTTTCCCAAGGGTACGTTTGCTGTTTCCTCGGCAAGACGTTGTTCGAACGTCAAGCCGGCGGCAGCGGCCCGTGTCTCGATGGCTTCGCGATACCAGGGTGAGAGCGTGCCCCCGAGGGATAGCGTGTTGACATGAATACCGCGGGCACCGAGCGCAAAAGCCAATGTTTTCGCCTCGCCGATCCACGCACAGCGCAGAACGTTTGAGGTGGCGTAGTGTCCGAGTACCTGCGCAGACGATATGCCCGAAATGATGACGATCTTTGCCCGACGTCCGTTGACGGGATCGGGGTTCATCCGGCCGATCGCCGTTTTCAGGGCTTCCAAAGGCCCGATGAAGCAATTCTGGAACAGCGTGCGCCATGCCTCGCCGGCCGGCATCGGATCATTCGTGCTGTGTGCTTGCGGCGGCATCAGAACGACCCCGTCAAGAACGATATGTCTTGAGGTCAGCTGCTCGCCGAATTGACGAATCGACTGGTCGCTCGTCATGTCCAAGGGCAGCCAGACCGGACGATCGCGGGTGCCGGCCAATTCATCGGAAAGTGACTTGAGCTTGGCCTCATTGCGCGCGGCCAGAACGAGCGAATGACCGCTGCGGGCGAGTTGACGGCAGACTGCCGTACCAATGCCTCCGGTTGCCCCTGTAACCAGAATCTTCCGCGTTTCGCTGGCCATTCGATTATCCCCAAGGTCGCAGATCACTCTAATCGCGCGCTGCCGGCAGGGAAAGGCGTTGTCTGGTGAATACCGAACGAAAGGGCCGAATCTGGACTTGCATGCGCGCCAACCGTCGTGCTCCATGCCATTTCCGCTGTCCGAGTCCTGTTATGTTCAAAGATTTTTCCGTCCAGGCCCTGTTCATGGGGCTGCTGACCGCCTTTGTCGGTTCCGCCAGCTCCTTCGCCGTCGTGCTGCATGGATTGCAGGCTGTCGGCGCGACAGAGGTTCAGGCGGCTTCGGGGCTGATGGCCTTGTCGATCTCCATGGGCGTCTGCGCGATCGTGCTCAGCGCCGTGACGCGACTGCCGATCAGCATCGCCTGGTCGACGCCCGGCGCGGCGCTGCTGGCAAGCACCGGCGCGATCGAGGGCGGCTTCAATGCGGCGGTCGGGGCGTTTCTCATCTGCGCGGCGCTGATCGTCATTGCCGGGCTGTTCAAGCCGCTCGGCCGGGCTGTTGCCGCCATTCCCGCACCGCTTGCCAATGCCATGCTTGCGGGCGTGCTGATCGGCCTCTGCTTTGCGCCGGTGAAGGCGATCGGTTTCAATCCGCTGTTCGGTCTGCCGATCGTCATCGCCTGGATCGTCGTCGGCGCCTTCAAGCGGCTCTGGGCGGTGCCGGCCGCACTCGCAGCCTTCGTGCTGGTGCTCGCCTTCGGCGTCGATATTCCGGACGGCGCGCTCGGTTCGCTCGAGCGGTCGCTGGTGCCGACGGCGGAATTCGTCCGGCCGGTGTTCAATCTTGCCGCTTTCATCTCGATCGCGCTGCCGCTCTTCATCGTCACCATGGCCTCGCAGAACATTCCCGGCATCGCGGTGCTGAAGGTCAATCACTACGATCCGAAGCCCGGCCCGCTCTTTGCCGTCACCGGCTTCTTCTCGCTGCTGTCGGCGCCTTTCGGCGGCCATGCCGTCAACCTGGCGGCGATCACCGCGGCGATGTGTGCCGGGCAGGACGCGCATGCCGATCCGAAGCGGCGCTATTGGGCCTCGCTGATCGCCGGCATCGGCTACGTCATCCTCGGGCTGCTCGCCGGCGCTGTGACGGCTTTCGTCGCGCTGGCGCCTCCGATCCTCATCGAGGCGGTGGCGGGGCTGGCGCTGGTCGGCGCCTTTTCGTCTTCGGCGATGTCGGCTTTCCAGGCGCAGGAATCGCGCGAGGCGGCGGCGATCACCTTCCTCGTCACGGCATCCGGCGTGTCCTTCGGCGGCATTTCCGGCGCCTTCTGGGGATTGATCGCCGGCGGGCTGATGCTCGCGCTGTCGCAGTTGGTGAAGGCTTGGAAAGACCGGCCTCAACCGAGATAATGCAGGGGCGAGGCCTTGCCAGCTCTGCCGCCCGAGGCTATAAGCGCGGCTATGAAGACCACAGGCGCCAAGATTTCCGACACGATTGCACGCGGCCGCATCGCCCTGCGTGACGTCTCGCGCGCCTTGACCTCGCTTCTTCTCCTCGGCCTTACGCGCGGTTGCCGGGTCCTTTGAGGAGCGCCCGGCGGCCGAAAGCCCGCCCGGCCATCGCTCCTCGCGACTCACTTTCAAAATTGACGTAACGACCGACGAAGGTCCGCATTTGTTTATCGCCAAGCCCGACGTGATCGGCTAAGAGGCGGAACGAATGCCGGGACGAGGAGACAAGACAATGGACAACACCACCAGCCGATCCTCCGCAGGCGCCAAGGGTATGCCCGACGCCGCGGTGAAATACCGGGCCTATCCGCAGGTAAGCATCCCCGACCGTACCTGGCCGACGAAGACGATCACCAAGGCGCCTGTCTGGTGCTCGGTCGACCTGCGCGACGGCAACCAGGCGCTCGTCGATCCGATGGGTCACGACCGCAAGGCGCGCATGTTCCACCTGCTGCTGGAGATGGGCTTCAAGGAAATCGAGATCGGTTTCCCCTCGGCTTCGCAGACCGATTTCGACTTCGCCCGCTGGTGCGTCGAAGAGGGCAACGTTCCCGCAGACGTTTCGCTGCAGGTGCTGGTCCAGTGCCGTCCCGAGCTCATCACCCGCACCTTCGAAGCGCTGGAAGGGGCAAACCAGCCGATCGTGCATTTCTACAATTCGACCAGCGAGCTGCAGCGCCGCGTCGTCTTCGCCAAGGATGTCCAGGGCATCAAGCAAATTGCCGTCGATGCCGCCAAGATGATCACCGACATGGCCGCCAAGGCCGGCGGCGGTTATCGTTTCGAATATTCTCCGGAGAGCTTCACCGGCACCGAGCTGGAGGTGGCGCTGGAAATCTGCAATGCCGTCATCGAGGTGGTGAAGCCGACGCCCGACAACAAGCTGATCATCAACCTGCCGTCGACCGTCGAGATGGCGACGCCGAACGTCTATGCCGACCAGATCGAATGGATGTGCCGTAACCTCGACAACCGCGAAAACCTGATCGTCTCGCTGCATCCGCACAACGACCGCGGCACCGGGATCGCCGCCGCCGAGCTGGCCTTGCTGGCAGGCGCCGACCGCGTCGAAGGCACACTCTTCGGCAATGGCGAGCGCACCGGCAATGTCGATGTCGTGACGATGGCGCTCAACATGTTCACGCAGGGCGTCGATCCTGGCATCGACTGCTCGAACATCGAGCGCATCAAGGAAGTGTTCGAATATTCGAACCAGATGGCGATCTCCGAGCGTCACCCCTATGTCGGCGAGCTGGTCTATACCGCCTTCTCCGGTTCGCACCAGGATGCTATCAACAAGGGCATGAAGGCCGCACAGGTCGCCAACCATCCGGTCTGGGAGGTGCCTTATCTGCCGATCGATCCGCGCGATGTCGGCCGTTCCTATGAGGCGATCATCCGCATCAATTCGCAGTCCGGCAAGGGCGGCATCGCTTATATCCTGCAGCAGGATTACGGGCTCAACTTGCCGCGCAACCTGCAGGTCGAATTCCGCGAAGACATCCAGCGCATCACCGACGTCGAGGGCAAGGAGCTTCCCTCGAAGCGCATCCATGACCGCTTCATCGAGCGATACGTGACGCAGCCCGATGCGCGCCTCAGGTTCGTCGATCACCACACCTATCCCGATACGGAGCGTAAGGGCCAGCGGATCGTCGCGGCCGAGATATCGGACAATGGCGAGATCAAGCGCATCGAAGGGCGCGGCAACGGCCCGATCGACGGTTTCATCAACGCACTGTCGCATTATCTCGGCATCGAGATGTCGGTCGAGGATTATTCGGAGCATTCGCTGCAGCACGGCTCGAATGCGGCGGCGATCTCCTATGTCGAGACCTCCTATCCCGGCGGCAAGCTCTTCGGCGCCGGCATCAATACCAACATCGTCGCGGCCTCGCTGGAAGCGATCGTCTCGGCCGCCAACCGGGTGCTCGAGGTGAAGGCCGGCAAGGCCTGATCTGCGAGGGTTCAGGCCGCGACCGTGCTGGCATGGCGCGGCCTGACGAGGAGATTGGCTTCGTTGAGTCTTCACTGAGCGCTAGCGAAACGCAATGAAAGAAGTGCCGTGCGGCCCCCTCATCCGCCCTACGGGCACCTTCTCCCCACTGGGGAGAAGGGGGAATCGAGACGTCACGGCATATCTCTTCTCCCCTCGGGGAGAAGGTGCCGGCAGGCGGATGAGGGGGCTACCGATGCTGATGGTCGATTTTGTTATGGTTCCGCCAGCTCCGCTGGCGGTAATCATTCGACACAGGCGATAGTCGGTATCAAATCGCCGTGGCGATCTTCATGGCGAGCTGGCCGAGGGTTGCTTCGGCGGAGGGGCCGGCGAGCACATAGGAGGTGCCGGCATTGTGCCATGTCACGAGGCCGATCTCGTCCTTGATCGTTTCCTTGAAATCGTCGGTCTCGGGCGGCTGCGCGTCCTTGCGGAAGCAGATGGAGATGATGTCGCCGTCGGAATTGGAATAGACGAGCTGGCCGACAGGGCGGTTGTCGCCGAGAATGACGCGGGCGCCCTGGAAGGTCCAGGATTCGGCGCTGAGATCGGGCACGCGGAAGGGCACGCCGATCGCTGTCGTCAGCCAGCTGGAGATTTCCTCGGCCTGCGAGGCCGGCACTTCGACAAGGTGGCGGGGTTGGCGGATCAGCAGGCGCTGATAGGCGGTGACGTCGCCGAGCCAGTCGCTGGTGTTGGCCGGAGCCGCTGTCGAGGTCGTGGTGGCGATCTCGTCGGCATCGGGGCTGACGCCGACGAAATAGCCGATGCCGCAGCCGACGACGAAGAGGATGAGGGCGGCGGCCAGCGCCTGCGGGCCGCTCGGCGCCAGCTTCACCGGCGGGCGGGTGGCGCGCTGGGCGATCGGCGTCTTCGGCGGCTGCGTGCTCTTGATCGAGCGGACGAGGGCAAGCGGGACCGGTTCCTTCAGCACATCGTCGAGGCGGCGGCGGCCGAAATCGGCGCCGTGACGGAGCTTCTCATGCAGCCGGCGCGCATTCTCGTCGCTTGCCAGACGCTGCTCCAGTTCGTGCCGCTGTTCGGGCGAGACTTCGCCGTCGAGGAGGGCGGTGAGCTGGGCTTCGAGCGGCAATTTCCTAAGATCGAGCAATTCAGTACCTGTGGATGGGGTGGGTGCCGGCAAGTCCGGCGAAATGCAGCCTTGCGGCGGCAAGCTGGGAGACGACGCTTGCCGCGGAAATGCCCATGATGTCGGCCGCCTGCTGGTAGCTGTGGCCTTCGACGTCGACGAGCAGGAAGACGCTGGACACGCCGTCCGGCATTTCGGAGATCATGCGGTGGATCGCGTCCGGATCGACCGAGGCCGAGCGGTCGCGCGCGGCATCGCGAATGTCGGTGACGTTGCCGCGGGCGGAGGCTTTTGGCTTGCGCTTACGGCTGTCATCGGTCCATTGCTGGCGGGCAAGCGTGTAAATCCAGCTTTCCAGCCGGCCTTCGCCGTTCCACTGATGCCCCTTGGCAATGGCGCGCAGACAGACGGTCTGGACGAGTTCATCGGCAACGGCAGCCTCACCCGCGAGCGTGATCGCGAAGCGGCGAAGGCGGGGCAGGAGGCCGACGAGATCACGCCGGAGGTCGATGGTCGTTGCGGGCTGACGCATTGTCTATCCAAGAAGCATTCACGATGGTTTCGCGGACGAAGGTTCGCCGTCGGGCGCGAAACCGGCTTTTATCGGCACCGGAGATGCAGGTACTTTATGAAACAAGTCTCCTGCACTTCGCAAGCATTCGGTCGTCTTATCCCCTTTTCCCAAGGGATTTTCGCAATCTAGCCCGCAAAGCTTGCGTCAATATGTCCTGTAGCCGTTCAGGCTCTGCAGCAGGGAGCGATAGGCCCAGGTGCCTTCGCCGCCGCGGTCGCGGATTTCGACGAGCTGCACGCGGGCGCCCTGGATATCTCCCTGTTCGACCAGCGCCATGCCCATGTAGGAGCGGGCGAGGATGTAATTTTCATCCGCTTGCAGCGCCTTGCGGTAGTAGGACATGCCGAGTTCCATGCGGCCGGCCTTGCGGTTGGCATAGCCGAGATAGTTCAGAATGCGCGGGTCGTTCTGATTGTCGGCAAGATTGAGCACGGTGATGGCGTTTTCATACTGGCCGTAATAGGCGAATTCACGGGCGAACTTATAGAGGTCGTCGTCGTTGAAGCTGCTCTTCTTCGGGGTGACGCATTCCTTCTTGGTCTTGTCCCAGACCTTGCCGCCGGTGCAGGTCTTGGTCGTCTCCGTCTTCGGCGGCGGATTGGTGTCGTCGTTGCTGTCGCCGGCCGCGAAGGCGGCCGTTGCCATGCCGAAGGCAAAACCGGCGGCAAGTGTCACTCTGCACAGGCGATGGAAGGGGGAAGTCATTGGCGGCTCCGTTCTGAGGCGATGCAGTTGGTCGGATTGTACGCTTAACGCCGGAAATACCAAGAGGGTAAGCAATGCCGGTGACAAATGTTGCGGCGCCGGCCGGACAGCTTCCGAGCTTGCTTCAAGTGCCGCACAAACAGAGTCTACATTCTGCGCTAACGCGCGAAAATATCGACGCTTTCCGGCATGACCGCGTCGCCCGCCCGGTTCAGGCTGAAGCGCTCGCCGGTGAGCTCCCAGGCGCCCGGAGAGCCGTCGATGGAAAAGAGGTTATAGGCCGCCGGCGGCTTGATGCTGCCGGGTCCCTGCGAGGCCGAAGCGATGCCGACGACCGGCACCGGCTGCACCTGGCCGCGCAGCCAGTGCAGCGTGTTCAGATGCGTGTGGCCGTGCAGCACGAGCTCGGCGCCGCCGGTCGAAATCACGGCCGCGAAGCGGCGGATGCCGATCATGCGCTTGTGGAAGGCGGTGGCGCCGCGGATCGGCGGATGATGGATCATGACGACGCGGAAGAGGCCGGCTTCGCCGGCCGCGCGCAGCATGTTCACCGTGTCGCGGGCCTGGCGCGCGCTGAAAAAGCCGGAGGCGGCGAAGGGGGGCGTGGCGACGGCCGTGGAGCAGCCGACGATCGCCACTTTGTCGCGGACGCGCAGATAGGGAAAGATATGGCGGTCTTCCTGCCAGTGCGGCGAGGCGAGGTCGCCACGGACGTAATCATACCAGGCGCGCATCGACTTCTCATAGGCGCCCGGCACGTAGGCGTCGTGATTGCCGGGAACGACCGAGGTGTCGGCAGGATCGCCGAGCGCGCGCAGCCAGGCGGCGGCGGCGCGGATCTCGATGCCGCTCGCCAGATTGACGAGATCGCCGGTGACGGCGAGGTGATCGGCCTGATGGGCGCGGATATCATCGAGCAGCAGATCGAGCGTGCTGCCGAAAAGGTGCTTGCGTCGGTTTCGATGCCAGTTCACAAAGCCGGTTATACGTTTTGAAAACAGCTCTTGAATGGAAAGACGGGGCAGCGGTCCGAGGTGGACGTCTGAAATATGCGCGAGCTTGAACATGCTACGAGACATAGACCAGCTTATTGACAAATCAAACACATCCGGCGCGACGAAAAGCCGAAACGGAACGATGGTGGATAAAGAGAAGCGGCCCCCTCACATCAGGCTGGCGCTACGCCTGCTGCATGTCTATTTTTCCTTCGCCCGCGGCATGACCATGGGCGTCAGAGCCGCCTGCTTCGATGCGGAGGGCCGGATATTCCTCGTGCGGCACAGCTATATCGGCGGCTGGCATATGCCCGGCGGCGGGCTGGAGCGCAACGAGACGGCCGAAGAAGCACTGGTCAAGGAGCTGCGCGAGGAGGGCAACCTCAGGATCATCGGCAAGCCGCATCTGGTCCAGGTCTATTTCAACACCACCACCACCCGGCGCGACCATGTCGTGTTCTACCGGGTGACCGTCGAGCAGACGGCGCCGCGGCCGCCGGACTGGGAGATTTCCGACAGCGGGTTCTTCTCGCTCGACAGCCTGCCCGAGGGCACGACCGAGGCGACGTATCGCCGCCTCGCCGAGCTTCGGGGCGAGCAGGAGCCCGACCACCGCTGGTAAGCGTCAGGCCGCGTAGAGCAGCTTAAAATCCTACAGCGTCCTTTGCGCGTCTGAAAAGACGCGCGGCGCTGTAGCACGACCATGAGGCCTGTCGAGATCGAGCGCCGGGCCGACGGGAACGATGCCGGTCGGGTTGATCGTCTTGTGGCTGCGGTAATAGTGCTGCTTGATGTGCGTCAGGCTCACCGTCTCGGCAACGCCTGGCGTCTGGTAGAGATCCCTGAGATAGCCGGGCAGGTTGCGGTAATCGGCGATGCGGCGGATGTTGCACTTGAAATGGCCGACATAGACGGGATCGAAGCGCAGCAGCGTGGTGAAGAGGCGCCAGTCGGCCTCGGTCTGCCTGTCGCCGAAGAGGTAGCGGCCCCTGCCCAGGCGCTCGTCGAGAATGTCGAGCGTTTCGAAGAGCTTGCCGACATTTTCCTCATAGGCTTCCTGAGTGGTGGCGAAGCCGGCCTTGTAGACGCCGTTGTTGACGGTGTCGTAGACGGTGGCGTTCAGCGCGTCGATCTCGGCGCTGAGATGTTCCGGGTAGAAATCGGCCTTCGAGCCCGTCAGTCCGTCGAAGGCGCTGTTGAACATGCGGATGATCTCGGCTGATTCATTGTTGACGATCGTGCCGGTCTGCTTGTCCCAGAGGACGGGGACGGTGACACGGCCGGAATAGTGCGGGTCGGCCTTGACGTAGATCTGCCAGAGGGTGGCGGCGCCGAAGAGCGGGTCGCCGGTGGCGCCGTCGCCGGTCTTGAACTCCCAGCCGTTCTCGAACATCAGCGGATGGACGACGGAAACCGAAATAAGCTCCTCAAGCTTCTTCAGCTTGCGGAAGATCAACGTGCGATGTGCCCAGGGGCAGGCGAGCGAGACATAGAGATGGTAGCGTCCGGCCTCGGCCTTGAAGCCGCCGCCTCCGGAAGGACCGGCCGAACCGTCCGGCGTCACCCAGTTGCGGAACTGCGAGGGCTGCCGCTTGAATTGACCCTTGCTCTCCTTCGTGTCGTACCAGACGTCATGCCAGACGCCGTCCATCAGCATTCCCATGATCTTCATTCCCTAAATTGCGTTGGGGCCGAAGTTAGCTGAGATAGCGGGGCTTTGCAGGCGGTAAAGATTGAACAGTGCGTCACGTCGTCCACGCGGCTGCATAATTCGGTGTGCTGCCGTGTGCATTTTGCGTTGGACGGCGGAAATTTTTCCTGCTATCGGCCTTTTCACGATTTGAGAGACTCCTGCCTGATGTTCATTTCCAGAAACCCGCGACGACGCTGATGCTCCCGAACGCCCAGGGCGTGTTCGAGACCCATCAATCTGTCCATCCGGTTTCTGTCATCATGTACAAGCACGATCTCGTCTATCTCACTGAAGACGCGTCTCATGACGCCGCCATCGAACACATCAACGAAGAAGCCTTCGGTCCGGGCCGCTTCACGCGTGCCGCCGCGCGCATCCGCGAGCAGGGGCCGCATGATATGTCGCTGTCCTTCATCTGCACCGACAATGGCGAGACGATCGCCTCCGTGCGGATGACGCCGGTGCTCGCCGGCACGGTAAAGGGACATCTGCTCGGGCCGCTCGCCGTCCGGCCCTCGCACAAGAATATAGGCATCGGCCGCGAACTCGTGCGGATTGCGGTGGAAGCGGCAAGGCGCAAGGGCTCGGAAGCCGTCATCCTGGTCGGCGATCCGCCCTATTACGGCCCGCTCGGCTTCGAGAAGGTGAGCTATAACGCGCTTGCCTTTCCCGGACCGGTCGATCCCGGCCGCGTGCTCGTCGTTCCGATCGCCGAGGGCGTGCATGAGCGGCTGACGGGCACGATTGCCTGGCGCGAGTGATGAAGCCTACAGGTTTTTCCTGAGAAAGCTGCGCGTGCGGCCTTCCGGAAAATCCGCGAGTTCGCCGAAGACTTCGTAACCCTGGCGCAGATAGGCGCCGAGAGCCTGCGGGTTGAAGGTATCGATCCAGGCGCCGCGGCAGCCGCGGGCTTTCGCCTCTTCTTCCGCCTTTGCGAGAATCCTGCCCGCGAGACCGGTCCCGCGCAGCGTATCGGGAATATAGAGCATCTGGATAAAGAGCCAGCCCCAGGCGGTAAAGCCCGACAGGCCGCCGGTCACCTTGCCGTCGGTATCGCGGATGAGGACGGCGAGCGGCCGGCGATCCGCGGGGCCGACATCGCCTGTGTTGAAGGCCGTGAGCGCATCGGTGATCGCCGCCAATTCCTCTGGTGAGGGCGACGCGGTGAGCTCGAACTCCGGCATGTGATTACCTTCCTTCGCGCCACCACATGGCGCCGAAGGCGAGCAGCAGGATGCCGACGCCGGCGAAGCCGGCAAAGAGCGGCAGCGTGTTGATGCCCTTCAGAACCGTCTCGCTGGTCATGCGGATCATCATGCGATCGCTGTCGGAGACGCGGACCTGGCCGCGCACCGGCAGGATCGGCGGCACGCTGACCGCGCCGCTGTCGCTGGCGACGCGGGTCACGAGACCCTTGCTCCTGTCGGCGACCGGCTGCAGCACATCCGTCGTCGAGATCATCGCCTTGAATTCCGGGGCATCGACCGCGCCGATATGGACGAGCGTCGACAGCCTGCCGTTCTGGATCTCGAAGAGGCCGATCTCGTCCATCCTCTTCTCGGCCTTGTAGAGGCCGGGTTCGGTCTGGGTGAGCGGCAGGGTTTCGGTCTTGCCGGAGGGGTAACGCACGGTGGCGTTGCCCGGATTGTCGCCGATCGTCTGGCGGGTGACTTCAAGCGTGCGGCCGGAGGCGCGCGCCGTCAGCGCTTCTTCCTCGAGCGCCGGTTCCTTCATCAGCCAGTGGGCGATCCGGCGATAGAGCGAGACGTTCGGACCGCCGCCTTCGAAGCCGCGCGCCCAGAGCCAGCCCTGGTCGGAAAGCAGCATGGCGACGCGGCCCTGGCCGGAGCGGTTCAGGACCAGCAGCGGATGGCTGTCGGCGCCGAGCATGATCGTCTCGCCTTCCGGCTTCTCGACGTCGACGCTGCGGAACCAGCGGCCCCAATGCGGCGGGTCCTCGCCCGAGCCGTCCAGGCCGCGCGTGACGGGATGCTTGCGGCCTTCGTCGGAGAGGCGGGGATAGAAGGCCTTCTCGATCATCTGGCCGGTGGGCATGGCCGGCAGCACCGTGGAAAGCGGCGTCATCGCGATGGAATCGGGGCCGGCATGTTCGGGGCCGGCGGCGATCAGCAGCGCGCCGCCGTTTTCGACATATTGCGCGATGTTGTCGTAATAGAGCAGCGGCAGCACGCCGCGATGCTGGTAGCGGTCGAAGATGATCAGGTCGAAATCCTTGATCTTGTCGACGAAGAGTTCGCGCGTCGGGAAGGCGATCAGCGACAGCTCGTTGATCGGCGTGCCGTCCTGCTTTTCCGGCGGACGCAGGATGGTGAAGTGGACGAGATCGACCGAGGCGTCGGATTTCAGCAGGTTGCGCCAGGCGCGCTCGCCGGCATGCGGCTCGCCGGAGACGAGCAGGACGCGCAGGTTCTGGCGGATGCCGTCGATGACGTGGACGGCGCGGTTGTTGGCGGCGGTGACTTCGCCGGGAAGCTCGGCGACCGAGAATTCGAGCACATTGCTGCCGCCGCCCGGCACCTTGAAGGAGAAGGGCGTATCCTGGCCGGGCGTCGCCCGCAGGGTGGCGATCTCATTGCCGTTCAGCTTCACCGTGACATCGGCGGTGCCGCCGGGGCTCGGGCCATCGTCGAAGACGCGTAGAATGACCTGCTGTTCCTCATTGACGATGCCGAAGCGCGGTCCCTTGATGACTTCGATGCGGCGGTCGAATTCGTTGGCCTTGCCGGTCACCAGGCCATGGATCGGCGCATCGAAGCCGAGCGCCTGATTGGCGGCCGGGACATCATGGACCTCGCCATCGGTCAGCATGATGGCGCCGCCGACGCGCGAAGGCGGGACATCGGCGATGTTGGCGGCCAGCGCATCGAAGAGGCGCGTGGAAGGCACGTCCGAATTGACGTCGCCTTCGACATCGATGAAACGCGGCTCGATCTGGGGAAAGCGGGCGAGCTGTTCCTTCAGGGCCGCAAGCGCCTCGTCGGTCATCTCTACGCGGTCGGGCGTCTGCTGGCTCTGGCTGCGGTCGACGATGACGGGGACGATCGTCGACAGCTGATCGCGGTCCTCCTGCAGGAGCACGGGATTGGCAAGGGCCGTCAGCAGGGCGGCCGCCGCCAGCGTCCTGATCCAGGCGCCGCGGACACCGCGCCAGATCGCGAAGGCGGCGATGAGCGCGCTGAGGCCGGCCAGTGCGGCCAGGATCGGCCAGGGCAGGAAGGGCGAAAAATCGAACGTCATCTCATTGCCCCAGCCGTTCGAGGAGGTCGGGAACATGAACCTGGTCGGTCTTGTAGTTGCCCGTCAGCATGTACATCATGATGTTGACGCCGGAGCGGTAGGCATATTCGCGCTGCATTTCGTCCGACGGCACGGTCGGCAGCATCGGCGTGCCGTTCGCGTCGATCGCCCAGGCGCCGGCGAAATCATTGCCGGTGATCAGGATCGGCGAAACGCCGTCGGCCGTCGCGGCCGATTTTTCGGTCGCTTCGCGCCCGCCCTGCCTGGCTTCGATCCAGAGGGGGCTGCCGGTATAGCGGCCGGGGAAGCTCGACAGCAGATAGAAGGATTTCGTCAGCACGTGATCCGATGGCACCGGCTCCAGCGGCGGAATGTCGAGATTACCGAGGATTTCCTGCAGCCGCTGGCCGTTGGCGCTGACATTGCCGGCATTGTCCAAGGCGCTGATCTGATCGCGCGTATCGAAAAGCACGGTCCCACCGTTGCGCATATAGGCGTCGATGCGGCTGATCGCGGCCGAGGAGGGCATCGGCGCCGTCGCCGAAATCGGCCAGTAGATGATCGGATAGAAGGCGAGTTCGTCCTTGGTGAGGTCGAGGCCGACCGGCGGCGCCGGTTCCAGCGTCGTGCGGAAGGTCAGGAACTGGGTGAGACCCTCGAGGCCGCGCTCCGAGATATCGTCCACCTCCTGCTCGCCGGTGACGACATAGGCGAGATGGGTGTTGTCCAGCCTCTCCAGCACGAGGTCGTCGCCGGGCCTTGTGTCGTTGGCATGCGAGGTGCCGAGCTGCATGAAGAAGCCGGCGCCGATGGCAACCGCGAGCATCGCCGCCGTGCGCACGGCCGGGCGCGAGCGTGAGAAGGCGCCGTTCATGAAGAGGACGATCAGGCTGTCTGCCAGAAGCAGCAGAAAGGCGAGGAGGAAAAGCGCGGGCTTCGCCGACCAGCTCTCACCGCCGATCAGGCCTTCGCGCACGGCATTGGTGCCTGTCGTGTCGAGCGGTTTCAGTTCGGCCTCCTCGGGCAGAACGTTGAGGGAGGTGAAGCCGTCTTCCGAACCGTAGAGCCCGGGCGGGTTGTCGAAATTTGCCGTCGGTTCGGCGCCGGCCTTGGGAATGAGTGGCCGCGCCGAGCCCGTTTCCGAGACGAGCGTGCCTTTAGCCGTCAGCATGCGGTAGGGCGGCAGGGTTTCGGAAACACGGGCATTGCCGCGCGCTTCCGAGGTCACGCCGCCGGAGCGCGATATCTGCAGGAGATGGCGCAGCATGTCGACGAAGGTGCCGGAGATCGGCAGATCGGACCAGGTCGCTTCGGCGGTGACGTGGAAGAGGACGATCTGGCCGGAGGAGAGCTGCTTCATCGTGACGAGCGGCGTGCCGTCGGCGAGGCTTGCCCAGGTGCGTTCGGCAAGATCGGGCGTCGGTTCGGCCAGCACCTGCCGCTTGACGACGACGTCCGCCGGGCGGGCTATGCCGGCGAAAGGCCCGAAATTCGGAAATTCGGCCAGCGACTGCGGCTCGCTCCAGGACAATGTGCCGCCCAGCGCCCGTTCTCCCTGGCGCAGGATGACCGGGATCAGCGGATCGTCGGCGGGGACGGCCGCCATGCGCGGACCGGCGAAACGCAGGAGCATGCCGCCATTCGATATCCAGCGCGTCAGAGGTTCGTAGGTCTCCTCCGGCAGCCGGCCGATATCGGCCATGATGATGATGGAGGGATTGCTGGCGAGAAGCTTCGGTATCGCGACGGCAAGATCGGAATCGGTCGGCTGGATCAGATCCGCATAGGGCTGCAACGCCCGCTGGATGTAATAGAGCGGCGAGAGCAGCGGCTGGAATTCATCGGCGCCGGTGCCGGCCAGCAGGACGACGCGGCGGCGCTTGAAGGCGTCGTCGAGAAGGTGCACGGCGCCGGCCGTTGCACCATTGTCGACGCTGACCCGGGCGAAATCGTTGCGCATCTCGAAGGGAGCGGTGATCGAACTTGTCGCCACGCTCTGGCCGGGACGGAAATCCACCCTGCCATTGGCGATGGAACGGCCCTGGGCGTCGACGGCGTTGAGCGCCACGGATGCGGGGCGCGAACTGTCGAGCCGGGTAACCTTGACTGTCATGGCGTCGGCCGCATTGTTGGCCGCGGTGACGGCGACCGTCTTCGAGGCATCGCCCTCGATCAGCCGGAGGTCGGCGGGCTGGAGTTCGGCGAGCCTGCGCACGATCGCATCGTCGTCCCTGGCGGTGGCACCGTCGGTCAGGAAGGCGAGGGTGCCGGGCTTGACGCCGTTCAGGGCGCCGCGCAGCGCCTGGAAGGCGCGTTCGCGGTCCGGCACCAGCGGGCGCGGCTCGGCGGCGTGCAGCTTGTCTCGCGCCGCCGCTGCCGTGCCGGGCACGGCATCATTGGCCGGATCGGCGGTAAAGGCGATCGAGACGGGCACGCCGGCGGATTCGGCATCGTCCACCAGCGCGTCGGCGGTCTGGATGCGGCGTTCCCAATCGGGCGCCGCCGCCCAGCTGTTGTCGACGAAGAGCACGAGCGGACCGCCCGATGCGAGCGAATTGGTGCGCGGATTGAAGACCGGATCGGCGATCGCAAGGATGATGACGGCGGCAAGCAGCATGCGCAGCAGGGTCAGCCACCAGGGACTTTGGGCCGGCGTCTCCTCGCGCTTCAACACGGAGGCGAGGATCTTCAGCGGCGGGAAGACCTCGCTCTTCGGGCGCGGCGGCGTCAACCGCAGCAGCCACCAGATGACCGGCAGGGCGATCAGAGCGCCGAGAATGGCGGGATAGGCGAAAGCGAAGGGAAGGGCGTTCACAGCTGCCCTCCATGCGTCGCCTTGGCCGGCATGCCGGACAGATACATGTGCACCGCGACCAGCGCTTCGGAGGCAAGATGATCGGTGCGGTGGGTCGTGAAGGTCCAGCCGAGATGGCGCAGCGACTGGCCGAGGCTCTCCCTGCGGACGAGGTAGGCGTTGCGATAGGCATCGCGGATATGTTCGGCGCGGCCGGAGATCAGCTTGGCGCCGGTCTCCGGATCGGTGAATTCGGTGCGGCCGCTATAGGGGAAGATCTCTTCGGCCGGATCTGCGATCTCGACCACGTGGCCGCGCAGGCCGCGGCGGGCAAGCGGGCCGAGGCGCTCCATGATCGCAGGCGCATCATCGAGGAAATCGCCGATCAGCACGAGATCGCTCCAGCCGCGGATCATCGCCGTTTCCGGCAGGCCGCCGGTCAGCGGCGCATGCAGGAGGGCCGATGCCAGCCGCTCGGCGGCGTTGCGCGTGGAGGCAGGTTCCATGATGCCGGGGCAGCCGATGCGCTCGCCCGAGCGGGAGAGTATTTCGGCCAGCGCCAGCATGACGACCAGCGCGCGGCTTTCCTTGGAGACGCTGCCGTAGCTCGACTTGTACATCATCGAGGGCGACATGTCGCACCAGAGCCAGATCGTGTGCGCCGCCTCCCATTCGCGCTCGCGCACGTAGGTATGGTCGTCGCGGGCGGAGCGGCGCCAGTCGATGCGCGACAGGCTTTCGCCTTCGGCATAGGGACGGAACTGCCAGAAATTCTCGCCGATGCCGCGTTTGCGCCGGCCATGCCAGCCGGCGATCACGGTATTGGCGATGCGCTTGGCTTCCACCAGGCAATCCGGCATCAGGGCGGCGCGCTGCCGTGCGCGGGAAAGGGCATCGCTGCCTGACGTCGGGTTGACGATCTGTCCGATAGATGCCACGCGTCCGGCTTCCTTATCCCTTTGCCTGCTTGACCAGTCCGGCGATGACGTCGCGCACCGACATGCCTTCGGCGCGGGCGGCAAAGGTCAAAGCCATGCGGTGCTGGAGAATGGGTTCGGCAAGCGCGAAGACATCGTCGAGAGACGGGGCGAGACGGCCTTCGTAGAGCGCGCGGGCACGGGCGCAGAGCATCATCGCCTGGCCGGCGCGGGGGCCGGGACCCCAGGCGACGTTCTTGTCGGTCGAAGCATTGCCCTGGCCGGGGCGGGCGGAGCGCACCAGCGAAAGGATGGCGTCGACGACGGTCTCGCTCACCGGCATCTGGCGCACGAGCGTCTGGATCTCGATCAGCCGCTGCGCATCGATGATGGCTTCCGGCCTGGTTTCGCCGAGGCCCGTCGTCTCGAGCAGGATCTGGCGCTCGGCGGCGAGTTCGGGATAGTTGACGTCGACCTGCAGCAGGAAGCGGTCGAGCTGGGCTTCGGGCAGGGGATAGGTGCCTTCCTGCTCCAGCGGGTTCTGGGTGGCGAGCACATGGAAGGGTGCGGGAAGATCGTAGCGCTGGCCGGCGATGGTGATATGATATTCCTGCATGGATTGCAGGAGCGCCGACTGGGTGCGCGGCGAGGCGCGGTTGATCTCGTCGGCCATCAGCAGCTGGGCGAAGACGGGGCCTTTGACGAAACGGAAGGAGCGGCGGCCACTATCGTCCTGATCCATCACTTCGGAGCCGAGAATATCCGAAGGCATCAGGTCGGGCGTGAACTGAATGCGGTTGGCGGCAAGGCCGAGCACTTCGCCGAGCGTCGTCACCAGCCTGGTCTTGGCAAGGCCGGGGACGCCGACGAGCAGGGCATGGCCGCCGGAGAGCACCGCGAGAATGGTGTTCTCGACGACGCTTTCCTGACCGAAGATCACTTTCGAGACTTCCCCGCGGATAGCGGCAATATCGGAGAGCGCCTTCTCGGCGGCGGCGACAATCGCCTTTTCATCGAGGCTGGCTTCGGTCTTCATTATACCCATAGGCATCTCCAACGGCTGAAATCATTCGGCAGCGAATCGGCGGATTTATACATCTGCCTCATACTCGATAGAGTTATGGAGATGCGACGGGCTGACAAGTTCGTTACGAATGACTATCTCGTGACTTCACTTCGTTAAGGACAAACCGGGACGGAAGAATGGCAGCCGAGGAAATCAGCGGACAGGCGGATGCAGCGGGGCTTGCCGCGCTGATTTCGCGCGCGTCCGAGGAAAACAGCGGCAAAAAACGTGGGCTTCCGCCGGTCGAGCGGTGGAATCCGCCTTTCTGCGGCGATATCGACATGGAGATCAGGGCCGACGGCACCTGGTTCTACATGGGCACGCCGATCGGCCGGCCGGCGCTCGTGCGGCTGTTTTCGACGGTTCTGCGCAAGGACGAGGACGAAAAGACCTATCTCGTAACTCCTGTGGAAAAGGTCGGGATCAGGGTCGCTGACGCGCCCTTCATCGCCGTGGAGATGAGCGTGACGGTGCGGGAGGGCGGCCAGGTGCTGACGTTCCGCACCAATGTCGGCGATGTCGTGGAGGCGGGAGGAGAGCATCGGCTGCGCTTTGTAATTGCGGGCGGCAATGCCGAACTGAAACCCTATCTGCATGTGCGCGGGCGGCTGGAGGCGCTGGTGTCACGCGCGGTGATGTATGAACTGGCGGCACTCGGCGAGATCATCGACGTGGAGGGGCAGGCGATGTTTGCGGTCCGCTCCGCCGGCGAGGTCTTTCCCGTCATGCCTGCCGAAGAACTGGATGCGCTTTCCCGATGAATGATGCGATCACCCAACGTCATCCGCTGTTTTCCGCAGCTGAATTCCGCCGCCGCGCGCTCAACCAGAATGGCGGGCCGGTGGATCACGCCTGGCGCGATCATGGCGACCATGTACTCAATCCCGACATCGTGGCCGAGGTGGCGACCTTCAAGCTGCGTGATGCGGCGGTGCTCGTGCCCGTCGTCGACGACGGCGAGGAAGCGCGGGTGATCTTCACCAAGCGCACGGCGACGCTGCGCAAGCATTCCGGCCAGATCGCCTTTCCCGGCGGTTCGATCGATCCGGCCGATATCTCGCCCGAAATGGCCGCGATCCGCGAGACGGAGGAGGAGATCGGTCTTGCCGGCTCCTTCGTCGAGACGGTCGGCCGGCTGCCGAACTATCTCGCCTCGACCGGTTTCCGCATCACGCCGGTGCTCGGGGTCGTCAAGCGGGGCTTTGCGCTCAGGCTGAATCCGGCCGAGGTGGACGACGTGTTCGAAGTGCCGCTTTCCTTCCTGATGAACCCGGTCAATCACAGCCGCGACAGGCGCGTCATCGACGGCATCGACCGGCATTTCTACCGCATGCCCTATGAAACCAGGATGATCTGGGGCATCACCGCCGGCATCGTCCGCACGCTCTATGAAAGGCTTTATGCATGACCGGCATTGCCGACCAAGCATGGTTCCGCGATCCGGCGCTCGGCCGCATCCTCGCGTTTCTGAACGCCGATGACGGGGCCGAGGGCGGGGAAGCTCGCGTGGTGGGCGGCGCGGTGCGCAACAGCCTGATGGGGCTGCCGGTCAGCGACATCGACATCGCCACGACGCTGACGCCCGAGATCGTGATCGAGCGGGCGGCGGCAGCCGGCATCAAGGCGGTGCCGACAGGCCTGCAGCATGGAACGGTGACGCTCGTGATCGACGGCAAGCCTTTCGAGGTGACCACGCTACGCACCGACGTCGAGACCGACGGACGCCATGCCAAGGTCGCCTTCAGCACCGACTGGAAGGCCGATGCGGAGAGGCGGGACCTGACGATCAACGCGCTTTATGCCGATGCCAAGGGCGAGGTGGTGGATCTCATCGGCGGGCTTGCCGATATCGAAAGACGCAACATCCGCTTCATCGGCGATGCCGCAACGCGGATCGCCGAGGATCATCTGCGCATCCTGCGCTTCTTCCGTTTCTTTGCCTATTACGGTTCCGGACGGCCGGATGCCGAAGGTTTGAAGGCCTGTGCTGCGGCGCGCTCGAAACTGAAGACGCTGTCGGCCGAACGCGTCTGGTCGGAACTCAGAAAGCTGCTTAGCGCCGACGACCCCGGCCGGGCGCTGCTCTGGATGCGCCAGGTGGCGGTCCTGACGGAAATCCTGCCGGAAACCGAAAAATGGGGGATCGATGCGATCCCTTCGCTGGTCGCAACCGAAAAGGCGCTCGGCTGGACGCCCGATCCGCTGCTACGCCTTGCGGCGATCGTGCCGCCCGACGCGGTGCGGCTGGAGGCGCTTGCGGCCCGGCTGAGGCTCTCGAATGCGGAAGCGGCCACTCTCAAGAACTGGGCGATGGCGGCGCCGGTCAACGACGAAATCTCGTCGGCCGCCTTCGAGCGGCTGCTCTACCGCAACGGCGCGGACGGCATCACGACGCGCCTGAAGCTGGCGCTTGGCGTCGCACGCGGGAAGGCCGAGGGCGATCTCGGCGAAATGGCGCGCTCGGCGCGGCTCGGCAAGCTCCTGGATCAGGCCATGACGTGGAAGAAGCCGCAGTTTCCCGTGAATGGCGCTGATGTGATCGCTGTGGGCATTCCATCCGGCCCGCGCGTCGGCGAACTGCTTGGCAGCCTGGAAAACCAGTGGGTGGAGGAGAATTTCGCTTCCGATCGAGCAGCCTTGCTCGCGAGGCTGCAGGAACGCGTGCAATAGACGACCCGGCGTCGCGTCCGGTGGACGCGGCGCTGCTATCGTCGTGGATGCTAAAGCACGTCGCGATCTTTCAGATTCGCTCCGCGCTTTAGGTCTTTGTTTTTACGCGTGTCGTTATCGCAAAACCGCGCACACTTTTGCGCGACACGCTTTAGACTTCGCCACAGCCGTCAGGCGGCGGTCGCTTCGTCGCGGATTCGGGCCTTGATGTTGTCAACCATGTTTTCGCGTATGGTCGTTTCGCCGTGAGCGGTCTTCAGATGCTCGACGGCGCGGCGGACCACTTCTGCGTCATTATCCGCCCGGGTGTGCCAGGCGCAGCCGGGAACGAGCGTGCCGCATTCGAAAAGTCGCATGGTTTTCTCCTCTGTCTGAAACACAACGGCCATCGCGCTTTCACGCGATTGATGAATGTATGTGGGAAGAGAAGGTTCCGGCCGGCATAGGCTGACGACCGGAGAAGGTCTTTCAGTCGGGCATCGCCCAGGCTTTGTAAGTTTCCGAGAGATGGCCGGGCGTGTTGCAGTTGGCTGCTTCGGTCTGCAGCTCCTCCGGCGACTTTCCGCCGGCCAGTTGCAGCTTGACCTGCTCGATGAAGCAGGAGAGCGGCAGATCCGAGCCACTCTTGGCCCGCAGTTTCTCGGCGATGCGTATCAGGAATTCAGGCGTGTCGATGGCACGGAATGTTTCCTGGACATCCGTGGACGCAGGCGAGCCGCTTTGTGTCGTCATGACAATCCTCCTCCGATTGTTACGCACGTACATATAAAGTTAGGACTCACTGAATTTTTATGAAGGACCCTCGGTTCGAATTTATCGACGAGATCTCACAGTCTCACGGCCAACGTACGACGGGAGGCAGCGAGGACAGAATGGATTCCACGTTGCCGCCGGTCTTCAGGCCGAAAATCGTGCCGCGATCATACAGCAGATTGAATTCGACGTATCGGCCGCGGCGGATCAATTGTTCGTCCCGATCGGCCTCCGTCCACAGCTTGTTGAAGTTGGAACGGACGATTTTCGGATAGACCATGGCAAAGGCCCGGCCGACATCACGCGTGAAGGCGAAATCGGCGTTCCAGCCGCCGGCTTCCTCGCTCGAATGCAGCCAGTCGTAGAAGATGCCGCCGATGCCGCGGGGCTCGTTGCGGTGCTTCAGGAAGAAATAGTCGTCGCACCAGGCCTTGTAGGCATCGTAGTCGGCGACGGCATGGTTCCGGCAGGCGATCTCCATGGCCTTGTGGAAGAGCTGGCTGTCCTCGTCCTCCTGCGTGCGGCGGCGCGACAGCACCGGCGTCAGGTCGGCCCCGCCGCCGAACCAGCGGCTCGTGGTGACCACCATGCGGGTGTTCATATGCACCGCCGGCACGTTGGGATTGACGGGATGGGCGATCAGCGAGATGCCGGAGGCCCAGAACCGCGGATCCTCCTTGGCGCCCGGGATCTGGGCGCGAAAATCCGGGGAGAATTCGCCGTGGACGGTGGAGGTATGGACGCCGACCTTTTCGAAGACGCGGCCTTCCATCATCGACATGCGGCCACCGCCGCCGGCGCCGTTTTCGCGCGACCAATCCTTGGCGACGAAGCGGCCGGGCTCCTGATCGGAAAGCGGACCTTCCAGCTCGTCTTCGAGCGCTTCGAAGGAGGCGCAGATCGTATCGCGCAGGCCTTCGAACCACTTGCGGGCGGCTTCCTTCTTTTCCTCGATATCGTCAGGCAAGCCGATCGGCAGTTCCGGTCTTTCCATGTCACGCCTCCAGCGGTCGGCATCCGTCAGGGCGACTCGCTCATTCTAGATTGCCCGCCACATCTAGCAGGTGGCGGCGCCTCTCGCCAAGCCGAGACGGGCCGCGGCCCGGCACCAAGATTCGACTCGCAAATCAAGTATTTCGATACTACCTTTTCCGAAGAGGTAGGTTTGATGGCAAAAATTCCAGGACCTCCGTCCTTCGACGGCCTGAAGCGCAGAATGGCGAAACACCGGGCGGAAAATTCTGCCCGCAAGAAGGACCATTTCGTGCGTGAGACATATTGCCTCGGCCTCATCGACGCCCGCGCCAAGGCGCGCGAATGGTTCGACGAATATCCGAAAGCCGCTTATTGGACCGAGGTGGAAAGCTGGCGCCAGCTCGAGGGCGACCAGATCGAATTCACCATGCGCCGCCTGCCTTCGGCAGATTGACCGTCACTCCACGGCAGTCCGCACGCGGCTTTCGATCAGCAGGCCGTTTTCATCCATGATCGGATGCGCCACCGAGACGATATGGGCGTTGATGCGCTTGAGATCGCGCAGCATGTCGAGATGCAGCGAACTCGTCTGCAGGCTGTCGGTGCGGCCGTCGCGCAGGCGTTCGAGATGGCGCTCGGCGGACTGCTTCTCCATCCGGCGCACCTCGACCTTTATTTCCATCATCTGGCGCGCGAGATTGAAATCGCGGGTGACGAAGATCGTCTGGGCGACGTGCAGATTGTCGATCGTCAGGTCGAAAAGCTTGCGCAGTTCCTGATGGCCGTCGTCGGAAAATCTGAGGCCGAGGGCGATCTTCTTCCTGACCTGCTCCAGCAGTCCCTTTTCGATGATGTCGCCCATATGTTCGAGATTGATGGCGTAGTCGATGACGACGATGGAGCGGCGGGCGTTTTCGTCGCTGAGGCCTTCGCGGCCGAGCTTCGAGAGATAGACCTTGACCGCCTGCTGCAGCCGATCCACTCGCTCTTCGAGAGCCGTGATCTCGGCAAGCTTGGATGCGTCGTTGCGTTCGAACGCTTCGGAAACCCGGATCAGCATGCGCTCGATCAGATCGCCGATGCCGAGCACTTCGCGGGTGGCGCTGGCAAGGGCGATGACCGGTGTCGAAAGTTCGTGGGCGTCGAGATATTTCGGGGCGGTGTCCGGTTCGGCCTGGTCGGGGACCAGCCGGGTCATCAGGGCAGCGAGCGATCTCGAGAAGGGCCAGGCGAGCGCGGCGAGCAGAAGGTTGAAGAGCAGATGCGCATCGACGGGCAGCTTCGACGGCCCGAATGGCAGCATCTCGATGATTTCCGCGCCATAGCCCGCGAGCGGCAGGGCGATGAGGCAGCCGAGCGTGCGGACGGCGAGATTGCCGAGCGTGACGCGCCGTGCCGAGGCCGGGCCGGACATGGTCGCGACGACAGGGGGGATCGCGCCGCCGAGATTGGCGCCGAGCACGAGCACGATGACGAGTTCGGCGGAGATCAGGCCGGCCGAGGCGAGCGACAGGATGAGCACCACCACTGCCAGGCTCGATGACGAGACGAAGGCGAGCGCTGCCGAAAAGAGGAGCGCCACGGGCAGGGCGCCGTCCAGCAGGCCGATGAAGGCGGCAAGTGCGGGAGAGGCGCGCATCGGTTCGGTCGCAAGGCTGAGGAGATGCAGCGACAGCAGCATCAGCCCGATGCCGATCAGCGCCGCGCCGCCGCCCTGGCGGGTGCTGGAACGGCTGCGGTAAAGCACGATGCCGGAGAGGATCAGCAGCGGGGAGAGCCATTCGATGCCGGTGGCGACGATCCAGGCGGTGATCGCCGTGCCGACATTGGCGCCGAGCAGGACGATCTGCGCCATGCGCGGCTTGATCAGATCACGTTCGACGAAGGAGGCGGTCATCAGCGCCGTTGCCGTCGAACTCTGCAGCGCGACGGTCGCCACCAGCCCCGACAGGAATGAGCGAAGGCTGCCCCGCGTGCCGGTCGCGAGCCCCGTTCTCAACCGGGCGCCGAAGGCTCTGGACACCCCGTCCTTTATCTGCGCGAGGCCGAACAGCAGCAGTGCCACGGCGCCGAACAGGTTGATCATGATGATCGTGGAATCCATTTTCTTGTTTTTATTCCGCTTTCGTCAGACTAGAGGGGCATTGGCCGGAGATCTAATCTTCGCAAGTCGTTGAAACTGTGAAGATCGGGCGAGATTTTTGGTTGTCCGGCTAATAAATATACGCCGGTTTGATCGATTGACAATGTCGATTTCCGACAGTTCCCAGCTATTCGGCAATCCAGGCGGGCGGCGATCAAGCCCAGACGGTCTGGCGCATCGCCTCGCCGACGATCATGGCTGCCGAGACGGCGACGTTGATCGAGCGCTGGCCCTCGACCATCGGAATGAGGATGCGGGCCTCGGCTTTCTCATGCACGTGATCCGGCACGCCGGCGCTCTCGCGCCCGAAAAGCAGGATGTCGTCGTCGCGGAAGGCGAAGTCGGTGTAGCGATCGGCGGCCTTGGTCGAGGCGAGGATCAGGCGGCGGCCGGTGGTGGCGCGCCAGGCTTCGAAGCGGTCCCAGCTGACATGGCGGGTCAGCGCGGCGGCGGCGATATAATCCATGCCCGATCGTTTCAGGTTGCGGTCGGAGACGTCGAAGCCGGCAGGCTCGATCAGGTCGACCGCAAAGCCGAGGCAGGCGGCAAGGCGCAGGATCGTGCCGGTATTGCCCGGAATGTCCGGCTGGTAGAGTGCCAGTCTGAGGTTCGTCATTCGGGCGCCGCCTGTTCGTTTCGACGCCGGAGGCCTAATACAACCGTGATTTCGAAGCAACAGGGCGTGGTTCGGCCGGAAACGATCGATTTCGGCCAGTATAGGGCTGGAAATTTCACGTTTTTCGCGTTATGCAAACACGGCTTCAATCGTCAGCAGGGAGGGCCACATGAATATTTTGCTCATTATGCGCTTTCCCGTCGTGATGCCGATCAAGGCGACATGGCGCCGCTAGAGCGGGCTTCTTTCTAAAACTTCCCTTTTGATCCATTGTGCGGCTGTTTCAGCCTCGCCCCTTGAACGTTCGGTTCCCATATGTGCTTGCATGGCGCCCAGATGGCGCGAGGCCGGGAGCCGAAACGCTGACGTTTCGGAGCACTTTCATGTTTGGCTGGTTCGAACAGCGACTCAATCCCTTTCCGAGCGAGGAGCCCGTGGCCCCGCCGAAAGGCCTCTTTGCCTTCTGCTGGCATTACAGCAAGCCGGCAGCACCCTGGCTTGGCCTGATGGCCGTGCTGACGGCGTCGATCGCCGTCGGCGAAGTGGCGCTCTTCCAGTTCCTCGGCGACATCGTCGACTGGTTGACCAATGCCGATCGGGCCACGTTCATCGAGACGGAAGGCCACAAGCTGTTCTGGATGGGGGCGCTGGTGCTTGTGGGCTTGCCGCTGGCGGCCGGGCTCGATTCCCTCATCATGCACCAGATTCTGCTCGGCAATTACCCGATGATGGCGCGCTGGCAGATGCACCGCTTCCTGCTGCGCCACAGCATGACATTCTTCGCCAACGAGTTTGCCGGGCGTGTTGCGACCAAGGTGATGCAGACCTCGCTTGCCGTGCGCGAAACGGTCATGAAGATCCTCGACGTCTTCGTCTACGTCGTCAGCTATTTCCTGACGATGATCATCGTGATTGCGGCGGCCGACTGGCGGCTGATGATCCCGATCCTCGTCTGGCTTGCTATCTATGTCGGCATCGTCTCCTATTTCGTGCCGCGGCTTCGCAAGATCGCGGCGATGCAGGCGGATGCGCGCTCGATGATGACGGGCCGAGTGGTCGACAGCTATACGAATATCGCGACCGTCAAGCTGTTTTCGCATGCGGGCCGCGAGGAGGTCTATGCCAGGGAGGGCATGGACGAGTTCCTGCAGACCGTGCACAAGCAGATGCGCAAGGTGACGCTCTTCCATATCAGCGTCTATCTGAACAACTGCGTGGCGCTCTTCGTCGTCTCGGGCCTGTCGATCTGGTTCTGGTTGAATGGTGCGATTTCGGTCGGCGCCATCGCCATCGCCATCGGCCTTGCCATGCGCGTCAACGGCATGTCGCAATGGATCATGTGGGAAGTCTCGGCGCTGTTCGAGAATATCGGCACGGTCTATGACGGCATGGAGATGATGAGCAAGCAGCACGACATCATCGACAAGCCGGGCGCCCCCGCGATGACGGCGAAGAAGGGTGCGATCCATTACGACCGCATCCGCTTCCACTACGGCAAGAGCAAAGGCGTCATCGACAACCTGTCGCTCGACATCAAGGCCGGCGAGAAGGTGGGCCTGGTCGGCCGCTCCGGCGCCGGCAAGACGACGCTGATGAACCTGCTGCTGCGCTTCTATGACCTGGAGGCCGGCCGCATCACCATCGACGGGCAGGATATATCAGGCGTCTCGCAGGAGAGCCTGCGCTCGCTGATCGGCGTGGTGACGCAGGATACCTCGCTGCTGCATCGCTCGATCCGCGACAACATCGCCTATGGTCGGCCGGAGGCGACCGATGCCGAGGTGATCGAAGCCGCAAAACGCGCCAATGCCTGGGAGTTCATCGAGGGGCTCTCCGACATGCAGGGGCGCCAGGGGCTTGACGCCCAGGTCGGCGAGCGCGGCGTCAAGCTCTCCGGCGGCCAGCGTCAGCGCATCGCGATCGCCCGCGTCTTCCTGAAGGACGCGCCGATCCTGGTGCTCGACGAGGCGACCTCGGCGCTCGATTCGGAAGTCGAGGCAGCGATCCAGGAAAACCTCTTCGCCCTGATGGAGGGCAAGACGGTAATCGCGATTGCCCACCGGCTGTCGACGCTGACCGAGATGGACCGGCTGATCGTGCTCGACAAGGGGCGGATCATCGAGGCCGGCTCGCACGGCGAACTGATCGAGAGCGGCGGCATCTACGCCGACCTCTGGAACCGCCAGTCGGGCGGCTTCCTCTCCGATCACGCCGAAGAGGCGGAAGAGGCGGCGGAATAAGATGAGGCCCTCCCGGCGAGAGCGGGAGGGCTTCTTAACAGTTGAGAACAGTTAAGAAAATATGTTATCTTGCTGAACTCAACGAGGATTTTCTCATGGCGACCGTGACAATCTCATTGCCTGATAGCTTAAAGGCATTTGTCGAAAGCCAAATGGCCAGCAAAGGCTATGGCAACGTCAGCGAATATTTCCGCGGTCTCGTTCGTGATGCGCAGGAGCGCGAAAACGAGGCGCGGCTCGAGGCCTTGCTGCTTGAAGGTTTAGCATCAGGCAATGCCATCGAGGCAACGCCCGCATTCTGGAGCGATCTCAGAAAAGAGGCCGCGCAGTTGCTGGTTGCGCAAAGCAAGAAGAAATCGCCGTGAAGCTTGCTATCAAGCCGGCCGCTCGGGAAGATATTCTCTCGCAGTTTTCTTATCTTGTGGAGCATGGCGGCGAGGATCTCGGTCAGCGATTCCTGCTTGCCGCGGAGCAGTCCTTCACGCGTCTTCTGGAACATCCGAATTCCGGCACGCGAAGACATTCGCCAATTCGAATTTGGCCGGCGTAAGATCGTGGCCCGTACAGGGTTTCGAGGATATTCGCGCCTATTATATTTTAGAAAATGAAGTGGTTACGATCTTGCGTGTCCTGCACGGGCGCCGGGATATTATCGGCATTCTTGGCGGGAATTGACATCCCCGGCAATGATGCCGCGCCATCCGTTATTTCAAAGACTATCAGCCCAGTCGATCACGCGGTCGTGTTCGACGACGACGATGGTGTTGGCGGCGGCGAGCGTGCGCAAAGTGGCGATGCGGCGGCGCTCCTCGGTGTCGAGCCAGGCGGCGATGGCCTCGATGACGATCTGGTCGCGCGGCAGGGCGAGGTCGAGCGCCAGGGCATCCAGCCTTGCTGCAAGCGGAAGCGGAATATGCGCATCGAGCATTTTCGTTTCCATGAGCCTTCCCTCCGGTGAAGCGCGATCGTATCGTCAGATTGTGACGGGTTCGGGAGCATTCAATGGCGATGCCGCCGATGTTATCGTTTATTACCAAAATATAAGGTTGCGTCCGCTCTTCATTCCCTTTGCCCCTTCTCGCAATCCGCCTATATCGCTTCCATGTTCCTGCGCCCCATTCTACGCCTGTTCGAAACCTGGATCGATCCGTTTCGTCCACGCGCCAAACTCCAGCCGCCGCGCACAACGCTCGGCTTCATCTGGTTCTATATCGGCCAGGCGAAGATGCCGTTCATCGCCATGCTCATTCTCGGCGGCGCATCGGCGGCGATCGAGGCCGCGCTCTTCTGGTTCGTCGGGCGCCTGGTCGATATCCTCGCCAGCACCACGCCCGGCGCCGGCTGGAGCGGTCTTCTGGCGGCCCATGGCGGCGAGCTGTTCGGCATGCTCGCTCTCATTGGCGTCGCGCGTTTCGTCGTCGCCTTCCTGATCGCGCTCGTCGATCAGCAGGTGATTACGCCCGGCTTCTACAATCTAGCACGCTGGCAATCCTATCTCCATGTCTCCCGGCAATCATTGTCGTTCTTTCAGAGCGATTTCTCCGGACGCATCGTCACCAAGGTCTGGTCGGCAGGGCAGGCGACCGGCGATCTCGTCACCTCGCTGATGGAAAGCGTCTGGTTCGTCGGCATTTATGCCGCAACGACGCTCGCGCTCGTCGCCCGGCTGGATTTTTCGCTCGCCGCCGTCGTGCTGTTCTGGCTCATCGCCTTCGGTTTCCTGGCTCGCCATTTCGTCCCGCGCATCCGTTATCATTCCCGCGAAACGGCGGAAGCCGGATCGATGCTGAACGGGCGCATGGTCGATTCCTACAGCAACATGCAGACGCTGAAGCTCTTTGCGCGCGACGAGGAGAGCGACCGCTACATGCGGCAGGGCTTCGACATCTACCAGGATACGGTGCTGCGCTTCACGCGGTTCATCACCGGGGTAAGGGCGTCCATGGCGCTGCTTTCCGGCCTGATGATCGTGACGATGGCGGGTCTCAGCGTCGATCTCTGGCTGCGCGGGCTGGTGAGCTCGGGCGCGGTGGCATTCTCGCTGGCGCTGGTGCTGAGGCTGAATTTCCTGCTCGGCCGGCTGATGACGCAGTTTAACGGCATCATGCGCAATCTCGGCACCATCCAGAATGCCGCGGAGCTGATTTCCCAGCCGCTCGGGCTCGTCGACCGGCCCGACGCGAAGACGCTGGTGATCCGCCAGCCCGGCATTCGCTTCGACAATGTTTCCTTCCATTACGGGCAGGGCCACCTGCCGGTCGTCGAGAATTTCTCGCTGACCATCCGCCCCGGCGAAAAGGTCGGCATCGTCGGCCGTTCGGGCGCGGGCAAATCGACGCTGATGAACCTGCTGCTGCGCCTCTACGACATCCAGGAGGGCCACATCCTTGTCGACGGGCAGGATATATCGGCCGTCACGCAGGAATCGCTGAGGACGCAGATCAGCGTCGTCAGCCAGGACACCTCGCTGCTGCACCGTTCGGTGCGTGACAATATCCTCTTCGGGCGGCCGGATGCCGGCGAGGAGCGGCTGATCGAGGCGGCCAAGCGCGCCGAAGCCATCGACTTCATCTCCCGCCTGCAGGATCAGCAGGGCCGCAAAGGCTTCGATGCGCATGTCGGCGAGCGCGGCGTCAAGCTTTCGGGCGGGCAGCGGCAGCGCATCGCCATTGCCCGCGTCATGCTGAAGGACGCGCCGATCCTGGTTCTCGACGAAGCGACCTCGGCACTCGATTCGGAAGTGGAAGAAGCGATCCAGTCCAACCTCCATCGGATCATGGAGGGCAAGACGGTGCTGGCGATCGCCCACCGGCTGTCGACGATCGCTGCGCTCGACCGGCTGATCGTCGTCGATCTCGGCCGAATCATCGAGGAGGGCAGCCATGGCGAGCTGCTTCGCCGGGGCGGCCTCTATGCCGAACTCTGGGCGCGCCAGTCCGGCGGCTTCCTCGCCGCCGATGAGGATCAGGGCTCAGGGATCGACGACGAATTCCGCCACGAGGCCAAAATGATTTGATCCGAAGCTGTTCTCGATGCGGCGGACCGATTTCAGCCGCAGGGGCGCTTTGCTGAAGATATGATCGATCGGAATGCCGAAGGGGCCGGCTGCGATCGGCCATGTCGCGGGTTCCAGCAACACCGTGCCCAGGCCCTGGCTGCGCATGAGATACTGCACGTCGGGCGCCAGGATCGAGGTGTTGAAATCACCGGCGAGCACAAGCGGTCCCGGCAGGGAGGGAATAACCTCGGCGAGATCTGCAATTTCCAGGCCGTGGAACTCGTCGTAATAAGGCTTGGTCAGGTGCGCGGCGAGAAAATTGACCTTCCGGCCGTCGAAATCGATCGTCGAGATCGTCAGCCGGTTGCGCCAGAGGAGCCCGAGATTGCGGATCCGGGGCTCGATCAGCGGGCGCTTCGACAGCACGAGCGTATCGCATTGCTCCATGCCGATGCCGCAGCCGACGTAATAAGGGTAGGTCTTCAGGAGCCGCGGCAGTTCGGACAGCAGCGGCTCGGCTTCCAATATGTTGACGACGTCGGCACCCGAGGCGAGGACCATGTCGGCAATGGCCGCGCCGTTTGCGAAATTATCGTTTTCAATGTTGAAGGACATCAGCCGGAAGAGGGCCGGGCGGCTCTCGTCGACGGCGGGTTCGACGAATTCGCGCGCCATGACGATGCCATGGACGGCAAGGACCAGCGATACGGCGAGCGTCAGCAGCGCATACCAGTGCCGCTTGACGAGGAGGGCCGCAACGGAGGCGGCCGCTGCGGCCACAGCGAGATGGACCTGGAAGCTGTAAAAGAAGGAAAGCAGATAGAAATTCGTGACGTAGCGCAGCGAGACGATGGCGAGGACGAGCGTGGTCAGCACGCTGAATACGCAGAAAATCGTGTCTCTCATTCGCTTCGGTCCGGCTCGCTGGCTTGGCTGCCGATGCGCCTATCACGCCGGCTTTTTTGTTGCAATGCAGCATAATCGCGAGCTGGTATTTGCCTTAAAAAATTCCTCCGAAATTTCCCGCGACATTGTGCCCTCATCCCCTTGTCAAGGCTGGACATAATTTGCGATCAAGCTTAGAACGCGCCGGATTGCCGGGGAATCTATGGCCGAATTGTGTCCAGAGAGATTCGTTGGTAGAGGGGGCAGGGCGGAATTCCGCGATAATTGCGCAGAGGATGGTTAAGCCGTGAGCGAACACGAAACGACAAGCGAGGCTTCGACAGAGCCCACTCGCCGTGATTTCCTTTATCTCACCACTGGTATGGCTGGTGCCGTCGGCGCCGCTGCGGTTGCGTGGCCGTTCATCGATCAGATGCGCCCGGACGCGTCGACGCTGGCGCTGGCTTCCATCGAAGTGGATGTCGCAAGCCTCGAGCCCGGCATGTCCTTGACGGTGAAATGGCGCGGCAAGCCGATCTTCATCCGCAACCGCACGCCCGAGGAAGTCAAGGCGGCAGCCGATGTGCCGCTGTCGGACCTCAAGGATCCGGTGGCCCGCAATGCAAACCTTCCTGCCGAGGCTCAGGCAACGGGCGTCGACCGCTCGGGCGGCGAAGGCAAGGAAAACTGGATCGTCATGATCGGCACCTGCACCCATCTCGGCTGCGTCCCGCTCGGCCAGGCCGGCGAATACAATGGTTGGTTCTGTCCCTGCCATGGCTCGGTCTACGATACGGCCGGCCGCATCCGGAAGGGTCCCGCGCCTGAGAACCTGGCGATTCCGACCTTTTCATTTGTGTCCGATACCAAAATCAAGATCGGTTGAGGGGAGACTGATTCATGAGTGGCCATTCCAGCTACGAACCATCAACCGGCTTCGAAAAATGGGTCGATGCGCGCCTGCCGCTGCCGCGCATGGTCTATGACAGCTTCGTGGCATATCCGGTTCCGAGAAACCTGAACTATGCCTATACCTTCGGCGCCATGCTCTCCGTCATGCTGGTCGTGCAGATCCTGACGGGCATCGTGCTCGCCATGCATTACGCCGCCGACACCATGATCGCCTTCAACTCCGTTGAAAAGATCATGCGCGACGTCAACCACGGCTGGCTGCTGCGCTACATGCATGCCAACGGCGCATCCTTCTTCTTCGTCGCCGTCTACCTGCACATCGCCCGTGGCCTCTATTACGGTTCCTACAAGGCGCCGCGCGAAATCCTCTGGATCCTCGGCGTCGTCATCTACCTGCTGATGATGGCGACCGGCTTCATGGGCTACGTTCTGCCCTGGGGCCAGATGTCCTTCTGGGGCGCGACCGTCATCACCGGCTTCTTCTCGGCCTTCCCGATGATCGGCGAATCGCTCCAGCAGTTCCTGCTCGGCGGTTTTGCCGTCGAACAGCCGACGCTGAACCGGTTCTTCTCGCTGCACTACCTGCTGCCCTTCATGATCGCCGGCGTCGTCGTCCTTCACATCTGGGCGCTGCACGTCACCGGCCAGACGAACCCGACGGGCGTCGAGGTCAAGACCAAGACGGATACCGTGCGCTTCACGCCCTATGCGACGATGAAGGATGCGCTCGGCGTTTCGGTCTTCCTGCTGGTCTACGCCTATTTCGTCTTCTACATGCCGAACTTCCTCGGCCATGCCGACAACTACATCCCGGCCGACCCGTTGAAGACGCCGGCCCACATCGTTCCGGAATGGTACTTCCTGCCGTTCTACGCGATGCTGCGTTCGATCACCTTCAACATCGGCCCGATCGACTCCAAGCTCGGCGGCGTGCTCGTCATGTTCGGCGCGATCATCGTGCTGTTCTTCCTGCCCTGGCTCGATACCTCCAAGGTTCGCTCCGCGGTCTACCGTCCCTGGTACAAGCTGTTCTATTGGCTGTTCGTGATCAACGCGATCATCCTCGGCTGGCTCGGCTCTCAGCCGGCGGAAGGGAGCTTCGTCATCATCTCGCAGATCTGCACGCTCCTCTACTTCGCCTTCTTCCTGGTTGCCATGCCGGTGCTCGGCCTCGTAGAGACGCCGCGCCGCATCCCGAACTCGATCACCGAAGCGGTGCTCGAGAAGCGCAACAAGACAGCTGCCGCCAGTGCAGCGGCCAATGCGTAAGCGCGCGACGGAAGGGAACAGAAACATGAAAACGCTTGTTGCAAGCATTCTCTCGCTCGCTCTCGTGGCCGGTCTCAGCAGCGCTGTCCTGGCCGAGGAGGCGCCCGCCGAAGGTGCGGCTCCGGCCCATCACGCGGAAGGTGAGACGCCGCATTATCCGTTGAAGCATCCGAAGGAGGAGGAGTGGTCTTTCGCCGGTCCGTTCGGCCACTATGACAAGGGCCAGCTCCAGCGCGGCCTCAAGGTCTACACGGAGGTCTGTGCAGCCTGTCACTCGATGAAGCTCGTGCCTTTCCGCATGCTCGGCGAACTCGGCTATTCCGACGCGCAGGTGAAGGCCTTCGCTGCGAATTACGAGGTCCAGGATGGTCCCAACGCGAGCGGCGAGATGTTTACCCGCAAGGCGGTGCCTTCCGATTACTTCCCGTCGCCTTTCCCGAATGCCGAAGCTGCGGCTGCGTCCAACAATGGCGCGGCTCCGCCCGATTTCTCGCTGATCGCCAAGGCCCGCGCCGTTACCCGCGGCTTCCCGCAATTCGTTTTCGACATCTTCACCCAGTATCAGGAAAGCGGCCCGGATTATATCCATGCACTGCTGACCGGCTATGAAGAGCCGCCGGCGGGTTTCCAGGTGCCACAGGGTGGACATTATAACCCTTATTTCAATGCTGCCGCCGTCCTCGCAATGCCGAAGCCGCTCTCCGATGGTCAGGTGACCTATGACGATGGCGCGCCGGCGACCGTCGACCAGTATTCCAGGGATGTCTCCGCCTTCCTGATGTGGGCTGCCGAGCCGCATCTCGAAGAGCGCAAGCGCACCGGCTTCATGGTCATGGTCTTCCTGGCGATCTTTACGGTGCTGATCTACCTGACGAAGCGCTCGGTCTACGCCAACAAGGAACATTGAGCGCTTTCCGATCGACATTCAAAAGGCGGCCTTGGGCCGCCTTTTTTGTTGGTTACGCCCCGGGCAGTTGATAGGGTGCGCTAAGTTTCATGCCCTCGCAGATATGGACTTTCCATGGACAATACGACTTCGGAGCTTGCAGCCAGCATCCGCTCCATTCCCGATTACCCCAAGCCCGGTATCATCTTCCGTGACATCACCACGCTGCTCGGCAACCCGCGCGCTTTCCGCCGGGCGGTCGACGAACTGGTGCAGCCCTATGCGGGCACGAAGATCGACAAGATCGCCGGCATGGAGGCACGCGGCTTCATTCTCGGCGGGGCAGTGGCGCACCAGCTTTCCTCGGGCTTCGTGCCGATCCGCAAGAAGGGCAAGCTGCCGCACGATACCGTGCGCATCGCCTACAGCCTGGAATATGGCGTCGACGAGATGGAGATGCATCGCGATGCGATCCAGCCCGGCGAGAAGGTGATCCTGGTCGACGACCTGATCGCCACCGGCGGCACGGCGGTCGGGGCAACGAAGCTTTTGCGCCAGATCGGCGCGGAGGTGGTCGGCGCCTGCTTCGTCATCGACCTGCCGGATCTCGGCGGCCGTCGGAAGCTGGAAGAGCTCGGCGTCAAGGTGCACACGCTGGTCGAATTCTCCGGGCACTGAGCCCGATTCCGAGGGCGTCAGTCGAATTCCAGGACGCCGCTTTCAAAGCGCATGACGGGATCGCCGTTCTGATTGACGCCTTCGCACAGAATGGTGTTGAGGTGCCAGCCCGGCCGCGACGCGAGCGGCCGGCTGGAGAGGAGGGCGACGGAATAGGTCACGACGTCGCCGACGAAGACCGGCCGCAACCATTGCAGCTTCTGGAAACCGGGAGAGGGGCCGAGGTTCGGCGCCGTCTGACCCTTTTCAGCGAGCGCAATCCTCTGCCTTTCCCAAAAGGCGAGGAAGGTCTTCATCCAGGCGGCCGTGGTGTGCCAGCCGGAGGCGCAGAGCCCGCCGAAGAGCGTGTCTTTCGCGGCTTCCTTGTCGATGTGAAAACGCTGCGGATCGTAGCGGGTGGCAAAATGGAGGATGTTTTCCTCGGTGAAGGCATAGCTGCCGATCTCGGCCTTCTCGCCGACGGCGTAAAGTTCGGACATTCTCATGCCGGCCGCTCCGAGCTTATGTCGCTCTCTTCCGAAGGGGGACGCATGCGGATCATGACCGAATTCTCCGAGAGGCAGACGAGTTCGCCGCGCTGATTTTCCAGGACGTGGCGGAATTTCGCGATGCCCATGCCGGGGCGCGAGCGCATCGGCCGCGCTTCGAGCACGGTCGAGTGACCCTGCAGCGTATCGCCTGAAAGCACCGGCTTTCGCCATTCCATGAGATCGATGCCAGGCGCACCCTCGCAAAACGCGTTCAGGATGTAGCTGTCGGCCATCATGCGCATCAGCATCGCAGACGTGTGCCAGCCGGAGGCGGCAAGCCCGCCAAGGATACTGGCGCGGCCGGCGGCCTCGTCGATATGCATCGGCTGCGGGTCGAATTCCCTGGCGAATTCGATGATTTCCTCGGCAAGCACCAGCTTCGGGCCGAGGGGGAAGCGACGGCCGGGCTCGAAATCCTCGAAGGCAAGCTTTTCTTCCGGCATTCGCTCCTCCGCATATGCAGCGCCTAGAACAGGATGATTTTAGGCCGACTCGACCTAAAGATCTGAATCCCGTTCTACATTAAAGAGTTAGGGCATGATGTCGCCCGAAAACCGCTCACACTTTTCGGCATCATGCTCTAGTGCTTACAATAGCATTCAAGCGGGCTCAATGATTCCGGGGAGAGAAACCGGCATGACTGATCTGAGGTCGATACTCGACGAGGCGGCGCGCCAGGGGCTGATTTCACCGGAGGCGGGCGGACGGCTTCTGCCCTTCCTGACCGAGCGCGGCGTGGCGGTTATCGAGCCGCGGCCGGTAGCCGCGGACGGACCGGCCTGGTCGGACACGGAGACGCCGCGCTTCGTGCGCGGGTTTCACGACGTGCTGATCACCATCGGCGTCATCGTGGGGCTTTGCGGGCTGTGGGGACTGTCGGCGCTTTATGCCGTGCCGGTTGCCATCATCGTGCTTTCGGAAATTCTGGTGCGCCGCCAGCGGCTCGCTTTGCCGGCGGTCAGCCTGACGATCGCACTGTTCTGCTGGATATGTCTGCTGATGTCCCAGTTCTTCCCGCCGTGGACGCCGAACGCTCAATCCTTCGGAGCGGAGGCGACGCAGTTCGTCGCCGGCTTCCCGGTCATTCTCGGCGCCTATTACGCCCGCTACCGCGTGCCGCTGTCGCTGGCGCTCTCCATCATGTCGGCGCTTGCCTTCGTCCTCACCCTGCTTCTGCGGCTGGTGCAATGGGCAAGCGGCAATCCGGCGTTTTTCCTCGATCATCCCGCCGTTCTGGCACTGGTTGGGCTGATCTGCGCACTCGGACTGTTTGGGCTGGCGCTCTATTTCGATCTCGGCGACCGGCTGCGGCGGACGACCCGTTCGGATATCGCTTTCTGGCTGCATCTCGGGGCGGCGCCGGCGCTGCTCTACAGCACCGTTTCCCTGCTGTCGTTCGGCGCAGATGTCCGTATCTTCGACGTCGCGAACATGTCGTCGCGGACACCCGTGGTCGTCGCGACGGTGGCGGCGCTGATGCTGATCGGTCTCGTCATCGACCGTCGCGCCTTCGTGACCTCGGGGCTGCTGTCTCTCGGCGTCGCGATCTTCAGCGTCTTCCGGCAGGGAAGCGCCACGGTCGACACTTATATTTTCACGACGCTGATTATCGTCGGCGCGATCGTATTGATCATCGGCACCGGCTGGATGCCGCTTCGGCGGCAGGTGCTGCGCGCACTGCCGCCGGCAATCGCAAACAGGCTGCCGCCGGGCTGAGGCGGCAGCGCTCGTTTATTCAGGTGTTGAAGCGGAAGTGGATGACGTCGCCGTCCTGGACGACATATTCCTTGCCTTCGTCGCGCGCCTTGCCGGCATCCTTGGCGCCGACTTCGCCGTTGTACTTGATGTAGTCGTCATAGGCGATGGTGTTGGCGCGGATGAAGCCGCGCTCGAAATCCGAATGGATGACGCCGGCCGCCTGCGGGGCCTTGGTGCCGCGCTCGATCGTCCAGGCGCGCGTCTCCTTCGGGCCGACGGTGAAATAAGTGATGAGGTCGAGCAGCTTGTAACCGGCGCGGATCAGCCGGTCGAGACCCGCCTCGTCGAGGCCGAGGGCGGAGAGGAATTCCTTGGCTTCCTCTTCGGCAAGCTGCGCGACCTCGGCTTCGATCGCCGCTGAGATGATGACGGTTTCAGCACCCTGTTCCCTCGCCATGGCGGCGACGGCTGCGGTGAACTCGTTGCCGGTGGAGGCGTCGCTTTCGGCGACGTTGCAGACATAGAGCACCGGATGCGAGGTGAGCAGGTTGAGGCCCTTGAGGATGACGATTTCATCGGCGGCAAGCGTCGACAGCAGCGTGCGCACCGGCTTGCCCTCGTTGAGCAGCTTCAGCGAAGCTTCCATGATCGGCAGCATCGCCATCGAATCCTTGTCCTTGCCGGTGGCGCGCTTGCGCGTCTGCTCGGTGCGGCGCTCCAGGCTTTCGAGGTCGGCAAGCATCAGCTCGGTTTCGATCGTCTCGGCATCGGCGACCGGATTGATGCGCCCCTCGACGTGGGTGATGTCGCTGTCTTCGAAGCAGCGAAGCACATGCACGATGGCATCGACTTCGCGGATATTGGCGAGGAACTGGTTGCCGAGGCCTTCACCCTTCGAGGCGCCGCGCACCAGGCCGGCGATATCGACGAAGGAGATGCGGGTCGGGATCAGTTCCTTCGACTTGGCGATGTCGGCGAGCTTGCGCATGCGCGGATCGGGCACGGCGACTTCGCCGGTGTTCGGCTCGATGGTGCAGAAGGGATAATTGGCCGCCTGTGCGGCCGCCGTCTTGGTGAGCGCGTTGAAGAGGGTCGATTTGCCGACGTTCGGCAGACCGACGATGCCGCATTTGAAGCCCATGGCTAAAACCTGCTGTTCTTGAATTTGTTGCTGGTGCCTATGGGATAAAGGAGCAATGTGGTCAAGTCTTAGCGAGCTTTTAACGTTGCTCACTTGCCCAAGGAACGGTGCCGGCCTATTTTCGAGGGTGATCGCGGTTTCGATGTATTGCGGATTTCGTCATATGCACGGTCGCTGTTGCCGGCCGCAATGACATCCGGCTTCAACTCGGACCGCCAATTCCCTCTCGATCGAGGCCGGCAGCCACGGCGCACCGTCGAAAATTCGTCATCGATAATGATTAGTTGTTTTGAAGGTTCCTGACCATGTCATCAACGGGTGGATTTTCCGATGAGTGACAATGACGTTGCCCTGAAACAGAAGACCAAGGTGAAGCCGAAGCTGGACAAGCCGAAGCTCTACAAGGTCATTCTCGTCAATGACGATTATACGCCGCGCGAATTCGTCATCGTGATCCTGAAAGTCGTCTTCCGCATGAGCGAGGAGACTGGCTATCGGGTGATGATGACGGCGCACAAGCTCGGGTCCTGCGTGGTCGTGGTCTGCGCCAAGGACATTGCCGAGACCAAGGCCAAGGAAGGCATCGACCTGGCCAAGGAGATGGGCTTTCCGCTGATGTTCACCACCGAGCCCGAGGAATAGCTGCGCTCAGGGCCGGCGGATCTGATAGCCGGTCTTGTCCTGCAGGAAACCGCAATTCTCGTAGAAACGCAGCGTCGCCGGGTTTTTCGAGCCGGTGAGCAGCATCACCTTATAGCAGCCGGCCTTCCAGGCCTCTTCCACCGCGTGGCCGATGACGGCGCCGGCATAGCCGCGCTGACGATGGTCGGCATGGGTGACGACATTCTCAAGCAGCGCGTAAGAGGCGCCGCCCCGCGTCAGGTTCGGTATGATGATCAGCGTGACGGTGGCGGCGGCGAGGGTGCCGGCAAAGCCGATGAATACGGTCATGCCCGGCTGGGCGAGGATGGCGGAAAAGCGTTCCTCGGCCGTGGCGCCTTCGAGAGCAGGATCGGCCGAGTTGAGATGCTGGTAAAGGGTAATCAGACCCCCGAGGTCGTGGGCCATCGCGGGACGGATGACGAGATTGTCCGGCACCGGCCTATTCCCCCTTGTTGCCGAACATCTTCTTCAGCATCTCGGCCATGGGGCCGGTGGCCGGCAGCTTCGGCTGGTTGTTGTTGCGGGCCTGGCGGATATGCGACTGGCCGGCCGGCTTTTTCTCGCCGTCCTTGCTCTCCTTGCGCGGCTTCTCCTCCTCGGCCTTGCCGCCGAGCGCCAGCGCGATCTTGTTCATCAACTGCGAATCCTCGTTCCGCACCAGCATGTCGGCATTGTCGGCCAGCGTATCGAGAAGCGGTTCGAGCCAGGCCTTGTCGGCCTTGGCGAAATCGCCGAGCACGTGGTTCTGCACCATTTCCTTGACGCCGGGATGGCCGATGCCGAGGCGCAGCCGCCGGTATTCCTTGCCGCAATGGGCGTCCAGCGACTTGATGCCATTGTGGCCGCCATGGCCGCCGCCGGTCTTCAGCCGTGCCTTGCCAGCGGGAAGGTCGAGTTCGTCATAGATCGCGACGAGATCGGCCGGCTGGAGCTTGTAGAAGCGTATCGCCTCGCCGACGGCCTCGCCGGAGAGGTTCATGTAGGTCTGCGGCTTGATCAGCAGCACCTTCTGGCCGCCAAGCTCGCCTTCGGCGATTTCAGCCTTGAACTTCTTCGACCAGGGCGAAAAGCTGTGGCGCCGATAGATGGCGTCGACGGCCATGAAGCCGATATTGTGGCGGTTGCCGGCGTATTTGCCGCCGGGATTGCCGAGACCTGCGATGATCAGCATGGCCTGTCATTCCTTGCTTGAGCTTGTCCTGCGTTCACCACCCGGAAACGGAAGCAAAGTCAAGCGGAAAGGCCAGCGGCCCGTCCGGCTGCGTCAGTCCGACAGGTTCATGCCGTATTTCAGGAAGATCTTTTTCTGGTCGCCGTCGGCGATCAGCTTGTCGAGCGCTGACTGCATCTTGGCGCGCAGATCGTCCGGAAAGCTCTTTTCGCAGGCAATGCCCATCGGCTGGGCCGAGAGGATGGTCACCATCTCCACCGGCTGGTCGGCCTTCAGCTTGTCGTAATAGAGTTCGGAGATCGGCATCATGTCGATGCGGCCGCTCAGCAGCTTGCGCAGCGTCGCGTTGAAATCGCTGGCGACATCGAGCTTGGGGAAGCCTTTCTCCTTCAGGATCGTCTCGGTATAATCCTCGCGCTGGGTGCCGACCGTATATTTCTTCGCCTCTTCCAGATTGCTGGCCGTAACGCCCGAGCCCTTGCGGGTGATCAGGATGTTGCGGTCGATGAGCAGCGGCTCGACCCATTTGAACAGCGGATCGCGCGCGCTGTTATGGGCGGTGGCGAAGACGCAGGTCATCGGCGCCGTGCGGGCGAGGCTGAAAGCGCGCGCCCAGGGCAACACCTCGATCGTGTAGTCGACGCCGATCGCGGCCATCACCTTTTCGACCTGCTCGACGGTCGCGCCCTTGATCTCCTTGCCTTCACGGTAGTTGAAGGGGGCGTAGTCCTCGGTCGTGAAGGACACGGTTTGCGCATGGGCGGCCCAGGGGGCGGCCAAGGGCAGCGCCAGGAAGGCGAGAAGCAGGAGCTTTTTCATCGTGTCATCTCCTTATTGTGCGATCACGAGGCGCGGGCGACTTCGGACTGTGATTCCACCAATTCCTCGATCAGTTTGGCTGCCTGCTGCGGACGGTGGAAAAGGTAGCCCTGGCCGTAATCAAGCCCCATCTGGTGAAGCGTGCGGCATTCCTCTTCGGTCTCGATGCCCTCGGCGATGACGGTGCAATTCATCTTGTGCGAGAGGGTGGTGATGCTCTCGATCAGCATGCGGCTCTTCTGGCGCACGTCGTTGTCGCCATCGTTGATCGCGCGGGTGAAGGACTGGTCGATCTTGATGATGTCGACCGGGAAACGGTTGAGGTAGCTGAGCGACGAGTAGCCGGTGCCGAAATCGTCGAGCGCGATGCGGTAGCCGAAGCGGCGCAGTTCGGTGACGATCATGCGGATCTGCGGATTGTCGTGCATCAGCACGGCTTCGGTGATCTCGACGACGATGCGCTCGGGGCGGATGCCGTGGCGATTGACGATGGCGGCAAGGCGGGCGGGCAGGGCAGGCTCGAATTGCAGCGGCGAGAAGTTGATGGCGAGGTAGCTGTCCTGCATCCCCGGGATGCGGGAAATCTTGGCGAGGTTGGCGATCGCCTTTTCCATGATGACGTTGCCGACGCGGACGATCTTTGCCGTCTCCTCTGCAACGTTGATGATCTCGGCCGGCGGCATCAGGCCCTTCTGCGGATGGTTGAGGCGCATCAGCGCCTCGAAGCCGGCAATGCTGCGGCCGTTCAGGTTGACGATCGGCTGCAGGAAGGCCTCGAACCAGTTCTCGGCGAGGCCGGCTTCGATGTTGGCCTCGATCTCGGCGCGGCTGCGGGCGCGGTCGAGCATGGCGTTGTCGAAGAGCTGCGAACCGTTCTTGCCGTCGCGCTTCTTGGCATACATCGCCATGTCGGATTTCTGCAGCAGTTCGGCGGCGGTCGCGGCGTGGCTGGGGTAGATGGCGATGCCGATCGACGCGCTCAGATGCATGTCGGGACCGAAGGGCGTTTCGAAGATCGAGGCGATCTGCTCGCACATCACTCTGGCGCGCTTCTCGGCGTCCTGGGCCGGCAGCAGGATGGCGAATTCATCGCCGCCGAGGCGGGCCGCCTCGTCAAAGGGAGCTAGATGCCGCTTCAGGCGTTCGACGAGCTCGATCAGCGCCAGGTCGCCGGCCGCATGGCCCATATTGTCGTTGATCCACTTGAAACGGTCGAGATCGACGAAGAGGCAGGCAAGTTCATGGCCGGCCGCATCGGCGGCGGCGATCTTGTTGTCGAGAACGGCTTCGAAGCCCTGGCGATTGAGCAGCCCGGTCAGATGGTCGGTGATCGCCTGGCGATGGTTGCGATCCTCGGACGCCTTGAGTTCCGTCACGTCGGTCATGACCGAGAGCGAGAGGCGGTCGTTCGCGCCGGTTTCCGCTTCCGCTTCCATGATGAGGACGTCCATGATCCGGCCGTCCATGCAGACGAACTTGACGGTGACGGCCATGCCGTTTTCCGCCTCGCGGCGCTTGACGAACTTCTCGCGGGTATTCGAAGTGACGAGATTGGCGAAGTTGCGGCCGATGACGGCGGCGCGCTGATAACCCGTGGCGAGCAGCCAATAGTCGCTGACGGCGGTGATGCGGTCTTCCTCGTCGAGCGAGAAGAGCATGGCGGGCGTCAGATTGTAGATGTCGGTGGCGCGGCGGTGGGCGAGCTTCAGCTCCTTCTCTTCACTTTCGAGCTTGGTCTGCATCTCGTTGAAGCTGCGGGCGAGCCGTCCCATCTCGTCGTTCGATTGCCAGTCGACATGATGGCGGGAGCCGAGCTGCCGGGTGGCCTCGATCGCGGCCGTCAGCCGCATCAGCGGCTGGATGACGAAGATGCGGTTGCCGATCAGCGCCGTGCCGAAAACGGTCAATACCGCGAAAATGAAGATCGAGATGAAAACGACCTCTTCCTGCTTCAGGCCGGAAAACAGGCCGAGCGCGGGATAATAGACGCTGATGCTGCCGAGGTTCTTCGGGCCGTCGACGGTATTGTAGATGATGGCGCGCGACACCTGCACGAGCTTGCCATCGAAGGAGCGCGGAATGGTGGACTGGCTGACGTCGAGCTGGCCCGACTGATCGCGCACTTCCACCTTGACGATTGCTCCCTGGGAAACGACCGTCGCGCTGATCTGGGTGACGCTGTCCTCGTCGAGGTCCCAGAGGGGTTTTGCCAGCGCCTGGGCATTGGCGACAAGAAGAACGGAGATGTGGTCGCGTATTTCCTTGTCGGCGCGTTCGGAGGAAAGAAAAAGGAAGAGAACAAAGAGGGGGGCGACGAAGACGAGCAGCGCTCCGCACACTATCGCAAAAAATCTGTTCTCAACGGAATTGTGCATGGTTCCGTCTACTCCCCCAGGACCGGCCCTATTTGCTGTCTCGCTTCAGGGCGGGCTTCTTCACAGCTGACGGAGCATGCTTCCACAAATTCCTTAAATGTTGCTGAAACGGCAACCTTTCCGGGCAACGAAAAGCCCGCCTTCCCAGTGAACTAGGGCTAGTTCACGGGAAGGCGGGCCGTATGCTTTACAAATTGGTCGAAGCGATCAGGCTTCGGCTTCGCCTTCTGCGACGCTCTCGTCGACGCCGGCAGCCGGAGCAACGATGGTGGCGATCGTGAAGTCGCGGTCGATGACCGTCGTAACGCCCTTCGGCAGGGTGACTTCCGAAATGTGGATGCTGTCGCCGATCTTCTTGCCGCTGAGGTCAACGTTGAAGAATTCCGGGATCGCATCGGCCGGGCAATGAACTTCGACCGAGTGACGTACGATGTTCAGAACGCCGCCGACCTTGAGGCCCTGGGACTTCGCTTCGTTGATGAAGTGAACCGGGATTTCGACGGTCACCTGGGTGTTGCCGGAGACGCGCAGGAAATCGACATGCAGGGTGAAGTCACGGACCGGATCGAGCTGGTAGTCCTTCGGCAAAACCTTGTACTTCTTGCCGTCGACTTCGATGGTCGCCACGGTGGTCATGAAGCCACCGGCGTGAATGCGCTTCGTCACCTCATTGGTGTTGAGAGCGATGGCAATGGGGGCCTGCTTGTCACCATAGATGACAGCGGGGATCAAACCGTTGCGGCGAAGTTCACGGGCGGACCCCTTACCAACCCGTTCGCGCGCCTCGGCCTTGAGCTCGTAAGTTTCCTGGCTCATGGCTATTCCTTTCGAGGTTATTTGGAGAGTCCGGCGGCTGGCAAAAGCCTTGTTCCGTCGAACCGGAGGCGGGTTTCCCCATCCTCATCCGCGTTGCCTCCAAGGGTGTCTACGCGGACCGGTGGCCTATATTATAAGTCGCCCGGAAACGCAAGTTGCGGATTTGGGGCGCTTCCGCCGCCGCATGAGCGGCAAATCGAAAAGACAAGCCTCATTGAAATCGTTCGCAATCCACGTCCGGTCAAGCGGCAAAATTGCCAATGGCTGCCGCTGCTTGGCTTGACATCGGCGCGCTTCGCATCTTTGGATGGCCGCAATCAAAAAAGCGGCTGAGGAGAAAAACAGACTATGCGTCTCAAACTTGTCACGGCAACGAGCTTGCTTGCCCTTTGCCTTTTCACCACGGCCGAAAGCGCGGAGATCAACCAGGACGGCGCCAATGCGGTCAAGGAGACTTTGACGAAGCTGCTGCCGGAGGAATTGGCGAAGAGCGGCCTGATAACCGTCAATCCGGCCGGCACGCGCTATGAGGTCATCTACGATCTGGCGAAGCTGCTTGCCAAAGCCGATCCGGCGACGCTCACGGTCAAAGGGCTGACGCCGTTCTCGATGTTCGCCACGCCTCTCGACAGCGGGCTCTGGAACATCGAAGGCGACAACAACTTCAACGTCTCCGGTCATTTCAAGGGCCCGGATCAGAAGCCGACGGATTTCACCTATTCCATCGCTTCGCTTGTTTATACCGGCGTCTTCGACCCGGCGATCAGCTATCTGCGCTCCGGCACCTTCGCGGCCAAGGACATCAAGATATCGAGCAAATCCGAAACCGAGGAGGTCCATGCCAGCATCGCCAGCATGGACCAGAAGCTGAGTTCGGCGGATAGCCCGGGCGGCAACGGACGCGTCGATTTTGTCGGAACCGCCTCGATGTCGGCTTTCGTCGAGCAGGTTTCCGGGCTGCAGACGCCGCCCGTTGAAATCCGTGCCGACTCGGTCGATGTCGAGGCCAAGGTGAACGGCCTGCCGGCAAAGCAGATTCGCGAGATGGTCTTCTTCGTTCTCGATCATCTCGACCAGGATCAATTGAGCCCGGAAGAGAGCGACAAGATAAAGGGAATAGTGAAGGACGCCTTCCCGCTTCTGACCTCCTTCAGCGAGACGATCGGGGTCAACAATCTGACCGTCAGCAGCGAGATGGGCAAGGGCGGCGCCAAGGCATTCGGCTACAATCTCGCCATCGACGGACCGAGCGATGCCGTACGTTTCGGCTTCGGTTTCAATGCGCAGGAGATCAGCCTCGACACCCCGCTGATGCCGGCAAACTACGCCACCTTCATGCCGACCGACTTCGATTTCCAGCTTGCTCTCCCCAATCTGGATTTCGCCAGCCTCGGCGACGCCCTCATGACATTTGATTTCAACGATAAGGCGCCTGAAAAGACCGGCGAGGAGATGGGCAAGAAGCTCTTCCGCGACGGCCTGCTTACGGTGGAGTTTCCGAAGATCAGCGCCAAGTCAGGCGTCTACGACGTCGATGTGACGGGCAAGATCGAAGGCCGGGTCGATACCGAGAAGGACTATTCGATGGAGGCGACGATCCTTGCGCGCGATCTCGACAAGACGATCGCCGCGGTTCAGGAGCTTGCCAAGACCGATCCCGACCTCAACCAGGTCTCCTTCGGCATCATGATGGTGAAGGGTTTCGCCAAGACCGATCCGGACGGCCGCTCGCGCTGGGACATCAGCATCGGCCGCGACGGCGCCATTTCCGTCAACGGTCAGGTGGTCAAGGAAGCGGATCCGCAGCCGTAATCCTGCCGGACGGTTATAGAGCTTCGCGCGGCGTCGAAGCGGCGTTCGGTAGTGTCGATCGCCGCATCGTCGACCGAGGGCGAACTTGCAGCGCTCGACGCTGCGACCAAGCCGGCGCCGGTCTATCCGAACTGGTTCATCGACAATCTCGTCGATCAACAGCAGAAGACCGTTTTCAGCCGCTGAGCCGAGAATATCGCAATTGAAAAAGCCGTCCGCATATCATGCGGACGGCTTTTCATTGGAAATTGCGTGTCGGCCAGGCCTTATCAGTCGAAGAGGCTGGAGACGGATTCTTCCTGGCTCGTGCGGCTGATGGCTTCGCCGATCAGCGGGGCGGTCGTCACGACGCGGATATTATGGGCGGACTGCACGGCCGTCGTCGGCTGGATCGAGTCGGTGATAACGAGCTCGCGCAGCTTGGACGAGGTGACGCGGGTGACGGCGCCGCCGGAAAGCACGCCGTGGGTGATGTAGGCGGTGACGCTGGAAGCGCCCTGGGCGAGCAGCGCATCGGCCGCGTTGCAGAGCGTGCCGCCGGAATCGACGATATCGTCGATCAGCAGACAGTCCTTGCCGGTGACGTCGCCGATGATGTTCATGACTTCGGATTCACCCGGCCGATCGCGACGCTTGTCGACGATCGACAGAAGACAGTCGAGCCGCTTGGCAAGCGCACGGGCGCGAACGACGCCGCCGACATCGGGCGAGACGACCATGACGTTGCTGAGGTCATAGTGGCTCTTGATGTCGCGCGTCAGGACCGGCAGCGCGTAGAGATTATCTGTGGGGATATCGAAGAAGCCCTGGATCTGCCCGGCATGGAGATCGAGCGTCATGACGCGGTCGGCGCCGGCTTCGGTGATGAGGTTTGCAACCAGCTTGGCCGAGATCGGGGTGCGGCCGGAGGCGCGGCGATCCTGACGGGCATAACCGAAATAAGGAAGCACGGCCGTGATGCGGCGGGCTGAGGATCGGCGCATGGCGTCGATCATGATCAGCAGTTCCATCAGATGGTCATTGGCAGGAAAGGACGTGGGCTGGACGAGGAAAACATCCTCGCCGCGAACGTTTTCCTGGACCTCGACGAAGATTTCCTGATCGGCAAACCTTCGGACACTGGCTTTCCCCAAGGGAACATTGAGATAGGTGCAGATCGCTTCGGCGAGTTGCCGGTTCGAATTGCCTGCGAAAACCTTCATGTTGGTCCGCCTGTTATGCGCTGATAGCCGCGCTTTTTAGTCAGCTTCCCCGTGAATGCAAGGGCAGACTTTCATATTTGCAAAAAGTTTGTGACTAACCGCCCTGAGTCTGCCGCCAGGAGGTGAATTCCGCGATGGTTTTCGAGCCGATCTGCTGCATCATCGAGGCCGGGACGCCCGCCCAGGGGTCGGCCGCGGCCGTCGGCACGCTTTCCTGTCCCTGGATGCGGTGCAGCCGGGCGCCGCCATTGTCGAGAATGTCCCAGACATAGACGACGGTGACCTTGCCGTCATCGCTGAAGGCGGAGAGATAGCCTTTGAGGATATAGTCGCTGCTGGCGTCGTTCGAGCTCTTGATGGAAAGCCCATGCGAGCGCGCCTCGGCGCCAAGCTGGCGCGAAAGCGGGGTCACCGCCTGAACCGGCGCGCCGATGATCGGCAGGAAGCGGACGGTGTTGCCGCGGGCGGACGAAACCCCGGGATCGAGGGCGGCGGTCTGCCGCGGCTGCTGCGGCTCGGCCGGCGGAGCGGCGGGCTCGCCGCCGCTTGCCGGTGGCGGCAGCGATTGTCCCTCGATCGGGGTGGAGGCGGCTGGTGAGGAGCCGCTCCTCGACAAGGCGTCGGCCTGCTCCTGCATCGTCGTTGGAGGCGCGCCGGAACCGGGCCGGTAGGTCCGCTGCGTTTGGTCGTAGGCTGGGTGATAGCCGCTCTGCTGCGTATTCGCGGCGAATGCCGGCTGGCGGGTACCGGCCAGACCCTCGGCCTCGCTCTGCGTCACCGGGCTCGACGTTGCCGGTCCCGAGGAATCGCCGATATCGACCTGCGGTGTCAGCGCATCGGTCGTGTTGCAGGCGGTCAGCTGAGCCATGACGAAGAGGAGCGTGGGCACAATCGCAGCTCGCGTCATCCCTTGGTCCGTCCTTCCCATATTCACGTCAGCCCCGCCCGAATTTATGCGGGCGGGGATGGTCCTCTGTCAATTCCGGATTCTCACCGGGCTTCAGAGGCCGATGAAATCGAGCGGATGGCGCGACAGTGTCTGCGGCGCATCAGCCGTCGTCAGATAGGTCTGGCCGAGCGTCATGGCCGTGCCCGTGTCGGAATCGGCGATGATCATGTGCACGAAGAGCGACATGTTCGGCTCGATCGGCTGCGGATTGCCGACGTGGAACATCTGATGCTCCATCCAGGAGGGGGAGAAGCGGGCGCCGAGCGAGTAACCGCAGGCGTTCAGCCGGTGGCGGGCGAGGCCGCGCTCGTCCATGATGCGGGCATGCATGTCGAACACGTCGCCGAACGTATGGCCGGGCTTCAGCACGGTCTCGATCGCCTCGATGGTTTCGCGGCAGGCATTGTAGAGTTCGCGATGGCGCTGCTTCGGCTCGCCGATGACGATCGTGCGCATCATGGCGGCGTGGTAATGCGCGTAAGCGCCAGCCCATTCGAGCGTCAGCTGGTCGTTGGCGTCGAGCTTGCGGCGGCCGGCCTTGTAGCGGCAGAGCAGGGCGTCGGCAGCGGAGCCGATGATGAACTCGTTGGCGGGATAGTCGCCGCCGCCGGAAAAGATCGCGCCCTGCATGGCGGCGAGGATATCGGCCTCGTCGGCGCCGGGCTTCGTCAGCCGCAGCGCGGCATCGAGCGCATCGTCGGCGAGAGCGGCGGCGCGCTCGACATAGGCGATCTCCGTCGGGCTCTTGACGAGCCGCAGCCGGCTGACGAGGTAGGACGCATCGACGATCTGGCCGAAGGTGGTCAGCTGCGCGTCGAGCAGGCGGGCAACGCGGCCGGTCATGCCGTGCGTGTCATATTCGACGCCGATGCGGGCGCCGAGCAGGTCCATGTCGACCAGCAGGTTCTTCAGGTCGAGCGTCGGATCGGCGTTGACCCTGTCGACCCAGATGTGGACGTCGTCGAGGATCGAGGTGTGCTTGGCCTGGCGAAGATCGGCCGAGCGGGTGATCAGCGCCATGGTGCCGTCGCTCTTGACGATCAAAGTCTGGAAGAAGCAGTAGCCGAAGGTGTCGTAGCCGGTCAGCCAGTACATGCTTTCCTGGGCGAAGAGCAGCAGGGCGTCGAGCTTTTCTTCCTTCATCTTCTCGGTGAGGCGGGCAAGCCGGCTTGCGTACTCGGCCTTTTCGAAGTGCAATGCCATTCTGCTCAAATCTCCCTGATTGATATCGCTGAAATCTGGCGGCCGTAATCCGGCTCTTTGCGATGCGTCGTCCGGCGATAGGAAAAGAAGCGTTCGCTATCCGGATAGGTGCAGAGGCCGAGGCTCTCGGCGCGCACGCCGGCCTGCCTCAACCGCTCGACGGTCAGCGCCGGCAGATCGAACATGGCGTGGCCGGGCGTTGCCGAAGGCGCGAAGAAGCGCTGGTAATCCGGGTTCTCGGCGACGAAGCGTTCGACGAATTCCGGGCCGACCTCGTAACTCGCCTGGCTGATCGATGGGCCGAGGCAGGCAACGATATTGCCGCGCTCGGCGCCCAGCGCTTCCATGGCGGCGACGGTATTTTCGAGCACGCCGGTCAGCGCGCCTTTCCAGCCGGCATGGGCGGCGCCGATGACGCGATTGCCCGGATCGGCAAAAAGGATCGGTCCGCAATCGGCGGCGAGCACGCCGAGCACGATGCCCGGGGTGGCCGTGACCATCGCATCCGCCTCGGGGCGGGCGCCGTCGTAATCGGCACCGATCGTCACGACATCGGGAGAATGGACCTGATGCACGGTCGCCAGCCGCTCCAGCGGCAGGCCGAACCAGGCGGCGACGCGGCGGCGATTTTCCATGACATTGCCGCGCTCGTCGCTGGAGCCGAGGCCGACATTGAGGCCGCGATAGATCCCTTCGGAAACGCCGCCGGCGCGGGTGAAGTAACCGTGGCGGATCGTGTTGCCCGTCGCTTCGTTCAGCAGCGCGCTTTCGATCGGTGCGGGAGAGGCCGCGTCCTGCATCTGTGATTCCGGGGTTTTCAAAGGGGTTTGTATTATCCCGCGCGCATCGCATCGGCGGCGCGCGTCAAGTTGCTGCTTCGCGCGGATGTTGGCCCAGCCGCGTGCGCCCTGTCAATCCACCGGACGAAAGGGCATGAGATCGACGGCGGGGTGAGAGACCGCCATCGCCTTGAAGAGTTCTCCCATCCGGCCTTCGCCGGCGCCGGCAAGCCGGTCGACCGCCGTCTGGATGACCTGCTGGGTCTGCGGCTCGCGGTCGCGGCCGAGTGCGGCGGCCCGTTCGAGGATGCCGAGGCCGGTCAGAAAATCGCCCTGGTGCAGGGCGCCGTTCAGGTGGAGGCCGGCTGCGAGCGCCGTTTCTGCGAGCTGCTGGAAATCGACATGGCTCGTCAGGTCGGCTTCGCCGGGATGGGCGAGCGGCGGGTCGAATTCATGCATGCGCACCGCCTGCAGCGTATCGCCGAAGCCGGTGACGAGATGGCCGTAATCGATCGCCAGCGCCGTGCCGCCGAAGGCGCGCAGCCTCTCGCAGATCGCCATCATCACCGCCTGGCGGGCGGGCGAAATTTCGAAGAGCGTGCCGAGCGGCAGGTTTTGCACCGGTTCGGGCAGCAGCGCGGGATCGAGGCCGGCGACGCCGGCGGCGAAGGTCAACTCGCCATCGGCATCGAGCCCGACCATGCGCTCGCGGAAGCCGGTCTGCGTACGGACGAACTGGCGGATCGGGATCGCGTCGAACAGCTCGTTGGCGGCAATCAGGGTGAAGCCCGGCGGCACTTCATCGAAGCCGTCGTGCCAGGCGATCTTTTCGCCGTAGGATTCGAGTGTCTGGCTCTGCACGTCGCGCAGGCGCTCGCTGGTTTCGACGAGATGCACGCTCATCGTATCGAAAAGCGGCGGAGCGATGCGGGCGATGACACGCAGCATATCCGCCATCATCGTGCCGCGGCCGGGGCCGATCTCGATGAGGCGCACGCCGGCCGGCGTGCCGTGGCGCTGCCAGGCATGGACGATGAAGACGCCGATCATCTCGCCGAAGATCTGGTTGACCTCGGGCGCGGTGACGAAATCGCCGGAGCGGCCGAAGGGCTCGCGGGTGCGGTAATAGCCGTGTTCGGGATCGGCGAGGCAGAGCGAGAAATAATCGGTGACGCTGATCGGGCCGTTGGCCTGGATGATCGCCTTGATCTTTTCGCCTAAAGCGGTGGTCATGTCGCGCGTCCTGCCGTTGTCACAGCTGCAACGCAGCCTGGCGGCGGGCCCGGAGCATCGCCCAGAGGCCGAGCAGGATCATCGGCGAGGAGAGGACCATGCCCATGGTCAGCCAGCTGGTGCCGAGGAGGTAGCCGAGCTGGGCGTCGGGCTCGCGGAAGAACTCGACGAAGATGCGCGACAGCGCATAACCGCAGACGAAGACGCCGGAGATGAAGCCGGGGCTCTTCAGCGCGCGCATGCCATAGACGAAGAGAGCCAGCACCAGCAGCAGGACGATGCCTTCGAGGCCGGCCTCATAGAGCTGGCTCGGGTGGCGGGCGAAAGGACCGCCGGTCGGGAAGACCACGGCCCAGGGCACGTCGGTCAACCGGCCCCAGAGCTCGCCATTGATGAAATTGGCGATGCGGCCGAAGAAGAGACCGAAGGGAACGACGGCGGCGACGATGTCGAACAGGCTCCAGATCGGAATGGCATGGCGGCGGGCAAAGATGATCATGGCGATCGTCGTGCCGGCCAGTCCGCCGTGGAAGGACATGCCGCCGTTCCAGATCTCGACCGCGCGCACGGGATCGCGCAGGACGGCGGACAGGTCGTAGAAGAAGATATAGCCGAGACGGCCGCCGAGCACGACGCCGAGGGCCGCCCAGACGATGAAGTCGTCGAGCTGCGTCTTCGATAGCGGCGAACGATTGCCGGGCCAGAGACTGTCATTGGCGGCGATGCGGCGCGCATAGGCCCAGCCGAGCAGGATGCCGGCGACATAGGCCAGGCCGTACCAGTGAATCGCCAGAGGGCCGATCGAAATGGCGATCGGATCGATGTCAGGGAAAGGCATGATGGCAAGGAGATTGGCGGCTGTCGGCAAGGTTTTCCCATCCGTTAAGATCGGCGGAACATGCCGCCGCGATCCCCGACGGTCAAGTGCATTGTTCGTGATCGCTCTTGCGCTGCACGCTCTACGGAAGGCTATCCCGCGCAAAGCGCTTGCATCGCGGGTGGCGAAGCCCTACCTCAATCTTCGAGGCCCTGAAGGGCTGAATTCACCTTATGCGAAGGGAGAAAAACGCCATGACGACCGGAACGAACCGCATCATGGACGAGTTCGCCAAGCTGATGACCGATGCGGCCGGTGCCGCCCAGGGTGTCCGCAAGGAGATCGAGACCGCTTTCAACGCCCAGGCCGAGCGTTGGCTGAACAGCATGGACGTCGTCAAGCGCGAGGAATTCGAGGCCGTGCGCGAGATGGCGATCAAGGCGCGCGACGAGAACGAGGCGCTTGCGGCCCGCATTGCGGCGCTCGAAGCAAGGCTTGCCGGCGAAGGCCACTAAAGTTCCGACAGAATGCGGGACGCGGCATGGCTCCATTGCCCATGCCGCGTCCGTCACAAAAAATTCAGGTGAGTTTTCCACCTGTGGACACTGCCAAAAAAGCCAATACGCAGAGTCGCTTATTCTCCCTTCTGAATTGAGTTTCGAAGTGCTTTCCACAGTGGCCTTGCCCTATTTTCCGCTCAGGGGGCTGGCAGGTGGCAAGGGCCATTATACACTGATTTTAAATGATGATTCGAAGCGACTTGGTAAGCTCCGGGCAGGTTATCTGCGTTAAGTCTGGCAGCGGTTCAACGATCATCCGAGTGGTGGTTCCGGTATTTGCGTGTGTCTTTTCTTGTGTCTGTAACGGCAAGTTAGGTCGCATTCGTTCCGGTCAAGAAGGTGCTGCATGAACCTGATGGAATTGGAAGTCGAGCGTCAATCGAACCCGGTCGATATGATCGAGTACGTGGCCTCCAACAATGACTGGTCGTTCGAACGGTCCGGCGAGGACGAGATCGCAATGACGGTCGAAGGCCGCTGGGCGGACTACCATGTCTCCTTCTCCTGGATGGAGGAATTCGAGGCGCTGCATCTCGGCTGCGCCTTCGACATCAAAGTTCCCGACATCAGGGTCAACGAGGTGGTCAAGCTGCTCTCGGCGATCAACGGACAGGTGCTGATGGGTCATTTCGACCTGTGGCGCCAGGAAGATGTCGTCATCTTCCGCCAGTCGCTGCTGCTTGCCGGCGGCGCGGAGCCCACGAACCGCCAGGTGGAGGTGCTGCTTTCCAGCGCGCTCGACACCTGCGAGGCCTATTTCCAGGCATTCCAGTTCGTTGTCTGGTCCGGCATGGATGCGACGAAGGCGATGGAAGCCGTGCTGTTCGAAACTGTCGGCGAGGCATAGATGCCCGCGAACGCCTTCTCTTCGAAAAATCCCGTCGTCCTGATCGGCGCTGGAAACATGGGCGGAGCGATGCTCTCCGGCTGGCTGAAAAGCGGTGTTCCGGGCTCGGCGGTGGTTGTCGTCGATCCCGGCCCGTCGCCGGCGATGCTGGCGACCATCGGCGAGGCGGGGGCGACGCATCTGACCGTTCTTCCGGCAAAGCTGAGGGCGGGAGTGCTGTTCCTTGCGGTCAAGCCGCAGGTGATGGAGACGGTGCTGCCTGCGGTGAAGAGCGCCGTCGGACCGGACACGGTCGTCGTCTCGGTCGCGGCCGGCAAGACGCTCGGTTTTCTCGAAAAACATCTCGGCAAGGCGGCCATGGTGCGCGCCATGCCGAACACGCCGGCCATGGTCGGGCGCGGCGTGACCGGCGCTTTTGCCAATGCCGCGGTCAGCGATCAGCAGCGTGAGCGTGTCCATGGCCTTCTCAAGGTCTCGGGCCCGGTCGAATGGGTGCCTGAGGAAGCCGATATCGATGCCGTGACGGCGCTTTCGGGCAGCGGTCCGGCCTATGTGTTTTATCTCGTGGAATGTATGGCAGAAGCAGGCCGTAAACTCGGCCTGCAGGCGGACCTCGCCATGCGTCTTGCGCGGGAAACTGTCGCGGGGGCTGGTGAATTGTTGCACCAGTCCCCCGACGAAGCGTCGCGGCTGCGGCAGAATGTGACCTCTCCCGGCGGCACGACGGCGGCAGCGCTCGCCGTGCTGATGGCCGAGGACGGCATGCAGCCTCTGTTCGACGCGGCCCTTGTGGCGGCACGCAAGCGGGCCGAGGAACTGGCCGGCTGAGGGAGATCCGCATGGCCGAAGAGATCACCTACGCCGATTTCGAGCGTGTCGACATCCGCGTCGGCACGATCATAGAGGCCAGCCCCTTTCCGGAAGCGCGCAAGCCGGCATTCAAGCTGGTCATCGATTTCGGCCCTGAGATCGGCACCAGGAAATCCTCCGCTCAGATCACCGTGCATTATACGCTGGAAAGCCTGATCGGCCGGCAGGTGCTCGGCGTCGTCAACTTCCCGCCGCGCCAGATCGGGCCGTTCCGCTCGGAAGTGCTGACGCTCGGGTTCGAGGACGAGAACGGCGCGATCGTGCTTGCCGCGGTCGAGCAGGGTGTGCCGAACGGCCGGAAGATGATGTGAGCGTGCGCTCACACCTTTCTATCGGTCGTTACGCCTGATTTGCCCGCGCCGGATGTTCCTCCGGCTCTGATTTCCTGCAAAAACGGATTGTTCCGCCGTTCATCGCCGATGCGGCTGCCGGGGCCGTGGCCGCAGATGAAGCCGACATCGTCGCCGAGCGGCAGCACCTTGTCGCGGATCGAATCGAGAAGCTGCTGATGATTGCCGCCGGGCAGGTCGGTGCGGCCGATCGAGCCGTTGAACAGCACGTCGCCGAGATGGGCGAAATTCTGTGCGCGGTTGAAATAAATGACGTGGCCGGGTGCGTGGCCGGGCGCATGATAGACCTCGAATTCGTGGGCGCCGAAGGAGACCTTGTCGCCATCCTTCAGCCAGCGATCGGGCAGGACATTGCGCAATCCCGATATGCCGTATGTTGCGGCCTGGGTCTCGATCCGTTGCAGCAGGGGCAGGTCGTCCTGATGCGGACCGACCACTTGGACGCCGAGGGCTTGCTTCAATTCGCTGGCGCCGCCGGCATGATCGAGGTGGCCGTGCGTCAGCCAGATTTCCTTGATGGTCAGCCCGCTTTTTTCGATCGCCTGAAGGATGAGCGGCACGTCGCCGCCCGGATCGACGACGACGCCTTCCTGGGTCTCGGGATCGAAGAAAACGGTGCAGTTCTGCTGGAAGGGTGTCACCGGAATGATGCCGGCCTGGAGCATGCCCATAAGTGCCTCGCTTGGTGTCTCGTGTGCTCCGGGTATAGTCCGAAACCACGGCGAGGACAGCCGGAATCTTCCGCCGTGGATGCCTGTTTCACGCCAAAAAGACGGATTGCAACAAGAGTTTATGATGGTTCGGACCATCGCGGCGGGTTGGGGATGTCCGCTTTTATTAAATTTTTTCAGTGGCTTGCGGGAAGTCCCGTGCGCGCGTGGTTTCGCCTGGGGAAGCGGGAGGGAACATCGTGGAACGCCGCGCGTTGTCCGCCCATCGAAACCAAGGAGACGCTCACATGACCTTGAAAAGAAACATTCTGCTGGCTGGAGCCGTGCTCCTGGCGAGCGGTGGTCTTGCGCAGGCGGAGATGATGGCGACAACCGTCAATGATCTCAACGTCCGCTCCGGCCCCGGCCCGCAATATCCGGCAGTGGGTCTTGCCACGCGCGGCTCGACCGCGGTGCTCGACGGCTGCATCGAAGGCAGCCGCTGGTGCCGCGTCGACGTCAACGGCATGCGCGGCTGGGTCTATGCCGATTATCTGCAGGTCGACCGCGGCGGCACCCCCGTCATCGTCGAACAGCATCGCGCCGAGATCGGCGTTCCCGTCGTGACTTACGAATCGACCGCCAGTGTCGTGCCCGCCGATCCGCAGCCGGCGCCCGGCGACGAGCTGATCGGTCCGGTCGGCGCCGTCGAGACCATTACCCCGCCGGAAACGGTTCGCACCTATATCGATACCAACCCGACCGAAACCGTGCGGCTCGGCGGCGATGTCGTCGTCGGTGCGGAAGTGCCTGATGATGTCACCTTCCAGACGATTCCCGATTACGAGTATCGCTATACAAGGATCAACGACCGGCCGGTGCTGGTCGATCCCGGTACGCGCCGGATCGTCTACGTCTATCAATGACGTGATCGAAAGATGTGAAATAAAGGCGGCCCGCGGGCCGCCTTTCGTTTATGGCAATCTTGTTCTCGACTTGGCGTCCCCGGCCTTGGCCCTAGGCTGGCTGACGCCGTTCGCTGCTCATCTCTCCGCCTTAATCCCGCATCGGTTGATTTTCTTAACGCTTTCCTCCTGAATATGATAAAATACTAATATGCCGAAGGTTCGGCATATATGGGCGATCGGGGAGATCGCCAGAGGAGGAAATCATGGAAGCGCTACTTCCGTTTGTCGTGCAACTCATTGCCGGCGCCATCGGCGGCAACGCCGCGAGTGCCGCCTTGAAGCAGCACTCGATCAACGTCGTCGCCCGTACGATCGCAGGTGCGATCGGCGGCGTCGGCGGCGGCATGCTGCTCAGCATGGTCGGTGGAGAAGCGGCTATGGCCGGCCTGATCGCCGATGGCATCGGCGGCCTGATCGGCGGCGGCATTCTCTCGACGCTCGCCGGGCTGGTGATGGCGCGGGCGCACAGGTAAGAGGCCTGGCATTTGCCAGGCGACCGCGCGTCTTTTCAGACGCGCAAAGGACGCTGTAGCACCTTGAACGGCTGGCCGGGCCGATTGCGCGAGACGTCTTATTCGGCGGCGACCGCCGCCGGATAGGACTTCCTTCTTGTAGTCGTTCATCAGCGTTTCGGAGATCGTCGACGGCGTGAAGCGATACGGACCGATTTCGGAAACCGGGGTCACTTCCGCGGCCGGGTGAGTACGTGGATCTTGCGTCTTTCCAGGCGGCGAACTCGCCGTTGAACCACATTTCGCCGTCCAACTGATCGAAAAGGAAGAGAGGCGTCCCTGGTCTCTTCCGGCGCTCGACGCGCCATGCCTGTTGATTGTTGTCCCCATTACGTTTTATCCACAGACGCAAGGGGAAAATCGCGTATGCGTCGAAGTTGGGGGCGGGCTTTCGGTTCCAGGGAAATACAGTCCGTGCGGGGCTTCCGCAGAGTGTGGAAGGTCTCGCAGTGACGTAAATTTATGTCGATAAAGCTGACATATCTTTGCGAAGGTTTCCGGGGATGCGCGGAAAGAGAAAGGAAATACCGAGTGTCACGACAGACGGGAGCGAAAGCGGGCAAGCCGGAGCCGCTGGCCACGCCGATGGAAGATACCGACGTGATCGATTTCGAGATCATCGAGCTGTTCTTCTTCGCCTATCGCGACTTCGTTTCCGATCCTGACGCCATTCTCGAAAAAAGCGGCTTCGGCCGGGCGCATCATCGCGTCGTGCATTTCGTCAACCGCAACCCGGGCATGACGGTGGCCGATCTGCTGGATACGCTGAAGATCACCAAACAGAGCCTTGCAAGGGTGCTGAAACAGCTGATCGATTCAGGCTATATTCGCCAGGTGGCCGGTCCGGAAGACCGGCGGCAGCGCAAGCTCTATCCGACGAAAACGGGGCGCGAGCTGGCGCTTGCCCTTGCGGAGCCGCAATCGCGCCGCATTGAACGGGCATTCGATGGTGCTTCTGCGGAGGCGCGAGAGGGCGTAAAGGCTTTCCTCAGAGGCATGCGGGACAGACAGAAGGCGGATTGAATGGCGGTCAAGACAGGTATTTCCGACGATGCGGCGCATCTGCTGGTGGTCGACGACGACTCCCGCATCCGCGCCCTGCTCAATCGTTATCTCGCCGAGAACGGCTTCCGCGTCACTGTCGCCGCCGATGGCGCCGAGGCGCAGCGCAAGCTTGCGGGCCTCGATTTCGACCTCATCATCATGGATGTGATGATGCCCGGCGAATCCGGCATCGAGGTCACGCGCGGGCTTCGCGCCATCAAGAACGTGCCGATCATCATGCTGACGGCGCTGGCGGAATCGGGCAACCGGATCGAGGGCCTCGAGGCGGGCGCCGACGACTACCTTTCCAAGCCCTTCGACCCGCGCGAGCTGGTGCTGCGCATCAACAACATTCTGCGCCGCAATGCCGGCGGCGAGGGGCCGAAGATCGAGCAGGTCATGTTCGGCCCCTACACCTTCTCGCTCACCCGCAAGGAGCTGAAGAGGGCGAGCGAGGTAATCCGGCTGACCGACCGCGAGCAGGAGATCATGCTGCTCTTTGCGCGCCGCGCCGGCGATACGATCCCCCGTCACGAGCTGATCGGCGACGACGCCGAGGTCGGCGAGCGGACGATCGACGTGCAGATCAACCGGCTGAGGCGCAAGATCGAAGACGATCCGGCCAATCCGGTCTGGCTGCAGACGGTGCGCGGCATCGGATACAGGCTGAGCATCGACTAGAGATATGGACGCGGCGTGACACAGAGAGATTGCGGCCAGGACCGGCGCTGATGGTGACAGTGGACAGCTTGCGGCGGGAAGACCGCGCTCCGGTGCCGGGCTGGCGCTCGATCGTCCGCTGGCTGCGCCGCCGGCTGCCGACCGGGCTTTATGCGCGCTCGCTGCTGATTATCATCATTCCGATGGTGCTCTTGCAATCCGTCGTCGCCGCCGTCTTCATGGAGCGCCATTGGCAGATGGTGACGGAGCGGCTGTCGCTTGCCGTGACCCGCGATATCGCCGCGATCATCGAGATCATCGAGACCTATCCGCAGAATTCGGACTATAGCGAGATCATCCGCATCGCCCGCGACCAACTCAACCTGCAGATCTCGATCGAGCCGGACGGCGACCTGCCGCCGCCGCGCGACAAGCCGTTCTTCTCGATCCTTGACGGCATCCTCAGCGACGAGATCACCGATGAGATCCGCCGGCCTTTCTGGATCGATACGGTCGGCAATTCGAACCTCGTCGAGATCCGCATCAAGCTCGAAAACAAGATCCTCAGGGTGCTGGCCAAGCGCAGCCAGACCTATGCCTCGAACACCCATATCTTCATCGTCTGGATGGTCGGCACCTCGCTGGTGCTGATCGGCATCTCCATCCTCTTCCTGCGCGGGCAGATCCGGCCGATCCTGATGCTGGCGCGGGCGGCCGAGAGCTTCGGCAAGGGGCAGAAGCCCGACAATTTCTATCCGCGCGGCGCCGACGAGGTCAGGCGCGCCGGCCTTGCCTTCATCCTGATGCGCGAGCGTATCGAGCGGCAGATCGAGCAGCGCACGGCGATGCTCTCAGGCGTCAGCCACGATCTGCGCACCATCCTCACCCGCTTCAAGCTGCAATTGGCGCTGGCCGGCGACAATCCCGACCTGCACGGCCTGAACGACGACGTCAACGACATGCAGACGATGTTGGAAGCCTACATGGCCTTCGCGCGCGGCGAGGTCGAAGAGGATGTCGGCGAGCTGAAACTGAGCGAGATCTTCGCCAAGCTGGAATCCGACTTCGCCCTGCACGGCAAGCGGTTCAACTATTCGATCGAAGGCGATGACGACATATCGGTCAGGCCGAACGCCTTCATGCGTCTCGTCACAAATCTTGCTTCGAACGCCCGGCGCTATGCCGACAGGCTGGATATCGAGGCCAAGCACAATGCCAAATGGCTGACCGTCATTTTCGACGATGACGGACCGGGCATTCCGGAAAAGAATCGTGAGGATGTGTTCAAGCCGTTCTTCCGGCTGGATACGGCGCGCAATCTCGATGCGTCGGGCACCGGGCTCGGCCTTGCGATCGCCCGCGACATCGCCCGCAGCCATGGCGGCAACGTCACGCTCAGTGACAGCCCGCTCGGAGGCTTGAGGGCGACGATCCGCATTCCGGCTTAAATTCGGGCGGCGAGCTTCACCGCTTTGCGCGCATCGAAATCATCCAGGCGCCCGACGATCCAGCGCCAGAGGGCTGCGACCTGCATGAGGAGGTCGTGGCCGAGCGGGGTCAATTCATATTCGACCCGCGGAGGCACTTCGGGATAGAGCGTGCGGATGATGAGGCCGTCGCTTTCCAGCGTGCGCAGCGTCTGCGTCAGCACTTTCTGGCTGATGCCTTCGACCCGTTCCAACAGGCGCGAGAAGCGCAAGGGGGCGCCGGCATCCAGCAGCACATGCAGGATGCGCAGCGGCCATTTCGCCGCCGCCCGTTCGATCAGGGCGCGGGCGCGGGCATCCTGTTCATCCGTCATATTGCTGCAGAAATCGAAAATGTCGCCGGCCACGTCAGTTACCTCAAGGTGGGTATGGATCATCCCGGTACCTTCTTTCGATTGGAAAGAATAGGACATACATGGTGTGGGAACCCATAAAGGAGAGGTTTCCAATGCAAAAGGTATGGTTGATCACAGGCAGCTCGCGCGGCATTGGCCGGGCGCTGGCGGAAGCGGTTCTGGCCTCCGGCGACAATCTGGTGGCGACGGCGCGCAATCCCGGCCAGCTTTCCGATCTTTCCGAGCGCTATGGCGGCCAGGTGCTGACGCTGGCGCTCGACGTGACCGACGAGACAGCGGCCGCAGCCGCGGTCGAGGCTGGCGTCAAGAGGTTCGGCCGTATCGACGTACTCGTCAACAATGCCGGCTACGGCAATGTCGGCTCGATCGAGGATACCAGCCTTGCCGACTTCCGCGCCCAGATCGAAACCAATCTGTTCGGCACCGTTATCATGAGCAAGGCGGTGATCGCCCTGATGCGCGGGCAGGGGGCAGGACATATCATTCAGTTCTCCTCCGTCGGCGGGCGGATCGGACCTGCCGGACGCGGCGCCTATTCGGCGGCGAAATTCGGCGTCGAAGGTTTTTCCGAGGTGCTGGCGAAAGAGGTCGCGCCCTTCGGCATCAAGGTGACGGTGATCGAGCCGGGCGGCTTCCGAACGGACTTCGCCGGCGCCTCGACGGTGCTTGCCGAGGGGCGGGCGGAATATGCGGAGACGGTCGGCGCTACCGTGCGCTTCCAGCGCGAGTATGACGGCCGTCAGCCCGGCGATCCTGCCAAAGCGGCTGCGGTCATCATCCATATCGCCGGTCTGGACGAACCGCCGTTGCGGCTGCTGCTCGGCAGCGATGCGGTGCGCAATGTCGAGAGGGCGGATGCGGCGCGCATTGTGGCCGACCGGGAATGGCGCACCGTCAGCGTCTCGACCGATTTCGAGCCGGATGCCGAGGTGGTACCGATGCCGTGGGAAAAGAAGGTCGGGTAAAGGGCCTCAAAAAGCAGAAGCGCCGCTGAGGAGCGGCGCTTCTTGTCAGGGATCGTCGAACGATCAGCCGGCGGTGCAGAAGTGGCTGCGGCCGTCATAGCCGATATAGGTGCCGCTGCGCGGATCGAAGGAGCGGTAGCGGTAGGAGCAGTAGCGCTCCCACTGCGGCGTCCAGGGCTCGACGGCCGTGCGAACGGGGGCGTAGTAGCGCGGCTCTTCGACATAGACGCGGCGTGCCGGTGCGCGGTAGACCGGAGCGGGCTCGTAATAATCCGGCTCGTAGGCGGGATCGATGTAGCGGCGCTCTTCGTAAACAGGACCGTTATTGGCATTGGCGATAGCAGACCCGACGATCAGGCCGGTGGCGAGGCCGACGGCGCCGCCGACGAGGGCGTCATTGTTGTTATGATGGCGCCAGTGGCGATCGCGGGCCGATGCCTCGCCGATAGCAGAAAGGGTAAGCGCGGCAGCCGTTGCCGTCAGCAGAAGAGTCTTGGCGAGCCTGTTCATAAGCATAAGATCCTAATCACGGGAACCGAAACGCCGGTCCCTTTCTCGATGGTGTCAGTGGTATAGATTGCCAGCTGAACGAAGGCTGAACGACAAAACCCGGCATTGCTGCCGGGCTTCAACTCGAATTCGACAGCCTTGTTAAGGGCTCAGCCGGCAATCTGCAGATTGACTGCCTTGGGGCCCTTGCCGCGGCGATCCGGCTCCGTGTCGAAGCTTACCTTCTGGTTTTCCGTCAGACCGGCCAGGCCGGAAGCCTGAACGGCAGAAATGTGAACGAAGATATCGGCGCCGCCCCGGTCCGGCTTGATGAAGCCGAAGCCTTTGTCGGTATTGAAGAATTTTACAGTGCCAGTCTCGGCCATGCGTCAGGTCCTTTTCTCTCTGCCCGCCATCCACACGGGCAGCATCATAGCATTGCCTCCTTGCGGGAGGTGTTGGCAGGCAATTCTTGAAATGTGAGAAAAAGGTCCCCTCTACCTCGGCCTGCCCCGGACAGGACTATCGCCCGCCTTTTTCGGAACCGGCTGACCGGAATATTAGCGTTTCCGGCGCGCAAATACTTAAGGACTTCCCATGCTCGCAAAATGCCCGAACGGGGCGAGAGTGCGGCGTTTCCGGGATTTTGGCAAGCAAAAGTTTTTTAACGTGTCGCTCAGAGCACACTCCCGCCAACGGCCAATTTGCGCAAAAACGCAAAATTTCCTTCGCGAAAAGGGAATGATTAACGTTTTATATCGTCTGCAATGTAAGTTCCGGGCAGATTTTGCCAAAAATGCAACGTAAGCGGGCTTTCCGGATCCATTAAAATTTTTTTCGAATTCGGCATCCACCCATATTTGGACGCGTGTTCAGGCGGCCGGCAGGCGGCGGCGGGTCAATCCCGGCACGAGCTCGACCACAAGCATAGCGGTAAACATTAGCGCACAACCTGTATATCCCGTCGCCGGCATCGACTCACCGAGCAGCAGGGCTGCGAGCGAAGCGCCGAAGAGCGCTTCGGACGAGAGGAAGATCGCCGCCTGGGAGGGCGTCGTGTAGCGCTGGGCGATCACCTGCAGCACGAAGGCCAGGCCTGACGAGAAGATGCCGACATAGAGGATCTCAGGTCCGGCAGCCCATATGGCCGAAAGGCTGATCGGTTCGATGGCTGCGGCAATGACGAACGCGCAGACCGCGGTGACGGCGAATTGCGTGGCCGACAGCGCGAGCGGCCTGCCGGTCTTGGAAACCGTCGTGCCGGCGAGGGTGATCTGGATAGACCAGAAGACGGCGCAGACGACGGTCAGCAGATCGCCCGTTGTCAGCGCCGAGAGATGGCCGCCGGACAGGAGATAGATGCCGGCGAGAGCCATCAGCGCGCCCGGCCAGATGATCCAATGCGGGGCACGGCGCAGGAAGAAGACGGCAATGAGCGGCACGAAGACGACATAGAGGCCGGTGATGAAGCTGGAATTCGTCACCGTCGTCGTCTGCAGCCCGACCTGCTGCGTGGCCGCGCCCAGGAAGAGGGCAAGGCCGGTGAGCACGTAGAGTTTCGCGTGGCGTGCGTTCGTCTTCACCGTCGCCTTGCGCGCTTCCAAGAGGACGAAGGGCAGCACCGCCAATGTGGCGACGGCGAAACGCAGGGCGATGAACCAGAAGGGGCCGATCGCCTTCATCGCCGTCGACTGGGCGACGAAGCCGCCGCCCCAGATGGCGGCTGCAAGCAACAGGAGGAGGTTCGCCTGAACGCGCGTCATATCGTCCTCGAAGGGGTAGGGGATGTGCCTCAGCGGTTAGCAGTTGCGTTTCCGTTCGGCAAGGGTGAAGACTTCAGCCCTGACGGCGGAGGTGAGGGCATGCCACGTAAAGAACGGCCAGCGAATGGTGCGGCGGGCTATTCCGGCACGCCGCTCGTCAGGAAGCTCGGCCTTGCGAACGGGCAGGCGGCCGTTCTTCTCGATGTTCCCGAGGCAATCGAAGACATCCATGGTTTCGATGGTTTCGCCTCGGTGGTCCGCACGCTTCCCGAAGTGCGTCGGCGGGCGTTCGACTATGTGCATCTGTTTGTGACCGAACGGGCGGCGCTCGAGGCTGCCGCGTCTGCGCTTTTCCATGTTCTGAGGCCGGACGGGATGATCTGGATCTCCTGGCCGAAGAAGAGTTCACGCGTGGCGACTGACATCACCGAGGATGTGCTGCGCGAGATCCTGCTTCCGACCGGCCTGGTCGACGTCAAGGTGTGCGCCGTCGATGAGATCTGGTCAGGGCTGAAATTCGTCATCCGCAAGGAGTTGCGCGGCTCGTTATGACATTCAACCGTTGTTGGCCTCGGCGCGCGAGACCCTGAGCAGCGCGCCGTCGTCCTCATCCGTCACCATCAACAATGCGCCGTCGGGCGCGACGACGACGTCGCGGATGCGGCCGTAGTCGCCTTCGAACAGGCGTTCCTCGGCAACGAATGCGCCGCTCTCATCCCGCTGCATTCTTGAAAGCAGCTGGAATTTCAAGGCCGCGACGAGGAAATCGCCGTCCCATTCCGGGAACATGACGCCGCGATAGACGGCGAGCGCGCCGGGCGCGATGGACGGATCCCAATAATGCAGCGGCTGTTCCAGCCCTTCCTTGGCCGCGCCTTCGCCGATCTCGGCGCCGGAATAGTCGCGGCCGTAGGTGATGATCGGCCAGCCGTAATTCTTGCCTGCTTCGGGCTGGTTGATCTCGTCGCCACCGCGCGCGCCGTGCTCGACCGTATAGAGCTTGCCGTCCTTGGCGTCGAAGGTGATTCCCTGCGGGTTGCGGTGGCCCTTCGACCAGATCTCCGCCAGCGCCTTGCCGCCGTCCTTGAAGGGATTGTCGGCGGGAATGCTGCCGTCGCCATTGATATGGATGATCGCGCCGGCATTGTCCTGCCAATCCTGGGAACGGTCGCGGTCGCCGCGGTCCCCGACGCTGATGAACAGTGTGCCATCACGGGCAATCGCGATCCGCGAGCCATAGTGCATATTGGTGGATGTGAAGCGCCGCATGCCGAACAGACGCGTTACAGCCTCGAGCTTCTTCTCGTCGGCAGAAAGCTTCGCGCTGAAGGCTTCGGTGCCGGAGCCCTGGTCGTTCGCCATGGCGGCGGTGAAATAGAGCTTTCTGCTCGTGGCAAAATCCGGGGCGAGCGCCAGGTCCAGAAGGCCGCCCTGGCCACGGGCACTGACCTTGGGCACGTTGCCGATCGGATCGGACAGTTTGCCGTCACGAATGATGCGCATGCGGCCCGGCCGCTCGGTAACGATATAGCCGCCGTCGGGCAGTGCCTCGACCGCCCAAGGATGGTCGAGGCCATCGGCGAGTTTTTCCACACGAACAGCGGGACCCTGTGTATTGATGGTATCGGCCGCCTCGGCCGATACGGCGCCCGCGAACACAAGCGCTGCAGCGAAATGGAAGGCGGATATTCTCTTCATCTTGCTCCCCGTCGTCTCTTCATGCTGAACGTGGAGCGGGCAGGGGACGGCTTCAACCCTCATTCGGCCTGCAATAACGGCTTTGTGTTTACCGGTTGAACGGAGCCGGTCGCCTCGCCGTCCACCAGTTCCGCTTCGATAATGTAGCGCAGCGACCCCGGTTCTGTCGCATCGAAGGGCCAGCAGGTCGTCAGCGCCAGGCGGCGGCCGTCGGAGGCGGGATCGATGCCGCTCGCGTCCCATGGGGCGATGCGGCCTTCGCCGGCCTTGAAGGTCAACAGCTTGCCGTCGCGGCGGGTGATCTCGATCGTGTCGCCCGGCCTTATATATTGCAGCCAGCGGAAATGCGTGTCGCGATGGGCGGCGATGACGGAGGTGCCTTGCTCGCCGGGCTGCGGCGTGTTTGCGAGCCAGGCGGGGCCGAAGGCGAGGGCCTCGCCGGAGGCGCCGGAGAGCACGATCGCCTCCTTGCCGAGGCGCGGTGCGCGCACCTTGGCTTCCGTGGTAAAATCGGCCCAGGGCCAGGGCTTCGTCTCTTCGCCGCGCAGTTCGGCGGCGAAAGCGCGTTTCAGCAGGACCTGCGAGAGCTCCGCCTTCCCCTTCAGCAGGACACCGTCGCCGATCAGCGCCAGGCCATAAAGGGCAAGCGCTGAAATGGCGAAAGCGATCGTCTTTTCGATCGGCGAAAGACGCCAGAGGAAGAAACCTTTCTTCCTCCGCGCCCTCGGCATGTCATGCGCCGTGGCGGCGGCCATGGCGAGTTCCAGATAGGTCGGAAGCGGCTCGAATTCGGCTGCTTCCTCATGGCTGCTAACGGCCATCGCGCATGGCTCCGATCGTGACGAGGCCCTTGATGCGGCGGCGCCAGATGGCAAGCCCGCTTGCCGCCGCCAGCGCCAGCAGCAGCATGGTGAGGCCGCGCATGATCTGCTCGTCGGCCCGCGTTGCCGTCTGCGGCAGGTTCACGGTCGCGTTCTTCTGGGCGATCAGCGTGGCGGCTTTCGCCGTCGGCGCCGCGGCCATCATGGTGGCGATCTCAGGCGAGGCGACGGCTGCGACTTGCTCCGGTGCCGCGTTTGCTGCCGGCTCCACCGAGGCCCGGCGTATCGCGCCGTCGGTTTCGCCGAAGACCTTTCCGAAGTCCCAGCCCTCGGGCAGGTTGAGCGGCAGCTTCGCCGAGCCGAGCGGCTCGTCGGCCGGCCGCGACGGGGTGACGTCGACGGCGACAAGGCTGGTGACGCGGGAGACGAGGTGGTGGGCGAGCGCCACCGTCTCGATATCCTTGTCGAGTGCTGCGGGATCCCGGCGCTCATAGGCGCGGGCTTCGAAATCGTCGATCTTGCGCCGCGCCCAGAGCTTGGAGATGCCGTTGCCGTCGGCGGCATTGGCGATATCCATCTCGACGCGCCAGGGCTGGTCGCCCGTCTTGCCGATGATCTGCAGCTTGCCGGCCGGCTTATCCTCCGGCAGTTCCGCCGTCAGCACGACCGGCTCGCCGCTATAGAGGTCGGGCATCGGGTTCGGCGTGATGTCCTCGGCCGCGATGCCTTCGAAATTCGCGGCGATATCGGTCATGGCGGGGTTCTGCAGCTTGGCGAAGAGCTCACCCATGCGGCTTGCCACCTGGTCGGCGGAGCCGATCTGGGTGAAGGTGCCGCGGCCGATTTCAGCGGCCTTGGTCATGAAATAGGTGTTGGGCGCCGAGCCGATGCCGACGGTGAAGACGCGGGCATCGCCGCGGTTTACGGTGATTTCCTGGAAGAGCTGCTGCTCGTTGCCGATCGCGCCGTCGGTCAGGAACACGATCTGGCGCAGCGCTCCGCTTGCGACCGGGCCCTGGTTGCGCAGCGCGGCCTCGAGGGCGGGCAGCATTTCGGTGCCGCCGTCGGCGGTCAGGCCTCTGACATAGGCGATGGCCTTTTCGCGATTGTCTGGCGTGGCGGCGACGAGGCCGTTGAAATAATCGGTCATCGTGTCGTCGAAGCGGATGACGTTGAAGCGGTCGTCCGGGTTCAGCTTGGAAATGGCGAGCGCCAGGCTCTGCCTTGCCTGCTCGATCGACTGGCCGGACATGGAGCCGGAATTGTCGATGACGAAGACCACCTCGCGCTTGGCCGGCGCTGCCGCATCCGGCGCCGTCGGCGGCGTGACGAAGGCGAGCAGATAGGTCTTGCCGTTCATGACCTCACGAAAGAGGCCGGCGCTCGGTGTCTTGCCGGGCGTGGCCTTCCAGGTGAGCTCGAAATCCTTGTCGGCGGGAACGGAATCCCCCTTGAGGCTGATCGCTCTCGCCTGGTCGCCATCCTGCCGGATATCGACCTCGTGGAAGGAGGATTTGACGTCGCCGAGCGGGAAGCCGGCCTTGAGGTCGACGGTCAGCGAGACCGGATTGATCCTGGCGTTTTCGCGCGGATCGAGCACGGGGGCTTCGATCCTGTCGCGGTTTTCCACCGGGTCGCTCGGCGTGGCGAAACCGGCGCCGTTGTTGAACTCGACGGTCTGGACGATTGGCGTCGGATTGTAGCGCGGCGCGACGACCATCGGGAAGCGCAGCGAGAACTCGCCGCCGGACTGGCGGACCGTCTGCTGGTATTCGATCTGCACGACGATTTCTTCGCCGGGGCCGATATTGGCGACCTGGTTGGTGAAGATGTTCGGCCGCTGCTGTTCGAGCAATGCCGTCTTCTTGCCCTCGGCCTTGGCCTGTTCATAGATCTCGCGGGCCTCCTGGCGGGGCTTGATCCGGCCTTCGATGAAGCGTTCGCCGATCTGCATCTTCAATGCGTCGACGGCGGAATTCTCCGGCAAGGGGAAGACGTAGGTGCCCTCGACCCAGCCCTGGCTCGGGTTCTGGAAGCGCTGCGTCACCTTCACCCTGGCGATCGGTCCGGAGACGTCGATTGCGACGTCGGTCTTCAGCCGCGGCGCTTCGACATAGAAGCCCGGCTCCTTCGACGGAAAGAGCAGCGAGCCGCTGTTGACGTCGTTCGGCCGGACAAGTGCCGCGAGTTGTCCGGATGCCTGCTGCGCCTCGGCGCGGGCGGCGGAGGCCAGCCCCAGCATGGCGGCGACGCAGGCGACAAAGGCGGTGGCGGCGACAAGAAATGAAATGGAAATCCGGCGCATGCGTATGCGCCCGATGGCGAGCTCGTCTTCCAGAAACATTGGCGTACCCTCAATAACCAATTTTGGATGACGCAATGATGCGGCTTCGATCTCGGCGCGCTCGCGACCGAATTGCGGCGGCGTGCGGCATTTGTTGCGGCTTATTCGTGGCGATGACGAAATCCGGCGATCTGTCTGATTTCAAAAGACATAGGTCAGGGGCGAGTAATCCTGTAGACCAGCAATTCGTCCGTATCCGTAAGCTTGGTTGCGGTCCTGTCCAGGTAGTCGACGACCCCGTCATGATGCTCGACGAACAGCCGGCGCTCGTTGTCGGCGGCGTTCTTGGCCACGCCGAACAGATCCGCGCCCTGCGCGCGCAGTTCCTCCAGCTGCGCGATCGCGGTGGCGTCATCGGCGACGAATTTCGACCATTCGGAATCGCCTCCGCCGGGCGGGAACACCCAGCCGCGCGCCCTGCTGTAGTACACCGCGACGGGATCGCCGACCTCGGGCGCGATGGCGACGACGAGGTCGCCCGGCTGCGCCAGTCGCGCCAGTTCCTCGCCAAGCAGCTTGCCGTTCATGGCGATCGGCTTCTTCATCGTCCTGACGAGCGGAAGGGTCGACCAGCCCACAGCGACGATCACGATACAGATCGCGCGGAGCACGACCGCCGGGGTTAGAAAGGTTTTCGATGAGAGCTTCGCCAGAAGAAGCGCGCCGTGGCCGCAGAATATCGCCGCCGGCACATGGAAGATGTGGAGGTTCCACACATTGCTGGTGATCTCGCCCGCCGCGGCGAGATAAAGGATCAAAGCCGCGGCCAGCCAGACATAGGGAATGGCCGAAAGGGTGCGTTGCTTTGGATCTTCGGCGCGGCTGGGCGGCATCCACAAGCCGACCGCGAACAAGACCATGAACGGGTAGCCATAGAACCACAAGACGGAGGTGTTCCATGCGGATTGGAAGTAGAACCTGTCCTTGACGTATGACCAGACGCCGTAATCCCAGATATAGCCGCCGCTGCCGGCGAAATGGAACGGCGGATAGCTGCGGGCGAGATAGATCGCCCAGCTGAAATAAGCACCGATGATGGCCAGGCTTAAAAGCCCGAACAGGAAGACCAAGCCCGCCTGCTTCCACTTCTTCTCCTGAATCCAGCAGACCATCAGGTAAAAGATGACGGCGCCGGCAGCGATGCCCGGGGGTTTCGACAGCGCGCCGAGCGAGAAGCTGACGGTGGCGAGCGGCAGGAGCCAGCCGCTGCCGCCCGCCCAGTATTTGGCGAACAGCCAGACGCCGAGCGTGACCAAGGCCAGCATGGCGGGATCGGGAAGAAACGAGCTGTCGATCTGGATTGCCGCCGGCATCAGCGCGTAGGCCAGTGCGGCCGCATGGGCGTGCATCTCGCCCCAGCACAGCGCCGTCAGCCTGTGCAGCGAAACCACCGTCACCAGACCGAAGAAGGCCGCAACCACGCGGCCGAACCAGTCGTGCCAGCCGAAGAGCTGGTAGAGCAGGGCGGTGAGATAGCTGACGATCTGGAACTCGCGGCCCTGATAGCTTGGCCCGGGCCCGGTCCAGCTGACCTCCGGGAAGAAGATGTTCCAGCTGCGATGCTGGAAATTATCGGCCATCATTGCGGTGCTTATTTCGCGCCAGCTGAAGCCGTCGACCAGCGGCAAGGTGATCTTGTGGAACCTGAAGACGATCGCAATGAAAAGAATGCCCAGCAGGATCGCCATATCGAGGTTTAGATAGTTACGGGCAGCCATGGCCCGGCCGGCCGTCTGCTGCTGGTATTGCCGATCTTCGGCCGGAGCCAATTGCAGATCGTCCGGCGCGATGCGCAGTGGCGTGGAAGGTTTTCGAGGCGGCTTTGTCATGCCGGCAGTTCATCAGCAAAGTCTTAAAAAGCAATTCACCCAGATTGAGTATTAACGTCATTTTTCGTGTAGAGATGGCAAGAAACTCGGCATTTCTCAAGAATTGATTGAAGTGTTGCATGGAATGCTTCAGCCGCGCGCCGCAAAGCTTGCCGACAAGGACGGCGGCCGGCTTGCCGGTGCGGCGAAATGATCAATAAGAATCATTGCCCCCATCACGCCTTTGCGCTTGAAATGCCGTCATACATTGGACATAGAGCTAACCGCAGAACTCCGGTCCCGGCTTTCTGCCCGTTTCAACCAATAGGACCGATATCATGGCCTTCCTTGCCGATGCTCTTTCCCGTGTGAAGCCTTCAGCCACCATCGCCGTCTCCCAGAAAGCGCGCGAGCTGAAAGCGAAAGGACGCGACGTCATTGGCCTCGGCGCAGGCGAGCCGGATTTCGATACGCCCGAGAATATCAAGAAGGCCGCCATCGACGCGATCAACCGCGGCGAGACGAAGTACACACCGGTTTCCGGCATTCCCGAACTGCGCAAGGCGATCGCCGCCAAGTTCAAGCGCGAGAATGGCCTGGAATATTCCTGGGAGCAGACGATCGTCGGCACCGGCGGCAAGCAGATCCTGTTCAACGCCTTCATGGCGACGTTGAACCCCGGCGACGAAGTCGTCGTCCCAGCGCCTTACTGGGTTTCCTATCCCGAGATGGTGGCGCTCTGCGGCGGCACGCCGGTTTTCGTTTCCGCGACCCAGGAGCATAATTTCAAGCTCCAGGCCGCCGATCTCGAAAAGGCGATCACGCCGAAGACCAAGTGGTTCATCTTCAACTCGCCGTCCAACCCGACGGGTGCGGCCTATACGCATGCCGAGCTGAAGGCGCTGACCGACGTGCTGATGAAGCATCCGCATGTCTGGGTGCTGACCGACGACATGTACGAGCACCTGACCTATGGCGACTTCAAGTTCGTGACGCCTGTCGAAGTCGAGCCCAAGCTCTACGACCGCACGCTGACGATGAACGGCGTCTCCAAGGCCTATGCGATGACCGGCTGGCGTATCGGTTACGCCGCAGGCCCGATCCAGCTCATCAAGGCGATGGACATGATCCAGGGCCAGCAGACTTCTGGCGCCACCTCGATCGCCCAGTGGGCGGCCGTCGAAGCGCTGAACGGCACGCAAGACTTCATTCCCGAAAACAAGAAGATCTTCGAAGGCCGCCGCGATCTCGTCGTGTCGATGCTGAACCAGGCCAAGGGCATCGTCTGCCCGGTTCCGGAAGGCGCCTTCTACGTCTACCCATCCTGCGCCGGCCTGATCGGCAAGACGGCGCCATCAGGCAAGGTCATCGAGACTGACGAGGATTTCGTGTCCGAGCTTCTGGAAGCGGAAGGCGTGGCCGTCGTTCACGGTTCCGCCTTCGGCCTCGGCCCGAACTTCCGCATCTCCTACGCAACCTCGGAAGATCTGCTCGAGGAAGCCTGCCGCCGCATCCAGCGCTTCTGCGCCGCCTGCAAGTAAGCGGACTGCGATACAACAGATCGAAGGCCTGCCGGTGACGGCGGGCCTTTTTGTTGCGGCGTTGACGATGTGGCTGCATGTAGCTACATTTGTGGCATGAAGACCGTTACGATCCGCGACGCAAAGAACCGCCTGACCGAGCTTGCCCGCGAGGTCGAGGAAGGCGAGACCATTGTCGTGACGCGCAATGGCCGGCCGGTCTTCGATCTCGTGCCGCATCAGAAGCGTGGCGGTTTGAATCTCGAGGCCGGCGAGGCCTATCTCCGTTCTAAGGGCATCACGAGGACGGAGATGTATATTGCCGACGACTTCGACGATCCTCTGCCGGAAGATTTCCTTTTGAAACCGCTGCCGTGACCATGCGGGTCCTGCTTGATACGCACATGGTGATCGCGATTGCGCAGAAGCAGCTGACGGAACGTTTTCCGCGCGTCAAGCAGCTGCTTTCGGACCATGCCGCCAGCGGCTTTGTCAGCGTTGCCAGTCTCTGGGAAATTGCCATCAAGACGAGGCTTGGGAAATTACAGCCGGGATTGCCACTGGAGACCATTCCCATCTATCTTCGGGAGACCGGGCTGAGGATCCTTCCCGTCGACGTCCCGCACGTCATCACTGCTGCCGATCCCGAGCCGGAGACGCGCGATCCCTTCGACCGCTTGCTGCTGGCACAATGCAAGGTCGAGGGCTTGCAGCTCGCGACGGTCGACCGTTTGCTCGTCGGCCATCCGCTGGCGCTGCGGCTGTAGGCTCACATCTCGATTCAAGGCCTTGCGGCATCGATTCCGCTTCGCCTCGCAAGTCGTTGAATTCCGATTCAAATCGTGACGGGGGCACCAGTGGTGCGGGTGATCTCAGGTTGCAGGCGGCCGCCAAACCAACTAGATATCCGGCATCAAGTTCAAGTTGCCGCTTTGGGAGGCCGGATTTTGCAGCTGAGTGCCGTCATCGTCTGTTCCGACGTCAACATGCTGCCGGCTGCCTGCTGCACGCTGCTTTCCGTCAAGCGCAATCTGGCGAGCGCCGGTGTGGAGTTCCTGCTTCTCGGCATCGACCTCAAGCCGAACGAGGTCGCCGAGGTCGAGAGTTTCGCGCGTCTGCATGGTATGACGATCAGGGTGCTGCCTTATGCGACGCCGGAGACGGGACTGCAGGCGCGTGGTCGCTGGTCGAGGGCTACGCTGGCGCGGCTCTATATGGATCTGCAAATCCCCGGGAATATCGAGCGCCTGCTCTACCTCGACGCCGACGTGCTGGCGGTCGCTCCCGTCGACGAACTCTTCACCAGGGACCTCCAGGGCAAGGCGCTTGCCGCCGTCGATGACTATGTCATGGCCTTTCCCGAGAAATCGGGCGCGCGGCAGCGCAAGATCGGCATGGGCGAGGGCGGACGCTACTTCAATGCCGGCGTCTTGCTGTTCGACTGGTCGGTCTGCCGGGAGAGGGGTCTTTTCGCCAGGACCCGGGAAATCTTCGAGGAGCGGTCGCATCTGTTCGAGAACAACGACCAGGATGCGCTGAACGTCACCTTCGACGGCAACTGGCTGGTGCTCGATCCGCGCTGGAACACACAGACGGGGCTTTTGCCTTTCGTCGAGCGGCCGGCCATCTTTCATTTCACCGGCCGCAAGAAACCGTGGCAGGCGAGCGTTCCCTGGGTGCATCGCCGGATGGCCAAGCGCTATGCCGAGGATCTCCGCAATACGCCCTGGGCGTCCTTCTGCAGGCAGCCGTCGGCGGCGGGCCGGGTTGCCGGTTTCTTCTCGCATGTGGGAAAGCAGATCGGCGGGCTGACGCGGCTTGCAAGGATGCGCGCCTATTTCAGCAACAGCTAGCGAGGCGGGCCGAGCGGATCGTCCAAGGAAAGTGCATGTGAGCCGATGGAATCAATGCCGAGCGATATCAGGACCGTGGCCGCCGGAGATGGCGGGGTGAATCTCTTGACACCGGAAGCGTGGAAAACGCTGCTGTCGCGCTATTCCCATGTCGTGCTGGTGGCAAACAGCGAAGCTGTCGATTTCGAACGGCTCAGAAGCGAGCTGCCGGAGACGGCGCTCTACGTGTTCTTCAACAATGTCTACAAGGTGCTCGACGAACCGTTTGCCGGTCATGCGGTGCTGGTCGCCCGTAGCGGTGTGATGGGCGCCAATATCGTCCACCGCCGTGAGGTTGGGGACGTTCTGCGCTTCTTTGCCGGCGACGACTTCCTGGGCGTCATCAATATTCGCGTCTCCCCGGAGGAAAACTTCAGCGAGGAGAGCCGCTTCAATGGCGCCAAAGCCCGCCACCTCGACCTGACGCAGATGCTCGCCGATCTCTACCCGCAGGGCAAGATCGCCACGAGCGGCTTTGCGATGGCGCTCTGGCTCGCCGACCTGAAGCTGCCGGGCAAGATCCTGCTGGCCGGCTTTTCGGCGAAGAGAAGCGAGAAGTGGAAGGTCTTCGACGTACATGACTGGACCTTCGAGCAGATCTTCCTGCGCCTCTTTGCCAGGATGGGCTCGATCTCGATGATGGGCGGCGTCGATGCCAGCCCCTATTCGGCGCTCGCCAAGCGCTTTCCCGACGTGCCGCCGATCGAGATCGCCATGACGGCGGCCGAAGTCCTGTCCGAGCGGCTTCACAATGCCAACAGCCAGATCGACCGGCTGATGTCCGTCACCAAATCCATCCGCGCCATCGAAAATTTCTTCCGGCGCTTCAAGCCGAAAACCCGCAAAGAGCGTTTCCTCGAAAAGTCCAAGGGATGAGTTTCGCCGCGGTGCTCTGACTTCAAAGGCTGAGCGCCGTCAGCATGATGAAGGTGGCGAAGAGGATGAAATGCGTCATGCCCTCGATGGCGTTGGTCTCGCCGTCGTTGAGGTTGATCGCCGCGGCAATCAGCGTGATCGTCACCATCACCGTCTGCACCGGCGTCATCGCCATGATGAAGGGCTGGCCGGTGTAGAGCGCGATCGCCTCCATCACAGGTACGGTGAGGATCACCGTCGACAACGAGGCGCCCATGGCGATGTTGACCGTCGCCTGCATGCGATTCCTGAGGGCTGCCCGCAAAGCCGTAAGGATCTCGGGGGCGGCCGATATTGCCGCGACGACGACGGCGGTGATGGCGATCGGCGCGCCGCTGTCGCGCAGACCTTCGCTCATGAAGGCCGACATGAACTCCGCCAGCAGGCCGATAATGACGACTCCGACGAGAATAGTGGCGATCGAGACCGCGGCCGACTCCTCGGAGCCGTCTTCGCCGTGACCTTCCTTCTTCCGCTCGGAGCGCGGATAGCTGTAGCTGAAGAAATAGCTGTGCTGGCCGACCTGCATGCGCAGGAAGAGGCCGTAGAGAGCGATCATCGCGACGATGGTGAAGGCGGAGTAATAATGCCATTTATCCCTCGGCACGAATTCCGGCACGATCATCGAGATGCCCATGGCGGTGAGGATCATCACGCCATAGGTCTTGCCGGAATTGTCGTTGTAGGGCTGCTCGCCGTGCTTGAGGCCGCCGAGCAGGGCGGCAAGGCCGAGAATGCCGTTGATATCGAGCATCAGGGCCGAATAGATCGTATCGCGCACGAGCGTCGGAGAGCTTTCGCCGGTCATCATGATGGCGAGAATGATGACTTCGACGGCGACAGCCGAAAGCGTCAGGATCATCGTGCCGTAGGGATCGCCGACCTTGACGGCGAGCAGTTCGGCATGATGGGCGACACGGATCGAAGCGAGCACGATGGTGGCGACCAGTGCCGCGGCGGCGATGAGCGCCAGGCCGCGCCCCATCTCCATGACCGTATGCTCCAGAAGATAGGCGGTCACCGCGGCGGCGAGCGCAATGACCAGAAACCTTTCCTCTTTCAGGCGCGACGCGATCTCCAAATCCCGGCTCCCGTTCCGTTTCATGCCTTTTAACTAAGTCACTGATTTCGGATGGGAAGCGTGCTCCGGGACTCTGCTATTTGCAGTCTTCGGCGTTTAATGGAATACTGAACGCCATCGGGGCCGGAAAGCAGATCGCGGCGTCCTCGAATTCTCGTCACGCGGCCGCGATGATCCGGACCCTGTCCGGAAGCATGCGCATGCGCAACAGGAAGATGAGGAGACGGATGCATGATCAAGGTGGTCTATGAAGTCGTGCCGCATGACGGCGGCTGGGCCTACAGGCTGGGAGGCGTCTATTCCGAGGCATTCCCGAGCCATGCCGAGGCGCTCGAGGCTGCGCGCATCGTCGCGGCCGAACAGCAGGTCGGCGGCGATTCCGCCGAGATCAGCTGGCAGGACGAAAACGGCAAATGGCATGAGGAATATGCCGAGGGCGGCGACCGGCCGGAAACAGAGGTGGTCGACGGCTTCTGGCAGGAACGCACGACTGGCGCCTCGCAGAGCGCCGGACGCTAATCGTCGCCTCTCAAAGCTCGCGTGACGATCGTATCGACGAATTCGCGTTTCTCCGCGGTGTAGCGATCGCCATCCATCCTGAATTCGGCTGCCAGCCTCAATTTGAGCGCGGCATAATCGGCCGCCGCCTCGGGATGCGCGATGAGATAATCCCGGAAAGCCAGCCTGTTTTTATGCGTGCGGTTGCCGACCGGACAAAGGTAGACGCGCTCCGCCGGCGCCAAACCTGTCGATAGAAATGCCCACATCTCGTCGTCATGACGGTTGCCGCGCGGCTCGTAATTTTCCGAGAGAAGCGCGCGGGTCGCATCCTCGATATGTTCGAGACCGGGAAGAACGATGTCGATATCGATGAGCGGTTTGGCGGCCATGTCGGGGATGGCGGTGCTGCCGACGTGATCGATGGCGAGCGCCTGCGGCAGCAGGGCCAGGAGCTTGCCCCGGATGCGCTGGAAGGCCTCCGGCCATTGCTTGTCATAGCTTACCAGTTCGACCGGCTTGTGCATCTTCATCTCCCGCGATTGCCCGGAGATTTACCCATGATTCTTGCCCGAAATCGATTGCGATTTGGGTTCACTCGCTGGTGGAATAGCGATGGTAGTCCTGGAGACCCTTGACCAGCGCGTCGAAAGTGGCGCGGCAGCGCGGCGAGGTTTTCAGGCTCTCATGCATGACCACCCAGGTGCCGAGCGGTATGCCGAAAGCATCGGGCAGGACATGAACGAGATCGGGGTTCTCGCGGGCCAGTCCGATCTGGCAGATGCCGATGCCGACGCCGGCGCGGATCGCGGACAGCTGGGCGAGATTGCTGTCGGTCCGGTAGGAGAATTTGATGCCTTCCGGCGCCGGATAGCGTTTCATCACCAGACGGACATAGGCCGTCTGCCGGTCGAAGCCGATGAGCCGGTGGTTGGCGAGATCCGCCATGGTTTCGGGGATGCCGTGCCGCTCGAGATAGCGGCGATGGGCGTGGAAGCCGAGCGGAATATCGCCGATGCGGCGCACGATGAGCGCATCCTGCTGCGGCTCGGCCATGCGCACGGCGATATCGGCTTCGCGGTTCACCAGATCCTCGATCACATCGGATGCCGAGAGCTCGATCTGGAGTTCCGGATAGGTCTCCTGCAGGTTCCCAAGTATTTTCGGCAGCACCTCGACGGCGACGACCTCGCTGGCGCTGACTCTCACCGTTCCGGCAACGCGCTCACGCTCGCCGGAGGCGGTGCGCAGGAGCGCGGCTGTGGTTGCGGCCAGCGTCTCCGCATAGGGTTTCAACGCCTGTGCGGCGTCGGTCGGCAGCAGGCCGTTCGGCGAGCGGATGAAAAGCTCGGCGCCGATCGCTTTTTCCAGCGCATCGACATGGCGGCCGATCGTCGGCTGGGTCAGCCCGAGTTCACGCGCGGCGGCCGAAAGCGAGCCCTGCTGAAGCACGGTCAGGAAACTGCGGTAGAAATCCCAGCTCGGTTCGATATCCATATATTTTCGTATATCAGATGCACTTATTTCGTCAATTTTGTTTATCGTTTTCCAGGCGCATACTCCCTCTCATGCAGTCGAAGGAGATGATTGTCATGAGTGGAGATATGAAGACGGCCCTCGTGCTCGGCGCGACCGGCGGTATCGGCGGCGCGGTGGCGCGCAAGCTCTCGGCGCGTGGCTGGCGCATCCGGGCGCTCAACCGCGATGCGGCCAGGGCAGCGAAGAAGGAGCCGGTATTCGAGTGGGTGCAGGGCGATGCGATGAAGGCCGGCGACGTGCTGAGGGCGGCCGAAGGCGTTCGCCTGATCGTCCATGCCGTCAATCCGCCGGGCTATCGCGACTGGGAAAGCCTGGTGCTGCCGATGCTCGACAACAGCATCGCCGCTGCCTCAGCCGTCGGCGCCCGCATCGTGCTGCCGGGCAACGTCTATAATTTCGGCCCCGATGCCCTGCCGGCGCCGACGGAAGAAAGCCCGCAGCATCCGCTGACGACGAAAGGGGCGATCCGCGTCAAGATGGAGAAGCGGCTGGAGGCGGCGTCGCAATCCGGCGCCGGCGCCATCATCGTCAGGGCGGGAGATTTCTTCGGCCCGGGCACGACCGCAAACAGCTGGTTCTCATCGGGTCTGGTGACGCCGGGCAAGCCGGTCGGCAAGATCAGGAATCCCGGGCGGCGCGGCGTCGGCCATCAATGGGCCTATCTGCCCGACATGGCCGAAACCGTCGTCCAGCTTGTCGAGCGGGCCGACCGACTGCCGCCTTTCGCCGCCTATCAGATGGAGGGTTTCTGGGACGCGGACGGCCTGCAGATGGCGGAAGCGATCAAGCGCGTTGCCGGCGGCAGAGCGAGGATCGGACGGTTTCCCTGGTGGATCGTGCCGCTCGCCGCGCCCTTCGTTCCGATCATGCGCGAGATCAAGGAGATGCGTTATCTCTGGAAGGTGCCGCTCAGGATGAGCAACGCCAAGCTTGTCGCCGAACTCGGCAAGGAGCCGCAGACGCCGATCGACGAGGCGGTGCGGGCGTCGCTCGTGGCGCTTGGCTGCCTCCCCGAACCGCATCATGACGCGGCGACGGCCTTCATCGGCCATTCGCTGCAGAAGGCGCGCTAAGCCGCAAGTTCTGAAAGCGCGATGCGGGCGACGGTCAAGGCTGTCTCGGCCTGTTCAACGTTCGGATCGCCGAGGAACCAGGCGGCGGAAAGGCCGGAATAGGCGGCGATCCATTGCAGCAGCCGTTTCGGTTCCAGCCGGGCCTCCGCGGAGACGACGGCGAGCTGGCGGCGGAAACGGGCTGGATCGGTAATGGTTGGCAGTTCTTCATTGGCGAAGATATTGGCGAAATCGAAGCCGCGCTCGCCATGGAGCCGCTTGGGATCGATCGCCAGCCAGCCGCGCGCCCCGAAATCGAGAATGTTCTGGTGATGGATATCGCCGTGGAGGACAGCGGGTTCGCGCGGATCGGCAAGGAGGGCATTGGCGATTGCCGAACAGTCGGCAAGCGTGCCGCCATGTTTGCCGGCGGCCGGTTCGAGATCGCGGAACCAGCGGGTGAGGGGAATGGGATCGGGAAGCGGCTTTTCGCGCGGTGCATGCAGCCGCGCGGCGGTCCGGCAGAGGATGCGGCTCGCTTCGTCGTCCTCGCCATCCATCGCCATGGAAAGCAGCGAGCGTTTTCCCATTGCCCTTTCCAGGAGCACGGCATCGTCCTCATGGGCATAGACGTGAGCCGCGCCGTCGCCGTCCCACCATTGCATCAGCCGTGCGCCGTATCGTTCGTCGATATCGGTTGCCACTTTCAGCATGGCGGGCCTGTCCCGCCAGAGGACCGGCAGCAGGCGGCTCGAATGGGTGATGATGGGCTCGCCGTCTGAGATCAGCGACCAGCGTTCGAGATAGGAAGCGAACATGGCGACACCCTACAAAGATGCGTTGCAAATGAAAATCCCGCCTTTCGGCGGGATTTCGCAGTTCGCATCCTGAAGGCTCAGGCGACCTTTTCGAGCGTGGGATAGTCGACATAGCCCTTGGCAGTGCCGCCGTAGAAGGTCGACTGGTCGGGTGTGTTGAGCGGCAGCTTCTTTGCCAGCCGTTCGACCAGATCGGGATTGGCGATGAAGGGCTTGCCGAAGGCGACGAGATCGGCGCGGCCGCTTTCGGCGGCGTCGATCGCCAGGTCGCGGTCATAGCCGTTGTTGACCATCCAGCTCGCCTTGCCGCCGGCCTTTTCATAAGCCTGGCGCAGCGCCTTGTAATCGAAGGAAGGGTTGTCGCCCTGACGATAGTCGCGATCGCCGCCGGTCTGGCCTTCGATGACATGGATATAGGCAAGGCCGTATCTCGCCAGGCCCTCGACGACATGGGTGAAGGTCGCCTGCGGATTGGAATCGTAGCTTTCGCCCGATGGCGTCACCGGCGAGATGCGGATTGCGGTGCGGCCTGCGCCGATTTCCTTGACGATCGCGTCGACGACCTCGAAAGCCAGGCGGGTGCGGTTTTCGATCGGGCCGCCAAACTGGTCGGTGCGGTCGTTGACGCCGTCGCGGATGAATTGATCGAGCAGGTAGCCATTGGCGCCATGGATTTCGACACCGTCGAAGCCGGCGTCGACGGCGGCACGGGCGGCCTTGCGGTAATCCTCGATGATCCCGGGGATTTCGGAGGTTTCCAGCGCGCGCGGCTCGGAGGTATCGGCGAAGCTGCCGCCGCCGTCGGCATTGACCAGATAGGTTTTAGCCTTAGCGACGCGATTGGTCGAGGAGACCGGCTTGCCGCCGTTCGGCTGCAGCGTCGTGTGCGAGATGCGGCCGACATGCCACATCTGGACGACGATCTTGCCGCCGGCTGCGTGGACGGCGTCGGTCACACGCTTCCAGCCATCGAGCGCTTCCTTGCTGTAGAGGCCGGGCACGTCGGCATAACCTTGGCCCTGATGGGTGATCGCCGTCGCTTCGGTGATGATCAGGCCGGCCGTGGCGCGCTGGCGGTAATATTCGACGTTGAGGTCGTTGGGGATCGCGCCCGGGGAGCGGTTGCGGGTGAGCGGCGCCATGACGATGCGGTTCTTGACGGAGATGTCGCCGACCTTGGCGGGTTCGAAAAGCTTGGCCATGATGGTCCTTTCTTTTGCGGGGGAGGATCACTTCGCAGGGATGAGGGCGGTCCGGCCCCTGGCGGAGGGATTGGTGAGAGCCGGCGGTCCGAGGCCTATGAGGATCAGCTAAAGATCTTCCGTCAGCTGCTTGAGGAATGCCGCGATCGTTTCTTCGTCGCGCTTGTAGAAGATCCACTGGCCGACGCGCTTGGTGGTGACGAGGCCGGCGCGATGCAGCGTGCCGAGATGGGCAGAGACCGTGGACTGCGACAGACCGCAGCGCTCGAACTGGCTGGCGCAGACGCCCATTTCGAAAGGATGCTCCTGCGAGGGGAAATGTTCCCCCGGGTTTTTCAGCCAGCTCAGAATGTCCATCCGGGTGGGATGGGCAAGCGCCTTCATGATCTCGTCTTTATCCATCGTCGTTTGCCGAACTATAAATCGTGTTTGATCGATATATTGATCGGCTCAAGGCGATATGCAAATCACAGAGGCGTGAGAGCGCAGCTTTTGGCGATTGAGCAAATTTTGGGCAAAAAAAAGAGGGCCACCGGAAAACCAGGGCCCTTTGAATTGTGAAGGTCAATAACCTCCAGAGGGGAACAGCTAATGCGGTGGTACTGGGAGAGAAACCACGAAATGCATCAGCTGAGAGGGATATGGTGCTTCCTTAGGCAGGTTTCAATGCTTTTTTGTGCATGCCTGCTATGCGCCGCACAAATTTTTTGCGGTGCGGCATTTCCCAGTGAGCAAAGGCAAAAAAAAGAGGGCCGCTGGAAAACCAGGGCCCTTATAAGTGTGAAGGTCAAAAACCTCCAGAGGGGAACAGCTAATGCGGTGGAACTGGGAGGAAAAGCCACCATGTGCATCAGCTATGTGCGATATGGTGGTTTAATGGGCAAACGGCAACCCACATTTGTGCATGCCAGTCATGCGCTCTTTGCATAGTATGGAAAACATTCCATAAATCTGGCTTAAAAGTTCCAGTTTCTAGCCTTGCTGACGATAAAATCGCGGAAAGCCTTCAGCTTGGCGGCATTCTTGATCTCGTCAGGGTAGCAGAAATAGGTGTCGAAAGACGGCACGTCGGCATTGATCGCCAGCTGAATCAGGCCGGGATCGCGGCCGACGATGTAATCGGGCAGGCAGGCGACGCCGATTCCGAGCAGGCAGGCGCGTTTGATCGAGGTCTGGCTGTTGATCTGCAGATGCGGAATGCGCTTGTTGTCGGAGGAGCGTCCGGCAACCTCGAGCCAGTTGACGTCGAGCAGGTAGCTCGGCGCCGGCTCGCCGAAGGTGATGATGCGGTGATTGTCGAGATCCTCGATCTTCTGCGGCTCGCCGTGTCGATTGATGTAGGAGGGGGCCGCATAGACGTGCATGTGCACGGTGAAGAGCTTGCGCTGGATGAGGTCGGATTGCTGCGGCTGGCGCAGGCGGATGGCGCAATCGGCATGGCGCATGTTCACATCCACTTCCTCGTTGTCGAGGATGAGCTGGATCTGCACATCGGGATAAAGCTGCAGGAATTCCTGGATCTTGTCGGTCAGCCAGCCCTGGCCGAGACCGACCGTGGTCGTGACACGCAGCTTGCCGGACGGCGTCTCGGTCGTCTCGGTGAGCTGCATCTTGACGGTTTCGAGCTTCAGCAGCACGTCATGGGCGGTGCGGTAAAGCAGCTCGCCCTGTTCCGTCAGGATCAGGCCGCGCGCATGGCGGTGAAACAGCTTGGTGCCGACATCCTGCTCCAGCGCGCTCACCTGGCGGCTGATGGCCGATTGGGACAGATGCAGCTTATCCGCCGCATGCGTGAACGAACCCGCTTCGGCAGCTGCGTGAAAAATACGCAGCTTGTCCCAATCCAGTGGCATTCCCCCGCCTCTCATGCCGATCTTACTCCGCGGCCACGGCGACAGGCATGTGGCCTGTCAGATATCGCTCGGCTTCAAGTGCTGCCATGCAGCCCATGCCGGCGGCGGTGATTGCCTGGCGGAACGTATCGTCCGTCACGTCGCCGGCGGCATAGACGCCCTCGAGGCTGGTCGCGGTCGAATCCGGCGCGGTCCAGAGATAGCCGTTGTCCTTCAGCTTCAGCTTGCCCTTGAAAAGCTCGGTCGCGGGCGCGTGGCCGATGGCGACGAAGACGCCGTCGACCGGCATTTCCGTGATCGCGCCGGTTCTGACGTCGCGCAGGCGCGCGCCGGACACGGACTGCGGCATCGGGGGCTTGGCCGGCGTGCCGGTGATCTCGGCCACTTCCGAGTTCCAGAGCACCTTGACGTTTTCCTTGGCGAACAGTCGTTCCTGCAGGATCTTCTCGGCGCGGAACGAGTCGCGGCGGTGCACGACCGTTACCGACTTGGCGATATTGGAGAGATAGAGCGCCTCTTCGACGGCGCTGTTGCCGCCGCCGACGACGATCACGTCCTTGTTGCGATAGAAGAAGCCGTCGCAGGTGGCGCAGGCCGAAACGCCGAAGCCCTGGAAATGCTGCTCGCTCTGGATGCCGAGCCACTTGGCCTTGGCGCCGGTGGCGATGATCAGCGTATCGGCGGTCCAGACCTGGCCGCTGTCGGTGCGGGCGACGAAGGGACGCTGGTTCGTGTCGACTTCGGTCACGAGGTCGTTGACGATCTCGGCGCCGACATGTTTTGCCTGCTGCAGCATCTGCTCCATCAGCCAGGGGCCCTGGATCGGATCGGCAAAGCCCGGATAGTTCTCGACATCGGTGGTGATCATCAGCTGGCCGCCCTGTTCGAGGCCGGCGATCAGGACCGGCTTCAGCATGGCGCGCGCGGCATAGACCGCGGCAGTATAGCCGGCGGGTCCGGAACCGATGATGAGCACCTTTGTGTGGCGGGCGGGCATGTCATTTCCTTTCGACTGGCAGGAGGGCGGCGGCTAAATAGCGATTACGGCCGTTTCGCGGTCCATGCGCCATTTATGAACGTCCAATGCTATTATTCAAGGGCAGCCTTGCATTACCAACAAGGCAAATCGCCTTGATGTGCAAGAATCCGTCATCGGCTTGAAACTTTCTTGCGTATTCCGCGGCTTTATATAGAAGCTCGCCGCGAAGAATTAAAGAAAGGCCGCGATGTGGGTCGCACGGAACTCGACGTCATCGACATAAAGATCCTCCGGGAGCTGCAGGCCGACGGCCGCATGACCAATGTGGAGCTCGCCGACCGCGTCGGCATCTCGGCGCCGCCCTGCCTGCGCCGGGTGCGCAAGCTCGAGGAAGCGGGCATCATCGAGGGCTATCACGCCATGCTGAACAGCCCGAAGCTCGGCTTCGATCTGGTCGCTTTCTGCATGGTCGGCCTCAAGCACCAGTCGGAAGGCAATCTCAAGGCCTTTGCCGCCGCCACCACCGAATGGCCGCTGGTGCGCCAGGCCTGGATGGTCTCGGGCGACAGCGATTTCCTGCTGCACTGCGTGGCGGAAAACCTCACCCACTTCCAGGACTTCGTCATCGAAGTGCTGACGGCGAACGAACATGTCGATACCGTGCGCACCATGCTGACGATCCGCCAGGTGAAGAAGCTCGGGCTGGTGGAAGTCTAAGGCAGCCTATTTGCGCGAGGCATAGCCGCCGCGGTTGATGCCGTGGCGCTGCAGTTTGTCGTAAAACGTCTTTCTCGGAATGCCGAGCGCCTCGATGGTGCGCCGCACGTCGCCGTCATTGGCGCTAAGGGCATCGCGGATGATCTCCGCCTCGTAGCGTTCCAGCCGTTCCGGCAGCGTGCCGCCCGCCGGCTGCGGGGGAAGGGGTGCTGCTGCGCCGCCTTCGACGCCCAGCACCACGCGTTCGGCATAATGGGAGAGTTCGCGGACATTGCCCGGCCATGCGTGGGTGGCGAGGTGATGGCGCACATTTTCTGAAAGTTCCGGCACGTCGCGGCGGAAGCGCTCGGCGGCGCGCGCGGCGAAATGGGAAAACAGCAGCGGAATATCCTCGCGGCGTTCTCTCAGCGGCGGAATGGAGATCGTCACGACATTCAGCCTGTAATAGAGGTCCTCGCGAAAATCGCCGCGCACCTCGGGATCTCCGAGGTCGATCTTGGCGGCCGCGACGACGCGCAGATCGACCGGGCGTACCTCATTGGTGCCGAGCGGGGTGATTTCGCGCATCTCCAGCACGCGCAGCATCTTGACCTGCGTGGCGAGAGGCATGCTCTCGATTTCGTCGAGGAAGAGCGTGCCGCCGCTTGCATGTTCGATGCGGCCCATGCGGCGCTTCTGAGCGCCGGTAAAAGCGCCGGCCTCATGGCCGAACAACTCGCTTTCGATGACGGTTTCGGGCAGCGCCCCGCAGTTCAGCGCCACGAAATTGCCCTTCCGGCGGTGGCTCCACTGATGCAGGATCTGGGCGACCACCTCCTTGCCGCTGCCGGTTTCGCCGGCGACGAGCACGTCGACATCGGTATCGGCGATGTGGCGCAGAATTTTCCTCAGATTTTCCATGGCAGGCGTCTGGCCGATCAGCGGCAAAGTCTCCTGCGCATCTTCGGCGGCCCGGCGCAGCATGCGGTTTTCCAGAACCAGCTGCCGCTTCTCGCCGGCGCGGCGCACGCTCTGGACGAGGCGGTCGGCTGCGAAGGGTTTGGCGATGAAATCATAGGCGCCGTCCTGGATGGCCTGAACGGCCATCGGAATATCGCCGTGGCCGGTCATCAATATAACAGGCAGGTCTGCGTCCATGCCCTTCAGCGTGGCGAACAGCTGCAGCCCGTCGATCTCGGGCATGCGGATATCGGTGACGACAGGGCCGGCAAAATTGGCCGTCAGCTCCGCCAGCGCGGCTTTCGCGCCGTCATAGGCCGAGACGGAAAAGCCGGCGAGTTCCAGCGTCTGGGCCGTGGCGCGGCGCAGATCCCTGTCGTCGTCGATCAGCGCAACGGGCATCGGTGTGGCCATGGTCAAGCCTTCCTCAGATGAACGATGAACCTTGTCCCGCTGCTGTCGCTCTCCACCTCCATCCGGCCGCCGTAATCGCCGACGATATCCTTGGAGATAACCAACCCCAGGCCGAGACCGCTTTCCTTCGAGGTGTTGAAGGGCGTGAACAGCCCCTTGCGGATCTCGGGCGAGATGCCGGGGCCGTTGTCGGCAACCGTCAGCATCACCATCTCCTGGTCACTCGATGTCCTGACCTCGACGCGCGCCTCGTCGGCCTTCGGGGCGACGGCCTCGAGCGCGTTCTGGAGCAGGTTGATCAGCACCTGTTCGAGGCGGATCCTGCTGCCCATGACCTGCAGGTCGGCAGGCGGCAGCTCGATGTCGAGCGTATCCATGCGGCCGGCAAAGCGGCTGCGCAGCAGCATCACCGCGCCCTCGATCACATCCTTCAACCCGGTCGGTTCGGCGCTGCCGCGGCCCTTGCGGGCGAAACTCTTCAGCTCCTCGGTGATCGAGCCGATGCGCTCGGTCAGCGCGGCGATGTTCTCCAGGTTCTCGCCGGCCGGCGCGGTCTGGCCGCGGTCGAGGAAGGTGCGGGCATTATCGGCATAGGCGCGGATGGTTGCGACCGGCTGGTTGATCTCGTGGGCGACGCCGGCGGCGACCTGGCCGAGGATCGCCAGCCTGTTGGCCTGAACCAGATCCTGCTGCACCGCCTGCAGTTTCTGCTCCGTGCTCCTGTGGCCGACGATCTCGGCCTGCAACCGGTCGCGCGCCTGGCTGAGATCGAGCGTCCGCTCGGCGACGCGCCGTTCCAGCTCCTCGCGCGCCTGCTGCTCCCTGAAAATCCTGAGAGTGACCGCCTGGCGGCGGCGCAACAGGAAGGCGCCTGCGGCAAGCAGCGGCAAGAGTGTCAACAGCGTCAGCATGCGGGCTTCGCGAATTCCCGCATCGACGGCCGCTCCCAGCGCCACGAGATGCCGCAGCTGCCACGCCGTTGCCGGAACCGGTATTCCGACATCGAGAAACCTGGTTTTCCCGGCGCCGCCCGGCATGACGATTTCGACGACGTCGAGCCCGTCGCCAAGGCTTCGCACGCTATCGAGCGGCAGCGGCTGAAGCGGCGCATCGCCGAATTGGAGGCTTTCGCGGATCGCCGCCAGACGATCCCCGGGGATCCGGCCGATCGTCATGAACCGCCAGGAGGGAATGCTGGTGATGAGGACGATGCCGCGATCGTCGATGACATAGGACGGTGCGTCCGTGGCGCTCCAGTCCGCCTCGATGTCATCGAATTCCACCTTGACGACGACGACACCGAGGAGCCCGTCCGGGCCGGATATGCGCTCGGAAATATAGAGGCCGGGTTCCTTGCTGACGGTGCCGAGCGCGAAGTGCTCGGCCTGTCCCTTCGCCACAGCACCCTGGAAATATTCGCGGAAACGATAGTCGTTGCCGACGAAGCTCGTCGGTTCGCGCCAGTTGCTGGCCGAAACCGCCATGCCGTTCTTGTCGATGACATAGATAACGGCAGCCTTGGTGCCCGCCGCCAGCATTTCCAGCTTCCGGCTCAGCTGCTCGAACGTGCCGGCCTCGTTTCCCGCCAGCGCCGCGGCGAGCGCGGTGTCCTGCGACAGCACGAAGGGAAGCGCCCGGTATTTCTCTAGAACCGTGCGCAGCAATGCCGCATTCAGCCGCGCATCGGTGCGGGCCTGTTCCTCCAGCGCGGTCTCGGCCTGGTAGCGGCCGACCTCGCCGCTTGCCCAGAGGCTCATGATGACGGCGAGAAGCGCGATCGCCGCATAGGCCCACCACATCCGGCGGATGCGATGATGCAGCGGCAGGGTGGGCCACAGCTTTTGCGAGACGGACAAGGACATGGCGGATTTGTGCATGTTTCGGCACTGGATGCAAATGACTTTGTGCGGATTTCCGCATTTCTTAACGTACTGCAGATGGTCTCCCAATTTTTTAAGTGACGAAAATCAATTGCTTAGATCTGCAATTCGAAACTGGCACGGCGATTGCGAAGGAGGGGACAACAACGGCTGAGCTGTTGAATTGAAGCGAACGGCTCGGGAGGCCGGAGTTCGTTCCGGGCGAGCCTTTAGGAGGACATCATGATCGCAGCACCATTGGATGCAGTCGCAGACAGCAAGGGCAAGAAGCCCTTTTATTCTCATCTTTACGTTCAGGTTCTCGCCGCCATCGCCGCGGGTATCCTTCTCGGCCATTTCTATCCCGAGCTCGGCACGCAGCTGAAGCCGCTCGGCGACGCCTTCATCAAGCTGGTGAAGATGGTCATCGCCCCGGTCATCTTCCTAACGGTCGCGACCGGCATCGCCGGCATGAGCGACCTGAAGAAGGTCGGCCGCGTCGCCGGCAAGGCGATGCTGTACTTCCTGACCTTCTCGACGCTGGCGCTCGTCATCGGCATGATCGTCGCCAATGTCGTCCAGCCCGGCGCCAGCATGAACATCGATCCGGCTTCGCTCGACCCGAAGGCCGTCGCTACCTTCGCCGAAAAGGCGCACGAGCAGAGCATCGTCGGCTTCCTCACCAACATCATCCCGTCGACGATCGTCGGCGCGTTTGCCGATGGCGACATCCTGCAGGTGCTGTTCTTCTCGGTGCTCTTCGGCGTCGCGCTCGCCATGGTCGGCGAAAAGGGCGAGCAGGTCGTGACCTTCCTCAACGCCCTGACGGCTCCGATCTTCAAGCTCGTCGGCATCCTCATGAAGGCCGCCCCGATCGGCGCCTTCGGCGCCATGGCGTTTACCATCGGCAAGTACGGCATCGGTTCGATCGCCAACCTCGCAATGCTGATCGGCACCTTCTACATCACCTCGCTGCTCTTCGTTCTCGTCGTTCTCGGCGCCGTTGCCCGCTACAACGGCTTCTCGATCCTGGCGCTGCTGCGCTACATCAAGGAAGAGCTGCTGCTGGTTCTCGGCACCTCGTCTTCCGAGGCAGCACTTCCGGGACTGATGAACAAGATGGAAAAGGCCGGCTGCAAGCGCTCGGTCGTCGGCCTCGTCATTCCCACAGGCTATTCCTTCAATCTCGACGGCACCAATATCTACATGACGCTGGCAGCCCTCTTCATTGCACAGGCAACCGGTATCCAGCTCTCCTGGGGCGACCAGATCCTGCTGCTCCTGGTGGCGATGCTGAGCTCGAAGGGCGCCGCCGGCATCACCGGCGCCGGTTTCATCACGCTTGCCGCGACGCTCTCCGTCGTGCCCTCCGTGCCGGTCGCCGGCATGGCGCTCATCCTCGGCATCGACCGCTTCATGTCGGAATGCCGGGCGCTGACCAACCTGGTCGGCAATGCCGTGGCGACGATCGTCGTGGCACGCTGGGAAAAGGAACTGGATACCGCGCAGCTCGCAGCGGCGCTCGGCGGCCAGACCGAGGAAGCTGCTCCGGCCGCCGGGCTTCAGCCGGCGGAATAACAAGGCCTGATTTTTGGCAACCTTTGCAGCGGCCCGTTTTACAGCGGGCCGTTTGCTTATTGATAATTTCGTTCTCTACGCAGATGTTCAACGTCACGCGCCATTCCGACCCGAGGAGATCGGCGAGACCGCTTACCCCTCCCCAACCCCTCCCCACAAGGGGGAGGGACTAACCCGGAGCGCCCACTTCGTTCCTTCTCGAAACGTCGCAGATAATGGAGAACGGGCGCGGTAAGTTAAGCCCCTCCCCCTTGTGGGGAGGGGTTTGGGGCGGGTCTTTTATGGATCCTTGTACCGACGTAGTCTTCTTTTTCGCTCAACCGCGATTGTCACCGAGAAGGCTGTTGTAAACAGCGCCGATCGCGTTTGCTTCCTTCTCCAGCGCGAAATTCGCCCTGACGTGGCGCAGCGCATTCTCGCCATGGGCGATCGCCAGCGCGGGATCTGCGATATAGGGGGCGATGGCCCGTGTCAGGGCCTCGCCATCGCCCGCAGCCACCACCGCGCCGGTCTCGCCATCGGCGATGAGTTCGGCATAGGCGCCGGCGTCCGATGCTACGACGGCGGTGCGCGAGGCCATGGCTTCGAGCGGCGTCAGGCCGAAACCCTCGTTGCGGGAAGGGGCGACGTAAAGCGTCAGGCGGCGATACCAGATTTTGATATCGGGCACTTCGCCGAGGAAGAGGATGCGATCGGCAAGGCCTGCGGCGGCGACATCGGCCTTGAGCTTGTCGCCGAAGGCCACGTGCTCCGCCGTCACCCGGCCGGAGACGACGGCCGTCCATTCCGGGTGCTGCGGCAAGAGTTCGATCATCGACTTGACGAAGAGGTCGGTGCCTTTCTGATGGCGCACGCGGCCGAAGCAGCCGACGAGATAGCGGCCGGGCAGGCCGGTGGCGGCAATGCCGTCTTCCGCCGTTTCCGGCGGGTGGAAGAGGGAGAGATCGACGCCGTGCTGGATGACGGTATGGGGCACTTCGAGGAAGGAGCCGGAGCGGTCGCTGGTTGCAATCACCGCGTCCATGCGGCGGATCAGCCATTTCGTATAGGCGGTGTGGCGGCGCTGCGCGGCCGAGGTGAAGAGCAGCTTGAGCGGCATGCGAAGGACATGGCGAAGCAGGATGCCGACGGCCATCTCATTGTTGCGGCGGGCGTGCCAGACGCGGTGGCGCCGGCGCGCCGGCGGGCGCCAGAGACCAAGGAGCTGCGGCCATTTCAGTTTCGCCAGGCCTTCCGGCAGGCCGGGACCGAGGGTTGCGATCCTGATGCCGAGCCGGATCTGGCACGGGATGAGCTGGACGATGGTCGACGTGACGCCGGAGAGCCGGCGCTTGAAATTAGGCGCGATGATCTCGACGTCACGCATATCAGGCAAGGAATGGGTCTCGTGCGTGGCGGGCGATCAGCCCCAGGAAACCTGAAGGATTTCGTAGGCCTTGGAGCCGCCCGGGGCGTTGACCTCGATGGAATCGCCGACTTCCTTGCCGATCAGCGCACGGGCGATCGGGGAGGAGATGGAGATGCGGCCGGCCTTGACGTCGGCTTCCTGGTCGCCAACGATCTGGTAGGTCTTTTCTTCCTCGGTGTCCTCGTCGACGAGCTTCACCTTGGCGCCGAACTTGATCTTGTGGCCGGACATCTTGGTGAGGTCGATGACCTCGGCGCGCGCCGTCAGATCTTCGAGCTCGGTGATGCGGCCCTCGTTGTGGCTCTGGGCTTCCTTGGCGGCGTGATATTCGGCATTTTCGGAAAGGTCGCCATGGGCACGGGCTTCGGCGATCGCCTCGATGATTCGGGGACGCTCCTCCTGCTGGCGCCAGCGCAGTTCTTCCTGCAGCTTGACGAAACCACCCTGTGTCATCGGTACCTTTTCAACCATTTTTCCGTCCTTCACTCCTTGCGTCTGCTAGTCCCTGCCTTCGAGCAGTCAGGCACACACAAAAGAAAACAGGTCCCGAAGGGGAACTTCGGAACCGTGCCACAATCCTATTCGCGTGCTTATAGCAGATCGGCACAGCGAATTTCCAGAAAATTCGCATAAGGGAAACCCAACCCACTGCGACATCGGGCGATGTGCCCCAAAAAAGGGCGGCGGGCAAATCGATTTGGTTGACTTCGTATATTAGAACATATAGTGAACATTGGCATGAAGAAGTCGCTTGCCGAACGCCTCGCCATTCTTTCCGACGCCGCCAAATATGACGCGTCCTGCGCTTCCAGCGGCACGGCGAAACGTGATTCAAGCGCGAGCGGCGGGCTCGGCTCGACGGAGGGATCCGGCATCTGCCATGCCTATGCGCCGGACGGGCGGTGCATTTCGCTTCTGAAGATCCTGCTGACCAATTTCTGCATCTACGACTGCGCCTATTGCGTCAATCGCTCCTCCAGCAATGTCGAGCGGGCGCGCTTCACGGCGGAGGAGGTCGTCTGGCTGACGTTGGAATTCTACCGCCGCAATTATATCGAGGGCCTCTTTCTGTCCTCCGGCATCATCCGCTCCTCCGATTACACGATGGAAGAGATGGTCCGCATCGTCCGCGAACTGCGGGTGACGCATAATTTTCGCGGCTACATCCATCTGAAGGCCATCCCGGAGGCATCGCCGCATCTGATCGAGGAGGCGGGGCTTCATGCCGACAGGCTGTCGCTCAACATCGAGCTGCCGACGGACAAGGGCATTTCCCGCTTCGCGCCGGAAAAGAAGCCAGCCAATATCCGGCGATCGATGGGCGATCTCCGGCTGAAGATCGAGGCGGCGGGCGAACCAACGCTCAAGACGAAGAAGCGGCAGCGTTTCGTCCCGGCCGGCCAGAGCACGCAAATGATCGTCGGCGCGGATGGCGCGAACGATGCGACGATCCTGGCAAGCAGCGGCCGGCTCTACAGCAGCTACGGGCTGAAGCGCGTCTATTACTCCGCTTTCAGCCCGATCCCCGACGCTTCCAAAAACCTGCCGCTCATCAAGCCGCCGCTGATGCGCGAACATCGGCTCTACCAGGCCGACTGGCTTTACCGGTTCTACGGTTTCGGCATCGACGAGATTACCGCGAACCAGGCGGACGGCATGCTCGATCTGAACCTCGATCCGAAGCTTGCCTGGGCGCTTGCCAATCGAGGCGAATTCCCCGTCGATATCAACAAAGCCGAGCGTGAACGGCTGCTGCGCGTGCCTGGTCTTGGTACCAAGACCGTCAAGGCGATCGTTTCGGCGCGCCGCTTTCGCCGGCTGCGGCTTGACGATCTCTCGCGGCTCGGCGTTTCGATCAAGAAGGTCCAGTCCTTCATCTCGGCGGAAGGCTGGTCGCCGCGCCGGCTGATCGACCGGCCGGATCTTCGCGCCATGTTCGAGCCGCAGCCCGAACAATTGTCGTTGCTGTGATGCGCCGGGTCGTGCTTTCCGGACGCGGCGATCTTGGCGAATGGCGCGATGCCGCCCGCGCCTTCGCGGCCGCCGGCATATTGCCGGAGGAGATCGACTGGCGCGAGAAAAGCGCGGAGGCCGATCTTTCCTTTCAGCGGGACGCCATGCCGCCCGTACCTGCAACATCCCGTAAGCCGATGACGGTGCCGCCCGCCTTCATCGAGCTTGCGGAGACGGTGCTTTGCCATTGCGATCCGGCGCGGTTTTGCCTGCTTTACCGCCTGCTCTGGCGGCTGCAGATGGACAAGCGGCTGCTCGAGGTGGCGTCCGACGAGGATGTCGCGCGCGCCCGGCTGATGGCGAAGAACGTGCGCCGCGACGCCCACAAGATGACGGCCTTCGTCCGTTTCAAGGAGGTCGGCGCGGTATCGGCAGGCCGCCGGAAATTCCTCGCCTGGTTCGAGCCGGACCACCATATCGTCAGGCGCACGGCGCCCTTCTTCCAGCGGCGCTTCAACGACATGGACTGGCTGATCGCAACGCCGAAGGGATCGGCCGCCTGGGACGGCGAGCGGCTGACGATGACAGACGAGCCTTGCGAAAAACCCGATCTCAGCGATGCCACGGACGAACTCTGGCGCACCTACTACGCCAATATCTTCAATCCGGCCAGGTTGAAGGTGAAGGCGATGCAGGCGGAGATGCCGAAGAAATACTGGAAAAACCTGCCGGAGGCCGATCTCATTCCTGGCTTGATCGCATCGGCCGAAAGCAAGGTGCGGGAGATGGCGGCAAGGGAGGCGACGCAATCGCTGCCCTTTCACGACCGGCTGCAGCAGGCTGCGCGCAATCTTCCCGCCGAGCCCGAGCTTCCGGCGGGCACGCTGGAAGCACTGCGTGCGGAGGCTGCCGTCTGCACGCGCTGTCCGCTTCACGCCCATGCGACGCAGACGGTCTTCGGGGAGGGGCCGCGCGATGCCGAGGTCATGTTCGTCGGCGAGCAGCCGGGCGATCAGGAGGACATCGCAGGGCGCCCCTTCGTCGGTCCTGCGGGCAGGCTTTTCGATCAGGTGATTGCGGAGGCGGGCATCGACCGGTCGACGCTTTACGTCACCAACTCAGTCAAGCATTTCAAATACGAGCCACGCGGTAAGCGCCGTATTCACCAGAAACCCAATATGGGCGAGGTGAAGCATTGTCGCTGGTGGCTCGATCTGGAATTGGCGCTCGTCAAGCCGAAACTGATCGTCGCGATGGGGGCGACGGCGCTTGCGGCGCTGACTGATATAAAAGGGCGCCTGCAGGACGTCAGAGGAAAGGCGATGGCGATCGAAGGAGGGCGCACGCTCTTCGTGACCGTGCATCCGTCCTATCTGCTGCGCATTCCAGACGAGCGGCTGAAGGCGGAGGAGATGGCGCGGTTTCGCGATGATATGCTGAAAATTCAGCGGCTTATAAAAGCGGCCGCATAAATTGATTCTGCTTGAGTTCGCGCCACCACCCATCGGGCGGTGGCGCTGTCATCTCAAGCAAAGTAGCTCTGCAGCGGCCGGACTTCGAGGTTGCCGGCCTTGAGTGCCTTGATCGCCTGGGCGGCGGCTTCGGCGCCTGCCATCGTCGTGTAATAGGGCACCTTCTGCATCAGCGTCGCGCGGCGCAGCGACTTGGAGTCCGAGATCGCCTTGTTGCCGTCAGTGGTGTTGATGACGAGCTGGACCTGGCGGTTGCGGATCGCGTCCTCGATATGCGGACGGCCTTCGAGCACCTTGTTGATCTTGGTGGCGGTGATGCCGTTTTCGCCGAGGAAGCGGGCGGTGCCACCGGTCGCCAGCACCTTGAAGCCCTCTTCGACGAGGATGCGGATTGCCGGCAGCACACGCGGCTTGTCCTCATCGCGCACCGAGACGAAGACCGTTCCGTCACGCGGCAGCTCGACGCCGGCACCGAGCTGCGACTTGGCGAAGGCCAGCGCAAAATCGGTATCGAGGCCGATGACTTCGCCGGTCGAGCGCATTTCCGGGCCGAGCAGCGTATCGACGCCGGGGAAGCGGGCGAAGGGGAAGACGGCTTCCTTGACGGCGATGTGGGTGAGCTTGCGGGGATCGGGCTTCGTGCCGTAGGCGGCAAAGGTCGCGTCGAGTTTCTCGCCGGCCATGACGCGGGCGGCGATCTTGGCGATCGGCGCACCGATGGTCTTGGCGACAAAAGGCACGGTGCGCGAGGCGCGCGGGTTGACTTCGAGCACGTAGACAGTGCCGTCCTTGATGGCGAACTGGACGTTCATCAGGCCGCCGACATTGAGCGCCTTGGCCATGGCTTTCGCCTGGCGTTCCAGCTCGTCAAGCAGTTCGACCGGCAGCGAGCGCGGCGGCAGCGAACAGGCGCTGTCGCCCGAATGGATGCCGGCTTCCTCGATATGCTCCATGATGCCGGCCACGTAGACGTCGGTGCCATCAGAGAGGCAGTCGACGTCGACTTCGATGGCGTGGGTGAGGTAGCTGTCGAAGAGCAGCGGGTTCTTGCCGAGCAGGGTGTTGATCTGGCCGGTCTTGTCGTTGGGATAACGCTGCTTGATGTCTTCGGGCACCAGTTCCGGCACCGTGTCGAGCAGATAGGTCTGCAGCTGGCCTTCCGAATGCAGGATCTGCATGGCGCGGCCGCCGAGAACGTAAGACGGGCGCACGACCAGCGGGAAGCCGATTTCGGCGGCGACCAGGCGGGCCTGCTCGACCGAATAGGCAATGCCGTTGTTCGGCTGGTTGAGATCGAGCTTCATCAGAAGCTTCTGGAAGCGGTCGCGGTCCTCGGCAAGGTCGATCATGTCGGGCGCGGTGCCGAGGATCGGGATGCCGTTCTTTTCGAGCGCTTCTGCGAGCTTCAGCGGCGTCTGGCCGCCGAACTGGACGATGACGCCGACGACTTCGCCCTTTTCCTGCTCGGCGCGCAGGATCTCGATCACATCCTCTGCCGTCAGCGGTTCGAAATAGAGGCGGTCCGACGTGTCGTAGTCGGTCGAGACGGTTTCCGGGTTGCAGTTGATCATGATCGCTTCATAGCCCGCATCCTTCAGAGCGAAGGCGGCGTGGCAGCAGCAATAGTCGAACTCGATGCCCTGGCCGATGCGGTTCGGGCCGCCGCCGAGGATGACGACCTTCTTGCGGTCGGAGACCTGAGCCTCCGAGCGCGCGGCGCCGACGAAAGGCGTCTCGTAGGTCGAATACATATAGGCGGTCGGCGAGGCGAATTCGGCCGCACAGGTATCGATGCGCTTGAAAACCGGGCGGACGTTCAGGCCGTTGCGCAGTTCTGCGACTTCCTTCGGGCGCTTGCCGGTCAGCGTCGCCAGACGTGCGTCGGAGAAGCCCATCGCCTTCAGCATGCGCAGGTTGTCGGCATCGCCGGGCAGGCCATGCTCGCGGATGCGCGCTTCCATGTCGACGATGTTCTTCAGCTGGGCGATGAACCACGGGTCGATCTTGCAGCCCTCGTGGACTTCCGCCTCGCTCATGCCCTGGCGCAGAGCCTGGGCGACCATGCGCAGGCGGTCCGGGGTCGGCGTGCCGATAGCGGCGCGGATGGCGTTCTGGCTGGATTCGCCTTCTTCGAAATCAGGGATCTCGATTTCGTCGAGGCCGGTCAGACCGGTTTCGAGGCCGCGCAGCGCCTTCTGCAGCGATTCGGCGAAGGTGCGGCCGATCGCCATGACTTCGCCGACCGACTTCATCGCGGTCGTCAGAACCGGCGAGGCGCCGGGGAATTTCTCGAAGGCGAAGCGCGGGATCTTGGTGACGACATAGTCGATCGACGGTTCGAAGGAGGCGGGTGTCGCGCCGCCGGTGATGTCGTTTTCCAGTTCGTCGAGCGTATAGCCTATGGCGAGCTTGGCGGCGACCTTGGCGATCGGGAAGCCGGTGGCCTTGGAGGCGAGCGCCGAGGAACGCGAGACGCGCGGGTTCATTTCGATGACGACGAGGCGGCCGTCCTTCGGGTTGACGGCGAATTGCACGTTCGAGCCGCCGGTCTCGACGCCGATCTCGCGCAGCACCGCGATCGAGGCGTTGCGCATGATCTGGTATTCCTTGTCCGTCAGCGTCAGCGCCGGGGCGACGGTGATCGAATCGCCGGTATGGACGCCCATCGGGTCGATGTTCTCGATCGAGCAGATGATGATGCAGTTGTCCGCCTTGTCGCGGACGACCTCCATCTCATATTCCTTCCAGCCGAGCACTGATTCTTCGATCAGCACTTCGGTCGTCGGCGAGGCGTCGAGGCCGCCGCCGACGATCTCGAAGAACTCCGAGCGGTTGTAGGCAATGCCGCCGCCGGTGCCGCCGAGGGTGAAGGAGGGGCGGATGATGGCGGGCAGGCCGACATGGTCGAGCGCCTGGGCGGCGATCGCCATGGCGTGGTTCAAATAACGCTGCTTGCGGTCGCTCTCGCCGAGGTTCCATTGGTTTTCCAGCTCGTCCAGCGCCTTGTCGAGGTCGGAGCCGGAAAGGCTTTCGCGCAGCTTGCTGCGCTCGGCCTCGTGCGTCTTGCGGTCGAGATCCTTGATGTCGGTGGCGTTCGCGAGCATCGAGCGCGGCGTTTCCAGGCCGATGCGGGCCATCGCCTCGCGAAACAGCGCGCGGTCCTCGGCCATGTCGATGGCGGCGGGCTTGGCGCCGATCATCTCGACATTGTAGCGGTCGAGCACGCCCATGCGCTTCAGCGACAGCGCGGTATTCAAAGCCGTCTGGCCGCCCATGGTCGGCAGCAGCGCATCCGGGCGTTCCTTGGCGATGATCTTGGCGACGACCTCAGGGGTGATGGGCTCGACATAGGTCGCGTCGGCAAGACCCGGATCGGTCATGATCGTTGCCGGGTTCGAGTTGACGAGGATGACGCGGTAACCTTCCTCCTTCAGCGCCTTGCAGGCCTGGGTTCCGGAATAGTCGAACTCGCAAGCCTGGCCAATGACGATCGGTCCCGCGCCGATGATGAGGATCGATTTGATGTCTTGGCGCTTCGGCATGGGCGATATCCATTGTCTGGCTGCGCAAAAAGCCGGCCAGGGTGGGAGATCACCAGGTCGGGTCGCGCATTGAGGTCTTTTCAGGCTAGAAGCGGCTTATAGGCAAATGTATTTGCAAACGGAACCCCATAAATCGCGGAATCGACAGGAATCCGGAGATAGCGCGAAAGCCTATTTCCCATCCGGCACGACAAGCACCCGGATTTCGCCGCCGTGCGCCGGATTGGCGATCGCTTCGGGGGCCTCGGCGAGGCCGATCCGGCGGGAGATCAAAGGCTCGACCTTGATCCGGCTGGAGGCGATGAGATCGGCGGCGCGGCCGTGGGTGAAGGGGTTGACGAAGGAGCTTATCAGCGCGACTTCGCGAAACAGCAGGTCGAAGGGCTCGATCTCGATCTTTGCGCCCTGGGCCATGACGCCCAAAATGACGGCCGTGCCGCCGCGCCGGGCAAGCCGGGGCGCCTGCTGCATGGTTTCGGCCACGCCGGCGCATTCGAAGACGACATCGGCGCCGCCGGGCAGCAGTCCGCCTTCGGCGAGGATGCGGGCAAAGACATCGCCGTCACCGGGGTCGAGCGTGGCGGTGGCGCCGAGGCTTTCGGCCAGCCGGCGTTTTTCGGCGCTCCGCGTTACCAGCACGACCCGGGTCGCGCCGGCAAGCCTTGCCAGTTGAACGGTGAGAAGGCCGATGACGCCGCCGCCGAGCACGATGGCCGAAAAGCCGGCCCGCAGCCCGGCGAGATCGACGCCGTGAATGCAGCAGGCGAGCGGTTCGCAGAAGGCGCCGTGCAGCGGATCGAGGTCAGCCGGCAGCGCGAAGGCCTGGCTTTCCGGCATGCAGACATAGTCTGCGAAACCGCCGTCGCGATGGATGCCGATCGCCTGCAGGTTCCGGCAGAGATTGACGCGGCCGCGCCGGCATTCCTCGCAGCCGCCGCAGGAGATATTCGGATCGCCGGTCACACGCATGCCCGGGCGAAAGCCGGTGACGCCGGCTCCAACCGCTTCGACGATCCCTGCGAACTCGTGGCCGAGCGTTACCGGCGCCTTTGCGGGAAATTCCCCGTGATAGATATGGCGGTCGGTGCCGCAGATGCCGCAGGCCTCGACGCGGACCAGCAGTTCGCCGGGGCCGGGCGCCGGCTTTTCAGCCTCGCGCAGCTGCAGTTTTCCGGTTGCTTCCAGGCGTACGGCCTTCATCGCTCTTCCTCCTGCTTTCTCCTCCTGGTTCAGGAAGAGCGAAAGCGGGAGTCCAGTCAAGCGCTTAGCGCGCCTTCTTTACCTGAAACGGCGGCGCGTGCATTTGAGGGAACAATATCCCGCTTCCAAGGTTTCCGGCCGAGACGCTGGAGCCGTGATGGCAGATCCGCCGACTGTTTCGAGGCGGATGAAGCCGCTGGAATTCTCCCCGCCGACGGATATATAAATTCTTTGAGTGCAAGCACGGGCATTGCCGGGGAGAGAGAAGATGGAATGGAGAGGCCGGCGTCAGTCCGATAATGTCGAGGATCGCCGTGGTTCGGGCGGCAGCCCCTTCGGCCGCGGCGGCGGGTTCAATTTCCCCTCCGGCGGCGGTGTTCGCCGCGCCGGCGGCGGTTTGAGCATCGGCACGATCATCTTCCTCGTCGTCATTTATTTCATCTTCAAGGCGATGGGCATAGATCTGATGCAGGTGCTCTATGGCGGCGGCATGTCGAGCGGCCCGGGCTACGAGCAGAGCCAGTCCGAGGGAACGCGCACCCCCGCCAATGACGAGATGACCGCCTTTGTGCGCACCGTCCTTGCAGAGACCGAGGACACCTGGAACGGCATCTTCCAGGCGCAGGGCCAGAATTACGAAGAGCCGCGCCTCGTTCTCTTCTCGGGACAGACACAATCGGCCTGCGGCTTTGCCTCTGCCGCGACCGGCCCGTTCTATTGCCCGGGAGATCACAAGGTCTATCTCGATACGACGTTCTTCCAGGAACTGTCCGACCGCTTCGGCGCATCGGGCGATTTCGCCGAGGCCTATGTCGTCGCCCACGAGGTCGGCCATCACGTGCAGAACCTGCTCGGCATCCTGCCGAAGTTCAACCAGGCCCGCCAGCGCATGAGCGAGGAAGAGGCCAACAAGATGTCGGTGCGCGTCGAGCTGCAGGCCGATTGCTTCGCCGGCATCTGGGGCAAATATACCGAGCAGAAGGGCATTCTGGAGGCCGGCGACCTGGAGGAGGCGCTGAACGCCGCCCAGCAGATCGGCGACGATACGCTGCAGAAGCGCTCGCAGGGCTACGTCGTGCCCGAGAGCTTCAACCACGGCACCTCGGCACAGCGCGCCCGGTGGTTCAAGCGCGGTTTCGACAGCGGCCAGCTGTCTGCCTGCGATACGTTCTCGGGGCCGGTTTGAGGTTGGTTGGTTAGGGTTTGTGGGTGTCGCCCCCTCATCCGCCTGCCGGCACCTTCTCCCCGCTGGGGAGAAGAGACCAAGCCGTTAGCCTCATTCCTGCTATGAACGCTTCTATGGGAATGCAACGCCGCCACAAATCTCTTCTCCCCCTCGGGGAGAAGGTGCCGGCAGGCGGATGAGGGGGCCTCACGGCAGGGCCTTCAATATGCTTCAACATCTGTTCGGGATAACGCCCGCCGGCCGCCGCATGCTTCGGTACAGCCCGTTCGAGAGCTTTGAAATCGTCCGCCGACAGCATACCGCATACCGCGCGTGAGCCGAGGGCCTCGGTCAGCCGGTCGCGGCGAAAGGAGCGCGCGCGGCCTGCGGTTGAGGCGTCTCATAAAGTTCCCGCAGAGCAGTATCAAAAACTTTGAATGTTCACGGATTGTTTCACTTTCCTTTCTGAGCTATGTCATTTTTGCGGGGACGAGATCGTCTTTCCAGAAACAACGGCTGTAGAGATGCATCATGCTTGACCCGAAATTCGTTCGCCGCGGCCTTTTCCTGGTCTTCATCATCCTCTTCCTCGACATTATCGGCATCGCCATCATCATGCCGGTGCTGCCGGCCTATCTGGAGCAGCTGACCGGCGACAGCGTCAGTGATGCGGCGGTCGACGGCGGCTGGCTGATGCTCGTCTATGCCGCCATGCAATTCCTGTTCGCGCCGCTGCTCGGAAACCTGTCGGATCGTTTCGGCCGCCGGCCGATCCTTCTGCTTTCGGTGCTGACCTTCGCGATCGACAATTTTATCTGCGGCATCGCCACCAGCTTCTGGATGCTGTTCGTTGGCCGCGTTCTTGCCGGCATCAGCGGCGGCAGCTTCGCCACCTGCTCGGCCTATATCGCCGACATCAGCACGGAGGAGAACCGGGCGAAGAATTTCGGGCTGATCGGCATCGCTTTCGGCGTCGGCTTTACGATCGGCCCCGTCATCGGCGGCTTCCTCGGCGAATTCGGCCCGCGCGTGCCCTTTCTCGGCGCAGCTGCGCTGTCGCTCCTCAATTTCATCGCCGCCTGCTTCTTGCTGCCGGAAACGCTGGAGGCGAAGAACCGCCGCCGCTTCGAGTGGAAGCGCGCCAATCCGCTCGGCGCGCTGCGTCAGATGCGCCACTATCCCGGCATCGGCTGGGTCAGCCTCGTCATGTTCCTGTTCTTCCTGGCGCATGCCGTCTATCCCTCGGTCTGGTCCTTCGTCTCGACCTATCGCTATGGCTGGAGCGAGGGGCAGATCGGCCTGTCGCTCGGCATTTACGGCATCGGCGCAGCACTCGTCATGGGGCTGGTCCTGCCGCGCGTCGTGCCGCTGCTCGGCGAATGGAAGACGGCGCTGCTCGGCCTCTGTTTTTCGGCCGCAGGCCTGACCGGCTATGCCTTTGCCTGGGACGGCTGGGTGGTCTACGTCGTCATCGTCGCGACGGTGATGGAAAACGTTGCCGATCCGCCGCTGCGCAGCATCGCCGCCGGCAAGGTGCCGCCTTCGGCGCAGGGCGAGCTGCAGGGCGCTTTGACCAGCCTCAGCAGCATCACCACCATCGTCGGGCCGCTGATCTTCACGCAGATGTTCGGCTATTTCACGCGGCCGGAGGCGCCGGTCACCTTTGCCGGCGCGCCCTATCTGACGGCCGCCCTGTTCATCCTGCTCGCCGCCGGCGTGTTCCTCACCCGCGTGCGGGTTCGCCGGCCGGCCGAGGCGCTGGAAGCGGCGGGTTGATCGATCAGAAATGGTGATGTGATGATGAATTTTTCATCATTTGCCTGTTTTAGGGTAGTTCTTTGCGGGTCTTTCCTCTAAGCCCGAATGATATTTTCGCCGCAGATTGCGCGGCGACGTAGATTCCAACCACAGGACTGGTGTCATGGACACGCCGATCGACGCGCGCAGGCTTGCGCCGACAACCGATAATCGCTGGAGCGCACATTTCCGTGCCACGCTGGCGCTCGGCATTCCGCTGATCGGCGCGCAGCTTGCCCAACTCGGCATACACACCACCGACGTGATGATCGTCGGCCGTCTCGGCGCCGAGCAGTTGGCGGCCATGGTGCTGTCGGCTCAATTCCTGTTCACGATCCTGATCTTCGGTTCGGGCTTTGCCATCGCCGTCATTCCGATGGTGGCGCAGGCCTATGGCCGCGGCGACGTCGTCTCGGTGCGCCGGTCGCTGCGCATGGGTCTGTGGGTGGTGATCGGGTTCTGGATCATCGTGCAGCCGGCCTTTTTCAATGCGGAACAGATCTTACTGTTTGCGCAGCAGAAGCCGGAGGTGGCCAGGCTCGCCCACGGCTATATCATGATCGGTCAGTTCGGCGTGCTGCCGGCCCTGCTTTTCAACGTCATGCGGGCGCTGGTCAGCGCCATCGGCAAGGCGGGCATCATCCTCAACGTCACCATCGTGACGCTGGTGATGAACGCGATCTTTGCCTACGCCCTGGTGCTCGGCCATTTCGGCTTTCCGGCGATGGGACTGGAGGGCGCGGCCATCGTGTCGGTCGTGGTGCAGGCGGCCGGTTTCCTCTTCATTCTCGCTTTCGTCCAGAAGCGGGAGGAGACGCGCCGTTACGAGATTTTCGTGCGGTTTTGGAAGCCCGACTGGCATGCGCTGCTCGAGGTCATCCGGCTCGGTTTCCCGATCAGCGTCACCGTGCTTGCCGAGGTCAGTCTGTTCACGGTGGCCTCGCTCTTGATGGGCTATATCGGCACCATCGAGCTCGCTGCCCACGGCATCGCCCTGCAATGGGCCTCGATCGCCTTCATGATTCCGCTCGGTCTCAGCCAGGCGGCGACGGTGCGCGTCGGCGTCGCGCATGGGCAGGGCGATCATGTTGGGCTGGTGCGGGCTTCGATCATGGTGGTCATCCTCGCCTGCGTCATCTCGGCGGTTGGCTCTGTGCTGTTCGCGACCATGCCGCAATTTCTCGGCAGCTGGTTCTTCGATGTCAATTCGCCCGAGGCCTCTGAGGTGCTTGCCTATGCCGGGCCGCTGATCGTGGTTGCCGGGCTTTTCCAGCTCGTCGACGGGCTGCAGGTGATCGCCAACGGTTTGCTGCGCGGCCTGAAAGATGCGCGCGTGCCGATGATCATGGCGCTGATCGCCTATTGGCCGATCGGCTTCTTCCTCGCCTGGGCCTTTGCCTTCCCGCTCGGCTTCGGCGGCATCGGCATCTGGTTCGGCTTCCTCGTCGGGCTAGCGGCGGCTGCGGTCATGCTCTGCGCACGCTTCTACCTTCTGCTTCGCCGGGAAGGCGCCATGGCCGGCTCCTGAGCCGGCCTTCCGGCCTTAGGCGGCGACAGGCTTGTAGCTGGCGATATCGGCGCGAATGCCGAGACGGGCAAACATCTCCTGGGGATCGAAATTGGCGGCCTTGTGGGCGGCCGCGACGGCTGCCCGCGCGCGCTCGACGACCTCGGTGTTTTCCCATTCGGCGATGGTGACGAAATTGAATTCGCCAGGACCGGCGACCTGCTCTAGCACCCTGTGATCGATGAACCCGTCCTGCGCCTCCAGCAGCTTGTGGGTCATCATCACCTTGACGAGAAATTCCTCCCGCGCCGCCGCCGGCACGACGAACTTGTCGACACGATAGAAAGCTCCGCTCATCCATTCTCTCCTGCATCATCTGTCTGCGGGGCGTTTGTAATTCCTCAAGTATGGTTGAGGTCAATATGGAAGTATCAGTGCCGGGAATCGGATGCTGCCTCTTACCACTTGTTGACTCACCCGCGGTTGAACAATAACTTGCTAATTTGGTCGTTGGGCTTGTCCTCACATGACGGATCAATCTCTTCAGCGTCGCCTTGCCGCCATCGTCGTTGCCGATGTGGTGGGATATTCACGCCTGATGGAGGCAGATGAAGTCGCGACGCTGGCGAACCTAAGGGAACTTCGTTCTGGCGTTATCGAGCCGGCTGTGATGCGTCACAACGGTCGCATCTTCAAGGTCGTGGGCGACGGCTTCCTGATCGAATTCGCTAGCGCGGTGGACGCGGTCGCAGCAGCGTTGGAAATGCAACGGGGCACCACTGCTGTCGAGGCCTCCGGAGACCGGCGCCTGCTTTTGCGTGTCGGCGTCAACCTGGGAGATGTCATTGACGACGGTTCAGACGTCCTCGGTGACGGGGTCAATGTCGCGGCGCGCTTGGAGACACAGGCCGCGCCGGGAGGTATCTGCATTTCAGCCAGCGTTCACGGCGAGATCGTCGGCAAGATCGACGACCGGTTCTTTGACGCAGGCGAACGCTACCTGAAGAACCTGACGCGCCCAGTCCACGTGTGGCATTGGCCGGATGCGCTGCAGAGCATATTGCCGCTGCCCGAATGTCCCTCGATCGCTGTATTGCCGTTCACGAATATGAGTGGGGATGAAGCGGATGCGCCTTTCGTCGACGGCCTGACTGAAGACCTGATCACCGACCTTTCCCGTACGGCTGGCCTGTTCGTCATCGCGCGCAATTCCGTGTACTGCTACAAGGGCAAGCCGGTCGACGTGCGGCTGGTCGCCCAGGAACTCGGCGTTCGCTACGTCCTCGAGGGGAGCGCCAGGCGCGCAATGGGCCGTGTCCGCATCAATGCCCAATTGGTCGATGCGCTTGGAGGCCAGCACGTGTGGGCCGAGAGGTTTGACAGGACGGTGGAAGATGTTTTCGAATTACAAGATGAAGTTAACGCCAAGATTGTTGAAGCCCTCGTCGGCCGGCTGACCATCCCGACGCCGCGCAATCGGCCGACGAATTTTGAGGCGTACGACCTGTGTGTGCGCGCCCGTCTCCTGACGGAAGAGTCGCCGCAAACCGAGCGTGAGGCCTATGTGCTGCTCCAGCGCGCGGTTAAGCTCGAGCCATCATATGCCGAGGCGCTCGGTCTGCTCGCCTATAACCGTTGGCTTGCCTGGACTCATTTCGGCGAGCCCGAAGATCCGAACCGTCGGATGGCGGTGACATCAGCGCAGAAGGCGGTCGACCTCGATCCCAACGATGCCGGCTGCCGTTACGTTCTGGGAACCATTTTGGCTTATGAGCGGCGATGGGAGGAATCGGAGGCCGCCTTCGCCAAGGCCCTGGAGCTGGACCCCAACCACGCCGACACCTGGGCCGCCATGTCGGACGTGTCCGTGCTGGACGGCAGGATTGCCGACGGACTGGCACAGATCGAAAAAGCCCTGCGGCTCAATCCCCATCCACCCTGCTGGTATCTTTGTCATCTTGGGCAGGCGCAATATGCCGCGCGCGACTATGAGGCGGCGAAAGCCACCCTTCGCAGGGAAGACACCTATCGTACCAACTCGCGCAAATTCCTGGCTGCTACGCTTGCGCAGTTGGGCCACCGCGAGGAGGCGCGGCGAGAAGCAGAATTGTTTCTGATCGCCCACCCTCATTTCACCATCGGCCATTGGCTCAGCTCCCAGCCGCTGCGCGATGCAGCTGTACGAGACCACTTTGTCGACGGCTTCCGAAAGGCCGGCCTGCCGGAGTTGTGACAGCGGATGAGGCCAATCCCGACACGTTCACGGACTTGATCAACGGACATGCGCTGCGCGAGAACGGCGGTCTGGATCTCAGTGCCGATCTTCTTCAGACGCGCCACAAAACGCGTTGACCAGCTCGAGTCTCGCATGACTTTTCCGCTAACGAAAAAAGACCGCTTCGGCAGATAGCGGTCCTTCCTCTCATTGCTGCCTTCAAGATTCAAGAGATTCCGCATCACGTTGGTGGCTGGCGGTTCAGCAGGCCTTTGCGAAATCGGCAGTTCTTCAAATCAGCGTTCGGCGAGCGCCGGTTCGCCCTTCTTCTCGCGCACCATGTTGATGAAGCGGCGGAAGAGATAGTGGCTGTCCTGCGGGCCGGGGGAGGCTTCCGGATGGTGCTGGACGGAGAAGACCTGCTTGCCGAGGACGCGCAGGCCGCAATTGGTGCCGTCGAAAAGCGAAATGTGAGTCTCTTCAACGCCGTCGGGCAGCGACTTCGAGTCGACCGCGAAGCCGTGGTTCATCGAGACGATCTCGACCTTGCCGGTCGTGTGATCCTTGACCGGATGGTTGGCGCCGTGATGACCCTGATGCATCTTCTCGGTCTTCGCGCCGAGGGCCAGCCCCAGCATCTGATGGCCGAGGCAGATGCCGAAGACCGGGATATCGGTCTTGATCAGCGTCTTGATGACGGGCACGGCATATTCGCCGGTTGCGGCCGGATCGCCCGGGCCGTTCGACAGGAAGATGCCGTCCGGCTTCATGGCGAGCACGTCTTCGGCGCTTGTCGAGGCAGGCACCACGGTCACCTTGCAGTCAAGGCCGGCAAACAGGCGCAGGATGTTGCGCTTGACGCCGTAATCGAGGCAGACGACGTGGTATTTCGCATCCGCCGCGCCGAGTTCGCCATAACCTTCGTTCCAGATCCACGGCGTCTGGGTCCATTGCGAGGACTGGCCCGAGGTCGCGATCTTGGCGAGGTCGAGACCTTCGAGGCCGCTCCAGGCCTTGGCTTCGGCCTTCAGCGCCTCGATGTCGAAAACGCCGTTCGGATCGTGGGCGATCACTGCGTTCGGAGCGCCGTTCTCGCGGATCCAGGCGGTCAGCGCGCGGGTGTCGATGCCGCAGAGGCCGATGATGCCGCGCGCCTTCAGCCATTGGTCGAGATGCTTGGCGGCGCGGTAGTTCGAGGGGTCGGTGATATCGGCCTTGAAGATGACGCCGACGGCGCCGTGGCGGGCGGCGGGCGTCAGGTCCTCGACATCTTCGTCATTGGTGCCGATGTTGCCGATATGCGGAAAGGTGAAGGTGACGATCTGGCCGAGATAGGAGGGGTCGGTCAGGATTTCCTCGTAGCCGGTCAGCGCCGTGTTGAAGACCACTTCGGCCTGGACCTTGCCGGTGGCGCCGATGCCCTTGCCTTCGATCACCGTGCCGTCGGCGAGGACGAGCAGGGCGGTCGGCTTTTCGATTGTCCAGGGTGCAGTCGCGGTCATCTTCATCCCGTTTCCGGCGGCCGATGCGCGTTGCCGCGCTCGCTGCCATTTGATCTCGCAGGCGTATGGACACGGCAATGCCGCGCGCTTCAGGCCTGATCACGAATTTTGGTGCAGGTGGCGGTAGATAGCCATGCAATTGCCTACGGTCAATCTTTGTAGCCGAGATTATGGCCGTTTTCCTGCGCTTTATCGCGCCGATCGCGCAATTTATTTGATCCGCCGCATCAGCGTGGTTTATGAAGCGGCATCAAAAAAGGAGAAAAGATCATGCTGCGCGATCAACTCGCCACCCAGCTGAAAGAGGCGATGAAGGCCAAGGATTCCGAGCGGCTTTCCACCGTCCGGCTGATTCAGGCCGCGATCAAGGACCGCGATATCGCCAATCGCGGCACCGGCAAGGAGCAGGCGAGCGAGGACGAGATTCTGCAGATCCTCGCCAAGATGGTGAAGCAGCGCGACGAATCGGCCAAGATCTACGACGAGAACTCGCGCCCCGAGCTTGCCGCCAAGGAGCGCGCCGAAATCACCGTCATCCAGGATTTCATGCCGAAGCAGCTTTCCGACAGCGAAGTGCGCGCCAATATCTCGGCTGTTATCGCCGAGACGGGCTCTTCCGGCGTCAAGGACATGGGCAAGGTGATGGCGGCGCTCAAGGAGCGTTATGCCGGCCAGATGGATTTCGCCAAGGCATCGGCGACCGTCAAGGAACTGTTGAACTGATTTAGACCACGCGTCTTGCCTGCGGTTCGATCAGGACCGCAGGCCCGAGCACCGCTTCGGCGGCGGCATCGATGATGGCGAATTTCGCCGCCTGATAATTCCAATATTCCAGGATGAAGGGGCCGGACAGCCAGAAGTCGCCCTTGCGGGAGGGCTCGGTCCAGCCGACGCTTCCCATGTTCGATGCCTGCGTCAGAAGCCGCTTCAGGTGGGTGTTCGATATCATGAACTGCTCGCGCAGCTCCCGGAGCGACAGCGGGCCGACCACGACGCGATCGGCTGCCCTGGGGAATTCCGGAAGACGCGAGATCAGGTAATCCATCACCAGCCCGCCGGAATTCGCCCAATTGAAGAGGTTGAAGGTCGGGCCTGGGCTGCGCACCGCCTGGCTGCCGATGATCGCTTTTGCGATCCGCGGCTGGATCGCCGCCATCATCGCCGATGGATCGGCGATGACCTTCCCGGCGCGTTCGCCGCCGTCGAGGCTGTCGAGGATCATCATGTGAGCGACGAGCCATCGGGTGAAATGCTCTTCGGCGGTCTCCGTGGGCTCCAGGTAGCGCGTGCGCTTGTCGGGGCCGGGGACCGGGCGCAGGAAACGGTAGGCCAGCATTTCCTGCATGAAGGCTGCTGCCGTGTTGCGGCTGGCAATGTCGTTTCTGACCGAAAAATCGATGAAGCGGCCGGAATAAAGGCCGTTCTTGCCATCGCCGGGATAGCCGTAATGAAGGGCAAAGCCCGCATGGGCCATCAGCCAGCGTTGCTGCGCGGCGAAAATCGAGGCGATGCGCGGGCTCTCGCGATAGATCGAGAGCATCTGATTGGCGCAATGCAGGATCGCGGCGAGAAAGCGATCGTCTGCTGCGAGATTTTCCGCAGTGAAGGCCATTTGGAGGGGTCCAGGATGTCGGCGCATACATCTTTCATGCCGACGCCGCCTGTCAACGGTTTTGTCAATAATCGGTTAATTTCAAAGGGAAATTGTATCAGGGGAAGCCAGAATTTAAGAAGGCAGGAGCTGGGGGCGCTCCTGCCTTCTTGCTCTTTGCTTCCGCCGGCAACGCAGGGCCGAGGCCCAAGCCGGAGGGTATTTGCAAAGGCACCCTTGCGAAGCGGCGCCGGGGGTAGGGATGGTGCTTCGCTCGGGGATCGCTTTGTTGAGATGAACCTATTGCGGGGAGGCGGCTTGTTCAAATTACAAAAAAATAATGATTGCCAAAAACGGCGGTTCGGGAGGCGTCGAGATGAGCGATCCGCGGCTGACCGGAAGAGAATGCCGGCGAATTGGCGAAATTGATAAGCCGCTGTTTTAAAACGTTTTAATTCTGCCTTTCGGGAGCTCGTGCCTCTCGATGGAATATGCGCCGCAACCGAAATTCCGGTCTCCGAGGACAATAATGTCGCACCCATGTCGCAGGGGCGATAACGCGTTGTTGATCGGAAAACCGACGCTGCCGGGCATCGGTGCACTTGCCTGTGAATAGCGGGTTTTCCTCACAAGTTTCGTGGCATGGCGCGTCAAAGCAGCTTATATGGAGCTTGGCCAAGAGGTACTGATGCGCTTTTCCAACACCTTTCTCGATGAGATTCGCGACCGCGTTCCGATTTCGAACGTGATTGCGCGCCGCGTCAGCTGGGACAAGCGCAAAACCAACGTCTCGCGCGGCGATTATTGGGCCTGCTGCCCGTTCCACGGCGAGAAATCGCCGAGCTTTCATTGCGAGGACCGCAAGGGCCGCTATCACTGCTTCGGCTGCGGCGTCACCGGCGATCATTTCCGTTTCCTGACCGAACTGGAAGGCCTGAGCTTTCCTGAAGCCGTGCAGCAGATCGCCGACATGGCCGGCGTGCCGATGCCGCTTGCCGATCCTGTCATGGAAAGGCGCGAGAAGGAGCGCGGCTCGCTGATCGACGTCATGGAAATGGCGACGGCCTTCTTCCAAGACCAGCTGCAGACGGCCAATGGCGCCAAGGCGCGCGCCTATCTGCGCGATCGCGGGCTGACGGGGCGCACCATCGAGACCTTCCGCCTCGGCTATGCGCCCGACAGCCGCAACGCGCTCAAGGAATTCCTCGCCGGCAAGGGCGTCACCAAGGAGCAGATCGAAGCCTGCGGGCTGGTCGTTCATGAAAACGTACCCGTCTCCTACGACCGCTTCCGCGACCGCATCATGTTCCCGATCCTCTCGTCGCGGGAAAAGGTGATCGCCTTCGGCGGCCGCGCCATGTCATCGGATGCGCCGGCGAAATATCTGAACTCCAACGAGACCGAGCTCTTCCACAAGGGCAATGTTCTTTACAATTTCGCCCGCGCCCGACGCGCCATCCAGGGACCGGGCCGCGGCGATCCCCAGGACGACAATGCGTCCGGTACCATCATTGCCGTCGAAGGTTATATGGACGTGATCGCGCTCCATCAGGCGGGCGTCGAGAACGCCGTTGCGCCGCTCGGCACGGCGCTTACCGAAAACCAGCTCGAGCTGCTCTGGAAGATGGTGCCGCAGCCGGTGCTCTGCTTCGATGGCGACGGCGCCGGTATCCGCGCCGCCAATCGCGCCGCCGAACTGGCGCTGCCGCATCTGAAGCCCGGCCGCTCCGTCCGCTTCGCGCTTCTGCCCGACGGCAAGGACCCGGATGATCTGGTGCGCGATGAGGGCCGAGCGCCCTTCGACAAGGTGATGAGCCAGGCAAAGCCGCTTTCGGAGATGCTGTGGAGCCGGGAGATCAACACCGGCAAGTTCGACACCCCGGAGGCACGCGCCGAGCTCGAGGCGCGGCTGAAGCAGCTTGTGGCCGTCATCGCCGACGAGAATGTGCGCCGTCATTACCAGCAGGATATCCGCGACCGGCTGAACGCCTTCTTCCAGCCGCAGTTCCAGAACCGCAACAATGGCGAGCGGCGCGGTTTCAGCGGCAATTCCCGGGCGGGCCGCGACAATGCCGGCAAGGCAGGGCCGAAAAGCCCGAGCCTGATTTCCGACCGGCTGGCCCGCTCAGGCCCCGTGCGTGGCCATCGGGACAATACGGCGCTGCGCGAAAGCGTGCTGGCGCTCACCATCGTCAATCATCCCTCGCTGATGATCGACGATTATGACGAGATCGCCGCCATCGAATATGACAGCCGCGAGCTGCAACGGTTGTGGTCGGCGGTGCTTGGGGCAGCGGCTGCCGTTGCCGGGCCGCATCTGACGCGCGACTATCTGACCGAACGGCTGGAATTCGAAGGCTTCGGTCCGCTGATCAAGAGTCTCGACCAGCAGGTGCGCAATGCGAGGCTCTGGACGGCGACCGAGGAGGCGGCGATGGAGGATGCGCGTGAGGGCTATCGTCAGGCGCTCGCCTTCCACAAACGGGCAAAGGCGCTGCGCCGGCAGAAGATGGAACTCGAACGCGAGATTGCGCTGGCGACCGAAGCCGGCGACGGCGAGGCGATCGTTCAGCTGATACGGGCACAGCAGGAAGTGCATCTGGAAGGCGTGCGCCTTGAGAACCAGGAGGCGATCATCGACGGCTTCGGCGTGCTTTCCGGCCGCGTCAAAGGGGCGGCGAACCACTGATGCCGCTCAGCGAACGCAATGATGCGGGCTTTTCCGCTTCCGACGCGCTGTTTTCGGCCGGCCGCGCGCCGCTCGATGTCTTAAAGCAGGTCTACGGCTATTCCTCCTTCCGCGGCAAGCAGCAGCAGGTGGTCGAGCATGTCGTTGCCGGCGGCGATGCGGTGGTGCTCTTTCCCACAGGTGCCGGCAAATCGCTCTGCTTCCAGATCCCGGCGCTCTGCCGCGACGGCGTCGGCATCGTGGTTTCGCCGTTGATTGCGCTGATGCGCGATCAGGTGGAGGCGATGAAGCAGCTCGGCATCCGCGCCGCCGCGCTCAATTCGTCGCTGTCGCGCGAGGAGTTCGTCGAGGTCCGCCGCGCGCTTTCGGCGGGCAAGCTCGATCTTCTCTATGTCACGCCCGAGCGCATCCTGACCGATGGTTTCCGCGAGCTGATCGCCAATGAGAAGATCGCGCTGTTCGCGATCGACGAGGCCCATTGCGTCTCGCAATGGGGCCATGATTTCCGGCCGGAATATCGCGAGCTCGGCCGGCTCGGCGAGCAATATCCCGGCGTGCCCAGAATAGCGCTGACGGCGACGGCCGATCCGCATACGCGCGACGACATCATCGAACGGCTGGGGCTCGACGATGCCGAGATCTTCACCACCAGCTTTGACCGGCCGAACATCGCCTATGAGATCGTCGAGCGCGACCAGCCGCGCCAGCAGCTTCTGCGCTTCCTCTCCGGCCACAAGGGCAATAGCGGCATCGTCTATTGCCTGTCGCGCGCCAAGGTCGAGGATACGGCCGACTGGCTGAACGGGCAGGGGGTTCGTGCTCTGCCCTATCATGCCGGCATGGACCGGGCGCTTCGCGATGCCAATCAGGATGCCTTCCTGAAGGAGGAAAACCTCTGCCTGGTCGCTACCGTCGCCTTCGGCATGGGCATCGACAAGCCGAACGTGCGTTATGTCGCCCATCTCGACCTGCCGGGCTCGGTGGAAGCCTATTATCAGGAGACCGGACGCGCCGGCCGCGACGGCCTGCCGTCGGAGGTCTGGATGGCCTATGGCATGGCCGACGTCATCCAGCGCCGCCGGATGATCGACGAGGGCAACGCCGCTGACGAGATCAAGCTGGTCGAGCGCGCCAAGCTCAACGCCTTGCTGGCGATTTGCGAGACCGCCTCCTGCCGCAGGCAGGCGATCCTTGCCCATTTCGGCGAGGCGCATGCCGGCCAATGCGGCAATTGCGACACCTGCCTGAAACCGGTCGAGACCTGGGAGGGAACGGAAGCGGCGATCAAGGCGCTGGCCGCCGTCTACCGCACCGGCGAACGCTTCGGCGCCGGCCATGTCATCGACGTGCTCGTCGGCAACGTCAACGAGAAGACCGAGCGTTTCGGCCATGTCGACATGCCTGTCTTCGGTGCGGGCAAGGATATTCCGGCGCGAACATGGCAATCGGTCTATCGCCAGCTGCTCGCCATGGGGCTGATCCGCATCGATCACGAAGCCTACGGTGCGCTGAAGCTGGAGCCGGAGGCGCGCGCCGTCTTCAAGCATGAGCGGCAGGTGTTCTTCCGCAAGGACCGTCCGGCCTCGGAGCGGCGGACGAAGAAGGCGGAGCGCAGCGAACGCAAATCCGGCCTCTCTGGCGCAGATAACACTCTCTTCGAGGCGCTGCGGGCCGAGCGCATGGCGATCGCGAAATCGCTCGGCGTACCGCCCTATGTCGTCTTCCCCGATACGACGCTCATCGCCTTTGCGACGGAGCGGCCGCGCAGCCGCAAGGAGCTGCTCGCCATCTCAGGCGTCGGCCAGGCGAAGCTCGAGCGTTACGGCGATGCCTTTCTGGAGATCATCCTGGCACAAGACGGTTGAGCGCGTCGGCCGCCCTCCGTCGAGCGCTGAAAGAAGACAAGCCTGCGGCGATATGCTAACCCGGACGCTATAAAAAACATCAGGAAGGGCCGCCCATGACCTCGCCATTTCTCTCCCATCTCCGCGCCGAGATTTCGGCGCTGAAGGATGCCGGCCTCTATAAGTCCGAACGGGTCATCAGCTCCAAGCAGGCGGGTGAAATCGCGATTTCGAGCGGCGAGCGGGTGCTGAATTTCTGCGCCAACAACTATCTCGGCCTCGCCGACAACGAGGAATTGGCCGAGGCCGGCAAGAAGGCGCTCGACCGCTACGGCTACGGCATGGCTTCGGTGCGCTTCATCTGCGGCACGCAGGAAGAGCACAAGCAGCTCGAAGCGCGTATTTCCTCCTTCCTCGGCATGGAGGACACGATCCTCTATTCCTCCTGCTTCGACGCCAATGGCGGCCTTTTCGAAACGCTGCTCTCGGAGGAGGACGCGATCATCTCGGATGCGCTGAACCACGCATCGATCATCGACGGCGTCAGGCTTTCGAAGGCCAAGCGCTTCCGCTACGCCAACAATGACATGGCCGCCCTCGAAGAGGAGCTGAAGAAGGCCGAAGGCAGCCGTTTCAAGCTGATCGCCACCGACGGCGTCTTCTCGATGGACGGCATCATCGCCAATCTGCAGGGCGTGTGCGATCTCGCCGAGAAATACGGCGCCATGGTGATGGTCGACGACAGCCATGCGGTCGGCTTCGTGGGCAGGAACGGCCGCGGTTCGCCGGAATATTGCGGCGTCGAAGGCCGGATCGACATCATTACCGGCACGCTCGGCAAGGCGCTCGGCGGCGCTGCGGGCGGTTATACCTCGGCGAAAGCCGAGATCGTCGAATGGCTGCGGCAGCGCTCGCGGCCTTATCTCTTCTCGAACACGCTGGCGCCCGTCATTGCCGCCGCCTCTCTCAAAGTGTTCGATCTGATCGAGAACGGCGACGCCTTGCGCAAGCGCCTTTCCGACAATGCCGATCTCTTCCGCCGCGAGATGACCAGGCTCGGCTTCACGCTCGCCGGCGAAGGCCATCCGATCATCCCTGTTATGCTCGGCGACGCCAAGCTGGCCCAGGACATGGCGGGGCTGATGCTGAAGAAGGGCATCTATGTGATCGGCTTCTCCTTCCCCGTCGTGCCGAAGGGGCAGGCCCGTATCCGCACGCAGATGTCGGCGGCGCATTCCGGTGCGGATGTGGAGCGGGCGATTGCGGCCTTTGCGGAGGCTGGGCGGGAGCTGGGTGTGATTTGATCGCAGCTTGCTCCCTCTTCTCCCCAGCGGGGAGAAGGTGGCCCGAAGGGTCGGATGAGGGGGCGGAGCGAAGCGACGTTTCGTGCGTTGAGCGAGAAACAATATCGGATTTGATGACCTGCCGTGCCGCCCCCTCATCCGCCCTAACGGGCACCTTCTCCCCGCTGGGG
>NZ_NWSX01000012.1 GCF_002531825.1 Rhizobium sp. J15 | reverse complement strand
GACAGCAGTGGGCTTGACCCGAGTATCCATGCCGCAAGCACTTCGCTTGAATTTGACCCCGGCCAAACCACAGCCTACGCCGCCTCCTCCTTCTGCCCCGCACTTTCCGCCAGCTTGCGCGCGGCGACGAAATCGACCTTGCCCGAACCCAGCACCGGCACCTTGCCGATATTGACCTCGGCCGGCACCATCATGTCCATGGCGCCCTTCGATTTGGCGAAGGCGAGGAATTCGGCGCGGGTGGCGGTTTCGGCTTCGGTCAAGAGCACCAGGCGCTCACCCTTCTTGGGGTCGGGCAGCGACGAGACGACCGAGAGCGCGCCCGGCCAGAGCTCGGCGGCCAGCGTTTCGACGGCGGCGAGCGAAATCATTTCGCCGCCGATCTTGGCGAAGCGCTTGGCGCGGCCGCGGATCTTGACGAAGCCGTCCTCGTCGATGGTGACGATGTCGCCGGTGTCGTGCCAGCCATCGGCGAGCGGCTCGAGCACGCCGGGCTTTTCGGCGCGCAGATACCCGGCCATGACATTGGCGCCGCGCACATGCAGCCGGCCGCCCTCGTCGATGCCGGGCACCGGTTCGAGCTTCCACTCCATGCCCGGCAGGATTTTGCCGACCGTGCCGGAGCGGTTGTACATCGGCGTGTTGATCGAGATAACAGGCGCGGTCTCGGTGACGCCGTAGCCTTCCAGGATGCGCAGGCCGAATTTTTCCATATAGGTGTGGCGGGTCGAGGCCTTCACCGGCTCGGCGCCGGAGAAGATATAGCGGATCGAGCGGAAATCATACGGATGCGCGGTCCTCGCATAACCGTTGAGGAAGGTATCGGTGCCGAAGATGATCGTGGCGTTGGAGACATAGATCAGCTCCGGCACGATGCGGTAATGCAGCGGCGACGGATAGAAATAGACCGGCACGCCCGAGATCAGCGGCAGCACCGTGCCGGCCGTCAGCCCGAAGGAATGGAAGACGGGCAGGATGTTGAACACCTTGTCGCCGCTGTGGAAATCGATGCGGGCGGCGGCCTGGGCGGCGTTCGACAGGATGTTGCGGTGGGAGAGCACCACGCCCTTCGGCGTGCCTTCCGAACCCGAGGTGAAGAGGATGACGGCGGGATCGTCCGGCCGGCGTCTGACCAGCGGCCGGCCCTTGCGCAGGAGGCCGCGGATCTTGTCGAGCGCGCCGATTTCGGCTCTGAGATCATCGAGCCAGACGATCGTCACCTGCTTTTCCAGCTCCTCGATCACCGGGCCGAGCTTGGCCTGGGCGACGAAGGCGCGCGAGGTCAGCACGTGTTTCACCTCGGCGGCCTTGCAGGCGGAGAGGATATTGGCGGCCCCGGCGGTGAAGTTCAGCATAGCCGGCACTTTGCCCGCGCTCATGACGCCGAGAATGGTGGCGGCGGCGCCATTGGCATTCGGCAGCAGGACGCCGATGTTCGCCTCCGGGAAGCGGGCGCGGAACTTGGCGCCGAGCACGGCGGCACCGGTCAAAAGCTTGCCATAGGTGAGGCTGCCGGTGACCGGATCCTCGACGGCGAGCTTTTTCATGCCGAATTCCTGGGCCGCCTGAATGACGCGGCCGAGTACGGTCGACGAGGTATCGGCGGTCTCGAACAGCAGGTTCGACATCACCTGATAGAGGGCAGCCCCCGCCGCCGTGCGGCGCTTGCGGCCCTTCAGTTCGGCCGGCACCTCCAGCTTCACCGGCTCGAGAATGGTGACCTTGACCTTGGGAAACAGCCGGCGGCGGATCTTGCCGTCACCGAGATAGGAGAGATAGCTCTTCTCCAGCCCGTCGATCTTGACCGGCACCACCATCGAGCCGGTCTTGTCGGCGACCATGGCGGCGCCGTCATAGACCTTCATCAGCGTGCCGGTCACCGTCAGGCGTCCCTCGGGGAAGATGCCGATCGGGCTGCCCTCCTGCACCACCTTGATCAGCGAGCGCGTCGCCATCGGCTTGGTGGGGTCGAGCGGCAGGAATTTGCACATTTTCAGGAAGGGCCGCACCCACCAGGCCTGGGCGATCTTGTAATCGACGGCAAAGGTCGGCTCCTCCTCGGTGATGGCGAGCGCCAAGGCGCCGTCGAGCAGGCTGACATGGTTCAGCGCAATGATCGGCGCGCGGCCGGCCTTCTTGATATTCTCCAGGCCCTCGACCTCGAGCCGCATGAAGGCGCGGAACAGGATCGAGATGAAATCGCGGAAGGCATTGGTCGGCAGCGTCTTCAGCATCAGCCAGGCAACGGCAAAATTGAGGATGCCGAGGCCGATCAGAATCTGCGGTATGGACGCGCCGAGCTCCTGGATGAGGGCGACGAGGCCGAGGCCGACGGTGATGAACAGCGCCGAGAGCACATTGGCGGCACCGATGACGCGGGCGCGGCGATCCTCATGCGCCCAGGTCTGCAGGGCGGCGAAGGTGGGAACGGCGATGAAGGCGCCTGATATGGCCATGCCGGCGAGATCGATGGCGACGCGGATGGTGTTTTCACCGGCGAAGAAAGCGAGGATGGTCGTCGCATGCGCGGTCGAGGCCAGGCCCCAGAGGTTCCAGGCGAGATCGAGGCTGAAGAGGCCGAGCAGCGCCGTTCCCACAGGGGCCGGCAGCAGCACGATGCGGCCCGACGACATCCAGGCGGCAATGCCCGAGCCGACGGCGACGGCAATGGCGAAGACGGTGAGATAGGCGGGCACGACGAGCTCGGAGCCGCCGAGCAGCTCGGTGACCATGGTCGGCAGGATCGACAGCACGAAGGCGCCGACCAGCCAGAACCAGCAATTCATCAGCGCCGAACGCCACAGGCGTTTGTCGGCGCGGATTTCCATGACGAGCGTGTAGCTGGAGCGGATGACATTGCGGTCGATCTCCAGATCCGGCGCCTTGGAGCCGGTCGCCGGAATCATCCGGCTCGCCAGCCAGCAGAGCAGCGACAGCCCCATCATCATCGAGCCGAAGAGCAGCACATTGTCGCCGCTGGAAAAGGCGAGTGCTGCGATGATCGTGCCGGCGAGGATGGCGATGAAGGTGCCGCCCTCGATCCAGGCATTGGCCTTCGGCAGGTCGCGGCGCTCGAGGTGATCGGGCAGGATGCCGTATTTGATCGGCCCGAACAGCGCCGAGATGACGCCGAAGCCGAAGAGCGCCGCCATCAGCACAAAGATGGAGGAGAAGCCGAGGCCGACGACGGCAAAGGCGGCAATGCCGATCTCGCATCGTTTCAGCAGTTCGGCGACCTTCGCCTTGTCATGTTTGTCGGCCAGCTCGCCGCCGAGCGCGGAGAGCAGCAGGAAGGGCACGATGAGGATGACGCCGGCAAGCGTCACAAGCGCGGCACCCTCGCTTGCCGACATCTTGAAGAGGATGAGGAACACCAGCGTGTTCTTCAGAAAATTGTCGTTGAAGGCCGTGAGGAACTGGGTCCAGAACAGCGGCGCGAATTTTCTAGACGTCATCAGATTGTGTTGCACGGCGGGAGTCCTTCTTTAGGCTCGCAGAGAAGGCCACAGAGTTGTTACCCATTGGTTGAATGCGGCAACAACTCTGCGCTGTGGTTAAGGAAGATCAATCTTCATCGCTACGATTGAATTTGACGAGCAGTTTTTCCGTGCGGGCGTCCTCGACCTTGCGGATCAGCTTCTCGGATTCGGCATTGTCGCGCAGCGTCTTGGTGATGTTCACCGTGGTCTGCACCAGCATCAATATGCCCATGGCGAGATAGCCTTTGCCCCAGAGATCGAGCGGCATCATGTAGAGGCCGAGCACCAGCATGAAGGCGGCGGCGCCGAAGGAGATGTAGGAGAAGCTGACCCAGCTGGCGGAATGTTTCTGGAAACTGTCGTTCATTGCAGTGGCCCTTCAATTTTTAGGGGTTATTGGTTGGATGGATGAATTCAGGCGGCCGGCGTGATGCGGCTCTTCAGCCGGGCGAGCACGTCATCGGCCGATGAGCTGAGCGGCGCGCCGCAGCCGGCATTGGCAAGCTTTTCGATGATGCCGGCCGGCCGGGTGGTGCTTTCCATGTCCTTCAGGGCGGCCGCCGTCAGCTCGTTCTGGCTCTGGCGCAGGCGCAGGCGGGCCAGCGTCTCCTCGGCTTCGTCGAGGGTCGCCAGGCCGGGGCCGGCGACGGCGATATCGAGCTTCTGCGCCTCTTCGGTCGCCCGCGCCAGCCGCTCGCCGCGCTGCAGCTCCTGCAGCCGCGTCTCGGCGGCCCGAACGATGCCCTTCAGCTTGGCAATCGCGGTGGTGAATTGCGCCTGCGCCTTTTCCGACGCATCACGCTCGGCTTCGAGAAAGGCGATCGCCTCGGCCGCTTCCCGCGCCAGCCCGTCATTGCCCTTGCTGAGCGCCGCGATGGCGCGGCTTTCGAGATCGGCGATGCGGCCGACAATCGTCTGATGCTGCGCCCGCTCCTGCTCGTTCTGGGCGATGGCGACAGCGACGCTGCGGCGCGCCGACTGGATCGACTGGGCGGCATCGCGGATCTGCTGGGCCAGCAGCGGCACGGCGTTGCGATCGGCAAACGCCTGCTCGGCATCATGCGCCCTGCCCCGCAGCAATGCGGAAATCAATTTGAACATTTCTTTCCTCCGGTTTATGAACGTTGTTCACGAGTGTTGTTATGGCAGAATCATGAACGACGTTCAAGATAAATTTTGAACGTCGTTCAAAAAATCGAAGTGGAATGGTTAATGGCCGGCAGGCGAGAAGAAAAACGCGAGGATTTGAAGGCGCGGCTGATCGAGGCGGCGCGCGAGCGCATCGCCCGCGACGGGCTGACCAATCTGCGCGCCCGCGACATCACCCAGGACGCCGGCTGCGCGCTCGGCGGCCTCTACACCGTCTTCTCAGACCTCGCCGAGCTCGTCATCCACGTCAACTCGTCGACGCTGAAGGCGCTGGAGGCCAGGCTGACACTCCCCGAAGCCCGGGACAAAAGCCCGACCGATCGCCTGCGCAACCTCGCCCAGGGCTACCTCGCCTTCGCCGTCGAGCACCGCAACCTCTGGAAAGCGCTGTTCGACCACTTCCCCCCCGACACCAGCCCGACCCCGCAATGGCACCTCGACGAACATCTCTTCCTGATGGACGTGATCGCCGAACCGCTCGCCGAACTGCAGCCCGACATGCCCCCCCAAGACCGCGCCATCCGCGCCCGCACCCTCTTCGGCGCCGTCCACGGCGTCGTCAGCATCAGCCTGGAGGGCCGGTTCGTGGGATTGCCGCTGGAGCGGCTAGCGCGCGAGGTGGACGAGCTGGTGTTGACGATTGCGGCGGGGGCAGAGCGGAGACGGGAAGCGGGCGCGTGAGTGCGGCTGGCGGTGGATTTGGCAGGAACGCTCCCCCACCCTCCGTCGTCCTCGGGCTTGACCCGAGGACCCATGGCCAAGCACTCTAGGCCCACCACGCCGCACGCCGAAAGGAACCCCCATGAGCCGCATCTTCATCACCGGTTCCACCGATGGCCTCGGCCTCGCCGCCGCCCGCACCCTCATGAACCAGGGCCATGACGTCGTCCTCCACGCCCGCTCCCGCGAGCGCGCCGCCGCCATATCAGACACCTCAACCGCCGCCCTCGGCCTCGTCATCGGCGATCTCGCCAGCGCCGCCGAGACACGCTCCATCGCCGACCAGGTCAACGCCATCGGCCGCATGGACGCCATCATCCACAATGCCGGCATCTACCTCGAACGCAGCCGCGGCGAAACGCCTGAAGGCCACGCCAAGACGCTGGCGGTCAACCTGCTCGCCCCCTATCTCCTCACCGCCTGGATCACCCGCCCCGACCGCCTGATCTACCTCACGAGCGGCATGCACCGCAGCGGCGGCGGCAGCCTCGACGATATCGACTGGAAGCGGCGGCCATGGAACGCCAGCCAGGCCTATTCGGAAAGCAAGCTCTACATCGCCACCCTCGCCGCCGCCCTCGCCCGCCACTGGCCGGACGTCTTCAGCAACGCCGTCGACCCCGGCTGGGTGCCGACCAAAATGGGCGGCGCCGGCGCGCCAGATGATCTTGAGATGGGGCATCTTACGCAGACTTGGCTGGCGACGAGCGATGATGCCGCCGCCAAGGTCAGCGGCGGGTATTGGTATCATCGGCAGCAACGGGAGGCGGCGGCGGCGGTTGGTGATGTCGGGTTTCAGGATGCGTTGGTGGGGAGGCTGGCGGAGTTGAGTGGGGTGCGGCTGTTTGCGGAGCGCGGGTGAGGTGCGAGACCAGAGGCAGCCCCCGACCGGTTCGAAGTGCGATCGGTTTGAGTCGCAAGCCGCTGCCTGAGGAATTTCCCAATCCGCCTGGAACTCGACAAATTATCCTATTGCACTCGAAACCACAGGTGAGACGTCTAAGACCAACACTCGGAGTCGCGTGCGGTGCTCCACTGGAACCAACGAAGACAACGCCTTTTCAAGTTGAGAAGCTGATTTCGGCGTTTCGATAGACGACGGAGGTTTTGGTACTGTATTAGGGCGTTTGCCTCCATACCAAAAGACGACGTACAGCCCAAAACCATTTGCTTCGGGGTCACGCGTATATAAACGATCAAGCTGTTCGGAGCACGCCGACCAGATTTCTGAATGGTAATCCCGTTTAAGTTCAAGAGGTAGTTTTTGGCCAGGAGGAGGCAGAAGGACAATATCCGCTCTTTTATCCTGGTTCATATGGCCTTCCGGCTCCACACGAACTTCTATAGGGTCGAAAACTGGCCTCAAATGCATCACCAACGCATCTCGGGCGGATTCTTCGGATTTCGGACTCGTGAGACGTCCATATGAATCTTCATTCCAGAACACTTTTAATGCATCAATATTGTTATTTCGAAGTTGCTGCTCAACAGACCGAATATGAAAAACGGCTAACTCTAAGAGGTCGGCCATGTTGGCAGGTCGGCCGTTATTGAGCGCCCGAACGGCGTTTTCCCAAGTGGGCTGTTGGAATTCCTCTTGCCGACGCAATGAAGCCTGATTGGCAAGTGCGTGGCGCAAATGCTGTTTGTACGGAGCCAGCGTACTATCTTCCGACAACTGCTCCAGCGCGCACTTTGCCTCCTTGCCGGTTCTGGTGGATAGTTCATCTATAAGACGTCGCGTGAAATCATTGGCGTCCCAGTTATTTTTGCGGCCACTCCACCCGTCTTCAGGGTGCGCTTCGATCGGGAAATTGGAGCCAAACTGTTCAACCAGAAATTTGGCTTTCCAATCTGGAAGACCTTTTAATCCGTCATGATCAGTATTGATTGGAAATGCAAAGACAGCATTTTGTAACGCCCAAAGCATTTCTAATTTTCGGTTCGTTTCGATGTGCTTTAGCAACATATCGGGCAGTTGCTCCTCACAGGTCAAAAATGCTGTGGCCAACCAAATTTCGCGTTGCTCAACTCCAATTTCGTGCTCGGGGCTAGTAAGGAGTTTCTCAATAGCGCTATTGATTTTAAGCAAGAACCCAACATTGCTGAGGGCACTCGCAAGCAGCGTCCGGAGTATCTGTGGTGAGGCATTTGGGAAACGCCTCAAAAGGTCAGCGGTCGAAGCCCCGGACGCCGCCTTCAGGAGCTCATTTTGCGTCAGTCGATAAATTGCGTCAGAGCTGGCACGCCCATTGGCGAGATCTTCTTTAGCACATTCAAAAAACACTCGAACTGCAAAGTCTGCCCGCTCTCGATAACTAGCATCAAGCCAACCATGTATAGCTCGCTTATATTGGTTCTCCGTCTTGTCAAAAACCGGATAGTAAAGCTCTATTGCCAGTGCGGCTTCCAGTAAACGATCCGAAACATCGACAATAGTACCTCGGTTCTCCCAATCAATGTCACATCCGGCGATTATCGCCCGCCACCAAGGCTGAAATCGCTCCTTTCGCCGCAGATCAAGAATCTCGGAAAGAGAGGGCAATTGATGACTCTTATTTGCTGCTGCTTGGAAAGCAGCAAGAACAGTCTCAGTTCTCTCTTCACCTAGTTCAGTTAGCAGACGTTCACGGCGATCCGGTGTGTCAGCCACATCGCTGAAGATCGCAAAATATACATTTGCACACCAAGCCAGCCACCCCTTATGTTCGCCAGATCGAATTAGCCCCTCTGCCGCATCGAAATCATTTCGATGTTTTTGTCTGCTTTCCTCTGTCTTCGATCTCTCTGCCAAAGTTCGAACGGCAGCTTCATGTTCCCAACGATCAACCGGACACAAGGAAAGGTCCGTGAATTCCTTGGAAAAGGGCTCGCTCTGACTATAGGCGTAAAGCTGCTCAAACAACGCGCGGCTGTTGGAGGCATTCTGATAGACGTAGGTCAATGTCGCCGCATACGCTTCAGCACGCCTAGAGGATAATTGATCGATGTCTTCAACCACGATCATTAGTCTTGAAATTAGAGTCTCTGTTCCGAATGCGTGCAGAATCGTGCCAAAAAAATCATTTAGAATGACCCACCATCTCTCTGAACTTCTAGCTGACCAAGCCAAATCAAAGAAATCTTGCACCAGATGAGGGTGCTCCAATAGCCAATTGCGTAATTCGCTATGTTCCGACGAGCCTAAATTGGTGCTCCTCCTAAACACATAAAGGGCGGTCAACCATTGCCAAATTTTAGCCGATCCGGGCACAGGCTCCTGCTTCAAGGCCGCAACCACCAGCCGGGAAAAAAAAGTGACTACCTCGCTCTTATGCCGCCAGTCCGCTTGGCAGTGAGCTTCAATCACTGGAAATAGCGCATCTACCACCTGCACTACATCTGCTTCGGGCATGCCTTCGCTGAGCAGCCACAACTCGCCAACGACGTGTCTTCCTCTATCCTTGAGGTAACATCTAATGAGTTGGGCCACGTCATCGGCCGTAAAACATTCAGAAAACAAACTACGAATAATTTCGGCGGCCAACCGACATTGATCTCCCGAGAGAAGCAATCTTTCTCTCGTGTATCGGCTTATGCGATCCGCCGAATGCGGCGCTGTTCGAATTAACGCTTTAAAAGCGCGCTGCCGATCACCATAAGGTGCCGCCTCGTTTTCGAGGATTGTGAATAAATCTTCCTCCATTTCAGGAAGTTGCGGACCGTACGCTATAGCATCGAGTACGAAAAATCTGATGTGATAGTTCTCAGGTTCTCCACCGAGTATGCTGCGGAACCCTTCCACCATGTCGTGGCCTGAAAGATTGCCCAGAATTTCTTCGTCAATACCCCATTGTGTAAACCAGGGATCGCGTTCCGAAAGGTCTTGCAAGGCGCCGAGTAAAGTTCTTCTCGCAGCCGGAGACAAAGCCTTCGGGTCTCCATACAGCACGACGGCCAGCGGTTCTTTTTGTATAAGCTGATATGCATGACTCGGAAGGAAAACTGGTAACCAAGCATAGAGGCCGCGTAGTTCTAATGCTGGAATGCCGTCAACCGAAATCAAGCTTAAAGCGCGTCCGAGTGGGTATCCGGCCTTAACTATCTGCGACACCCATTTGGCAGCCAAGAATTCAGCAATAGTTCTATGGCAATAGGTAACAGAGTGATCGCCACATGTTTGGAAAGCTCGTCGGCCAAGTACGCTTAACACCGCGTCCTTGTTGGCGAATGGAGCGCTGTCGTAGGCTGCCCCGCCCAGCGATGCACTGGAACGCCGTAAGCTAACGCTTGGCTCATCCGAGATCAACATAGAGGCACAAACTGCGCCCGCTGCAGCCTCAAGTTCCGGTGGTTCGAACAGTTGTTTTGTTTGGTGTTCTTTAGTTTCGTTGTGCTCGCGAACAAGCAGTTTTGCCGCTTCGTTGAAGAGTTGGAACCGGGTCTCCGGCCAGATACCGCCTTTTACGACATCAGCTAACATGGTTAGGGTCTGAGGATTCTTCAGAAGCGGGCCTACGCCGCGCTTTTCAGCTTCATCGAAAAACCGCTCCGCATCACGGATATCTTTCTGGAAGAGCACGGCCTTCTGTTCTTCTGCATCAAGATCGTGAAGTTGCACGACAGCAAAGCCACCGTTTGCCTCGAAGTACGGCCTGAATAGTGTCAGGTCCGTTTCGCCGAGCCAGTCTAAAGCTCGACAAGAAATCCGGACACGTGAAGGCTTTGTTGCGAGAAGTTTTTCGACAATGACTCCGATGGAATCCGGATGGTCACTACGTGACCGCTTCTCATCGAGAGCGTCTATAAAGATGGTTTTCCCGGCTATATCAGAAGTGGCATATATGCCGAAGTTTCTAGCATGAAAAAACGTGCCACCCTCAACCTTGTTGGCGGCTGTCATCAATGTAGTTTTGCCTGAACCGGGATCACCAAGGACCACTAGGTTTGAGTATCTCAAAGCCTCCCCGAAAGAGCACAGACTAGTGGCTGCGTGGGAATCGTCACGAAGCAAAATTCTGACACTTCGGTTCAACATGTGTTACCAGGAGATTGCCCATTCGGTGATGAGAGTGGTACGCAGACACCAATATTGCAACTCATCGCGGTACAATTATCTGTTTATACAACCTTATTTTGATAACATGAAAGCTACCGATAGCGGCATGATAAAATGCGGCCTGATCTCGCGCGACCGTTATGGATAAATGGCTGGGGCGCCTGGATTCGAACCAGGGGATGGCGGTACCAAAAACCGCTGCCTTACCGCTTGGCTACGCCCCACCAGAGCTTTCGGCGCAAGGCGCCGGCTCAAATCGACGCCTGATTAGCAAAGCTCTCCGTCTGTCACAATGACTAAGTTGCGCATCGGGCAGATTTATGCGCTGCAGAGCGCAGCGGCCCATGCTAGGAATGGGCGGTGTCATCGGCCTCGAGAGCATCGCCCCGCATGGAAAGCCCCGCATTCGACCTTGCTTTCGAGCCGGCCTATGGGCGGGCCGTGCCGGTTGCGGCTGGGGTCGCGCGGGTCACGGCGGAGAATCCCGGGCCTTTCACCTTTTACGGCACCAACAGCTATATCGTCGGCGCCGCCTCGGTCGCGGTTATCGATCCCGGGCCGGAGGATGAGGCGCATTATCAGGCGCTGATGGCAGCGCTTGGCGGCCGCGAGGTGACGCATATCTTCGTCAGCCACACCCATCGCGACCACTCGCCGCTCGCCCGCCGGCTGCAGGCGGCGACGGGGGCGGTGACGGTGGGGCAAGGGCCGCATCGGCCGGCGCGGCGGCTTAGGGATGGCGAGAGCAATCCGTTTTCCGAAAGCTCGGATCTGGACTTCGTGCCGGATATCGCGCTCGGCGACGGTGAGACCATATCGGGCGATGGCTGGGCGCTGACATCGGTACCCACACCGGGGCATACGGCCAATCATGCCGCCTTCGCGCTCGAAGGCCGCGATACGCTCTTCTCCGGCGATCATGTCATGGCCTGGTCGACCTCGATCGTCGCACCGCCGGATGGCGCGATGGCGGATTACATGGCCTCGCTCGAGCGGCTGATGGCGCGCCAGGACCGCCTGTTGCTGCCCGGCCATGGCGGGCCGGTGACGGCGCCGGCGAGTTTCCTGCCGGCGCTGAAGGCGCATCGGCTGAAGCGCGAGCGGGCGGTGCTCGCCCGCATCCGGACGGGCGACCGTACGATTGCCGAGATGGTGAAGGCGATCTACAGCGATACCGATCCGAAGCTGCATGGGGCGGCAGCACTTTCCGTGCTCGCCCATATCGAGGATCTCGTCGAGCGCGGCGAGATCGCGGCGGATGGGCCGCCTTCTCTTGCCGCCACCTACCGGCTGTTGTAAGCGGGAGATGGGGAGATTACCATGACGCGTGCCGCTTACAGCTATCGCAACGATGCCGGCGTGCCGGATTTTGCCGATGACCAGCCGCTGATCGTCTTCGATGGCGAATGCGTCTTCTGCTCCGGCTGGGTGAAATTCGCGCTGAAGCACGACCGGCAGCGGCGCTACAGGTTCCTCGCCGCCCAGACGCCGCTCGGCGAAGCGCTCTACCGGCATTATGGGCTGAATGAGCGCGATTATGAAACCAATATCCTCATCGAAAACGGCCGCGCCTTCTTCAAGTCGGACGGCTCGATCCGCATGGTGGCGGGCCTCGGCTTTCCCTATTCGCTGGTGAAACTCTTCCGGCTGCTGCCGCGCCGCCTTGCCGATGTGCTTTATGAATTCATCGCCCGCAACCGGCTGAAGATCGCCGGCCGGCAGAGCTGCATGGTGCCGACGCCGGAGCAGCGCAGCCGTTTCATCGCATGAGCGGCGAGCGGCTTTCGCTGCTGATTATCGGCGGCTACGGCACCTTCGGCGGCCGGCTGGCGCGGCTACTCGGCGATGAACCGCGGCTGAGATTGTTGATCGCCGGGCGTTCGCTTGAAAAGGCCGACGATTTCCTTGCCGATCTCAGATCCCCGAAAGATGGCTCCGAGGGCCTGGGAAGCACCAATCTCGGGGCAACGCTGCAGGCGGTGGCCTTCGATCGCGACGGCGACCTTACCGAACAGCTGACGCGGCTGCAGCCCGATCTCGTCATCGATGCCTCCGGGCCGTTTCAGAGCTTCGGGGAAGACCCTTACAAGGTCGTGCGCGCCTGCATCGGGCTCGACATCGATTACGCCGATCTCGCCGACAGCACCGGTTTCGTCGCCGCCATCGGCGGGCTCGATGCCGAGGCGAGAGCGAAGGGCGTTTTCGCGCTCTCCGGCCTCAGCAGCCTGCCGGCGCTGTCCTTCGCCGCGCTCGATGTGATGGCGCCGCAGTTCGCCAGGATCGATGCGGTGGCGGCGGGCATTGCCCCTTCGCCGCATGTGAAGATCGGGCGCAATGTCGTCAGGGCGATCGCGAGCTATGCCGGCAAGAAAGTGCCGCGGCTCAGCGATGGGCAGGTTTCGAGCGGGCATGGGCTGATCGAGGCGATGCGGGTAACGGTGGCGCCGCCGGGTGCGGTGCCGCTCAAGAGCCGGAAATTCCTGCTGGTGGATGCGCCGGATCTGGCGTTACTGCCGGCGCGTGTTGACGGCCTGCAATCGAGCTTCACCGGTGTCGGAACCGAGCCGCAGCCGTTGCAGCGCCTGCTCGGCCTTTTCGCCCGGCTCGTCCGCCTTGGCCTCCTGCCCTCGCTAACGCCCTTCTCGCGGCTGATGCAGCGCGCCAGCCATGCGTTTGCCTGGGGCGAACATCGCGGCGGCATGTTCGTGCGCGCCAGCGGCATCGATACTGCCGGCAAGCGGCTGACGACGGGCTGGCATCTGATTGCCGAGGGCGATGACGGGCCGTTCATTCCGGTTATCGCAGCCGAAGTGCTGGTGCGCCGGCTGCTGGCCGGCGAGCGGTCCGCGCCCGGCGCCCGGCCGGCGGCGGGCGAATTGCGGCTCGCCGATTTCGAGGCGGCCTTCCGGCGGTTCAAGATCATCACTGGCATCCGCCGAGAATGCGAGGCGGAAGCCCAGCCGCTCTACCGGCAGATTCTCGGCAGCGCCTTCGACCGGCTGCCGCCCGCCATATCAGCCATCCATGCCGGCGGCGCACGCACTGCCTCCGGCCGGGCGCGGATCGAACGCGGCAGGGGCTTTCTGGCGCGGGCGGTGGCGCGGCTGATCGGCTTTCCCGCAGCCAGCGAGGACGTGCCGGTCACGGTGCGCTTTGCCGCCAAGGGCGACACGGAGATCTGGACGCGGACCTTCGGGGATAAGAGCTTCCGCAGCATCCTGGCAGAGGGCAAGGGCCGCGACCGGCACCTGCTGGCCGAAGTCTTTGGGCCGTTCCGGGTGCTGCTCGCGCTGGTACCGGAGGGAGAGAGGCTGCGGCTGGTGGTGCGCGGCTGGCGGTTTTGCGGGATTCCGCTGCCGCTGTTCCTGGCGCCGGGCGGAGAGACGTATGAGGAGGAGCGCGACGGGCGGTTCCACTTCTATGTGGAGATCGGCGGGCGGGTGACGGGGCTGGTGGTGCGGTATAGGGGGTGGCTGGTGGTGGAATGAGCGATGGTTTGCGCTGGCTTTAGGGATTATAAAAATAACCCACCGCAGCCAGATAATTTGGATTCTCTTGCAATTGTGAGGCCTGCAAGAGGATCAAAGCCTTTCCATTGGTCGCATAGTAATTGCCCGCCTTCTCAGCGTTCGCGCGCCACTCTTTCTCCCAGGTGCCATTACTGCAGTCCAATCCAACCGGGGAACCGGCGGTATTCAAAACATACCGTTCGTATATCTCCTTGGGCACTGGCGTATTTGCCCAATCCTCATATTGCAATCCATCCGGGCTTTTCAGATCAGTTGGAAACGCTGCGATGCCACGACGGCGGATTTCTTGAGTTTGTGTGTACGACAACTGATAAATTACGGCCCCGCAAGTTCCGGTACCATTCTGCGTCGAACCGTGGGAAAGGCGCTGGCCTATTTCAAATTCCGGCGGCAACGCCGAAGTCCATTGACGTCCTGAGCAAGTGGGCAACGAGGCCAACATGACGATGACAAACAGTGAAACAACCGACCACGAGATCAAGGTATAGGGTCGCACGCTGAAACGCTGCCTCGCAAGCTCAAACACTGCCTAAAATTATCGATCAACCCATGCCCTAAGTTGAACGCGCGAATAAGCCCTCGCGCAGGGTATGAAACCTTCAATCGGATGGCAATCTCCGCTTCGTGCGATGGGGCGCGATGGGATGATATAGTAGGGAGGCCGAGTTCGCGGCACCATACGAATGTTGGGCCTGCCGCACATCCGCAATCGGCCAGTAACACGGCATCGAGCCCTTTCAGAGAACCGCCAGTCAGCGGACTACACCGCCGCCCTCCCCGTCATTCCTCCTCGAGGCGTGTCTGGCCTCGGCGATCTCAACATCGCGCGGCGGTTCTTGCGACGAGTGATATAGTTGAATTTCGGTCGTTTAAACTGAGACGATACGAGAGAGGAATTATTCCATGGGAGACCAAAAGCGCCCGCTGCAGCCTGGAGATGCCGCGCCCGCCTTCACACTCGCCGCAGCCAATTTCGAGGGAACGGTCTCTTTCGCCGAGTTGAGCGGTCGCCCGTTCCTGATCGGCTTCTTTCGCGGGCTGCACTGCCCGTTCTGCCGGCGCCAGGTCGAACAGCTTGCCGGCATACAGCCCATCCTGCGCGCCTCCGGGGTGGAGACCGTGGCCGTTATCAACACGCCGGTGGAACGCGCGCGCCTGTATTTCCGCCACCGTCCGACGCCAGTAACGCTGCTATGCGATGCCGACTGCCACACCCATCGGGCCTATGGCGTGCCCCATGCCGAGTTCCTGCCCGATGAGAGCAGCAAGCAGCCCGAATGGCCTTATAGCGCGACGATGGCGCAGTTCCAGGCGGCGCGCATCAACCCTACGGGGGAGTTGCCGGAACCGCTACAGCCGATGGAAGCCAATACGGTGCTCAACGCCAAGGACCGCTTCGCGCTTGATGAAGCCGATATGGCGATCTTCGCCAACCACGCCAGCCAGCTCGTCGGGCATTTCCTGGTCAATGCGAACGGCACCATCGCCTGGACTCAAATCGAGGCGCTGGACGGACCGAACAGCCTTTGCATCTTCCCGAATGCAGCGGAGATCATCGCCGCCGCGGACGACCTTTGACGCTGATCTACAGCGAATGTCTGCCAACGCTGCATCGTTATCGGGTGATTGCTGCCGCCTTTGGCGGCACCGGAAAAGCGGTCGCGTTTGCCGCGCCGTATCCCGGCCCTTCGCTTGGGCTCAGGGCGTTCGCAACTGCAATCGATTCACCGGATCGATTGCTGGCGCTTTGCGCCACCGTTGCTCACCCACCGGCGATCCCCAGGAGTTCGGCGTCAAGCGCCTTCAGATAGTCATCCGCAATCGCGGCGCTGAAGCCGAGGTCGTGCTGGCCGTAGCGGGAGGCGACGCGGATGTCGACGAAGGTGGTTTCGGCCTCCTCGCGCAGGCGGATCAGGATATCGAAGCGCAGGCCGAGGATCAGCGTGCGGGTGGTGGCCTGCAGCGTCACGCCGTTGGCACCGCGGATGAGCTTGGCGACATCGTCGTCATAGGGGCGCGGTGTCGGCACGGGAACGATATCGGGTGCATCGGCAACCGCATCGTCGCCCGGCTGCGGCTTGGGCGTCTTATCCTCGAGATCGCGGCCCGGCTCGGTATCGCCACTGCTCCTCGTGATTGTGAAGCCGCTTTGCTTCGCGACCTTGCGCACCGCCTCCAGCACCCGGTCGAGCGCGCCTTCGTAGCGCCGGCCGGTCAGTTCGGGATAGGCGACCATCTGCTTTTCACGATCTTCCGGCGTCACCTCAGGGTTACGCTTCAGCCAGATCTGATCGGCCTTGGGCGGCGAAAGCCAGTCCGGAACGGAAACCGGATCGGTGGAAACGTCGTGGATATCGGGCAGCGTCATGTAGCGCTCGACGGCCGAGGCGCCGAGGGCCAGCGGAAAGGCGGCGTAGATCAGCGCCGCCAGCGCGCTCAGCCCGCCTTCGGCGCCCGTCATCCAGAGGCTGCGCAGGCCGACGGCAGCAAGCAGGGCGGCGAGCAATGCGCAGCCGGCGGCGGCAATGAGAAGCAGCACCAGATAGGGCGTGGCGAGACCGCCGAAGCGATGGGCGATCATCACCGCCAGCGCCAGAACCAGCGAAAATGCCCCGAGCAGCCGCGAAACGCGCGCGGCGCTGGAAACGGGACGGTCGAAGCGGATGGCCATCAAACTTACCGGTTGCTCGTCAGCGCCGCGCCAGGGACCACGCAAATCGCCATAAACCTGTTTAGTGCAAGATTCGGCTAAATTGAAACCGTTGTCTCAAGCATATCGGGCGGAATCCACGACGAAGGCGCCAGCCATTCCATAAGCCCTTGCTGATATGTCAAAAAAAGGCCATTCTGCCGCGGTTTCATCTCCGATTGCAGGACAGGAGAGACGGGATGATTTCACCCGAGATAGCAGCAAGGCCGCAGGCGTCTGCGCTTGGCGGTATCGACCAGTCCGAACCGATGCTGCCGATGGAGCTCGTCGAGCTCGAACTTTCGCTCGAAGGTTATGCTGGCGGCGATGCCGGCTTCTGCGAGGCAGTGCGCCAGGCAGCCGGCGTACCGGCGGCGAATTGCTGTTCGACCTTCCGGCCGGCGGCCTCATCGAGGATTGCCGGCGCATCGCGGTGCTGCGCATCCCGGACGACGGTCACGAAATGCGTGTCGTGCTGGCGCTGCTCGACGCCAACGGCACGGAAATCCGCATGCAGGCGCCTGACGAAGAGACGGCGCATCTGATGCGCTTCGCTGATGCCTTCGTCGAGCTGCTGGAGCGGATCTGAGCTTCAGAGCCCGGCGGTCGCTGGAACCTCCGGCATCAGTTCCTGGTCCCGCTTGCCGTGATGAGGGCGACGAGGTCCTCGTCGCCAGTTTGCCGCGCGATAGCGAGGGCCGTCATGCCGCTGTCGTCCTTGGCATCGGGATTTGCACCACTCTCCAAAAGAGCGGCGACAACATCAGGCCCATTCTGCTGGTTACCTAGCTGGGCGACCAGAGGCGTTCGGCCGCGATTGTCGCGAGCCTCAATGTCAGCCCCCTTTCCTATGAGGACATTCACCGCGTCAGGGTCGGTGACGATATGAAGAATGGTGATCCCTTCGTCATTCCTGGCGTTGATGTCGGCTCCGGTCGCTAGCAGAAGCTCCAGGATTTGCCGTTCAAAATACATGTCGAGAAGGTGGATAGGCTGGAATCGGTATTCATCGACCGACGTCGCCAGGGATGGTTCGGCTGCAAGCATGGTTCTTACGGTCGTGATATCGCCCGCATGGACGGCATCATGGAATTTCTTGACGACATCCGTATTGGCTGCGGCGGCCGAACTGAATGAAAGTCCCAAGATGGCGATCACGCGCAGGAAAAAGCGAAGCATTGTTACCCCGAAAATTGGGTTGGATCACATGAGAGTTCGGATTCAAATCCAGCACCCGCGCTTCCGCGTTACCGCCGCTCGGCCGCCGCTTCCGCGAGGCTGCGGAAGGGAAACTTGCGCCCGCATTCGCATTTGAGCATGAAGGATTCCTGGTGGTTGGAAGGACGCTGCACACCAAAGCCGCGCGGCAGCTGATCGACCTTGAAATCCGGATGCTTGCGGTTGGGGTCGTCGATCTCGGAGGCCTCGGCAAATCCGGCATTGCCGCATTGCGGACAGCTGAGTTTCTTCGAAAATCGATCGCGGATGGCCATGCTCGTCCCCATGCTTGAGAGGTCCCCTCTTACAGAGGAATGCCGGCTCGTGAAAGTGGAACCATCTTCCGGCGGTGCCGTTCCCTTCTGGAAAGGAGGCGATCATGCCGAACAGAGATCCGATCCCGACACCGACGACCGACACACCGCGCGGCCCGACGCCGACCCCCGGCATTCCCGACCGCATCCAGGAAAAACCGCCGCTGACGCCAGCGCAGGACCCCGGCGACACGAAGAACCCGCAGGACCCGCCGCTCGATCCGGCACTCCTGCCGATCGGCGATCCGGCGGGAGCAGCGTGATTTTGGTGAGAGCGTTACACCCTCCCTTATACCTGTGCTCGTCACAGATATAAGGGAGGAGAGGTAGGGGCTTGCCTCAAGTAAGGACAGACCGGCTCTGCCTATCTCCTCGCTTGACGCCCGCACCCGAATGGCATTTCCTCAGGGAAAAGCAAGGAATACCTCTGATGCGCGTCCCGATTCTCATCACCGTCATAACCACGCTCGCCGCCGGACTTTCCGCCTGCCAGACGATGACGCCGGAGGAGCGGCGGGCGGCGGATGAGCTGCGTTGCCTCGGTTACGGGTTTCGCCGCGGCACCGATGGCTTTGCCACCTGCCTGCAGCGCATCGATCTCGACCGGCGGGCTGAATCGCGGGCGCAGAGCGCCGAACTGATGCAGAGCATGGCCTGGGATCTCAACGGGCCTTATATTTACCGCGAGCGCTGGCACCATCGTCATTAAGGCTCGTCGCCCGCAGGTGCTTTCCGGTCGTCTTGGTATTTTCCCGCTGGGCTTTCAGCTCTGATATGACCGCCTGCGCGGCCGCTAGCCTCGCGATCGGCACGCGGAAAGGCGAGCAGGAGACATAATCGAGCCCGATCGTCTCGCAGAAGCGGATCGAGGCCGGGTCGCCGCCATGTTCTCCGCAGATGCCGAGCTTCATGTCCTGGCGGGTGCGCCGGCCGCGTTCGGCGGCGATGCTGATCAGTTCGCCCACACCGTCGAAATCGAGCGAGATGAAGGGATCGTGCTCGATGATGCCCTTGCGCTGATAAGTCGGGATAAAGGCGGAGGCGTCGTCGCGCGAGATGCCGAAGGTGGTCTGCGTCAGGTCGTTGGTGCCGAAGGAGAAGAATTCGGCCGCTTCGGCGATCACATGGGCGCGAAGTGCGGCACGCGGCAGCTCGATCATCGTGCCGACGAGATAATCGATCTTCATGCCGGCCTCGTTCATCACATCGCCGGCAATTTCGTCGATGCGCGCCTTGACGTAATCGAGCTCGGAGCGCAGGCCGACGAGCGGCACCATGATTTCAGGCACGACGGCTGCACCCGTCTCATGGGCTGCGGCCACGGCCGCCTCGAAGATGGCGCGGGCCTGCATCTCGACGATTTCAGGGTAGGAGATCGCCAGACGACAGCCGCGATGGCCGAGCATCGGATTGAACTCGTGCAGCGCATCGACGCGCTGGCGCAAAGCCAGAGCCTCCATGCCCATGGCGAAGGCGACTTCAGCCACCTCGTCGTCGGTCTTCGGCAGGAATTCATGCAGTGGCGGATCGAGCAGGCGGATCGTCACCGGCAGGCCGTGCATGACGGTGAAGAGGCCGGTGAAATCCGAGCGCTGCATCGGCAGCAGCTTGTCGAGCGCCAGCCGCCTGCCCTTTTCGTTTTCGGCGAGAATCATCTCGCGCATGGCGTGGATGCGCTCGCCCTCGAAGAACATGTGTTCGGTGCGGCAAAGGCCGATGCCCTCGGCGCCGAAGGAGCGGGCGGCACGCGCATCGGCCGGCGTATCGGCATTGGTGCGCACCGTCATGCGCCGGGCGCGGTCGGCCCAGCCCATGATGCGGCCGAAATCGCCGGAAAGCTCCGGCTGGATCATCGGCACCTCGCCCTTCAGCACCTGGCCGGCGGAACCGTCGATGGTGATGATATCGCCCTTCTTCAGGGTAACGCCGATGCCGAGCAGTCGCTCGTTGCGTTGATCGATGCGCATGGTGCCGGCCCCGACGACGCAGGGCGTGCCCATGCCGCGGGCGACGACCGCCGCGTGGCTGGTCATGCCGCCGCGTGTGGTCAGGATGCCTTCGGCGGCATGCATGCCGTGAATATCCTCGGGGCTGGTCTCGACCCTGAGCAGGATGACCTTGCGGCCTTCCGCCTCAGCCTCCACCGCCTCTTCCGCGGTGAAGACGATGGCGCCGGTGGCCGCCCCCGGCGAGGCCGGAAGTCCCGCGCCGATGACCTGGCGGTTGACGCGCGGATCGATCGTCGGATGCAAGAGCTGGTCCAGGCTCGAGGGTTCGATGCGCAAGACCGCCTCTTCCTCGGTGATCACGCCCTCGTCGACCATGTCGACGGCGATCTTCATCGCCGCCCGCGTCGAGCGCTTGCCCGAGCGGGTCTGCAGCATCCAGAGCCTGCCGCGCTCGATCGTGAATTCGATATCCTGCATATCGCGGTAGTGGATCTCGAGTTCGGAGCAGATGCGGCTCAGCTCGCGAAACGCCTCCGGCATCAGCTTTTCCATCGAGGGCTTGTCGGAGCCGGAGGAAAGACGCCCCTCCTCGGTGATGCTCTGCGGCGTGCGGATGCCGGCGACGACATCCTCGCCCTGGGCGTTGACGAGGAATTCGCCGTAAAGCGCATTCTCGCCGGTCGAGGGGTTGCGGGTGAAGGCGACACCGGTGGCCGACGCATTGCCGAGATTGCCGAAAACCATGGCCTGGATATTGACGGCCGTGCCCCAGCCTTCCGGAATATTGTGGAGCTGGCGGTAGGTGACGGCGCGCGCGCTCATCCAGCTGGAAAAGACGGCGCCGACGGCACCCCAGAGCTGGACTTCCGGGTCCTGCGGAAACTCCTGCTCCAGTTCCTCTTCGATCAGCCGCTTGTAGAGCGAGACGATATGCTGCCATTCCGAGGCGCTGAGTTCAGTATCGAACTCGTAGCCGAGCTTGGCCTTCTCGTCTTCCAGTATCTCCTCGAAGGCATCGTTGCCGAGACCCATGACCACATCGGCATACATCTGGATGAAGCGGCGGTAACTGTCCCAGGCGAAACGGGCGTCGCCTGCATCATGGCCGAGCGCCTGCACCGTCTCGTCGTTGAGGCCGAGATTGAGGACCGTGTCCATCATGCCAGGCATGGAGACGCGCGCGCCGGAGCGCACCGATAGGAGCAGCGGCTGGCTGCCCGAGCCGAAGTGGCGGCCGGTGATCGCCTCTATGGCAGAAATGCCCGCCCGCACCCCGGCCTTCAGCCCTTCCTCGATGTGTCGGCCGTTCTTGTAATAGGTGTTGCAGGCGTCACTGACGATCGTCAGTCCTGGCGGCACCGGAAGCCCGAGGCGGCACATTTCCGCGAGATTGGCGCCTTTGCCGCCGAGAATCTCCTGGTCGCGCGCCCGGCCCTCTGCCTGCCCGTCGCCGAACGTATAGACCCACTTGGTCATATTCCCCCCAACACCAAACCGGGGCTAGCTTAATCCCTTGGTGTTGAAATGAAAATCGACAAGTGCGGCAAAATGTTGCGCCGCACAATAAATCTGCATGCTTGCTGGCTATCGAACCGATTGAAAGATTTCGGCGCATAAAAAAAGCTTTGCGGGACTGCAACATGTCCCGCAAAGCCTTGTTTCCGTCCGGCCAGGAAAACCGGACGGGGGGTCCCTCAACCCAGGAGCGGTTCCTAAAAATCGCTCTGACCTTAGTTTTACGCAATTCCCGGGAACCACTTTAAGCTTTTTCCGGGGAATTGCCCACGGCATCCGGTTTTGCCCTCTGCCGGAACACCGCTTCGCGAATTCGATATGCGCAACGTTGACTGCCTGCTTTTCAGCAAAAATATCAGGTTGCGTTGAAACAACTTCTAATGCAAGTCATCGCAAAGAGCATCACCCAAATGGGGTACAGGCCGCCCGAGAGCCGACCTTTTTTGGTGTTTAATGCCAGTCTTTTGATTTTTCGCAATTTTTGGACGCAAACCCGCTCAGTATCCGCGCTGGAATTGCTCTGGCGCTTCATCCAGTTCCGGACGCAAAGAACCACGTTACGCTTCTGTTGAGGTTGCTTTAGGCGATCTCGCGCAACCGCTCAGCCGTCTGCAGGTCGACGGAGACCAACTGGGAAACGCCCTGCTCGGCCATGGTGACGCCGAAGAGGCGGTTCATGCGGGCCATGGTGATGGGATTGTGGGTGATGATGACGAAGCGCGTTTCGGTGGAAGCGGCCATTTCGTCCATCAGATTGCAGTAGCGCTCCACATTGTGGTCGTCGAGCGGCGCATCCACCTCGTCGAGCACGCAGATCGGCGCCGGATTGGTGAGAAAGACCGCGAAGATCAGCGCCATTGCCGTCAGCGCCTGCTCGCCGCCGGAGAGCAGCGTCATGGTCTGCGGCTTCTTGCCGGGCGGGCGGGCCAGGATTTCGAGACCGGCCTCGAGCGGATCGTCCGATTCGATCAGTTGCAGCTCGGCCGTGCCGCCACCAAAAAGATGGGTGAACAGCCGCTGGAACTGGGCATTGACGATGTCGAAGGCGGCGATCAGGCGCTCGCGGCCCTCGCGGTTGAGGCTCTGGATGGCGCCACGCAGCTTGCGGATCGCATCGATGACATCGTCGCGTTCCTTGACCAGCGTTTCGAGCTTCTCGCTCAGTTCCTTCTGTTCCTCGTCGGCGCGCAGGTTGACGGCGCCGAGGCGCTCGCGCTCCATCCTCAGGCGTTCGAGCTCGCGCTCGACTTCACGCGGGTCGGGGAGAGCCTGCATGGCCGGACGCCCGGTCAGACGCAGCGCCTCGTGCGGGGGCACGTTGAGGACTTCGCGGATGCGGCTTTCGCTTTCCTGCCGCTTCTCGCGGGCAGAGACGAGGCGCTCCTCGGCGCGGCCGCGCCGTTCGCGGCATTCGGCAAGCTCGGAAAGCGCCGTCGCCGCCTTGTGGTCGGCTTCGCGCTGGATGCGTTCGGCCTCGGCCAGGAGATCGCCGGCGTTTCGGCGCGCTTCTTCCGCCTTCTGCAATTCGCTGAGCAGGGCGCGGCGTTTGTCATCGAATTCATCCGGCGCCATTTCGAGGTCGGCAGCCTCTTCGCGCGCCTCTTCCTCGCGCTCGCGCAAGGTGGCGACATGATCTTCTCCGCTTGCCGCGCGCTGGCGCCAGGTCTCGCGCTCCTGGCCGATCGCGACGATGCGGCGCTGGCGGGCCTCATTTTCCCTGGCGAGACTTTCGTGGCGGGCGCGGCTTTCGGCGAGCGCGCCGCGATCCGTCGCAACTTCGGCCTGCTGGAAACGCAGCCGCTCATCGATCTCGGTCAGATCGGGCGCATCCTCCAGCTCGATGCGGGCATTCTCCTCCTGGACGGCGATCTCTTCGAGCTGCGCGCCAAGCTGGCTGGCGGCCTCGCTGACAACGTCACGGCGGCGGATCAGGTCGCCAGAGGCGCGCTCGGCAGCCGCGAGCGCTTCACGCGCTTCGCCGAGATGACGCGCCGACAGACGGCTCATATCGCGCGACTCGGCGAGCCTCCGCTCCTCCCCGCGGATCGCCTCGGCGGCGGCAACCTGCCGCTCCTCAGCTTCCACAAGCACGTCGCGGGCAAGCGCCGCCTCGCCCTCAAGTTCCGCCAGGCGGTTTTTCTGGGCGAGGCGAAGGGCAGCAGCGCTCGGGGCATCGGCACCCGTGACATGGCCATCCCAGCGGTAAACGGCGCCCTCTTTCGTCACCAGCCGCTGGCCGGGCTTCAGCGTCGCCATCAGGGACCCTGCATCAGCCTCCGCGACGAGGCCGATCTGGCGCAGACGGCGGGTCAGCGCGGACGGCGCACGAACGTGGTCGAGCAGCGGCGTAACGCCTGACGGAAGCGCCGGATCGGCGGCGCCATCGCCGTTTTCGGACCAATGGGCCGGCGCCTCGGCATCAAGCGGCGATTCGAGATCGTCGCCGAGGGCCGCACCCAGCGCGGTTTCGAAGCCGCGATCGACCTTCAGCTCTTCGGCAACTGGGGGAAATCTGCCCGCCGCCGCCCCGGCGGCCAGCATGCGGGAAATAGTGCGGGCCTCGGTCTCCAGCGCATTCAGCGCCGAACGGGCCTGCTCGACCGGCGCGCGCGACAGTGCCTCCGTCTGGCGGGCAGCGGCAAGCGCCTGTTCGACCGCCTGGACCGCGGCCTCGGCGTCGGCAACGGCGATTTCGCCGGCCTCGACCATCGCGCGCTTCTCCTCGGGATCGGGCAGGCCGGCAATCTTCTCGCCGATGGCCGACAGTTCCTGGTTCGCCTCGTTCATGTGGCGTTCGAGGCGCATCCGGCGATCGGCGAGATCGCGGATGGCGCGCTCGAGCTGATTACGGCCGGCGGCCGCTTCGGCACGTTCGGCCGTCAGAACGGTGAAGATGCGCTCGCTGTCGGCCAGCTTTGCGGCCGCCCCTTCGAAAGCCTCACGGGTTTCCTCGGCATAGCGGCCGGAATCGGCGAGGACCTCCAAGATCTCCGCCTCTTCGGCATCAAGCTTGGCGAGGATGACGGCATTGTCGGCCACCAGCCGCTCCTCGCGGCGAATATCCTCCGCAAGCTGGGCGAGCCGGCGCGTGAGTTCGTCGCGGCGGCGCAGGATGCGGCCGGCATCTTCCTCCAGCTGGCTTCTGGCGATCTGCAGTCGCTGCAACGCGGCGGCGGCGCGGGCTTCCCCCTCACGCAGTTCCGGCAGCTTGAGGCTGGCGATGCCCTGGTGCTTCGCCGCTTCCATCTGGACCTGCGCCTTTTCGGCGACGACTGATGTCGCCTGGTTCAGGGCGCTGTCGGCCTCGGCCTCGGCCTCCTTGGCCTGCACCCAGCGGATATGCAGAAGCATCGCCTCGCGAGCGCGAATATCGGCAGACAGCGTCTTGAAGCGGTTCGCCTGGCGGGCCTGGCGCTTCAGGCTCTCGATCTGGCTTTCCAGCTGCGAAGTGACGTCGTCGAGACGCTCGAGATTGCTTTCGGCGGCGCGCAGGCGCAGCTCGGCCTCATGGCGGCGCGAATGCAGGCCCGAAATGCCTGCCGCCTCTTCGAGCAGCTGGCGGCGGGCCTGCGGCTTTGCCTGGATCAGCTCGCCGATGCGGCCCTGCCCGACCATCGAGGGCGACCGGGCGCCGGTGGAGGCGTCGGCAAAGAGCAACTGCACGTCCTTGGCGCGGCTTTCCTTGCCGTTGATGCGATAGAGCGAGCCCTGCTCGCGCTCGATGCGGCGGGTGACCTGGATCTCGTCGGCATCGTTGAAGGCGGCAGGCGCGGTGCGCTCGGCATTGTCGAGATACAGCGCGACTTCAGCGGTGTTGCGCGCCGGACGGTTGCCCGAACCGGAAAAGATCACGTCGTCCATGCCGGAGGCGCGCATGTTCTTGTAGGAATTCTCGCCCATCACCCAGCGCAGCGCCTCGACAAGGTTGGACTTGCCGCAGCCGTTCGGACCGACGACGCCGGTCAGCCCGCGCTCGATGATGAATTCCGTCGGCTCGACGAAGGATTTGAAGCCGACCAGGCGCAGCTTGTTGAACTTCATGCAGAAATATCCACGGCAGGAAGCCCCCTCATCCGCCTGCCGGCACCTTCTCCCCGCTGGGGCGAAGGGGATGTGCCGCAACGTCTCGATCCCCTCTTCTCCCCAGCGGGGAGAAGGTGCCCGTAGGGCGGATGAGGGGGCCACACCCGCAAACTGCGCTGAAAACAAAAAACGGGCGCACGGCTTTCGCCGTCGCCCGTCATTTCGAAACGGTCCGGTTCAGAGCAGGCTGTCGATGAGCGCCGACATGGTTTCAACCGGCATGTCTCCAGAATAGCGCTTGCCATTGATGAGGAAAGTCGGCGTGGCGTTGACGCCGAAGTCCTTGGAACCTCTTTCCCGCGTGGCGTTCACTTCATCCAGAAGCTTCTGGTTCGTCAAGCATTTCGTAAAGCTATCCTCAGTAAATCCGGCCAGCTTCGACATCTGCAGCAGCGCGGCGCGGCCGTCATCGGCGGCGGCCCAGACCTGCTGCTGCTTGAACAGCATGGATACCATCGGGAAATACTGCTCCGGCGTGCTCAACTGCTCCGGATTGGAGGCATTGCAGCGGGCAAGCATGAAGGCGGCGGCAGCGCGCGGATCGAAGGGGAATTCGCGGATGATGAACTGCACCTTGCCGCTGTCGACGTATTTCTGCTTGATGGTGTCAAAGGTGGTGTTGTGGAAATGGGCGCAGTGCGGGCACGTCATCGACATGTATTCGACGATCTTGACCGGGGCATCGGCCTTGCCCAGCGCCATCTCAGGCAAGGCGCCGGGCTTCAGCACTTCGGCCATATCGACGTCGCCGTCGGACTGCGGCATTTCGGTGCCCGACGTGGCAGCCGTCTGAATGGTGTCGACATTGGTGCCGTCAGCCATGGTCTTGCCGGAGGACGAAGCATCGGCAGCGTCCTTGCTGTCGTTGCAGGCGGCAAGCGCTACGGCAGCTGCGGCGATGGCGATACCGCCCAGAAGGCGGCGTTTCGTCAGTTGCATTTCGGACATCTGCATGGGTTCCCCATAGGTATGAGAGTGACGGCGTGACTGTGCGATATAACGGCTGACGGCCGCTCACAAGCCACGGATCAGCAACTTCCTTCAAAGAATTGTGACCGTGATGGGACCGCCAGACAAAATTGCGATCGGTCGGCACGCAGATTCATCGGTATACGTCACGGCGATTGCCGATATGCACATGCCCCAGCTTCTCAGACTTGCGCTCGGCTGCGCGGAGGAACTCAATTCTCCAGGCCATGACGCTCCATCAGTTCGGCCAATGGCACAGTATCACTCTCACCCCGGCGAAGTTCTTCAAGGCACTTTTCGGCCAGATAGATATCTTCGAGATCATTGATATGTTCGAGGAGGGCTTGGCGGGCATAAAAGCTTTTGCTGCGGCCAGTGCGCCTGGCAAGGTCATCGAGCCGCGCTTCGACATCAGGCGGCAACCGCAAAACCAGCATGATTTCTCTCCCGTCTACTATATAAACGCGGCATCCGAGGTGCTTGATCTCCAGTGCTTCTTCACCACTGAAAAATCGAAGAGAGTTTAGCGTCAAGGTTCGCTGATGAGATCGAGGATGAGCCTCGCCAGCGGTTGCTCTGAGCCGGCAAAGCTCTCGATCATGGCGTCGATGACACGTTCGCGATCAAGCACTTCAGCATTGAACGGTAGACCAGCACGCTCGGCCAGAAGTGCGAGAAAGGTCAATTGGGTGCGGCCGTTACCCTCACGGAAAGGGTGTATGGCATTGATCTCGGCGAGGAGGTGGGCGGCTTGAACTGCAAAATCTGCTTGTGTCAGTCCTTGGAAATAGTTTGCCTGGGCCAATTCATGAAAAATCCGGCTCAGTTCATTAGCGATGAATTCGGGATAGCAGAACCAGTTGCCACCTTTGCCGATACGGATGGCACGGATCTCGCCGGCCCAGTCGTAGACATCCTGGAACAGGTGCCGGTGTAGGGCGAGATAGTGCGTGAGATCCAGATCGCCCTCCGGCCAAGGCTCATCCGAGCGGAGCACGAACATCGCTGTTTCGAACTCATCGAGCTCATTCTGATCCGTAAGGTCCAGTTTGTTGCGGAGCACGGGCGTGCCCAGATAACAGAGCGGGTCGTATTCGGCAGTATAGACCAACGTTCAGGCAGACTTGCGGACAAACTGCGCGCGGATCGCTTCACGGCGCGCTTCTGCCGGCTGGTCCTTAGTCTCGGCGAGGACCTCACGCATGCGCGAGCTGAGTACCAAGCCTTCGACCGCACTGATCTTTTCGGCACGCGCCTGGGTCAGGCGACCGATATTGGCATTGCGGGTCAAGTTCGGCTGTTTGCTCATCGTGACTCAGAACGTAGCACGACCGCATATGGACTCGCAAAAGGAATTCGTTTGATTTGAACGCCGGGATCACTGCGAGCACGATACAGATAGGCAAGCGGCAGGCAACGGATTACCGTCCTCGCTTGCCCATCACCGCGGTCCCTAAGCGCTGAATCGCCTGGCGCAGCTTGTCGCCCTCGATGCCTTCCATCATGCCTTCGAGCTTGCGGGCGGCTTCGCCCTTCAGCGGCTGCGGGGTGCGGGAGCGGCGGACGGCCTGGGAGACCGGCTTCTGGACGATGCGAATCTGGTGGACGGCTGCGAAGCCGAAGAAGCTGTTGATGCGCTGGATGAGTTCGCCCTGGGCATGGGTGAGGAAAAGCGCGCGCGCGCCTTCGCAGGCGATCGTCAGCACGCCGGGGCGAAAGCTGCCGTCATCGCCGCCGCGCGCCCAGGCGATCTTTTCCGGCCGGGTGCAATCGGCGAAATCCTCGCCGGCGATTTCGTCCCAGGAGCCGAGCAGCGCCGTGTTGATGCCGGCGCGCCGGGCCAGGACGGGATCGATCAGCCCATTCGCCAGCTCGGAAATCTGCTTCACATCTTTGCGTGGATAACTCATCGAAACCCTTCAGCGGCGGCGCGATTTGGCGGGACCGACTTGATCGCGCGGCATTGCTTCGCCAAGTATAGGGCCTTCCCCCCATCGCGGCAAATCATGACGATCACAACCCTCGACACGCCCTCGGCAAAGCCCCTTCTCGACTGGTACGACCGGCATCACCGCGACCTGCCCTGGCGCGTAGCGCCCGGCATGGCGGCGCGCGGCGTCAAACCCGATCCCTATCACATCTGGCTTTCCGAGGTGATGCTGCAGCAGACGACGGTGCAGGCGGTCAAACCCTATTTCGCCAAGTTTCTGCAGCGCTGGCCCGCAGTGACCGACCTTGCCGCCGCCGCAAACGATGAGGTGATGGCCGCCTGGGCGGGGCTCGGCTACTACGCCCGTGCCCGCAACCTGAAGAAATGCGCCGAAGCGGTGGCTAGGGAATATGGCGGCATCTTTCCTGACACGGAAGCAGGGCTCAAGTCGCTGCCCGGCATCGGCGACTATACGGCCGCCGCCGTCGCGGCCATCGCTTTCAACCGCCAGGCGGCGGTCATGGACGGCAATGTCGAGCGGGTGATCTCCAGGCTTTACGCGATCGAAACGCCGCTTCCGGCGGCAAAGCCTTTGATGAAGGAGAAAGTGGCGCTGCTGACGCCTGCGGCGCGGCCCGGCGATTTCGCCCAGGCGATGATGGATCTCGGCGCCACGATCTGCACGCCGAAGCGGCCGGCCTGTTCGCTCTGTCCGTTCCGGGGCGCCTGCGAGGCGTTGAGGCTTTCCGATCCCGAGCTCTTTCCCGTCAAGGCGGCGAAGAAGGAGAAGCCGGTGCGGCAGGGCGCGGCCTTCATCGCGGTCACCGCCGATGGTGAGATTCTTTTGCGGCGGCGGGCGGATAGCGGCCTGCTCGGCGGCATGACCGAGGTGCCGACGACGGCCTGGACGGCGCGCGTCGATGGCGAGACGTCGGCGGAAGCCGCCCCCTTCAATGCGGCATGGCAGGCCTGCGGCACCGTCGTCCATGTCTTTACGCATTTCGAACTCAGGCTTTCGATCTACCGCACGGCCATCGCCGCCACGGTCGACACGAATGACGGATGGTGGGAGCCGGTCACAAATCTTGAAGCGCAGGCCTTGCCGACCGTCATGAAAAAAGCGATCGCAGCGGCTATTCCTCTCGCGTTCAAAACATCCAAGGGATGACCATGACCACCGACATAAAGCATATCGTTTTCGACATCGGCAAAGTTCTTATTCATTACGATCCGCATCTTCCCTTCGCCCGCCTCATCCCTGATGAGACAGAGCGCAACTGGTTCTTCGCCAATATCTGCACCCATGACTGGAACATCGAGCAGGACCGCGGCCGCACATGGCAAGAGGCCGAAGCGCTGCTGATTGCCCAGCACCCGGCACGTGAAGAGCATATTCGCGCCTTCCGCAAATACTGGCACGAAATGGTGCCGCACGCCTATGAGGACAGCGTCGCGATCATGGAAGGGCTGATTGCCGAAGGCCACGACGTGACGATGCTGACCAATTTCGCCTCCGACACTTTCCGCGAGGCGCAGCAGCGTTTCCCCTTTCTCACCAAACCGCGCGGCGTCACCGTTTCCGGCGATGTCGGCCTGATCAAGCCGGATGCGGCAATCTACGACACGCATACGAAGAGCTTCGGCCTCGATCCCAGGGCGACGATCTTCATCGACGACGCGCCTGTTAATGTCGAAGGCGCCAAAGCCTTCGGCTGGAATGCGGTGCTGTTTTCGGGCGCGGAGAAGCTGCGCAGCGATCTCGCCGCTTACGGATTGAAGATCTGAGCCATGGCTTTCGACCCGGCAGAGGAAATCGAGCGCTTTCACGCCGCGATCAACGCCCTCGATTTTCCGGTCATCGAGGGGTATTTCGCCGAGGACGCCACCTATGTCTCGAACGGCGTCGGCAGCCTTGCCGGGCGGAGCGAGATCATGGCCGCCTTTCGGAAATATTTCGATGACTATCCCGATCAGACCGCGGAAAATTCGCTTGTCGAAACGCTGACGCCGCTGTCCGGCCGGGCCGTCTGGTCGCTTCGCGCCACCCACAGCAAGACGGGCCAGCCGCTGATCCGCGAGGGCGAGGAGACGATCACCTTCAATACGGAAGGCCGCATCACCCGCGTCGACGTCACCGATTACAAGGACTTCTGAACGGCCCCTCAAATAGAAGACGCCCGAGGTTCGAGCCCCGGGCGCCTTGGCCTTCTTCCGCAACTGGAGGAAACCGGAAGAAGGTATCTCGATCCGCCGAAGGTGCTGCTCACTCCACCTTTGCCAGATCACTGCGGATGACGGACCTGAGATCGTCGATCGGGCGCAGGGACTGCCCGTCTTCGAAATGCCAGAAGGTCCATCCGTTGCATGCATCGAGACCCTGTACCTTGGCGCCGAGACGATGAATGGAGCCGGCCTCGCCGCCTGATGCGACGGTGCCGTCGGCACGCACGATCGCGCTGTAGCGGCGTTTGGCGTCGGTCAGCACCTGGCCGGGCTTGATCAGGCCGCTTTCGACAAGCACGTTGAAGGCGACGCGCACCTCGGCCTTCTTGCCGGTCATGACGGTCAGTTCCGCCTTGCCGAGCGGCTCGACGGCGGCGATGCGGGCGGATGCCGCATCGATATAATCCTGCTCGCGCTCGATGCCGACGAAGTGACGGCCGAGACGCTTGGCGACGGCGCCCGTCGTTCCCGAACCGAAGAAGGGATCGAGCACGATATCGCCCGGCTTGGTCGAGGCCATGATGACGCGGGCGAGCAGCGCTTCCGGCTTCTGGGTCGGATGCACCTTCTTGCCGTCCTCGCCCTTCAGCCGCTCATTGCCGTTGCATATCGGAAAGAGCCAGTCGGAGCGCATCTGCACATCGTCGTTGGCGGCCTTCATCGCATCGTAATTGAAGGTATAGCCCTTGGCCTTGGCGTTGGGGCTCGCCCAGATCATCGTCTCATGGGCGTTCTGGAACCGGCGGCCCTTGAAATTCGGCATCGGATTGGTCTTGCGCCAGATGATGTCGTTGAGGATCCAGAAGTTCAGATCCTGCAGCGTCGCGCCGACGCGGAAAATGTTGTGATATGAGCCGATCACCCAGATCGAACCCGTCGGCTTCAAGACACGGCGGCAGGCCAGCAGCCAGGCGCGGGTGAAGGCGTCATAGGCTTCGAAGGAAGCAAATTGATCCCATTCGTCATCGACCGCATCGACCAGCGACTGATCGGGACGATGCAGCGTTCCGCCGAGCTGGAGGTTATAAGGCGGGTCGGCGAAGATCACATCGACGGAGTGGGTGGGCAAGGCTTCAAGGGCGCTGACGCAATCGCCCTTGATGATCGTGTCGATCCAGGACTCCGACCGGGAACCCGGGTTGACGGAGGCCTTGAGGTCGGCAAGCGGAAAAACTGATGCCATTCTGATACTCACTCATACGCTTTACGCTTAACTCTCCGTTATGGTTACGCAACTTAGTTACCAAAGCCTGAAGGGGCGGCCGATTTCGGGAATTTATTAGGGTGCCGCCCCGTCACGCCGCATCATGAACCTCGCGACTATCTGCCGGCACCTCGTCGCGTTCGAACATGCCGTAATCGCGCACTACGCTGGCGATGCGCAGGCGGTAGTCGGCGAAGATGCCGCCACGGCCGGCTTGTTGGGCTGCCCGGTGGGCTTCGAGGTTGCGCCATTTGCGGACGGCCTCCTCGTCGCGGAAGAAGGAGAGCGACAGCAGCTTGCCGCGGTTGGTCAGGCTCTCGAAACGCTCGATCGAGATGAAGCCGTCGATCTTTTCGAGCTCGGATCGCAATTCGCCGGCGAGGTCGAGATATTTGTGGCGTTCGCCCATATAGGGCACGACTTCGAAGATGACGGCGATCATGGCAGCACCAGCCTGGCGTGAGGGGCGGAGACGTTTTTGAGGAAGATGCGGTCCTCCTTGCGGATGAAGCCTTCGCGTCTGGCGAATTCGTAATTGTCGCGGCCGAGCGGATCGGCGGCCAGCCTGGCGCGGTAGGCTTCATAGACGGCGAGGCTTTCGATGTTGTAGACGCCGTAGGCGGTCGTCGCAGAGCCCTCATGCGGGCCGAAATAGCCGATCAGGTCGGCGCCGTTCCGGGGGATCGTCTGGCCCCAATTGCGGGCATATTCGGCAAAGGCTTCCTTCTTGAAAGGGTCGATCTGATAGCGGATGAAGCAGGTGATCATCGGTTTCTCCTTTTCGCTCCATCCGTTTTCGCACATTGCCTGACGGCGATGCTTCGGTTACGATCGAAGTATGAAGGAAGGTCCTGACATCGCGCAGATCGGCGCGCTCATCGGCGATCCCGCCCGTGCCAATATGCTGGCGGCGCTGACCGGCGGGCGGGCGCTGACGGCGACCGAGCTTGCCGGCGTCGGCGGCATCACCGTGCAGACGGCGAGCACGCATCTTGCCAAGCTCGAAGCCGGCGGGCTGCTTGCCCAGCGCAAACAGGGCCGGCATCGCTATTTCACGCTTGCCGACGAGGCGGCCGCACGGCTGATCGAAAGCATGATGGGCTTTGCCGCCGGACGGGGACATTTGCGCCATCGCCCAGGCCCGAAGGAGCCGGCGCTGCGCAAGGCGCGCATCTGCTACGATCATCTTGCCGGCGATTACGGCGTGCGCATGCTCGACAGCCTCATTTCCTCCGGATCGATCGACGCGGTCGGAGATGGCCTTGCGCTGACTGAAAAGGGTGAAAGCGACCTAAAATGCATCGGCATCGATGTCGGCGCGCTCAGATCGTCGCGCCGCCCGCTCTGCCGCTCGTGCCTCGACTGGAGCGAAAGGCGGGCCCATCTTGCCGGCAGCCTCGGCAAGGCTCTGCTGGCAAGCTTCCTCGACAAGGGATGGGCGCGGCGGGCGGCCGAAAGCCGCTCCATCCTCTTCTCGCCGGAAGGCGACCGGCAGTTCCTGAAGCTTTTCCCGCTGGAAACTAATTAGGCGCAACACGCACGCCGCGGAATCCGCCGCCGGCGATGTCGCTGCAAAACTCGCTCCATTCGCAACCCTCGCAGGCGCTTTTAAACTCTTCCATGGCGAAGCGCAGGCGAAGGCGGCGCAGAAGCCTTTCATCGGGCGAAATTCGCACCCCCTGCCCGACTGTGATGCGGAGCAGGCGACCGATGGTTTCTGCCGCGGCCTCGTCTCGGCGTGCAGGGCCGGGACTGAAACAATGGGCCGACGGATCTTGCAGAAGCGGCGCGCAGATGTCGTCGGGGCCGGAGACGATTTCGATATCCTCTCCGGCCGAAAGACGCGCGGCGATGCGGTGGTAATTGGCGATGAAGGCTGGCGTATAGCCTTCACCGACAAAGGTCAGCATGCAGAGCAGATGATGGGCGCGAAGCCGGACGGTCAATTCAGCCGCGTCCGGCCGGCATAGATCCGCAGGCCCTTCAGCATGGCGGCGGCGAGCGCGGATTTCAGCACGGCGCCGAGAATGAAGGGAGCAACGCCGAGAGCCCACGCCTTTTCCGTGCCGAGAAGAGAGGCGAGGTAGAGGCCGCCCATGGCAAGGCAAAGAAGATTGGCGGAAAAATGCGCGACGAAGCTCGCCACCACCCGGTCTCCTGTCCAGCCGTGCTCGGAAAGCCAGCCGGCGAGAGCGGCGATGACAGGGAAGGAAACGAGATAGCCGGCGGTCGGACCGGCGAAGGGCGCCAGGCCGCCGCTGCCGTTGGCAAGGACGGGCAAACCGAGCATGGCTTCACCGAGCCAGGCGAGCACGGTCAGCGCACCGAGACGCCAGCCGTAAAGCGCGCCGATCATGGTGACCGCAAAGGTCTGCATGGTGATGGGAACCGGCACCATCGGCACGGCGATCTGCGAGGCGAGCGCAAGCACCAGCGTGCCGGCGAGAACGAAGGCGGCTTTTACCGCCAGCGGCCTCGCGGAGAGACGCAATGGATCGAAGACAAGGCCGTGTGACGGATCGGACAGGGACATAGGCTCTCCTTTTCAAATTATAGATAATTTTTGATTTCATCTATTTTTATGAAAAGGATTCGACTCAAATGCAAGCTGACTGAGCTGACTTTGGATCAATTCCAACATTCGAGGCTCGCGAGTCGATGCAGACATGCGCCGCAACCGAATGAAAACGCTTAATTATTTAGCCGTCTCTTCGCCGACAAAATTATCTATAATTTTAGAGAAAGTCAGCCTACGATGGCGAAGGCGTCGGGCCCACCGCTCTTTTGAGCGGATTGCGGGGCGCGGCCGATCCATTGCACATGTTTCTGCAGAATGGCGGCGGCCTCTTCGGCCTTGCCCTGGCGAAGGGCGGCGAGGATGGCCCGATGGTCGTGATCCGTCCGTTTTTCCCAGCCGGAACGCCAGGCGGAAAAAAGAAAACGGGCGCTGGCCGCATGCAGATCATCGATGGCGGCAAGCAGGCGCGGCATGGCGCATGGGGAAAGGATCAGCCGATGGAAGCGGCGGTTGGCCTCCTCCCAGGCATGGACGTCGGCCGCGGCATCGCCCTCGCGCGCCGCCGCCTCGGCGGCATCGAGAATGGCGGGGGTCATGTGCCGGACGGCATGTTTCAGCGCCAGCACTTCGAGGGCGGCGCGCATTTCGGCGACTTCGCGCACTTCGGCGAGATCGAAGGAGGCAACGCGCACGCCCCGGCGCGGCTCGCTGATCGCCAGCCCCTGCGCCTCCAGCCGGCGGAAGGCTTCCCGCACCGGCACGTGGCTGGCTTGAAATTCCTCGGCGATATGGTCCTGCCGCAGGCGCGCGCCCGGTGGCAGTTCGCCGAGCACGATGCGCTCGGCGAGCACCCGGCTGATGCGGCTTGCGATTGTATCTTCCGGTTCCCTAGCCATGCACGTTCAGTAGCGGGCAGGTACCGGCTTGTCGAGGCCGGAGTGACCGTGTCTCGCGCCACCGATCCTATAGCCGGCGCGGAGCCGCCCGCGTGCCGCATCCCAGCCATGCCGGAGATCAGGTTGAGCTTTGGCCGGCCATCGTGTAAAGCCGCAGCATTCCCGGACAAGACCCAGACTTCCAGCAAGGCGTGAACATATGGACGGCTTCGACCTCATCATCTTCGACTGCGACGGCGTTCTGGTCGATTCGGAAATCATCGCGGCGGAAGTCGAATCCGGGCTTCTGACGGAGGCCGGCTATCCGATCGGCGCCGAAGAAATGGGCGAGCGCTTCGCCGGCATGACATGGCACAACATCCTGCTCCAGATCGAGCGCGAGGCAAGCATCCCGCTTTCGGCTTCGCTGCTGGAGAAATCGGAAAAGCTGCTCGACGCCAGGCTGGCGAGTGACGTGAAGGCCATTCCCGGCGTCGAATTCGCCATCTCCAGGCTGCCGATGAAGCGCTGCATCTGCTCGAATTCGAGCACGAAGCGGCTCGACATGATGCTGGGCAAAGTGGGTCTGAAGCCGCTGTTCGCGCCCAATATCTTTTCCGCCAAGGATCTCGGCGCCGACCGCGTCAAGCCGAAGCCCGACATCTTCCTGCATGGCGCGAGCCGCATGGGGGTTTCGCCCGACAAGACGGTCGTCGTCGAGGATTCCGTGCACGGCGTGCACGCGGCGCGCGCCGCCGGCATGCGGGTCATCGGCTTTACCGGCGCCTCGCACAGCTACCCCGCGCATGCCGACAAACTGACGGATGCCGGCGCCGAGACGGTCATCTCGCGCATGAACGACCTGCCGGGCGTCGTCGCCGCGCTCGCGGCATGGGAAGGCGTACTTTAAGGTTAGGCAACACCCTTTGCTCCCTCATCCCTGTGCTCGTCACAGGGATCCAGTGCGCCCAAGTCCTTGGGCGCGAAAGAAGACTACTTACGTCGACGATAGTCATTCACCGCGCCGACGCGCGATGAATGGATTCCCATGACGAGCGCAGGGCTGAGGGCATCCGAGCCCAGCAAAATTGCTTTTAGCTGCTCTTCTTGCTCTTTGCCGGCTGGGTATCGAAGCCGATGTTGACGCGGACCAGCGCGCCGGAGCCGACCGGCAGCTTGATGCCTTCCTTGCGGAAGATCACCTGCGCGCTCGCGGCACCCTGCGGGATCTCCGTCGGGAACTTGGTGACTTCGGAATAGAGCACGCTGTCGCCGTCGACGACGGAGATGCGGATCGGCAGCGTGACCGGACCGGGACCACCGGCCGGACCGGTGATGAGGCGCAGCTGCGCGACGATGGTCATCGTCAGGTTCGTGTCGTTCAGCGTGCACTGGCGGGTGTAATCGCCGACGGAGGCCTGGAGGACAATCTGCTGCGGATCGTCCTTCTTGCCCTTGGCGTAGGTGCGGAAGATCGCATCCTGGTCGCGCATGAAGATCTGCGGGCAGGCGCCCTGAACGACCGGGGCCGTCGTGCCTTGCGCCGTCGTGGCGGTGCCGATCGAAGGATTGTTCGAGGACGGATTGGCCGGCGCCAGCGGCATGATCTGGGCGTTGCCGTTCGGCTGGGCCGGCGGCGGCTCCGTCTTGCTGTCGCCGCCTACGCCGAGCGAGTTGCAACCAGCCAGCAGGGCAAGGAAAGAAGCAGAGACGATGAGACGCGAGACCTTGCCGAGCACGATATTCCACCCCTTGCACAAGCGTTTCTTGGAGGCCCCATGTCTTTTTCGCGAGGCCTTTCACGACGGTTTGCGATGGTCTATATCAGCGGCGCAAACAAAAATCGATTGGGTACGCGCCGTTTTGATGCACTTTTCGCCGCCGGATGCGGGCAACTTCAACAAGATAACGGCAATGGTGTGGCCTCGAGGGCAGCGCCTTGCCGGTTTGCGGCAAAGCGGGCCAGGCTGCGCCCGGCCGTATTTCCTCCAGCGATAGATCAAGGATAACGAACGTGGACTATATCTCGACCCGCGGCGAGGCCCCTTCCCTCGGCTTTTGCGACGCCCTGCTGACGGGGCTGGCGCGCGACGGCGGGCTTTATGTTCCACGCAAATGGCCAAGCTTTTCCAAGAAGGAAATCCGCAGCCTGCGGGGGAAGACCTATCAGGAGATCGCCTTTACCATCCTGTCGCCCTTCACCAATGGCGAGATCCCTGACGAAACCTTCCGGGCGATGATCGACGAGGCCTACGGCACCTTCCGCCACCCGGCGATCGCCCCGCTCGTCCAGACCGGGCCGAACAGCTTCGTGATGGAGCTTTTCCACGGCACGACCCTCGCCTTCAAGGATGTGGCGATGCAACTGCTCGCGCGGCTGATGGACTATGCGCTGGAAAAGCGCGGCGAGCGGGCGACGATCGTCGGCGCAACCTCGGGCGACACCGGCGGTGCTGCCATCGACGCATTCGCCGGGCGCGAACGCACCGACATCTTCATCCTCTTCCCGCACGGCAAGGTCTCGCCGGTGCAGCAGCGGCAGATGACGACCTCGACCTCGGCGAACGTGCATGCACTCGCCGTCGAAGGCAATTTCGACGACTGCCAGAACCTCGTCAAAGCGATGTTCAACGACGTGGCCTTCCGCGACAAGGTCAGGCTCTCGGGCGTCAACTCGATCAACTGGGCGCGCATCATGGCCCAGATCGTCTATTATTTCACGACGGCCGTGGCGCTCGGCGGGCCGGACCGGAAGATCTCGTTCACGGTGCCGACCGGCAATTTCGGCGATATTTTCGCCGGCTACTGCGCCAAGCGCATGGGCCTTCCGATCGACCGGCTCGTCATCGCCACCAACGAGAACGACATCCTGACGCGGACGCTGAAGACCGGCCGCTACGACATGAAGGCGGTCAAGGCGACGACGTCGCCGTCGATGGACATCCAGATCTCCTCGAACTTCGAACGGCTGCTTTTCGAAGCCTATGACCGCGACGCCTCGAAGGTGCGCGCGGCGATGGAAAGCCTGAAGCAATCGGGCGGCTTCGAGATTGCGCCGGAGGCGCTGAAGACGATCCGCCGCGACTTCCGCGCCGGGCGCGCCAGCGAAAAGCAGGTGGCCGAGACGATCCGCAAAACCCATGCCGAGACCGGCTATCTCCTTGATCCGCATTCGGCGATCGGCGTCTTCGTCGCTGAGAAGAAGGAGAAGCCGAATACGCCGATGGTGACGCTTGCGACCGCGCATCCGGCGAAATTCCCCGTCGCCGTAAAATCCGCCTCCGGTATTGACCCGGCGCTTCCGACGTGGCTTGCTGGTCTGATGGACAGGGAGGAGCGTTTCCAGATCATCAAGCCGGAGCTTAAAGCCGTAGAAACCTTTATCGGCCAGCACGCCCGCGGCGAGACGAAGGCAGGCGCAGAAAGATAGCCAATGACAGTTGAGTGCACCCGGCTGAAATCCGGGCTGACAGTAGTCACCGAGACCATGCCGCATCTCGAAAGCGTCGCGCTCGGAGTCTGGATCAAATCAGGATCGCGTAACGAGACGCTAGACGAGCACGGCATCGCTCACCTGCTCGAACACATGGCCTTCAAAGGCACGGCGCGCCGCACGGCCCGCCAGATCGCCGAGGAAATCGAGGACGTGGGCGGCGAAGTCAATGCCGCCACCTCGACCGAGACGACGTCCTATTACGCCCGCGTGCTCAAGGACCATGTTCCGCTCGCCGTCGACATTCTCGCCGACATCCTGACGGAATCGGCCTTCGAGGAGGAAGAACTCGAACGCGAGAAGCAGGTGATCCTGCAGGAGATCAACGCCGCCAACGACACGCCCGACGACGTGGTGTTCGACCGCTTCTCCGAGGCCGCTTATCGCGACCAGACGCTCGGACGGCCGATCCTCGGCACGCCGGAGACCGTTGTCTCCTTCACGCCGCCGCAGATCCGCACCTACCTCAGCCGCAACTACACGACCGACCGCATGTTCGTGGTGGCCACCGGCGCCGTCGATCATGAAGAATTCCTGCGCATGGTCGAGGATCGCTTCGCCAGCCTGCCGACTACGCCGTCGGCGCCGCCGGTCATGGAAGCGGCGCGCTATATCGGCGGCAGCGTGCGCGAGCCGCGCGACCTGATGGACGCGCAGATCCTGCTCGGCTTCGAGGGCAAGCCCTATCACGCCCGCGATTTCTACTGCTCGCAGATCCTCGCCAACATCCTCGGCGGCGGCATGTCTTCGCGGCTCTTCCAGGAAGTGCGCGAATTCCGCGGCCTCTGTTATTCCGTCTATGCCTTCCACTGGGGCTTTTCCGACACCGGCATCTTCGGCATCCATGCGGCGACCGGCGGCGAAAACCTGCCGGAACTGGTGCCCGTCATCATCGACGAGCTGCACAAATCCGCCGATCAGATCCACCAGAAGGAAATCGAGCGCGCCCGCGCCCAGATCCGCGCCCAACTGCTGATGGGCCAGGAGAGCCCGGCCGCCCGCGCCGGCCAGATCGCCCGGCAGATGATGCTCTACGGCCGGCCGATCTCCAATCCGGAGATGATGGAGCGGCTTGAGGGCATCACCATCGAGCGGCTGACCGATCTTGCCGGCCGGCTGTTCTACGACACGGTGCCGACGCTTTCGGCGATCGGGCCATTGGAACAGCTCGCGCCAATGGAAGACATCAAAGCCTCGCTTTCGGTCCCGGCGCCGAAGACGATGCAGGCAAGCCTCTGAGCCGCCGTCCGTTCCGCCGGGAGTGATCGATGCCAAAATCGGTTTTTCGGTTCCTGTCGCGGCAGCCGGAAGCGGTCGAGCTGGAAAACGACAAATATCTGCTGCGCCTGCCGCGCTACCAGGATTTCAGCCAATGGCACCGGCTGCGCGCCGAGAGCCGCAAGTTCCTGGAGCCCTGGGAGCCGACCTGGCGACGCGACGAGCTGACGGAGGGCGCCTACCGCGCCCGCGTCATCCGCGGGAAGCAGGAATATGCCTCGGGCCAGGCGATCCCGCTGTTCATCTTCCTCAGGGACAACATGACGCTCGTCGGCGGCATCACCATCGGCTACATAAGACGGGGTGCGGCGCAAAGCTGCATGATCGGCTACTGGATGGGCGAACGCCATGCCGGCCAGGGGCATATGTTTGCCGCCCTTCAAATGGTTATTCCTTATATCTTCACCGGGCTTGAGTTGCACCGTATCGAAGCAGCCTGTATTCCAGATAACGCGCGCAGCATCCGCCTGCTTGAAAAAGCCGGGTTTCAGCGGGAAGGCTATCTGCGCGGATATTTGAAGATCAACGGTCAGTGGCACGACCATGTGATGTTTTCACGTCTCGCCACCGATACGGATAAAGGCAGGAAAACCGACAGCCGATGACCAGAGACCGCATGCTGCCCAAGTCACCGTCCGGACGAGTGATCGCGGTGATCGCAGCCTTTTTCCTGGCGGCCTTCGCCCTCGTGGCGAGCGTTGCCCAGGCGGCCGAACCGGTGAAGATTTCCCGTGACGATACAGCCCTCGACCTGACGGCGACGACCGAGATCTACGCCAATCAGGGCGAGGCATTCCAGGTTTCGACGGCCGCAGGCGCCGACGGCATCCGCCGCCGCATCGAGGTTCGGGCCAGCTCGGAGAACCATCAGGGCGATTGGGCAGTGTTTGCGCTCGCCAATGTTTCCGAGGAGCAGCTCGAGCGCGTGATCGTCGCGCCGCATTTCCGTCTGGTCAATTCCAAGCTCTTCTGGCCGGATCTCGGCTCGCAGCGCATCATGGCGATCACGCCGAGCGAAGGTTTCGCGCTCGACCGGCAGCCGAGCGATGAGGCCGACGTCTTTCGCATCACGCTGAACCCCGGCGCGGTCATCACTTTCGTCGCGGAGCTTTCGACGCCGGAGCTGCCGCAGATCTATCTCTGGGAGCCGAACGCCTACAAGGATACGATCAACGCCTTCACGCTCTATCGCGGCATCGTGCTCGGCATCGCCGGCCTCTTGGCCGTGTTCCTGACCATCCTCTTCGTCGTCAAGGGCACCTCGATGCTGCCGGCGACGGCAGCGCTCGCCTGGGCGGTGCTCGGCTATATCTGCGTAGACTTCGGTTTTCTCGGCAAGCTGATCAGCGTCGCCTCGGCCGACCAGCGAATATGGCGCGCCTGCGCGGAAGTGGCGCTGGCCTCGAGTTTCGTCATCTTCCTCTTCACCTATCTGAACCTCAACCGCTGGCATGCGCATCTGGGTTACGCGACGCTCGCCTGGGTACTCGGCCTTGCCCTGCTCTTTGGCGTGGCGATCTACGATCCGTCGATCGCGGCCGGCATCGCCAGGCTATCCTTCGCGCTGACGGCGGCGACCGGCCTGCTTTTGATCATCTATCTCGGCTTCAACCGCTACGACCGCGCCATCCTCCTAGTGCCGGCCTGGGCGCTGACGCTCGTCTGGCTGTTCGGGGCGTGGCTGACGGTCACCGGCCGGCTCGACAACGACATCATCCAGCCGGCGCTCGGCGGCGGCCTCGTGCTCATCGTGCTCCTGATCGGCTTCACGGTGATGCAGCACGCCTTTGCCGGCGGCGCCTTCCAGCAGGGGCTGTTTTCCGATCTCGAACGGCAATCGCTGGCGCTGACCGGCTCCGGCGACATGGTGTGGGACTGGGACGTGGCGCGCGACCGCGTCGTCACCATTCCCGACGTCTCGATCAAGCTCGGCCTTTCCGCCGGCGCGATGCACGGGGCGGCGCGCAACTGGCTGCCGAGGCTGCACCCGGATGACCGCGACCGCTTCCGCGCCACGCTCGACGTGCTGCTCGAACACCGGCGCGGCCGGCTGAACCACGAATTCCGCATCCGCGCCGAGGACGGGCATTTTCATTGGCTGTTGATCCGCGCCCGGCCGGTGCTCGGCTCGAACGGCGAGATCATCCGCTGCGTCGGCACGATCGTCGACGTGACGGAGCAGAAGAATTCCGTCGAGCGGCTGTTGCACGATGCGCTGCACGACAATCTGACCGGACTGCCGAACCGGCAGGTCTTCCTCGACCGCCTGCAATCAGTGCTGGCGCTGGCGCCGGGCGGGGAAACGCTGCGCCCGACGGTGATGGTGATCGACATCGACCGCTACAAGCTGGTCAACGATTCGCTCGGCGTCGCAGCCGGCGACAACATCCTCATCGCGCTGACGCGGCGCCTGCGCCGGCTCCTGAAGCCGCAGGATACGCTGGCGCGGCTTGCAGGCGACCAGTTCGGCCTTATTCTCGTTTCCGAGCACAATCCGGCCAAGGTCGCCGATTTCGCCGACGCGATCAGCAAGGCGATCATGGTGCCGATCAATTTCTCCAATCGCGAGATCATCCTGACGGCCTCGATCGGCCTCGCCTCCTGGGTGGATCGCCAGGAAAGCGCCAGTGGCCTGCTCAGCGATGCAGAGCTTGCCATGTACCGGGCAAAGCGTGCCGGCGGCAACCGCGTCGAGCCGTTCCAGCCGGCCTTCCGCGATTTCGGCACCGACCGCCTGCAGCTGGAAACGGACCTGCGCCGCGCCATCGAGCGCAAGGAACTGTCGATGGTCTACCAGCCGATCGCGCGGCTGGAGGATGCCGAGGTCGCCGGTTTCGAGGCCCTGATGCGCTGGGAACATCCCAAGCGCGGCAATATCCCGCCCTCCGAATTCATTCCGATCGCCGAGGCTTCCGATATCATCGGGGCGCTCGGCATATTCGCGCTCGAGCAGGCGACCAACGATCTGATGAGCTGGCAGCACCAGACCGGCGAACTGCCGATCTTCGTCTCGATCAACCTGTCGAGCGTGCAGCTGCTCAACAACGAGCTCTACGACGACGTGCGCTCCGTGCTCGCCAAGACACATTGCGAGCCCTCGCGCCTCAAGCTCGAACTGACGGAATCCATGGTGATGGAGAATCCGGAACAGGCGCGGCTCGTGCTGCAGAAGCTGAAAGAAGCCGGCATCGGCCTCGCGCTCGATGATTTCGGCACCGGCTACTCGTCGCTGGCCTATCTCACGCGTTTCCCGTTCGACACGATCAAGCTCGACAAGACGCTCGTGCGCGGCGGCAACGACAAGAAGGCGACCGTGCTGAAATCCGTGATAGCAATGGCGCGCGAGCTGGAGATGAAGGTGGTGGCGGAGGGGATCGAATCCGACGAGGATGCGATCGAACTCGCCAAGATGGGCTGCAATTACGGGCAGAGCTATCATTTGGGCCAGCCGGCGACTTCGGAAGCGGTCCTGCGGCTGCTGCGGGAGCGATTTCCGCTGACGAAGCGGGCCTGACCCGCGAGGCCGATCCAGCCGGTTTCGGCGCAGCCGGGCGATTCCTGCCGCTGCGCCGACCTCCCCAATAATGACCATTGACCACCGGCCGGCGATCTGCGCTTTTCTTTCATCCCAACAGGAACATTCCATGCTCAAGCTGCTGCTCGCCCTTTCCATGAGCGTTCTTTGCGTCTCGCCGCTTCAGGCGGAGGATATTCATCCCGTCACCAAAAGCTGCCAGCCGGGCGCGAAGCAGGCCCACTGCGAGAGGTGGACGAAAGAGTTCAAGACAGCCCTGGAACAGGCCCATAAGGGCGATCACGGAGCACAGGTGATCGTGGCTCTCTGCCTTTCCTCCGGCTGCCATGGCGCCGTGACCATCGATAGAGCTGCGTCCTGCAGCTGGCATCTCGTCATCGCCAATTCGGGGGCTGCGACCGTGCTCGACGCTTCCAACCTGCGCAACACCTGCCGACCGATGACGGCGACTGAGAAAGAGGAAGCCCGCGCACTTTCCGGCGATCTCGTCCGGAAGATCTACAAGCGCGCACCTGCTGCGACCGACCAGATGTAACTCTTAGATTCCGACGCGCCCCAACGCGAGCGTGAAAATAAACCCCATTGCCCTCCCCGCTTTCGCGGCTATTCTGCCGGCACAGAAAATCGGGAGGAAGACTGATGATCCTGCACTGCGTATTCCTGCGGCTGAAGACGGCGGTGACGAGTGAAGACAAGCAGTCCCTGTTCGACGCGATCGTCGCGCTGAAACAGGTCATTCCCGGCATACTGGATATCAAATACGGGCCGAACGTTTCGCCCGAGGGGCTGCACGGCGGCTTCGTCGACGGCTTTGCCGTCACCTTCGAAAGCCCCGAGGCGCGCGACGCCTATCTCATCCATCCCGAACATGTGACTGTGGGCGAACGCCTCGTCTCCTCGACGGACGGAGGCCTTGCCGGCATCCTGGTCTTCGACCTCAATATTTAAGAGCGCACCTGGGACGGCTGGGCCATGAATCAGGAAATCCGGCTTTTTGGCGCGATCGCGATCCGGCCCGCCGTCCTTGCTCTCATTCCCCGGTTCGAAGCGGCGACAGGTTTGATCGTTGCGGCCAAATGGGAGGTCAACCCTGCCGTTAAGAAGCAGATTGACGCCGGCGAGCCTTTCGATCTCGTCATCATCAATCCGCCCATGGTCGACGATCTCATCGCCTCGGGAAAGGTCGAGCCCGGCAGCCAGGTCGCGTTTGGCCGAATAGGAATGGGCGTGGCGGCCCGGGCGGGCAGCCGGCCGCTCGACATCGGATCGGTCGAGGCATTCAAACATGCATTGCAGAGCGCCGGATCGATCGCCTATGCCAGTGACGGCAGCAGCGGCGCCTACTTCTCCGGGCTGCTGGATCGCCTGGGAATAGCCGAGGAGGTGAAGCCCAAGCTCGTGGCCGCACCGGGAGGACAGACAGCGGCGGCGGTCGGCCGGGGGGAAGCCGAGCTGGGGGTCGTCCCCGTGACTTCAATTCTCGCGGCCGCGCCCGATGTCATGCTTGTCGGCCGGTTTCCGGCAGAGCTTCAGAGTTACATCGACTTCGCTATCGGCATCGGCGCCAGCGCAAGGGACGCAGAGGCCGCCAGGCAACTGTCGGAGTTTCTGGTGTCCGCTGCCATTGACGACATGCTGGCGGCAAGAGGTGTCGAGCGCCGCTGATGCGTGTCGCGCGGAAGTGCGCCGCGGTTCCGAACAACGGCGCACGACCTGCAGCATCGATCGTCAGCTCGATTTGGCCATGGCGGCGGCAAGCTGGTCGACATTGTACCTGAACATCTTTTCATAGGTCGGCGCCGGTCCCTTGGCGTCGGAAAGGGATTCGACATAGAGCTCGCCGCCGGGCTCGGCGCCCGTTGCCTTGGCGACCTGCTTGACTAGGCGCGGATCGTTGGAGTTTTCGAAGAAATAGGCCTTCACATGCTCGCTCTTAATCTGCTCGATCAGCTTGGCGACGTCGGCAGCCGAGGCTTCGCTTTCCGTGGAAAGACCGAGGGGCGCGAGGAAACTGACATTATATTCGCGGCCGAAATAGCCGAAGGCGTCATGGCTCGTCAGCACCTTGCGGCGGTCGCCCGCCACTTGGTCGAATTTCGAATGGGCGTAAGCGTTCAGCCTATCCAACGTTTGCGTATATTTCTCCGCATTGGCCTTGAAGGCGGCCGCATCGGCCGGATCTGCCGATGACAGCGCCTTCTCGATGTTGGCGACCCAGATCTTGACGTTGACGGGGCTGTTCCAGACATGCGGATCGGTGATGGTTTCGCCGTCCTCTTCCATGGTGCGGGTGTTGATGCCTTCGGAGACCGTGACCGGTTTGCCCTTATAGCCCGAGGCGGTGATCAGCCGGTCCATCCAGCCTTCCAGCCCTTCGCCGCTGACGAAGGTCACCTGCGCCGCGTTAAGGTTTTTCGCATCGGCCGGCGACGGCTCGAATTCATGGGGGTCGCCGTTCGGACCCACGAGGCTCTTCACGTCGACATGATCGCCGCCCACCTGTTTGACGACATCGGCGAGCACGGTGAAGGAGGCGACCACCTTCAGCGTTTCGGCGGAGGCCGGCGTGGTGGAGAGCGCCATCAAAGCGGGGATAGCTGCGGAGAGAAGCAGTCTATGCGGTATCATCGAAGTCTCCTTGGGATCAGCCCTTCAGATGTGGGCGGGGAAAGAAGCGCCGAGCCAGACCGGAAGGCGCAAAAAAGATCGAAAAGGCGTAGATCAGCGCCGCCGTCATGATGATCGTCGGGCCGGAGGCGAGTTCGAGATGGTACGAGGCGATCAGGCCGAAATAGCCGGAGGCAGCCGCGCTCAGGGTCGCGACGGCAATCATGGCCGGCAGGCTGCGGGACCAGAGCTGGGCGATCGCGGCGGGCAGCATCATCAGGCCGACCGCCATCAGGGTGCCGAGCGCCTGGAAGCTGGCGACGAGATTCAGCACCACGAGCAGCAGGAAGAGCACATGATAGACCGGCCCGCGCCCGCCGACGGCGCGCAGGAAGCCGGGATCGAAGCACTCCGCCACCAGCGGCCGATAGATGAAGGCGAGGACGACAAGCGTCAGCGAGGTGATAGCGCCGATCTGGTAGAGCGCCGGAGCATCGATCGCCAGGATCGTGCCGAACAGCACATGCAGCAGGTCGATGTTCGAGCCGCGCAGCGAGACGATCAGCACGCCGAGCGCCAGCGAAGCGAGATAGAAGCTGGCAAAGCTCGCGTCCTCCTGCAGCACGGTCATCCGGCTGACGGCACCTGACAGCAGCGCCACCGACAGGCCGGCAACGAGGCCGCCTAAACCCATCGCCGTCAGCGACAGGGAGCCCGCGACGAGGTAGCCGATCGCGGCCCCCGGCAGAACGGCGTGGCTCATGGCGTCACCCATCAGGCTCATGCGCCTGAGCATGAGGAAGACCCCGATCGGCCCCGAGCCGAGCCCGAGGCAAAGGCAGGCGACCAGCGCGCGGCGCATGAAACCGAAATCGGCGAAGGGTGCGAAGAAGATATCGTAGGCCGTCATGCCGCCGGCGCCTCTTCAGGACCGCATGCCTCGGCGTCCTCATCCCAGCGCTCGGCCATGGCGCGGGCTTTCAGCAGATTGGCGGATGACATGACCTCGGCGGTCGGCCCCCAGCCGACGAGTTCACGGGCGAGCAGCAGGGTCTGCGGAAAATGTGCACGGACGAGCTCGAAATCGTGCAGCACGGCGATGACGGTACGGCCTTCGCCATGCCAGCGAACGACGATATCGAGCAGATCCCTCGTCGTGCGGGCATCGATCGCCGTAAACGGCTCATCGAGCAGGATGGTGCCGGCATCCTGCAGCAGCAGGCGGGCAAAAAGCACGCGCTGGAACTGGCCGGCCGAGAGCGAGCCGACATGGCGCTTGCCGAAACCTTCGAGCCCCACGGCCGAAAGAGCCTCGCCTGCCCTTCTGATGTCGGCCGGAGCGACACGGCCGAAGGCGCCGGCAGTCTTCCAAGCGCCGAGCATCACGGTATCGATGACCGAGATCGGAAAACGCCGGTCGATCTCGGCCGCCTGCGGGAGATAACCGAATTCTGCGCGCCCCAGCCGGTGCTCCACCCTGCCCTCGGCGGGCCGAAGCTCGCCCATGATCGCCTTCAACAGCGTCGACTTACCGGCCCCGTTCGGCCCGGCGATCGCCGTCAGGCTGCCTGACGCAAAGGAGCCGGAGACATGATGGACGGCCGGATGACGGTCATAGGCGACAGTCAGATTGTCGAGACGGATCAGCGGCGTCATGGCAGCAGGACCGCCCAATGGATGACAAGCCAGAGCACGGCAATGAGCAGAAAAACCCCGATCACTCTCGATAAAGCCGATTGCCCCAAAAGGCTGATATAGAGGCGGTCGCGGCTCGGGGGCATGGCTCGTCCTGACAATGTAATAACATTACGGTTATGTTATAACGATTGCGGCGAGATTGAGGCGAGACCCGTGCGTTGTTCCGCAAATGGAAAAGGGCGACCGAATGCCGCCCTTCATCGCTTATTTTGAAGAAAAGATCAGAGTTGCTCGAGCATCGCGGCCGCGCCCGAAACCGTTGCCTGGCCGGGGCTATCCTCAACGTTCAAAGACTTCACCACGCCGTCTTCGACCAGCATCGAATAGCGCTTGGAGCGCAGGCCGAGGCCGCCGGCGGAGAGGTCGGCTTCGAGGCCGATGGCCTTGGTGAAGCCGGCGTCCCAATCGGCGAGGAAGTGGATCTTGCCGAGACCACCGGAGGATTGCGCCCAGGCGCCCATGACATGCCAGTCGTTGACGGCGAGGACGGCGATGTCGTCGATGCCCTTGCCGAGGATGGTGTCGCGGTTTTCGAGATAGCCCGGCAGGTGGTTCAGCGAGCAGGTGGGCGTGAAGGCGCCCGGCACGGCAAAGAGCACGACGCGCTTGCCAGCGAAGAGCTGCTCGGTGGTGATTTCCACCGGACCGTCAGCGGTCTTTTCCTTGAACGTGGCGGCAGGAAGCTTGTCGCCGATCGCGATGGTCATGGTTTTCTCCTGGGTTTCTGGCTCGGGCGCCGGCTTGTCGGTTTCCGGCCTGGCGGGTTCGGGGCGAACTATAGATCCCGATCATTCAAAGGCAAGGGTGGTCTCCATCGCCTTCTTGCCGTCAACGACCAGCACACCCCAGCGCTTGCCCGAAATGTTGTAATTTTCCGGCAGCTTGCCGATCGCGATATCGACCTTGAAGCTGGCGCCGTCCCGTTTGCCGCCGATCTGCTTGGTGAAGGCATGGCCGCTCGGGCCGGTGACGATGATGTCGGGGGCATCAATCCCCTCGCCCGGCAAAGCGAGCGTCAGCGACAGCGTCTTCATATCAGGCGACATTGCATGCGCCCTCACGTCGAAGTCCACCGACGGCGGCTTCGGCAGGCTCGCCTCGGCCGCCTGAAGGATCGCCTCTTCTTCGGGCTGCGACTGAATGGCCGGCCCGAGCTTCAGCGACAAATTCGCCTGGAAGGGAATGCAGATATCTTTGCAGATGCCGATGAAGGCAGTCGCGTCGATTGCCACCGGCCCCTTGCCTGCCGCCGAAAGCGCAAGCGGCAGGGTCACCGGCGCGTCATAGGCGATATCCTCGATCCCGTTCTTGAAAAAATGCTTCGGAACGGGATAGGCCATGGCGTCGAGCGTTACGCCGCTCTCCGGCGCGAGGGTCAGCTGAGGCGGAATGCCGCTGTTGCCGGGCTCGCGCCAATAGGTGATCCAGCCGGGTTTCGGCTCGATCTGCAGAGCGGCGCGGATCTTGCCGCCGGGATCGGCCGGCAGTGCCACGAGGCGCATGCGTCCGCCCTCGTTCTGCGCCCAGGCGCTCATTTCCGCATGGACGGAGCCAAAGGGAACAAGCGCTGCGGCGGCCGAAACGGCCGCAATTAAAAGCTTTCGCGGGTTCACGCAAATAATCATCATGGAACAATGGTTTACCGAAAGCGGCGTTTGGCCGCCAGAAGCCGCGGCCATTTAAATCTTCATTTTCGGTTGATTGATTTGTGACATTGGCCCATGTTTCCTATGTCGAGGCCTTGTGCGGTCTGGCAGCAGGAGGAACGATGTCCTTATCGACGCTGAAGAACAGACGGGAACGTGGCTTCTTCGATGGCCAGTTCCTCATCGCCATGCCTGGTATGGAAGACCGCAACTTCGCGCGCACGGTGATCTACATCTGCGCCCATTCGGATGCCGGGGCCATGGGCTTCGTCATCAACCGGCCACAGAGCCTCACCTTCACCGACGTTCTGCTGCATCTCGACATGATCAAGCAGGAAGATTCGATCGTGCTGCCACAGCGGGCGCGCGATTTCCCGATCCAGACCGGCGGGCCGGTGGAAAGCGGCCGCGGCTTCGTGCTGCACTCGGACGATTATGCCAGCGACTCCTCGATCCCGGTCAGCGACGACATCTGCCTGACCGCGACGCTCGACATCGTGCGCGCCATTTCCAAGGGCGCCGGGCCGAAGCGGGCGACGATGCTGCTCGGCTATTCCTCCTGGGCGGCCGGCCAGCTCGAAAACGAGGTGGCCAATAATGGCTGGCTCACCTGCCCGGCCAACGAGGAAATGATCTTCGATCGCAGCCTCGAGGACAAATACGAACGGGCGCTCGCCAGCATGGGCGTCACGGCCGCCATGCTTTCGGCCGAAGCCGGCCACGCCTGATAGGCCGGAACGAATAGTCCCGACTGACGTTTTCACTCGGCGAACGGGGATAAGATATTCCCCGCTGACGAAGGAGACATCGGACGATGGGCAGCACCAGCGACAAGATTTCGGGCAAGGCGAACGAAATTGCCGGCAAGACCGAACAGGCCGTCGGCAAGGCCACGGACAATCGTGACATGCAGGCCAAGGGCGCCGTGCATGAAGCCAAGGGCAAAGGACAGGTCGCGACCGGCAAGGTCAAGGACAAGCTCAAGGGCGCCATCGACCGGCTGTGAGCCAAACGCTCATTCTTCATGATGCCTGCCGCGCGCTCGCCCGGCGGGCATTTTTTCATCCGCTACCCATGCTTTGCAGAAGGCATTTACGATGAAGCTTTTCGCTTGCGACAATTGCGACCAGGTCGTCCACTTCGACAACCGCCATTGCGTGCGCTGCAACCATCGCCTCGGCTTCCTGCCCGGCGACCTCGCGATGCATGCGCTGGAGCCGCGCGACGAGACGGTCTGGCAGCTCGTTTCCGACCCTAACCGCGACCTGCGCTTCTGCGCCAATGCCGGCCTCGACATCTGCAACTGGCTGGTGGAGGGCGACAGCGAATTCTGCCTGGCCTGCCGCCATAACCGGCTGGTTCCAAACACCGGTACCCAGGACGGCATCGACCGCTGGCGGCGCATCAGCCAGGCGCAACGACATCTCTTCTATTCGCTGCTGCGCTGGAAGCTGCCGCATCCCGACCGGATGCAGGATCCGCAAGGCGGCCTCGTCTTCGATTTCCTCGAGGATTCCCTGCAGGATAACGGCTATGTCGTGCCCGCCATAACCGGCCACGAGGAAGGCCTGATCACTATCCGCGCCGCCGAAGCCGACGATGCGACGCGCGAACAGGCGCGCACGTCAATGAACGAGCCCTATCGCACGCTGCTCGGTCATTTCCGCCACGAGGCCGGGCATTTCATCTGGAACAAGCTGGTGCGCGACCGCGATGGCCTGGCGGATTTTCGAGCCGTGTTCGGCGACGAGCGGCAGGATTATGCGGCAGCGCTCGAGAAACATTATGCCGGCGGCGCGCCCCTCGGGTGGCAGAACAATTTCATCAGCGCCTATGCGGCATCCCACCCCTGGGAGGATTTCGCCGAATGCTTCGCGCACTACCTCCATATCGTCGATACACTGGAGACGGCGCGCGCCTTCGGTATCGCCATCGATCCCCGCGGCCATGAAGAGATCGCCGGCGAGGTTGATTTTCTCCCCTACAGGGCAGAGAGCGCCGAACAGTTGGTCAGCGCCTGGGTGCCGCTCAGCCTGGCGATCAACGCCATCCAGCGCAGCATGGGCCAGCCGGATTCCTATCCCTTCGTGCTCTCCTCGCCTGTCGTGGCCAAGCTCGAATATCTGCACCGGCTGATCCAGGGAGCCGCCGCGGCGCGGCAACAGATGGGGTGAGCCGGGTTTAAAACGAAACCGCCTTGCCCTTCTTGAACGGCTCCATGCCCCGGCGCGCAAGTTCGTCGGCGCGTTCGTTTTCCGGGTGACCGGCGTGGCCCTTGACCCAGTGCAGCGTCACCTTGTGGCGGTTGCGGGCTTCTTCCAGCGCCTGCCAGAGCTCGGCATTCTTCACCGGCTTCTTGTCTGCTGTCTTCCAGCCGTTTTTCTTCCAGCCGAAGATCCACTTGGAGATGCCATCCTTGACGTAGGCGCTGTCGGTATAGAGATCGACCTCGCAAGGCGTCTTCAAGGCCTGCAGCGCCGAGATGGCCGCCAGCAGTTCCATGCGGTTGTTCGTCGTGTCCGCCTCGCCGCCACAAAGCTCCTTTTCGACGTCGCCATAGCGCAGCACGGCGCCCCAGCCGCCGGGGCCGGGATTGCCGGAGCATGCGCCGTCGGTGAAGATATCGACGTGTTTCATAGGCTGAGCCCGTATTCGGCGGCCGAGCCGATCTGGCGGTGGAAGCGCAGCTTGCGGAGATATTCGAGCGGGTCCTTCTTGGTGACCATGGCGCCCTCAGGCGTCGTCAGCCAGTCGTAGAGCCGCGTCAGGAGGAAACGCAGCGCCGAACCGCGCGACAGCACTGGCAAGGCTGCGATTTCGGCCTCGCCCAAGGGTCTGACGCTTTGATAGCCCTCAAGCATCGCCGTGCCCTTGGTGATGTTGTAAGCGCCGTCCTTCTCGAAGCACCAGGCATTCAGGCAGATCGAGACGTCATAGGCGAGCAGATCGTTGCAGGCGAAATAGAAATCGATCAGGCCCGAGAGTTCGTCGCCGAGGAAGAAGACGTTGTCGGGGAAGAGGTCGGCATGGATGACGCCGGCCGGCAGGTCCTTCGGCCAGGCGGCGGAGAGGAAATCGAGCTCGTCGCCGATCTCGCTCTGCAAACCGGTCTCAACCTCGTGGGCGCGAGCCTCCGACTTCTCCCAGAGCGTCCGCCAGCCGTCGATCGAAAGCGCGTTCGGGCGCTTCAGCTCGAAGCCATCGCCGGCCACATGCATCTCGGCAAGCGCGCGACCCACTTCGCGGCAATGTTTCGCCTCCGGCTTCCTCAGCCACATGCCTTCGAGAAAGGAGATAAGGGCGGCCGGACGGCCGGAGAGCGAGCCGAGCAGCGCGCCGTCCCGGCGCGGCAGCGGCAGCGGGCAGGAAAGGCCGCGGGCGGACAGATGCTGCATCAGGCCGAGGAAGAACGGCAGGTCGCTCTTTTCCACGCGCTTCTCATAGAGCGTCAGGATCAGCGGTGCCTTCGAGGTATGAAGCAGGAAATTGGAGTTTTCGACGCCTTCGGCAATTCCCTTGTAGGAAAGCAGGCTTCCCGCATCATATTCGGTCAGGAACCATTTCAGGTCGTCTTCGGCGATATCGGTATAGACTGCCAATTGAGGTCTCGTCTTTGCATTGTTGATAATGGATTGCCCGGAGCGAACGGCCGGGCTGCGATGAGGCTCGACCTAGCCGTTGACGAAGGCCATGTCGGCGGCCGTCAGCTCGATGTTGCGCAATTCGCGATTGACCAGGAAATTCTCGGTTTCCTGCACCGTTTCGGCCAGCTCGACGCGGGCGTCGAAGCGGGCGCGAAACGCCTCGATGATCTCGTTGACGATCACCTCGGGCGCGGAGGCGCCGGCGGAAAGGCCGAGCGTCGAAATCGCGCCGATATCATCCCAGTCGAGCTCGGCGGCGCGCTGCACCAGGATCGATTTCTTTGCCCCTGCCCTCAGCGCCACTTCGACGAGGCGCTTGGAATTGGAAGAATTCGGCGCACCGACGATGACGAAGAGATCGCAGCCGGGGGCCGCCTGCTTCACCACTTCCTGGCGATTGGTCGTCGCATAACAGATCGAATCGGCCGCCGGCGCCGTCAAATTGGGGAAACGCTCATGCAGGCGGGTGATGACGCCGGCCGTATCGTCGACCGAAAGCGTCGTCTGCGTGACATAGCCGAGGTTGTCCGGATCGGGGGGAACATAGGCGTCGGCATCCTCGATCGTCTCGATCAGCGAAACCGACCCCTCCGGCAGCTGACCCATCGTGCCGATCACCTCGGGATGGCCGGCATGGCCGATGAGCACGACATGGCGGCCAAGGCGGTTGTGGCGCATCGCCTGTTTGTGGACCTTGGAAACCAGCGGGCATGTCGCGTCGAGATAGAAGAGATTGCGGCTTGCCGCATCCTCCGGCACGGATTTCGGAACCCCGTGGGCGGAAAACACCACCGGCTGGGCGCGATGTTCGGCCGGGATCTCATCGAGCTCCTCGACGAAGACGGCGCCCTTGGCCTCGAGACCCTCGACGACGTACCGATTGTGGACGATCTCATGGCGCACATAGACCGGCGCGCCGTAGGATTTCAGCGCCAGCACGACGATCTGGATGGCGCGGTCGACACCGGCGCAGAAGCCACGCGGCCCGCAGAGCCTGATCGTCAAGGGAGGTTTCGCCGCAATATTCATGTTTGTTCCGTCAGAATTCCTCATTCCTGTGCTCGTCACAGGAATGAGGGAGAACTTGGCTACGTCCAGCTTCAACAGCAACGCCCCGCGTGCGGGGCAACCGACCTCTAGCCCAATATAAGCGAGAATTGAAGCGATACTATTGCCGAGGCGCCTTGCCGGGTTTGCGGAACCAGGAGATCGCGACCACGACGATGAGAACGGCGGCAAGCCCGTACCAGGTGAAAGCGTATTGAAGGTGATCGTTCGGCAGGTCGACCTGGGTGACGCCGCCGATCGGCAGGCCGGCCGGATTGGGCGTGGAATCGGCATCGACGAAAAACGGGATGACGCGCGCCTTGTCCAGCCCGACGCTGTCGGCCATGACGTCGAGGTCCTTCCAGTAGAAGATGTTCTTGGCGACATCGTTGTCAGGCACGAGCCGGGAAGGCTTGCCCGGGAGCTTGGCGCGGGCCAGGCCGGTGACGGTCTGCTGGTCCGTCAGCTGACCCTGCATGCGCATTTCAGGCTCTTTGTTCTCATAGGGAACGAAGCCGCGGTTGACGAGGAGATAGCGCCCGTCGGCAAGCTCCAGCGGGGTATAGACGTAAAAGCCGGTCTGACCGCGCCATGTGGCGAAGAAGTGCCGTTCCTTGTTGTTGATGTAGCGGCCGGTGGCTGTCACCTTGCGGTATTCGATGTCGCCGCCTGCAGCCGCCATCGCTTCGATATCGGCAAGCGGCACCGGGGCTGAGACTTCGCGCGCGGCGATATCGGCGAGCAGGCCTTGCTTCCAGTAAAGGCGCTGCACCTGCCAGGTTCCGAGCGAAATCAGGATGGCGAGTGCGATCAGCACCAGGATGCCGGTGACGACGGGCAACCGGCGGCGCGGCGCGGCATGGTCGGTATCAGTCACTCAGGCGTCCTTCGCGGGCATTATGGCGGTACTGCATGGCGATCAGGATACCCTTGAACCAGCGCAGCGTGAGCAGCGAGAGGATGATCGTCAATGGCCCGAAGAGCAGGATATGCACCCAGATCGGCGGCCCGTAATTCACCTGCAGCCACAGCACCATGCCGATGATGATGAAACCGACGATGAGAATGACGAAGACGGCAGGCCCGTCCCCGGAATCGGCGAAGGAATAATCCAGGCCGCAGGAGGCGCAGCGCGGTTTCAGGCCGAGCAAACCATCGAACAGCTTGCCCTGGCCGCAGCGCGGGCAGCAGCCCTTGATGCCTGTTTTCACCGGATCGACGGGGGGAAAATGCGCGCTGTCCTCGCTCATGCTGTTCCTTCCAGCGGCCTCTTGCGACCGCTGCATTCGATGCTGCCTTAACTCTCCCATAAAGTATTCGCATCCCGAATGGAAATGCCTGCGCGGTAATGATTCGCGCCAAACAGAAGAAGAAGACTGATGACCAATGACAACCATGCCGGCCAGATCATTATCCTGAACGGCGCACCGCGAAGCGGCAAATCCAGCATTGCACGCGCAATCCAGGACCAATTCGAGGGGCCGTGGATCAACCTCGGCGTCGATACCTACAATGCCATGACGCCGAACCGTTACTTGCCCGGCATCGGCCTGCGGCCGGGCGGCGAGCGGCCGGACCTTGAGGAACTGGTGCCGTTCCTCTATGCCGCGCTCTACGAATCGATCGCCATCCATGCCGGGTTGGGGCTTAATGTCGTGGCCGATCTCGGCCATCACGACAGCTATTCGCGACCGCTCGGCATTCTCGGCGATTGCGCCCGGCGCCTGGAAGGTTTTTCCGTGCTGTTCGTCGGCGTGCGCTGTCCGATCGAAACGATCATGCAGCGGCGAGAGATCAGCCAGGAGGGGCGCGAGACACTGTATCTCCGCGCCACCGAAGACATTCCCGCCCCCGAACCGGTGCAGCGCTGGCAGCACGAGGTGCATCACCCGGGCATCTACGACATGGAGGTCGATACCTCGGTGCTGACGGCGCTGGAATGCGCCGAGGCGATCCGCCAGCGGCTCGACCTCGGCATTCCCGAGCCTTCTGCCTTCGAAAGGTTGGCAGGCCAGCGTTGAAATAAAAAAGGCGGGGCCAATGGCACCCGCCTTTTGATTTGCTTCCTGCCTCGATCAGCCTGCGGCTACCGGAGCGCCCCAGCCGCCCCAGACGTAGATGCAGAAGAACAGGAACAGCCAGACGACGTCGACGAAGTGCCAGTACCAGGCGGCCGCCTCGAAGCCGAAATGCTGTTTCGGCGTGAAGTCGCCGCGCAGCGCGCGAAGCAGGCAGACCAGCAGGAAGATCGTGCCGACCAGAACGTGGAAACCATGGAAGCCGGTCGCCATGAAGAAGGTCGCGCCGTAGATCGAGCTCTTGAAGGCGAACGGCGCATGGGCATATTCGTAGGCCTGCACGCAGGAGAAGAAGATACCGAGCAGCACGGTCAGCGTCAGGCCCTGAATCAGGCCCTTCCGGTCGTTGTGCAGCAGCGCATGGTGCGCCCAGGTGACCGTCGTGCCCGACAGCAGCAGGATGACGGTGTTGTAGATCGGCAAGTGCCAGGGATCGAGCACTTCGATGCCCTTCGGCGGCCAGACGCCACCGGTATAGACCATGCGGGAGGCCTGGATGGCTTCGTTCGGATACAGGCTGGCGTCGAAATAGGCCCAGAACCAGGCGACGAAGAACATCACCTCCGAAGCGATGAACATGATCATGCCGTAGCGCAGGTGCAGCGAGACGACGCGGGTATGGGCGCCTTCGTGCGCTTCCTTCACCGTATCGGCCCACCAGCCGTACATGACGTAAAGAACCAGCACCAGGCCGATGTAGAAGAGCCAGGGATTGGCCAGTTCTATTCCGGCAAATTTGAAAGAGCCTGCGCTGAGGTAGCGCATGTAGCAGACGCCGCCGAGCGCCATGATGAAGGCGCCGAGCGAGGCGAGAATCGGCCACGGGCTCGGATCGATGATGTGGTAGTCGTGATTTTTCTGGTGAGCATCGGCCATGTAGCTATCCCCGGATGTCTTCCTTCACTCCGCTCCCGGCATAGCCGGAAACAAGCCTTGATCAAAGTTTCTTTTCAATCTTCTGCGTTCCGCCCTCATTCGAAGCCACCGGCTTCGGACCCTCTTTGGGGTAGAACGTGTATGATAGCGTAACCGTATGGATATCTTTCGATTCCACGGCCTTGACGATCTCCGGATCGATGTAGAACACCACCGGCATTTCCAGCTTCTCGCCCGGCTTCAGGTCCGTTTCCGTAAAGCAGAAACATTGCACCTTGTTGAAATAGGCGCCCGCTTCGCCCGGCGTGACGTTGAACACCGCCTGGCCGCGCTGGACCTCGTTCGAACGGTTCTCGGCGACGAAATTCACCTGGATGGTCTCGCCGATCTTCGGATTGACCTCGCGCTCGACCGGCTTGAAATTCCACTGCAGGCCGGGAGCGACATTGGCATCGAAAGTGACGCGCATCTTGCGGTCGAGAACGACGCTCGACATCTGATCGACGCGCTGCGTCGTGCCGTTGTAGCCGGTCACCTGGCAGAAGAGGCGGTAGAGCGGCACGGCGGCGTAGCTCATCGCGCCCATGCCGAAGACGAAACTCAGGCACATCATGACGACGGCGCCGTTGTTGCGGCCCTGCTTCTTCGGCGCGGCAGCGTTCTCGCTCATCCCGTTATCCCCGCGCTGAACTTCACGATGGTGATCGCGTAGAAAAGGATGACGAGGCCGGCAAGCACCAGGCCGAGGGCGATGTTGCGGTTGCGGCGCGACTTGCGCTGCGTTTCCGTGAGCTTGACCATGTCCATCAGAACCAATCCCCCGCATGCGAGACCAGCAGCCAGGCCAGCCGGTCGAACATCAAGGCGGAGAACACGGCGAAGAGATAGAAGATCGAAAAGCCGAAAAGCTTCTTCGCCGGGATCATCTTCAGATCGCCGTCGGGCATGCGCCAGACGGCGATGGAACAGTATATGAAGATCACGCCGAGGACGGCAGCGACGAGGCCATAACCGAAGCTCGCGAAACCGAGGAAGGACGGCAAGACCGCGCAGACGGCGGTCAGCACCGCATAGGCGACGATCTGATGCTTGGTCGTGCGCTCACCGGAAACATTCGGCAGCATCGGCACGCCGACGGCCTCGTAATCGCGCATCTTGAAGAGCGCGAGCGCCCAGAAATGCGCTGGCGTCCACAGGAAGATGATGAAGAAGAGGACGGTGCTCTCGATCGTCACCGAGTTCGTCACGCAGGCCCAGCCGATCATCGGCGGGAAGGCGCCCGCGGCGCCGCCGATGACGATGTTCTGCGGCGTCGAGCGCTTCAGCCACATGGTGTAGACGACGGCATAGAAGAAGATGGTGAAGGCGAGGATGCCGGCCGAAAGCCAATTGACGGCAAGGCCGAGGATCACGACCGAAAAGCCCGACAGCACCAGGCCGAAGGCCAGCGCTTCGGAGGGGGCCACGCGGCCGGCCGGGATCGGACGGTTGGCCGTGCGGCTCATGATGGCGTCGATATCGGCATCGTACCACATGTTGAGCGCGCCGGAGGCACCGGCGCCGACAGCGATGCAGAGGATGGCGATCAGGCCGAGGACGGGATTGATGTGACCCGGCGCCAGCACGAGGCCGGCAAAGGCAGTGAAGACCACGAGCGACATGACCCGCGGCTTCAAGAGTTCGAAATAATCGCGCGCGCTTGCTTCCGACATCTCGCCGTCCTCTGCAAACACCTCGTGATTGTCGATAACCGTCATCATTCAGTCCTGAATTTCTCCGGATCAGGACGCCGTATCGGATGCGGCGTCCTGATGTTCCGCGCGATTTACTTGATGCGCGGAAGCTGTTCCCACTGGTGATAGGGCGGCGGCGAAGGCAGCTGCCATTCGAGCGTCGTTGCGCCCTCGCCCCACGGATTGTCGCCTGCGACGCGCTTCTTGGCGAAGGCTTCGAAGACGCTGTAGAGGAAGACCAGTACGCCGAAGGCCGAGATGTAGGAGCCAACGGACGAGACGTAGTTCCAGCCGGCGAATGCATCCGGATAGTCGATGTAGCGGCGCGGCATGCCGGCGAGGCCGAGGAAGTGCTGCGGGAAGAACACCAGGTTGACGCCGATGAACATGATCCAGAAGTGCAGCTTGCCGACGAACTCGCTGTACATGTAGCCGGTCATCTTCGGGAACCAGTAATACCAGCCGGCGAAGATCGCGAAGACGGCGCCGAGCGACAGAACGTAGTGGAAGTGAGCCACGACGTAATAGGTGTCATGCAGCGACCGGTCGAGACCGGCATTGGCAAGCTGGACGCCGGTGACGCCGCCGACCGTGAACAGGAAGATGAAGCCGATCGCCCAGAGCATTGGCGTGCGGAACGAGATCGAACCGCCCCACATCGTCGCGATCCAGGAGAAGATCTTCACGCCCGTCGGAACGGCGATGACCATCGTCGCGAAGACGAAGTAACGCTGCGCATCGAGCGAAAGGCCGACCGTGTACATGTGGTGGGCCCAGACGACGAAGCCGACGGCGCCGATCGCGACCATGGCATAGGCCATGCCGAGGTAACCGAAGATCGGCTTCTTCGAGAAGGTCGAGATGATGTGGCTGATCATGCCGAAGCCCGGCAGGATGAGGATGTAGACCTCGGGATGACCGAAGAACCAGAAGAGGTGCTGGTAGAGGATCGGGTCGCCGCCGCCTTCCGGAGAGAAGAAGGTGGTGCCGAAGTTGCGGTCGGTCAGCAGCATGGTGATGCCGCCTGCCAGAACCGGCAGCGACAGCAAGAGCAGGAAGGCGGTGATCAGCACGGACCAGGCAAACAGCGGCATCTTGTGCAGCGTCATGCCGGGGGCGCGCATGTTGAGGATCGTGGTGATGAAGTTGATCGCACCGAGGATCGACGAGGCGCCGGCGATGTGGAGCGCGAAGATCGCAAGATCAACGGCTGGTCCGGGCGTGCCGCTCGTCGCCAGCGGCGGATACATCGTCCAGCCGCCGCCCGTGCCGTAGGCGCCTGCCGGACCTTCGACGAACATCGACAGCAGCAGGAGAATGAAGGCGGGAACGATCAGCCAGAAGGAAATGTTGTTCAGACGCGGGAAGGCCATGTCGGGCGCGCCGATCATGATCGGCACCATCCAGTTGGCGAAGCCGCCGATCATCGCCGGCATGACCATGAAGAAGATCATGATCAGCGCGTGCGCCGTCGTGAACATGTTGAACATCTGCTTGGCGCCGTCGATCGCGGCATCGCCCTCATAGCCGTAGACCATCGAGGCGAGACCGTGGAAGATCTGGATGCCCGGCTCCTGCAGCTCCATGCGCATGGCGACGGAAAGTGCGCCGCCGATGATGCCGGCAATGATCGCGAAGATCAGGTAGAGTGTGCCGATGTCCTTGTGGTTCGTCGAGAAGAGCCAGCGATTGGCGAAGCCCGGCTTATGCCCATGATCATGGTGATCGTCATGTGCGTGGTCATGGTGAGCGTGACCATGAGAATGATCGTCGTGAGCGGAAGGTCCAGCCATTGTCCCGATCCCCTTTATTACTGTGCGGCGTTTTCGGCGACGTCGACGGTCTTTGCGGGACCATCGGTTGCGGCCATGAGTGTCTTATAGGCGCCGGGCAGGTCGCTGGCGGCCGTGGTCAGCCACTGCTTGTACTTGTCCTCGGAGACGACGCGGATGGCAATCGGCATGAACGCATGGTCCTTGCCGCAGAGCTCGGAACACTGGCCATAGAACAGGCCTTCGCGCTCCGCCTTGAACCAGGTTTCGTTCAGGCGGCCCGGTACGGCATCGATCTTGACGCCGAAGGACGGCATGGCGAAAGCATGAATAACGTCGGTCGGCGCCGCGGTCACGAGAACGCGCACCGTCTTGTTGACAGGCAGAACCAGCTCGTTGTCGACGGCGAGAAGGCGCGGATAGACCGACTTGTCTTCCTTGCCGGCGGCGGCGCGGTCCTGGTCCTTCAGCAGGTAGGAATCGAAGGCGAGCGGCGTTTCGCCCGAACCCTCATATTCATAATTCCACTGCCACTGGGTGGCGGTCGCCTTGACCGTGACGTCGGGGTTTTCAGGCAGCGTCAGCTGCGCCGTCAGAAGATTGAAGGAGGGAATGGCGAGAAAGAGCAGCACCAGGACCGGCCCCACGGTCCAGACGACTTCGATCAGCGTGTTGTGGCTCGTCTTCGACGGCACCGGGTTCGCGCTGGCGCGGAACTTGAAGCAGACGACAATGAGCAGGATCAGAACGAAGAGCGTGATCGGAACGATAAACCACAGGGTATATTGTTCGAACCAGTGGATATCCCGCATGATCGGCGTCGCCGCCGGCTGCAACGTCGCCTGCCACGGCATCGGCTGGTCGGCATATGTGCCGGAAGCAAAAAGCAGACAGACCAGCGCGGTCAGAGCTGCATAAGCCTTCTTCATCACCTTATTATCTCCCTCGAGCGCTTGACCTGCAAAATCGAACGCAGAATCCTTGCCATCTTCAGCGCTTCAAACCACAGTTTGGCATTTGCCGCAACAGGCCAGAGCAATTGTCTATGCGGCATTTTTGCTTAAAGAGCAGGCAGCCGGGACGCCAAAACATCCCAAGTTTTTCATCAGCATATGAAAAACCGCCTTTCCGGCCAATCCGGCCGCCGCACATTCTTGCCGAAAGGTCCAATTTCTGCCGCAGTCCCCCGGTTTTCACGGGGTGGGGCTTTTCATTTTCCATGGGCGGCTTCAACAATAGCGGCAATGATTCGATATCCAGAGGTTTTCATGGGTTTCCGTTCCCTCGCGCGGTCGCTTCTTCTGACCGCCAGCATCGCGGCCGCTGCGACGACGCCCGTTTTCGCACAGCAGCCCGCCGCTCCCTCGCAGGCAAAACCGCCGGCCGCCGCCCCTGCTCCGGCGCCGCAGCAGCCGGCACCCGCCACTCCGAATGTCGAACAGGTAACCCCGGGCCAAACGCAGCCGCAGGCACCCGGCACAGTGAAATCCAATCATGGCGCGTGGTCGGTCGTCTGCGACAAGCCGGCCGGCGCTTCGGCCGAACAATGCGCGCTGATGCAGAACGTCATCGCCGAGGACCGGCCGGAAGTCGGACTTTCCGTGGTCGTGCTGAAGACGGCAGACCGCAAATCGAAGATCCTGCGCGTGCTTGCACCGCTGGGCGTGCTTCTGCCGAACGGACTTGGGCTCAATGTCGACGGCAAGGATATCGGCCGCGCCTATTTCGTGCGCTGCTTCGCCGACGGCTGCTATGCCGAAGTCGTGCTCGAGGACGAACTGCTCAAGACTTTCCGCAGCGGTGCGCAGGCGACCTTCATCGTCTTCCAGACGCCGGAAGAAGGAATCGGCATTCCCGTCGATCTCAAGGGCTTCGCCGAGGGCTTCGACGCCCTGCCCTGACAGCTGGGCCTTGCTCGGACAATCCATCAGACCTACATCGGCTTTGAGCACTCCTGCTCTTCAGCGGAGCATAAGACATGACCACCGATCTCCTGACGCTTTTCGATGCCGACGAAGCGGCGATGCGCAAGCATGTCGCCGAGGCGCTGTCTGGCGCCGATGACGGCGAACTCTTCATCGAGCATGCGCAGGCGGAAGCGCTGACCTTCGACAATGGCAGGCTGAAGGGTGGCAGCTTCAACACCGAACAGGGCTTCGGCCTGCGCGCGGTTGCCGGCGAAGCGGTCGGATATGCCCATGCCGGGGATCTTTCCGTCTCGGCGCTGAAGCGCGCAGCCGATGCGGTCGGCGCCGTGACGCGCGGTTATTCCGGCGCTTACGCGGCCGCACCGCAAGGCACGAACCGCAAACTCTACACCGACGAAAATCCGATCGGCTCGCCGACCTTCGAGGAGAAGGTAAAGGTGCTGACCGATATCGACGCCTATCTCAGAAACAAGACCGACAAGGTGCGGCAAGTCACTGCTTCGGTGGCGGCGAGCTGGCAGGTGGTCGACATCCTGCGTGCCGATGGCCGCCGCGTGCAGGATATCCGCCCGATGACGCGCATCAACATTTCCGTCGTCGTCGGCGATGGCGACCGGCAGGAAAGCGGCTCCTATGGCCAGGGCGGCCGCATCGGCTTCGGCGATTTCATCGCGACCGGAAGCTGGAAGCAGGGTGCCGACGAGGCATTGCGCCAGGCGCTCGTCAATCTCGAGGCGATCGACGCGCCGGCGGGCACAATGGACGTCGTTCTCGGCTCCGGCTGGCCGGGCGTAATGCTGCACGAGGCCGTCGGACACGGACTGGAAGGCGATTTCAACCGCAAGAAGACGTCGGCTTTCGCCGGCCTCCTCGGCCAGATGGTCGCCGCACCCGGCGTCACCGTCGTCGACGACGGCACGATCGACAGCCGCCGCGGCTCGATCACCATCGACGACGAAGGCACGCCGTCCGGCTACAACGTGCTGATCGAAAACGGCAAGCTCGTCGGCTACATGCAGGACCGGCAGAACGCCCGGCTGATGGGCATGCAGCCCACCGGCAACGGCCGCCGCCAAGGCTATGCCCATGTGCCGATGCCGCGCATGACCAACACCTATATGCTCGGCGGCGACAAGACGCCCGAAGAGATCATCGCCTCGGTGAAGAAGGGCGTCTATGCCGTCTCCTTCGGCGGCGGCCAGGTCGACATCACCTCCGGCAAGTTCGTCTTCGGCTGCACCGAAGCCTATCTGATCGAGAACGGCAAGATCGGCGCGCCGATCAAGGGGGCAATGCTGATCGGCAACGGGCCGGACGCGATGAAGCGGGTCTCGATGATCGGCAACGACATGAAGCTCGATACCGGCATCGGCAATTGCGGCAAGGCCGGCCAGTGGGTTCCGGTCGGCGTCGGCCAGCCGCATCTGCGCATGGATCAGATCACCGTCGGCGGCACGCAGGCCTGAGGCAGAGGGATCGTCGATGGCGGAAATCGAAATTAGAGCTTTTACCGCCGACGACGCCGATGACGTGCTTTCGGTAATCCTGCCGATCCAGCGCGAGGAGTTCGGCATCAATATCACCGCGGATGCGCAGCCCGATCTCAGGGTCATCCCGGATTACTATCAGTCCGGCAAAGGGCAGTTCTGGGTCGCCGTCAAGGACGGCGCGATCGTCGGCACGCTCGGGCTCAAGGATATCGGCAACGGCCAGGCGGCATTGCGCAAGATGTTCGTCGCCGCCGAGGTTCGCGGCCGCGAACACGGCGTGGCGGCGCGGCTTCTCGACCGCCTGTTCGCCCACGCCAGGGATGCCGGCCTCACCGATATCTTTCTCGGCACGACCGACAAGTTCGTCGCCGCGCATCGCTTCTACGAGAAGAACGGCTTTGTCGAGATCGCGAAGGCCGACCTGCCCCGCTTGTTTCCGCTGATGCCGGTGGACAGCAAATTCTACCGGTACAAATTCGCCTGAGAGAGCGGACGCTGCACCAGAATAGCGGCTGCGAGGGAGATGAGCGAGCATCTCTTTTAAGCCAGCATTGTCATAAATCTGTCATAAATCTGAATTCGCCCCTATCTCTTCAAAGAGATAGGCGTTAGGACACGGCCGTCACGGATGGCGGACCGCTTTCGCTGTCTTAGCGCAGACCAAGAATCGCGAGGTCCTCATGCTTGGTTGGTTTCGGAAATTGATGCCGCGCGAAGACCGGTTTTTCGCTCTCTTCGAACGGCATTCGAGGACAATCGTCGACGCCGCACAGGCGCTCGACAGGTTGCTGTCCGGCATCGAGATCGAACGCCAATGCGAGACGATCGTGAGATTGGAAGATCAGGCGGACGATATCACGCGTGAAGTCATGCAGGCCGTGCGGCGTAGCTTCATCACGCCCTTCGATCGCGGCGATATCAAGGATCTCATCCAGTCCATGGATGACGCGATCGACATGATGCACAAGACCGTCAAGACGATCCGTCTCTTCGAGCAGACCAGCTTCGATCCCGGCATGCAGGAAATGGGCAAGACCGTCGTCGAGGCCGCCAACCTCATTGCCGAGGCGATCCCGCTGCTTGACCGCATGAACGCCAACGCGCCGCGGCTCTCCGCCATCGTCGAGCAGGTCACCCGCGTGGAAGGCCGGTCCGACGAACTGCACGAGCAGGGCCTCAAGGATCTGTTTCGCCGGCACGGCGCCAACAATCCGATGGCCTATATGATCGGCAGCGAAATCTATGGCGAGCTGGAAAAGGTGGTCGACCGTTTCGAGGATGTCGCCAACGAGATCAGCGGCATCGTGATCGAGAATGTCTGATGGACGCCGCGCTCGCCCTTCCCCTTCTCGTCGGCCTGATTGGCGTCGCCCTGCTGTTCGATTTTCTCAACGGCCTGCATGATGCTGCCAATTCGATTGCGACGATCGTATCGACGCGGGTCCTGAGGCCGCAATATGCGGTCTTCTGGGCTGCCTTCTTCAATTTCATCGCCTTCCTGTTCTTTGGGCTGCATGTGGCCGAGACGCTCGGAACCGGCATCATCGATCCGGCGATCGTCTCGCCGCAGGTCATTTTCGCAGCGCTGATCGGCGCCATCGTCTGGAACGTCGTGACCTGGATATTCGGCATTCCCTCCAGTTCCTCCCATGCGCTGGTCGGCGGGCTGGTCGGAGCGGGCCTTGCCAAAGCAGGATTGAGTTCGATCGTCTGGAGCGGTCTTCTCAAGACCGCGGCCGCGATCGTCATGTCGCCGATGATCGGCTTTCTTCTGGCGCTGTTTCTAATTCTGATCGTTTCCTGGGCCTTCATCCGGCAGACCCCGTTTGCAGTCGACCGGTCGTTTCGTTTCCTGCAATTCGTATCGGCGTCCCTTTATTCGCTCGGCCATGGCGGCAACGACGCACAGAAGACCATGGGCATCATTGCCGTGCTTCTTTACTCGCAGGGCTACCTCGGCGGCAGCTTTCACGTGCCGTTCTGGGTCGTTCTTTCCTGCCAAGCCGCAATGGCCCTCGGCACGCTGTTCGGTGGTTGGCGCATCGTTCACACGATGGGGTCGAAGATCACGAGGCTCAATCCGATGCAAGGCTTCTGCGCCGAAACGGGCGGCGCTTTGACACTCTTCGGCGCCACATGGCTCGGCATACCGGTTTCGACGACGCACACCATTACCGGCGCTATCATCGGCGTCGGCGCAGCGAGGCGCGTGTCTGCCGTCCGGTGGGGGCTCGCAGGCAATATCGTGGTCGCGTGGGTCGTGACCCTGCCGGCGGCGGCGATGATTTCGGCGCTTACCTTCTGGCTGGTAACGGGATTGAGCAAAATCCTTTAACGTCGATGCCGTCCGGGAGATGGCGAAGCGCTTACGCGTCGGGCTTCTGCACCGGCTGGAACAACCACTTCCGTTCGATCGCGGCGGCGAGGTCGATGTCGTTGCGGCGGGCGAAGAGCAGGATATGGCCGAGCAGATCGGCGGTTTCGTCGGCAAGGTCGCGGTCGAGTTCTTCCTGTGTCCGCTCTCTGCGACGGCCGCGACCGGTCAGCCGGTTCCAGGCCTGAGTGAGTTCACCCACTTCCTCCTGCAGCTTCAACAGAAACCAATCGGCGTCACGCTCGATGCCGTTGGCTGCGGCATAGGCAGAGGAAGACATTTCGAACTGATCGGCGAGACGACGCAGCATGGGCGTTCTCCTTTTGTTTATGGAGGAGACGCTGATTCCCGATGAATGTCCAGAGTGGCTCTGCCTAAGCTACCGCGGCAATTAGCCGTGGTCCGGCAGCAACATGCAGTCATAGGAGCGCTGCTTCAGCGCATCGCAGGCAGACAGCGCGGCGTCCTTGCTGGCGAAGCCGACGAAGCGGGCGCGGTAGATCCTATTCGCGCCCTGCCCGACAGCCTCGGTATACGGCGAAGCCGAAACGAGCGGGGCGCCGCCTTCCGACTGCGCCTGGGCGAGAAGAGCCCGCGCCGCATCGGCGCTGGGTGCGGCCGAGATCTGGATCTGCCAGTTTCCACCGACTTTTTCCGCCGATGTCTTCGGCGCCTTGCCGGCATTCAGGATCTCGTCCATCGCGGTCGGACGTTCGAGCGGCACAACGGCATCATCGGCGTAAGCCAGGCTTTCGGGAGCCGTGTTCTTCGGCGCGATCTCGATGGTCGAGCGCGGCGCGTTTGCCGGCACCGGAACATCGGAGGCCTCTGCTGCCGAAGCGACTTCGACAGGCTCTTTAACGCCGACGCTCGCAACCAGCCTTGCGCCGCCGGAGGACGAGGCGCGGCCGAGATAGCGGTCGAGCAATGCTGCCATCTTGTCGTCGCGGCTGCGGGCGGTGCGGCCGCCGAGCACGACGCCGACGACGCGGCGGTTGCCGTCCTTGACGGCGCTGACGAGGTTGAAGCCGGAGGCATTGGTGTAACCCGTCTTGATGCCGTCCATGCCCTGGTAGCGATACATGAGATTGTTGTGGCCGCGGACGGTCCGGCCGCGGAAATTGAAGCTTGCCGCCGAGAAAAGCCGGTACTCGTTCGGATAGTTCTTCATCAGCGCCACGGCGAGCGTCGACATGTCGCGCGCCGTCGTCACCTGGCGCGAATTCGGCAGGCCGGAAGCGTTGACGAAGACGGTGCGGCTCATGCCGAGCTGGCGGGCCTTCGCCGTCATCATCCGGGCAAAGCCGCTTTCCGAACCGCCGAGCTTCTCGCCCATGGCGGCGGCGGCATCATTGGCCGATTTGACGATCATTCCATAGACCGCCTCGCGCACGGTGATCGTGCCGCCCGCCTTGACGCCAAGCTTGGTCGGCGGCCGCGCGGCGGCGTATTTCGACATCCTGATCGGCGTATCCCAGCTGATCTTCCCGCGCTTCAATGCCTCGAAGGTGAGGTAAAGCGTCATCATCTTCGTCAGCGAGGCGGGATGGTTCAGCGTGTCGGCGTTCTCGGAGGCAAGAACCTTGCCGGTGCGGGCATCGAGGATCAGCGAAGCACTGCCGGCAAGGGCGGCAAGCGGCGCCGAAACGGCAAGCGTTACGGTCAAAACAGCCGCCAAAAGCTTTCTCATGCACTTCCCCTCAATGCGCTGGCTCTCGATAAGACCGGCACTTGTGCCGTAATGTGACAGAAGCCGCAAGTTTGGCGCGACTTTGAGGCAACGCCTACTAATTTTCTAGTCTTTTCATCGTCTTGGTTAACAAGGCATGAAGAAACCTGTGCTATGTCGGGATTCAGCAAGGCTTAAGTTGCGCCTGCTAGTTTCGGCAAACCTAGAGCATTTTCCGATTTCTCCAAGCCGAAAATGCTCTCTCTTCGTTTTCACGCATTCCTGATGCAAAGGCACTGCGCATTTTTGTCGGAATTGCTCAAATGGGCGGGCGCCGCATGACGGGACAATGGAAGCGACTGGCAAAACGCGCGGCGATCGCCGCCGGGCTGGAGGCATCCTGGTTTCTCGCCTCGGCCGGCCGGATGCGCGCGGCGCGCGGTCGCGGCGTCGTCTTCACGCTGCATCATGTCCGTCCGCACGCGCCCCAGGCCTTCGAGCCGAACGCGCATCTCGAAATCACGCCCGGCTTTCTCGATGGAACACTGCGGCAGCTGAGGCGGGAAGGCTACCGCTTCGTACCGCTCGATGCGGTGCCGGCATTGCTGGCGGAGCCCGAGGGTGCGCGGCCATTCGCAGCCTTCACGCTCGACGATGGATACCGCAACAATCTGGAGCACGCGCTGCCGGTCTTCGAGCGGCATCAGGCGCCGTTCACGGTGTTCGTCGCCGAAGGGTTTGCCGAGGGCTCGCACAGCATCTGGTGGGAAACGCTCGCCATCCTGCTGCGCCAGGCGCCGGAGCTGCGTTTCGATTTCGGCCGCGGCAAGGAGCGCCTCGGGCTCGACAACCCGCAGCAGCAATGGAATGCCTTCGACCGTTTCGCCGCCTATATCCACCGCTCCGACGAGGCCCGCGCCGTCGCCGCCATCGACCTGCTGGCGCGGGAGAATGGCATCGAGCCGACGGATATCACGCGCGACCTGGTGATGGGTCCCGGCGAGCTGCAATGGCTCGCCGGGCGTCCGCTCGCAGCGCTCGGCGCGCATACGATTAGCCATCGCGCGCTTGCCCGCCTGCCGGAAGCCGAAGCGAGAATCGAGATGCAGGTGTCGGCCGATTACATCGAGGCGCTGACCGGCAATCGCCCGACGACGATCGCCTATCCCTACGGCACGCCTGAGGCCGCGACCGGCCGCGAGGCGCGGATTGCCGGCAATCTCGGCTTTGGGGTCGCCGTCACCACGCAGCCGGGGCTACCGGCTGTCGGCCGGACGACCTATCTGCCGCGCATTTCGCTCAACGGCTTCTACCAGAAGCGACGCTACGTCTCCGCACTCGCCTCCGGCATACCGCTGAAGCTCATGGGCCGGTAAGCCCGTCAGGGATACATTCTCACCTTTTCCCATTCGCCTTCCGGCGACGGCCGGCGGAATTCGATGCGATCGTGCAGGCGGAATTTCTGGTCCTTCCAGAATTCGATCGAGGTGGGGCGGATGCGGAAACCGGACCAGTGGGCGGGGCGCGGGATATCGCCGAGGGCATAACGCGCGGTATATTCCGCCACGGCCTTCTCCAGCGCAAACCGGCTTTCGAGCGGGCGGGACTGTTTGGACGCCCAGGCGCCGATGCGGCTGCCGCGGGCGCGTGTTTTGAAATAGGCGTCCGCCTCGCCATCGGTCACGATCTCGACCGGGCCGCGCAGCCGGACCTGGCGGCGCAGGCTTTTCCAGTGGAAACACATGGCGGCTTTTTTCTGCCCCAAGATTTCACGACCTTTCTGGCTCTCGAAATTGGTGTAGAAGACGAAACCGTCGTCATCGAATCCCTTCAGGAGAACCATGCGGACATTGGGAAGACCATCCTCATCGACCGTGGCGAGCGCCACGGCATTGGGATCGTTGGGCTCGGAAGCCTCCGCTTCTTTCAGCCATTCGGCAAAAAGCTTGAAGGGCTCGCCACTTTCGGTAAAGTCACCGCTTGTTAACTCGTTTGCCGACATATTAGCTCAAATGCCCCGGATTATTCAAAAATCGCCCAGCTTTTCATAACTGGACAGGATGCAGGGTGGAAGTCATAGCAAAGTCATATCGCCATACAAAGGCCCTGCGGCGACGCGGCAGCGCGTTCTTGGTCATGGGCATCGCGATGCTGTCGCTTTCCGGCTGCCTTGCAGGCGGGATGGATTTTCTGAGTGAAGCCAAGGTCGACCGGTCGGTGGCAACCGGAACCGTGCCGCAGACGCCGCCGAGCACCGATACGCTCTCCGACGAAATGACCGTGCGCAACGCCGTGACCTCGGCCGACGTGCATAAGCTTGAAGGCCAGCCGCTCCCCTGGGCGAATGCATCGACGGGCAGCGCCGGCGTCATCGATACGATCGTCGAGAACAATGAATCCGGCCAGGTCTGCCGCCAGTTCCGCACGACGCGCCATTCCTATGTCGGCATCGCCAAATTCTACGGCAAGACCTGCCTCGTCGGCGGCGGCAACTGGCAGCTCCTGAGCTTCCAGCCGGAAAGCTGATTGATCCCCGGGAATCACCCCTCCCCTACCGCACAAGCCAAAGCCCTGCGGCGTCTTTGCGCGCCAGAAAGAATCACGGCGCTCCGGAAGTTAACGGCCGGTCGCGTTCTGCCGAATGCTTAGCAAAGAGCTAACCATTCGGGGCAAAACATCTCCTGTCTCCCAATAGAAATAAGAAGTGATTAGCAACTCGGCCGCACGATCGGGGCTGAGAACGGCTCTCCCTGCCTTTGCGGCGGGTGGCGGCTGACGAGTTGATATTGGACTTTAGATATTGGGCGGGGATGCCGGGCAAGGACATGGGCCTGCCGCATCACAACACCGGCGGTTTACATGCGCGATCCTTATAAGATTCTTGGCGTCAAGCGCGACGCGGCGGCAGACGAGATCAAGGCGGCCTGGCGCAACATGGCCAAAGCCGTCCATCCCGATCATAACAGGGACGATCCGACGGCGGCCGCCCGGTTCGCCGAAATCGGCCGCGCTTACGAGACGCTGAAGGATCCGCGCAAGCGCAGCCTGTTCGACAATGCCGTGCGCATGGCGGAAGCCAAGAAGCAGGAACAAACGATCATGCAGCAGCGCCAGGCTGCCCGCGAAGCCGCCGTCCGCGCCAAGGCGGCGCAGGCCAATGCCGAACGTGTGATGGAAGAGCTGGCGCGCGCCGCCCAGAAGGCGGCTGCCGACAGCGCCAAGCAACAGGCCGGCTCCGGCGAAGCCGCTGAAGAAATGGTGGAGCGCATCTTCGGCGCGCGTGCGGCTGCCGGCGGCCAGGCGCAGAGCCGCGCCCAGCAGGCTCCCTATCAGCAGGCTCCATATCAGCAGGCCCCGCAGCAGCAAACACAGAGCCAGACGCAGGCCGAGGCCGGCAAGCGCCCGGATGGCGAGACCGCCGAGAACGACATGAAGGGCGACGGCGAGCCCGGCGACACCGCGGCCAATGCCGGCGCCAACCTGTCGCTGCCGCTCAGCATTCTGACGTCGCTGGTGCGCCGTTTCACCGGGGCCAAGGATGCGGCTGCCGAAAAGGCGCCTGACGAGGTGGCGACAGCGACGGTCACGATCGACGACGTGCTCAAGGGCAGCTGGGTTACCGCCTCGCTGCCGGAGGGGCGCGAAATCGGCTTCGCCCTGCCGGCCGGCACCACGGACGGCCATGAGGTGCGGCTCAAGGGACAGGGTTTCAAGCTGCCGGGCATGCAGCGCGGCGACGCCGTCATCGCCATCCGTATCGCGCCCGATCCGCGTTTCAGGGTCGACGGTTTCGATCTGCACGCCGTATTGCCGCTCAGCATCGAAAATGCCGTGCTCGGCACCGAGGCGCACATCGATGGCCCGAACGGGCCGCTGAACGTGACGGTGCCCGCATGGTCCGGCTCGGACAAGACGATCCGGATTGCCGGTCAGGGTCTGCCCCGCGAAGAAGGCGGAAGGGGCGATCTGGTCGTCGAATTGCGCATCATGCTGTGGGAAAAACCCGACGACAAAGTCACCGATCTCATGCGGAGCATGCGCGAAGGCCTGTTCCTGTGAAATTTTTATGACATTCGCACCCTTTGTTACGATACCTAACAGTTGATGATCTCGGCCAAGCTTGAACCGATTAACGGCCTATGCCATAGGCAGGATCGATCAGATTCCTAGGGAGCGAAATATGGCTCAAGCATCCGGCCTCATGGCAGGCAAACGCGGCGTCATCATGGGTGTCGCCAACAATCGTTCGATTGCGTGGGGTATTGCCAAGGCCATTCATGCACAGGGCGGAGAGGTCGCGTTCACCTATCAGGGCGATGCGCTGAAGAAGCGCGTCGAGCCGCTCGCGGCTGAAATCGGCGCGACGCTCGTCGGCCACTGCGACGTCGCCGACGAATCCACCATCGACGAGGTTTTCGCAAACGTCGAGAAGCTGTGGGGCAAGATCGACTTCCTCGTGCACGCGATCGGCTTCTCCGACAAGGACGAGCTGACCGGCCGCTACGTCGACACCTCGGCCGACAACTTCGCCAAGACGATGCAGATCTCCGTCTATTCCTTCACCTCGGTCGCACGCCGCGCCGAGAAGCTGATGACGGAAGGCGGTTCGATGCTCACCCTCACCTATTACGGTGCGGAAAAGGTGATGCCGAACTACAACGTCATGGGCGTCGCCAAGGCCGCGCTCGAAGCCAGCGTCAAATACCTCGCCGTCGACCTCGGGCCACAGAACATCCGCGTCAACGCCGTGTCGGCCGGACCGATCAAGACGCTCGCAGCCTCGGGCATCGGCGATTTCCGCTACATTCTGAAGTGGAACGAGTACAATGCGCCGCTGCGCCGTACCGTCACCATCGAGGAAGTCGGCGATGTCGGCCTCTATCTCCTCTCCGATCTGTCACGCTCCGTCACGGGCGAAGTTCACCACGCCGACAGCGGTTATCATGTCATCGGCATGAAGGCGGTCGACGCACCCGACATTTCGGTCGTCAAGGACTGATTTCTCCATAAACGGAGCCGAGACCGTGCTTATCTACGTGATCAGACACGGCCAGACCGACTGGAATGCCGAGCGCCGCCTGCAGGGTCAGAAGGACGTTCCGATGAATGCCGTCGGCCTCGAGCAGGCCCGGCAGAACGGCATTGCCCTTGCGGAAATCCTCGGCGACACGGTCGGCGAATTCGATTTCGTCGCAAGCCCGCTCGGGCGCACGCGCGCGACCATGGAGATCATGCGCGCCGCAATGGGGCTGCCGCCGCTCGCCTACCGCACCGATCCCAGGCTGGTGGAGATATCCTTCGGCGAGTGGGAAGGCTCGACGCTCAAGGAATTGAAGGCGACGCAGCGCGAAAGGGTGGCCGAACGCAACGCCTCGAAATGGGACTTCATCCCGCCGGGCGACGACGCGGAAAGCTATGAAATCCTATCCTGGCGCACCGGCTCATGGCTGAGTTCCGTCGATCGCCCGACGGTCTGCGTCACCCATGGCGGCGTCATCCGAACGCTGTTCCAGATGATCGCCGACCTGCCGAAGAGCACCGCTGCCGAAGGCGGGATCCCGCAGGATCAGATCGTCAGGATCGACACCGGCGAGCGGACGATCGCCTGGCTGTAAGCATCGTCTAGGCTTATGCAGCTATGTCGGGACAATGGGATGCGGTCAAAGGAAGGCACGCCGCATAATCCTACGCGACGCGCCTCCGTCAAGCCCGCCTACTTGACGATATCGAGATCGTTGATGACGCGCTTTCCGTCGACCTCGGTATAGAAGACGATCACCTTCACGCCGGCTTCGAGACCGTCGAAATTGAATTCCTCGGGCGCCTGATAGGTCTTGCCGTCATCGAGCGTCAGCACGAGATTTGCCGTATCGACCTTCTTGATCGTCGCCTCCACATCGGCGCTCTCGGCAAAGCCGCTCATCGGCGACAGGAAGCTTGCTGTAGCCAAAAGCGTGGCGACGACGAAACGCATGGCGACAATCCTTTTGAAGCGCTGCACGAGAACATGACCGGCCACAGATAAGCTCCTGAATATGGCGAAAATTGCCCGTAAGAATGGCTTTTCCCGCCCAATTGATGAATAGGATTTTAAATATAATCAAGACAGCGCGTTAACCGTGTCTTTCTCCTCCTCCCCGAACTGTCCGGCATCGAATGCGGGCAAGCGTAAATTAACCCTCGGGCCCTACAGTTGCTCGCGAACACGAGGGTCTTATCTTGCTATCCAGGCTGGGCGACAACAAGCAGTTTCGGCGCGTGTTGAAGAATACCCGCGTCTCTTTTCTGGTTTCGTCGCTTGCCGCCCTCGTCGTTATCATGGTGGGCGTCGCTCTCGACCGGGCCAATACTGCGTCTTATGTACGCGAACTTCATATCCGCACCGAAAACGAGACGAATCTCATTCGCGCCCGCGTCATGGCGCAGATCAGCATGGACCTTAGCATCGTCCGCGATCTTTCGAACCTGATCTCCCTCACCAGCACCGCGAATGGGGAGGAAATGGAACGCCAGATCAACTGGCTGCTGATCCAGAACCCGCCTTTCATTCATATCGCCGTCGCACCCGACTTCATCGTCAAAGACGTTCATCCGCCGCAATCGGGGAGCGAGCGTATAGGCCGCGACGTTCGCGAGGCCCTCTTCTCGCGCCAGGCAATGACGACGGCGGCCGGCGATCAGACAGCGCGTTTTTATGGTCCGATCCAGGCCGACGGGCGGGATGCCTTCGCCATCTTCTTCCCCGTCTTCGTCAAGGAGAACGGCGAGCGGCGGATCTGGGGCGCGGTCGAAGTCACCATCGACCAGAAGATGTTTTATGAGGCGGCGGGGCTGCTGCCGGCCCGCGACCGCGAGAACCAGGAACGCTATCCGCATCTCGATCATCTCTCGATCGCCATCCGGGATATCGGCACGGCAGGCGCGGCAGTGGCACCTTTCTTCGGCCCGCCCGATATGGACGGCAAGGATCCGGTGCGCCGGAAAATCGCCTTTGCCGGGGGCAAGTGGGAGGTTTCCGCCGTGCCGACCGGCGGCTGGGAGGCAATCCCGGAGAACCGGACCGAGCTGCGCCTGATCGTCCTCGCCGCCGGCTGCATCATCATCATCCCGATCTTCTTCGTGACGCTGCTGCTCGGCGAACGCAACCGCAACATCACCGAGCTGGAGACGCGCGAAGCAAAACTGCTGGAACTGTCGCAGCGGCTCAATCTGGCACTTGAATCCTCCAATATCGGCATCTGGGAACTGCAGGATCACGCCAATAGCGTGCTCTGGGACGCCCGTGCCGCAGCCCTGCACGGCAAGACGGCGGAAGAAGGAGCCAGGCCGCTCGACGAATGGCTGGCGGCGATCCTGCCCGACGACCGCGAAATTGCCGAAGTGCATTTCTTCAGCTGCAGCATCGCCGGCGCCGCCTGCACGGGGCAATACCGCGTCATGCTTGCCGGTGGCGGCATCCGCCACCTGCGCTCGGTCGGCGCCTTCTATACGGATGCCGGCGGCACGGGCAAGACGATCGGCATTGTCTGGGACGTGACTGCCGATGCGGAGACGACCGACAATCTGCGCCGGGCCAAGGATACGAGCGAGGTCAAGAATGCCGAGCTGGAGCTGGCGCTCGAAGAGCTTTCGAGCCGCGAGGGGCAGCTCGCCGAGCTTTCGAGCCGGCTCGATCTGGCGCTCAATTCCTATCAGTGCGGCATTTGGGAGGCGCGGCCCCATCGGGGCGGTTCGATCTGGAACGAGCGAATGTACGAGCTCTACGGGCTCGAACCCCGCCACGGCTTCATGACCGAGGAGACATGGCTCGGCTGCATCCATCCCGAGGACCGGGGCCTGGCGCTCGAAAGTGCGCGCTATTTCAAGCAGCCGGGCGATACGCATACCCTCGTCTGCCGCGTGATCGCGGGCGACGGCTCGGTGCGCTACGTACGCTCGGTCGGCAAGGTCCACCAGACGGCGAGCGGCGAGATGAAGATCATGGGCATCGCCTTCGACGCCACCGAAGACGTGCTGATGACGATCCGGCTGAAGGCAGCCAAGGACGAGGCAGTCGCCAAGAATATCGAGCTCGAGCTTGCCAAGAACAGGATCGAACACAACTCGCTGCACGATCCGCTGACCGCGCTCGCCAATCGGCGCAAGCTCGACATCGCGCTCGAAACCCTGACCAAAGACGGCGTCCTGCAGCGGCAGAAATTCGCGATCCTTCATATCGACCTCGACCGCTTCAAGGAAATCAACGACACGCTCGGCCATGCCGCCGGCGACGCCATGCTCGTGCACGCCTCGAGGGTGCTCGCCAGGAACGTCCGCGGCAGCGATATCGTCGCGCGTATCGGCGGCGACGAATTCGTCATCCTCGCCGTCGATGTCGACGACGCGCAGATGGCCGAGCTCTCGGCGCGGATCATCGAGGAAATGCGCCAGCCGATCGATTTCCAGGGTTTCTCCTGCCGCTGCGGCGTGTCGATCGGTGTCGCGCTCGCAAACGGCATCCATGTCGATGCCCGCAAAGTGCTGATCAATGCCGATATCGCGCTCTATCGGGCAAAGAGCATGGGCCGCAACCGCTTCGAATTCTTCAATCACAATCTTCAGGCCGATATCGTCAACACCAAGCGCACGGCCGACGAGATCCTCGCCGGCATCGACAATGGCGAATTCACCGCCTGGTATCAGCCGCAATTCTCAGCCCGCACGATGGAACTGACGGGTGTCGAGGCACTGGTGCGCTGGAAGCATCCGTCCAAGGGGCTGCTGACGCCCGACAAGTTCCTGCGCATCGCCGGCGAGATCAACGTCGTGCAGACGCTCGACCGGATCGTGCTGGAAGCGGCGCTGCGCGACAGGATGCGCTGGGCCGCGCGCGGCATTGCCGTTCCCAAGGTCTCGGTCAATGTCTCGGCGCGGCGGCTGCATGACGGCAGCCTGCTGGAATCGCTCGCCGACCTGCATATCCGTCCCGGCGAGCTTTCCTTCGAACTGGTGGAATCGATCTTCCTCGACGAGAGCGAGGACGTCGTCTCGCACAATCTCGAGCGCATCAAAGCGCTCGGCATCGATATCGAGATCGACGATTTCGGCACCGGTCATACCTCGATCGTCAGCCTGCTCAAGCTGAAGCCCAAGCGGCTGAAGATCGACCGCCAGCTGGTGCAGCCGATCATCGGCTCCTCGCAGGAACGCGCGCTCGTCAGCTCGATCATCGAGATCGCCCGCTCGCTCGGCGTCGAGACCGTGGCCGAAGGTGTAGAGACGGCAGCCCATGCCGAACTGCTGCGCGATCTCGGCTGCGATATCCTGCAGGGCTATGCATTCTCGCGGCCGCTCTCCTTCGACGATTTCGCCACCGAAGCGGCCGGAACCGGATGGCGCCTGGCGTCATGATCGCCGCCTGCCGGGCGTCCTCGCTTCCGCTGTTCGCAAAAGTGGGAAACAGCATTTCCCGAGCGTGCCGGTTCCGCGCAAAGAAAGGCTTTTGCCTCGGCGGTTTTTTGGCCTATGAGTGTCGCGCCTTTTCAAGCAATGGCGCGACCGGCTTTGGCGCGCCACCCGTGGGAACACATGTCGCACAATACATTCGGTCACCTCTTCCGCGTAACCACCTGGGGCGAAAGCCATGGTCCGGCGCTCGGCTGCGTCGTCGACGGCTGCCCTCCGGGCCTGCGTTTCAAGCTCGAAGACCTGCAGGTCTGGCTCGACAAGCGCAAGCCCGGCCAATCCCGCTTCGTCACGCAGCGGCGCGAGGACGACCTGGTGAAAGTGCTGTCCGGCGTCATGCTCGATGCCGACGGCGAGACGATGACGACAACCGGCACACCGATCTCCATGCTGATCGAGAACACCGATCAGCGCTCCAAGGATTACGGTGAGATCGCCCGGCAATACCGCCCCGGCCATGCCGATTATACCTATGACCTCAAATACGGGATTCGCGACTATCGCGGCGGCGGCCGCTCCTCGGCGCGCGAGACGGCGGCACGCGTCGCGGCCGGCGGCATCGCCCGCCTCGTGGCGCCCGGCGTCACTGTGCGCGGCGCACTGGTGCAGATCGGCAAGCACAAGATCGACCGCCGCAACTGGGATTGGGACCAAGTCGGGCAGAACCCGTTCTTCTCGCCTGACGCCGCGATCGTGCCGGTCTGGGAGGAGTATCTCGACGGCATCCGCAAGGCCGGCTCCTCGATCGGCGCCGTCATCGAAGTGATCGCCGAAGGCGTGCCCGCCGGTCTCGGCGCGCCGATCTACTCGAAGCTCGATCAGGACATTGCCTCGCTGCTGATGTCGATCAACGCCGTCAAGGGCGTGGAGATCGGCAATGGGTTCGCCGCCGCGGAAACCTCGGGCGAGGACAATGCCGACGAGATGCGCATGGGTAACGACGGCACGCCGATCTTCCTTTCCAACAATGCCGGCGGTATTCTGGGCGGCATCTCCACCGGGCAGCCGGTCGTGGCGCGTTTCGCCGTCAAGCCGACGTCCTCGATCCTGACCGAGCGCCAGTCGATCGATGCCGAAGGGAAGAATGTCGACGTCCGCACCAAGGGCCGGCACGACCCCTGTGTCGGCATCCGCGCCGTGCCGATCGGAGAAGCGATGGTCGCCTGCGCCATCGCCGACCATTATCTTCGCGATCGCGGCCAGACCGGCCGCCTGAAATAGGAGCGCCCCATGCCTTATGACCAGAAGCGCGTCGTCGATGCCATAAGGGCCTTCGAAGCCGGCGAAATCGTCGTCGTCATGGACGATGACGACCGCGAGAACGAGGGCGACCTGATCGTCGCGGCCGTGCACGCCACGCCGGAGAAGATGGCCTTCATCGTTCGCCATACGTCAGGCATCGTCTGCGCGCCGATGCCGAAGGAAGAGGCCAAGCGCCTCAACCTCAATGCCATGGTGGCGGAAAACGATTCCGCCCATACGACGGCCTTCACGGTCTCGGTCGATTTCAAGCACGGCACGACCACAGGCATCTCCGCCGACGACCGCACGCTGACGGTGCGCAACCTGGCCAACCCCAATGCCGGACCTTCCGATTTCGTCCGTCCCGGCCATATTTTCCCGCTCGTCTCCCGCGAGGGTGGCGTGCTGATGCGCTCCGGCCATACCGAAGCGGCCGTTGATCTCTGCAAGCTCGCCGGCCTGCCGCCGATCGGCGTCATCTCCGAGCTGGTCAACGACGACGGCACCGTCACGCGTGGCCCGCAGGTGGTCGAATTCGCCGAGCAGCATGGGCTGAAGCTCCTCTCCGTCGCCGATCTCATCGCCTATCGCCAGCGCAAGGAAACGCTGGTCGAACATGGTGCAAGCTTCGATATCGAAACGCCGTTCGGCAAAGCCAAGGCGCATACCTATTCTCTTCCCTGGGATCCGATGCAGCACCTCGCCGTCGTCTTCGGCGATATCCGTGACGGCGTCGATATCCCGGTCCGCCTGCATCCCGAAAACGTCGCGGAAGATCTCTTCGGCAAGAAAAGCCCGGTCGACTTCTACATGCAGAAGATCGCCGAGGAAGGACGCGGCGTCATCGTCTATCTGCGCGAGGGGTCCGTCGGCGTCGGCCATTACGACAATGGCCGCAAGGCCCGCAGCCAGGGCCGCGAAGCCCATACGGAAGCGCAGACCCGCGACAGCGAATGGCTGGAAATCGGCCTCGGCGCACAGATCCTCAAGGATCTCGGCGTCAGCTCGATCAAACTGCTCACCAGCCGCGAGCGGCACTATGTCGGCCTGGAAGGTTTCGGCATCAAGATCAGCAAGACGGAGATCTGCTGAGCACTCCCCTTCTCCCCAGCGGGGGTCCGAAGCACGGGTCGAGGCGCGTGGCTCGACCCCGGTCGGTGGCCCGAAGGGTCGGATGAGGGGGCCGCACGGCACGACATTTATTGCCCTTCGCTTACGCTCAGCGCATTCGCGGCTTTGCCGCTCACCCCCTCAGCTGCCTGCCGGCATCTTCTCCCCGCTGGGGAGAAGCGGCGTCGTGGCCGCGCCTCGGTTCCTCGTTGAGCAAGATTATATCGGACGACTTCGCTTACCCCCGCCACCCCTCCAGCAGCACAACCTTCTCCACGCCCGCAAACCGCGCAAGCCGGTCGAGCTCGGCCTCCAGCTTCTCCAGCCGCCCCGCCGAAGCCTTCACGCCCGGTTCCAGCCAGAGCCGCTTGACGTCGAGCGTCGACTTCTTCCGATCTGCTTTCATGTCGATCCGGCCGATCAGCCTGTTTCCTTCGAGCAGCGGGAAGACATAGTAGCCGTATTCGCGCTTGGCTTCGGGCACGAAAACCTCGATGCGGTAGAAGAAGCCGAAGAGGCGTTCGGTGCGGTTGCGGTCGCGGATCATCGGATCGAAGGGACTGAGCACGCGGATGCGGGGCGGCGCATCCGGATAGCTGTCGAGCGTCGAGAAGAAATCGGCAAAAGCCCAGGATGACCGCGCCTTGTCGCCGAGCGCCGGTTCGATCAGCACCTCGGCCAGTTCATCGCGATGGGCGGCGACCCAGGCCTTGGCCTCATCGGGCGAGACCAGATTCCAGAAGGCTGCAATCTCGCCATGGGTGGCGAAGCCGAGGCGGGTGAGCGCGCTGCGGCAGGCCCAGTCGATGAAGTCTTCGCGACTGACCTCCGGTTCGCGGAATTCCGCCGGAATGACCCGCTCCGTGAGATCATAGATCTTCTGGAAGTTCGAGCGGCCGGCGATGGCGAGCTTGCCCGTGTGCCAGAAATATTCGAGCGCCGTCTTGTTCGGATGCCAATTCCACCAGCCTCCCGAAACGTGGCCATCGGCCTTAACGTCGCGTGCTAGCATCGCGCCGTCGCGCCGCACGCGCTCATAGGTCTCCTCGAAGGCCGCCTCGAAGCCCTCGCCGCGCCATTTGCGCCAGCGTTCGATGAGGACCTTCTCCTGGTGGCGGAACTTGTGCTTCCAATAAACAAAGAAGGCGCTCGGCAGGATGGAGGCATCGTGTGTCCAGTGCTCGAAGAGCGCTCGTTCCTTCTCAAGCAGAGCTTTTAGATGTTCGCGCCGATAGGTCTGATTGCGGGAGAACAATATTTGATGATGCGCCCGCTCCACCATCTGGATGCTGTCCACCTGGACGAAACCCAGCTCGTGGATGAGCTGCAGCAGCCCTGATTTGGTCAAGGCGCGGTTCGGTGGAGCGCTGAGCCCCTGCTTGGCGAGGAAGACGCGGCGGGCGTCGGAATTGGAGAGCAGATTCGTCATGCGCGCATCATAATCCGGAAAATCTTCCTAGCCACCCGATATTGAGCACGCAATATCGACGGATTTAGCTCTTTCATCGCGAGGGATAAGCCGTATAGAAGCGGATCGCATGGACGTGAGGGCTGGTTTGGATATTCGTTTCGAAGGTGCCGGGGTTAGTTTCGGGACGCGGGTGGCGCTGGAGCCGCTGACGCTTGCTCTCGGCGATAAGCGCATCGGTGTCATCGGGCTCAACGGTTCGGGCAAAACGACCTTCGCGCGGCTGATCAACGGATTGACGAAGCCATCGATCGGGCGGGTCATCGTCAACGGCCGCGATACGAGCGATGAAAAGGCGGCCGCGGCCGATGTCGGCTTCATCTTCCAGTCGCCGCAGAACCAGATCATCCTGCCGATCGTCCGGGACGACATCGCATTCGGGCTGAAGCGGCGCGGTTTCACCAAGGCGGAAATCGAGGCGAAGGTCGAGGGCGTGCTTGCCCGCTTCGGCGCCGAGACGCTCGCCGGTCGCCGGGCGCACGAGCTTTCCGGCGGCGAGTTGCAGGTGGCGGCCCTCTGCTCCGTGCTTGCGACAGGGCCGAACATTCTCATCCTCGACGAGCCGACCAACCAGCTCGACCTCAAGAACCGGGCGCTGGTCGAAAAGATCATCGCCGGCCTGACGGAAAGCGCCATCGTCATCACCCACGACCTGGAACTGATCGCCGATTTCGAACGGGTGCTGCTGTTCCACGAGGGTCGGCTTGCCGCGGACGCGCCGGCTGCCGAAGCGATTGCCCGCTACAGGGAGATCGCCGCCTGATGCAGTCGCTCTATGTCGAAGGCAACAGCGCAATGCATCGGCTTTCGCCACGCGTAAAGCTGGTGTCGCTTGCGATCGTCAGCGTCGTGCTGTTCATCAGCGAGAACATCGCCCTTCTTTCGGTCGCCGTGCTGCTGGCGGCGATCGTCTGCCGGATGGTCGGCATGCCCATGGCGGAGGGATTGAGGCGGCTGCGGCCGATCTTCCTGACGATCGCCGTCGTGGCGCTGTTCAACCTCATTTTCAACCCGTGGCACGACGCGCTGGTGACCCTGCTGCGGCTGACGGCGCTGATGCTTCTGGCCGCCGCCGTCACGGCCACGACGACCATTGCCCAGTTCATCGACGAGGTGACGGCGCTTGCCCGCCCGCTGGAGCGCACCGGCCGGGTGCAGGCCGACGACATAGGCCTGGCCATCGGGCTCGTCTTGCGCTTCGTGCCGGAAATTCTCGGCCGGCATCAGGCAATCCGCGAGGCACATAGGGCGCGCGGACTGAAGATCCGGCCGACCACGCTGCTCGCGCCGCTGATCATCCTGACGCTCAGGGATGCGGATAATGTCGCCGCGGCGATTGACGCGCGCGGCATTCGGCGGCATGGGAATTAACAATCTATCAATACGGAGTTCATGATGAGCACCCGCGACCTCGTTCTTACCGCTCTCTTTGCCGCGATCATCGTGGCGCTCGGCCTGCTGCCGCCGATCACGCTCGGCTTCATTCCGGTGCCGATCACCGCCCAGTCGCTCGGCGTGATGATGGCCGGCGTGGTGCTCGGCGCCCGGCGCGGCGCGATTGCCGTGGTGATCGTGCTGCTGCTGGTCGCCTTCGGGCAGCCGGTGCTTTCCGGCGGCCGCGGCGGCCTTGCCATCTTCGCCTCGCCTTCGGCCGGCTTCCTCATCGGCTGGATCTTCGGCGCCTTCGTCACCGGCTATCTCAGCGAACGTCTGGTCAACCACCAGCAATCCGGCCTGGTGCAGACGGTAAGCTTCTTCCTCGCCGCGATGGTCGGCTGCATCGTCGTGCTCTACGCCTTCGGCATTGCCTATCTGGCGACCGCCGGCGGTATGGGCTTCCCGAACGCCTTCATCGGCTCGATGGCTTATCTGCCGGGCGACGTGACCAAAGCTTTCGTCGCCGCCCTCCTCGGCCGCGCGGTCATGGTCGGCTATCCCCTGCTCCCGGCGCGCGCCTAAGCCTGGAAGCCCGATCTATCGGCAAATGCCGACGATGACCGCCCTTCACACGAGGGCGGCCACTTTGCGTTGCGGCCGCCTTGAGTGTCGCTTGCGTTGTCGACTGACCCAGCGACGGGCGGCGGAATCGACATCATTGTGTCTCACTGCGATGGTCAAGCGCCGCACCTAAACCCGGGACTCCTTCGTCCGTAAACCTGATGCGCGTTGCCCCAGCCTGTCGAAAGCTGATCGCAAGGCACTGCGGATCGGCGGCTCTCCCCATTTGCACACTGCCAGCGACATCGCACAGACGATCGCAACGGCCAAAGCAAGCGCAATCAGCGGCGTCATCCCCAGAGCGGTCAGCCAATCGAGAAGTTGGACGCCGATCGCGAAATGCAGGAGATAGAGCGGATAGGTCATGGATCCGAGGGTTTTGACCAATCGAAGGAGAGAGTTCGGCAGACGGCTGATCCGCTCGCTATAGCCCACGCTTGCAACGATGAATATCAGCCCCGCCAGCCAAATCGAGAGGGCCGGAAACGGCGAGAAGGAATGACCCGCTGCGGCGAGCGTGCGATCGCTGGTGCTCAAGCCTGCCATGTATATCTGAACAGCCCCTGTCACCAGAGCGCAGATCAAACCCACCCAGGCAATTCGGTTCATCCGGCCTTGAGACAAAAGCCATATGTAGATTCCGATGGCAAATTGGCAGCCATAATAAAAGGGTATCGCTCGCCAGGCAGTGTCCGTGAATATCGCCAGGGTGGCTGAATCAGGAAAGGCAGATAGGAGGAAAATGAAAGCTGTGCTGGCCAGCGACAGGCCGAGCGCCAAGGCGGGCATCCTCGTCTTTTGCCCGGCCGCGCACATGATGAAGACAAGGGCGTAGAAGCAGATCTCACAGGCCAAGGTCCAATATTGGCCATCGATCCATGGGCCGCCGGGGTAGAGCGTGATCGACCGCAGATAATTCTTGATGATGCGCCTGTTCACGTCTTCGGTCGCGATAACGATCAGCGTCAGGGATGCGCATATCCACACCGCCGGATACAGCCGCAGAATTCGCCCCTTGAGAAATGACATCGCACTGGCGGAAGCGGCCGAGTTGACGATGACGAGTCCCGATATGACGAAGAACAATTCAACGCCAACCCATCCTGGCTGGGCGACATTCTCGATCAGGGGCATTTTATACGGTCTCAGATAAAAGGGCGAAGCCCAGGAAGCAAATCCAAGATGAAACACCGTTACCATGAGCGCACACACAAATCGCAATGCGTCGATGCCGTAAATATATCGGCTTCCGGCCTCAGATTTTGCCATACTTTATTTTCTCCAACACCTTGCCCAGCGCCGCCTCGACTGACATAGGGCGCAAGACAGCCAGGACGAGCAAAAATTAGATTCAGTGTTGGATCCGTTGGTCTGCTTGCCTGCCAAATCTCGGCACCGCCCAAAATTCGGGCAACAAAAAACCGCCTTAAGGCGGTCGGGCATTCTATCGATTTTTGTTTGATCTAGTCTCCTCCACCTCCGTCGCCGCCGTCACAGCCGCCATCGTCCGAGGCCTCGAACCAGCCTCCCCCGCCATCGCCGGAACTTCTTGAACTGCGCTTGCCAGTCGCGAATATCAAGGCAAGAACCAGGGCGAAAAATGCGAGGGGCATCGCATTCGAGAAAAATGTATCCAATCAGTATCCTTTCGTTTTCCATCAGGAAATCTTGTTTCCTGATCGAAAGTGTAGATTATTTTTCAATCTCCGCAATAGCCCCGATATGAAACTTTCATGACATTCCAGATCACGTCAAAATGAACGGTTGCCCAGTGGTCGCCAGTCTATTCCATCATCGGCGGACTGGCGGATCGGCACTCCGCCGTGAACCATTCCGCAAAGCGACGAACCGGCTTCTTCGCCCAAGAGCTGGTGATCAGATAATATCCCTGGGTTTCTGCCGTCGAAATATCCGAAAGCACGACGAGGTCGCCGCGATCGATTTCTCGCCGAAACACTTCGACAGGGCATAGTGCAATTCCATGCCCGGCGATCACCGCCGTGGCAAGAATGTTGAAATCCTGGAATATAGGCCCTCGAAGCTGCTCGGGCGCCGTAACCTCAGCCTTTCGGAACCATTCTTTCCAGCCGTCCACGGATTCATCGTGCAGCAGGTCGGCGGCCGCAAAGGGGACGCTGTCGGCGGTCCAATTCCGCTTGGCCAGATAATGAACGCTGGCCACCGGCTGGTTGCGCCGGGAGAAAAGCAGGCGGCTCTCCCGTCCCCCTGACAAGTCTTCCCCCATGGTAATGAGAACATCCAGGCTTTCGTCATCGAAGCGCTCTTCCGCTTTTGCATAGACGATCCTGACATCAAGATCGGGATCGCTCTCCCGGAAAGATGGAAGTGCCGGAACCAGCCAGCGCGACGCGATCGAAGGAATGCATCCCACGGTTATCGAACGCATATTGTGGTCTCTGCGCATGTTGCCGGTTGCGTGGGCGATGGCGGCCAGCGAGCCCGAGACGGCCAGATAATATTCGGCGCCCGCCGGCGTCAGCGCGACGCCGCGTCCGGATTTCTGCAGCAGCTTGCGCCCCAGCCAGGTCTCCAGATGTTTGATCTGATGGCTGATCGCTGCGTGAGTCACATGCAGTTCGTCTCCGGCCTTTGACAGGCTCATCAGCCGGGCGGTCGCTTCGAAGGCTCTCAATGCGTTCAGCGGCGGCAGTTGCATATGTTCGAATTCCTTACATAAGCAGCAGGATTCACTGTCCGCCTGATATGTCAAATCTTTCAACGGAAGTCAGTGCTGTGAACGGATTTTGGCCTCGCTCAAGGCCAGATCATATGTAAAGTATTCTTACAATTCACTCAAATTAGATCATTTGAAATGAGCAGCCGCTCCGGTGCCTAATGACTTGTGGAGAACGAAACATCTCCGCCATTCGCGAGGAGAAGAACATGTTTGTGAGAAGCCTGAAAGAAGTGGAGCAGACCGAGCGTTTCGTCGATTGGGGCAATGGCACAAGCCATCGTCTGCTGACCAGGGATGACGGGATGGGATTTACGGTCTGCCACACCGTCGTTCGCGCCAACACGGAAGCCCTGCTGCAGTACCGCAACCACCTGGAGGCCTGCTACTGCATCCAGGGAGCAGGCGAGGTCGAGGATATGGACGGCAATGTCTTCCCCATCCGCGCCGGCGATATCTACGTTCTCGACAAACACGATCGGCACTATTTGCGCGGTGGCAAGGATGAGGATCTCATCCTCGTCAGCGTCTTCAATCCACCGTTGAAAGGGACGGAACGTCACGATCTGAACAATAGAAGCGGTTCGGAATACTGAGCCACCCCCTCCGCCGCAAATAGCGTACATCGCGCCGTTCAGGTTTTTCGCCGCCGCGGGCGATGGCCTACGGCGGAAAATGATGGGCTCGGCGGCCTTACGTCAAACCAGCCCCGGCACAACGAACACCAGCCAGGCGACGATCGGGCCGATAATGGCAATCAGCGCGCTGTAGACCAGCAGCTGCTTGAGGACCTGGTCTCGCCTGTCATCCGGCGCATTGGCAACCACGAGGGCACCATTGGTGGAGAATGGGCTGGTGTCGACGATCGTTGTCGAGATCGCGATGGCGGCGACGACGCCGATGGCGCTGACATGTCCCTGCATGAGGAAGGGGACCGCTAGCGGGATGATCGCGCCGAGCAGCGCGGTCGAGGATGCAAAGGCCGAGACGATGGCGCCGGTAAAGCAAAGCAGCAGCGCCACCAGCAGCGGCATGCCGAGGCTGGATATGCCGTTCGCCACGTAATCGACGGTACCCGCCTTCTCCATGACGCCGACATAGGTGATGATGCCTGATATCAGCAGCACGGTCGACCAGCTGACCTTGTCGATTGCCGCCTTCTGGGTCTTCGGGGACAAAAGCGCGAGAGCGACGGCCACGGTCATGGCGACGAGGCCGACATTGAACTTGAAAACCAGGGCGCCGATGCCGAGCGCCGTCAGGCCGATCAGGGTGGTAATTCTCTCGTTGTTCAGACGCAGCGTCGCGGCGGTATCGGCCGCCGTGCCGTAGGCATGGTCCCGGATGGGCTTTGCCGGCGTGCCGCCATGACCTCTGATCGAGGCCGACACGCCCTCGGGATGCAGTTCGGGCAAGGGGCCAAAGGATGCTGCGGGAACGTGCTTCATGACCTTTGCACCGCCGAAAACGAAGAAGACCAGCACCGCTATCGCCAGGTTGAAGAAGAAGCTGGAGAGAAACAGGGACGTCGGAGCAAAAGGCAGGCCGGCTTTGGCAACGATCTGGTTGGTGATGCCGCCATAGATGCTGATCGGTGAAAAGCCGCCCGCCTGCGCGCCGTGGATCACCATCAGGCCCATCATGACGGGGTGAATCCGGTACTGGATGGCAAAGCTCAGCGCAACGGGCGCGAGGATGGCGACGGCGGCGGGCCCAAGAGCGCCGAAACCGGTAATGACGGCGGCGACGAGGAACATCACCCAGGGGATCAAGCCGATGCGTCCGCGCACCAGGCGGACGGCGCATTCGACCAGCCAGTCGATGGTGCCGTTGATCTGCGCGATGGCGAAGAGATAGGTGACGGCGACGAGCGTCAGGAACAGATCGCTCGGAAAGCCGGCAAAAATATCGGTGGTTTTCATGCCGATGGTCATGGAGCCAAGCACGAAAGCGCCGGCAAAGGCGAGCGCGCCCATGTTGATCGGCTGGATCGTCGCAACGATGAACATCGCGACCAGCAGGCCTATGGCCAGTATTTCAATACCCATGATTCCCCTCCCTCCGACGCCTCCAGCGCCGTGGTTGCTGTTTGCAATATCGATGCGGATACCGACGCGCCCTCCTCCCAGAGGGCGGTCGTCTTACGTCCCGGTGTAAAGATCGGCGTACTGCTGCCGCAGGATGTTCTTCTGAACCTTGCCCATCGTGTTGCGCGGCAGGTCCTCGGCGAAGATGATGCGTTTGGGCTGCTTATAGCGCGCGAGGCGATCCTGCAGCGCGCTGACGATGGTCTTTTCATCCAGGCCGGCGCCGGGCTTGCACACCACGACGGCTGTTACACCTTCCCCGAAATCGGGATGCGGCACGCCGATCACCGCGCTCTCGACCACGCCGTCGATCTGGTCGATCTCGCTTTCGACCTCTTTCGGATAGATGTTGTATCCACCCGAGATCACCAGATCCTTGCCGCGGCCGACGATGTGCACATAGCCGTCCCGGTCGATCTTGCCGAGATCGCCGCTGATGAAGAACCCGTCCGCGGTGAACTCGGCCGCGGTCTTTTCCGGCATGCGCCAGTAGCCCTTGAAGACGTTCGGTCCCTTGATCTCGATCATGCCGGTTTGTTCAGGTGCCAGCACCAGCCCGGTGGCGGGATCGGTGACGCGCACCGTCACATCAGGCAGCGGCAGACCGACCGTTCCGGCGATGCGCTTCCCATCATAGGGGTTGGAGGTGTTCATATTGGTTTCCGTCATGCCGTAGCGCTCGAGGATCGCGTGACCGGTCCGCGCCTGGAACTGGCTATGTGTTTCTGCAAGCAGCGGCGCCGAGCCTGAGATGAAGAGGCGGATATTGGCTGCCGCCTCCTTGCCGAAATGCAGGCTTTGCAGGAGGCGCACGTAGAAGGTCGGCACGCCCATCAGCATCGTTGCCTGCGGCATCAGTGAAACGACTTCGTCGGCGTCGAATTTCGACAGCAGGAACATCGAGGCGCCGGCGAGCAATGTGACGTTGGTGGCGACGAAGAGCCCATGCGTGTGGAAGATCGGCAGGGCATGGATCAGCCGGTCGCCTGACGTGACGCGCCAGTAGTCTCTCAGGGTCAGGGCGTTCGAGAGCAGGTTTCCATGCGTGAGCATCGCTCCCTTGGAGCGTCCCGTCGTTCCCGAGGTGTAGAGGATCGCAGCCAGATCATCGGCGGAGCGCGAGGCGTCGACAAAGTCGGCCGGCTCGTCGCGCGCCAGATCGAGCAGGGAGCCGCTGCCGTCAGCATCGAGCGTCTCGATGATCGCGCCGCGCGGCCTGGCGACTGTCTCCACGCCTTCGCGGGCGGTCGAGGCAACCACCACCAGACGCGGCTCCGCGTCGCCGATGAAGTAGTCGAGCTCGGCCAGCGTATAGGCGGTGTTGAGCGGCAGGTAGACGGCGCCGCTTCTGAGACAGGCGAGATAGAGGATCAATGCCTCGGCGCTCTTCTCCACCTGCACCGCGACCCGATCGCCGGGGCGAATGCCGAGCGTGTCCATCGCGCCGGCAATGCGGCCGGAAAGAGCGAAGGCCTCGTCATAGGTCCATGTTTGCCCGCTGCCGGTCCGCATGAACGGTGCGCCACCGGGTGCGGCGGCCCGCATGGCGTCGAAAAGATGGTTGCTCACTTTCGCCCTCCTCCAAGCGTGGAATTCATCAGTTGCGCAAATGCGCGAGAGCCTTGCTGGCCATTGCCGCCGCGGCGGCCTTCATCGTTCTGGTCGAGCAGGTTTTTGACCGCAGGCGAGGCGATCACTTCGCCGCGCTGCGCTAAGGCCTCGTGGTTGGCCACGATGTCGTCGAGCTTGTAGAGATAGTTGACCATCAGACCATGCGCCTGCTGCATCGCCTTCGGCGAGCGATCGCCGAGAAAATTCACTCTTTCAAGCCGGGCGCCATTGCCGAGATGGAAGCGGGCGACGGGATCGACCGGGCGGCCCTCCGGCGTGCGTTCGGTCAGGAAGTAGCGGGCCGCAAGCGGCAGCAGCACGCGCTCCACGTCGGCCGCGCTACTCTCCTTGTCGGGCCAGTTCGGATCGTCGAGCAAGGTCAGCGTTTTCAGGGCCGCTTCGGAGAGAGACCGATCGCCGGTCGCGGCGCGCACCTTGGCAAGCCAGCGGGCAAAACCCGGGACGGGCGATAGCGTGACGAAATTCTTGAGACCCGGCAGGTCCTTGCGCAGATCTTCCACGACCTGCTTGATCAGGAAATTGCCGAAGGAGATGCCGCGCAGGCCATCCTGGCAGTTGGAGATCGAATAGAAGACGGCCGTCGTCGCCTCGTCGGCATTGATCTGCTCCCGCCCCTCGTCGAGCACATCTGCGATCGCTTTCGGCACGGAGCGGGTAAGCGCCACTTCAACGAAGACGAGCGGCTCATCGGCCAGCCGCGGATGGAAAAAGGCAAAGCATCGGCGGTCGGCCGGCGCCAGACGACGGCGCAGCTCCTCCCAGCCGGCGATCTCGTGCACGGCCTCGTATTTGATGATCTTTTCGAGAATGGAGGCCGGCGTCGACCAGTCGATGGGCCGCAGCGTCAGAAAGCCGCGATTGAACCAGGAGCCGAACAGATGCGTGAAGTCGGCGTCCAACGCTTGATAGGCTTCGGACTGGTCTTTCGAAGCAAGCAGCTGCTGACGCATCCGCACGAGCCTGGCGGTGCCGTTCGGCGCGTGATTCAACCGGCGCAGGAGCTCCTGCCGCCGCGGTTCCGCCGCCTGATGCAGTGCGATGACCGCAGCGGCGCTTTTGTCCGTGCGGTAATTTTCCATTGCCTGGTCGAGCCTCACCGTGTCGGGCCCGAACTTTTCATGCAGCATATGGAAAAATGTCTGCGCGCCCTCGCTGTCGAGCGCGCCCCAGCGATCGAGTATCTCGGCCGCAAGGGCCATGCCGGATGCTTCACCCCGGCTCGACAACAGCATCTCGCAAAGCGTCTGCAGATCGACTTTTGCTGCGACCTGGGTGTTGCGCGAGCCGGAAAACAGAAGCTGGCGCCCGTGATCCGTAATGCTTTGCAGCATGTCGGTGAAGAAAGAAGCTTCGGGCATGCCATTCTCCTCTCTTCTGAAGGCGGCCGCATTATAGGCGCCTTGGACACTGCTTCCCATCGCAGGGCTTCATCTGTAGTATGTACATTGTCACTCCTCGTACACGAAGTCAATGTTTGTGTATACAAGAATGGCATTTATGTATGAAGGAAGCGAGAGACATGTCCGAGAATGTCGGCCGGTGGCTACGGGATGAGATTGAAAATGCAATACTTTCCTCCGAATTCGTCCCCGGCGAACGGCTAGACGAAACCGTGCTCGCCAATCGCTTCGGCGTATCGAGAACGCCGGTGCGCGAGGCGCTGATGCAGCTCGATGCGATCGGACTCATCGAAATCCGCCCGCGCCGGGGCGCCGTCGTGATCGATCCGGGCCCGCACCGCATTTACGAAATGTTCGAGGTCATGGCGGAGCTCGAGGGCCTGGCGGGATCGCTCGCCGCACGCCGGCTGGACAAGACCTCCCGGGACGCGATCACCGCCAGCCACAGCCGCTGCGAGCAGTCCGCCGGCGCCGGCGACAGCGACGCCTACTATTACGACAATGAGGAATTCCATAAGGCCATCTACGCCGCGAGCCGCAGCGACTTCCTGCAGGAGCAATGCGTGCAATTGCACCGACGCCTGCGCCCCTATCGCCGTCTCCAGCTGCGCGTGCGCAACCGCCTGTCGACCTCCTTCTTAGAACATTGCGCCATCGTCGATGCGATCTTTGCCGGAAACGGAGATGAAGCCCGCCGCCTGCTGCGCACACATGTCGGCATTCAGGGGGAAAGGTTCAGCGACCTGGTCGCCAGCATGGCGGCGAGATAGACTGTCCTAATCCAAGAACCGGTAAAGCCAGTCGCGCGTTTCCTCCGGCAGCGAGGCCGGCTGCTGATCCTCGCCGCTGCGGGCCTGCCAGATGATTTCCACCTCGGCGGCGCGCTCCTCCCCCGTATCGATCGAGACGATGAAGCCGATGGAGCGCACGCCGATCTTGTCGACCGCGGCGGTAAAAAGGGCCGGCTCGTCGTAATGCAGCGGGCGGTGGAGAACGCAGGTAATCTTGCTGGCGTTATAGACCGGTTCGTCCTCGACCTCGGGCCGCGACGACCAGAAGCTTGCAATGACGGATTCGGCATAGGAAATATAGGAGGCCAGAAACATCCGGCCGGTCATATCGACATCGCGAAACGGCACATGTATTTCCGTCACACCCGGGCGTTTCGACTGACTCATCAACAACTCTGCCTGCAAAATTCCCCGTTAACGACAGTAGCACGGCGTTTTTCGAAGTAAACGGCTGAGATGACAGGAATTTATAATGCTGCCGCCGGCGAGATGGTGCGGCGGAGCGCTTGTTGAAATCATCAGGCGATGCCCCATCTGCTGTGGAACATGACACAAGCGGCCGATAGAGTGTCTCCATGAGCACCCGTCTTTATGAACACCCGATCTTCCTGGAACATGTGACGCCTTCCGGCCATCCGGAGCGGTCGGATCGGATCCGCGCCATCAATGTCGCGCTGGAACATCCGAATTTCGAGCGGCTGGAGCGCCGGCAGGCGCCGCAGGCGAGCGAGGATGCGGTGCTGCTGGCCCATCCGGAAGAACATCTTGCCGCGGTCATGCGGGAGATCCCCGACGAGGAAGATCGGATCAACCAGCTCGAAGCCGATACCTACGCCAGCCAAAAGAGCCTGCAGGCGGCGCTGACCGGCATCGGCGGCGCGATGGCGGCGGTCGACGACGTCTTTCTGGGCCGGGCCGACAATGTCTTCGTCGCCGCCCGGCCGCCCGGGCACCATGCCGAAAAGACGACGGCGATGGGTTTCTGCTTCTTCAACAATGCGGCGATCGCCGCCCGCCATGCACAGAAGGCGCATGGCGCCGAGCGCGTCGCCATCGTCGACTGGGACGTGCATCACGGCAATGGCACGCAGGATATCTTCTGGGACGACCCTTCGGTGCTGTTCTGCTCGACGCATCAGATGCCGCTCTATCCCGGTACCGGCGCCAAGGAGGAGAAGGGCAAGCACAACACCATCGTCAACGCGCCGCTTTCGCCGAATGTCGGCAGCGATCATTTCCGCGAGGCGTTCAAATCGCGCGTGCTGCCCGCACTTGCCGATTTCCGGCCGGATCTCATCATCATCTCCGCCGGCTTCGACGCGCATCACCGCGATCCGCTGGCGCAGATCAACCTGACCGGCGAGGATTTCGACTGGGCGACCGGGCGCATTCTCGAACTGGCGGACAGGCATGCGCAGAACCGGGTCGTCAGCCTGCTCGAAGGCGGCTATGATCTGGAAGGGCTCGCCGAATCGGCGGGCATGCATATTCTGAGAATGATGAAGGGTTGAGAATGACTGACAGCGCCAAGCCGGAAGTGACCGGCCTTTCCTTCGAAAAGGCGGTCGCCGAACTCGAAAGCATCGTTGCGCGGCTCGAACGCGGCGACGTGGCGCTGGATGAATCGATCGAGATTTACGAGCGCGGCGAAGCGCTGAAGAAACATTGCGAGACCCTGCTTTCGGCGGCCGAAAACCGCATCGAGAAGATCAGGCTCGACCGCGCCGGCAAGCCGCAGGGCGTCGAGCCGCTGGACGGGGCCTGAGCGCAGCGACGCGGCCTTTCTAAGGCGCTTGGCGATCGGCTTGCGGCCGATCTATGATCCCCTTCAAGAACCATGAGGGGACAGACAATGACGGACAGATTGGAAGGCAAGGTCGCCATTATCTCAGGCGGCGCCACCGGCATGGGTGGTGCCGCCTCGAAGCTTTTTGCCGCGGAAGGCGCGCGCGTCGCGATCATCGACCGCAATGGCCAGGCGGCGGCAGAGACCGTCAAGGCGATCCGTGATGCCGGCGGCGAAGCCGACCACTGGACCGCCGATGTCTCGGATGAAGCAGCCGTCAACGCCGCCGTTGCAGGCGTCGAAGAACGTTATGGCGCGGTCACCGTGCTGTTCAACCATGCCGGCACCATCGTCATCAAACCCTTCCTGGAAACGACCGTTCAGGAATGGGACTGGCTGCACGCCGTCAATGTGCGCTCGATGTTCCTGATGACCAAGGCCGTGCTGCCGAAGATGATTGCGGCCGGGGGCGGCTCGATCGTCTGCACCTCGTCGATCTCTGCCGTCGCCGCGACCCCGATGGAAGTGCTTTACGACACGACGAAAGGCGCCGTGCATATGTTTGCCCGCGCGATTGCGGTAGAGTTCCGCGACCGCAATATCCGCTGCAACGCCGTCTGCCCCGGCTTCATCCGCACGCCGCACGGCCTGCGTGAGGTCGCCGACCTGCAGGCGCTCGGCGTCGATGTGTCAGATGCTGCCATCGCCGCCCAGCAGGGACGGATCGGCGAACCGGAAGACGTGGCGCGAGCCGCCCTTTATCTCGCGAGCGACGACTCGAGCTTCGTCAACGGCGCCCACCTCTTCGTCGACAACGGCTTCACCGCGATCTGAGCGGACATGTTCGATTGGACGCGCCACGCTCCAGCCCCTATCTATCGCGGATGCTTCTGAGATCGGAGACCTGTCATGTCCTTCTTTCCCGGTAAAGATCCGCTGCCCGGCGATGCCTTCGCCTGTGACGCGATCGAGAACCTGATCATTCCGCGCACCAGCGATATCGGCGGTTTCCAGGTGCGGCGCGCGCTGCCCACGCGGCAGCGGCGGCTCGTCGGGCCGTTCATCTTCTTCGACCGCATGGGGCCGGCGATCCTGAAGCCGAACGAGGCGCTCGACGTCAAGCCGCATCCGCATATCGGGCTGTCGACGGTCACCTATCTCTTCGACGGCGAGATCCGCCATCGCGACAGCCTCGGCACCGAAAAGGTCATCCGCCCCGGTGACATCAACCTGATGACGGCGGGACGCGGCATCGTGCATTCCGAACGCACGCCCGAAAATTTGCGCGGCCATCCGCTGCTGATGTCGGGGCTGCAGACCTGGCTGGCGCTGCCCGACGACAAGGAGGAGATCGATCCCTCCTTCGCCCATACGGAAAAGACCGAGATGCCGCTGATCGAAACGTCAGGCGTGCGCGGGCGGGTGGTCATCGGTTCGTTCGAAGGCATGACGTCGCCGGTCGGCACCTTCTCCGATACGCTCTATGTCGATCTCAATCTGGAGCCGCGCGCCAGCTTTCCCTTCGGCGCGGGCCATGAGGAGCGTGCCGTCTACGTGCTCTCGGGCGAGGTGGTGATCGCGGGCGACCGTTTCGCCGCCGACCAATTGCTGGTCTTCCGGCCCGGCGATCCCATCACGCTCGAAGCCGGCAGCGAGGGCTGTCACCTGATGCTCTTCGGCGGCGCGGCTTTGAATTCGAAGCGCTACATCTGGTGGAACTTCGTCTCTTCCTCGAAGGAGCGGATCGAAAAAGCCAAGGAGGAGTGGCGCACCGGCCGCTTCGATATCGTCCCCGGCGACGAAGAGGAATTCGTGCCTTTGCCGGAAAGCTGAACCATAAGGATTAGAAGAAATAGAGCAGGATATCCTTCGAAAACCGCTCACACTTTTCGATATCATGCTCTAAGGTCAAACCTTCGGTTCCTGAAATGCACTTGTTTTGCCGCATTCTAATCGAATAAAGCGAGACAAGGAAAAGCAAGAAAGAGCGCCCGCCCGTGACACAACTGCCGAAGACCCCCCTGCTCGACCAGGTCACCTACCCCGCAGACCTGCGCAAGCTCGAGGATCGCGACCTGCCGCAGCTTGCGCGCGAGGTTCGGGACGAAATGATCGACGCCGTGTCGCGCACCGGCGGCCATCTCGGCGCCGGTCTCGGCGTGGTCGAGCTGACAATCGCCATCCACAGCGTCTTCGACACGCCGAACGACCGGCTGATCTTCGATGTCGGCCATCAATGCTATCCGCACAAGATCCTCACCGGCCGGCGCGACCGCATCCGGACGCTGCGCCAGGAAAACGGGCTGTCCGGCTTCACCCGCCGGGCGGAGAGCGAATATGACCCCTTCGGGGCGGCGCATTCCTCGACCTCGATCTCGGCCGGCCTCGGCATGGCGATCGCCGCCGATCTCGACAAGACCGACCGGCGCGTCATCGCCGTCATCGGCGACGGGGCCATGTCGGCCGGCATGGCCTATGAGGCGCTGAACAATGCCGGCGCGCTCGACGCCCGCCTCATCGTCATCCTCAACGACAACGACATGTCGATCGCGCCGCCGACGGGCGCGATGAGCGCCTATCTCGCCCGTCTCGCCTCCGGGCGCACCTATATGGGCTTCCGCGACTTCGGCAAGAAGCTGACGGCCTATCTCGGCAAGAATATCGACCGGGCGATCACCCGCGCCGTCGAACATGCCCGCGGCTACGTTACGGGCGGTACGATGTTCGAGGAGATGGGCTTCTATCATATCGGGCCGATCGACGGTCATTCCTTCGACCATCTGCTGCCGGTGCTGCGCAACGTGCGCGACAACGGGCGCGGGCCGGTGCTGATCCATGTGGTCACGCAGAAGGGCAAGGGCTATCCGCCGGCGGAGGCCGCAGCCGACAAATATCACGGCGTCAACAAGTTCGACGTCATCACCGGTGCGCAGGCACGGGTGAAGCCGAATGCGCCGAGCTATACGAGCGTCTTTGCCGAAGCGCTGGTGCAGGAAGCCACTCTCGACGACAAGATCGTCGGCATCACCGCCGCCATGCCGAACGGCACCGGCCTCGACAAACTCGCCGAAGCCTTCCCGTCGCGCTGCTTCGATGTCGGCATCGCCGAGCAGCATGCCGTGACCTTCGCCGCCGGGCTTGCGGCCGAAGGCTACAAGCCGTTCGCCGCGCTCTATTCCACCTTCCTGCAGCGCGCCTACGACCAGGTCGTGCACGATGTGGCGATCCAGGGCCTGCCGGTGCGTTTCCCGATCGACCGCGCCGGTTTCGTCGGCGCCGACGGGCCGACCCATGCCGGTTCGTTCGACACCGCCTTTCTTGCCACCCTGCCCGGCTTCGTGGTGATGGCGGCGGCCGACGAGGCCGAACTCAAGCACATGGTGCGCACCGCCGCGGCCTATGATGCCGGCCCGATCTCGTTCCGCTATCCCCGCGGCGAAGGTGTCGGCGTCGAGATGCCGGTGCGCGGCGAAATCCTGCAGATCGGCAAGGGCCGTATCGTCAAGGAAGGCGCAAAAGTGGCGCTGCTCTCCTTCGGCACACGGCTTGCCGACTGTCTGCTTGCCGCCGAGGATCTCGATGCGGCCGGGCTTTCGACGACGGTCGCCGATGCACGCTTCGCCAAGCCGCTCGACCACGACCTGATCCGCCAGCTTGCCCGCCACCACGAAATGCTGATCACCGTCGAGGAAGGCTCGGTCGGCGGCTTCGGCAGCCAGGTGATGCAATATCTTTCAAGCGAAGGCCTGCTCGACAACGGGCTGAAGATACGTTCGCTCGTCATGCCCGATATCTGGATGGAGCAGGCCAAGCCCGAAGCGATGAATGCCCATGCCGGGCTCGACCGCGCCGGGATCGTTTCGACGGTGTTCCGGGCGCTGGGGCGCGGCGTTGCGGTTGGGGTGGCTGGGTAGATCTTGGCTGCCATATCATCATGAAAAAGGGCGGCGCATCCACTGCGCCGCCCTCTTCGTTTGACGTCCCTTTCCGAGAAAGAGCGCCCTATCAGAACTCCGTCCAGTCCTCCTGAACGGCGACTGCGGCGGTTGCCTGCCGGCCGCCGAAGGCCTTCGTGACCTTGCCGGCGAGAGCGCGGGCCGGAGACGCGACCGGGCGGGACGCCGTGCTGGCGACGGCGGCGCGCGGTGCGGCGGTACCAGTTCTCGCCTGGCCGAGCTTGAACTGATGCAGCAGCTCGTCGAGGGCGCTTGCTTCCTGAGCGAGCGCATGGCTTGCCGCTGTCTGCTCTTCGACCATCGCCGCGTTCTGCTGCGTGCCCTGGTCCATATTGTTGACGGCGGTGTTGATTTCCTGCAGCCCGATCGACTGTTCGCGCGTGGCGGTGACGATCGCGTTGACGTGGTGGTTGATCTCCTGCACCTCGGCAACGATCGCTTCCAGCGCCTTGCCGGTTTCGCCGACCAGCGATACGCCGGTCTGGACATGGGTGCCGGAATTGGTGATCAGCGCCTTGATCTCCTTGGCGGCATTGGCCGAGCGCTGGGCGAGCTCGCGCACTTCCTGGGCAACGACAGCAAAGCCTTTGCCGGCTTCGCCGGCACGCGCCGCTTCGACACCTGCGTTGAGCGCGAGCAGGTTGGTCTGGAAGGCGATGTCGTCGATGACGCCGATGATGTTGGAGATTTCACCCGAGGACTTCTCGATCTGCTCCATGGCGGAGACGGCCTTGCGGACGACTTCGCCGGACTTTTCGGCGCCGAGACGGGTGCGCTCGACGAGATTGCCGACGTCCTCGGCGCGCTTGGCGCTATCGCGGACCGTCGTCGTCACCTGCTCAAGCGCTGCGGCGGTCTCTTCGACGGCGGCGGCTTGCTGCTCGGTGCGGTGGGCAAGATCGTCGGCGGCCGAGCGGATCTCGCCGGCACCGGCGTTGATCGCCGAGGCGTTGTGGCCGACCGACTGGAGAGCCGCCTGCAGCTTTTCGACGGCATGGTTGAAGTCGTTGCGCAGGGTGTCATATTGCGACGCGAACGGCGTCTGGATGCGTGCGGCGACATCGCCCTCGGCAAGACCGGCAAGGCCGCCCGCCAGAGCATCGATGGCAAAGCGGAGCTCGCCTTCCTCGCGCGCCTTCTGTTCGTCGGTTGCCCGGCGCTGACGCTCGGCTTCGTCACGCATGCGGTCGGTCTCGCCGGAAAGGCGCAGCTTCTCGATCGCGGCCTGCTTGAAGACGAGCACCGACTGGGCCATGCGGCCGACTTCGTCGCCGCGGTCCGTGGCCGGAACCTCGATGTCGTTCTGGCCGCCCGCCAGGCGATCCATGGCGGCCGTCATGCCGACGATCGGGCGAACGATGGTGCGCGACATCAGCCAGGCGAGAACGGCGGCGGCAAGCGAGGCGACGATGCCGCCGGCAATCAGCGTCGTTTTCAGAACGCTGTTGGCATCGGCGCCGATCGCAGCCAGCTCTTCAGCCTTCTGACGTGCGGTGGCCTTGATCTTGGCCGAGGCCTGACGGAAGCCGTCGAGCTGACCCTTGGTGGCGTTGACGCCGATCTTGACGACCTCTTCGATCGGCATGTCGGTCTCCTTGCGCGCCTTGGTCTGCGGCTCGGCAAGCTCATGGAAATAGAGGTCGGCAGCCTTCTGCATGCCGTCGATCATCTCGACCAGTTGCGGTTCGCCGGCGGCCGTCTGCTTGGCGGCAGCGATCGCCTTCAGCATACGCTCGCGGTTGGCGAAGACATCGCCGTAGGTGCTGTCGCTGCGGAAGAGGATGAAGCCGCGCAGATTGACCGCCTGCTCGAGCATCGCCTGCAGTGCATCATCGATCTGATTGACGAGCAGCTCGGACTTTTCCTGCTCGGCAGAGGCGGCCGCGGACGCCGTCGCCTTGGAATAGACGAAGACCGAGATGGACATGAAGATGAGGATGAGGGCTGCGAACGTGGCCGCAAGCTTGCCGTTCAAGGATATGTTTTTAGCGGACATCGATGAATCTCTCCTGACGAGTCGACGCGGCGAGAGCCGGCGTCGCGCGAAACACGCAACTGCAAGGCTTCTGAATTTGGAACATGATCGGCGGGAAGACGCCTGCGCCTTCATGGCACGAAGCGGCTCACAGGAACCGCTGCAATCGAGCCGAACCTATGCGCGCAGGCTTTAAATTTGCTTAAATTGCAGGCCGCAGCGGCAGCAAAGCCCGCAATTATTGCGCCTCGGGCGGATTGAGAATGAGGATATCGAAATCCTTCTCCGGATCGAAATCCTCGGCCGTCATCCGGAACGTCGTCGGACCGATCTTCTGAACGCTGCTGCCGCAGAAGCTGATGAGGCTGCCGGGCTTGCCCTTGTCGACCGTCAGCTGGAAGCGCCGGATCGGTCCGGCCCAGTTGGAGCCGGTCGACAGCACATAGGAGATCCAGCTTTCGGTGTAGTTGGCGCCTCCCGCCTCGGCTTCGCTGGCGCGCTGCTGGGCGGTCCTGACGAAGTCTCCGTCCAGGCAGTATTTGCGGGCATATTGTTCGAAACGCTCGCCTTTCGCCTCACCGTTTTCGAGAAAACTGATGGCGACGGTGCCGCCGACGGCCGGTTGGTAACGGTGCTGGACGCTCACTCTCTTCTTCGCCGGAAAGACGGTGCGCCACCAGTAGGTCGAGCGCAGTGTCCAGAGCGGCACCAGATCGACCTTACCGGCGCCATCCGCCATGGGATAGACGAGACCGCGGGCAATCCAGTCCTTCCGGACGGTTTCGGGAAGCTTGGCCAACGCATCGGCCGTCTTCGGGCTCATGGGCATGACGGGAATGCCGAGCTTGGCGAATTCGTCGGTCACGTCGATGCCGAGCGAGACGACGCGCTGCTGCAGGTTGGCCTTGATCGGCCTGCCGTCCTGCACGGTGGAAAAATGCAGGAAATTGTCGCTGTCATAGTCGGAGATGGCGGTATCGCCATCCAGGCGGCCGGTGATATCGGGCATCGGAAAAGCGACCAGGCTCTCGACGTCCTTGTCCGAGCTATTCTCGAAGACATAGTCGACACGCACTTCCGAAGCGGAGATGAAAAGATCCTCTTCCGCCATGCTGACATCGTCGGATTGGGCAAAGATCAGCCCGCCTGTCTTGACCTCGGCCAGCGTGTCGTTCGCCGAAACAGGCGATGCGACCACCGCTGCCGTAACAAGAAGAGTGAAGAGCTTCATCATGAAACACCCCGTTCCTGCGGCCGCCCCGCGATTGCCGCGGCAGGATTATCGCCGAAAGCTTTTGAGGGTCAATGACGATCCCCGGAACAAAATGCTTGCAACCGGCGGCTTTGCCGGTCATTCACAGCCGATGTCCGATCAAAACAGCCAGCGCCTCGACCAGCTTCTCGTCTCCCGCGGCCTCTTTGCCAGCCGCTCGCGGGCCCGCGACGCGGTGCAGCGCGGCACCGTCCGGATCGGTGGCCAGGTGGTGACGAAGGCAGGCGCGCTCTTTGGCGACGACGCTGCCATTGAGATCGACGACCCGGCGCAGGACTATGTCTCGCGCGCCGCACTGAAGCTTGCCAGCGCCCTCGACCATTTCCGGCTCGATCCCGCCGGTCATCACTGTCTTGATATCGGCGCGTCCACCGGCGGCTTCACCGAGGTGCTGCTGCAGCGGGACGCCCGGCATGTCACCGCGATCGATGTCGGCCACGGGCAGATGCATCCGCGCATATCAGGCGATCCGCGGGTGACGAACAAAGAGGGCCTCAACGCTCGCAACCTGACGGCAGAAGATGTCGGCCATCCCGCCAGCTTCATCGTCTCCGACGTCTCCTTCATCTCGCTGAAACTCGCACTGGCGCCGGCGCTCGATATCGCCGAACCCGGCGCCATCGCCGTCCTGCTGGTCAAGCCGCAGTTCGAGGCGGGGCGCGAGGCGATCGGCAAGGGCGGCTTGCTGAAGGATCCCTCGTCCGCTCCCGCCGTCGCTGCGGAATTGGAGCGCTGGTTCATCGAGGACATGGGCTGGACAAGCCTCGGCCTCATCCCTTCCCCGATTGCCGGCGGCGACGGCAATCAGGAATTCCTTCTGGCAGGATTGAAACCGTGAGCACAGAAACCGTCACGATCGAAAAGCTCGGCGCCCAGGGCGACGGCGTCGCCGGCAGCGCCACTGGGCCTGTTTATGTGCCCTTCTCCCTGCCCGGGGAAACGGTGGCGGTCGCCCGCGTCCGGAGCCAGGGCACGATCATGTCGATCGCAACGCCCTCGCCCGACCGACAGGAGCCGCCCTGCCGGCATTTCGGTCCCGATGGCGTCAACGGCACCTGCGGCGGCTGCACGCTCCAGCATCTGGCCGACGCGCCTTACCGCGCCTTCAAGCGCCAGCTGGTCATCGATGCGCTGAAATCCAAGGGGCTTACGCCTGAGGTCGGCGAGGTCGTTCCGGCCCGGCCGGGCGAACGCCGGCGTGTGGTCTTTGCGGCCCGCAAGACCGAGAAGGATATGCTGATCGGTTTCAATCAGGCCGAAAGCCACCATATCGTCGCGATCGAGGAATGTCAGATCTCGTCGGCAGGGATCATCGCCCGGCTGCCGGCGATCAAGGCGATTGCGGCATCGCTGGCGACCGGCGCCGAACCTTTCCGGATTGCCGTGCTCGAAACGCTCTCCGGCCTCGATATCGCGGCCGACGAGGTGAAGAAACTCTCCGACCAGCAGCGGCGAAAGGCAATCGAGACGGTCCTCGGCCTGCGCGGCATCGCCCGCGTGACCGTCAATGGCGAGATCCTCGTCGAACCCTCGAAGCCGCTGATCGATTTCGGCGGCGTCCAGGTTTCACCGCCGCCGGGCGGCTTCGCCCAGGCGACGAAACCGGCGGAAGAGGCGATGGCGGAGCTCGTGCTTGCCCATGCTGGCAAAGCAAAGCGGATCGCCGACCTCTTTGCCGGCGCCGGCACGTTTTCGCTGAGGCTGGCGCGGATCGGCCGTGTGCATGCCGTCGAGGCCGAGGCAAAGGCGCTCGCAGCGCTCGATCACGCCGCACGCAATACGCAGGGACTGAAACCCGTCACCGTCGAGAAGCGCGATCTCTTCCGCCGCCCGCTGATGACGCAGGAGTTCAAGCCCTTCGACATGGTCGTCTTCGACCCGCCCCGCGCCGGGGCAGAGTTCCAGTGCAAGGAACTGGCCCGCTCGGCGGTGAAGAAGATCGCGGCCGTCAGCTGCAATCCGCTCACCCTGGCGCGCGACCTGGCGATCCTCGTCGAAGGCGGCTACCGGATCACCAGCGTAACGCCGATCGACCAATTCCTCTGGACCTCGCATGTCGAGGTAGTGGCGACGCTGGAGAAATAGGCGCCTGCCTTACGCGTCGCATCGACGGGATCGCGATATGCCGGAGCCTCGAGAACATCTTATCGATTGGCCGGCTCGCTGACCCCGGGTAAACTCATGCGCATTGGCCGCGTTCCGAGCTTTGCACCCGTGACGGCATCGATTGCGACCGGCTCGATCTCCAGGCCCGATTCGACATCGATATAGCGGGCGAGTTCTCCATCGCAATGGCGCTGCGCCCAAGCCCCGATCATCATCAACACAGGCAGAAAATCGCGACCGGCTTCCGTGAGGACATATTCTTCGCGGGGCGGCCGTTCGGAATAGAGTCGCCTCTCAAGCAGACCGTCCTCCGTCAGCGCCTTGAGACGCTTGGTCAACATGGTCGGCACGATGCCGAGGCTCTTCCTGAACTGATCGAAGCGGGTGAGGCCCGTATGGGCGTCTCGCAAGACGAGAATGCTCCACGCATCGCCGACTGATTGAAGGCCGCGGGCGACCGGGCACTGGGGAATCGGATTATTTTTCATTGGGTATCTTTTCGATAGTGACATGATATCGAAAAGATAGTAACAGATTGATGGACAACGATCCACACCTTGAAAGCTGACAATATGACCGACAGAAACAGAAAGGTTGCACTGGTCACCGGTGCGTCCTCAGGCATCGGCCTTGCAACGGCGGAATCTCTGGTGAAGGCCGGCTACCGCGTGTTCGGGACCAGCCGCAAACCAGTCGCCAACAGGCCCGGGATAACGATGCTGGTCTGTGACGTGGCCGAAGACGCTTCGGTGCAGGCGGCTGTTGCGGAAGTCGTCCGGCAAACCGGCCGGCTCGACCTCGTCGTCAATAATGCCGGTATCGGCCTTATCGGCGGCGCCGAAGAATCCTCGATCGCCCAGGCCCAGCGGCTTTTCGACGTGAATGTCTTCGGCGTGGCGCGCGTCGCCAATGCCGCATTGCCGGTCATGCGGAAGCAGAAGAGCGGCCGGATCATCAACATGAGCTCGATCCTCGGCCTCATTCCGGCTCCGTACAACGCCTTCTATGCTTCAACCAAACATGCGCTCGAAGGCTATTCGGAATCGCTTGATCATGAAGTGCGCAACTTCGGCATTCGCGTCGTTCTCGTCCAACCCGGCGTCACCAGAACATCCTTCGAGGAAAACCTGACGCGAGCAGACCAACCTCTTCCGGTCTATGCTTCGGAACGCGCCCGCAGCGAAGCGCTGATGCGCAAATGGGTGGAGACGGGCGATGCGCCTGAGGTCGTCGCCGACATGGTCGTGAAAGCCGCAACTGCAAAGACGCCGAAACTGCGCTACTCCGCAGGCAAGCAGTCGCGCCAGGTCCGCTCGCTTCGCCGTTACCTCCCGGAGCGGCTGGTCGACAGCCTGCTGCGGAAGGTCAATGAGTTTCCGGCCTCAGCCTGACTGTTTGATTGAGGACGGGATTCAGATTTCAAGCCGACACGCTTAAAGTCGTCCTGTCCTCGGCCAAGGAAACCGATTCCGAATGCGCAAGACCAGAAGACGCAATCCCTACTATGCCGGCCCGGTGTCCGATCACTTCGACGGCACCTTTTTCTTCAATCCCGAAGGGATTGCGCCGCTTGGTTTCCGCGAACTCTTGCGGTGGCAGTTCGGCGGCGGCCGTCAGCGGTGGCCTCGGTCGGTTCCCAGTCCATTTGCGGCCGTCAAACCGGGTCTACGTGTCGGTGGCGAGGATCTGCGGGTGACGATGGTTGGGCATGCAACCATGCTGGTGCAGGTCGCCGGTCTCAATATTCTCACCGACCCGGTGTGGTCGCAGCGGGTCAGCCCTTTCACCTTTGCCGGACCCAAACGCGTCGTCGAACCGGGCATCGCCTTTGATGATTTGCCGCCCATCGATCTCGTGCTGGTATCGCACAATCATTATGACCATCTCGATATCGCGACGCTGAAACGGTTGCATGCGAAGCATCGACCGAGGGTCGTGACGCCGCTCGGCAACGACACGATCATGCGCCGTGCCATGCCCGATATACAGACGACATCGATGGACTGGGGCGAGCGCATCTCGCACGCCGGTATAAGCATCGATGCGGAGCCTGCACACCATTGGTCCGCCCGCGGCACCGCCGATCGCCGGATGGCACTTTGGGCGTCGTTCGTTTTGTCGACACCAGCCGGCAAGATCTATCACGTCGGCGATACGGGCTTTCACCGCGGCATCAATTACAAAGCGGCACAGCAGAAGCATGGCGGCTTTCGCCTGGCCATTTTGCCCTTCGGCGCATATGAGCCGCGATGGTTCATGGAAGGGCAGCACCAGAATCCGCATGAGGCGGTGATCGGGATGAAGTTTTTAAATGCGGCCTATGTGGCCGGGCATCACTTCGCCACGTTCCAACTGACGAATGAGGCGGTCGACGCGCCGACAAGAGCGTTGCAAGACGCAATGCGCGAGCATGATATTTCCTCGGACCGGTTCCGGCCGCTCAGGGCCGGAGAGGTATTCGATGTGCCGGCGGTCTGATCGCTATCCGTTTGCCCCCGGGTTGTGGTGTCGACTACCTGCCATGAACTTCTCGGAGACGATCCAGATTACGGGCAAGCAGATGCCCGCGGCGGGTTGAAACCTCGCCAAACCATCCAATATGCCGCGGAAGGCTGCCGACCGTTCAGCGGCGCATGAAGGCTTCGAAGGCGGCGCGGGCTTCGGCGCTTTTCAGGCGCGCGGCGAAATGGCGGGCCTCGACATCGATGCGGGCGATGATCTCGTCCCGGGAGCCGCAGATGAGATCGCGGGCGATCTTCAGGGCCTCCGGCGGCTTGGCGGCGAGCTTTGCGGCCGCGGCAAGCGCGGCATTCTCCACCTCTTGCGGCGTCGTCACCTTCCAGACGAGGCCGGCCTCACGCGCTTCCTCGGCGCTGAAGGCCTCGCCGGCGGCCAGCATCGCAAAGGCACGCTGATGGCCCATAACGCGGGGCGCAATCAGGCTGGAAGCCGCTTCCGGCACCAGCGCCAGATCGACGAAGGGCGTGCGGAACTGGCTGCGGTCGGAGGCGATCGTCAGGTCGCAATGAAGGTTGAGGGTCGTGCCGATGCCGATCGCCAGGCCGTCGACCCCGGAGACGAGCGGCTTTTCGGATCTGGCGAGCGCGTAAAGGAAATCGATCAGCTCCTCTCCCATGCTGCCGCCCATGGCGGCGGCAAGAAAATCGCCGATGTCGTTGCCGGCCGAAAAGCTGCCTTCGGTGCCGAGGAAGACGCTCACCCGTATATTCGCGTCCGCATCGGCGGCAGTGAGCGCATCGGCCATGGTGCGATACATTGCCCGCGTGAAGGCGTTCTTCTTTTCCGGACGGTTGAAGCGGATGAGCTGGATGCCGGGATGGGCGGAAGGCTGCTCGACGATGATGTGATCGGTCATTGGGGTCTCCTCAGGCAAGCAGGATGCGGGCGGCAGCGAGACTTGCTGCGCCGTTGACGACCCGGTCGCGAAGGGCCGCGGTCTCGGCGAGCAGGTTTTCGGCAGCGAAGCGGCAGAGCGCGATGCGGCCCTCGCCGGCGCCATCGGAACTCTCGGCGAGAGCGCCCTTGGCGAGATAGCGGCCGGTGAGCGCAAGCCCGAACAGGCGCTGATAGGGCGTGGCGCCGGAGAGCGCCTCGGCGGTCCGGCCATCGGCAAGCGCCTTCAACAGCCAGGCGGTGGTCTCGTCGAGGTTGGCGACGGCAGCGTCGAGCCTGGCCGCCGTTTCGCCGAAGCCATCGAGATTGGAACGGCGGACGTCTTCCGCGATCTTCCTGATCTCGGCGATGAAACCTCTCACATGTTCGCCGCCGGAAAGCGGCAGCTTGCGGGTGACGAGGTCGATCGCCTGAATGCCGTTGGTGCCCTCATAGATCGGGGCGATGCGGGCATCGCGGAGATAGCGGGCCGCGCCCGTCTCCTCGATGAAGCCCATGCCGCCATGCACCTGGATGCCGAGAGAGGCGACATCGACGCCGGCATCGGTCGAGAAGGACTTGGCGATCGGCGTCAGCAGGGCGGCGCGCTCCTGCCAATATTGACGATCGCCGCCTGCCCGGTGCGACATGTCGATCGCATGGGCGCAGGCATAGGCGATGGCGCGCGCGCCTTGTGTCAGTGCCTTCATGGTGAGCAGCATGCGGGCGACATCGGGATGTTCGACGATCGGGCTCATGCCGGCGCCGGTCCATCCGGGCGCCCTGCCCTGCGTGCGTTCCCTGGCGTAGGCGAGAGCCTTCTGGGTGGCGGCCTCCGAGATCGCCACGCCCTGCATGCCGACGGCAAGGCGGGCATTGTTCATCATCGTGAACATACAGGCCAACCCCTTGTTCTCCTCGCCGACCAGCCAGCCGACCGCGCCCTTCTCGTCGCCGAATTTGCCGTCGCCGTAGATCATCGTGCAGGTCGGCGAGCCGTGGATGCCGAGCTTGTGCTCCAGCGAGTGGCAGAACAGATCGTTGCGGGCGCCGAGGGAGCCGTCGTCGTTCACCAGGAATTTCGGCACCAGAAAGAGCGAGATGCCGCGTGTGCCGGCCGGCGCATCCGGCAGGCGGGCGAGCACCAGGTGGATGATGTTTTCGGCAGCATCGTGTTCGCCCCAGGTGATGAAGATCTTCTGGCCAAAAATGCGATAGCTGCCATCGCCGCGGCGCTCGGCGCGCGCCTTCAGGACACCGAGATCGGAGCCCGCATGCGGCTCCGTCAGGTTCATCGTGCCGCTCCATTCGCCGGACACCATCTTTTCCAGATATTTTTTCTTCAGCGCCTCACTGCCATGAGCACTGACGGCCTCGACGGCGCCCATCGTCAGGGTCGGAGCAAGGGCAAAGGCCATGGATCCGGAATTCCACATCTCCAACGCCGCGACATTCAGCATATGCGGCAGGGCCTGGCCGCCGAATGCCTCCGGCGCCGTCAGGCCGTTCCAGCCGCCGGCGATCCAGTTGCGATAAAGATCGCGCCAGCCGTCCGGGAGCCGGACCTCGCCGTTCACCAGACGGGCGCCCTGGCGGTCGCCGATGTCGGCGAGAGGGGCCACTTCCTCTGTGGCAAAACGTCCCGCCTCGGCCAGGATCGCGTCGACGAGATCTTCGCCGAGATCGCCGAGAAGCCCTGTTGAAATCGCTTCGCCCATGCCGGCTACATGCTTCAATGTGAACGCGATTTCCTCGACGGGCGCCTTGTACATGCTTTTCTCCTCCGCAGACCGTTTCGCGCGCGCGGCAAAACCTCTCCAGCGTCAGGGCTAATTGATTTTTACGTAAACGTCAATTTCGATTTCCCGGAGCGCCATGCAATAATTTTTCGGACATGACGCTTGGCTCTTGCACCCTTGCATAAATGGACGTCATGGAGAAATAAGAATGAAATCGCCTTCGCAGAGGACCGGCGAACAATGGACACATTGCCCGTCAACATACCCGGTTTCGTCTGGGCCTACCGCTTTTCGCCCAGCGAAAAGACCGCAGTGCGATTGACGAATAGTGCGACGGTGGCGGAACTGAGCGCCGATGACGGTTTCTACTGGCTGCACCTCAACCTTGCCGATGCCCGCGTGCCGGCATTGCTCGATACGCTGGAGGGGCTGACGGAGGACGCGAAATCGGCACTGACGACGCGCGACACCCATGCGGCGATCACCGTCGACGAGCAGATGCTCTACGGCACTCTCGTCGATTGCCAGCGCGATTTCGCTCAGGACACCAACAATCTCGGCTGGCTGCATTTCGCCATGTCCGACCGCTTCATCATCACCACCCGGCTGCAGCCGTTGCGCAGCGTCGAGCGGGCGCGCGCGCTGATCGAAAAAAATCCGGGCAAATTTACCCTTCCGGTCGATCTCTTCGAACTGCTGGTGATCGAGTTCCAGCGCACGCTGATCGCGATCGTCATCGAACTCACGGAAGAGCTGAACCTGATCGAGGACATCGTCTACGACAATGCGCCGCGCGACGAGCGCCGGCGCCTGGCGCCGGTGCGGCGAACCGTGGTCAGGCTGCATCGGCATCTGCGCACCGTGCTGGCGCTGATGCGCCGAGCCGCGGCGGCCGATGACGACGAGATGCCCTTCGGCTTCGACGACGTCGCGCGGCGGCTGACGAGCCGGCTGGAAACGGTCGACCACGATATTTACGCCCTGCAGGATCGGGCGCGCCTGCTGCATGAAGAAATCGACTCAAAGCAATCCTCCGAGACCAACCGCCACCTCTATCTGCTGTCGATCATGACGGCGTTCCTGCTGCCGCCTACCCTCGTCACGGGTTTTTTTGGCATGAACACCGCAAACCTGCCTTTTTCCATCGGCGACTACGGCACCGAATATGCCGTCGTCCTGATCATCGCCTCGATTGCATTCGCCTGGTGGCTGCTGCGGCGGGTGAATATTCTTTGAAGAGGCGAGAGCTGGGGTGGACGCTGCTGCCCCTCATCCGCCTGCCGGCACCATGGCGGGTAATCTCAGCGACCCACGGGTGATCAACTGGTTCATGCACCTCGCCGGGAATGGTTTTTGCACGGTTACTAATATATTTACCGTGGGGAGACCTAATGTCATGAAATGGTGCACATCCGAAGAGTTTGCCCCTCTGATGCTCGTGGTGAGTGGGCCGGAAAAATACAAGCTTGTTGCGACCCTCGTGCAGGCTGCCGAGATGCTGACGGTTGGCTGGCCGATCGACGATGGAGACGAATATCTTATTGCGATTAGGGCCTGCCGGGATGCAATTCATGGAGAAATTCCGGCAGAGGACGCGCGAGCAGCGCTTATCCGTGCCGCCGACGAAGCCGGCATTTCCGTGATAACAGCCGTTCACTGAGTTTCGCAGCCGACACCAATGGGTTCACGGGCACTCTGATGCCGTCCACTCGCTCATGTTAGAGCGAGTGGGAGTGGCAATAGGGAACGCAGATTTCCGATTCCAGCCTCAATAAGGCGAATAGCACTGCTGGCGCGGGCCGTTATAGGGCTGGAACGTATTGTCGTAAGCCCGATAGGAGCGGTAGCGGTTGGCGCACCAGGCGACGTGAGCCGAGCCCATGCGCGGGGCGGGCACGACGTAACGCGGCTGTGCGGCAATGGCTCCGCCGATGACCGCGCCGGCGCCGAAGGCGGCGAGCGGATACCAATAGCCGTTATAGCGGCGATATCCCGGGCGATAATAGGAATATCCGCGATAGCCGCCGTAATAGCCGGGGCGATAATAAGCGCCGGGGCGATAGCCGGGCCGGTAATAATCGCCGCGATAGTAACGGCGGTACTGGACGCTCTCGACCGCGGAGGATTTCTCCACCTGCGGTGCTGTGGGCATCTGCATTGCCTGCGACGGCGCGAAGCCCGTCACAATGACGGCGGCTGCCAGAACTGCGGTTGCGATCTTGTTACTCAAACTGAACATTTCTCTCTCCCATTCAACAGCGAGCACCGCCTGCTCAGCAACGCTTTCGCCCCCGAATGGTTCCGAAAGCGGCCGGGACCGGCTGCTTTCGTTTTTTTAAAGAAATCGAACTGAACCGGAGATTAACCGGGAGTGCTCAGGCAACGGCGGAAATTTTCGCCTGATCGCCCTGCAGGCGGTTCACCATGAAGTTCGAGTACCATTCCAGGAACTGCATGACGCCGCCCTCATGCACGGCGGAATAGGGGCCGGGCTCATAGGCGGGCGAGTGAATGCCGAAGGCGTTTTCCTCGACGATGCGGCGATCCTGATCGTTGGTCTCGGTCCAGACGTGCGTCAGTTCTTCCAGATTGTAGTCCACGCCCTCGACCGCGTCCTTGTGGACGAGCCACTTGGTCGTGACCGCCGTCTCATTGGCGCTGAGCGGCAGCACGCGGAAGGAGATGGCGTGGTCGCCGAGCAGGTGGTTCCACGTCGTCGGATAGTGGAAGAGCAGCATGGTGCCGATACGGTTGATCGAGATATCGTCGGAGATCCGGCGCTTGACCGCGGGCTTGCCCGACATGGTGTAGCTCTCGGCATCCTCGATCAGCGGCATGCGGGCGGTGCGGAACTGACCGTCCGGCGAAATCTGGAACTTGCTCGGCAGGCCGGCGGCCTCGCAGCGGGCCCAATGGCCGGCGATTTCCGGATCGTCGGCGCCGCCATCCGTACCGGTGACGCTCGGCGCTTCGGGATAGGTGCGGCAAAGCTCGGGATGATTGGCGGCGCAATGATAGCACTCGCGATTGTTTTCCCAGACGAGCTTCCAGTTGCCCTTCTCGATGATCGTGCTCTGGAAGGCGACCTTGGTTTCGCCGATCCCGTGCGGCGCCATATAGGGCTCGATCTTGTCGCGCACCGTCTTGAAATCCGGGGCGGAGTCGGCGAGGCAGATGAAGATGTAGCCCGCAACGCTTTCGCAATGGACGGGCTTCAGGTTGAAGCCGGTCTTGTCGAAATCGTCGCCCATGTGACGGGCGAAGGCGAGCTTGCCGTCGAGATCGTAGGTCCACTGATGATAGGGGCAGACCAGGCGCACGGAAGAGCCGTGCTCCTTGGTGCAGACGCGCGAGCCGCGATGGCGACAGCTGTTGTGGAAGGCGCGGATGACATTGTCACGGCCGCGGACGATGACCACAGGGTAGCTGCCGATCTGCACGGTGAAATAGGCTCCGGGCTTCGGCAGCTCGCAATCATGGCCGATGAACAGCCAGTCGCGATAGTAGATCATCTCCATATCGAGCTGGAAATAATCCTCGTCGGTATAGAACGGCTGTTCGAGGCTGAAGCCCTCGCGGCGGTTCTTGAGCTGACGTAAAACGTTGCTGCGAATATCCATCTTCTTGTCCTCGTGCACCCGGCTACCGCCTTCGAGAAAGAAGGCCGGCGGAAGCGCGCCCGCTTCCTTCTCCTTCGGGAGAATTGTTTACGGCGTCATTTAATCACCTGGTATGGCCGCCGCTTGGTTACAATGCGACATCGGCTTCGAAATTGACGACAGGATGCAAGACAGTGCAAACGTTGCAACCCCGATCGATCAATTCGCCCGGCTTTCCGGTATTTATCGCCAATTGCGACACGACGTAAAGACTATACCTGCCAAACGATTGACCGGTCGGCATCGATAATCATCCTGTTTACGACATCGACAGACACGCAAGGCCCGACCGGCGGCCGCCTCGGCCGCTTTAACACCGCCTTAAGCATACGGTCCTATCCTCCCGAGGATTACAGATCGACCGAAGAACGCGAACCATGGCCAAACTCCGTTATTTCGACGCGAAAATACCGAGCAAATCGCCGGAGCGGCAGCTGATCGCCGCGCATTCGGAGTTCTTGCGCACCGGCCGCATCACCCGCGACCGGCGCCATTGGCTGGCCGAGGAAAAGCGTTACCTCACCCATGAGGAAGTGGCGGCGAAAACCGGCCGCAAGCTGGAGGCTGCCGGCGAAAAGACCCATCAGCATATCAACGGCTTCCACCGCTCCATCCAGTTTCCGAAGATGATCTTCCACCGGACGCTGGAAGACAGCCCTCATCTCGGCTATTGCCACGTCACCGCCGCGCGAACGAAATTCGCCCATTACGAAGACGTCAGCTGGGCCTTCTACATCGCCAATTTCTATTCCGACATCGGCGACAACGACAATTTCTTCGAACGCATCGATGTCGGCTATTCCAGAATGTATTTTGCCGTGGCGATCAAGCCGGGCGAGGATTCCACGGAAAAGATGAGCATCGACCGCTCGGTGCGCGGCAACGGGCTGCTCTTCCGCACCCATGATCCGCAGGCGGCGATCCGCAATATCCTGCTGCTCGGCGCCCGCAACGAGCAGCTGCGCGAAATCATCCGCCAGCTGTGAGTGAACAAGGCGATTGATCGCGGGCGGCGGAAAGCCTAATGACTGCCGGAACCGGACACAGGCAGCATATGGCACGCATCATCGACATCAGGGCAGACAGGCAGACGGCGCTGGAAGCGGCCTGCGCCGCGCTTGCCGACGGCTTCGCCATCGCCATTCCGACCGAGACCGTCTACGGCCTTGCGGCCGACGCCACCAATCCGGCGGCAATCACCCGCATCTACGAGACCAAGGGACGGCCGCGCTTCAACCCGTTGATCTGCCATATGGCCGATCTCGAAATGGCCGAAGAACATGCCGAATTCGACCCGGTCTCGCGGGCGCTCGCTATCGCCTTCTGGCCCGGCCCGCTCACGCTCGTGCTGCCGCTGAAGCCTGACAGCCCGATCCACTCGCTGGCGACCGCCGGGCTCGACAGCGTCGGCGTTCGCGTGCCGAAGGGTTTCGCAGGCTCCTTGATCGAAGCCTTGGGCCACCCGCTCGCGGCCCCGAGCGCCAATACTTCGGGCGCCATCAGCGCGACGAGCGCCGCCCATGTCGAAGCCGATCTCGGGACGAGAATCCCCCTGATCCTCGATGCCGGCCCGAGCACCGTCGGCGTCGAATCGACCATCGTCAAAGTCGAGGACGGCCGGCTGAGGCTGCTTCGGCCCGGCGGGCTGGCCGCGCGCGAAATCGAACGCGTCGCAGGCCAGCCGCTGCTGCGTCCGAAGACGGCATCGGCCGCGATCGAGGCGCCGGGCATGCTCGCCTCGCATTATGCGCCGGGCGCTTCCGTGCGCCTCAATGCGACGGCGGTGGAACCCGGCGAAGCGCTGATCGCCTTCGGCAGCGCTGCGGTCTTAGGAGCCGACGACGCGCGGATCGTCCTCGATCTCAGCCCGCGCGGCGATCTTGCCGAGGCAGCCGCAAATCTTTTCGACTACATGAAGCGGGCCGATGCCAGCGGCGCGTCGAGCATCGCCTTTTCGCCCATTCCCGAGGAAGGACTGGGCGAGGCCATCAACGACCGCCTGCAAAGGGCTGCCGCCCCGCGCGACTGACAGACCTGATAGAAGCGACAGAGGATCGACCCTATGAGCAGCCCCGGCATTTCCACCGATCTTCTCGACCGCTTCGCCGCCATCGTCGGCGAGAAATACGCGCTTCGCAGCGAGGCCGACCTTGCGCCGCATCTCATCGAAAACCGCGGCCTCTATCACGGCGCCTCCCCTCTCCTTTTAAAACCCGGCTCGCTCGAGGAAGTCTCCGCGATCATGAAGCTCGCGACAGAGACGGGAACGGCAATCGTGCCGCAGACCGGCAATACCGGTCTCGTCGGCGGCCAGACGCCGCGCGCGGGCAAGTGCGATATCATCCTGTCGCTCGAGCGCATGAACAGGATCCGCGACGTCGATCCGGTGGCGAACGTGCTCGTGGCCGATGGCGGCGCCATTCTTGCCGAGGTGCAGAAGGCGGCCGAGGCGCATGGGCGGCTCTTTCCGCTGTCGCTCGGTTCGGAAGGCTCTTGCCGCATCGGCGGCAACCTTTCCACCAATGCCGGCGGTACGGCCGTGCTTGCCTACGGCAATATGCGCCAGCTCTGCCTCGGTCTCGAAGTGGTGCTGCCGACCGGCGAGATCTGGGATGGCCTGCGCCGCCTGAAGAAGGACAATACCGGCTACGATCTGCGCGATCTCTTCATCGGCGCCGAAGGCACGCTCGGCATCATCACGGGCGCGGTGCTGAAGCTTTTCCCGCAGCCGCTCGGCCATCAGGTGGCATTCGCCGGCGTCAACTCGGTCGAAGATGCGCTCGCGCTTTTCAACCTTGCCTCCAGCCTCTGCGGCGCCTCGCTCACCGGCTTCGAACTGATGCCGCGCTTCGGGGTCGAGATCACTGCCCGCCACATCGACGGCGTCCGCGATCCGCTGGAAGCGGCCTATCCCTGGTATGTGCTGATCGATATCTCGACCTCGGACTCGGCCGAGACGGCGGAGCGGATGATGAATGGCCTGCTGGAACAGGGTTTCGAGGCCGGACTGGTGCTGGATGCCGTGATCGCCTCATCCGTGGCGCAGCAGAAAGCGATATGGCACATGCGCGAGAGCATGTCGGATGCTCAAAAGCCCGAGGGAGGCTCGATCAAGCACGATGTTTCCGTGCCCGTATCGAGGATCCCCCATTTCATGGCCGAAGCCGAGACGGCAGTGATGGCGGCGATGCCGGGCGCCCGGATCTGCGCCTTCGGCCACATGGGCGACGGCAATATCCATTACAATATTTCCCAGCCGATCGGCGCCGACAAGGCCGCTTTCATCGCCCGCTGGCATGAGATGAACCACATCGTTCACGGGCTGGTGCTCGCCCACGGCGGCTCGATCTCGGCCGAGCACGGCATCGGACAGCTGAAGCGCGACGAGCTGGCGGCGATCCGTCCGGCGATCGAAATCGAGCTGATGCGCCGCATCAAACGCGCCTTCGATCCGGCTGATATCATGAATCCGGGAAAGGTCGTCAGCCTCGACGTGTGAGGCTGACCACGATCAGGCCGACTGCGTACCGCCACCAGTCAGGATCTGCAGCGCCGGCGATTGCTGCGTGCTGTTCTGGACGTCGTACATTGCCGTGAAGCGTCTCAGCAGCTTGTCGACCTTCTTCGGATCCTGGAGATCCTCCAGCTTGACGAAGCGGTTGATGAGATCGGCCTGCTTGGCGACGTCCATGCCCGAGATCTGCGACGGCAGGCTGTAGGCGGTGGTGATGACCTGGTAGAGCGCCCTGTCGCCGAGGATCGAATAGATCGAGGTGATGCTCGAGGCCTTGCGGCTGAAGTAGAGCGCCAGGCGCACGCCGTCGTTGGTTTCGCCTTCCTGCGTTTCCATCGTCTGCTGCAGGTAGAGCTGCTGGGTGCGATCCTCGGACGCCTTGTTCTGGATGGTGCCGATCTTGGCGCGGGTCAGATTGCCGTCCTTGTCGAAGTTGAAGGCAGCGACGATATCCTTGAAGCGCGCGTCCGCCTTGTCGTTCAGGTAGCTCTTCTTGTCGTCGGGATCCGAGGTGAAGATCTTCTTCAACGTGGCCTTGTCGTAATCCTTCGGATCGAGATTGTTCGCCTTCAGCACCAGATCGGTCAACCGGCTGTCATCCAGGAAATCGTCGAGCGACTTCACCTTCGCCATGCCCTTTGCGAAATAATCGACTTCGGCCGTCGCGTCCTTGGCTGCCTTGTCCTTCACCGGACCATCCTTCAGCAGCATGGTCATATGCGCCTTGTAGTCGGTGGCATATTTGGCCATGGTCGCGTCCGGAAGCGCCTGGAAAGGCGACGCCGCCTTGCCGTCGGGACCGAAATTGAAGGCGCGGGCGAGGTTGGTGATGCGTTCATCCTTGAGGGACGCAATATAACCATTCGGGTCGTAAGCATCGCTCGTCAGGATCTTGCGCATCATCGAGCGCGGCACTTCCTGATCGGTCAGGCCGAAAGCCTGCAGCGCCACATGATAAAGATCCGGCAGATTGTCGTTGCTCTTGGTGAAGTCCGCTGCCGAATTGGTGCGTAGGAAATCATTGACGCTTTTGATCTCGGAGAAATCCAGCAGGCTGGTGCTGTCGGCCATCATTTTCTGGTAATTGGAGGCGACCTCGTCGATCGCATCATCGCGCTCGTCGTCATAGCGGGCGGCATAATTGTCGTTGGTGGCCTGCGCCTGCGCGGCGGTCTGGACCGAGCTGACGGCCGGGAGCGATCCATCGGCGGCGAAGTTGAAATCGGCATTGAGATCGGCATAGCCAGCCGCCGCGGCCGCGGCCGAGTCGGTCAAGATGCTCCTGAGGTCGGCATCCGAGATACCGGTGGGCAGATTATATGTGCTCTTCAGGAAATTGGTGATGGCGGGATCGGCGATCAAATCATCGACGTTCGAAATCGCCGCCATCCGGGCGGAATAGTCGTCCGTGCGCGCTGCGGCGGTCAACTTCGTGTTGGTGACCTGGCTGCTCGTCTGGGCGGACATACCGTCCTCGAGCGTGCCATCCGCCTTGAAGTTGTAGGCGGCGGCAACGTCGGCATAGGTGCCGGTGCCGCTCTGGTCGGTCAGGATGGCACGAAGAGCGACGTCGGTGACGGTCGACGGAATGCCATAGGCGTTGCGGACGAAATTGTTCAGCCTTTGATCCGCCAGCAACTGATCGACATTCGAGATGCCGGCGATGGTCGACTGGTAGTAGACTGCCGCATCGTCGGCCTTGCCGGCGGTGCTCGCGCTTTGCGCCGCGCTCTGCGAGGCATAGAGGGTCGCGACCGACCCGTCCGTCTTGAAATTGAAGAGCTCGTGGACGTCGCTGTAGCCCTGGGCGCTCGCCGCCGCAGGATCGACGAGGAAAGTCCTCAGCGTCGCATCCGAGACGCTGTCTGCGATCTGCATGCTGGTTCTGATGTAGCTGACAGAAACAGGATCGGACATGATGTCGTCAACATTGGTGACGTTGCCGATCATGCCGTTGAAGTGCGCTGCATTCGCCGCCGACTTGTCGGTGGTCGACTTGCGCTGCGTCGCGGTCTGGATCACGGAGCCGTTGATCGAGCCGTCCGCATTGAAGTTGAAGTCGGCATTGAGGCCGGCCTTCCCCTGGGCGGCGGCATAGGCCGGGTCCGTCAGGATGTTCTTCAATTCGGCATTGCTGAAATTCACGCCGAGGCCATAGGCATCCTTGATGTAGCGCGCCATGACGCCGTCGGCGAGCAGGTCGTCGACATTGGTGATGCTGCTCGACTGCGAGGTCAGGGTATAATAGTTGGTAGTGCTCGACGCTGCCGACTGCAGCTTGTTCGCCTGCTCGATCGTCTGAGCGCGCGCGGTGTTCGAGGTCGTGCCGTCAGCCTTGAAATTGAAGGCGTTGTAGACATTGGTAAAGCCCATCAGCTGGGCATAGCCCGGATCGGTCAGCACCGTGCGCAGCGCCGCCGCGGTGAAGTCGGCGCCCATGCTGTAGGCCGTCTTGATATAGGAGGTCAGGCGGCTGTCGGCGACCAGATCGTCGACATTGGTGATCGTGCCGATCTTGGCGGTATAATAGGCCTTGTTATATTCGGCCGCCGTCTTGCCGACATAGTAGACGTCGGAGCCGACCGAATTGTCGATGATGACCGACTGGGAATTCAGCGTGTAGGTCTCGATGACCGAGGCCTTCTGCGCCGCCGTCTGGGCCGTGCCGGTGACCGTACCGTCGGCATTGAAGCTGAACTGGGCGGCAAGCGCCTTGTACTTGTCGCCGCCCTGCGTGTTGACGAAGCTCGACGGGTCGCTGAGATCGCTCGTCAGCACCTGCCGCAGGAAATCCTTCGACGCATAGGTCGGATCGATCTTGAAGGTCTTCAGTACATAGGTGCGCAGCCGGGTGTTGTTGAGCAGGTCGTCGACGGTCTGCACGCTGTCGATATTGTTGCCGTAATAGGTGCTCTCGGTGGCCGCGGCCTTGTCGGCATCGACAAAGGACTGCTTGTAGAGGCCGATCAACTCGTCCTCCTGCGCATCCGTCTGCACGTCCTTCTCAGGCGCGTTGAAATTGAAAGCGGCGGCGAATTCGCGGTAGCGCGTGTCGGAGAGCTTGTTAGCGTAGCTGTCGGGATCGGTCAGATCGCTTTCCAGCACCTTCTTCATGAAGGCCTTGGCGTACGTCATGTCCTCGAGGCCATAGGCCTTCATCGCGTAGCTGTAGAGCTTGTAGTCGCCGAGGAAGTCGTCGACGTCTTTGACCTTGTTGATATTGTCGGCGTAGTACTGAGCGTCCTTCTTGACCGTCGACTGGGACGCAACCTTGTTCAGGCTCGACGTCATATCCTTCGACAGGATCGAATATGCGAGGGAAGCCGTAATCATCAAAAGCGCCCTTTTCGGCAAAATCTCTAAAAGAACGACGAACTGCCGGTAAGCCCATTTTGCCACGCAAAACTTACCCGAGACTTACCTCTGGGTTGCGTCATTTCAGGACAGGACACCGTTCACCTTCCGGAAACCCTGCCGGATTCGGTTTTGATAACCATCGTAGGAGGCAAAGTTTTCTTAACCGCAATTTTTAAGCTGTACGGAAGGGGGGCCGCCTATTGTCGGCCATAGAGGACGAAAAGTCCCGAGGAGAAGACCGGAAATCGGCTCTCAGGTAAGACAAGGGTAGAATGAAATGAACAATCCCGTTATGAAGCCCGCATGGGCTGGCACGACGCTACGCCTCGATCCGTCCCACTTTCCCCAGCAGGTCAGCTACGCCATCCATGATTGTTCGGATGACGTCAGCATCACCATAGACGAGCGCGGCGCCGTCCTGCGCAAGATCCTTCCCTCCAGCGGCCTGCCGCTGTCGATTGCCCTGCCGAAGCGGGTCTTTCAGGGTGTCGCGGCCCGCGCCATAGATCATGGCGACGGCGAGGTTACGGTGACGCTCGAACTCCACCATGCGGATCCGGAACTCTGCATTCCGCTGCTCGTCGCCCATGATCTCAGCGACATCGCCGCCGACTGGCGCAGCTGGTCGGAGGCCTTCCGCATTCCGATGCTGATGGTCGAAGCCGATGGCGTCGCACGGCCGCTCGAAGACCATATCGGAGCCCTGCGTACCGGCGATCTCAAGCCGCGCCGCCGCCATTCCTACTTCGCCAATCGCCGTCCGCGCTTCCTCGTGCGCCGCACCACCGGCCGGCTGGGCGTTGCGATGAAGATCGAGGGCAAGGAAATCATCGCCCGCAACTGAGCGAAATCGCGACAGTTCCATGCGGCGACGCCGCTTCGGAACCATTTTGAAACCCGGCGCCCGCGCCGGGTTTTTTCGTTCCATTCAGGGAATGGCGAACAGCAGCGAGACGAAAAGGCCGAAGAAGATGATCAGGCCGACGCGGTTGTTCGATTTGAAGAGCGCCAGGCATTGGACGGGATCATCGATATCAAGCCGGACGATCTGCCAGGCGAACATGCCGGCCGCGCCGATGAGCGCCAGGAAAGCGATGAGATTGGCGTCGCCGAGCAGGAAAGCGGCAAACATCAGCACCAGCGTCAGCCCATAAAGGCCGATCAGCCAAAGCCTCGTCCTGTCGCCGAAGAGCCGCGCGGTGGAGCGCACGCCGATCAGCTCGTCGTCTTCCTTGTCCTGATGGGCGTAGATCGTGTCATAACCGATCGTCCAGGCGACGGAGGCGGCATAAAGCAGGATCGCTGCGAAGGAGAGGCCGCCCGATATGCCGGCCCAGCCCATCAGCGCGCCCCAGGAAAAGGCAAGTCCCAGGAAGAATTGCGGCCAGTCGGTGAAGCGTTTGGCGAAGGGATAAAGCGCGACGATGCCGAGCGAGAGAATGCCGAGGAAAACGGTCAGCCAGTTGAACTGCAGCAGCACGAAAAGGCCGACCAGCGCCTGCAGGCCGATGAAGATCTTTGCGTGGGCGCGGGTGACGCGGCCGGACGGAAGCGGACGCGAGCGCGTGCGCGCCACTTCCATGTCGATCTCGTGGTCGACGAGATCGTTGTACGTGCAGCCGGCGCCGCGCATGGCGACCGCGCCGATGAAATAGAGGATGAGATGGGAGACCAGCAGGCTGCCGGAATAGCGTCCCTCGCCGATCGCCGCATTGGCAGCGAGGCTCGCCGACCAGAAGCACGGCCACATCAAGAGCTGCCAGCCGATGGGCCGGTCCCAGCGCGCCAGTTGCGCATAAGGCCAGAGCCATGGCGGCAGGATCCGGTAGACCCAGTTATCGGAAGGTGCGTCGGAGACGCGATCGTGAAAATGATCGGTATCTTGCATGCCTTTCATCTAGCGGCGGGCTGCCGATCCGGTCAAGAAGCGATCGCGGCGTCACGGGAGCAGCTTCGCTTTTCTTCGAACCGCGGAAATGCTTTATCACTTTGTTTTCTCTCAATTCCTGACGCAAAACCCGTGGATGCTTTTGCCGAAATTGCTCCAATCACTGCAGTGAGAAATTGAACCTGTAAGTCGCCGAGACGCCGATCAGGACCTGGTTCTTCGAGCCGCGCTCCCTGACGAGGCTGCTGTCGGCAGCCGGGCCTGCGAGCCGCTTATATTCCAGGAAGGAACTCGCCGACAGGTTTTCCGTTGCCTTCCATGTCAGGGCTGCACCCGCGCCGTAAGACTGGATACCCGATGACGGCTTGTAGGGATCGAGGCCGCTTGCCGCAGCCTGCTTGGCGTTGACGCCGTAATAGGCGTCGTAATAACCGCTGGTGGCGAATGTCGCGCGCGGACCGCCGGAAAGCTGCAGATCGGGCGCGATGTCGGTGAAGGCATCGACGGCGAGATCGGCGACGACGCCATCATGCGAGCGGATGCCCTGGCGGACTTCGGCGCGGGCGCGAATGAAATCGGTCGGATACACTTCGACGAAACCGCCGGCTTCCGCTCCCCACTTGACCTTCTTCATGCCCTTCAACTCATGGCCATCGCCATCATCGCGCGAAGGCACGAACCGGCCGACGATACCGGCGCGGAGAGTGCCGTTGTCGACGAGGGCGAAGGAAGGATTGTCGTTGCGCGAGGAAAAGCGCGGCGCCGATCCTTGCCGGCCGGCCGAGATCAGCGGGCTGAACCTGAATTCATAACGCCGTGAGCCTTCGAACTTCGGAGCGGAGAAACCGGCGACGCCGACGCTCAGATACCAGTCGCCAGACCAGAAATGCTGGCCGCTTTCCTGTGCGGCCGCCGAACCAAAGGAAGAAAAGGCAATAAGCAAAGAAATCGATACGACTGATCGACGAGACACGTCCGCACTCCAGAAAACGCAAAAACAAAGCCGCGGAGGGCGGCGGTCGCTACATTTATCGTGAGGTCGTTACGCCAATGTTAACCACGGCCAAAGGGCCCGTGAAAGCTGTGCCGTGCGGCCCTCACCAACGGCTATTGGCCCATCCCGTCCCCGCAGGTCCCTATCTCTGGTTCCACCGGCGGATGACCGGTTCGGTCAAATCGTGCTCATAGCCGAGCACGCTGATGCTCGCGGTATCCAGCACGAAATGCGCGCCGCCCTGCGGCGGCAGGCCGAGCCAGCGGGCGGCGAGCACGCGCAGGAAATGCGAGCTCGAGAAGATCAGGATGCTGGCAGGCGCCTGGCGAAGCCCGTCGATGACGGCATCCGCGCGGGCGCCGACGTCGGCGGCGCCTTCACCGTTCGGGCAGCCGTCGCGAAAGAGCTGCCAGCCGGGGCGATCCGCCAGAATAGCCTTCGTCGTGATGCCCTCGTAGGCGCCGTAATCCCATTCGGCGAGATCCTCACGGATCACCACTCCGGAGCCGAATCCGGCAAGCATGCAGGTTTTGCGGGCACGCTCGGAGGGACTAGACCAGATGGCGGAGAAGGAAAGACCCGCCAGCCGGTCGGCAAGCTTGCGCGCGGCGGCCTCGCCATTTTCCGTCAAGGGAATATCGCTTCGCCCGGTATGACGCCCGGAACGGCTCCATTCGGTTTCGCCATGCCGCACGAGATAGATTTCGGGAAACGCACTGCTCATCGGCATGCCCTTTCATGACCGGCACAAATACTGACTGTCAGAACGTCACCTTCTCCAGCGGTGGGCGGTTCGCCTCGAACTCCTTCAGCTTCGCTTCGTTCCGGGCAATGTAATTGCGGTTGTCGGGAACCGTGAACTGGTTCTTGGCGATCTGAATCTGCAGGATGAAGAGTTCGTCCCAGCGGAAGCCCATTTCCGAGCCGGCGAGATAGAATTCCCACATGCGGAAGAACTGCTCGTCGTAAAGCGCCACGGCTTCGGCCTTGCGCGCCACGAAACGCTCGCGCCAGTGGCGCAGTGTATAGGCATAATGCATCGGCAGGATTTCGACGTCTCTAACCAGAAGTCCGGCCTTTTCGAGCGGCGGCAGAACCTCGCCGACCGAGGGGATGTAGCCGCCGGGGAAGATATATTTCTCGATGAAGGCGTTGGTGCCGAAGCTCGGCTTCGGACGGCCGATTGAATGCAGGACCATGACGCCGTTGTCGTCAAGCAGGTCCGCTACCTTGCGGAAGAAATTGCCGTAATTGCCGATACCGACATGCTCGAACATGCCGACCGAGACGATGCGGTCGAACTTCCGGCCGGTCATGCTGCGGTAATCCTGCAGCTCGAACCGCACGCGATCGCCCAGGCCGCGCTTTTCGGCGCGCGTGCGCGACACCTTGAGCTGCTCTTCACTCAGCGTAATACCGGTGAAATCGGATCCTTCCGCCGCCTCCGCCAGATACATGCCCATGCCGCCCCAGCCGGAGCCGATCTCCAGGATGCGCTGGTTCGGCTCGAGCAGAAGCTTGGCGGCGATATGGCGTTTCTTGGCAAGCTGCGCCTCGTCGAGGCCGATGCCCGGCGGCTCGAAATAGGCACAGGAATATTGCCAATCCTCATCGAGGAAAAGGTCGAAGAGCTTGGCCGACAGATCGTAATGATGAGCGACGTTGTGCTTGTTGCGATTGACGGGCACGCGGCTCTTCAGCTGCTGCCAAGCAATGCGGCCGACGAGCAGCGCCGCCATCTTGAAATCGAAAATCTCGTTGGTGGTGTTCTGCTTCACCAGCGACAGGAAATCGTAAATATTGCCCTTTTCGAGAATGAACCGGCCCTGCATGTACATTTCGCCGAGCTTCATCGTCGGGTCGTGCCGGATGGCGTCCTCGGCCTCCTGATCGGCAACGCGGGCGGCAACCATGTCTCCGCTGCCGTCGCCGATCATGTGGGTGTCGCCATTGGCAAGGGTAAGTTTCAAGGACCCCTTGCGGATGATTTGCTGGACGATCGAAAGGAAAGCCGACGCCATGGACGCCTCGCAAATGTGACAGGATGGTCACATCAACTTAATAGCTCTCCTTCGCCTTACAAGCGCCGGATTTAGCACTCTTTCGAGAACTTTGCCAAACTGTTGCATTTTTGCCGAAAGGCAGGCTAAGCCATTATTTTCGCTTCATGGCTTCGGCAAGTGCCGCGCCGAAAGCGCCCTGGCTTTCCTGTTTCGGAGCGGCCGGCCGGCGATCGTTCTGCGGCCGCGAACCCTGACTTCCGCGAGAATCACCGCGCGGGGAAGGCGCCGAAGAACCGTCGTCGCGCCGCATCGAAAGACCGATCCGCTTGCGTTTGGCATCGACCTCGACGACGCGCACCTTGACGACGTCGCCGGCCTTCACGACCTCGTGCGGATCCTTGACGAAACGGTCGGCAAGCTGGGACACATGCACGAGACCATCCTGGTGCACGCCGATATCGACGAAGGCGCCGAAGGCCGCGACATTGGTCACCGTGCCTTCCAGCACCATGCCGGGCTTCAAATCGGAAATTTCGTTGACGCCTTCGGCAAAGGTCGCGGTCTTGAAGCTCGGGCGCGGGTCGCGGCCGGGCTTTTCCAACTCGGCGATGATGTCGCGAACCGTCGGCAGACCGAATTTCTCGTCGATGAACTGGCGCGGATCGATCGATTTCAGAACGGCGCTGTCGCCCATCAGCGCCCTGAGATCGCGGCCGCAAGCGGCGACGATCTTCTTGGCGACGCCGTAGGCCTCCGGGTGAACCGATGAGGCATCGAGCGGCTCCTTGCCGTTCGGGATGCGCAGGAAGCCGGCGCATTGCTCGAAGGTGCGACCGCCGAGCCGGGCGACCTTCAACAGATCGCGGCGCGTCTCGAAGCGGCCCTCGCTGTCGCGGTGGCGCACGATCGCATCGGCGATCGACGGCCCGAGGCCGGAGACGCGGGCGAGCAGCGGCGCGGACGCGGTGTTGAGATCGACGCCGACGGCATTCACCGCGTCTTCGACCACGGCGTCGAGCGAGCGCGACAGCTTCTGCTGGTCGACATCGTGCTGATACTGGCCGACGCCGATCGACTTCGGCTCGATCTTGACGAGTTCGGCAAGCGGATCCTGCAGGCGGCGTGCGATGGAGACGGCGCCACGCAGCGACACGTCGAGATCGGGGAATTCGGCAGCACCTGTCGCCGAGGCGGAATAGACCGAGGCGCCGGCTTCGGAAACGATGACCTTCGTCGGCTTCGGCGCTGGCAGTTCGGCCAGCATGTCGGCCACCAGCTTTTCCGTTTCGCGGCTGCCGGTGCCGTTGCCGATCGAGATCAGTTCGACATTGTGCTTGCGGATCAGCGATGCGAGCTCGACCTGGGCGCCGCGCACATCGTTCCGCGGCTGGAAGGGATAGACGGTCGAGGTCGCCACCACCTTGCCGGTCCCATCGACGACGGCAACCTTGACGCCGGTACGGATGCCGGGATCGAGGCCCATCGTCGCGCGCGAGCCGGCGGGTGCGGCAAGCAGCAGATCCTTGAGGTTGCGGGCGAAGACATGGATCGCCTCCTCTTCGGCCCTTTCTCGCAGTTCGCGCATCAGGTCGAGCGAGAGCGACATGGATAGCTTCACGCGCCAGGTCCAGCTTGCCACATCCATCAGCCAGCGGTCGCCCGGGCGGCTCGCGCCGATCTCGTAGGCAGCGGCGATCATGCGTTCAACAGGCTTGTTCGGCGAGACGGCCTCGGCGTCCGCCTCGATCGTCAGCGTAAGCACTTCCTCGTTCCAGCCGCGCAGCATGGCGAGCGCGCGGTGGCCGGGGGCGGTCGCCCAGCGTTCGGAATGGTCGAAATAATCGGAAAACTTTTCGCCCGTCGCCTGCTTGCCGTCGACGACTTTCGCCTTCAGCAGCGACGCTTGGCGCATATGGGCGCGCAATCTGCCGAGCAGATCGGCATTTTCGGCAATGGCTTCGGCGATGATGTCGCGCGCGCCTTCGAGGGCCGCCTTCACATCGGCCACATCAGCGGTGATGAAGCCTTCGGCGAGCACCGCCGGCTCCCTGATGCGGTCGGCAAGGATCACCTCGGCGAGCGGGCCAAGACCGCGTTCGCGGGCAATTTCGGCGCGGGTGCGGCGCTTCGGCTTATAAGGCAGATAGAGATCCTCGAGCTCGGCCTTGGTTTCGGCGCCGGCCACTTTGCCCATCAGTTCGTCGGTCATCTTGCCCTGACCGGTGATCGATTCGACGATCGCGGCACGCCGGGCTTCGAGTTCGCGCAGATAGACCAGCCGCTCGGCGAGATTGCGCAGCTGCGTATCGTCGAGCCCGCCCGTCACCTCCTTGCGGTAGCGCGCGATGAAGGGCACGGTGGCGCCCTCGTCGAGCAGCTCGATCGCGGCTTTGGCCTGATCCGGCCGGGCATTGATTTCGGCCGCGATGCGGGCTGCGAGAAAACGGAGGTCTGCGGCCATAGGCTTCCCTGAGATTTCCTGTTTCGACGAAAGTTGCGGGACCATAGCGGCGAAAAGCGGCAAGGCAATGCCCGACTGTGGTTTCCACAGCGGAAGTTGAGTGATTGGGGATCGGCAGGCGTGTCGCCCTACCCCATCGCTCTCTTCCGTTTTTGCGGTTGTGCAGATGCGCCATTCTTTGATAGCAGAAGCAACGTTTTGGAACGCCCTGCCCGCAGGCGCAAGGAAAAGAGTGACATGCCAAACCTTCTTCTCGAACTCCGCTCCGAAGAGATTCCGGCCCGCATGCAGCGCAAGGCTGCCGGCGATCTGAAGAAGCTCGTCACCGATGCGCTTGTCGAAGCGGGTCTGTCCTATGAGGGCGCGCGCGAATATTGGACGCCGCGCCGGCTTGCGCTCGACATTCACGGCCTGACGGCACGCTCCGCCGATGTGCGCGAGGAGCGCAAGGGGCCGCGCACCGATGCCAACGAGAAGGCGATCGAGGGCTTCCTGCGCGGCGCCGGCCTTTCCTCGGTCTCCGAGGCGCAGGTGGTGAGCGATCCGAAGAAGGGCGATTTTTACGTGGCGGTCATCTCCAAGCCGGGCCGCGCGGCGGAAGAGATCATCGCCGAGGTGATGCCCGGCATCATCCGCGATTTTCCCTGGCCGAAATCCATGCGCTGGGGCAAGGCCTCCTCCAGGCCGGGCGCGCTGCGCTGGGTGCGGCCGCTGCAGTCGATCATCTGCACCTTCGGCCCTGAGCACGAGGAAACGGTCGTCATCCCCTTCGAGATCGACGGCATCACTGCCTCGAACGTCACCTACGGCCATCGCTTCCATGCGCCCGAGGCCATCACCGTGCGCCGTTTCGACGATTATGCGGCGAGCCTCGAAAAGGCCAAGGTCATCCTCGACGCCGAGCGGCGCAAGGACATCATTCTGCACGATGCCCGCGACATCGCTTTCGCCAACGGGCTCGAGCTGGTGGAAGACGAAGGCCTGCTGGAGGAAGTCTCCGGCCTCGTGGAATGGCCGCAGGTGCTGATGGGCAGCTTCGAGGAAGATTATCTCTCCATCCCGTCCGAGATTATCCGGCTGACGATCAAGACCAACCAGAAGTGCTTCGTCACCCGCAAGCAGGGTGAAGACGGGCTATCGAACAAATTCATCCTCGTCTCCAATATCCAGGCGACGGATGGCGGCAAGGAAATCGTTCACGGCAACGGCAAGGTCGTGCGCGCCCGGCTTTCGGACGCGCTGCATTTCTGGAAGCGCGACCAGGGCAATCTGCCGGATCTCGAAACGCTCACGGCTTCGGCCGAGAAGTTCGGCCTCGACCTGAAGAAGCCGCTCGATCAACGCATGGCCAAGCTCGATGCGCTCGACGTGACGTTCCACGCCAAGCTCGGGACGCAAGGCGCGCGCGTCGCCCGCATTCGCGCGCTGGCATCCGAGCTGACGAAGATCACCGGCGCGGACGCGGCTCTTACCGATCGCGCCGCTGTACTTGCCAAGGCCGATCTGCGCACCGAAGCGGTCGGCGAATTCCCGGAGCTGCAGGGCTTGATGGGCCGCAAATATGCGGTGCTGCAGGGCGAGAATGCCTCCGTCGCCGCGGCCATCGAGGATCACTACAAGCCGCAAGGGCCGTCGGACCGCGTGCCGGAGGACAAGGTGGCGATCACGGTCGCGCTTGCGGACAAGCTCGATACGTTGACCGGCTTCTGGGCGATCGATGAAAAGCCGACCGGCTCGAAGGACCCGTTTGCGCTGCGCCGCGCGGCGCTTGGCGTCGTCAGAATCCTGCTGGAGCGCAGGATCCGCCTGCCGCTTCTGGCGACGGCCAGGGATGCCGACCTGCTCTCCTTCTTCCATGATCGCCTCAAGGTCTATCTGCGCGATCAGGGCGCCCGCCACGATCTCATCGATGCCGTGCTGACGCCCGAAGCCGACGACCTGTTGATGGTGGCGCGCCGCGTCGAGGCGCTGACGGCCTTCATCACCTCGGAGGACGGCAAGAACCTGCTTGCCGGCACCAAGCGGGCCACACAGCTGCTCGCCGCCGAGGAAAAGAAGGGAACCGTCATCGCCGATGCCGTCGCGGAAGCGCTTTTGAAGCTCGACGCTGAAAAGGAACTTTTCGCGGCCATATCGAGCGCCTCCAAGGATGCGGCGGATGCCGTCGCCGGAGAGGACTTCCGCTCGGCGATGGCGGCACTTTCCAAGCTGCGTGGCCCTGTCGACCGCTTCTTCGAAGACGTTCTCGTTAACGACGAAGACGCCGCCATCCGCGCCAACCGCCTCGCTTTGCTGCGGCTGATCCGCGAAGCGACGGGAACGGTCGCGGATTTCTCGAAGATTTCGGGTTGAATGCCGGCATCGGCGGTCTGGCATTGCGACCGCCACGGCGTTATTCAATGAGGCATGCAAAACAGGATTCTCGTCAGCGCCTGTCTCATGGGCCAAGCCGTTCGGTATGACGGGCGGGCGAAGCCGTTGCTTCATCCTGCAATCGAGAAATGGCGGGCCGAAGGGCGGCTGGTGACGATCTGTCCCGAGATGTCGGCGGGCATGCCGGTACCGCGGCCGCCGGCGGAGATCGGCGATGGCGCGACCGGCGAGGATGTCTTGGCCGGCTCGGCGCGCGTCATCGAGAGCACCGGGGCAGATGTGACGAAAGAGCTCCTGCAGGCGGCGGAAAACGCCGTCACGCTCGCCAGGCAGGCCGGCTGCCGCTATGCGCTGCTCATCGACGGCAGCCCGTCCTGCGGATCCGATTTCATCTATGACGGGTCGTTTTCCGGCCGCAAGCAGGCCGGCAACGGCGTGACGGCGGCGGCGCTGAAAGCGGCCGGCGTCGAGGTGTTTTCCGATCGCGAGATCGAGCGGCTGATCGAACGCATTTCCGAATGATCATCAAACGGCACGGCCGCCGGAAAACCGGCGGCCGCTAAGGCTCTGGCGATGAAAACTTGTATCCCGGTCTCTTAGGCGGCGCGGCGGCCTCGATGCATGACCGGCTGAGCGCCGGCGGCGCCGACGCGGAAGCCGCGGATAAGATCGACCAGCTCGTCGGTATCGCTGGCCAGCGTTTCGGCCGAGGCCGTGGTCTCTTCGGCCATGGCGGCGTTCTGCTGGGTGGCAGCGTCGAGCTGGTTCATCGAAGATGAGATCGACCGCAGCGTCGTGTCCTGCTCGGAGGCGCTGTGGGCGATCTTGGCGACGATCTCGTTGGCGGCCTTGATCTGGTCGGAGATGCGCTTCAGCGCCTCGCCTGCCTCGCCGACCAGACGGACGCCGTGATCCACCTGGGTGGAGGAGCGGGCGATCTGGTCCTTGATCTCCTTTGCCGCGGCGGCGGACCGCTGGGCAAGTTCGCGCACTTCCTGGGCGACGACCGCAAAGCCCTTGCCGGATTCGCCGGCGCGGGCCGCCTCGACGCCGGCATTCAGCGCCAGGAGGTTGGTCTGGAAGGCGATCTCATCGATGACGCCGATGATCTTCGAAATTTCCGAGGACGACTTCTCGATACCGCTCATCGCCTCGATCGCCTGGCTGACGATGGCATCGCTATGGGTGGCCTCGGTGCTGACGGAATGGACGCGCTGGCTGGCTTCGTGTGCGCCATCGGCTGTCTGGCGGACGGCGACTGTCAGCTCGTCGAGAGCGGCTGAGGTCTCCTCCAGGCTTGCAGCCTGGCGTTCGGTGCGCTGCGACAGCTCGTTGGAAGCGCGGCGGATTTCTTCCTTGCTGGTGCCGATATCGCTGCCCTTGGCGCTGACCTTGGCCATGGCGGCTTCCAGATGCGACAGCGCATCGTTGAAGTTGTCGCGAAGGGCGGCGTATTTCTGACCGAGATCGGCGCAGCGGACGGTGAGATCGCCGCGGGCGATCATCTCCAGCGCCTGGCCGATCGTCGCCACGACCCGGGCCTGAAGTGCGGCTTCGTCGTGCTGCTGGCGCAGATTGTTTTCACGCTCGCTTTCCAGCGCCAGCTGCTGGGCCGCTTCGCGATCCGACATCGCGTGACGCTCCCTGATCTTTTCCTGCAGCGACTGTGTCGCCTTCGCCATCATGCCGACTTCATTGTTCATGGCCGTATGCGGGATGGCGATGGAGACATCCTCTTCGGAGACAGCCTTCAGGGCGGCATGGACGTTGTTGAGAGGTCCTGAAATACCGCGGATGACGACGTAGGCGGCTGCCATGGCAAGGAAAAACAGAACGATGCTGCCGGAGAGCGCGGTCAGGATCGTGCTGTCTATCTGCGCATCGAGATCGTCCATGTAGACGCCGGTGACGACGACGACTTTCCAAGGGTCGAAAGCCTGTCCATAGGCCGTCTTGCGGTAATCGCCGGCCGGTTGGCCCGGTTTGCTGGTGGAATAAAATTCGACAAGGCCTCCGCCCTGCTGACCGAGCTTGACCAGCTCTTCGCGATAGAGCTTGCCCTTGCTATCTGCCTGCCCCTTCAGGTTCTGTCCGACTTTCGCGGCGTCGTAGTGGAACAGCATCTGGACGTCGTAGCTATAACCGAAGAAATAGCCGTCCGGATCGTATTTCATTCCGTTGACGGTGGTATAGGCCTGCTTCTGGGCGTCCTCGAGCGTCATTTCGCCCGCAGTGACCTTGGCCTGGTAAAGCTTGAGAACGGAGACCGCCGACTGAACCTCGGCGCGGAGCATGTCGTAGCGCTCCTTGTAGATCGCATCGACCGACGAGCGGATCTGCAGGGAGGTGGCGACCGCAAAGGCGATCATCAGGCCGACGACCAGCAATATGAGCTGCTTCGATATTTTCAGATTTTTCATGATTCCTCGCAACGGGAACGGCAAAGTACATTCCGGTGCGGTCTTCTACCGCCTGTGCGAGCGCCGAAGGGACGACGCGTCTACCGCTGCTGAATAACATGCTGCGACCGGCGAGGAAGCATCGCCGCTTACCCCATAAGAAAGCTTTAATTTAACGAAAAACGATGCAAAGTTTCCCTAAAAATCCGGGGTGGGAATGACGCGGAAAATCTCGGATTTTCATCCGCTGGTCGTAGACCGATCAATTTTCGGAGAGCGTCTCAAAGCAAGAATGCACCCCCGCTTCTCTTCGAGGGTGCATTCGGTCCACCGAGGTGGAACCCCAAACGATCGAAACCTTGATCGGGCAGGGGCAGGGAACTTTTAAAACCGCAGCTTGAACTGGGAAACGTCGAGAGGGGCCGTTTGTTGCACCATGCCGGCTGCCACGTGCCTGGCATCGCTGCCGATGACGGCGGCGGTCTTGGCATTCATGTCGATCCCCTCGGCCGGCACGACCGAAGGCTCGGCGGCAAGCTGCGTTTCCGGTGTCGCCTTGCTGACGAAGAGAACGGGCGAGCCGCCCATCCAGTTTTCGGTGCGGTAGATCTTCTTTTCGCCGTCGACATCGCGGACTTCGGTAGCCTGGAAGGCGCCGGGCTTCAGCTCCGGGACGGTATAATCCTTCTTGGTCACATCGGCCTGGAGCGGCGGGCAATTGGGGCAGGATTCGCTGACGATGCTGCCGTCACCGTGTGGCGCAGCCGTACCGATCACCTCTATAGAGGATGCCATCGCCGAACCCGCCATCAGCAGGATTGCCGCACCGAAGAAAATCTGCCGCATCAAAGCTACTCCGTCTCACTTCAGGAGCAAAATAGCGCAGCTTTGTTTCCATCCCGTCAGGGCAAAAGGTAAAAATTTAAGGAAGGCGACAAATTATGCTTTGTTCGAGGCTGTTTCGCGCTCGACCGCGCGCCAGCCGATGTCGCGTCGGCAGAAGCCGTTTTCCCAGGAAACCCTGTCGAGCAGCGCATAGGCGCGGTCCTTGGCCTCGGCGACCGTGCCGCCTGACGCCGTCACGTTCAGCACGCGGCCGCCGGTCGCGACCAATGCGCCGTCCTTGAGAGCCGTGCCGGCATGAAACACCTTCTCCCCCTCGCCTGCCTCAGGCAGCGAGAGGATCGGCGTGTTCTTTTCATAAGCGGCGGGATAACCCTTCGAGGCCATGACCACCGTCAGCGCCGGATCGTCGCTCCATTCGGCGCTCACCTGATCGAGCGTGCCGTTGGCGGTGGCGAGCAGCAGCGGCAGCAGATCGCTTTTCAGCCGCATCATCATGACCTGGCATTCGGGATCGCCGAAGCGGACATTGTATTCGATGAGCTCCGGCCCCTTCTTCGTGATCATCAATCCGGCGAAAAACACGCCGGAGAAGGGATGGCCGCTTTCGGCCATGCCACGCATCGTCGGCTCGATGATCTCCTTCATCGTGCGCTCGACCATCTCGGCCGTCATGACGGGCGCCGGCGAATAGGCGCCCATGCCGCCGGTATTGACGCCGGTATCGCCCTCGCCCACCCGCTTGTGATCCTGGGCGGTTGCCAGCGGCAACGCATGTTTTCCATCGCAGAGACAGAAGAAGCTTGCCTCCTCGCCGTCGAGATAGGCTTCGACGACGACTTCGGCGCCGGCGGCGCCAAAAGCACCCTCGAAGCAGTCGTCGACCGCATCAAGCGCCTCGTCCAGCGTCATCGCAACGGTCACGCCCTTGCCGGCGGCAAGGCCGTCCGCCTTGACGACGATCGGCGCGCCTTGGGCGCGGATATAGGCTTTGGCCTTTGGCGCATTGTTGAAACGCTGGTAGGCGCCGGTGGGAATGCCGTAGCGGGCGCAGATATCCTTGGTGAAGCCTTTGGAGCCCTCGAGTTGGGCGGCAGCGGCGGAAGGGCCGAAAACCGTCAGACCATCGGCGCGCAGCCGGTCGGCGAGGCCAGCAACGAGCGGCGCTTCAGGGCCGACGACGACGAAATCGATCGCCTTCTCCCGGCAGAAGGCAGCAATCGCTTCATGTTCCTCGATGTTGATCGGCACCAGGACGGCATGTTCGCCAATGCCGGGATTGCCGGGGGCGGCGTAGAATTCGCTCATCAACGGCGATTGCGCCAGCTTCCAGGCGAGTGCGTGCTCGCGTCCGCCCGATCCGATCAACAGAACCTTCATGCGCCACCCTTTCCTTTTGCCTCTGGCGGTTAAGGGCGAAGGGCGGAAAGGTCAAGCGGGAAAGCTCACCAGCCGCCGCCACCACCGCCTCCACCCCCTCCGCCGGACGAGCCGCCGCCGGAAAAACCGGAGGATGAGCTCGACGGTGGCGGCGAAGGTATCGTCGAAGCGATGGTCGAGGCCATCGAAGAGGAAAAGCCGCCGACACGATCGGAAAAACTGTCACCGTCGAAATTGCCGGAGTACCAGGAGGGCGCATAGGCCGCGGCCGCACCGGCCGCTGCTGCCGCAAGCCAGGTCTCAAAGGTGCGCGACCAGGGCTTTTCAACACCCAACGCCACCGCATAGGGCAACAGTGTCTCGAAATGCTGCGGCGACATCTCAGGCGCGCCCGCCATGTTCATGCGATCCTTTTCGGCCAGCGTCAGATATTGCCGCAGGCCGTCTACGCCGTCCATCATCCTGGCGCCGAGCGGGGTCGGCGCGCCCATGATGAAGAAATAAAGGATGTTCAAGAGCACGATGCCGCCGACGGCAAACAGCATCGGGGTTTCGTGCAGCTCCACCAGCGAAGAGGTGAGCATCAGGACCATGGTCGCCAGAATGCCGATACCGACGAAAACGCCGACCGCCGCGGCGATGACGGCCATGATCTTGCCGAACAGCGAGCCGCCGCGATGCAGCGATTTGACCAGGCCGGCGGCAAAGACGGCAACAAAGACCGAGACGGCGATTGGGATCAGCATCAGCGCGATCGTGTCGGGCTCCAGCGAACCGTAGACGAACAGCAGCACCAGAGCGGCGGCGCTGAGCGCGATGCCGCCGCCGGTATAACCGAGATTCGAGTTGTAATATTTGCCGCGATGCTCCTTCTCGATCGCCGAGCGGAACGATTGGCCGACGGATTTCACCCGTTCGCCATTGGCTTTGTCGATCCGCAGCGTCGCGCCGGCGCCGCCGGCAGCCTTCAGCAGTTCGCTCTCACCGGCCTGGAATTTCTCCTTGCCGAGCGGCTTGCCGGTGCCGCGGATGACGATCGAATTCTTCAGGTCTTCGAGCTTGACGTAGCCGCGGACTGCAAGGTTCAGCGCGGTGGCGGCAAGCGCTGTCCAGCCGCCGCCGGAGAAGCCCTTATTGTCGATATAGTTGACCAGCGCCGGCGAGATGCCATCCGGTGCATCCCAGCGCGGCACGACGACGCCGCGGGCGGGATCGCGGCCGACCTTCAGCCATGATCTGAGATAATAGGCGAAAACCAGGATCAAGCCGCCGAAACCGATGAAATAATTGCGGTTGTCCTTGAGCCACCATGTGCCTTCCATGTCCGCGCTCGGCGAATCGATCGACCCTTTCGGCATACGGATCGCGAAGGTCAGGCCTTCGCCTGCGCCGAGCGGCGCAGTCGTGGACAACAGAAGGCCGGCGCTGGTCTCGCCGACCCGGGCATTCTTCTCCGTCGCGCCTTCGGGGCCGGTGAAGAACGTCGTCTCGGTGGCGGCGACACCTGGCGGCAGCTTCACCGTCGCCGCGGCAGCGCGGATCGGGAAGATCCAGCCATTGCCGGTGACATTCCAGTAGAGTTCGTCATGATCGTCGAAATAGCGGATCTGACGGTTGGTCCTGTAGGTGAAGACATATTGATGACGGCCCGGCGTTACCGTCACATCGGCCGAACCGGCATAGATGCGAATGCCACCGGTGATCGATTCGGTATGCCAAGGTTCGTCCTTGCCATCGCGCTTGACCGACACAACGTCGAAATCGACGCTGCGGCGACGGCCTTCGGCATCGGTGAAATAGAGCGGGAAATCACGGAAGATGCCGTGATTGATGCGATTACCCTCGGCATTGACGGTGATCGTTTCCGCCACCGTCATCGCGCCGTTCTTTTCGAGGACGATCAAGGAGTCGAAACTCTCGATCACTTCGGCGGCAAAGGCCGCCGGAGCGGCGAGCATCCAGATGAGGGCCAAACAAAATCCGAAAAACCGACGCCTCATCCCTGTCTCCCCGCCGGCAGCCTCGGCTGCGCGCTACCTCAATCCTTGTCCTGATATGTCACGCCGAGGGCGGCGAGCGTCCGCCAGTAGGCCGGGAAGGTCTTGCCGACGCAATCGGGGTCGAGAATGGTGATTCCGTCGATCTTCAGCCCGGCGAGCGCGAAGCTCATGGCGATGCGGTGATCGGCGAAGCTGTCGATCTCGGCCGGCAGATGCTGGCCGGCGAGAGCAGGATCGGAATGGACGATCAGATCGTCACCCTCCTCGACGGCCAGGCCTTCGCGGATATTGTTGAGCCCGGTCGAGAGCGCCCGAATGCGGTCGCATTCCTTGACGCGCAGGTTGGCGATGCCGACGAAGCGGACCGGCGTCTCGTTGAAGGCGGCAAGCACGGCGATCGTCGGAACGGCATCCTGCATCTGCGAGCCATCGATTTCAGCCGGCAGATGCGGAAACCTGGCGATCGTGTCGTAGGCCTTGGCATCCGGCTGGGTGAAGGCATCGTTCGGCACGCCGAGATCGATCTTGCCATCGCTCAGCACCTCGGCGGCCCAGAGATAGGTCGCGGCGGATGCATCCGGCTCGATGACGAAATCGGCGGCGCGGTAGCCGGTCGGCTCGACGCGCCAAGTGACGGGACTGGTCTTTTCGACCTTGGCGCCGAAGGCCTTCATCGCCGCCGTGGTCAGATCGATATAGCCAAGCGCGCCGATATCCTCGCCGACGAGTTCGATGTCGACAGGACGGTCGCCGCCCGCCGCCATCATCAGCAGCGCCGAGACATATTGGCTGGACAGCCCGCCATCGATCAGGATTCGGTCGGCCTCGAAGCGGCCTGTGCCCCGAACGGTGACCGGCGGGCAGCCGGTCTCGGCGCTCACATCGATGCCGAGCGTGCGCATCGCCTCGACCAGCGGGCCGATCGGGCGCTTGCGCATGTGCTCATCGCCATCGACGATGACGGTCCCATCCACCAGAGCAGCAGCGGCCGTCAGGAAGCGCGTCGCCGTGCCGGCATTACCGAGGAAAAGCGGCGCCTTCGGCGGCGCGAGCCGGCCGCTGCCCGTGACCACGAAGGTGGTATCGTCTGGCTCATCGATCGCAACGCCCATGGCGCGCAACGCATCGGCCATATAACGTGTGTCGTCGCTCTTCAGCGCGCCGGTCAGCCGGCTCGTGCCCTTGGCAAGGCCGGCGAGCAGCAGTGCGCGATTGGTGATCGACTTCGAACCCGGCGGCATGGCGCGGCCCGAAAGCGGCCTGGCCGGCGGGATGATCGTGAGTTTGGCTGTGCGTGTCATGCTAAGTCTTCCGTATAGGCGAGCCTTCGGCCGCAATCTGCCCCTGCTCTTATTCGCTTTTTCGCAAAGGCAAAATGCCGGATCGTCAGAATTTGACGCTCGGGACGGCGCGATCGGCCTCATTGGTGATCTCGAAATACTCGCGCTTGGCAAAACCGAACTGGCCGGCGACGAGATTAGAGGGGAAGCTCTCGACCTTGACGTTCAGATCGCGGGCAGCCCCGTTGTAATAACGCCGCGCCATCTGCAACTCGCCTTCCATGGTTTCGAGCGAAGCCTGGAGTTCAGCAAAATTCTGGTTGGCCTTGAGATCCGGATAGGCTTCGGCGAGCGCAATGACCCGGCCGAGCGCCTGGCCAAGCAGCCCTTCCGCCTGCGCCCTGCCGGCAACATCTCCTGCCGGCACGGCCTGCGCCTTGTTGCGGAGCGCGACCACCTCTTCCAGCGTCGACTTTTCGTGAGCGGCGTAGCCCTTGACGGTCTCGATCAGGTTCGGGATCAGATCGGCACGGCGCTTGAGCTGCACATCGATACCGGACCAGGCTTCTTCCGCCATCTGCCGCGAGCGAACAAGGCCGTTGTAGATGAAGACGACATAGAGTGCGACCAAAACGATGACGCCAAGCGCAATATACATCGCGAATCCTCTGCAACGAAGTAATGTTTGCGCAAAGACTATGCAGGATTCCCGACTGTCGTCAAACAGCGATATGCGCGAGAATTCGGGCCGCCGTCCGCTCCGGCGAAAGGTCCGTCGTGTCAATTTCGACTGTGTGTTCAGCCAGTCCACGCAGCAATTTATAGTTTGCCCGGAGCTGTTGCAGCATCGCCGTATCCGTCAGCTTGAGCGCCTCGGATCGGCCGGGAAAGACGAGGCGCCTGGCATTCTCCTCCGGCGCGCAATCGAGGAGAACCGCGACCAGATCCGCGCCTCTGGCGGCAGCCAGATCGAGATACCAGGAGAACATCGCACTATCATGCTCGTCATCGGAAAGAGCATCGGTAAAAACGAAGCTTTCAGCCGGATCGGCGCGCACGGCGTGGTCGAAAACCGCCCGCCGGATCTGCTCACGCAGCGATGCATGCAGAGGGTTGCTGCGGGTGAAAAGCGCTTCGGCCGGATTGAGCAGAATGTGATTGTCGATGAGCCGCGCGCCAAGCTTTTTCGCCAGCAAACGGCCGACCGTCAGCTTCCCGGTGCCTGGCCAGCCGTTGATGTGGACGATACGGCTGGCAGGCTTTTGCGTCACGCCGCCTCTTTGCCCAGATTGACGCCGCCGGCGTCGGTCAGCAGGAAGGCTTCGCCGCAGGCCTTGGCGAGCGTGCGCACGCGTAGGATATAGCTCTGGCGCTCGGTGACCGAAATGACGCCGCGGGCATCCAGCAGATTGAAGACGTGGCTGGCCTTGATGCACTGGTCATAGGCCGGGAAGACGCATTTGTGGAGGCGCTGGTTGGCATTGTCGCCGGGGGCGCCGGCATCGAGCAGCGCCCGGCATTCCTTCTCGGCATCGACGAAGTGGCGATGCAGCATCTCGGTATTGGCGAATTCGAAGTTATGGCGCGAATATTCCTGCTCGGCCTGCAGGAAGACATCGCCGTAGCTGATCTTCTCGTCGCCTTCGCGGCCATTGAAGTTCAGGTCGTAGACATTGTCGACGCCCTGGACATACATGGCGAGGCGCTCGAGACCATAGGTCAGTTCGCCTGCGACCGGCGAGCATTCGATGCCGCAGACCTGCTGGAAATAGGTGAACTGCGAGACTTCCATGCCGTCGCACCAGCATTCCCAGCCAAGACCCCAGGCGCCGAGCGTCGGGCTTTCCCAGTCATCCTCGACGAAACGGATGTCGTGCAGCAGCGGATCGAGACCGATCGCCGCCAGCGAGCCGAGATAGAGTTCCTGCAGGTTGGGCGGGTTCGGCTTCAGGATGACCTGATACTGGTAATAATGCTGCAGGCGGTTCGGGTTTTCGCCGTAGCGGCCATCCGACGGACGGCGTGACGGCTGGACATAGGCGGCCTTCCAGGGCTTGGGGCCGAGGGCGCGCAGCGTTGTGGCCGGGTGAAAGGTGCCGGCGCCGACTTCCATGTCGTAAGGCTGCAGAACCGCGCAACCCTTATCCGCCCAGTAGCTATGCAGGGTCAGGATCAGCGCCTGGAACGAGCGCTTCGGGTTCATATGGTCGGGAAGAGCTGACATGGGATGACACCGGTTGCGTAGGGATTATCGGCGCGACTGGTGCCATGGAGGGCCGCAGGGGTCAAGGCTTTTGCAAGAGTGGGCCGGCCTGTATGGAGAGACTCTCTGCCCGCAAACGGGGCGAGGGTGTGACGACGTCGGTGAGGGACGGATAGGTCGCGGCACATCCCTTCTCCCCAGCGGGGAGAAGATGCCGGCAGGCAGATGAGGGGGTGAGCGGCAAAGCCGCGAATGCGCTGAGCGTAAGCGAAGGGCAATAAATGTCGTGCCGTGCTGCCCCCTCATCCGACCCTTCGGGCCACCTTCTCCCCGCTGGGGAGAAGGGAGAATCGGCGCCTATTCCCCATCCCGCTTCAGCCGGTATTCGCCGGTCACCGGATCCTTGACCAACGTGCCGATCGCGCCGGTCTGGCGCTCCTTTTCCGTGCGGCGCGACTTCTCGGCGAGCTTGCGGGCATCGGAGACGAAGCGGCGGTAGAGCCACCAGGCGGAAAAGACCAGGACCAGGATCGTGATAAGCTGCGCCATGTCCCTCTCTTGCTCCTCTCAAAGCCCGAACCGGCTCCACAATGCTCTCTCTTCCGCCGCTTCGACAAGCCCCGTTGCGAGACTGGATGCGGCGCCGTCGAGTGTGACGGACGAAACGCCGGGAATGCGGCGGCCGAGCAGGCCGCGGCCGGCGGTGACGAGTTCCAGCCTGGCCTTTTGGCCATAACGTCTCTTCAGTTCCTGGCGCATGTCGCCGAGGCCATCGATGAGGCCGAGTTCGAGGCCGCGCGTGCCGCTCCAGAACAGGCCCGAGAAGACCGTCGCATCGTCCGTCAGCTTGCCGGCGCGGCGTTCGCGCACCATCGCTATGAAGACCTGATGGATTTCGAGCTGCAGGCTCTTCAGATATTCGATGTCCTTTTCCTTTTCCGGCTGGAACGGATCGAGGATCACCTTGTTTTCGCCTGCAGTATAGACGCGGCGCTCGACGCCGATCTTCTTCAGGAGTTCAGGAAAGCCGAAACCGCCGGAGACGACGCCGATCGAGCCGACGATGGAGGTGGCGTCGGCGATGATCTCGTCGCCGGCAAGCGCGATCATATAACCGCCGGACGCGGCGACATCCTCGACGAAGACCAGCACCTTCTTCTGCTTTTCGCGGGCGAGTTCGCGGATGCGGGTGAAGATCAGGCGGGACTGGACGGGCGAACCGCCCGGCGAATTGATCGAAAGGGCGACCGCCGGCGCATCTTTCATGGCGAAGGCTTTTTCCAGAACCGGGGCGACATTGGCGAGATTGAGGGTCGGCCGGAACTGGCCGCCGCCGCTCATGATCGCGCCCTGCAATCTGACGACCGGAATGACGACGCCATCCTTGCGGAACCGTTTCGGCATCAGCTTTCTCAAGAATCCGGCCATTTCCCATCCTTCGCTTCGGGTCGCACGATCGCTCAAACCGCAATCGGCATCCATGTATGCGCTGGAACGACAAACGCAATGGCCGCGTTCCTGAAAACCGCGAGATGATTTTCTTGTTGCGAATGACTTGCATTATCATTCTTAATGATCATAGTGGCGACCATGGCCAAACAGGTGGAAATCGCATGGATATCCTGAATCCCAATACAAAGAGCGGCTGGCGGCATGAACGCGGAGAGGGATCGCTGTCCGATGTCTACCGCACGGTGGGAACCGGACGTCACAGTTCGATGTGGCGCCGGGCGGCGGCCTTTGCGGGGCCGGGCTATATGGTCGCCGTCGGCTACATGGATCCCGGCAACTGGGCGACCTCGCTCGCCGGCGGCTCGAAATTCGGCTATGCGCTGCTCACCGTCGCATTGCTTTCCAACCTGATGGCGATCGTGCTGCAATCGCTCTGCGCGCGCCTTGCGATCGCCTCCGGCCGCGATCTCGCCCAGGCCTGCCGCGACGCCTTTCCGAAATGGGTTTCGGTGCCGCTCTGGGCCTTTGCGGAAATCGCCATCATCGCCACGGACATCGCCGAGGTGATCGGCACGGCGATCGGCCTCAACCTGCTCTTCGGCGTCCCGCTGGAACTCGGCGTCCTGATCACCGCGCTCGACGTCTTCCTGATCCTCTTCCTGCAGAAGCTCGGCTTTCGCTGGGTCGAGGCCTTCGTCATCGCACTGCTCGGCATCATCGCGACGTGCTTCAGCATCCAGATCTTCCTTGCCGATCCGGAATGGGGCGCCGTCATCACCGGCTTCTTCCCGACGACCGAGATCGTCACCAATCCCGAGATGCTCTATCTCGCGCTCGGCATTCTCGGCGCCACCGTCATGCCGCACAATCTCTATCTCCACTCCGGCATCGTGCAGACGCGAGCCTACGGCCATACGGTTCCGGAGAAGAAGGAGGCGCTGACCTATGCGACGATCGACTCGACGGTCGCCCTCTGTTTCGCACTGCTGATCAACGCCGCAATCCTGATTCTCGCGGCCGCCGCCTTCAATGCGCATGGCAAGACCGACGTGGTGGAGCTGGGTGACGCCTATTCGCTGCTGTCGCCGCTGCTCGGACTCGCCATCGCGCCGACGCTCTTCGGTATCGCGCTTCTGTGCTGCGGCCTCAACTCGACGGTGACGGCGACGCTTGCCGGCCAGATCGTCATGGAAGGCTTCCTCAAGATCAGGCTGAAGCCTTGGGTGCGCCGCCTGATCACGCGGGCCATCGCCATCGTGCCGGCAGCGATCGTCACCATCTGGTACGGCGACCAGGGCACGGCGGAGCTCCTTATCCTGACGCAGGTCGTGCTCAGCCTGCAGCTTTCCTTCGCCGTCTTCCCGCTGGTCATGTTCACGGCCAGCAAGGCCAAGATGGGCGAACTCGTGTCGCCGCTCTGGCTGAGCGGCATCGCCTATCTGATCGCCATCGTCATCGCGGGGCTCAACATCAAGCTGCTCCTCGACTTCGTGACCGGCTAAAGCCTGGCGTATGCCGCCCGGCCATTGTTGAAATCGTCGACGAGAGGGGAGAATTTGTGGCTCCCCTCTTCATGCATGATGAGCGGCGCGCGCAGCGACAGCCGCGCTCGCGATCCCTTGATAGCCGTTACCAGGATGCGGACGGCGCTTTCGCGCTCGCGCGGATGGATGGCGGTGATTTCAATGCCGCCGAAGCGCCGGCCGCAGGCGTCGATGATCTCGGCGATCGATTGCGGTCTGGCAATCAGCGACAATTGCCCGCCCGGGATCATGATGGCGCCGGCCGTGCGGATCCAGCTCTCGAACAGTCCATCCGTCATCGCATGGGCTTCGGCCTTCAGCGCATCGGGCGTGCGCCGGTCGCCGGCATCGTTGAAGGGCGGGTTCATGATGACGTGGTGGAAGCTCTCGTCGGCAAGCCCGGCATCGTTGCGCGCCTTGGCGGTCAGCGTCACATCGGCCTCGACGACGCTGACGCGGCCCGCGATATGCGCATTTTCAGGCAGGAGAATGCTGCGGCGGGCGTAATCGGCCATCTCGGCAGAGCGCTCGAAGAGCACCACCTGCGCATTGGGAAGGCGAGAAGCGACGGCAAGGCCGGCTGCACCCGCACCGGCGCCGAGATCGGCGACCCGGACGGGACGCTCATCGGCGACGAGGGCCGCAAGCAGCATCGCATCCATGCCGGAGCGATGGCCCCTGCCCTTCGGCTGCACCAGATGAAAGGCGCCGCGATGGAAGGCATCGACGGTATCGGCGGGTTTGCCGGTCATCGCCTGCTCACTTCCGCTCGCGCAGCTCGCCGCCGAGGCCGGCGTCGATCAGGATGCGGCGCGCCTGATCGGCCATCTCCTCGTCCACCAACAGGCGGCGCGGCAGCATGCCGAGCGAGCCTTCCAGCACGCTCATGCCCTGATCGGCGATGAAGCAGTGAATTCCCGCATCCTTCATCAAACTCTCGGCAAAGGAGAGAAGAACAGCGTCGTTGGCGCGGATAAGTTCATGCATTTGCCGTCGTTTTCCTTCCAATTTCGCCTAGCGCGACAATTCACCCCTTGCCGCGCCCATCGCCCCTTTCTATTGTCAGCTACAATGAATGAACAGGAGTCCGGGTCGTTGGGCGTGGTCATACCGCTTGAAGAAAGCAAAAACAAACTGGCATCCATAAAGCCATTGGTCGATCTCACCAAGGCCGACATGGAGCGGGTGAACCAGCTCATTCTATCCAAGGCCGGCTCCGACGTGCAGATGATCCCCGAAGTGGCGAACCATCTGATTTCCTCCGGCGGCAAGCGCCTGCGGCCGATGCTGACACTGGCGGCCGCCTCGCTGTTCGACTATCGCGGTGAGAACCACGTCAAGCTCGCCACGTCGGTCGAATTCATGCACACGGCGACGCTGCTGCATGATGACGTCGTCGATGAAAGCGACCTGCGCCGCGGCCGATCGACGGCGCGGATGATCTGGGGCAACCAGGCCAGCGTGCTGGTCGGCGACTTCCTGCTGGGCCAGGCTTTCCGCATGATGGTCGATGTCGGCTCGCTCGATGCGCTCGACGTTCTCTCATCCGCCGCCTGCGTGATCGCCGAAGGCGAGGTGCTGCAGCTGTCCGTCGCCAAGAACATGGAGACGACCGAGGACGATTACCTCGCCGTCATCCGGGCCAAGACCGCGGCCCTCTTTGCCGCCGCCGCCGAAGTCGGACCGATCGTCGCCGATGCCGGCAAATCCGGCCGCAACGCGCTGAAATCCTATGGCATGAATCTTGGGCTGGCCTTCCAGCTCGTCGACGACGCGCTGGACTATGGCGGCAAGGCGGCCGATCTCGGCAAGAATGTCGGCGACGATTTCCGCGAGGGCAAGATCACGCTTCCGGTCATCCTCGCCTATCGCCGCGGCACCGAGGATGAGCGCGCCTTCTGGCGCGATGCGATCGAAGCCGGCAACAGCAGCGATGCCAATCTCGAAAAGGCGCTGGGGCTCATCACCAAATACGGGACGCTCAGCGATACGATCGGCCGCGCCGTGCATTACGGCACGATCGCGCGGGACGCGCTTGCACCGCTTCCCGACACAGTATGGAAATCCGCCCTGATGGAAGTGATCGATTTCTGCATCGAACGCGTCAACTGATCAAACGTCCTCGATCGCAGTCTGATTTTCTTGCGGCGCCGCTTCAAAAAAGCCATCCTGTTATGAATCAGTGATCGCAACTGGTTTTGCGACCGGCGCCATGGCCGGGACGCTCTCGAAGAAAGGTTTGCTAATGCGGCAGAGATTTGCCATCCGTCTTCTTGCGGGCGCAGCGCTGGCGGCGGTTCTTTCGCTCGGCAGTGTCGGCGGCGTAAGTGCCGAGGATGCGGCCAAGGCGGATGATGCCGGCAAGGCCGAGAGCTTCGATGCCGACAGCGTCACAACCTTTTCCGGCGCCTTCCTCGCCGCGCGCACGGCCGATGTCGATCACGATTACGAAACGGCGATCGAGCTTTACAAGAAGGCGCTGCAGATCGAACCCGGCAATCCCGAGATTCGCCAGCGGCTGATGATCTCGCTGCTGCTCAACGGCGACATCAAGGACGGCGTCAACTATGCCAACGACCTGAAGGGCGATCCCTCCGTCGAGCGCATCACCACGATCGTGCGCGGCATGGATGCCGTGCGCCGCGGCGACTACAAGACCGCCGAATCCATTCTGAAATACAAGGGTCCGAACGATCTCGACCGGATGATGAACGACCTTCTGCTCGCCTGGGCCCGCGTCGGCGCCGGCCGCGGCAAGGAAGCGCTTACCGCGGTCGAGAAGATGAAGGGGCCGGACTGGTTCCGCATTTTCCAGAACTATAATGCCGGCGCGATCGCCATCGTCACCGGCGATGTGAAATCCGCCCGCCAGCATCTGAACGACGCCGTGCTCGACAAGGAAGGCGGTGCTACGGCGCCCGACACCTTCATGCGTGCGGTGATGGCGCTTGCCCGCCTGGAAGCCACGCAGGGCAACAAGCAGAAGGCGCTCGACGCCGTTTCCGTCGGCGACAACCTGCTGCCGAACTATGCACCGCTGAACGCGCTGCGCGATAGCATCGAGAAGGGCGAGAAGCAGGAACAGCAGGTCAAGACGGCCGAAGAAGGGGCTGCCGGCGTGCTCTTTTCCGTTGGCGGCGCGCTGAACCGCGACGGCGCCGAGGACATCGTCTCGCTTTACCTGCAGACGGCCAATGCGCTCGATCCGAACAGCGCCGATACGCTGGTGCTGCTCGGCGGCATCGCCGAAAAACAGAACCAGATGGACCGCGCCATCTCGCTCTACAAGAAAGTGCCGGAGAATTCGCCGATGCGGCGCATCTCCGAGCTGCAGCTCGGCCTTGCCCTCGCCCAGGGCGGCAAGGTGGAGGAGGCGCGCAAGCACCTTCAGGCGCTGATTGCCTCCGATCCGAAGGACATCCGCAGCTACCTCGCCTATGGCAGCGTTCTCTCCGACGCCAAGGATTACGAGGCGATGGCCGTCAACTACGACAAGGCCGTCGAAGCAATCGGCCCCTTCCCCGGGCGCGCCAATTGGAGCGTCTTCTTCCAGCGCGGCATTGCCTATGAGCGGCTGAAGAAGTGGGAGCAGGCGGAGCCGAACTTCCGCAAGGCGCTGGAGCTCAATCCCGACCAGCCGCAGGTGCTGAACTATCTCGGCTATTCCTGGATCGACATGAACAGGAACCTCGACGAGGGCCTGAGCATGATCAAGAAGGCCGTCGATCTTCGCCCTGACGACGGCTACATCATCGATTCGCTCGGCTGGGCCTATTTCCGCCTCAACCGATTCGACGATGCCGTCGACGAATTGGAGCGGGCGGCCCAGATCAAAGCCGGCGACGCGACGATCAACGACCATCTCGGCGACGCCTATTGGCGCGTCGGACGCAAGCTCGAGGCCGTCTATCAGTGGAACCGGGCGCTCAGCTCCGAGCCCGAGGCAGCCGAAATCCCGAAGATTAAGGACAAGATCGCCAACGGCCTGCCTGCCGTCAGCGACGATGCCAAGGCGGCCGACAAGAAGCAGCCGGACCCGGCGCCCGTCACCCCGCCGCCCGTCGACAAGAAATCCTGACGGGCGAGAAGCATGCCTGACGAGGGCTTGGCCAGCGCGTTCAGCGTCACCGAAGAGGCTCGCGCGAAGATCAACCTGGCCCTGCATGTGACGGGCCAGCGGCCGGACGGCTATCATCTGCTCGATATGCTGGTGACCTTCGCCTGTTATGGCGACCGCCTGGGGTTTACGCCGTCGCAGGCCGATGCCTTCACCCTGTCCGGCCGTTTCGGCGGGATGCTCGCCGACGACGGTGGCACGAACCTGGTGCTGAAGGCGCGCGATCTTCTGCGCGAGCAATTCGGCTCCCTCGCCTTCCCGGTCCATATCCACCTCGAAAAAAACCTACCGATCGCCTCCGGCATCGGTGGCGGTTCGGCCGATGCGGCCGCGACGCTGCGCGGGCTGATGCGGCTCTGGGGCGCGACCTTGCCCGAGGAGAGGCTTGCCGCGCTCGCGCTGAAGCTCGGCGCCGACGTGCCGATGTGCCTTGAAAGCCGGCCGCTGATTGCCCGCGGCATCGGTGAAAAGATCGAGTCGGTGCTTGATCTGCCGGCCTTTGCCATGGTGCTCGCCAATCCGCTGAAAGGGGTGTCGACGCCCGATGTTTTCCGCCGGCTGACGACGAAGAACAATCCGGCTCTGGAACTATCTCAGAGTGCAGGCTGGCTCGCGGCAATTGCCGCTGCCCGCAACGACCTTGAGCCGCCGGCCCGCGAGCTTGTGCCTGAAATCGCAACAATATCGGCCATGCTGCAGGCCCGTGGCGCAGTCATGACCCGCATGTCGGGCTCCGGCGCCACCTGCTTCGGGATCTTTGCGACCATGGCCGAGGCGAACGACGTAGCGGCAGCCCTTCACGGCAAGCGGCCCGACTGGTATTTCCAGGCGACGGAAACAATCCCGGGAGGCGCATGATGGCAGGTCTGGACGAGAAGCGGCCCTTCATCGCCGTCGGCATCGCGATTCTCACCGTCTCCGATACGCGCACGCCGGAGACCGACAAATCGGGCGATACGCTGGCGGCGCGAATCGCCGAGGCAGGTCATAAGCTCATCGACCGGGCGATCGTGCCAGACGATCGGGAGAAGATCGCCGCAACGGTCAAGGCGTGGACGGAGCGGGACGAAATCGACGTCGTCATCACCACGGGGGGCACCGGCTTTACCGGCCGCGACGTGACGCCCGAGGCGCTGGAGCCGCTGTTCGAAAAGCGGATGGATGGCTTTTCGGCCATCTTTCACCGCATCTCCTATGAAAAGATCGGCACGGCGACCATCCAATCGCGCGCCACCGGAGGCGTTGCCAATTCCACCTTCATCTTCGTGCTACCGGGCTCGCCGGGCGCCTGCCGGGATGCCTGGGACGGCATCCTGAAAGCCCAGCTCGACTATCGCCACACCCCGTGCAATTTCGTCGAGATCATGCCACGGCTGGACGAGCACCTGAAACGCGGCGCGGCGAAATAGGCCGGCCAGCACCGGCGCCGGATCAACGGCACCATTGCCTATGTGCCAATGCCCGGCAGAGCGGGCATGGTATCCCAGCTGTCACCCGACAGCAGGAAGCAGCTTATGCCGTGAACATCCGTTACGATGAGCGTCCAGGTGCCGCTTTCGGCGGCATAGACCTCAAGAATGGCGTTCTGATTGATCAATCCGACTGCCGTGAGCTTTTCGCCGAAATTTCTGTCCAGGAAATTGACGATCTCGGATCGGCCTGCGCAACTGCGCACCATCTGCGATGCAGCCGGATGCGGATGCGCGATCAGCGATATCGGCAATATGACGGCCAGCAGGCCGTAAATCATACCGCGTACCATGACGCACCTCCTTTCGCCGGAGCCCGGCAGAAGAGGAGATTTCCGCTGACCTGTTCTGCCGTCCACCGGCATTCCATGGCCATCCGTTACGAAGCGAGGCGCTTCGACGGCGCCATGCGGAAATTATAGCGCGAAATCGTATCGGACGCCATCTTTTGCGAAGCGACGGGAGGGGTGCGGCATCACCGCGCGGCGCGGGCGACCCAGGAGGGAATCAGTTCGCTGGAGAGTTTGCGCGGCTTCTGCCCTTTGACGAATTCGGCAAGGCGCATACCGCTTCTGGCCGCAGCGAGCGCCTGGTGCTTCGGCATCAGCAAACCGAGCTCCAGCGGCGGCGCGGCGCGGCGGACGCGCTGGAAGAAAGGGCGCCGATAGCCGCGCGAGGCGGTAAAGTGCGCCGGCAGCTTGTTCAGCGCAACATATTCGGAAATCTCGTCGATCCAGCCGGCCTGGGGCCTTGCGCCCGGCTCGACGAAGAGCAGCCACTCGCCGCGCGCTGAGCGGACGATGTCCTTGATATCCCATTTGGAATAGAAGCGGCAGCCGGCCGCGTCCGCCACCCGCGAGGTGCCGTCGGATGAGCCGTGATCGAGCACGACCACATCGCTCACGAGCCCCTCCACCGCGCCCGCCACCAGCACCGACAGGGTCTGGGCCAGCTCGGATTCCTGATCCTGACATTCGAGAACAACCGTCAACATCGGCTATCTATAATGCGCCATCCAAATTTCCGCCAGCAGCATTTCCCATATTTTGTTCTTGCATTGTTCTCGTTTTGCGGATAGGAATTTAATCATCAAAACGGACGGAAGCACTGGCTCTTCCGCCGCGGGAGAATCCGATGAGAGAGCAGTCCCTGGCAGGGCAGGCCGCATTCGCGCCTGCCAATACGGCAGATATTGCCGATGCGATGATCGTTTCCTCCGGCCTCAGGATCGAGGTCGATCGCCGGCGCGGCCGTGGCGCCGGGCTGAACCCGACAGGGCGGTTCGAGGCGCTGCAGCGGGAGACCTTCGACGACGGCTGGCAGACGCTGGAAGACCTGCCGCCTTTCAAGACCGAAGTGCAGGTCGAAAAGCCGCGCACGGCCATCACCCGCAACGAATCGCCTGATATTTCCTTCGATCGCTCGATCAACCCCTATCGTGGCTGCGAGCACGGCTGCATCTACTGCTTCGCGCGGCCGACGCACGCCTATATGGGGCTTTCCGCCGGGCTCGACTTCGAGACGAAGCTCTTCGCCAAGCCCGATGCGGCGAAGCTGCTGGAGCGGGAGCTCGCCAAGCCGGGCTACAAGGTGCGGGTCATCGCGATCGGGACCAATACCGATCCCTACCAGCCGATCGAGAAGGAATGGCGCATCATGCGCGGCATTCTCGAAGTGCTGAACAAGGCGAACCATCCGGTATCGATCGTCACCAAGTCGGCGATGATCCTGCGTGACCTCGACATCCTGCAGGAGATGGCGAAGAAAAACCTGGTGCGGGTCGGCATCTCGGTGACCACGCTCGACCGCAAGCTTGCCCGGGCGATGGAACCGCGCGCCGCCACACCGCCGCGGCGCCTGGAGACGATCCACGCGCTCGCCGAAGCGGGCATCCAGACGGCTGTCATGGCCGCCCCGCTCATTCCGGCGCTGAACGACCATGAATTGGAACGTATCCTCGAATCGGCCAAGGCCGCCGGCGCCGCGGAGGCGAGCTACGTCATCCTGAGGCTTCCTCTCGAAGTCAGCCCGCTCTTCCGCGACTGGCTGCTGCAGCATTATCCCGATCGCTACCGGCATGTGATGTCGCTGGTGCGCTCGATGCGCGGCGGCAAGGATTACGATGCCGAATTCGGCAAGCGCATGAAGGGTGCGGGTCCCTATGCCTGGCAGATCGCGCGCCGCTTCGAAATGGCGGCGAGACGCTTCGAGCTGACGCGGCGCAGCGTGCCGTTGCGCGACGATCTGTTCGTGCCGCCCGACGGCAGCGGCGTGCAGCTGTCGCTGCTCTGATTGCTGGAGCGGTTCGGCTTTCAGGGAAGCGCAGACCGCTCAAACCCTTTGTTTCAATCAACTTCGGGGATCTTCTTACTTTTCCCGGAATTGCTTCAAGCTTGCGCATCGGCCCATCGAGAAACCGCCCTGTTTTCGAGCCCGAGCGCAATTCCCGCGGATGGCCCTGACCGCCACCATCCGCCGGACCGTCCCCGGCCGCCGCCCTGATCCGGGGACTTGCGGGAAATCGGGTTGGCGTGCGAGGTTCAGCCGCATGAAACGTCGCACGCCACCCGATTCTCCCCTGCTTTTCGACACGGTTCCGCTCGTGCCGGATTTCCGTCTGGAACTGAAAGCCCGCAAGGCTGGCCATTGGCCGGTTGCCGGCGCCGACGAGGCAGGCCGCGGGCCGCTGGCCGGGCCTGTCGTGGCTGCGGCCGTCATCCTCGATCCGAAACGCATCCCTGAAGGTCTGAACGATTCCAAGCAGCTTTCCGCGCAACGGCGCGAGGAACTGTTCGCACAGATCCTGGCGACCGCTACCGTCTCCATCGCCTCCTCCAGCTCCACGCGCATCGATGAGACTGATATTCGCAAGGCGAGCCTCGACGCCATGCGCCGCGCCATCTGCAGTCTTGCCGTTCCGGCAAGCTACGTGCTGACGGATGGGCTGGACGTGCCGCCCGGGCTCGATTGCCCCGGACAGGCCGTGGTCAAAGGCGATGCCCGATCGGTCTCGATTGCCGCCGCCTCGATCGTTGCCAAGGTGACGCGCGACCGGATGATGGCGCGCGCGCATAACGTCTTTCCGGACTACGGCTTTGCCGCGCATGCAGGCTACGGCACGGCGCAGCACCGTGCCGGCATCGAGAAACACGGTCCCTGCTCGCTGCACCGGATGACCTTCAGGCCGTTGCGGAAGGGTGAGGATGGTCCTGAGACGGATGGGCTGATTCCGGGATAGGTCGCCCACAGAGAATAAGAAGCCAGGACTGCCGGAGGCAGCGCAAGGAACGGTGACGGCACGGCATGATCTCTTCTCCCCTCGGGGAGAAGGTGCCGGCAGGCGGATGAGGGGGCCGCACGGCACATACACTCACTGAAAACCTCCGCGACGCTAAACAATAGCGCCCAGCGCCCTGAGCATGGTCGAGACGACAACGGCACGTAAGAACGTTGTTGGAAAAGACCGGCTTCGCCGCCCCCTCATCCGCCCTACGGGCACCTTCTCCCCGCTGGGGAGAAGAGGGGATCGAGTGGGAGCGGACTGTCTCTTCGCCCGCAAGCGGGCGTCCGAAGGACCGGCGAGACCGAGCATTCAACGAAAAAGGCCGGGACATGCCCGGCCTTTCACTCATTCTATTCGATACCGCTCAGTTGAGCCGCGTCTTGACCTGCCCGACAGCGTTGCCGAAGAGCTCGGACTGGACCTTGCCGTCCGCCTGCTTGGCAAGCACGGTTTCGGCGGCGGCGATTGCCAGATCGACGGCGGCGGAACGGACCGCCTTCATCGCATCGGCTTCGGCCTGCTTGATCTTCTGCTCGGAGAGCGCGGTGCGGTTGGCGACGAATTCTTCCGTCTTCTTCTTCGCCTCAGTGGTCAGCATTTCTGCTTCGCGCTCGGCGGCGGCAACGATGTGGGCCGCTTCGGCTTCCGCTTCCTTGCGCTTGCGCTGGTATTCGGCGAGCAGATGCTGGGCTTCCTCGCGCAGGCGCTTGGCTTCCGCCAGCTCATTGCGGATCTGATCGGCGCGGTCGTCGAGCGACCTTGCCATCATGCCCGGAACCTTCAGGTAGACGACCAGCGCCAGGAACAGGACGAGGCCGACGAAAGCGAAGAAAGTCGCGTCAAGGTGAAATTCCATTGATCAAGCCTCCTTCTTGGCGGCCGCGACGGCGGCGGCGACATCTGCCTTGGCGGCCGTGCCGCCGATCAGCTGTTCGACGACGGCAGCGGCCGTTTCCTCGGCAATGGTGCCGACATCGGCAAAAGCCTTCGCCTTGATATCGGAGATCCGGGCTTCGGCAGCCTTGATCTTTTCCGACAGGCTCGCTTCGACGGCGCGGCGATCCGCTTCGGCCTTGACCTTGGCGGCGTCGCGCGCGGCGGAACCGATCGCATTCGACTTGGCGCGGGCAGCGGCCAGCTCGCCTTCATAGGTCACGACAGCAGCGTCGGCTTCCGCTTTCAGGCGGCCTGCCTCTTCCAGATCCTGGGAGATGCGCGTGTGGCGCTGATCGAGAATGGCCCCGATGCGCGGCGCGATGACCTTTTGCATAAGGAGGTAGAAGACGCCGAACGTGATCACCAGCCAGAGCAGCTGGGATGCGTAGGTCGTCGAATCGAAGGGCGGGAACGGGCCGCGGGCGTGTTCGCCTTCGGCAACGCCGGTCTCGGTATGGACCTCGCCTGCGGCCGGAGCGGCATGCGCATCCGTGCCGGTCGCTGCCGCCGGTGCTTCTTCAGCGTAAGCCGGGGTCACAAAAAACATGCTCACCTCCAGGTGGACTGCAAATGCAAAGGATCACGGCTTGCGGTCAGCAGGCCGTGATCCATCTATCCGCCGATATCAGACGGCGAAGAGGAGGAGGAGAGCGACGAGCAGCGAGAAGATGCCCAGAGCTTCCGTAACGGCGAAGCCGAATACCAGACGGCCGAACTGGCTGTCAGCGGCAGACGGATTGCGCAGAGCGCCGGAGAGGTAGCTGCCGAAGATGTTGCCGAGGCCGAGAGCCGTACCGGCCATACCAAAGCAAGCCAGACCTGCACCGATGAACTTTGCTGCTTCCGCTTCCATGTTGAACTCCTTTGAAATGGTTGTTGCGGCGAATGACTGACGCCCTTTGACGTCGATGTCGTTATCCTTAGTGCCCGCCCGGATGGATCGCGTCGTTGAGGTACATGCAAGTCAGCACCGCAAAGACGTAAGCCTGGAGGAAGGCAACGAGGAACTCGAGACCGGTCAGGGCGACGGTCATGATGAGGGGAAGAATGGCTCCGCCGATACCAACGGCACCGAGGGCTCCGAGCGAGGCGACGAAGCCTGCGAACACCTTCAGCGTGATGTGACCGGCGAGCATGTTCGCGAAAAGACGAACAGAGAGCGAAATCGGACGGGACAGGAAGGAAATGATTTCGATCGCGACGACCAGCGGCAGCAGAATGCCCGGCACGCCCGAGGGCACGAAGACATTCAGGAAGTGGAAGCCGTGCTTGTAGAAACCGTAGACGAGAACCGTGCCGATGACGAGCAAGGCAAGGGCGAAGGTCACGATGATCTGGCTCGTCACCGTGAAGAAGTACGGGAACATGCCGAGTAGATTGGCCGTCAGAACGAACATGAAGAGCGAGAAGACCAGCGGGAAGAACTTCATTCCCTGCTTGCCCGCGCCTTCCTTCAGCATGCCGGCGATGAATTCATAGGACATTTCCGCGACCGACTGCGAGCGGCCCGGCACGATGGCGCGGTTCGAGGTCGAGAAATAGAGGAAGCCGGCGGCAGCAGCTGCCGAGGCGACCATGAAGAGCGACGCATTGGTGAACGAAAAATCAATTCCGCCGATTTCGATCGGCACAATCTTCTGGATCAGGAACTGATGAGTCGGATCGTTAGACACCGCAGGTTCTCTCTCTTTGGCCCGCAGGACGCGGGGTCATTGCACTGGACCGGGAACCGGTCCTTATTTCTTGCCGTCCTCGCGCTCCAGGGGATGAGACACCTTTCCCGCGGAACGCAGCACGTTCAGAACGCCGGCACAAAATCCGAGAAGCAGAAGTACAATCAAACCCCAAGGCGCCGTGCCGACAAAACGGTCGAAGAGATAGCCGAGCAAGGCGCCAACGACGATGGCGGAAATGAACTCGCTGGAAAGCTTCATCGCCTGGGCATAGCCTTTACGGCTTTCCTCAGCGTTGGCTTCCCTGGCCCTGTCCTCTCCTGCCTCGATGCGCTTGGTCGCGAGTTCCGCTCCCAGTTGCGCACGGCGCTTTTCAAGACTTTCTTCGCGGTCGTCCGCCATGGATCTCTCCTCGCCTGCCCGTCGCCCGCACTCCCGCTACCCCGGTCATTCGGACTTAGGACGCGAAGGTTGAGAACCTTCCGGCCCGTTCTGAAGTCGCGCGCAACATAGTTTTAGGGATTAGTATAGTCAAGGCGTAGACAGCTTCTGTCCAGCCAGAAAATAATTCTGCCGAATCAAAGCGTTAGGCCGATTTCTGAGCGATCGGGCAAATTCGATTGAAAGAATCCGCTTTTCCTGGCCGGAAAACGGCTTCGCCCGGGCGGTTTATCTCAGCTCCAGCCGCCGCCATAGGTGCGATAGAAGACATGGAGACCGATGCGGCCGACCTTTTCCATGGTCTTGGCCCATTTCGGGCGAACGTAGACGGCGTGATAGTGCGTCGCCGAGCCCACCTGCGGCAGCCAGATCTTGCCTGCCGTCACCGCCATTGCCACGTCGCGGGCGACTCGCCAGTGATATTCCGAATTCACCCGGTCCTTGATGCTGTCGCAGGCGAAGGAAAACTGGCAGCGGTTGCGCCAATCCTCGTTCTGATAGACGACGCCGCAGATCGTCTTGGGATAGGCGGGGTTGCGAACGCGATTGAGAATGACCTGCGCGACGGCCGCCTGGCCTTTCACCGATTCGCCGCGCGCCTCGAAATAGATGCCGGAAGCAAGGCACTGCTGCTCGCGGGCGGAAAAGACATCAGGCGACAGCACGCTCGCGGCCCAGGCGTGATCGCGCGGGCCGATCTCGGGCACGAAGCGGCCGCTCTGCTGATCGGCCAGAATGGAATCGAACGGCGACTGGCGGGAATAATCGGGTGCTGCCGGCGCATAGGCCGTGGCAAGCACGTCCGCCTTGCTGCTGGTGATCAGGCTTGCCAGCATCGCAGGCACGCCGCGATCCGGCATCACCGGCTGCTTCCTATAGAAGGAGGTGGCGATCTCGATTTCCTTGCCCAGGATCTTCGGCTTGACGAAGGCCGACCTGTCCTTGAGGTCGAGGCTCGGCGTGAAGAGCATTTTCGTGCGCTCGAGGATGGAGCCGGCGGAAAAGTCCTTCGGCGGCTGCATCTTCTCGACCGCGACGATGCGGCCCTTCTTCGTGCCGCGGTTGACGCGATCCTCGTCCGGGGTGTCCTCGTGGCCCTTGTCCTTGGCAGTAAAAGCAACCTTGCGGCCATCCGCCAGCACCATGCCGGCGCCTGAAGAGATCGAACCCGTCACCGCCGGATCAGCAAAAGCCAATTCAGCCTGATGGATGGAGCCGGCCGGCGAATTGGTCAGCACCATGCGCCAGTTCTCCCCTTCCCGGTCGAGACCGGCAAGCATGGCGGCGAGATCGGCATGGGATGCGACACTCGGAAAAATCAGCCAGCCGGCGAGCCCGAAGATGACAGGCGACACCCAGTTCTCGGGAAGAAGACGCAGCTTGCTACGGGAAGAGCTCTTTCGACGCAACACGAACTCCGGGCATGGGACGCGGGAACATTCCCCTATAAATCCCGCATTAACCTTGATGTCTGGTTAACGGAGCGTGCCGGAATGTGACCATGCGCGGTTTCGGATATTCTGATGCTGGTGGTGTTCTCCTTGCGTATGGGCGGCGGTGCAAGTCCCCGGTGACGGACCAAACAGCAACTTCGTCCAATCTCTTACTCTGGCTCGGGAAAAAGGGGACGAAGGCGCTACGGCAACTCCCTTCTCCCCAGCGGGGAGAAGATGCCGGCAGGCAGATGAGGGGGTGAGCGACGACAGGAGCGATGCGCTGAGCGCAAGCGAAGGGCAATGAAGGGCGTGCCGTGCGGCCCCTTGCATGTTCAATTTGCGCTGATTGTTGGAT
>NZ_NWSX01000119.1 GCF_002531825.1 Rhizobium sp. J15 | reverse complement strand
CTGGCTCAAATAGTTAAATCGTCGCTGCGACCTAGATCAGCCATTTCCATAGCAAGCCTCGGCGGTGCATGTACAACGCCAGACAGCAGATCGGGATCCTCTAACTCCTGGGCGATGTTCTGATGGGCGCCGGCCGCCGACGCGAAGGATCGAGGTGAAAGAGCGCCGCCACCATAAGTCACGCCAGGAAAGCGGATGGCGTAACGTTGTTTGATAGCCGCCGCCTGGTACCGACGATACTCTGTCGAGCCGGAGATGATCACCCGCCGCACTCAATCGAGGATCTCTTCACGCTTGGCAAAGGGCAGGCTGGAGTCATCCGGCAGATGTAAGGAGATCCTGCGTTGCTTCTGGAAACGACGTGATGAAATGTCTTGTTTGGTCATGCTCATTTCGTTTCTCTCGGCACCAGTGCCCAGGGCGAGCGGGCATAGGAGTGGAGTTTAAGAAAGGATGTTTCGGATACGGCGTAAGCCCCCGGTGAAGGCCGCCTTGCGAGGTTGAGG
>NZ_NWSX01000118.1 GCF_002531825.1 Rhizobium sp. J15 | reverse complement strand
TCCGTCTTGGGTACATCGATGCCGGTCCTCCGGAAATTCAAATTTGGAACCTCGATCCTAATGCCCGCCGACCGCCGCCCAGCATGCTAAAGCCAGATCCAATCATGCCCTCAAGGCATGGCCGAACACCATATGGCGACGGCTTGCCGACAATCGTCTGCACTCGACCATCAGGCCGGCACATGGCTTGAGAGGCTCGCCAGCAGTTTCGGGTGATGTGTGGAACATGCAGCGCGAAGGGTGCCGTCAGAATTTCCGATTCCAACCAATCTTTCCGCCGGCCTTTCTGATTTCGCCGCCTCAGGCAACGGAACCATTGCGGTGTAGCTGCTGACAGAACCCGTTGCGCGCCTGATAGTTATGCGACCTATGGGGCGGCGATCAGGATGAGACGCGCGCGACAATCTGGATGAGATTCTTATGTCGCGGTCGGGATGAAGTTATCATGTTGATTGTCGCTGGCAAGAGCTTCATCGTGGTCTGATTGCCGCTCCGCGACAAACTGTGCGGTGCCTTTGATTGTCGCGAATGAGGCTGGCCTGCCGCGC
>NZ_NWSX01000117.1 GCF_002531825.1 Rhizobium sp. J15 | reverse complement strand
GGTTAGAGTTTTCCGGTGCATTTTCCTGGCTGGGAAAGGGACCAGAAGACGATGAAAGCGTCGCAGTTTTCGGACGCTCAGAAGGCGTTCATTCTGAAGCAAGGTGATGAAGGCGTGTCGGTTGCTGAAATCTGCAGGAAGGCGGGGATCAGCCAGGCGACTTATTTCAACTGGAAGAAAAAATACGCGGGCATGCTGCCACCGGAGATGAAGAGGCTGAAACAGCTCGAGGACGAGAATTCGCGCCTGAAGAAGATCGTCGCGGATCTGACGCTGGACCGCGAGATGTTGCAGGATGTCATCCGCCGAAAGCTCTAAGGCCTGCTCGGAAGCGGGAGATGGTGAAAGGCATGTGCTGCGATTGGGCGATCTCGATCCGACGTGCTTGTGGAGCGTTGAACTTCGATCGATCAACTCACCACTATACCTCTCGCCGTGCTGATCAGGCCGGTCTGGAACGTCGTATTCGCGAGATCTGCGAGATCCGTGTGCGGTACGGCTATCGCCGCGTGCATGTGCTGTTGGAACGCGAGGGTTGGGGCACCAACATCAAGCGAA
>NZ_NWSX01000116.1 GCF_002531825.1 Rhizobium sp. J15 | reverse complement strand
CGATCAGCGTCAGCGATCCGATACGCGAGGGCTGACGTGCTGCCAGAGCCGCAGCAATGGCGCCGCCGAAAGAGTGCGCGACCAGATGGATCTTTCCGGAAGCAATCGGGGTGAGCGCCTCCTCGATCGCCATGGCGATCTCGTCAACGACATTGCTGCCGGCCACGGGCGAGGAATCGCCGTGACCGGGAAGATCAACGGCGATCGTCCGCATCGTTTCGGCAAGCACCGGCTGGTTGAAGAGCCAGGTCGTCAGGTCTCCGCCGAAGCCGTGCAGAAAGAGCACGATGTCGTCGCTCGGCTCGCCGGCTTCCAGCAGGTTCAGCGAACCGCCCGGGACCGTGACCTTGCGTGGCAGGGATAAGCCCCCCTCGCCTTCTTCGCCGCGGCCGATCCGATCGGCATAGCTCTGGATGAAGGCGTCGATCTCTTCTTGCGTGGCGCTCTCGTCGGCAATCACGCCGGCCAGCGCACCGACGGGGGCCGTCGTGCCTTCGGCTAGAACGATCTGCCTCAGCGTACCGCTGGCGGAGGCTTCGAGCACATTCGTCACTTTCGTGGTCTCGATCTCCAGGA
>NZ_NWSX01000115.1 GCF_002531825.1 Rhizobium sp. J15 | reverse complement strand
TCCCGTTCGCTCCAAGCATGCCCTTGCGCAGGTCGGCGATGTGCTGCGAACCGCCCTTGCCGCCACAGGTCCCTGTCGCCCGCCCGAACAGCTCGGCCATCATGCTGTCGATATCCACACCCTTGGCGATCGAATGACCATGGCCGCGATGGGTCGAGGAGATATAGTCGTCCTCGCGCAGATGCAGGCAGATGCCGACGGCACTCGCCTCCTGCCCGGCATAAAGATGGGTGTTGCCCGGGATGTCGCCGGTCGCCATCTCCTCCATCACCCGCTCCTCGAAGCGGCGGATCATCCGCATGCTTCGATAAACCTCAATCAGCTTGTCCTGAGAAAGTTGTAAGCCTGACATGTGTTCCTCTTGAACTTTGGTGCGACCTGACGGACGCGAAACATTTGTCCGTTAAGATCCCCTAGCCTGTCTTGATCGTCTGTATTGATCGATGACGACGGCGAGTACGATGATGGCTCCCTTGATGATTTCCTGGTAATAGGAACCGATCTTTAGGAAGGTGAATCCTGATGTGATGACGCCGAGGATGATGGTTCCGATCAGCGTTCCTGTTATGCGGCCGGAACCACCGGCGAGCGATGTGCCACCGATGACGGCAGCGGCGA
>NZ_NWSX01000114.1 GCF_002531825.1 Rhizobium sp. J15 | reverse complement strand
GCGGCCATGAACAGCACGGCCCGCACCTTGCCGCGCCCGCCGCCGATGAAGCTCTTGCCCTTCCATTTTCCCGATTGCCGCGTCCAAGGAGCAAGCCCTGCCAGTGAAGCGATCTGGCGGCGGTCGAGGCTGCCGAGTTCGGGCAGCTCGGCCAACAGCGTCCGCGCCGTTGTCGGCCCGACACCCGGCACCGAGGTCAGCAGCGTCTCGCGCACCCGCCAGACCGGCGATTTGCGGATATGGCTGTCGAGATCGGCATCGAGGTTTTCGAGCTCGCGGCGCAAGGCCGTCAGCAGGCGCTTGATGCTCTTCTGCGCCTGTTTGGCCAGCGCCATGCGCAACCGGTTCTCCTCGGCAACGACCATCTGGACGATCTGCCGCCGGCGGGCAATGAGCTCGGACAGGGTCTGCGTCTCGGCATCGCGCAACGGCCGGATGGCCGGCTTCGTCGCCACGAGGAAGGCAGCGATGACGGCCGCATCGATCGGATCGGTCTTGGCCCTGCGGCCGAGCGCGTTGGCAAAGGCGCGCACCTGCGCCGGATTGACGACAACCACCCCAAAACCAGCGGCCGACAGGCTACCTACCGCCAACATCTCGTAGCCGCCGGTCGCCTCCAGGCCGACGATC
>NZ_NWSX01000113.1 GCF_002531825.1 Rhizobium sp. J15 | reverse complement strand
GGAATCCCAAATCGTTAAATCGTCACCGCGCCCTAAACCGCTTCAAGACTTCGACGCTGACGGCGATTGGTTTTCAACGAAATGGCGTCTGGGGTGAGGAAACGGCCTCTCAGAAGATCGAACACGTCGGCCTGATGTTCGGCACGCTAGCGGCGTCACGGAATGGTGCAGTAAGGGGGCTGCGGCGTGCCAGTCAGCCAATTGAGCTTCGGCCTTCTCATCTTCCCCGGCGTTTGGGACTGGTATCTGCAGTGGCGCGAACAGCGTCGTGGCCTCTACACCAGTGGGAAGAGGACATGCTCATGGTTGCATCCGAGCCGCTGTCGTCGTCTCCGCCTTGATGGGATACGAACTGGCGACCTGCACGTTTCTCGCGCGTAAGTGCGCCTGATGTCGTGCAACAGCACCATAGTCGCTTTCTTCCGCAGGACAAGTCAGCATTGGCCGCCATGATTGCGAACTAAGTCCAGAAAGCGTGAAGAGCTGAGTCAGACAAAACTTACGCCCAGCGGGCCAATGGGCGTTGTCATATGGCCTGCCTTTTCAAGCGGGCCTAACCTTTATCTCTTGAGAATGCCAACCAGTCGATTGATAGCGCCTGAATATTCCTTGTGCATGGTTTCGGCTGCTTCCGAGAT
>NZ_NWSX01000011.1 GCF_002531825.1 Rhizobium sp. J15 | reverse complement strand
CCGAAGTTGGGTGTCCAACTTTCGGGGGTCAGTTCAGAAGAGGCAGCGGGCTTTTTCGTGATGGTGCGGCATTGCCAAGGGCTGCGGCGCATGCAAGTTTCGATCCTTGGATTGGGAGGGATCGTCATGGATATCTTTACGCTTCTGGCATTCGCAGCGGTTTCTTTCGTCGGCATCGCGACGCCGGGACCGACGGTGCTCCTGGCGCTGACCAATGGATCGCGGCATGGCCTGCGCCGGGCGATGGCCGGCATGGTCGGCGCGGTGCTTTCCGATTTCGTGCTGATCGGCGCCGTGGCGATTGGGCTCGGCGCGCTGCTTGCGGCGTCGGAATTCTGGTTTTCCATGCTGAAATGGGCGGGTGCCGCCTATCTCGCCTTTCTCGGCATCATGCTCCTGCGCTCGAAGGGCGCGATCGATGCGGCATTGCAATCGGGTACGCCGGGCGGGCAGTCCACCTTCTCGATCGGGCTGAAAAGCTTCATGGTCGCGGCGACCAACCCGAAGGGCTACCTGTTCTTCTCCGCCTTCCTGCCGCAGTTCATCGATCCCGGCCAGCCGCAGGCGGCGCAATATATGCTGCTCGCGCTGGTTTTTGCCGCGCTCGATTTCATCATCATGTTCGGTTACGCCTTCTTCGGCTCGCAGGCGGTCCGCTTCCTGAAAACGTCAGGTGCCTTGTGGCTGGAACGGGCCTGCGGCGGTGCGCTCCTGGCGCTCGCCGGGTCGCTTGCCTTTTATCGCCGCGCCACCGCCTGAACTCAGGGATAGGTGCCCGACGCGGTAGGCCTGCGTGTGCTTGCCGATCTCAGGCATATCTCGCCACAGTCTGATGCGTATGCGCGTCCATGTCGTCGGTTCGAAACCGGAGACGGAGGCGAGCGCGCCGCCTGCGGCCAGATCGGCTTCGGCCTCCGCGCTTTCACTCCGGCGGATATCGGTAAGAGAGGCATAGGGCTGCGTCTGCAGGATGTCGCGGGTCGCAAAACCTGGCTGCGGCGATATCGGGCGAGACTTCTGCCTGCCAGACGATCCATGTCTTCACCTGCGGCCAGCCGAAGGCACCGGTCAGCGCTTCGAATGCCGGGCTGCAGAGGAAGTCGCTTACCCCTTCCGGCTTCTGCCAGAGGTAGAAGGGGGCGTAGAGGTTTTCGCGGCTGGCGAATTCGCCTCCGCGGGCGCTGAGATAGGCCTTGAAACCAAGATCGGGGAAGCCGTCGAGCAGCGGCCCCTTATCATGGATGCGGCGATCGATGACCGACATGTCGTAGTCGGCGGGCAGGGTGAAGCTGTACTGCATGGCGATCATGCTTGCGTCTCCGCTAGCCGCAGCCGCCAGTCGGGATCGGTCATCTGGGCGATGCCGTTGCCGAAGGACCAGTCCTCGGTCGCGCTGGTGCCGATGACCACCATCACGTCCTCGGGCCTCAGACCCGGTGACTGGGCCAGAAGATCGGCGAGCCGCCGGTAGAGCGCTGCCTTCACCTCTGCCGTTCGCGGCCGGCCGATCGTGATCGAGATATAGACGAAGTCCCCGGAGCGCGGCCCGGCGAGATAGGTGCGGTCGAAGATCAGCTCGTTTTCGTCATGTTGGTGAATGGCCTGGAAGCGATCGTTTTCAGGCACGTCGAAAGTCTCGACCAGGGCGCGCTGGATGCTGTCGGCGAGCGCTGCGAGATAATCGGCCGACTTGCCTTTACGAAGAGATATACGAACGAAGGGCATTGAGATCTCCATGGGTTGGGCCGTCCGCGGCCTTGACACCAGCACTATCGCAGCGCAGGGTGGTACTGAAAATCAGAATTTTATGGATTAATTGTCCTGAAAATCGGGATTATGGATGCGGCGGACGATCTTCGATCTCGATGTGCTTCGAACCTTTTCGACCGGCATGGAGCTTGGCAATTTCGCCAAGGCGGCGGAGAAGCTCGGCCGTTCGACCTCGGCCGTCAGCGCACAGCTGAAGAAGCTGGAGGAACAGGCGGGCACGCCGATCTTCCGCAAGGCAGGGCGCGGGCTGGCGCTCACCGATGCCGGCGAGACGATGCTCGGCTACGCCAGACAGCTGCTGGAGCTGAACGACGAGGCGGCTGCGGCCGTGAACAGCGTCGAGCTGGAGGGTTGGGTGCGGCTCGGCCTGCAGGAGGATTTCGGCGAGAACCTGCTGCCCGACGTGCTTGGCCGTTTTGCCCGCGCCCATCCGAAGGTGCGCATCGAGGCGAGGGTGGTGCGCAATAGCGAACTGCTCGATCGTATCACCTCGGGCAAGCTCGATCTGGCGCTCGCCTGGAGCGACGGCACGCTGACGGCACATTGCGAGCGGATCGGCGAGGTGCCGATGTGCTGGATCGGCCCTGCGGAGGGGGCGCCCGGCTGGCATGCTGCAACCGGAGAGCCGATGCCGCTCGCCTCGCTGGAGGCGCCGTGCCTCATGCGGAGCGCCGCGACCAGAGCGCTGGATGAGGCCGGCATTTCCTGGCGGCTCGCCTTCGTCAGCCCCAGCCTCGGCGGCCTCTGGGCAGCAACGGCGGCGGGCCTCGGCCTCACCATCCGCACGCCGGTCGGCCTGCCGGCGAAGGTCCGGGCGCTCGCGCCCGAGGCGGTCGGCCTGCCCGAGCTGCCGAAGCTCGGTCTCGTCCTGCATCGGGCGGAGGCCGAACTGCAACCGGCTGCGGCGCGGCTGGGCGAGCTGGTGCTGCAATCCGTGCATGGGGCGCTCACCTCTGCGCATTGACCCCTCGGGTGCATGGCTGTAGCCTCGGTCATTATGAAGATGCTTACTGTCAATATCGCTTCGGTCTTCTTCTTGAGCCGCTGACGGCGCTGCCGCCAGGGCCGCTCCTGGACAATGGAAGACGCGACCGCAGACCGGCCTTCGGCTGGCGTCTGGTCGTGGAGCGAAACAACCCTTCATCCGGCAATCGGTTTCGGAAAGGGTTTCACGACAGAGAGATTTCATGACTGACGAACATTATCCGCCGGCGCTGACCGCCGCGGCGAGCGAAGAATTCATTCGCAACGGGTTCCTCCGGATCGATGGGGCCTTTCCCCGCGAACTGGCTGAAGAAGCATGCGCCATCATGTGGCGCGATCTGCCATGTGATCCCGGCGACCCGACGACATGGACGCGACCGGTCGTCCGGCTGCCGGGTTATGGCGGAGGGCCGTTCGCGGCCTCCGCCAATACGCCGGTCCTGCACGCGGCCTTCGACCAGCTCGTCGGCACCGGGCGCTGGGTGCCGCGTGACGGGCTCGGCAGTTTTCCGGTGCGGTTTCCGCATCCAGACGATCCTGGAGATGCAGGCTGGCATGTCGATCTGAGCTTTCCGGGCGAGGATTGCGACCCGAACGAACAGCAGGATTTTTCGGCCTGGCGGGTGAACATCACCTCGCGCGGGCGGGCGCTGCTGATGCTGTTCCTGTTTTCCGATGTCGGCGAGGACGATGCGCCGACACGCATCCGGGTGGGTTCGCACATGGATATGGCGCGTTATCTCGCGCCGGCGGGCGAAGCCGGCCGGTCGCATATGCATCTCGAAACCATGGGCGCCGAGCGCCCTCTTGCCTTGGCGACAGGGGAGGCGGGCACCGTCTATCTCTGCCATCCCTTTCTCGTGCATGCGGCGCAGAAACATCTGGGAACGACGCCGCGTTTCATGGCGCAGCCGCCGCTCGGGCTCGCGCAGCCCTACAGGCTGGAAAGGGAGGACGGGAACTATTCGCCGGTCGAAACGGCGATCCGGCGCGCGCTTCATGACCCTTCCTGCTGACGGTTGATCATGGCATCCGGCTTGAAAGGGCCGGATGCCTCAAGTCTGAAATTGCTGCTGGGCATTGCGGCGGATCGCCTGGGGCGGCTGGCCGAAGGCGCGCAGAAAGGCGCGCCGCATGCGCTCGCGATCGGCAAAGCCGGTCTCGTCGGCGACCACGTCGATCGGATGACGGCTTTGCTCCATCATCAGGCGCGCTGCTTCCAGCCTGAGATTTTCGACGGCTTTCGCCGGCGACTGTCCGGTTTCGGCGCGAAAGGCGCGGCTGAACTGGCGGGGGCTGAGATGAGCGGCTTCCGCCAGCTCTTCGACCGAGAGTTGCGATTTCAGATTGCTTCGCGCGAAATCCAATGCCCGCTGGATTCGGTCGGATTTCGGCTCCAGCTCCAGCAGAGCGGAGAACTGCGATTGGCCGCCGGCGCGGCGGTGATAGACGACGAGCATGCGGGCGACGGCGCGGGCGACCTCGATGCCGTGGTCCTTTTCGACCATCGCCAGCGCCAGATCGATGCCCGCGGTCATGCCGGCGGATGTCCAGACCGGCCCGTCGATGATGAAGATACGGTCTTCCTCCAGCCTGATTTTTGGGTAACGCGCCTTCATTTCGTGGGCGAGACACCAGTGCGTCGTCGCGCGGCGGCCGTCGAGAATGCCGGCTTCGGCAAGGAAGAAGGCGCCGGTGCAGATCGAAGCGACGCGGCGGGAGGCGCCAAGGGCGGCGCGAAGGAAGTCGCTTTCGCCCGGTTTCGGCAAGACGAATGAAGGTGCGCCTGCGACGATCAGCGTGTCGAAAGCCGGATCGGCGAAAACTTCCGTGCCGATGGTCATGCCGAGCGAGGTCGAAAGCGGGCCGCCGGCTTCGGAGATGTAGCTTATGTCATAGGCCTTCCGAGCGAGTTCGAGATTGGTGAATTCGAAGACCGAGACGGCAGCGAGGCTCATGATCTGAAAGCCCGGATAGAGCAGGAAAGCGATGTGCTGCATGACTAAGCTCCTATGTCCTAAAAGGTGGTATATATGACATTTAGGACGCCGGCAATTCGGCATATGGTTTTCCTCAGGCGCACGGCAGGGCCGGCGCGACGAAGGAGACGGACATGACACACGAACATAAGGGTACGGCCCTGATCACCGGCGCATCCTCGGGCATCGGCGCAATTTACGCCCACAGGCTGGCGCGGCAGGGCTACGACCTGATCATCGTTGCTCGCAACGAGGAACGGCTGAAGGCGCTGGCTAGCCGGCTGACGGCGGAGACCGGCAGGACGGTGGAGACTGTTGTCGCCGATCTCGGCAGCAAGGCGGGCCTTTCCCGGGTCGAGAGCGTGCTGAAGGAAGACCGGAGCATTACCCTTCTCGTCAACAATGCCGGTTTTGGCGGAACGGCGCCGCTTCTTGCCGCCGATGTCGACAAAATGCAGGAGATGATCGAACTCAACGTCACGGCGCTGATGCGGCTGACCTATGCCGCCGTTCCCGGTTTCGTCGGGCGGGGCGGCGGGACGATCATCAACATCGCTTCCATCGTCGCCATTGCGCCGGAGCTCTTGAACGGCGTCTATGGCGGCACGAAGGCTTTCGTGCTCGCCTTCAGCCAGTCTCTGAAGCACGAGCTGGCGGAGAAAAACATTCGCATCCAGGCCGTTTTGCCCGGCGCCACCGCGACCGAATTCTGGGGCATTGCCGGCACGCCCGTCGAGCATCTGCCGAACGAGATCGTGATGTCGGCGGAGGATATGGTCGATGCCTCGCTCGCGGGCCTCGAACAGGGCGAATTCGCGACGATCCCGGCGCTCGAGGATCAAGGCCTGCTCGCTGCCTACGAGCAGGCGCGCCAGGCACTGATGCCGAAGCTTTCCCGCAGCGTGCCGGCGCCCCGTTACAAGGCGGCATGATCGCCGACGTCAGCCGAAGCGTTCGAGCGCCATGGCGAAGATGTGGGCATCGACATTGCCGCCGGAGGTGACGGCGACGATGTTGTCGCCGTCGAGCGCGTCGCCGTGGAAGAGTGCGGCGGCGAGAGCCACCGCGCCGCCCGGCTCGACGACGATCTTCAGCCTGACGAAAGCGAGCGCCATGGCGCGCAGTACCTCTTCCTCGGTGACGACGATGCCGGCACCGGCGAGGCGCTTCAGGATCGGGAAGGTGATGTTGCCGGGCTGCGGCGTGATGATCGCATCGCAGATCGAGCCCGACATCGAGGCGTTGCGTTCGATCCGGCCGGAGGCAAGCGAGCGGGCGGTGTCGTCGAAATCCTGCGGCTCGCAGGGACGGACGCGAAAGCCGGGGGCGCTGGCTTCCAGCGCAAGCGCGATGCCCGAAGTCAAACCGCCGCCGCCGCAGGGGACGAGGACTTCGGCCTCCCTTATCCCCTCTTCCTCGGCCTGTTCGGAGATTTCGAGACCGGTCGTGCCCTGTCCGGCGATCACCAGCGGCTCGTCGAAAGGCTTGATCAGGGTCAGGCCGCGTTCGGCCGAGAGCTTGGCGCCGATCTCGTCGCGATCCTCATTGGCGCGGTCGTAAAGCACCACGTCTGCACCGAAGGCGCGGGTGTTGGCGATCTTCAGCTTCGGCGCATCGCTCGGCATGATGATGACGGAGGGCACGCCATGCAGCTTGGCGGCCAGCGCCACGCCCTGGGCATGATTGCCGGAGGAGAAGGCGATGACGCCGCGCGCCCGCACGGCGGGATCGAGGCCGGAGACGGCAGACCAGCCGCCGCGGAACTTGAACGAACCGGAATGCTGCAGACATTCCGCCTTCACTAAGAGACGCCGGCCGGCGATCTCGTTCAGGAAGGGAGAAGACAGGAGCGGCGTACGGCGTGCATGACCGCGCAGGCGGGCGCGGGCGGCGACAATCATTTCAATGCTGGCCATTCGGGAATCGTCCTGCTTGCAGCGTTCGATCATGCATAGGGCCGGGCAAGCGGTTTGTGAACGGCGACTTTGTCACCGTGACACGAATGAGCACCACGTTGCCGCCTGCGCCTTTCCGGCCGTCAATAGCCGCTCGCCGAGCCTTCCACCGCGCGGGCATCCATGGCGCCATTGTAGCGGGCGCCGCCACCCTTTTCGATGGCGGCAAGGCTTTTGCCGCCGACGAGAATGCCGGCGGCCTGGCCCCAGACCGGGCCGTCATTGCCGCCGTCGAAGCTGTAGCCCATCGCGGCGAGCGTCTTTTCCGTATCCGGCGACAGCGCATAGGGCTCGAGATAGATCTTGTCGGGCTGCCATTGGTGGTGGAAACGCGGGGCATTGACCGCCTGGCTGATATCCATGCCGAAATCGACGACGTTGAGGATCGCCTCCAGCGTGATGGTGATGATGCGCGAACCGCCGGGGCTGCCGATCACCATGAAGGGCTTGCCGTCGCGGGTGACGATCGTCGGGCTCATCGAGGAGAGCGGCGTCTTCTTCGGCGCGATCGCGTTGGCCTCGCCCTGCACCAGGCCGTAGAGATTGGGCACGCCGGGCTTGGAGGTGAAATCGTCCATCTCGTTGTTGAGCAGCACGCCGGTGCCGGGCGCGACGACGGCAGCACCGAAGGAGCCGTTCAGCGTATAGGTGACGGCAACCGCGTTGCCCTCGTCGTCGATGATCGAATAATGCGTCGTCTCGGTGCTTTCCTTGCCGCCGAGCGGCTTCAGGTTTGCCGAGGTGCCGGCCTTGTAGGGATCGATCTTCGCGGCGATTTCCTTGGCATAGCTCTTGTCGAGCAGCTTTTCGACCGGGTTTTCGACGAAATCGGGATCGCCGAGCGCCGCATTGCGGTCGACATAGGCATAGCGCATCGCTTCGACCATGACGTGGACCGTTTCGGCCGAGGCATAGCCGAGATAGGAGAGCGGGTATCCCTCCAGAACGTTGAGGATCTCGCAGATGATGACGCCGCCGGAGGAGGGCGGCGGAGAGGAGATGATGTCGTAGCCGCGGTAATTGCACTCGATCGGCTTCAGTTCGCGCACGGCATATTGCTCGAAATCCTGCTTGGCGAGGATGCCGCCCTTCTCCTGGCTCGCCTTGACGATCGCCTCGGCGGGCGCGGCCTTGTAGAAGGCGTCAGGCCCCTTTTCTGAGATGGCCGCCAGAACGGCGGCGAGATCCGGCTGCTGCAGTCTTTCGCCCGATGCGAAAGGCTTGCCGTCCGGTTTCAGGAAAATCTTCGCCGCCGTCTCATCCTTGGCAAGGCGCTTGGCGCTTGCGGCAAGAATGGCGGCGTCGCCCTGTTCCAGCGTGAAGCCCTCCCTGGCGAAGCGGAGCGCCGGTGCGATCAGGTCCTGACGCGGCCGGGTGCCGTATTTCTGGCGCGCGGTCTCCAGGCCCATGACGGAGCCGGGGACGCCGACGGCGAGATAACCGTCGAGGCTGGCGCGCGGCACGATATCGCCCTTCTCATCGAGATACATGGTCTTCGTCGCGGCAAGCGGCGCGCGTTCGCGGAAATCGAGGAAGGTCTTCGTGCCGTCCTTCAGCCGGATGGTCATGAAGCCGCCGCCGCCGAGATTGCCCGCCGAGGGGTAAACGACCGCCAGCGCGTAGCCGACGGCGACCGCCGCATCGACGGCGTTTCCGCCGTTTTTCAGCACCTCGACGCCGACATCCGTCGCCAGATGCTGGGCTGTGACGACCATGCCGTGCTCGGCTTCCACAGGCGCCGGCGACGCGGCGAAGGCCGTGGTCAGGCTCAGCGAGAATGCCGTGATGACGGAGATCGTCCCGATCTGCAGGCGGCCCATGATTTCCCCTCCTATGGACAATGACGGAAAAACATATGGGGCTGCCGCGGCGCGCGGCAATGCAGGCCATCACCTTTATCGCGCAGGCCGGGAAATTACCGCCAGCGGTGAAGTGGCGGCGTCAGGCGCCGCTCAGGGCGCCCGGCATCAGCGACGGCACCGGTCCGAGCGTCTGTTCGCGTGATGCGGCGGCAAGCCTTTCCTCGGCCTTTCGGGCGGCGGCTTGCAGGTCGCGCGGCTCGCCGGCGATCTTTTCCATGGCGGCGATGGCGACATCGGTGGCGAGGTAATCCGGCTTGTGGCCGACGCCGCGCACGGTGACGAGTTCGGAGCCCGCTATATCGCGGGCAAGGCCGCGCGAATGCAGATGCTCCCAGACGATCTCATCCTTGTCGCCCGTTATGATGACGGTCGGCGCGGCGATCCTGGAATAGAGCGGCGACTGCTCCTTCACGTAGGCGAGCAGCCTTTTGAAGTCGGTGGCATTGCTGTGGAAGGTCCGCGGCCGCAGAACCAGCGAGGGACCGGTCTTCTCGATGTAATCGGCCGGGCGCGAATTGGGACGGAAGACATTCAACGTGCCGCGCTCCAGCCGGCTCAGCCCAAGCGGCACGACGATCGCATGATTGAAGAGCCAGCCGACGACCGGCGCCGTCGCAACGTGATAATACCAGTCGATGCCGCCCGGCCAGGGATGGGTGGCAGGCGCCAGAAAGAGCAGGCCGGCCGTCTTGTCGGGATGGCGCACGCCGAAGGCGGCGGCAATCGCGCCGCCGAAGGAATGGCCGACGATGATCGCCTTCTCGATGCCGCGCTTCTCCATCAACTGCGCGATCGCATCGGCCTGGCCGGAGGGGATGGCGTTATCAGCACCGCCGCGTTCGGAATAACCGTGGCCAGGACGATCGACGAAGAGCATTTCCGCCCGGCCTTCGAGCGCTGCGCGGAAGGCGACCATCTGATCGAGCAGATTGCCGCTCGCCCCGTGAATGAAGACGAGCGCGGGCAGATCCGCATGTTCGGGACGCGGGACGTGCACCGCATTCATGCGGTAGCCGCCGACATCCGTCAGTTCGCCGATGTTGGGACAGGCCTGTTCGAATTGCCGTGCCTTATAGGAGGAATAACCGATGGCGGCGGCGAGAGGGGCAAGAAGAGCGGAAACTTCTGCAAACATGATCTTAACGGACGATCCGGAATCAGGTGCGATTGCCGGCAAGTTTTTCCGACAGCATGTTGACCTGTTCCTGCGCCGTGCGATCGGCGGGATAGACATTGAGGAACTGCTGCCAGGCCTTGAGCGCCAGCTGGTCGTTGCCCGCGTTGCCGAGGATCGCGGCGAGGCCGGAGAGGGCTCCGAAATGGCGAGGCTCGAGATCCAGCACCCGCTCGATGTCGGACATCGACTTGCGGTAATTGCCCATGACGAAATTCAGCGTGGCGCGGCGGTTCCAGCTCTCGGCATAATCGGGCTTCAGCGCAATCGCCTCGTCGAGAAAGTCGAGGGCGGCGGGATTTCGCTTTTCCTCGATCGCCTTGTCGGCCCACTGCATCAGCAGATTGATGGTGGCGCTGCCGGAATCGTTCCATTCCAGACGGATTTCGTTGGCGATGCCGCTCGCCTTTTCAGGATCGCGTTCGCGTTTCAGCTGGCTGAAGAGCTGGTCGAGGCGTTGTTTCGGCGTGCTGTTGACATTCGTCTGCTCGACGATGACCTCCTTTTCCGCGGCTGCGGCCGGAACGGCTGAGGTAAGCAGGACGAAGGCGAGCGGCAGCGCCGCTGATGTCAAAGCAAAAAAGCGCATGGCGGACATATTAGCCCGCCAACGCCGAAGATCAAACAAATTTGACGTGATCACCGTAGCGATCCACCGGATGGAGTTGCAGGCGCGATTTGCGCGGCAAGGCGATCCGGACGCGCGAAATCAGCCCTGACGAGCCTTGTAACGCGGGTTCAGCTTGTTGATGATGTAGATGCGGCCCTTGCGGCGAACCAGACGGTTGTCACGGTGACGCGCCTTGAGCGACTTGAGCGAATTCTTGATCTTCATTTTTGTGATCCGCGATGTTGATCTTTAACAATGAAAAGCGCGCCGTCAGGGCGCGCTCTTTAGGTGGGGGAGCAGATACCCCGTCACCTCCACCATGTCAACCGCGTGACGGTGTTTTTCCCGGGGTTCGCAGGCGTTTTCTCAGCCGGAAACCGGCGATTTCCGCTGCAATGTCGTGACGTGGCCCATCTTGCGGCCGGCGCGCCACTCCGTCTTGCCGTAGAGATGAACCAGCGTATCAGGGCGCTGCAGCCAGTCGGGAACGGCAAGGATATCGTCGCCGATCAGGTTCTGCATGACGCAGTCGGAATGGCGGTCGGCATTGCCGAGCGGCAGGCCGGCGACGGCGCGGATATGCTGCTCGAACTGGCTGACGACGCAGGCGGCCTCCGTCCAGTGGCCGGAATTGTGGACGCGCGGGGCCATCTCGTTGGCGATCAGGGTGCCGTCGGCGAGCACGAAGAATTCGATGCCGATGACGCCGACATAGTTCAATGCGGCCAGGACCTTTTCCGCCGCCTGGCGGGCGGCGTCCGCCGTCGATGGCAAGATCGCGGCCGGAACCGTCGACGTATGGAGGATGCCGTTGCGATGCACGTTCTCGGCAGGATCGAAGCAGGCGACGGTCCCATCCGCAGCGCGCGCGGCGATGATCGAGACCTCGCGCTCGAAGGCGACGAAGCTTTCGAGGATGAGAGGGACGGCGCCGAGGGCGGCATAGGCGCCGTCGGGACTGTCGGCGCCTGAGCGGAAAACCTTCTGGCCTTTGCCGTCATAGCCGAGACGGCGGGTCTTCAGCACGCCCTGGCCGCCGAAATCCTTCAGCGCGGCTTCGAGATCGGCCTGGCTGTCGATCGCATGGAAGCGGGCGGTCGATATGCCGCAGCCGTTGAGGAAGCGTTTTTCGACGAGGCGGTCCTGGGCCGCTTCCAGCGCCTTTGCGGGCGGATAGACGGGAATGTTCGCCGAGAGCGCTTCGGCAGCCGCGACGGGCACGTTCTCGAATTCGTAGGTGACGACATCGCAGGCGGCCGAAAGTTCGGCAAGCGCTGCCGGATCGTCATAGGCGGCGACGATCTGCCGGTTGGCGAGCTGGGCGGCGGGGCAGTCGGCCTGCGGCTCGAGGATGATCGTGCGGAAATTCAGCCTGGCGGCGGCGATAGCCAGCATGCGGCCGAGCTGGCCGCCACCGATGATGCCGATCGTTCGTGCCGTCATTGGTCGTCCATCGGGTATTCGGCGACCGCCGCACTCTGGCGTTCGCGCCATTCGTCGAGCCGCTCGGCGATCTCCTCGTCGGAAAGAGCCAGCACGGCAGCGGCGAGAAGAGCGGCGTTGACCGCGCCCGCCCTGCCGATGGCAAGCGTTCCGACGGGAATGCCGGCCGGCATCTGCACGATGGAAAGAAGGCTGTCCTGCCCGGACATGGTTTTCGACTGGACCGGCACGCCGAAGACCGGCAGCGGCGTCATCGATGCGGCCATGCCCGGCAAATGGGCTGCGCCGCCGGCGCCGGCGATGATGACCTTGAAGCCTTCCGCACGCGCCCCCTTGGCGAAATTGAAAAGCCGATCGGGCGTGCGGTGCGCCGAGATGATGCGCGCATCATAAGGGATCTCAAGCGCCTCCAGCGTGTCGGCGGCGTTTTTCATGGTCTCCCAATCGGACTGGCTGCCCATGATAATGGCGACGGGCGGTCTGTCTGTCATCGTTGCAGCTATTCCTCTCAAGCGATGATGTCAGGGATGATCTGATCTTCCAGCTTGGTCAGCTTGTCCTTGATGACGAGCTTCTTCTTTTTCATGCGCTGGATTCGCAGAGCATCGCATCCGGTCTCTATCATGGCGTTGATCGCGGCGTCGAAATCCTCGTGCTCCTGACGCAGACGCGCCACCATGAGCCTGATATCCGCCTGTTCCTGATCGGCCATATGCATTCCCCGTTATCGCGCTCGGATCTTGTCCGATCTGCCGATGATTTCCGCAAGCTCCTATCACCAAATACGGGTAACGGCTAGTTAGTGTTGATCATGAATTTGCCATCTCTTCTTCATCTTTTGGCCTTCGACAAGCCTTCAAAAATATGTCACAGTCCGCGCGTTGACACCTTGATCCCCGACGACGATGGTCGGGGAGGGTAAGAGGAAGGAAGGGTCAAATGACAGTTGAAGCTCATCTTGAATCACTCCAGAAAAAGCATGTAGCTCTTGAGGAGGAGTTGCACGCACTCAGAACATCTCCGTCTATCTCAGATACCGAAATTGCCGAATGCAAGCGCCGTAAGCTGCGCATCAAGGACGAGATTCAGCGTCTCAAGTCATCCGTCCATTAATCTTCCCAAGGGTCGCCGGGCGATCATCTTGCGTTAGAAGAGGTAAAATCCATCCATTCCGCCTAAAATTTTGCAAGACCCGGTGATTAGACACCAGAATTGCGCCAGCCCGATGCATGCGGCATTGCGGCTGGCGCTTTTGCGAGGGCGATACGCCTCAAACTGGTTCATGTGATTCGCATAATGCCCGCAGGTTGCGGGGTGCGTATCAGGCCCAGAACTGATCCAGCCATAAATTGAGCTTGTCGAAGCCGCGGTTGTTGACCGTATAGATGCGCTTCGTGCCTTCCGACGTCACCGAGACGAGGTTGCTGTCGAGGAGCGCCTTCAGGTGCTGCGACACGGCCGGGCGGCTGATCGGCAGGCCTTCGGCGAGCTCATTGACGGTCCGCGGCGCACGACGCAATTCCTCCAGCAGAAACCGCCGGTTCGGATCGGCAATCGCAGAGAAAGGGTCTGTATTCGACATGCCGGGAAAGCTACGTCAAACCAGCCGTTCCAGCAAGGAAATTGTGCATTGCAGCGTGCTGCCGCGGCCCTTACCAGCCAAGACCTTCGCGCACGATCAGGAAGGCGGCGATCAGGGCCATCGCATACATGAAGGGATAAAAAATCTCCGGCCTCATGCGCCGCACGCACCAGGCGCCGGCAAGGGTGGCGAGCGGGGCGAAGGGCAGAAGCGTCGCGGAGGTCGCCAGATTCTGCGTGTCGAGCTGGCCGAGCGCGAAATAGGGGACGAGCTTGATGGCGTTGAGGATCGCGAAGAAGCGTACGCTGGTGCCGGTATATTCGCGCGGCTGCATCTTGAGCGGCAGGGCATAGATCTGGAAGGGCGCGCCGCCGGCATGGGCGACGAAGCTGCCGTAACCTGAAAACGCGCCCCAGAAGCCGGCGGCGACCGGCCGCTGGCCGCGCGGTGGGATCACCCTGCCGGCGCCGGGGCCGAAATTGTTCCAGAAATAGCGCAGGCAGAAGAGGATGGTCACCGCGCCGATGACGATGCGCAGAATATTGCCCGGAACGAGCGCCGATGTCGCCCAGCCGAGGCCGATGCCGAAGATGGCGCCGGGCAGCATGATCTTCAGCGTCGTCCAGTCGCCGTGTTTGCGCCAGACGACGAGCGAAATCATATCCATGAAGACCAGGATCGGCAGCAGGATCGCCGCGGCCTCAACCGGCGAGACGACGAGGGCCAGAAAGGGCAGGCCGATCAGCGACAAAGCGTCGCCCATGCCGCCTTTTGCGAGGCCCACCAGCAGAACGGCGGGCACGGCGGCGTAGTAGAATGACAGATCCTGCGGCATGCTTTCGGCGTCCTCCTCTTGCAAGCCTCCTCTAACGGAACTACTCACACAAAACGAGTGCGGTTCCGCCATTTCGGAAGGGAATTCGCAGGAAACGGAAAGACCTCATGACCGAACCGGAAAATCGCTGCCGCCTTGTGCTCATTGTGCCCGACATTGCCGATGCCGATGAGCAGGCAAAGATCGTCGCCGACGCGCTGAAGGGCGGCGACGTCGCCTCGGTGATCGTGCCGCAATACGGACTGGACGACGGCACCTTTCAGAAACATGCCGAAAAGCTGGTGCCCGTCATTCAGGATGCCGGCGCCGCGGCGCTGATTGCCGGCGACAGCCGCGTGGCGGGACGGGCAAAGGCGGACGGCCTGCACCTTTCCGCCAATGCGGAGGCGCTTTCGGAAGCGATCGACAAACATGCGCCGAAGCTGATCGTCGGCGGCGGCAATGCGAGCGACCGGCATACGGCGCTCGAAGTCGGCGAGGTCAGGCCGGACTATATCTTCTTCGGCAAGCTCGACGGCGATATCAAGCCGGAGGCGCATCCGAAAAATCTTGCGCTCGGCGAATGGTGGGCATCGATGATCGAGATTCCCTGCATCGTCATGGGCGGTACCGATCCCGCCTCGGCGCTCGCGGTTGCCGAGACCGGCGCGGAGTTCGTGGCGCTGCGGCTGGCGGTCTTCGCCGAAGCCGGGCGGGCGCCGTCGATCGTCGCCGAGATCAACGCTCTTCTTGACGAAAAAGCGCCACGGTTTGAGGATTGAAATCGCGCTCATGCCGATCCCGCCCGCCCGCCTTTTGAAATATTTCCTTGCCAGCATGGCCGCTCTCGCTGCGGCCGGGCCGGATATTGCGCTGGCGCAGGCGCCCGACAGCGTCATCAGCCAGCCGGGCACGGCGCCGGCTTCGACCTTCCGCACCGACCGGCTCAACGGCGAGGATGTAAAGCCTTCCGATGGCGTCGGCGTGTTCGACCGCATGGGCGCGAAGCTGCCCGACCTGCCGCCGGAGAAGGATTACAAAGGGCCGATCGACGAGGCTTACGGCGCCTATCAGCGTGGTTACTACCTGACGGCAATGGACAAGGCGCTGCCGCGCGCCCAGCTCGGCGATCCGGCGGCGCAGACGCTGATCGGCGAAATCCTGTCGCAGGGGCTGGGCGTCAAGAAGGACGTGAAGAATGCCGCCTTCTGGTACGGCAAGGCGGCCGAAGGCGGCGATGCGGCGGCCATGTTCAAATACGCGCTGATGCTGATGGAAGGCCAGGGCGTACACCGCGACAAGGCCAAAGCCGACGAGTACATGCACAAGGCCGCCGAGGCCGGCAATCCGTCGGCGGAATTCAACTGGGCGCAGATTGTCGTCGCCGACAATCCCGGCGAGAAAGGGCTGAGGCTCGCGCTGCCCTTTTATGAGAAATCGGCCGAGCAGGGCATTGCCGATTCGCAATATGCGGTGGCGCAGATCTATGCGACGCTCAAGGACCTGCCGGAGGAAAAGAAGCGGCTGGCCCGCGAGTGGATGGTGCGCGCAGCGCGCGCCGGCTTCGACACGGCCCAGCTCGATCTCGGCATCTGGCTCGTCAACGGCGTCGGCGGTCCGAAGGACTACGTCAAAGGCTTCGAATGGCTGAAGCTGGCCGCCAATGGCGGCAACGTCGTCGCGCAGAACAAGCTTGCCCATCTCTATATCAACGCCATCGGCACGCCGCCCAATCCGATCGAGGCGGCGAAATGGTACGTGCTGTCGCGCCGCGCCGGGCTCGCCGATCCTTCGCTCGAGGATTTCTATCTCGGCATTGAGGACAGTCAGCAGAAGGCGGCGATCGATGCGGCCAACAAGTTCCGGCGGCGATAGCGGCTGAATGATGCGTTAAGCCGGGAGAGGTCCCGGCTTAAAGGCGTCTTGCGCTTCCGGAGATAAGCATCAGAAAAGCGCGTCGGCGAAAAGATCCTCGTCGTCTTCGGCTTTCAACGCCTCGGCGGGAGCGGCGGCATCTTCCTCGTTCGCCGGGATGATGCCGCGATGGACATTGCGCTCCTGGACCATCGTGTAGAGCTTGTAGATCTTGCGGTCGAGCGGCGCGATCGTCTCGGTGAGATCGGAGATGTCGGCGATATCGGCACCGGCGACGTTTTCGAGCAGATCGGCGCAGCGGGCGAGAACGTCGCCGAGATCATGCTGGAAATCGAGCTTGCCGATCAGCAGGTTGATCTTGGTGGCGACCTCGCGGCCGTTCTCGGCAAGCACTTTCAGCTCGCTTTCCATCGAGTTGGCGGCCGACCGGATGTTGCCGACGGCCGATGTCAGGCTTTCTCCCAGGCCGCCGGCCTCGCCATCGGCCGCGGGTGCGACGCGGCTGGCCGCGGCTTCGAGCGCCGGCAGGCCGTTGACGATGGCATCGGCGGAATCGTCGAGCTTGCCGGCGAAGATGCGCAGCTCGGCGGTGACGACGTTGATCGACCTGCCCTCCTCGCCGAGGCGGCTGCAGCGCAGGTTGGTGTTCAGGGCCATATAATGGATATCGGTCTTGACGGCGCGGATATTGCCGATCGCCTCGAACAGTTTGGCGGCCGTGCCGATCGTCGACTGGCTGACCTGGTCGGCCTGCCGGCTTGCCGCATCGACCTGCTTCACGATCTCATGGGCGGCCGAAACGCTGGATTCCAGCGCGCGCATGAAGTTGCCGTCAGCCTCGCCGCTTTCGCCGCTCATCTGATCGCGCAGTTTGAGAATTTCCTTCATGTCGTGGTCGAAACTCGCAATCGTCTTCACCACGTTTCCCGAATCCCGCTGGAAGTCGGCGCACATCTCGCTCATTTGCGCCGCAGTCAGATGGTGAATGACGTTCTGAAGGCGCTGGCGCGCGCCGGCGTCGAGCTTGGAACCTTCCTCGCCGGCAAAAAAATCCTCAAGCAGGGAGAAGGTCGCCTGCACGTGCTCGATACGCTGGCGGGTGATGTCGCCGATCTGCAGGGCAGACAATGTCGAGGCGACCTTGGTCTGGACGCCGCGGGCGATCGCGCCGACCTCGCGGGCAATGACGCCCAGATCCTTGCGGTGCCCGGCAATCTTGGCGGCATCATCGCGCAGCGCTGCCGCGACGGCCGGAACGGTATCGGCATAGCCTCGGGAAACGCTGGCTCCGAGCGAAGCGGCGAGCTTGACCTCCTTCTCGAGGCTATCGAGATGGGCGGCGAAACGGTTGACCTCGTCGGTGCCTGAATAGATGCGCTCCAGGATCTCCTGGGCGAAGCCGGCGAATTCGGCAAGCCCGGCGCCGGTGATCTTCACGGTCACGGCAAAGGTCCTGAGATAACGCATCGTTTCCTGCATGTCGGCGACATGCTTGCGCAGCTCCCTGCCGGTCTGCGCCAGCGAGACGAGCGCCTGCTGACGGTTTTCCTCGGTGGCCGGCAGTGCCATCAGGCTCTCTACCGTTGCCCTGAGATCGGCGCTGGTGTCACTCGACTCCTTGTTGTCGAGAGTCTTGGTGACGCTCTCGAGCGAGTTCAACAGACGGTTGAGGACATCCATCACCGACAGCAGCACCGTCCCGCCTTCAAGGAAGCGTTCCTCGACTTGGCTGCGGGCGGCCTCCAGAGTCTGGCTGATGTCCCGCCCCGATGTGTAGGCTGCAGCGTGCAGTGATACCTGAGCGTGTACCAACTTTATACCTTTTCTTAAAACACAGGCAATTTGACTCTATTTTTACGGGCAGGATGGAAACGACCGGTAAACACGCCAGACTCGTCTGCGTTGTGATTAACGAAAGATGTGGAACCGCTGCCGCGCGCATCCGCATAGCCGGCGATTGTTCGTCAACTTGCTGATTTTTATTTGTTTATTCGAAAATTCTGAGACAAAAATACAACTTATCCCCGATGAGAATTGGGAGTCGCGGGATCCGCTATACAGCCGTTTCATACAACCGCTGTTTACCCGCCATTAACGCTGCCGTGAGAGTCCTTTTAGGGTCATCAAGTATTTCCCTGGCCCAGGAGGCTGCATTGGATACTCCAAAGCAATATTATGAATCTATAAATCTCCCGGACGGGCTGAGTATTCGCTATGCGTCTGAATTACATTCCAAGATCTCTGACGAACTCCATAGTAAAGATGCGATCATCATCAGCATTCCCGAAGGTGCCGAAGCGGATCTGAGTTTCGTTCAACTCATCGAATCCGCGCGCCGTCAAGCAAAGGCCGAGGGAAAGACGTTCAAGTTATCTTCGCCGGCCAGCGGCTCTGTCCTGAAGGTACTTGAGCGCGCAGGTTTTATAGAATCCTTCGATCAAGAAGGCACAAAGTTCTGGTTGCATAAAGAGGTGACGTTATGAGTGCAAATATCCTGACCGTAGACGATTCCGCCAGCATTCGTCTGACCACCAAGGTCACGCTGACCAATGCCGGCTACAGCGTCACCGAGGCGGTGAACGGGGCAGAGGGCCTCGCGGCGGCCAAGGGCAGCAGCTTCGATCTGATCGTGACCGATCTCAATATGCCTGTGATGGACGGGCTGACGATGATCGAGGAACTGCGCAAGCTGCCGGCGCAGGCAGGCGTGCCGATCATCTTCCTGACGACGGAATCGGACGCCGACCTCAAGGCTCGCGCCAAGGCCGCGGGCGCTACCGGCTGGCTGACCAAGCCGTTCGATCCGGAAAATCTGGTCAAGATCGTGAAAAAGGTCTTAGGAAGATGAGCACGCTCGATCCCGTCGCCGTATTCCGCATGGAAGCTGCCGAATGCCTCGAGGCGATCGAGGCCGGGCTTCTCGACCTGACGCACCAGCTCGACAACAAGGATCTCGTCGACGCCGTGTTCCGCGGGCTCCACACGCTCAAGGGCTCGGGTGCGATGTTCGGTTTCGAGGCGCTCGCCGCCTTCACCCATCATTGCGAAACGGCCTTCGACCGCGTCCGCAAGGGCGAGGTGGCGGCGACCAGCGAACTCGTCGCTGCCGTTCTCGCCGCCCAGGACCATATGCGTGCGCTCGTCGATCAGCCGGATGCCGATCATGGCGATACCGGGCAGAAGCTTCTGGCCCAACTGCAGGCCGCCGTCGGCGGCAAGGCGCCGGCGCCGGCCGCGACGGCGGCCGCCATTCCCCAGGTGTGCGACGTTCCGGCAAAGAAGAAGAACAGCTGGCGCATCCGCTTCAGCCTGCCGGCCAATTCAATGGCCAATGGCACCAACCCGCTCGGCCTGCTGGACGAGCTGCGCGATCTCGGCGAATGCACCGTGCGCGCCAACACTTCAGCCATTCCGCCTCTCGATGAACTCACGCCGACGGAACTCTACGTTTCCTGGGATGTGATGCTGACCAGCGAACAGGACCGTTCGGCGATCGACGACGTCTTCATCTTCGTGCTCGACGATATGGAACTCAGTGTCGAGGAGATCGACGGCGTAGCGCCGGCAACGGCTGCCCCGCCTGAAGCAAAGCCGGCGCCTGCTCCTGTCGCCTCGGCAGCGCCGGCGCCGGTTGCACCGGCCGCCGTGCCGGAATTCCGGCTCGTCGAAGCGGTTCCTGTCAAGCGCGAGGCGCCCGCCGCCGCCAGCCAGGCGAAGGCTGCCGAGAATGTGCGCGTCCCGGCCGAACGTCTCGACGAACTGATGGACCGCGTCGGCGAGCTCGTCATCGCGCAATCGCGCCTCAGCCAGCTCGCCAGCGCCAGCGCCGATATCGCGCTGCGTTCCGTCTCGGAAGAAATCGAACGTCTCTCCGGCGAACTGCGCGACACGATGATGGTGCTGCGCATGGTGCCGGTCGCGACCCTCTTCTCCCGCTTCCGCCGCCTTGTCCACGATCTTGCCCGCGAGACCGGCAAGGTGATCGAGCTGGTGACGGAGGGCGAGACCACCGAAGTCGACAAGACGGTCATCGAGCGCCTGGCCGATCCGCTGGTGCATCTGGTGCGCAACTCGATCGATCATGGTCTGGAAACGCCTGCCGATCGCCTGGCCGCCGGCAAGACCGAGGCCGGCACGGTGACGCTTTCGGCCCGCCAGGCCGGCGGCGAAGTGATCATCTCGATCAAGGACGACGGCCGCGGCATCAACCGCGAACGGGTTCGCGCCAAGGCGGAATCCTCCGGCCTGATCCATCCCGGCCAGCCGCTGTCGGACTCCGAGCTCCTGCAGCTGATCTTCGCGCCCGGCTTCTCGACGGCCGCGGCGATCACCAATCTGTCCGGCCGCGGCGTCGGCATGGACGTGGTCAAGAAGACGGTCGAGGCGCTGCGCGGCGCGATCGATATCGTCAGCGTGCCGGGGCAGGGTTCGGAAGTGTCGCTGCGCATTCCGCTGACGCTTGCCATCATCGACGGGCTGCTCGTGCGTGTCGGCTCCGGCCGCTACGTCATCCCGCTTTCGGCGGTCGAGGAATGCCTCGAACTGTCGCTCGAGGAAGATCTCCGCTCGCGCGGCCGCAGCTTCATCTCGCTGCGTGACAGCCTGGTGCCGTTCCTGCGCCTGCGCGATCTCTTCCGCACCGGCACCAAACCCGACGTGCATCAGAAGGTGGTGGTGATCTCGACCGGCACCGAGCGTGTCGGCCTCGTCGTCGACCAGATCATCGGCGACCACCAGACGGTGATCAAGTCGATGTCGAAACTGCACAACGACGTGGCGACCTTCTCGGGTGCTACCATTCTCGGCGACGGCAGCGTCGCTCTCATTCTCGACGTCGGGCACCTGGTTGCCGCGGGTCAGCAACAGGAGGCGCAATTGCGGGTAGCAGGATGAGTGCAGCAGCAACAGCCGAACGGTTCGACAATCACTGGAGCTATGCCGAGGAAGTCGAGGTGCTGACCTTCGATCTCAACGGCGAGACCTTCGCGCTGGAAGCGGTCATCGTCCAGGAAATCCTGGACCTGCTTCCTGAAACCGCGGTGCCGGGCAGCCAGCCTTTCGTCGCGAGCGTCATCAACTTTCGCGGCAAGGTCATTCCGCTTGCCGACCTGCGTCTCGCCTTCGGGATGGAGGCGGCCGAAGCCACGATCGACAGCCGCTTCATCGTCATCGAGATCGATCTGCAGGGCGAGCCGACGCTGGTCGGCCTCAGAACCGACAAGGTCAACGAGGTGACGACGCTTGCGAAGACTGCGAGCGAGGCGCCGCCGAGCGTCGGCATGCGCTGGCGCGCCGACTACATCAACTGCCTGGTGAAGAGGGGCGGCGAGTTCATCATCCTTCCAAATCTTCAGGCGATTTTTTCATCGAGGCACGATGCGGCGGGGGCCGCAAACTGACGCCGGATGAATTCAAACGGGGGTTAAAACGATGAAACTGACAATCAAGACGAAGCTGGTGACGGCGTTCACCTTCATTATTCTCATGTTATTGGGCACCGCCGCTTACGGCATTTTCAGCCTTGGATCCTTGAACGATACGATCGGCAATCTTCTTGCCGGCCCGGCAGCCCGCCTCGACCTTGCGCAGCAGATCAACATTGCGCAGCTCGAAGCCATCCGCCAACAGAAGAACCTGCTGACCGCCCGCACACCCGAGGAGAGCGCCGGCGCGATCGACAAGGGCAACCAGGCTCGCAAGGACTTCAACGAGGCCTTCAACCATGTGCTGGGGCTCGCCACCGAAGAAGGCAAGGCTCGCTGGGCGCGGATCGCCGAGCTTTCCAAGGCCTTCAACGCGGCCGACGACCAGATCCGTGACTATCTGAAGGCGGGCAATACGGATGGGGCGAACAGCGTCTCCATCACGGCGGCGCGTGCCGCCGCCAACGATATCGACTCGACGCTCGCCGAAATCCTGGCGCTGGAAAAACAGCGTATGAAGGCCGCCGACGCCGATGCCGACGCGCAGTATGCGACGACACGCACGACGATGATCGCCGTCGCCGCCGTCGCGCTGGTGATTGCCGCCATTACCGCCTTCTGGATCGCCAGCACGATCAGCAAGGGCCTGAGCCGCGCCAACACCGTGGTGCGCGAAGTATCCGAAGGCGACCTGACGAAGATGGCCGATATCACCAGCCATGACGAGATCGGCGAGCTTCTCGGCAACGTCAACATCATGATCGAACGCCTGCGCGGCGTCGTCGCCGACGCGCTGTCGGCCGCCGAAAACGTCTCCTCCGGCAGCCAGCAGCTCTCGGCAAGCTCTGAGCAGGTGTCGCAGGGCGCTTCGGAGCAGGCTGCTTCCGCTGAAGAGGCCTCGGCCTCGATGGAAGAGATGGCCGCCAACATCAAGCAGAATGCCGACAATGCGGCCCAGACGGAAAAGATCGCCCGCCAGTCCGCCAAGGATGCGGAAGCGAGCGGCGAAGCCGTGACACGCGCCGTCGATGCCATGCGCACGATCGCCCAGAAGATCAGCATCGTGCAGGAAATCGCCCGCCAGACCGATCTGCTGGCCCTCAACGCAGCCGTCGAAGCTGCTCGTGCCGGCGAGCACGGCAAGGGCTTTGCGGTCGTCGCTTCGGAAGTGCGCAAGCTTGCCGAGCGCAGCCAGTCGGCCGCAGCCGAAATCAGCTCGATGTCCGGCGATACCGTCAAGGCCGCCGCCGATGCCGGGGAGATGCTCGGGCGCCTGGTGCCCGACATCCGCAAGACGGCCGAACTGGTTTCCGAGATCAGCGCCGCCTGCCGCGAACAGGACATCGGCGCTTCGCAGATCAATGAAGCGATCCAGCAGCTCGACAAGGTGACGCAGCAGAATGCCGGCGCTTCCGAGCAGATGTCGGCGACCTCGGAAGAACTCGCCTCGCAGGCCGAGGAACTGCAGACATCGATCGCCTTCTTCAAGGTCGACACGACAGGCAGCACGCGCTCCGGCGCCCGGAAGACGCCGAAAGGCCCGGCCAAGGTGCTCAAAGGGCCGGCGGCTGCCCGCAAGTCGGCTCCGCAGGCGCAAAGCCAGGGCCGAGGCCAGACGGTTTCGGCACAGCAGCAGCGCCTCAAGGGCTTTGCTCTCGATATGTCGATGGGCGGTCCTGACGACGGCGACGACGATTTCAGGGAGAGTGCTTGAGCACTCCCCTCTGGGAGAGTGCATAAGCACTCCCCTGGGGAAAGCGCGTAAACGCTTCCCCTCGTGTGATCCCTCGGGCTGCTCCTGTGGCCCGAGGCGGAAATATCCCCAACGCGTGTAGGCGTTGGCGCAGCGACCGATGGATGTTCGGCTGCCGGGAAGTGAATGCAGTCGCTTTCCCCCTCTCAGACACATCACTCTGAAAGTTCGGCGTTCCTTGGACCGGAACGTCTTTCTATCCAATCGTTTTGGCGCATAGAACGGGGTATCACATGCGTTTCACCATTAAGCTCAAACTAGGCCTTGCCTTCGCAGTCATGACACTGCTTCTGATCGGCATCGCGGTTTATGGAAGCCTGAGCCTCGGCACCTTGAACGAGGCGAGCGGCAATATGATCGATGGACCGGTGCGCCGCCTGGAGCTGGCGCTGAATGCCAATATTGCCGAAGTCAACGCGATCCGCGCGCAGAAGAACGCGCTGCTCTCCACCGATCCCGAGACCGCCGCCGGCTTTTACAAGGAAGCCGACCAGAACCTGCAGGCCATGTTCGACACCGTCGATGCCGGCCTTGCCATCGCCACGGCAGAAGGCAAGGTCCATTGGGAGAAGCTGCGGGCGATCGGCGGAAAATTCCGCGAAAAATCCGCCGAACTGCAGCAGCTCGACGCCAGAGGCGACAAAGCAGGCGCGCTTTCGCTTTCGCTCGGCGATCTCAGGGTGATGACCGACGATATGGCTGGCGCGATCACTTCCCTGATCGAGATCCAGCGCAAGAGCATGCAGGCGACCGACCATGCCAATACCGAGCTTTACGATTCGACCAAGCTCATCCTCACCACGGCATCGGGTATCGCCGTGCTCGTGGCGCTCGGCGCCGCCTTGTGGATCACGCTCGGAATCAACAACGGCCTGCGGAAGATCACGAGCGTCGCAAACGCCGTGGCTATCGGCGATCTCAATCAGAAGGTCGACGTCAGGACCAATGACGAGATCAAGGATCTCATCGATACCGTCAACACCATGACCGCAAACCTGCGCGCGACGGCGGCCCTTGCCGACCAGATCGCCATGGGCGACCTGACGACCGATGCCAAGCCGCTCTCGGACAAGGATACGCTCGGCATCGCGATGCGGAGCATGATCGCCAACCTCAGGACCACCGCGGGGATCGCGGATCAGATCGCCAATGGCGACCTGACGGTGTCCCCGAAGCCGCTCTCCGACAAGGATGCCTTGGGTCTTGCGCTGGAGCATATGGTCGAGCGGTTGCGCGGCGTCGTCGCCGACGCGATCTCGGCCGCCGAAAATGTTTCGGCCGGCAGCCAGGAGCTTTCGGCAAGCTCCGAGCAGGTGTCCCAGGGCGCCACGGAGCAGGCGGCTTCCGCGGAAGAGGCCTCGGCTTCGATGGAAGAGATGGCCGCCAACATCAAGCAGAATGCCGACAATGCGGCCCAGACGGAAAAGATCGCCCGCCAGTCGGCCAAGGATGCGGAAGCGAGCGGCGAGGCTGTCTCCCGCGCGGTCGATGCCATGCGCACGATCGCCCAGAAGATCGGCATCGTCCAGGAAATCGCCCGCCAGACCGATCTGCTTGCCCTCAACGCGGCGGTCGAAGCGGCCCGCGCCGGCGAGCACGGCAAGGGCTTTGCCGTCGTGGCTTCGGAAGTGCGCAAGCTTGCCGAACGCAGCCAGTCGGCGGCGGCCGAAATCAGCTCGATGTCCAGCGACACCGTGACGGCAGCCCAGGAAGCCGGCGAAATGCTCGGCCGCCTGGTGCCCGACATCCGCAAGACGGCCGAGCTGGTTTCGGAGATCAGTGCGGCCTGCCGCGAGCAGGATATCGGCGCGGCGCAGATCAACGAGGCGATCCAGCAGCTCGACAAGGTGACGCAGCAGAATGCCGGCGCTTCCGAGCAGATGTCGGCGACCTCGGAAGAACTCGCCTCGCAGGCCGAGGAACTGCAGACGTCGATCGCCTTCTTCAAGGTCGACATGGCGGGCAGCCGCCGTGAGCGCGCGCCGGCTGCCAGGATGGCGGCACGGGGGCCGGCCCCGGCCGCTGCCCGCAAGCCCGCGGCCAAGAAACCGGCCGCCGGCAGCGTCGCCGGCCAGCAGGCGCGTGTGAAAGGCTTTGCCCTCGATATGTCGATGGGCGGTCCCGACACTGTCGATGACGAATTCAAGGAGAGCGCTTAGCGCTCCCTTGGGGGGGCGCTGAGCGCCTCCCCGCGCACTTGTCGTGGGCCGTCAGCGCGGCCCGCGGCGCAAGCTTCCGGCGCCTGCGGACACAGGTCCGGAAGTCCGTGAATAGCGTTCCGTGGCATGTTTTCGCCTATCGGAATTTCCTTGCTGCATGATGCCGCGCCCACCGGTCCAGATTTATTGCTTCGCTCTCAGAGAGGAATATTGAGATGCGTATTACGATTAAACTTAAACTCGCAGCCGCATTTGGCTTTGTCATTCTATTGCTGGTGGGGAGCGCGATTTACGGAATCATTAGCCTCGGCTCACTGAACGATGCTGTCGGCAGCCTCATCTCCGGTCCGGCAAAAAGGCTGGAATTGGCTCTGGAGGCGAAGACGGCCGAGCTCAACGCCGTTCGCTGGCAGAAGAATGCGCTTCTGGAAATGGACCCGGAAACGGCGATCAAGGATTATCAGAACTCGGCGAGGAGCGCGGATGAAATGCTCACCCTGGCGACAAGCGGTCTACAGCTCGCCACTGTCGAGGGCAAGCCGACATGGGACAGGCTGATCGAGCTGGCCAAACGCTTCAGCGAAGGCTCCGCCAAAGTCGCGGCCACCCAGGAAAGCGGCGACAGGGCAGGGGCAGCCGCACTTTCGTCGGGCGAGATTCGTGCTGTCGTCATGGAACTGGAAGAGGTTTTCGAGACCCTCGTCGCGCTGCAGCAGAAGGCGATGACCCAGGCCGATAACGACACCGACGTCCTCTATGGCTCCACGAAGAACATGCTGATCGGCATTGCGATCGGTGCCTCCCTCATCGCGTTTGCGGCTGCGCTGTGGATCGCGCTCGGCGTCAACAGTGGCCTGCGCAAGATCATGGAGGCTGCCAGCGCCGTCGCCGTCGGCGACCTGAACCAGAAGGTGGAGATCCGGAGCAATGACGAGATCAGGGATCTCGTGAATACCATCAACGTCATGACGGATAACCTTCGTGCCACAGCCGACATCGCGACGCAGATCGCCGGCGGCGACCTGATGGTTTCGCCGAAGCCGCTCTCGGAGAAGGATACGCTTGGCATCGCGCTGGAGCAGATGGTCGAACGGCTGCGCGGCGTCGTCGCCGATGCGATCTCGGCCGCCGAAAATGTCTCGGCCGGCAGCCAGGAGCTTTCGGCAAGTTCCGAGCAGGTGTCGCAGGGCGCCTCGGAGCAGGCCGCCTCCGCGGAAGAGGCCTCGGCTTCGATGGAAGAGATGGCCGCCAACATCAAGCAGAATGCCGACAATGCGGCCCAGACGGAAAAGATCGCCCGCCAGTCGGCCAAGGATGCCGAAGCCAGCGGTGATGCGGTGACGCGCGCCGTGCAGGCAATGCGGACCATCGCCGAGAAGATCAGCATCGTCCAGGAAATCGCTCGCCAGACCGACCTGCTCGCCCTCAACGCGGCGGTCGAGGCCGCTCGTGCCGGCGAGCACGGCAAGGGCTTTGCGGTCGTCGCTTCGGAAGGGCGCAAGCTTGCCGAACGCAGCCAGTCGGCGGCGGCTGAAATCAGCTCGATGTCGAGCGATACGGTCAAGGCCGCCCAGGATGCGGGCGACATGCTCGGCCGCCTGGTGCCCGATATCCGCAAGACGGCGGAACTCGTGGCCGAGATCAGCGCCGCCTGCCGCGAGCAGGATGTCGGTGCGGCTCAGATCAATGAAGCGATCCAGCAGCTCGACAAGGTGACGCAGCAGAATGCCGGCGCCTCCGAGCAGATGTCCGCGACTTCCGAAGAGCTTGCGAGCCAGGCCGAAGAACTGCAGGCCTCGATCGCTTTCTTCAAGGTCGATACCGCAGACAACCACCAGTCCCGCACGACGGCCGCGAGAATGAGCGTCCGCAGTCCGGTTCCGGGCGTCGCCCGCAAGCCTGCAGCCAAGAAACCGGCCGCCAACAGCGTCGCCGGCCAGCAGGCGCGGGCAAGGGGTTTCGTCCTCGATATGTCCATGGGCGGTCCCGATGATGGGGACGCCGAATTCAAGGAAAGCGCCTAAACATGGCCCCAACATCTCTGGAAGCGCAATTCGTGACCTTCAGCCTCGGCGAAGAGATTTTCGCCGTGCCGGTTGAGGTCGTAAGGGAAATCCTCGACTATGCGGAAGCTTTCAAGATTCCGAATGGTCCCGACTATCTGCTCGGCCTGCGCGATGTGCGCGGGCAGGGCGTCCCGACGATCGATCTTCGATTGAAGCTCGGCATGACGAAGACCGAGCCGACGCCGCATACGCGGGTGCTCGTCCTCGACGTGCCGATGGAAAGCCGACTCTTGACGCTCGGCTTGGTCGCCGACCGCGTCTTCGAGGTCACGCCGTTCCGGCACGACCAGATCGAGGCGGCGCCCGATATCGGCGTGCGCTGGCGTTCGGATTATATCGCCGGCGTCGTTCGCCGTGAAAACGGCTTTGTCGTCATCATCGATCTCGCGCGGCTCTTGTCGCGCGAGGACGCCTCGGCATTGCAATCGGCGGCCTGACCGCGTCAACCCGGAGTACCGCGTTTTATGAGTATGGCAGCGGTGGAAACCCAATTGCCGGGCGACCGGATCAGCAAGCGCAACTTCGACAAGCTTGCCCGGTTCATCTACGACTATAGCGGCATCAAGATGCCGCCGACCAAGCTGACGATGCTCGAAGGGCGGCTGCGGCGCCGCCTTCGGGCAACCAACCATTCGACCTTCGACGATTATTGCGACTTCCTGTTCAATCACGACGGGCTTGCCCAGGAAACCGTCTACCTCATCGATGTCGTGACGACCAACAAGACCGACTTCTTCCGGGAAGCCAAGCATTTCGACTACATGCAGACGGTGGCGCTGCCGACGATTGCCAATAGCGGCGTGCGCACCATCCGCACCTGGAGTTCGGCCTGCTCGACGGGGGCCGAACCCTACACGATGGCGATGGTGCTGGCGGAATTTACGGAAAACCGCAACGACGTTTCCTACAGCGTGCTTGCCACCGACCTCTCCACCGACGTGCTGCAGACGGCGCGCCGGGGCATCTATCCGGAAGACCTGATCGCGCCCGTGCCGCGCGACCTGCAGCGCAAATATGTGCTGGTCGCCAAGCAGCCGGGCCGCAGGGAGGTGCGCATAAATCCGAAGCTGCGCAGCAGGGTGGGCTTTGCCCGGATGAACCTGATGGACGAGAAATATCCGGTCGGCGACTTGATGAACATCATCTTCTGCCGCAACGTGCTGATCTACTTCGACAAGCAGACCCAGGCCGGCGTACTCAACCGTCTCTGCGATTGCCTGGCGAAGGGCGGCTACATGTTCATCGGCCATTCCGAGTCGATCACCGGCTTCGACCTGCCGCTGAAGCAGGTCTCGAATACGGTGTTCCAGCGTATCTAGAGGCGTTTATGCGCAAGAAAATCCGTGTTCTGATCATCGACGATTCCGCCAGCGTCCGGCAGACGCTGGCCCATGTGCTGGAGCAGGATCCCGATATCGAGATCATGGCGGTGGCCTCCGATCCTTTCGTCGCGGCGCGCAGGCTGCAGGAGGAGATCCCGGATGTCATCACGCTCGACGTGGAGATGCCGCGCATGGACGGCATCACCTTCCTGCGCAAGCTGATGTCGCAGCGGCCGATCCCGGTTGTCATGTGTTCGTCGCTGACGGAGGCAGGTTCGGAAACGCTGATCCAGGCGCTGGAAGCGGGCGCCGTCGACGTCATCCTCAAATCGAAGATCGGAGCCGCCGACAGCCTTGCCGACGACGCCATGCGCATTCGCGAAGTCGTCAAGAGCGCTGCGCATGCGCGGCTTCCCGCCGTGCGCCGCGCCGCCGGAACCATCCGCTCCGCTTCGGCCGAGGGACCGGCCAAGAAGCTGACGGCCGATGCCATGCTGCCGCCGCCGTCGGGACGGGCGATGGCGAAGACGACGGAGATGGTCGTCTGTGTCGGCGCCTCCACCGGCGGCACCGAAGCGCTGCGCGAATTCCTGGAAGAGCTGCCGGCCAATGCGCCGGGTGTGGTGATCGTCCAGCATATGCCGGAGAAATTCACCGCCGCCTTCGCCAAGCGGCTGAACGGTCTCTGCGAGGTCGAAGTCAAGGAAGCCGCCGACGGCGATCCGGTGCTGCGCGGCCATGTGCTGATCGCGCCCGGCGACAAGCACATGCTGCTCGAGCGCCAGGGTGCGCGCTATTATGTGAGCGTGAAGACCGGGCCGCTGGTCTCCCGTCACCGGCCTTCCGTCGATGTGCTCTTCCGCTCGGCGGCGCGTTCGGCCGGCTCGAACGCCATGGGGATCATCATGACCGGCATGGGCGATGACGGCGCGCGCGGCATGCTGGAAATGCATCAGGCCGGCGCCTACACGGTGGCGCAGGACGAAGCGAGCTCGATCGTTTTCGGCATGCCGAAGGAGGCGATCGCCAAGGGCGGCGTCGACCGTATCCTGCCGCTCAACGAGATCGCCCGGGAAGTGCTGATGACGCAGCAGAAATTCTGACATCCGTTCCGATAATTGGCGATTTCCGGCGCGGCAGGGCAGCCATGCGCGCCTCCCCTTGAAATTTCCCCGATTTTGTGGTCTTGAGGCCGCCAATCTTTGCAGCGCTGCCTGTCATGCATGTTCAGGGACATTTCCCGCCCCTGGCAGCGCGCGCCTCATATCAGTCCCAAGGAAAATGCGCAGATGGCCCGTTCAGCTCTTCTCAATGTCATGGTTCAGGCTGCCCTCAAGGCAGGAAAATCGCTGGGGCGTGATTTCGGCGAAGTGCAGAACCTGCAGGTTTCGGTGAAGGGACCGGGCGATTTCGTTTCCACCGCCGACCGCAAGGCCGAGAAGATCGTCCGGGAAGAGCTGCTCAAGGCGCGTCCGACCTATGGCTTCCTCGGTGAGGAAGGCGAGGAGATCAAGGGCACCGACGGCGCGCATCGCTGGATCGTCGATCCGCTCGACGGTACCACGAACTTCCTGCACGGCATCCCGGCCTTTGCCGTCTCGATCGCGCTCGAGCGCAATGGCGAAATCGTCGCCGCCGTCGTCTTCAATCCGGCGACGGACGAGCTCTTTACCGCCGAGCGCGGCGGCGGCGCCTTCCTCAACGACCGGCGCCTGCGTGTCGCCGCACGCCGGGCGCTGTCGGACTGCGTCATCGGCTGCGGCGTGCCGGCGCTCGGCAAGCGCAATCACGGCAAGTTCCTGGTCGAGCTCCGCCACGTGATGGGCGAAGTGGCCGGCATCCGCCGGCTCGGTTCGCCGACGCTCGATCTCGCCTATGTCGCCGCCGGCCGTTTCGACGGTTTCTGGGAAGCGGAGCTTGCGCCGTGGGACATGGCGGCCGGCATCCTGCTCATCCGTGAAGCCGGCGGTTTCGCCACCGACTGGGACGGAGGGACGGCCATTCTGGAGAGCGGCGCGATCGTCGCCGGCAACGAAGCCATCCACAAGGCGCTGATCGAGGTCATCAAGCGGCCGATCCCGGCCAAGTGAGCTGACGAAAATCCGCCTGTTGTAAAGTCACGGTTTTCACCCCGGCATACTTCAATTCGGCACAATGTTGCTCTAGTCTCCGCCAGCAATGAGTTCGGAGGCTGCTGAACCTATGGAAAATGTGAATGTGGCGGAGATCGGCTCCACCGAAAAGACGACGGGCGGCTACGCCCACAGGCTTTCCAGCCCTATGCCCTTCCTCTGGACGATGCTGCTCTTCCTCGTCATCGTCGGTTTCATTGCCGCCATCCTCTTCCGGCAGACGCAGACCGCCTTCATGCACAATCCAGGCCTCAACGGCCTGATCCTCGGCGTTCTCGCGGTCGGAATCATCCTCGTTTTCAACCACGTGCTGGCGCTTCGCCCCGAAGTGCGCTGGTTCAATTCCTTCCGCGCCGCCGGCAGCGCCGACAAGGTCAACCGCAATCCGCGGCTGCTCGCGCCGATGCGCGCCCTGATCGGCAGCCGCAAGACTTCGCTGGCCCTGTCGACGACGGCACTGCGCTCGATTCTCGATTCGATCGCCACCCGTCTCGACGAATCACGCGACGTCTCGCGCTACCTGATCGGCCTCCTGGTCTTTCTCGGCCTGCTCGGCACCTTCTGGGGCCTCATCGGCACGATCGGTTCGATCAGCAACGTCATCCAGTCGCTGGATCCCGGCGCGAACGGCACCGGAGATGTGCTCTCGGCGCTGAAGGAGGGGCTTTCCATGCCGCTTTCGGGCATGGGCCAGGCCTTCTCCTCCTCGCTGCTCGGCCTTTCCGGTTCGCTCATTCTCGGCTTCCTCGACCTGCAGGCCGGCCGCGCGCAGAACCGTTTCTACACGGAGCTGGAAAACTGGCTCTCCTCGGTCACCGATGTCGGTTCCGATCTCGCGCCGGCCCTCGAGGCCGTTTCCGGCTCTTCCTCGGAGGATATGCGGGCGCTCTCCGATTACCTGCGCAAGGTCTCCGAAGAGGGCGGCGTCGGCAGCCAGCGCTCCGTCGCCGCCATGGCGAGCCTTGCCGAAGGCATTCAAGGGCTTGTCAAGAACATGCGCAACGAGCAGCAGATGCTGCGCGACTGGATCGAGGCGCAGCAGGACGAGGCGAAGGCGATGCGCCGCACGCTCGACCGTCTGGCCGAGCGCATCGGCCTGCAGGAGCGGGGAGGCGAGAAGGCCGAGCGCCAGCGCGACCGCGCCAGCCAGACAGAGAAGAGCGAGGGCAAGTAAGCCATGGCCCTTGCCCGCAACCGCCGCCGCGAACGCACGGTGGATTATTGGCCGGGCTTCGTCGATGCGCTGTCGACGCTGCTCATCGCCATCATGTTCCTGCTCACGGTGTTCGTCGTCGGGCAGTTCATCCTCAGCCGCGAGATCACCGGACGCGACGAGGTGCTGAACCGCCTCAACAGCCAGATCAACGAGCTGACGCAGCTTCTGGCGCTCGAAAAGGGCAGCAATCAGGATCTTCAGGATTCCGTCGCCAACCTGCAGGCCTCGCTTGCCACCGCCGAGGGCGAGCGTTCGCGGCTGCAGGCGCTGCTCAGCGCCGGTTCCGGCGGCCAGGACGCGGCCCAGAAGCGGATCGGCGCGATGACGCAGGAGCTTGACGAGCAGAAGCAGGTGAGCGAGCGGGCGCTGAGCCAGGTCGAACTTTTGAACCAGCAGATCGCAGCGCTGCGCAGCCAGATCGCGGCCGTCGAAGCGGCGCTTCAGGCCTCCGAGGAGAAGGATCGCGTCTCGCAGACCAAAATCGCCGATCTCGGCAGCCGCCTCAACGTGGCGCTCGCCGCGCGCGTGCAGGAGCTGAACCGCTACCGTTCCGACTTCTTCGGCCGCCTGCGTGAAATCCTGTCCGACCGCGAAAATATCCGCATCGTCGGCGACCGGTTCGTCTTCCAGTCGGAAGTGCTGTTTCCCTCGGGGGGAGCGGATCTCAACCCGGAAGGCCAGACGGAGATGGCGAAGCTCGCCGCAGCACTGCTCGATCTCGCCAAGGAAATTCCGCCGGAGATCAACTGGGTGCTGCGCGTCGACGGACATACCGACAACGTGCCGCTGGCCGGAACCGGCCGCTACCGTGACAACTGGGAGCTTTCCTCGGAGCGCGCGATTTCGGTCGTCAAATTCCTGATCGGACAGGGCGTGCCGGCCGACCGGCTCGTTGCCGCCGGTTTCGGCGAATTCCAGCCGATCGCGCCGGGCGACACGCCGGATGCCCGCGCCACCAACCGCCGCATCGAATTGAAGCTGACCGAGAAATGATCAGCCCGGCGTGGCCTGTGGCAACTGCTTCAGCCGGCCGGTGAGGAAGTCGCGTACGGCGGGACTGTCGCTGAGGCTGATCGCCGTCATATAGGCCTCGGCTGCGGCGGGGTTATCGCCGGCGCGCGCCAAAAGGAAGGCGCGCACGGCCCAATAGGGCTGATAGGCTGCGACATCGCGCGGATCGAGCCTGTCGAGTTGCTCCAGGCCGGCTGCGGTGCTCGCCGCCCTGCCGATCACCGCAGCCTGACCGACACGCGCGCCGAGCGTCGGCTTCATCATCACCAGCGCCGCATAAAGCGTCGCCAGCGCTTGCCAGTCGGTCGCCCCAGAGAGCCGGCGCGCCGCGTGCACGGACTGAATCGCCGCTTGGCACTGAAACGGGCCGAAACGATCGAAGCCTCCGGCCTTGCGCAGCAGCGCATCCGCTTCCGCGATCATGATCGCGTTCCAGGTCAGCGTGTCCTGCTCGTCCAGCGGCACATACCGGCCCTCAGTGTCGCGCCGGCCATTGCGGCGGGCTTCGCAGTGAAGCATCAGCGAGAGGAGGCCGATCGCTTCCGGCTCGTCGGGCAGCACCGCCAGAAGCGCCCGTCCGAGCCAGATCGCCTCACCGGCAAGCGCTTGGCGCTCTTCTTCACCATCGATGCCGTCCCAGCCGAGACCATAGGCGGCGTAGATCGCCGAAAGCACGGCGGCAAGCCGCTCCGGCAAGGCGGAGCGAGGCGGAACGGCAAAGGGAATGCCGGCATCCCGGATCTTCATCTTGGCCCGCACCAGTCGCTGGCCCATCGCTTCCGGTGAAACGACGAAAGCGCGTGCGATCGTTTTCGCCTCGATGCCGAGTACGGTCTGTAGCATCAGCGCCGTATGCACGGAGCTGTCGATGGCGGGATGGGTGCAGGCGAAGAGCAGCTTCAGCCGCTCATCGGGAAAGACGGCTTTCTCGGCCGCGTTCATGCGCTCCTCCGCTTCTTCGAAGGCAACCGATATCGTCGTTTGCGCATTGACCGCGACGCTGCGGCGGCGGGCAGCCTGGGCCAGGTTGCGGCGTGCGGCCACCAGCAGCCAGGCTTCGGGCTTGTCGGGGACGCCGCGTTCGGGCCAGACGCGCAAAGCCGAAGCCAGCGCTTCCGACAATGCGTCTTCGGCCGCCGGCACATCGCGCGAGCGGGCGGCGAGAAAGGCGATCAGCTTGCCGTAGGATTGACGCGCCACCTGCTCGGCGGCGCGTCCGGCGTCGGGCGGCATTGCCGCCTCACATCTGCAGGCGCGGCCGTATCTCGACCGAACCCTTGTCGGAGATCGGAACGCGTATCGCCCATTCGAGCGCCGTATCCATGTCGGGAACCTCGATCAGATAGAAGCCGCCGAGCTGTTCCTTGCCTTCCGGATAGGGGCCGTCCTGAACGTCGTGGGTTTCGCCTTTGCGGCGTATGACCGTGCCGGTTTCGGGGGCCGTCAGTCCGGCGCCACCGGTCATGATCCCCGCTTGAGCCAGCGCTTTGCTGTAGGCAACCCAGCCGTCGCGATAGACGGGGTCGCTGCGTCGCGCGAAATCCTCGGCGGCTTCGCGAATGATGAGAGCATATTGCATGAGAAACTCCTGATCTCGTTGGTGGCGTTGATCCAGGCAGCCGTGACGCCCGGCGGAGCGGCTCAGCCGTTCCGAGACAATGAGGCGCGGCCAACGGTCATTTCGACATGGCTTTCAAAAAAATCTGCAAAAAGAGAAATGGCGCGCAATTCATAAGCAAACAGGCCGGGCTGGAAAGCACCGGCGCTGCTCATGGGCGCGGAAGGGCAGAGCGGCGCTCACGCCGCTACTGCCGCCTTGATCAGGCTTCGGCCTTGGTCGTATCGACGATGTCGGCGCCGGGCGAGTTCTTCTTGATGGATTCGATGGCGTTCAAGGCGGATGCCTTTGCCTTGTAGCCTTCGGAACTGAACATCGTCTCGCCGTTCGATGCCTTGAAGCGGAAACGGAATTCGCCTGATTTATCCTTGTAGACTTCGAATTTATACATTGATGTCTCCCAAAACGCTGAATTCCAACCATCAGCTTGGCGGAGGCTAGACCAAAATGGTGAGCTTTTCCACTACCTTAATTAGAAATGGATTGCATGGCGTCCAATTGCCGCCGCTTCGATTGGACGCAAGCGAAGGAGACGGACGCGCCGGCATCACTCCATCTGGATGTTCGCGCCCTTGACGACCGGTCCCCATTTGGCGAGCTCGGCCTTCACATGGGCGGCGAGCTCTTCCGGCGTCGAGCCGACGATGGTGGCGCTGAATTCCTTCATGCGTTCGGCAACGGCAGGATCCTTGAGCGCCTTGTTGGCCGAGGCATTGAGGCGCGTCACCACCTCGCTCGGTGTGTTGGCCGGGGCAAAAAGCGCGTTCCAGGTATAGGTCTCATAGCCCGGTATGCCGGATTCGGCGATCGTGGGCACATCGGGGAAGGAGGGCGCGCGCGCTGCGGTGGTTACCGCCAGCGCCCGCAGCGTGCCGGCCTTGATGTGGCTGGAGGAGGAGGGCAGGTTGTCGAACATGATCGGCACCTGGTTGCCGATGACGTCGTTCAGCGCCGGGCCGGCGCCCTTATAGGGGATATGCTGCATGCTGACGCCGGCCATGCTCTTGAAGAGTTCGCCGGACAGATGCAGCGGCGTGCCGTTGCCCGAGGAGGCGTAGCTGTATTTGTCAGGCTCGGCCTTCAGCAGCGCCACCAGTTCCTGCACGGTCTTTGCCGGCAGTTCCGGATTGACGACCAGCACGTTCGGCACGACGACGAGCAGCGAGACCGGCGCGAAATCCTTTTCCGGATCGTAGGGCGTCGATTTCAGGATCAACGGGTTGAGGGCGTGGGTCGCGACCGTGCCCATCAGAATGGTGTAGCCGTCCGGATCGGCGCGGGCGACGTTGCCGGCGCCGAGATTGCCGCCGGCGCCGGCAACATTCTGCACGATCACCTGCTGGCCGAGATCCTCCGACATCTTCTGTGCGACGATGCGGGCGACGACATCGGTCGAGCCGCCGGCCGCGAAGGGCACGACCATGGTGATCGCATGATCGGGAAAATCAGCGGCGACGGAAACCGTGCCGAGACCGAGCGTTGCGGTCAGGCCGAGAGCGAGCGCAAGGCCCGTGCGTCGCGTGATATCGGAAAGCGCCATTCCTATCTCCTCCCAGGAATTTCAACAGCAATATCCCCACCCGGGGCATGAAGAGGGTAGGGCAGGAGGCGCGAAAGGCAACCGCGGCAAGGGTGCGGCGGCATGAAACTTTAGTCGCTGTCGACGAGCCAACGCCGGCTATTTCGCGGCGGCGAGCACGTCCTCATGGGCGGCATCGAATTGAAGCCGGGCCAGCCGCGCATAGATGCCGCCGTGGCGGATCAGGCTCTGGTGCGTGCCTTCCTCGGCGATGCGGCCCTGGTCCATGACGAGGATGCGGTCGGCCTTCAGCACGGTTGCCAGCCGGTGAGCGATGACGAGCGTCGTGCGGCCGTCCACTAGGCCGTCGAGCGCCTTCTGCACCAGCGTCTCGCTTTCGGCGTCGAGAGCGGAAGTCGCCTCGTCGAGCAGCAGCACGGGCGCATTCTTCAGGATGGCGCGGGCGATGGCGATGCGCTGGCGCTGGCCGCCGGAGAGCGTCACGCCGCGCTCGCCGACTTCGGTCTCGTAGCCCCGGTCCAGCCGGGCAATGAATTCGTCTGCCTGGGCGGCCATGGCTGCAGCGCGGACCTCGTCACGGGAGGCGCCGGGGCGGCCGAAGGCGATATTGTCGTGGATCGAGGCGGCGAAGATGGTGACGTCCTGCGGCACGATGGCGATGCGCTGGCGCAGTTCGTCAGGCGTCGTCAGCCGCGCGTCGACGCCGTCGATCTTCACGCTGCCCTGCTGCGGATCGTAGAAGCGCAGCAGCAGCGAGAAGACGGTGCTCTTGCCGGCGCCGGACGGGCCGACGATGGCAACCGTCTCGCCCGGCGCAATTGCGAAGCTCAAGCCGTGCAGCGCCGATCTGTCGGGGCGGGAGGGATAGGCGAAATGCACGCCGGCAAATTCGACGTGGCCACGGCCGGGCGAAGGAAGGGCTTCCGGGTTGGCGGGCGCTGCGATCGGCGAGACTTCATCGAGAAGTTCGGTCAGCCGGTCGGCCGCGCCTGCCGCCTGGGAAAGTTCGCCCCAGACTTCCGACAGGGCGCCCAGCGAACCGGCCGAGATGACGGCATAAAGCAGGAACTGGCCGAGCGTGCCGGCCGAGAGCGTGCCGGCAAGCACGCTGTGGGCGCCGACCCAGAGCACGGCGACGACGCTGCCGAAGATCAGCGTGATGGCGATGCCGGTCAGCAGCGCGCGGGAGCGGATGGCGGCGCGGGCGGCGTCATAGGCGGATTCGACGGCGGTGCCGTAGCGGACCTCTGCGGCATGCTCGCCGTTGAAGGCCTGCACGGTGCGGGTCGCGGCGACCGTCTCGTTGGCGAAGGCCGAAGCTTCGGCAAGCGTATCCTGAGCGGCGCGGGACCGCTTGCGCACCGAACGGCCGAAGGCGACGAGCGGGAAGACGATCAGCGGGATCGCCCCGATGACGAGGCTCGAAAGCTTCGGCGAGGTGACGATCATCATGCCCATGGCGCCGAGACAGAGGATGAGGTTCCTGAGCGCCACAGAGGCGGTGGCGCCGACGGCGGACTTGATCTGCGTCGTATCGGCAGTCAGCCTCGAGACGATCTCGCCGGACTGGTTGACGTCGAAGAAGGAGGGCGACAGCCGCGTCACATGGGCAAAGACATCGCGGCGGAGATCGGCGACGATGCGCTCGCCGATGGTGATGACGAAATAGTAGCGCAGCGCGCTTGCGACAGCGAGCACGATGGCCATGACCATCAGCATGCCGAAGTAGCTGTTGATGAAGCTGCCGTCGGACCGGGTGAAGCCGTGATCGATCATGCGGCGTACGGCAAGCGGCAGCGTCAGCGAGGTGATGGCGGCAAGCGCCAGCGAAATCAGCGCGCCCGCCACCAGGCCGCGATAACGCATGACGTAAGGCGTCAGCCGCCCAAGCGGCCGCAGCGACCGCCTCTTGTTTTCCTCAGCCCTTGCCTGTTCTGCCAAATCGTCTCCGTTCGCCCGCAGGACCAGCGTAATGCGGCCTGTTGGCTCTTGTTATCGCGGCGTCCTTCATGTATAGGCACCGCATCCTAATGGGAAGCCGTAGCCATCCGACTGCGGCTTCATTTATTCAAACGGTTCGTTGGCCGCAACTGCATGCGGCAAAATGAACTCCGGTATCGCAGGAAGATTGTTATGAAGGCAGGCATCCATCCCGACTATCACATGATCAAGGTAGTCATGACCGATGGCACCGAATACGAAACCCGCTCGACCTGGGGTTCGGAAGGCGCTGTCATGAACCTCGAAATCGATTCCAAGTCGCATCCGGCCTGGACCGGCGGCAACCAGCAGCTCATGGACCGCGGCGGCCGCGTTTCCAAGTTCAACAAGCGCTTCGGCGGCCTCGGACTCTAATCGCTTCTGCCCGACTGAATTCGAAAAGAGCCCGGTTCTGCCGGGCTTTTTTGCGTTTGTGTAATACCGGTTCTCGCGGGCAAATAAAAAACCGGCCGCGCGATGGCGCAGCCGGTTTTTGTTTGAAAGTCTGTCAGATCGATCAGTTGTTGCCGAAGGCCGTCTGCAGCAGGGAAAGCTGAGCCTGGACGCTGTTCTGATTGTCGGGAACGATCAAGGCTTCCGACGGGCGGTAGATTTCGCGATCGAGCAGGGCGATGCGGTTCTGCAGGCGCAGCGAACGCTCGACGAGATCGCGGAAGGATTCCGGCAGATCGCCCCAGCCCGGTGCGGCGCGATCGACGTTGAAGCCGTCGAGGCGAACCTTGTTCTTCTCGGCCAGCACCTGGTCGCGAGACATTTCGCCGTTGTTGACGGCGCGCTGCAGCAGCAGCCAGGAGGCCATCTGCATCAGGCGGGTGGTAAGGCGCATCGATTCCGCGGCGTAGAGAACGGAGGCCATGCGCGGCAGAACCTTGGAGGCTGCGCGGCCCTGGCCGTCGAGATAGGCGGCGGTTTCTTCAACCAGCGACATGCCTTCCGCATAGAGTGCCTTGAACTGCGAAGATGCAGCGGCGCGGCCTGCAAAACTGATCGTGTTCACTCCAACTTCCGACATCGCAATAGTCCCTGTTGCACGCAGCTACTTATGTTCAGGTAACGCCGGCGCCGTGGGAAAAGTTTCCGGGCCGGTCTTTATGTCTTTAAGAATGGTATCATTAGCGCAATTGCGCAAGCCGTTTCTTAAGAAAGGGTTAATCTCCACAGTTTCGTGGAAAGGCGCGGCCATAGCAAAAAGAAGAGCCGCAAAAGCGGCTCTCAAGGTAAAACAGGGAGAAAAATCAGACCAATTCACCGCTTGGAAAACTGTCTGAGAATCCAGAGAAAATCTGGATGAGTACAGTAATATCTTAGAAAGCTTAATAATTTATTAACATTGTACCGAATTAAGACTTGAGGCCAGCTCATTTTTGCTATCCAGCCCATTGTTTTTTCAATGGGTTTCGGCGGGCCAGGCGGATCGCGATCCTTAAGAATCGCTCAGGCCCGCGCCTCAGGTCGATGGTTGCAGGATGCCGCAGCCGGCAAAATCGCCACGCGCTTTTGCCGGCAGGCTCAGGAGCGGAAGAAGCTTTCCGCCGCCTGCCGGCCGGACGCCTTGCGGGCGGCCTCGGCTTCGAGCCGGGCGATCTCCGTCTTCAACAATTCCACCCGCGCCTTCAGTTCATCCACCGAAAGCAGGGAGAGATCGGCGCCGATCTCATGGGCGGCTTTCTTTTGCGGCCGGTCGTCATCGATGAAGCTCATGGTTCCTCCTCCGTTGCGAAAGTTCGGCGATACGGATTCCGAATTTAGGCCGGTGCGGCCTGAATTCATCCGTATCGGTTGTTTTATCCGAACTTTACAGCAGGATCGCCGCTTTCGGGAGACTTGCTGCCGGTGCCGCGGTCTGCCAGCGACATGCTTTGCGGTGTCAGCATCGGCGACGTGCCGGTCGGGATCGTCGTGTAGGCGTCACGGTCGCTCGCCGGCACAGCGGCGCGGATGCGGCTTCTGATGATGGCGTAAACGGTGATCAGCAGGTGGGCGATGGCGGTAACGAGGAAGAGCGCATGCGGACTGATTACCGACATGACCGGGCCGCCGATCGTCGGGCCGATCACCGTGCCGACGCCGTAGAGCAGCAGCAGGCCGCCGGAGACCTTGACGAAATCCTCTGCCGCCGCGAAGTCGTTCGCATGGGCGACGGCGATCGGATAGAGCGTGTTGGCGACCGCGCCATAGAGAACGACGAGCCCGATCAGCAGGACGGCGGACGTCGGATGCAGCAGGAAGATCAGCAGGCCGGCCAGCGCCGCGATCGCCGACATGGCGGCGAGCACGTAGCGCCGGTCGATCCGGTCGGAAAGGCGGCCCGCCGGCAGCTGCATCAGGGCGCCGGCGAAGATGGTGGCGCTCATCATCACGGCGATGCTGGTGTCTGAAAGACCGGCGCCGGCGCCGAAGACGGCGCCGAGCGTGCCGTAGGCGCCGTTGGCGATGCCGACGAGCAGGATGCCGAGGCAGGAGACCGGCGAGTTGCGATAGAGCGCCGGCAGGTCGAGGCGCACCGCCTTCAACGGCTGCGGCGAGGCGGCGGTCGACAGCGTCGTCGGCAGCATGGCGATGCAATAGAAGATGCCGCAGATCATGAAGAGCACCGGCGTGCGCACATCTTCGAGCGGGATCATCATCTGGCCGCCGACGACGCCGATCAGCGTGATGCCGATATAAAGCGAGAAGATCGCGCCGCGGCTCTCATTGCTCGCCCGCTCGTTCAGCCAGCTTTCGATGATCATCGAGGTGCCGGCGGTGGAGAAGCCGGTTACGGCGCGCAGAACCACCCACCAGAACGGGTCGATGATGATGCCGCTGACCAGCGCGATGATGGCGATGATCGAGATGAAGCCGGAGAAGGCTCTGACATGGCCGACGCGGCGCACCAGTTTCGGCGCCACCAGGCAGCCGATGACGAAGCCGCCGGCCCATGAGGTGCCGAGCAGGCCGAGCGTCGTCGTCGCGTAGCCCTCGATATTGCCGCGCACCGGAAGCAGGATGCCCTGCAGACCGTTGCCCATGAAAAGGAAGAGCGTGCCAAAGAGCAGCGCGGCGACGGACAGCAGGTTTCTCTTCATTTCCCCGACTCAGGTCTTAAGCGATTTGACAAGACATAAGGCAAGAGCAGCGTCAGCCCAGCCTCAAGATGATTGATTGTGCCCCGGAATGCCGTTACGGCGTGTAGCGGTCCTCTTGTTCGCGCGGAAAAATGTCTGTCCTGTGGCATTCCGAAAAACGGAAAAAATAAAGCATGACAAAGCTGATAGCCTTGCTGCTCATCCTTGCCATGGCGATACAGGTGATCAAGCCGATCGGGCTTCCCGGCTTCAGGCGCCGGATGGATTTCTGGAAGATCGCGCTGATCGCCTTCGGCATATGGTCGGTGGCGCTGCTGTCGCGCGATTTCCTGATGTAGGCCCGGGCTCAGCCCGGGCGTGTCAGTCCCGCAGGGTGATTTCTCCGCGCATGACGGAAACGCAGCCTCCCGAGATGACGACATCGGTGACGATGCCGCCGGACTTCTTGACATCCAGCGCGATGATGCTGCGGCGGCCCATCTCGACGCCCTGTTCGATGGTGATGCGGACCTGCATGTCAGTCTGCGGCGCAAGCGAGACGAGATAGGCGCCGAGGGCGGCAGAAGCACTGCCCGTCGCCGGGTCCTCGGGCACGTTGTCGAGCGGCGCGAACATGCGGGCGCGAATGGTCCACGGATCCTCGGGGGTCCTGACATAGACGAAAAGCGAGAAGTCATGGCCGCTGGTCGTCTGGCGGCCGGCCGCCGCCTGGAAGCCGGCGAGGTTCGGGCGGGCTGCGGCGAGCGTCTCCAGCCCGTTCAGTTCGGCGACGGCGAAGTTGAGACCAACGGACGCAAAGACCGGGGCGTGCGTGGTCGTGACGACGGCGCCGGGGTCGATCGAGACACAGCGTGCGACGGTTTCCCTCGCGATGGTGTCGCCGATCGTCAGCGGCTGCGGCGCGCGGATGGCTGCACTCGCGACTTTTCCGTCGCTGCGTTGCAGAACGACCTCGACGAGGCCGGCCTTTTCTTCGAAACGCAGTGTATCGCCGACCGCTTTGCCGAAGAGCTCAGCCCGCTGGCCGAGCACATAGGCGGTGCCGACATTTGGATGGCCGGCGAAGGGTATTTCCATCGTCGGGGTGAAGATGCGCACGCGGGCGGAATTCTCAGGGTCATCAGGCGGCAGCACGAAGGTGACTTCGGAATAGTTGAACTCGGTGGCGATCTTCTGCATTGCCGCGTCGGTGAGGCCGCGCGCATCCGATATGACGGCAAGCGGATTGCCTTCGAAACGCGTGGAGGTGAAGACATCGACGGTGATGTAGGAGATGGTATCCATAGCGGCTCCTGTTGCAGCGGCCGTTATGAATAATCACGATTTTTGGCGGGGCGAAGCGGTTTCTTGTCGCCGAGACAATACGGAAGGGGCAGCAACTTGCGTTGCCGCCCCTTCCTCATTCCATTCGAGCCTATCTGAAATCAGGCGGCCTTTTCCAGGTCCTTCTTCCAGTTGCCGGTGGCGGCGAGGCTGTTCATCTCGGCGCGGTGGGTGAATTCGCGCTGGCCGGCGGCGACGTTCTCCGGCTTGCCGTTCCAGGCCTTGAGCGCGCTGTCCTGCAGGGCGCGGCCATAGGAGAAGGTGACGAGCCAGGGCAGGTCATGGCCGTTGATCGCGGAGAGGTGGGCAGTCGCTTCTTCCGTGGTCTGGCCGCCGGAGAGGAAGGCGATGCCGGGAACGGCGGAGGGAACCGTGCGCTTCAGCACCTGGACGGTGCGCTCGGCAACCTCGGAGACGGAGGCCTTGCGGGCGTTCTTGCCGTCGATCACCATGTTTGGCTTCAGGATCATGCCTTCGAGGCTGACGCGGGCTTCGGCCAGCTCCTCGAAAACCATGCGCAGCGTGGATTCGGTGACTTCGGCGCAGCGGTCGATATTATGATCGCCCGGCTTGCCGTCCATCAGGCATTCCGGCTCGACGATCGGAACGATCTTGGCTTCCTGGCAGAGAGCCGCATAGCGGGCGAGCGCCTGAGCGTTGGCGCGGACCGAACCGCGGGTCGGCAGCGACGAGGAGATGGCGATCACGCCGCGCCACTTGGCGAAGCGGGCACCGGCTTCATAATATTTGGCAAGGCGTTCGCCGAGGCCATCGAGGCCTTCGGTGATGGTTTCGCCGGGGAATTTGGCCATCGGCTTGGCGCCGGTATCGACCTTGATGCCGGGAATGCTGCCGGCAGCGCGGATGATGTCGACGAAGGGCGTGCCATCGGCGGCCTTCTGGAAAAGCGTCTCTTCGAAAAGGATGACGCCGGAGATATATTTCTTCATCGCCTCGTCGGAGCGAAAGAGCATCTCGCGATAGTCGCGGCGGCTCGTTTCGGTCGATTCGAGGTTGATCGTGTCGAAACGCTTTTTGATGGTGGAGGTCGATTCATCGGCCGCAAGCAGTCCCCGGCCGCCCGCAACCATCTGCACTGCAATGTCTTCCAGTCGTTCGCTCATCTCGTTCTCTCCACAGCGTTAAACATCGGCGGTTTAAGAATATAGGACGGCGATAACAGAAGTTTATAGTGAGGAAAATGGAAGCCTAAGTCATTGAAACGATTGAAATCAATTCAATCGTTTGAAAATTTGGGATTTTTTCCACCCCTTGAGCAAAAGACCGCGGAAGGCTCGTCGCCGCCGCGGTCTATCCACATGTAAAACCTGTCAAATCCGCCCGGCGGTTATCTCGCGTTGAGGACTGCGACGCCGGGAAGCTCCTTGCCTTCCATCCATTCCAGGAAAGCGCCGCCGGCGGTCGAGACATAGCTGAACTCGTCGGCAACGCCGGCATGGTTCAGCGCCGAGACGGTATCGCCGCCGCCGGCAACGGAGATGAGCTTGCCGGCCGCGGTGCGCTCGGCGGCGTATTTCGCAGCGGCGACCGTCGCAGCATCGAAGGGCTCGATCTCGAAGGCGCCGAGCGGGCCGTTCCAGACGAGGGTTGCGGCGCGTTCGATCCAGGCATTGATGGCCTGGACGGATTTCGGGCCGACGTCGAGCACCATGGCATCGGCGGGAATGGCGTTGATGTCGACCGTCTCGTTGGCCGCACCCGCCTTGAATTCGCGGGCGACGACGCCGTCTTCCGGCAGGATGATGGCGCAGCCTGATGTCGCGGCCTCGATCATGATCTGCTTGGCGGTCTCGGCGAGATCATGTTCGCAAAGCGACTTGCCGACATTGGTGCCGCGGGCGGCGATGAAGGTGTTGGCCATGCCGCCGCCGATGACGAGTGCATCGACCTTCTTCACGAGGTTCATCAAGAGGTCGATCTTGGTCGAGACCTTGGCGCCGCCGACGATGGCGACGACGGGGCGGGCGGGATTGCCGAGGCCGCTTTCCAACGCTTCCAGCTCGGCCTGCATGGTGCGGCCGGCATGGGCCGGCAGGTGATGGGCGAGGCCTTCGGTGGAAGCATGGGCGCGGTGGGCGGCGGAGAAGGCGTCGTTGACATAGATATCGCCATTGGCGGCAAGCGCCTTGATGAAATCGGGGTCGTTCTTTTCCTCGCCCTTGTGGAAACGGGTATTCTCCATCAGCAGGATATCGCCGTCATTCATCGCGGCGACGGCGGAGGCGGCGGCCTCGCCGATGCAGTCGGAAGCCGTCAGCACGGCATGATCGAGCACTTCCTCGACCGAAGGGGCGATCAGCGACAGCGACAGATCAGGCGACGGACCATCCTTCGGCCGGCCGAAATGGGCAAGCAGGATCACCTTGGCGCCCTTGTCCGACAGTTCGAGGATCGTCGGCGCCACGCGCTCGATGCGTGTCGTATCGGTGACCTTGCCGTCCTTGACGGGAACGTTGAGGTCGACGCGGACGAGAACGCGCTTGCCGCTGATATCGGAAAGATCGTCGAGGGTCTTGAAAGAAGGCATGGGGAAGATCCAGTCTTGGTTGGCGGAAGTCGCGCAGACCATAGCAAGGATCATTCGAGACGCAAGGCGTTCAGCGGCCGTTTTCGCGTGTGGCTTCCTCGCGTCCGGCCGATGCTTTCGGCGCGGTTTCGGAGGCCGCGGCTTCGCGGTTCCGGCGTCCCTTCAGCCGGTCGCGGATGCGCTGGATGATGTCCTTGAGATTGATGAAGATCGGCAGCGTGATCGCCGGTTCGACCGCCTCGAGCGACATGCCGACGGAGGTGATGTGGTCGTGCTCGTCGAGATCGCGGACGATGAGGATGATCGAACCGAGACGGACGCGGTCGGCATAATCGGCCTTGCCGCCGAGGCGCTGGCGCATCAGTTCGGCGATCGTCAGGCCCTTTTCGGATTCATTGAGCAGGCCGGGACCGTAAGCCGCATCGAGATCGGCGGCCGGGCGGGCGGGCGAGAGCGCGAAGGCGCCGAAGAATTCGGCATCGTCCTCATCGACCGGCGCGCGGCTGGCGAAGAGCCGGTCGAGCAGGCGGGAATAGCTCGGCACGATGAAGAGATAGACGAGATCGTTCTCGCGCAGCCGCCCGGCATATTGGTAGCGCATCGACTTGCCGTCGCGGATGACGAGCGAGGGTGTGGCCCAGCGCGGAATGCGCTCGCCGCGCAGCACCGGGCTGTCCTTGATGACGCGGTAGGAAAGCAGTTCGTGGTTGGCAGCACCCGGCAGATCGACCTCGACCTTGTCGACGGCGCCGATGCGCGGGGGAATGATCAGGCCGAGTTTCTTGGCGACCGGTTTGATCGTCCAGCCCTGGACGAGCAGGGAAACCAGCACGATGATGAAGGCGGTGTTGAAATAGATCTGGCCGTTTTCCAGCCCGCCGAGGATCGGCATGATGGCCAGCAGGATGGAGACGGCGCCGCGCAGACCGACCCAGGCGACGAAACCGATTTCCTGCTGCGTGTAATCGAATGGGAGGAGCGACAGCCAGATCGCCAGCGGCCGGGCGACGAAGATCAGGAAGAGGGCGAGCAGGATCGCCGGCACGATGATGACGGGGAATTGCGACGGTGTGGCGAGCAGGCCGAGCACCAGGAACATGATGATCTGCGCCAGCCAGGTCATGCCGTCCTGGAAGCGTTTGATGGTGCCGATCGCCTGCATCTTGCGATTTCCGGCATAGATGCCGGCGACATAGACGGCGAGGAAGCCGCTGCCGCCGACCGTGCCGGCAAAGGAGAAGACGAGCAGGGCGAGCGCCAGCACGAAGATCGGCGTCAGGCCGCGATCGGTATCGAGCTTGCTGACGATCAGCACGATCATCATGCCGCCGAGCAGGCCGAGAATGACGCCGAGCCCCATCTGCTGCACGAACATGGCGAGCATGCCGATATTGATGCCGTGGTAACGCTCGCCGCTCGCCAGCACTTCGACAAGGGCGATGGTGAGGAAGATCGCCATCGGATCGTTGGTGCCGGATTCGACTTCGAGCGTCGAGCGCACCTTGTCGCGGATGTTGATGCCGCCGATGCGCAAAAGGAAGAAGACGGCTGCGGCATCCGTCGAGGCGACGATCGAGCCGAGCAGCAGGCCTTCGAGCCAGGTGAAGTTCAGCAGCCACATGGCGGCGACGGCAAAGAGCGAGGCGGTGATCAGCACGCCGACCGAGGCGAGCGTGAGAGAGGGCACGGCCGCCAGCCGGAAAGCCTGCATCGGCGTGCCGAAGCCGGAATCGAACAGGATGACGGCAAGGGCGATGGAGCCGAGGATATAGGCCAGATAATTGTTGCTGAATTCGATGCCGAGGCCGTCGACGCCGGCGGCGAGGCCGATCATCAGGAAGAGCAGCAGCAGCGGGGCGCCGAAGCGGAAGGCGAGCAGGCTCGAAAAAGCGGCAAGAAGCACGAGCGCCGTCGCGACCAGCACCACGATATAGAACGCTTCCATGCCCGCCCCTTTCCATCGACTGCTTCGCGGATGCGGCCACCCCTGGCCGATCCGTCTATTCCACCCTCCACCACGCGCGCCGGTCCATCAGTAAACGGCAAAACGGCAGAGAAGGGTAGGCCTTGCGGCTTAACCTCGTCTCGTGCTGCATCATGCTGCTGAACGGCTGCCGGACGGCCACCGACACGGAAATGCTACGGGAGAAACTCTCTACAAAGAATGTATAAGAAAATCAGGCAAGAGCAGGGCGAAAGACGGGAAGAGCGATTTTTACTGCCGGTATCTCGATGCGGCGACAGGATAAGGCACGCTCCTGCGTTATTCGCCTTGTCCGATGACGGGGGAAGGGATTGCAGCCGCGGATTGGGCGACTGCTATCAAAACACGGCCTGAAGTATGATGACGGCGAGAAACGCAATGCCGATGACCGCGGCAACCCGTATGACCAGACGATCAGCCCTTGCCAGCACGGCAGGTCTGACGTCGCGCTTCCGGTGAAACCGCTGCCGCCGCTTGAGGGTCGTGTGGGGCGAACGTTTTTGCGCCTCTGTCATTTATCGCCTCCGCCTGGATCATTGCAGCGTCAATCTATCACGCTTGGCCAGCGGATTGCCAACCGTGATTCCATCCTTGCAGCCACACCGAGCCCGTCGCTTCGGGCGGCTTTCAAAACCGGAAGACGCTACGGAGCGACGGTCAGTCTTCGGTATCCTCGCCATCGTCGGTCAGATCCTCGACCGGAACCAGGAAAACGACGAATTCGTCGTCGATGGTCCTTTGCGGATCATCGTCGAATTCATAGGCGTGCTCGACTTCGCTGGCTTCCTCGGCGGTCGCCTTGCGCAGGCTGAGCGCGGCCTTGCGGTCCCACAGGGGCTTGCCTTCGGATTCCAGGATGGTCAGGTCGTCGCGAAAATCTTCCGCCTCGAAGAAATGCGTCGCTTCCTCATGGTTTTTCGAGCGAAAGCTGGCAATGGCGCGGCCGGCAATCTCAACGGTAAAGTAATCCATCCATCTCTCCCTATCTCCCCGGCCGCCGATGCGGTTCAGGGCTTGGTGCACCATAGCAGGTTTCGCGACCGATCCGGCGCGACGCCTATAACAAAACGGCCCGGTTTCCCGGGCCGTCTGCAATCAGTCGTTCGTCAGGCTCTCAGATGAGCTTGGCAAAGGCAACGGCCGTGTCCGACATGCGGCTGGAGAAGCCCCACTCGTTGTCGTACCAGGACAGGACGCGCACGAAGTTGCCTTCCATGACCTTCGTCTGATCGGTCGCGAAGATCGAGGAATGGCTGTCGTGGTTGAAGTCGCGGGAGACGAGCGGCTCGTCGGTGTAGCCGAGGATGCCCTTCAGCGCGCCGTTGGAGGCGGCCTTGATGGCTTCGTTGATTTCGCCGACCGTGGTCGCCTTCTTGGAGACGAACTTGAAGTCGACGACCGAAACGTTCGGGGTCGGAACGCGGATCGAGGTACCGTCGAGCTTGCCTTTGAGGTGCGGCAGCACGAGGCCGACGGCCTTGGCGGCGCCCGTCGAGGTCGGGATCATGGACAGGGCGGCTGCGCGGGCGCGATACAGATCCTTGTGCATCGTGTCGAGCGTCGGCTGGTCGCCGGTGTAGGAGTGGATGGTCGTCATGAAGCCGTGGTCGATGCCGACGGCGTCGTCGAGAACCTTCACGACCGGCACCAGGCAGTTGGTGGTGCAGGAAGCGTTGGAGATGACCAAGTGCTCCTTGGTGAGCTGGTCGTGGTTGACGCCGTAGACGACGGTCAGGTCGGCGCCGTCGGCAGGAGCCGAGACGATGACGCGCTTGGCGCCGGCCGTCAGATGGGCGGCGGCCTTGTCGCGGGCGGTGAAGATGCCGGTGCATTCCATCGCAATGTCGACGCCGAGTTCGCGGTGCGGAAGCGTTGCCGGATCCTTGATCGCCGTGACCTTGATCGGCTTGCCGTTGCCGACGACGATCGTGTCACCTTCAACCTTCACGGTTGCCGGGAACTTGCCGTGGATCGAGTCGTAGCGCAGCAGGTGGGCGTTGGTCTCGACCGGGCCGAGATCGTTGATGGCGACGACTTCGATGTCGGTGCGGCCGGATTCGACGATAGCGCGGAGGACGTTACGGCCGATGCGGCCGAAACCATTGATGGCAACCTTGACTGTCATGTTCATTCACTCCCGATGAATAGGGCCCGATAGAGAGGGCCTGGAATTGAGGAGATGGAGAGCGCCTCAAGGCGCTCTCCTTAAAGCTTTGCTTCCGCGGCCGCAACGACGGCGTCGGCGGTGATGCCGAAATGCTTGTAGACGTCCTTGACCGGACCGGAAGCGCCGAAGCCCTTCATGCCGATGAACGTGCCTTCCGGACCGATGAAGGCATCCCAGCCTTCGCGGACGGCGGCTTCGACGGCGATCTTGACCGGCGAGTTGCCGAGCACTTCCTTGCGATAGGCATCCGGCTGCTCGAAGAACAGTTCCGTGCAGGGAACCGATACGACGCGCACCGTCACACCCTTGGCTTCGAGGGCTGCGCGGGCGGCAACGGCGATTTCGACTTCCGAGCCGGAGGCGAAGATGGTCACCTTGGCGTCGGCATTGCCGGCGAGCGTGTAAGCGCCCTGTTCGCAGAGGTTCTTTTCGCTGTATTCGGTGCGGGCCGGGCTGAGGTTCTGGCGCGTCAGGGCAAGGCCCGAAGGACGGTTCTGCGTCTTGATGGCGATCTGCCAGCATTCGGCCGTTTCCGTGGCGTCGGCCGGACGGAAGACCAGCAGGTTCGGGATGGCGCGCAGTCCGGCGAGCTGTTCGACCGGCTGGTGCGTCGGGCCGTCTTCGCCGACGCCGATCGAGTCATGCGTCAGGACGTGGATGACGCGGATGCCCATCAGGGCTGCGAGGCGGATCGGCGGGCGGCAATAATCCGAGAAGATCAGGAAGCCGCCGCTATAGGGAATGAGACCGCCATGCAGGGCGATGCCGTTCATGGCCGAGGCCATGCCGTGCTCGCGGATGCCCCAGTGCACGTAACGGCCGGCGAAATCCGTCGGCGTGATCGAGTGCATCTGGCTGGTCTTGGTGTTGTTGGACGGCGTCAGGTCGGCGGAGCCGCCCAGCGTTTCCGGCACGAAGCCGTTGATGATCTCAAGCGCGTCCTCGGATGCCTTGCGGGTCGCAACCGTCGGCCTGGTCTCGGCGAGCTTCTTCTTATATGCGCTGATCGCGGCATCGAAGCCTTCCGGCAGTTCGCCTGCCATGCGGCGGGAGAATTCCGCCTTGGCCGGCGACTTGGAAAGAGTTTCTTCCCATGCCTTGACGACATTGTCGGAGCGGGTGCCGGCGACGCGCCATGCATCGAGAACGTCGGAGGGGATGACGAAGGGCTCGTATTCCCAGTTCAGCGCCTTGCGGGTGGCGGCGATTTCCTCGGCGCCGAGCGGGCTGCCGTGAACCTTGTGGCTGCCGGCCTTGTTCGGAGCGCCGAAGCCGATGACGGTCTTGCAGGCGATGAAGGTCGGGCGGTCGGACTTGTGGGCGGCTTCGATCGCATCGGCGATGGCGGCCTGATCGTGACCGTCGATCTCGATCGTGTTCCAGTGGACAGCCTTGAAGCGGGCGATCTGGTCGGTCGAATCCGACAGCGAGACGGCGCCGTCGATGGTGATCGAGTTGTTGTCCCAGAAGAGGATCAGCTTGTTCAGCTTCAGGTGGCCGGCAAGCGCGATCGCCTCATGGCTGATGCCTTCCATCAGGCAGCCGTCGCCGTTGATGACGTAGGTATAGTGGTCCTGGAGGTCCGCGCCGAACTCCTCGCGCAGCTTGCGCTCGGCGATCGCCATGCCGACGGCATTGGCGATGCCCTGGCCGAGCGGGCCCGTCGTGGTTTCGATGCCTGTGGCATGGCCGTATTCCGGGTGGCCGGCGGTCTTGGAACCGATCTGGCGGAACTGCTTCAGATCCTCGACCGTCATGTCAGGATAGCCGGTCAAATAGAGCAGCGAATAGAGCAGCATCGAGCCGTGGCCGGCGGAGAGCACGAAGCGGTCACGGTTCGGCCAGTGCGGCTTCTTCGGATCGAACTTCAGATATTTGGTGAACAGGACCGTTGCCACATCGGCCATGCCCATCGGCATGCCCGGGTGGCCGGAATTCGCCTTTTCGACGGCGTCCATGGCGAGAAAACGGATCGCATTCGCCATCCGGTCGTGTTGTTCGGGAGAGGTCATGGCTTTTCCGCAAGCTCCGGGTGTCGGGGGATGGTCTCGAGCCTCCAAGACCATCGAGTGAAAGCGGGTGAGACATACCAGTTAAGACGGGCGAGTCAATAAATGGCGGGCCAAATCCAGGCAGGCTGCGGCATTTTTTGACATTTGATCGCGCCGTTGAACAAATGACAAATCTCCTATGGCGGCCATTGCGAAATCGCTCATCCACAAGTAGGCCGGCCGGCAGATGACGGGATTTATTGACGGGCCATCGGCTAGCTGCATATCCTCTTTGAAATCACAGGGTCGGCGCCGAGGGTCGATTCGCGGGTCCTGCACGGAAGCGGAAGGCATGACGCCCACAGGCAAAACCATGGAAGCAGCGCTCAACGAGCTGAAGCAGGCGATTTCCAGCCTCGAAAACGCCGTCGATATGCGCGTCGAGCGGGAGCGGGATCAGGGCGAGATCGAAGGCGAGGTTCGCCGCGTGCATGCCGACCGTTCCAGGCTGGCGCAGGAGCTCGACCAGGCCGAATTCCGCGCCAACCGGCTGGAAGAGGTCAATCGCGAGGTGTCGCGGCGGCTGGTGACGGCCATGGAAACGATCCGCGCGGTTCTGGATCGCTAGAACAGGATGATCTTAGGCCAAGTTGGCCTAAGATCTGAATCCTGTTCTAAATTGAAGAGTTAGAGCATGATGTCGTCCGAAAACCGCTCACACTTTTCGGCATCATGCTCTGATAGAAAGAATTTAGCATGGCGCAGGTGACGGTAACGATCGACGGCAAGGCCTATCGCATGGCCTGCGAGGAAGGGCAGGAAGACCACCTGACCGATCTCGCTACCCGCTTCGACAGCTATGTCGGCCATCTCAAGGGCCAGTTCGGCGAAATCGGCGATCTCAGGATCACCGTCATGGCCGGCATCATGATCATGGACGAGATCTCCGAGCTGACGCGGCGCATCGCCGGGCTGGAATCCGAGCTGGAGTCACTGCGCAGCAACCGCGACACCGTGCTTGCCGCGACCGCCCGCACCGAGGAAAACCTCGCGGCGGCGCTGAGCGAAGTTTCGAGCCGCATCCGCGGCATCACCGACAAGCTGAACGGCCGCCCGGCGCCGGAACTCAATTGAATTAAATAAAAACGGCCCGCCGTCGCCACTGGCGCGCCGTCGCAAACGACCTTATATATCGCAGTGCGGTCTGCGCCTCTCGACAGGAACCACAATCCCTGGGGCCATACTCGATCCAAAGGGAGCTGTCCCTGTCCGGGCTCGTGGGCCTGGACACACGGTGCCCACCTACGTTTGTAGGCGCCCAGGATCGTAAACATCCATCGGTCGTCGTGGATCGCACTTTCCCTTTCATGTTGGCGAAGAGACGCGGCGATCCGCTTTCGGCAGGATCGTCACGATGCGCTGAAGCCGAAATCCAATGCTAATTCACCGGGTAAGGCCCTTCCGCGAAGACCTCGTTGTGGTAGCCCTTGGAGCCGACATCGCGCGCCAAGGGGCTGCGCCATTCCCTGCCGTCGCGCAGGCAATCGAGCACGAAGGGAAAATCATATCGCGGCTGCCAGCCGAGTTCGCGCCTTGCCCGTTCGTTGACATAGACGCGGTCGAGCGCCGGGAACATCTTCCAGCCGCGTTCGGCATAAAGGGCGCCCGCACCGGGAAAGAGCCGCTCGACGACGGCAGGCGCGTCTTTCCTGAGTTCGGCGAGGTCGCCGTATGAAAACGGTGTCGTGGCGGAGATGATGTAGCGGCCGAAGCCGATTGCCGGCGCCTTCTCGAGCGCCAGCAGATGGGCGCCGACCACGTCGCTGATATCGACGCGGCGATGAAGCAGTTCGTTGGCCTGGGCATTTTCCGCCGAATATCGGTTGCGAATATCGGGATCGTCGTCGTTTTCGGGGAAGAAGCGCGAGGTCCTGAGGATGACGACAGGCAGGCGGGACTTACGGGCGAAGAGCTCCGAGAGGCCTTCGGCGGCGAGCTTCGTCACGCCGTAGATGTTCCTTGCAACGGGAAGCACATCCTCAGTCACCCATGCCGCAGGTTCGCCGGCTGCCGGCGTCAATGCGGCGCCGAAGGCGCTGGTGGTGCTGGTGAAGACGAAGCTTGCAACACCCGCAGCGGCCGCCTCTTCGAGCAGGTTCAGCGTGCCGGCGACATTGGTGTCGAGGAAATCGTGGTTGCCGTGCGTCGCCACATGCGGCTTGTGCAGGGTTGCAGCGTGGATGACGTGGCTGACGCCAGACATGGCCTGCCTGACGAAAGCGCGGTCGCCGATCGAGCCGACCATATCGGTGAAAGCCGAGGGCTTGATGTCGATGCCGCGCGCCCACCGGCTTTGCGCCCTCAGGGTGCGCATCAGCGCCTCGCCTAGATGGCCGGCACTTCCCGTCACCAATATCGTCATCGCCTCGCCTCCTGACCGGTTTTACGGCGGACGCTATAAAGACCGGCGTTTTCGGACAACGCATAAATTATGCATGGGAGTACAGGAAAGCTGCAGGCTCAGCCGATGGCGGTCACGAGCCGGCCGGCGCTGCCGTCGGAAAGCATGATCCGCTCCCAGGTCACGCGGCCGGCGGCGATCGGCAGCAGCTCATTGTCGTTGGCGCCGGTTTCGAGCGTCAGCGACAGGAGCCTGCCGTCATGCCAGCCGCGCTCCTCCAGCGACTGCTCGGCGGCGGTGATTTCGGCAGAGGCGTAGGAGAAAAGCGAGCGGCCGAGAAAGGCGGCGAGCGGTGCGCGCCATTCGGCCTGGCGCGGACGGGAGGCCGACAGCAGCCGGTGGGTGACGTCGCAGATCAGATGCACGGGCCGGACGGAATCCTCGACTAGCCGCTTCAGCGCCGCATCGGCCGCGGCATGTCGCGGCGAGGCGAAAATCCGCTCCAGCTTGAGAGCCTGTTCGGGCGAGAGGGCGAGCTGATCGCGCTCCCAGCGTGAAACGGTCGCCTGGTTTACGCCGAGGAGTTCGCCGAGATGCTGCTGCTTCATGTTGCGCAGCAGCCGCATGCGGCGTATGCCTGTCCCCGATATCGTCATCCCACACTCCAGCTTTTTGCCAGCATAGGGTTGCAGCGGGCCGGGAGGCAAGCCGGTCCGTTACTCCGGCTGGCCTTCGAGGTTGCCTTTCAGCCGGTCGAGAATCGACAGCGCATGGTCGGCATAGGCGCTGATCCAGCGGTCGTAGATGTGCTTGATCGGCAGGCTGTTCAGGTGGTTCCAGCGTTCGCGGCCTTCCTTCCTGGCGATGACCAGATCGGCTTCCTCCAGCACCTTCAAGTGCTGCATCACCGTGCAGCGGTCCATTCCGGGAAACATTTCGCAAAGCGCCCCTGTCGTGCGCGGGCCATCCTTGAGCAGGTCGAGGATCTCGCGGCGGCGATGATGCGCCAGCGCCTTGAAAACCGGGTCGTCGTTCGATTCGCTTGACATGTTATATTTTTATAACATAATGGCGCAAGGAGCAATGGAGAAGAGGAGAAGTACCATGTCTCTCGGAATCCGCGTTTCCGGCCGCATCGGCCGCCCCGTCGCCGACGTGTTCGACGCCGTCGTCAATCCGAAGAAGCTCAGCAGCTATTTCACGACCATCGGCGGGGCGAGCGCGCCGCTCGTCCAGGGCGCCACGGTGACCTGGTGGAAGGATGCGCCGGTGGAGGTCGTCGAGCTCGTGCCCGACAGCCGCATCGTGCTGCGCTGGGACGGCGGCACCGGCGAGGACAAGACGAGCTACAAGACCCTGGTGGAGATGAACTTCAAGCCGCTCGAGGATGGCGGCACGCTGGTGACGATCGCCGAGAACGGCTGGCGCGAGGACGAGGCCGGCCGGCGCGGCACCTATCTCAACTGCGAAGGCTGGACGCAGATGCTCTGCTGCATGAAGGCCTTCGTCGAATACGGCATCAATCTGCGCGAGGGCATGTTCCTCAGCGAGATGAAGGGCGAACCGGCCAGCGCGCCGGACGTCTGACGGACAGGCAGGCGTGGAGGGCGCGCCAGACTTCGCTTGCCTGTCACACTGCGGGTGCTAATTTCCGGAGTCGATACTTCATCTCGGTTTCCAGGAGATTCATTATGCAGCTTGGTATGGTTGGTTTGGGCCGCATGGGCAATTACATGGTCCAGCGGCTGATGCGGGGCGGTCACGAATGCGTCGTCTATGACGCCAGGCCCGAAAGCGTTGCCGAGCTTGCCGGCATGGGCGCGACCGGCAGCGCCTCGCTGGAGGAGTTCGTCTCGAAGCTGAGCCATCCGCGCGCCATCTGGCTGATGCTGCCGGCGGCGATCGTCGACAAGGTGCTGGCGAGCCTGGTGCCGCTGCTGCAGAACGGCGATATCGTCATCGATGGCGGCAACTCCTATTACCACGACGATATCCGCCGCGGCGCCGAGCTCATCACCAAGGGGATCCATTATGTCGACGTCGGCACCAGCGGCGGCGTCTTCGGCCTCGAACGCGGCTATTGCCTGATGATCGGCGGCGAGAAGGGCATCGTCCAGCACCTTTCGCCGATCTTCGCGACGCTCGCGCCCGGCGCCGGCAAGACGGAAGCCTCACCGAACCGCAGCGCCGAAGCGGCTGCGGCGAGCACCGCGGAGCAGGGCTACCTGCATTGCGGCCCGCACGGGGCCGGCCATTTCGTCAAGATGGTGCATAACGGCATCGAATACGGCCTGATGGCGGCCTATGCCGAAGGCCTCAATATCCTGAAACATGCCAATATCGGTGCTGCCTCGCATGAGGCCGATGCGGAAACTGCGCCGCTCGCGCACCCCGAACATTTCCAATACGACTTCAATCTGCAGGACGTTGCCGAAGTCTGGCGCCGCGGCAGCGTCATCACCTCCTGGCTGCTCGATCTCACCGCCGATGCGCTGCATGCCGATCCGGCGCTGGCGAAATACGCGGGCCGGGTCTCCGACAGCGGCGAAGGCCGCTGGACGATCATGGCGGCAATCGACGAAAGCGTGCCGACGCCGGTGCTGAGTGCCGCGCTCTACGGCCGCTTCTCCTCGCGCGACAACGACGAATTCGCCAACAAGGTGCTGTCGGCGATGCGTGCGGGCTTCGGCGGCCACGTGGAGAAGCCGGCTCCGAAATCCTGACTGCCCGGTTTTCACCGCCCGACGAAGCCGTCATCCTGAAACAGCGGGCGCACGCCTGGTTTCAGGGTGGCGGCGACATCGGCCTTTCCTAGCCATCGGTATGGTTTTCCTACCGCTTGCTGGCGGCCACGCCTGCGAGTATCCATTGCTGCAAGGAGAAATGTCGGAACTGCTTCATCCGGGCGGACGGCACTCCATTGAGGGCGGATATGGAACGTGACAGGGCAGGGGTCTTGAAGGCCGCCATATCGGGCGTGCTGGCATTCATGGTGCTTTTGGGTGTGGTTTCATCGGGCTTCGCCCAGACGGCGCAAACGCCGGCCGCATCCGCCCCGCCGCCGGCTCAAGTGCGTGAGATGATGCAGCTCATGCAGACGCCCGAGGTCAAGCAGTGGATGTCGACGCAGATGGCGGCAACGCCTGCGGCCGACACAACGGCCGAGAACCAGATGTCGGTTCTATCCGGCTTGCTGCAGCATTCCCGCCGGCATGTCTCGATGGTCTCCGATGCCGCAATGACGCTGCCCTCGCAGATCGGCAATGCGTCCTCCCTGCTTTTCGGCGAAATCGCCGCCGCCGGCCGAGCGCGCATGACGGCGCAATTCCTGGCGATCTTCCTGCTCGGCGCGATCGTCGAGAGCATCGCCCGCTATGTCTTCCGACGCCGCCGTCGCCGGCTGGCCGCGATGGCGGGCATGCATCTGGCGCCGCGCGTCATCCCGGCGCTGATCTTCGCGGGCGCAACGGTGCTCACGCTTCTCAGCCTCAATTGGCCGCCGCTCAGCCAGAGTATCGCGATCGTCTGCGTCGTCGCGCTCATCGTCCAGCGTTTCACCATCTGCCTCGGCGGCGTGCTGGTCGATCTCATCGGGCTGGCGCGGGCCGATGAAGAGCGGCAGGGCATCGCTGCGCCGACCATGCCGGGGCGGGCCGTCGCACTCTTCTGGTATCGCCGCTGTGCGACCTTCGTCATCTATTTCGCTTTCGGCTGGGCCGTGATCCAGTCGATGATGCCGCTCGGCTATACGCCGAGCGCCCGGCTCGTCGTCGGCTACATCCTCGGCATCGGGTTGCTGTTGATCGCGATCGAGGCGGTCTGGTCACGACCGGACAAGGACGAGAAGCGCGGCCAGGGAATCTCCTGGGCGCTCACCGTCTATTTCCTGCTGCTCTGGGGACTCTGGGTCGCAGGTTTCAACGGGCTGCTCTGGCTCGGCATCTATGTGCTGCTGCTGCCGCGCGTGCTCGCCGTCTCGACGCTTGCGGTGAAATCGCTGCAGCAGACCGAAGCGAGCTTCCTGGCCACGCGCCGCATTGCGACCGTGCTGCTCGACCGCGGCGTGCGTGCGCTGATCATCGCACTGGCGGCCATCTGGCTCGGGCGGATGCTCGGCGTCGGGGCCGACACGATGGCCGCCGGCGACAGGATGCTGGACAAGATCGCGCGTGGGCTCATCGGCGGCATCGTCATCCTGCTGGCGGCCGATCTGCTCTGGCACGTCGTCAAAGCCTATATCGACGGCAAGCTGCTCGATTCACCGCTGGACGGCAGCGAGACGGACGAGGAGAAGGCCAAGCGCGCGCGGATACAGACGCTGCTGCCGATCTTCCGCAATATCCTTGCCGTCGTGATCGCCGTCATCGCCGTGCTGATGGTTCTGTCGGGCCTCGGCATCGAAATCGGGCCGCTGATCGCCGGCGCCGGTGTCGTCGGCGTCGCGGTCGGTTTCGGCGCGCAGACGATCGTCAAGGACGTCATCAGCGGCATGTTCTATCTCTGGGACGATGCCTTCCGCGTCGGCGAATATATCGAAAGCGGCAGCCACAGGGGCGTGGTCGAGGCTTTCAGCCTGCGCTCGGTGAAGCTCAGGCATCATCGCGGACCGCTGACGACCGTGCCCTTCGGCGAACTCGGTGCGGTGAAGAACCTCAACCGCGACTGGACGATCGACAAGATCAGCCTCAACGTCAAATACGACACCGATCTCGTCAAGGCGAAGAAGGTGATCAAGCAGATCGGCCAGACGCTGCTCGAAAATCCGGAATACGGCCCGCATATCATCGAGACGCTGAAGATGAAGGGCGTCGAGCAATTCGGCGAATTCGCGATCGAGATCCGGCTGTCGATGATGACGAAACCCGGCGAGCAATTCGTCATCCGCCGCAACGCGCTGGCGATGATCCGCAATGCCTTCAGGGAAAACGGCATCGAATTCGCGGTGCCGACGGTGCAGGTGGCCGGCGACCGCGACGCGGAGGTGGATGCTGCCGTAGCGCGTTATGCCGCGCAGGCGCGGGCAGGCGGCGAGCCTGCCGCATAAATCGCTCACATTGCGCTGGCGGCTGCGACCAGCAGGCCGCCGATGATCGCCATGTTGCTTTTCCAGCTGTTGATGGCGCTGTCACGCGCCGTTTCCTGCATGTCCCAGAAATTCAGCAGCATCACGGAAGCGGCAAGCGTGAAGATGATGAGGCCGAAGGCGGCCGGGACGACGCAGAGGCCGAGCATCAGCAGCAGACCGGCGGCGATCTGAAAGAGGCTGCCAGCTATCAGCACCCATTTCGCAAAAGGGACGCCGCGGGCTTCGATGGCGTCGGTTATCGGCACGATGACGAAAAAATGATGAATGCCGCCTGCGACGAAAAGACCGCCGAGCAGCAGTCTGCCGACGACGAGCATCGTGAAGGCCAGCCCATCTTGCATGTCTAATCCTTCTCTCGCTTCTCAAACCCGCATCATCGTTCGCAACGCTCTGCGCAAGCTTACGAAAATGCAATGTGCCCGCCAGGCTCGCCTGCGCAAATTCGCCCCAATTGAGGATGATGGAGGCGCTGGCGGCGGGGCCGGGTAGCGACGGCATTTGCTTCATGCAGCTTATATGCCTCCCATGCTACGTCTTTGAAAATGATTCCCGCAGGGCTGGAAATTGCGCAGGTAAGAGATGTCGGGGCACGGCAATTTGGAAGAGATGGAAGAGGCGGAGGGGTTTTCCTTTCGCGGGCTTTTCAGGCGTTACAGGACGCCGCTGACGGCAGCCGCGACACTCGTGGTCTTCTGCCTGGTCGGTTACGCGATCATGCAGCTCACCAACGAGGTGCGCTATGACGACGTCGTCGCCGCGCTGGCGGCGACCAGGCCGAGCGCGATCCTGCTGGCGCTGTTCTTCACGGCACTTAGTTTCCTCGCACTGATCTTCTACGACCTCAACGCCATCGATTACATCGGCAAGAGGCTGCCCTTCCCGCATGTGGCGCTGACGGCGTTCAGTGCCTATGCGGTCGGCAACACCGCCGGCTTCGGCGCGCTTTCGGGCGGCGCAATCCGCTATCGCGCCTATACCCGCCTCGGGCTCTCGCCGGAGGATATCGGCCGGATCATCGCCTTCGTCACGCTCTCCTTCGGCCTGGGGCTTGCCGGCGTCGCGGCAATCGCCCTCATCATCATCGCCGATCAGATCGGGCCGCTGATCGGTGTCAGCGCCTTCCTTCTCCGGCTGATCGCCGGTTCGATCATCGCCATTCTCGGAGTGGTGATGATCGTCGGCCGGGACGGCCGCGTGCTCGATCTCGGCGCGGTCACGATCCGCCTGCCGGATTCGCGCACCTGGTCGCGCCAGTTCCTCGTCACCGCTTTCGATATCGCCGCCTCGGCCTCGGTTCTCTACGTGCTCCTGCCGCAGACCGCGATCGGCTGGCCGGTCTTCCTCGCCGTCTACGCGATTGCCGTCGGTCTCGGCGTGCTCAGCCACGTTCCGGCCGGGCTCGGCGTGTTCGAGACGGTGATCATCGCCTCGCTCGGCAGCGCGGTGAACATCGATGCCGTGCTCGGATCGCTGGTGCTTTACCGGCTGATCTACCACGTGCTGCCGCTGTTGATCGCCGTGCTCGCCGTCTCGGCGGCGGAACTTCGCCGCTTCGTCGATCACCCGGCCGCCTCCAGCGTGCGGCGCATCGGCGGGCGGCTGATGCCGCAGCTGCTTTCGGCCTTAGCGCTGCTGCTCGGCGTCATGCTGGTGTTTTCGAGCGTCACGCCGACGCCGGACCAGAACCTCGAATTCCTCTCCAACTACCTGCCGCTGCCGATGGTCGAAGGGGCGCACTTCCTCTCCAGCCTGCTCGGGCTCGCGCTCGTCGTCGCCGCGCGCGGCCTCGGCCAGCGCCTCGACGGCGCCTGGTGGGTGGCCGTGTTCTCGGCCGTCGCCGCGCTGACCTTGTCGCTCCTGAAGGCAATCGCGCTTGTTGAAGCGGCCTTTCTCGCCTTCCTCGTCTTCGGGCTCTTCGTCAGCCGCCGGCTCTTCACCCGCCACGCTTCGCTGCTCAATCAGGCGATGACGGCGTCCTGGCTGATGGCGATCGCCGTCATCATCGTCGGCGCCGTCGTCATCCTGCTTTTCGTCTATCGCGACGTCGAATACAGCAACCAGCTGTGGTGGCAGTTCGAATTCACCGCTGAAGCGCCGCGCGGTTTGCGCGCCTTGCTCGGCATCACCATCATCTCCTCGGCGATCGCCATATTCAGCCTGCTCCGGCCGGCGGCCTTCCGGCCGGAACCGGCGACGGAAGAGGCGCTGGCGCGTGCCGTGGAGATCGTCGGCAAGCAGGGCAATGCCGACGCCAATCTGGTGCGCATGGGCGACAAGAGCATCATGTTCTCGGAAAAGGGCGATGCCTTCATCATGTACGGCCGGCAGGGCCGCTCATGGATCGCGCTGTTCGATCCGATCGGCGATCATCGCGCCGTGCAGGAGCTCGTCTGGCGTTTCGTCGAAGCGGCGCGCGCCGCCGGCTGCCGCGCCGTCTTCTACCAGATCTCGCCGGGGCTGCTTTCCCATTGCGCCGATGCCGGCCTTCGCGCCTTCAAGCTCGGCGAACTGGCGGTGGCCGATCTCCGGGCGTTCGAAATGAAGGGCGGCAAATGGGCGAACCTTCGCCAGACGGCGAGCCGCGCCCAGCGCGACGGGCTGGAATTCGCAGTCGTCGAACCGCAGGATGTGCCCGGCATCATCGATGATCTCGCCGCCGTTTCCACGGCCTGGCTCGAACATCACAACGCCAAGGAAAAGGGCTTCTCGCTCGGTTCCTTCGATCCCGATTACGTTGCCTCCCAGCCGGTCGGCATCCTGAAGAAGGACGGCAAGATCGTCGCCTTCGCCAATGTCCTCGTCACCGATTCCAGGGAGGAGGGCACGATCGATCTCATGCGCTTCTCGCCGGACGCGCCGAAAGGGTCGATGGACTTTCTCTTCGTGCAGATCATGGAATATCTGCGCAATCAGGGTTTTTCCCATTTCAATCTCGGCATGGCCCCTCTCTCCGGCATGTCGAAACGCGAGGCGGCGCCCGTCTGGGACCGCATCGGCAGCACCGTCTTCGAGCACGGCGAGCGCTTCTATAACTTCAAAGGCCTTCGGGCATTCAAATCCAAGTTTCATCCGCACTGGCAACCGCGCTATCTTGCAGTTTCCGGAGGAGGCAATCCGATGATCGCGTTGATGGACGCGACTTTTCTGATCGGGGGCGGATTGAAGGGGGTAGTGAGAAAATGATCAGGACAATCCTTCTTGCCACGGCATGCGCCTGCATGCTCGCGGCCGCACCGGCGAGCGCCGCCGAAGAGACCACGCAGAGCTTCGAAACCGGGCTCATCCCGTCGCCGCACATCTTCCTGCCGGAAGGCGAAGTGAAGGGCACGGTCATGCTGATCTCGGATGCCGCCGGCTGGGGCGACTATGAGAAGGGCGAGGCCGACAGGCTGGTTTCCGAAGGCGCCGTCGTCATCGGCGTCGATTTTCCCTCTTATATCCAGGCGCTCAGCCGTTACGACGTCAGCCTCAATGATGGCTGCATCTACATGGTCTCGGACATCGAATCGCTGAGCCAGCAGGTGCAGCGCGCGACCGGCAACAATGCCTATCACCTGCCGATCGTCGCCGGCATCGGCGAGGGCGGGGCCCTGGCGCTGGCCATTGCCGCGCAGACGCCGGATGCAACGATCGGCCAGACGCTCGCCGTCGATCCGAAGGCCGGCATCCCGCTTGCCCAGGAGCTTTGCACGCCGGCTTCCAAGCAGGTCGTCGGCCAGCGCACCATGTATGGCCTCAGCGACGGCGCCCTGCCGGATCCGATCGTCACCGTCTTCACGCCCAATGCCGACAAGGATGGCAGGGTGCATGCCGAAGCGCTGAAGAAAATCCATTCGGCGATGGAGATCCGCGACACCACCGACGATGCGCAGACGGTGTTTGCCGATACGCTTGACGATCTCGTCACCGCATCGGGCGCCTTCGGCAATCCGCTTGGCCTGCCGCTGGCGGTGCTCGAAGCCACGCCCGCCTTCGATACCATGGCGATAATCTATTCAGGCGATGGCGGCTGGCGCGACATCGACAAGGAGGTCGGCGGCACGCTGCAGAAGGAAGGCATTCCCGTCGTCGGCGTCGATTCGCTTCATTATTTCTGGTCGGAGCGCAAGCCGGAAGAAACCGCCAGCGATCTTTCGAAGATCATCGATTTCTATCGCAAGCAGTGGAAGGTGAAGCACGTGCTGCTCGTCGGCTACTCCTTCGGCGCCGATGTCGTGCCCGCGACCTATCAGCTTCTCAAGCCGGCCGAGAAGTCCTCGGTGGTGCAGCTGTCGCTGCTGTCGCTCTCGCACCAGGTCGATTACGTCATCTCCGTTCTCGGCTGGCTCGGCCAGAAGACGGAAGGGGCGGGAGGAGACCCGGTCGGCGACCTGAAGAACGTCGATCCGAAACTCGTACAGTGCATCTATGGCAAGGATGACGACGACGATGTCGCTTGTCCGGCGCTGAGGGATACCGGCGCCGAAGTGGTCGAACTGCCCGGCGACCACCATTTCGACGAGAATTACGATCTTCTCACCAAGTCGATCATCGACGGGCTGAAAAAGCGGCTGCAAAACTAAAGCACGTCGCGATCTCTCAGATTCGCTCGCCGCGTTTTAGGTCTTTGTTTTTACACGCGTCGTTATCGCAAAACCGCGCTTGCGCGACAGGCTTTAACGCATCAGCGTTTCCTCGTTCCAGCCGAGGTCGCCAAGCTCCCTGCCGCGAAACCGCGCGTCGTCGGCGACGATGAATTCGTCAAGCTGCGGCGGGGCGACGCTGGTGCCGGCAAGCATCGCATGGACCTGGCCGCGATGATGGGTCTGATGCTGGAACAGGTGGGCGAGCACATCGTCCATCCGCTCTTCCTGGATGCGGTCGCCACGACGGAGCCTGACGATCGAGATCAGCCTTTCCGGCGTCAGGGCTTCGCAAAGGTCGATCAGACGCTGATCGACCTTTGCCTGCGCTTGCGCCAGTGACTCCACATCATCGAAGGGTTCGTCGACCTCGAAGGCTTGAAACCCGAGCGTACCGCCTTCCATGCCGTCGACATAGAACCAGTCGACCGTGATGATGTGGTTCAGGGTTTCCTTGATCGAAGGAAAGAAGCTCGTGCGCGGCGCTTCGAATTCGCCGGGCTTCAATGCCGCGCAGGCGTGGAGCAGGCGGCGGTTGGCAAGGGCGTTGTTGTAGGCGAGTTTGCGAAATGACCTGACAGGATCGAAGGTCGGCATCGGCGCATCTCCTCTTCAAGCGCTTCCGGAACGTTTGCGTCAATCATCGAGATTGCCGTCGTGCCAGACGAGATGACGGGGTGCGGCGGGCAGGTTCTCGATTTCCTCGGCGATAAAATAGGGCGGAATGTCGAGCGCGGTCAGGGCCGTGCGCGTTGCCGATACCCATTTGAATTCGAGATGGTTGTCGCCGTCCTCGACGCGATGGATGATTTCGTGCGGCCGAAACGGAAATTCTTCTGGGATTTCCATCAGATAGTAGAAGCCGAGCTCGTGCCAGTCACGCTGTTCGTAATGGAAAAAGTTCTCGACGACCCAAAGCAGCCGGGAGATGGTGACGGCGACGCCGAGTTCCTCCATCATCTCCCGCTTCAGCGTTTCTTCCGAGGTTTCGCCGATTTCCGCCCTGCCGCCCGGAAAGGTCCAGAAGGGCTCGTGCACGGCGCGGTGAACGAGCACGTGTCCATCGCGAAAGCCGAGGCCGGCAATGCGGTGGTTGAAACGCGCTGCGCCCGCAGTCAGGCGGATGGGAGTGCGCTTGGTCATGTCAATTTATCCGAGATCGATGACGACGATTTCCGGCGGCACGCCGAAGCGGACCGGTGCAATGGAGCAGCCGAGGCCGCCGGAGACGATGATATTACGCCCCTCCTCGACGATGTGGCCATAGGCGTAGCGATTGCCGTAACGCGAGGGGACGACCGGTGAACGGCCGAGAAAGCGGATCTGTCCGCCATGCGTGTGGCCCGACAGCGTCAGCGAGACGCGCTCGGGCACGCGCGGAAAGATATCGGGCTCGTGGGCAAGCAGGATGACGGGTGCGTCGTCGGTGACCTGAGCCATGGTCCCATCGAGATCGTCGAGGCCGAGTATTTGCGTGCGGCCCCACTTCTTCCCCGGCAGCAGCGCCAGCTGATCTTCGAGCCCCGCAAGCCAGAAGCCGTGGCCATCCTTATCGAGCCGGACGGCGCGATTGGCGTAGACCGAAATCCCCACGCCGGCGAGCGCCCGGTGTCCGAAGGTTTCCATCCCGCCGTTCTTCTGGGCGGTCCTGTCTTCCCACCAATCGTGATTGCTCATGATCGCATGCACGCCGAGCGGGGCTTGCAGGGTGGCGAGCGCCTTGGACCACTGGCTCGAATGCACGTACTGCGTCACCATGTTCATGCCGGCGGCATAATCGCCGAGCAGAACGGTCACGTCGCCTTCGAGTTCGTTGGCCTTGCGGCAGATCGCGGCAATGCGGTCTGCCGACATCCAGGGTTCGCAGGCATGGATATCCGCGAGCGCGACGACACGGAGCTTGAGGCCGGGTGTCCATCCCGGCGGCGTCAGCCGGTAACGGGCAATGCCGAGTCGCGCCAGCGGTTCATAGGCGAAGGCGTAACCACCCAGCGACATGACACCTGTGATACCGCCGCCGACAAGCTTGAAAAATCCGCGGCGGGTGATCACTCAGTCGTCCTCCTGAAACAGCCGGAACTGCGCAGCCTCCATGTCCTTGGGCGGTTGCATTCCGAGATGTTTCCACGCGATTGCGGTCAGAACACGGCCGCGCGGCGTGCGCTGAATGAAACCCTGCTGGATCATATAGGGCTCGATGATGTCCTCGATCGCATCGCGCGGCTCGGAAAGGCCGGCGGCGATGGTTTCGATGCCGACCGGGCCGCCGCCGAAATTGACGGCGATCATGTTGAGGTAGCGCTTGTCGAGCTGGTCGAGGCCGACATTGTCGACCAGCAGCCGGGTCAGCGCCTCGTCGGCGATCTCGCGGGTGACGGCCTCGGCTCTTGCCACCTCGGCGAAATCACGCACGCGCCGCAGCAGCCGGCCGGCGATGCGCGGGGTGCCGCGGGCGCGCCTGGCGATCTCGCGGGCGCCTTCATCGGTCATCGGCAGGTTCATCAGCCGCGCGCCGCGGCGCACGATCAGCTCCAGCTCTTCGACGGTATAGAAGCTGAGCCGCACCGGGATGCCGAAGCGGTCGCGCAGCGGCGTGGTCAGCAGGCCGAGCCGGGTGGTGGCGGCCACCAGCGTGAATTTCGACAGGTCGATCTTCACCGAGCGGGCGGCAGGGCCTTCGCCGATGATGAGGTCGAGCTGGAAATCCTCCATGGCGGGATAGAGGATTTCTTCGACGGCCGGGTTGAGGCGATGGATCTCGTCGATGAAGAGCACGTCGCGCTCCTCGAGATTGGTGAGAAGGGCAGCGAGATCGCCGGCCTTGGCGATGACGGGACCCGACGTCGAGCGGAAATTGACGCCGAGTTCCTTCGCCATGATCTGCGCCAGCGTCGTCTTGCCGAGGCCGGGCGGGCCGACGAAGAGCACGTGGTCGAGCGCCTCGCCGCGGTTCTTCGCCGCCTCGATGAAGATCTTGAGATTGGCGCGGGCTTCCGCCTGGCCGGTGAATTCGTCCAGCGATTGCGGGCGCAGCGTGACATCAAGGTCTTCGCCCCGCTTTTCCGGCGATATCAGTCGGGCGGGTTCGCTCATGCTTTCATTCCGTTTTGAAACCTGTCACAGCAATACACCAAAAATCGTCTGCCTCGACATCCAATCATCGGGTTTCCGGCCTTCACCGCGCCAATTCCTTCAATCCCAGCCGGATCAGCTTGGCACTGTCGGCTCCTTCGCCGGCCGTCTTCATGGCCGCGGCAACGGCATTCGCCGCCTGGTCCCTGCTGTAGCCGAGGTTGGTCAATGCGGACACCGCATCGGCAACCGGTGCGGCGGCGACGCCTTCGCCGAGCTCCTGCTTGAGCGCGATATTGATCGCTTCCCCGGCATAGGCCGGCGCCCGGTTCTTCAGTTCGGTGACGAGGCGCATCGCCACTTTCGGGCCGACGCCTGGTGCGCGGGAGACAGCGGCGCGGTCCTGCAGGGCGATCGCATTGGCGAGTTCGCCCGGCGTCAGCGTCGAGAGCACGGCGAGCGCCACCTTGGCGCCGACGCCCTGGACGCTCTGCAGCAGGTTGAACCATTCCCGCTCGAGCGCGCTCATGAAGCCGAAGAGCTTCAGCTGATCCTCGCGCACATAGGTCTCGATGAAGAGCACGCAGGCTTCGCCGGCCGAGCCGAGCTTGGATAGGGTGCGGGCCGAGCAATAAGCGACGTAGCAGACGCCGTGCACATCGACGAGCACATAGTCTTCGCCGATCTCGTCTATGGTGCCTTTCAGCTTGCCGATCATGGTCGCGGTCTCTCAGGGGTGCGTTTGGGGAGAAATGATGTCCAAATCAGGGAAGTAGGAACGGTATCGCGCGCTATCGCGCGTCAGGAGCCGGTGCGATCGAACGAGGGCATGCGCTCCGATGAAGAAATCCGGTAGGGTGCGCTCGCGCAGGCCGCCGCTTCTTCGGTATTGCGCATGCGCCATGCCTGCTCGATAGGCGGCGGAGAACGGCAGGGCCTCACGGACCAGATTTAACCGCGACAGGAGAAAGACCAGAGTTTCCTCGCGCGGGCTCACGCTTGCCAATTCCGCCCACACGACCGGCGTCATGATGAATTGCGAATCCGGCCGCAACGCGCTCAAGGCCCGTGCGGACCATTCCCTGAAGGGATTATCCGGACCGAAGATATCGATGAAGACATTCGTATCAACGAGGACCGAGGTCATCGCGTGGTCCCCTCAACCATTCCATGAATTCATCGGTGGTCATGCCGCTGGTGTCGAGGGTCCCGCTCATGCTGCCGAGCCAGGATTCAAAATCGTCCTGCGACGGTTTCGTGCGGCTGGATAGAACGACGAGACGGGCACCTCTTTCGTCGGCAATGAAATCCACCTCGGATCCTGGCCCGATCTTCAAACGGTCCCTGATGTCCTTGGGAATGGTCACTTGGCCTTTTTCGGTCACACGCATGGTAATACCTCTCAGGTATTACTTATCATCGAATGGGAACAAGTCAAGAACAGATTAGCCGGCCAATGCCTGGCGCATCCTGGTGCCGCCGCGATTGTGGGCATGGCAAATGGCGATCGCCAAGGCGTCGGCGGCGTCATCGCCCTTGAATTCGACCTTCGGCATCAGGATCTTCAACATCATGTGAATCTGCTGTTTTTCGCCATGGCCGACGCCGATGACCGCTTTCTTCACCGCGTTCGGGGCATATTCGGAAACCGGCAATCCGGCGCGGGCCGGCACCAGCATGGCGATGCCGCGGGCCTGGCCGAGCTTCAGGGTCGCCACCGCGTCCTTGTTGACGAAGGTCTGTTCGACGGCGGCTTCATCCGGCTTGTAAGCGTGAACGATATCGGCAAGCCCGTCATGCAGCTGGCAGAGGCGGGAGGCGAGGTCCATCTCGCCGTCTGATGTCACCGTGCCTGACGCCACGAACTTCAGCGAATTGCCCAATGTATCTATGATTCCCCAGCCGGTGCGGCGAAGGCCGGGATCGATGCCGATGATGCGAATCGTATTTTGCATGGTTCAACCTATAGCGATTGCGAAATAAGTGCCATTGATAAGTGAACAAAACAAAAACACCTTTGGTTTTAGGATGCGCCATTTACCGCGAATTAAAACAGATGCTTGAATTCTAGTGTCGAATACGAAGGGGGTCTCGTGTCGCAATGAGATAAGCCCCCGATGTTCTGTTTAAAGATCAGTCGATCAGGCATGCGCTGCGTGTCCATGCCGGCAGGCATGTTCAGAAGGGGTTCGTCGTACATGGCTCAGAGATTTCAATCCCTGTCCTTCAAGGTCATTGCCACATTCATCCTGATGACCGTGCTGTCGATCGCGGTGATCGACGTGCTCGCCTATTTCGCCAGCAGCCGCATCTCAGACGAGCAGGCGCTGAAGGCCAAGGAGAGCGTGCTGATCTTCCGCGGCGACATGTTGCAGGACCAGCTGGCGCAGCTCGAGAACCAGGCCAATTCCATTGCTCGCATCGAGGCGCTGCAGATGTCGATCACCAGCCTGAAGAGCGGCTGGAAGACCATCGAGAAGACCTCGGGCAATGCCCGCGCCGAACTGAAGAAGGTCTTCATCACGAACAATCCCAACCCGGCCGACCAGCGCGAGAAGCTGATGAAGCCGGAGGGGCCGAGCGGCTTCTATTATTCAAACCATGAGAAGACGCAGAGCGAAGTCGCCCGCGACCTCGAGGATACCGCCTTCAGCGATCTCCTGATCGCCGATCTCGACGGTTCCGTCCTCTATTCCTACAAGAAGGAAGACGACTTCGCCGAAAACCTGAAATCGGACGCCTGGAAGACGACCGGCGCCGGCATCGCCTTCGCCAAAGCGATCGAGAATACCGCCAAGGCGACCGATGACGCTGCGCCAACGGGATTTTCCGGCCTGCGCGTCGATGCCGCCAGCGGTACATCGGCAATCTTCTATGCCGTGCCGATCGTTAAGCTCGGAGCGGCCAAGGGCATCATCCTGTTCAAGGTGCGCGAGGATATCGTCACCAGCATTCTTGCCAAGGGCATCATCCAGGGCAGCACGGCGCGGGCGGCGATCGTCTCCGCCGATGGATCCGCTGTCGGCCTCGATGCAAGCGGCAGGCTTGCGACGCTCGATGCGGCACCCTTCACCTTCATCAAGGATGCGCTTGCCAGTTCGGCGATGACGGTGGCAGATTTCGACCGGGCGGATGGCGCGGCCCGCGCCTATGTCCGCGGCATCGACTATCGCGGCGACCGCTTCCTCGTGGTCGAGAGCGTGCTCCTGAGCGAACTCAATGCCGGCTCGATCGAGATCGCCGCCCTGCTGACGATGATCGGCGTCGGCGTGCTCGTCGTCATGTCGGTTGCGACGGGGCTCGTCACTAATTTCCTGTTTTCGCCGCTCGCCCGGCTTGCCGGCGTCACCCGCGATGTCGCCGATGGCAAGCTCGACAGCGAGATCGGCAGCCTGAACCGCAAAGACGAGATCGGCACGATGGCGAAAGCCCTCGCCCGCTTCCGCCAGTCGCTGATCGAAGGCCGCGAACTCGAGGCCGCGAGCGAAGAGACGCGCCTGCAGGCCGAGCAGGACCGCCAGCAGAACCTTGCCGAACGCGAGGCCGAGGCGAAGTCGCTGCAGCAGGTGGTCGAGGCGCTCGACGAGGGCCTGCATCATCTGGCGAACGGCGATCTCGCCTATCAGATCGATACCCGCTTCCCGAACGAACTCGAAAGCCTGCGCGTCAATTTCAACGAGGCGCTCGCGACGCTCAGCGAGACCATGACGGCGATCGGCGGTAACTCGATGGCGGTGCGCGCCGGCTCCGAGGAGATGCGCACCGGCGCCGACGAGCTTGCCGGGCGCACTGAGCGCCAGGCCGGCTCGATCACCGAGACGGCGAATGCGATCAGCGCCATCACCCAGTCCGTCCGCCGGCAGATCGAACGGGCCGAACAGGCCGAGCGCATCGCCCGCGACGCCAAGAAGGAGACGACAGGCTCCGGCCAGATCATGCGCGAGACGATCGCGGCGATGGAGGCGATCCAGGCCTCGTCGCGCCAGATCAATACGATCATCTCCGTCATCGACGATATCGCCTTCCAGACCAATCGTCTGGCGCTGAACGCCGGCGTGGAAGCGGCGCGCGCCGGTGAATCCGGCAAGGGTTTCGCCGTCGTCGCCATGGAAGTGCGCGAACTCGCCCAGCGCTCATCGAGCGCGGCCAAGGAAATCTCCAGCCTGCTGCAGAAATCGACGCATGAAGTGGAAAGCGGCGTGTCGCTGGTGGAAAAGGCGGGTGCTGCGCTGACCGGCATCGGCGGCCATGTCGAGGCAATCAACGGGAAGATCAACGAGATCATGGAGTCGACCCGCGAGGAGGCCAATACGCTGCGCGAGATCAACAGCGCCGTTTCCGAGCTCGACGCGATGACTCAGCAGAACGCCTCGATGGTCGAGGAAACGACGGCGGCGATCCACCGGCTGGCGTCGGAGGCCCTCGAAATGGACCGGCAGCTCGGCAACTTCACGCTGCCGCCCGGCCACCACAAGCCGAGCGCCGAGGTGCATGTGCTGCGGCGCCACCGGTAAGTCGCCGTTCCGATATGCGACAAGGGCCGCCTTCGCGCGGCCCTTTTTGTTTGCCTGCACGGTTTGGAATGGCGGCGGCGCCAACCTACATAGACGGCACCCTTCAACTGCCCGGCAGGTTTCCCATGGTTCCCTTCTCCATACTCGACCTTTCCCCCGTTGCCGAAGGCAGCACCGTCAGCCAGTCTCTCGAGAGCTCGGCGCGGATGGCGCGCAAGGCCGAGGAATTCGGTTACAAACGCTTCTGGCTCGCCGAGCATCACGGCATGCCGGGCATCGCGAGCGCTGCGACCGCCGTCGTCATCGGCCATGTCGGGGCCGCGACCAAGCGCATCCGCATCGGTTCCGGCGGCATCATGCTGCCCAATCATTCACCGCTCGTCATTGCCGAGCAGTTCGGCACGCTGGAAGCGCTGTTCCCCGGCCGCATCGATCTCGGTCTCGGCCGCGCGCCGGGAACGGATATGCGCACAGCGCAGGCGCTGCGGCGCAATCTCGAGGCAGGCGCCAACAGTTTTCCGAACGACGTGGTGGAACTGCAGCAGCTGCTCGGCACGCCGGTCGAGAACCAGGCGATCCTGGCGGTTCCCGGCAACGGCTCGCATATCCCGATCTGGCTGCTCGGCTCCAGCCTCTACAGTGCCCAGCTTGCCGCCATGCTCGGGCTTCCCTATGCCTTCGCCTCGCATTTCGCGCCCGATATGCTGCTCGACGCCATCGCGATCTACCGCGACCGTTTCCAGCCTTCGGCAACGCAAGACAAGCCCTATGTGATGGTCGGCGTCATGGGGGCGGTGGCGGAAACGGACGAGGAGGCGCGGTATAATTTCACCTCCGCCCAGCAGCAGTTCGTCAATCTGCGCCGCAATGTCCGCGGTCCGTTCCCGCGTCCCGTTGCCGATATGGAGGGCTTCTGGTCGCCGATGGAGAAGATGAACGTCGAGCACACGCTGCGTTATGCCGTGGTGGGCGCGCCGAAGACGGCGGAGGCGAAGCTGACGGAGTTTCTGCGCGAAACCCAGGCTGACGAGGTGATCATCTCGATGCCGATCCATGACATCGAGGCGCGGCTGAGGTCGGTGGAGCTGTTCGCGGGGCTGGGCAACTTCCTGCGGGCCGCCGCTTAGAAGCATCCCAGAAACAGAAAACCCGGCGTCACGGCCGGGTTTTTCATTGACGGTCGTCCGAGAAACTCAGGCCGAAAGCTTGGCCAGAACCTCTTCCGAAACCTCGAAGTTGGAATAGACGTTCTGCACGTCGTCATCGTCTTCCAGGCTGTCGATGAGCTTCAACAGCGACTGGGCCTTTTCCTCGTCCACCGGCACGTTGTTCTGGGCGCGCCAGACGGCCTTGACGGTTTCGGCTTCGCCGAGGCTTGCTTCCAGGGCTTTCGACACTTCGCCGAGTGCTTCGAAAGCGCAGGTGATGTAGTGGCCTTCCTCGTCGGTTTCGACGTCGTCGGCGCCGGCTTCGATGGCGGCTTCCATCATCTTGTCGGCGTCGCCGGCGGAAAGCTTGTAGGTGATTTCGCCGACATGGTCGAAGGAGAAGGACACGGAACCGGTTTCGCCGAGGGCGCCGCCGGCCTTGGTGAAGATCGAGCGGACGTTGGAGGCGGTGCGGTTGCGGTTGTCGGTCAGGGCTTCGACGATGATCGCCGTGCCGCCCGGGCCGTAACCCTCGTAGCGGACTTCATCGTAGTTTTCGCCGTCGGCGCCGGCTGCCTTCTTGATGGCGCGGTCGATATTGTCCTTCGGCATCGACTGGGCCTTGGCGTTCTGGATCGCCAGGCGGAGACGGGCATTCATCGTCGGGTCGGGCAGGCCGGCCTTGGCGGCAACGGTGATTTCGCGCGCAAGCTTGGAGAACATTTTCGACCGCACGGCATCCTGACGGCCTTTGCGGTGCATGATGTTTTTAAACTGTGAATGGCCAGCCATGGCACCCCTGTTCACGTCTCATTGTTCGGAATGGGCCGCCTTATAAGAGCGAAACGGCAGCCGTTCAAGGAAAAAGCAGTTCGGAACAAAGGCCACGAGATGACGTTTCAACCGAACTTCATTCAATGGAAAGGAACGGTCATGGCAAATCTCAGCGAGGCGCGGGAACAACCGGCACGTCAGCTTTGGGATCAGGTCAACGGTGTCCATGCCGGCATGCTCGGCGTATCAGGGCTCGATATGCACATGCAGCCGATGGCGCCGCATGCCGATCCGACCACCAATACGATCTGGTTCTTCACCAAGACCGATGCCGACATCGTCCGCGCCATTAAGCCCGGCAGCCGCGCGCATTTCTGCGTCATCGGCAAGGATCACGATTATCACGCCTGCCTGGCCGGCATGATCGAAGTGCGTCCCGACCCTGCGAAAATCGAGGAATACTGGAGCTCGATCGTGGCAGCCTGGTATGACGGCGGCAAGAAGGACCCGAAGCTTACCATGCTTTCGCTGCATGTCGACGATGCCGAGATCTGGGTTTCCACAGGCAGCACGCTCAAATTCGGCTGGGAAATCGCCAAGGCCAATCTCGACGACGACAATGTGCCCGACGTCGGCGTCAAACGCCACCTGCAATTCGCCTGACACAAGGCCCGGCAAGCTGCCGGGCTTTTTACTGCACGCCCTTCATCACATAGATCAGCGGCTTCTTCGGCAGCGTGCGCATGGAAACGGTGATGCTGTCGTCAGGGGCATAGGCGATATCGAAATCCTTGCCGAACATGGAAACGAAGGCATTGACCGGCGGACCGCGGCGATGCATCGGCAGGATCAGTGACGAGCGCAGCCGCTTGATGACGCGGCTCATGCTGTCGGCCCCCATGGTGAGGCCGCCATCGACCGGCACCATGACGACATCGAGACGCCCGATTTCCGTATAATGCGTGTCCGTCAGCTCGTAATGCAGATGGCCGAGATGGCCGATGCAGAGACCGGCGACCTCGAATATGAAGATGGAATTGCCGTCCTGCTGCGAACCGCCGAGGCCGTAACTGAAGCGGATATCCGTCGTGACGTTGCGGATATAGGCGTCGCCTACGACGAGGCTGATATCAGCCTTCCCATCCGGAACGTCGCTCCAGCCATGCAGCAAATGCTTGATCCCGGGATCGGGCGTCAGAGTGAAGTGGGTCGTGTGGGCCTTGTTCATGGTCACGACATCGGGCGTCGTCACCGGCCGGTACCAGCCATTATAGTCTGTGGCGATGATGATGCCTGCGGGCGTCTCGATCTCGAAGGTGGAGTGGCCGAGAAAGGTGAGTTTGACGTCCTCGCCCTCGGAGACGGCCGATATGACCGGCGGGGCGGTGGAGAAGCTTGCGAAGGTCACCTTGGGAATGTTCTGCGCGATCGCCTGACAGTGGCTGACAGGTTTGCGCTGCTCCTGCGCCGCTGAAGGGCGTGAGGCGGCGAGGGCCGCGAGGCATGCGATAGCGAGGATAAGATATTGCGGCTTCATGCCACCCCCTCCGGCGCTTTCATCTAAAGCGCGTCGCGATCTTTCAGATTCGCTCCTTGCGCTTTAGGCCCTTTTCGTTACGCATGTCGTTGCGGCAAAAGCGCTTCGCGCTTTGCCCGGGAAAACCGCTGCACACTTTTGCGCGACATGCTTTAGCGGCCGGAGGATGCGGCATGAGGTCGCAGCGGTCCAGACTGGGGATGCTCACAATTGCGTGTTGGCGCGGGCGCCTACCGCCAGAATTCCGGCACCGTTTCGGCCAGACGCGGCCCGAGCCGGAGCGGCGCGATCTTTTCGGCCAATCCCGTCGCATCGGAAATCTCGACGCCGACGCCGCAGATCGTCGCCGGGCCGCTCGCCGCTTCCATGCGGCCTTTCGGCATCTTGGAGATGAAGCGGTTCAGCGGCTCCTCCTTGTCCATGCCGAGGGAGGAGTCGTAATCGCCGCACATGCCGGCATCCGACATATAGGCGGTGCCGCCGTTGAGGATCTGCGCATCGGCCGTCGGCACATGCGTATGGGTGCCGACGACGAAACTGGCGCGGCCGTCGACGAAATGGCCGAAGCACTGCTTTTCGCTGGTCGCTTCCGCGTGGAAATCGAAGATGATCGCATCGGCCTGCTCCTTCAGCGGGCAGGCGTCGAGGATCACCTCTGCCGACTTGAAGGGATCGTCGAGTTCCGGATGCATGAAGACCCGGCCCATGACATTGGCGACGAGCACGCGTGCGCCGTTCCTGGCATAGAACAGCCCGGAGCCACGCCCCGGCGTGCCTTGCGGATAATTGGCCGGGCGCAGAAACTGATCGTGCCGCCCGGCAAAGGCGACGGCTTCCTTCTGGTCCCAGACGTGATTGCCCGTGGTCACCACGTCGGCGCCGGCATTGATCGTTTCCAGAAAGATGTCCTCGGTGATGCCGAAGCCGCCGGCGGCGTTCTCGCCGTTGACGACGACGAAATCGAGCCTGAGGTCGGAGATCAGGCCGGGGAGGCGGTCCCAGACCGCCGTGCGTCCCGTCTTGCCGACCATGTCACCCAGAAAAAGCAGCCGCATTCCCTATCCAATCCAAGAGGCAAAAAAGCGAAGGCCGCTTTCTGTCAGGATGGCATCCAGGCTTATGTCATGCGGCTCATCCGGCACATGTGCCACTTCCTGGCAGTCAAATGCAATGCCGATCAGCTTCGGATGCAGGCCTTTCTCTCTCAGCCGGCTGATGGCGCGGTCGTAATAGCCGGCGCCATAGCCGATGCGATGGCCGCGTGTATCGAAGGCCGAAAGCGGCACCAGCATGATCTCCGGGTCGAGAACGGCGGCGTCGGCGGCGGGGCCGACCGTGCCGAAGCCGGTGGAGATAAGCGACACGCCTTCCGCCAATTCGCGAAAGGCGATGGTCTGCTTGTCGAGGATCGCCGGCACGCAGAGCCGCGCGCCGCGCGCCGCAAAGCGCGCCATCAGCGGCCTCAGATCGGCCTCCGACCGGATCGGCAGAAAGCCGGAGATAATCGTGCCCGGCGCGAAGGCAACCGCTTCGCCGGCGTGATCGGCCATGGCAAGGCTTTTGGAGGTGCGTTCCTCGGCGGAGAGGGCGTCGCGCGCGGCCAGCCTTTCGTTGCGCAATTGCGCTTTCAATTCTCTAGCGGTCATCGGATCTGCCGGATAGGGGAAAGTTCGCCGAGCATAAACGGCTGGGTGAGTGATGCAATGCCGGCTGCGACAGGAGCGCGCCGGTTTCACGTCTCGTCCGCTGCAGTCAGACGACGATGCTCGTCGGTATCGCCGCAGTGCCCGAGAAGAAGCCAGCCATATCGGCAGAGGCATGGGCGCCTGCCTGCCGGTCCTGCTGGCGCAGTTCGCGCATCGCCTTTTCGAGAAGCTGCTTGAGCTCGTGGACGATTTCCTTGAACTCTTCCATCGCCTCGCGATCGTCGGCCGAGATGCCTGAAAATTTCGGGCTATCCTCCACGGTGCTCTCATAGGCCTTGCGAGCCTCGGCGGCGTCGGTCGGTTCCGGTGCGGTGGTTTCCGCCGTGGTGTCCGTCAAGGTGGCGTCGGCGTCGCTTGCTGCCGCAGCAGCAGGATCCGTAGCTGCATCCGCCGGAACAGATGCCGCCGGGCTGCCGGTTGCGACCGCCGCCGCGAATTCGGAGGCGGCAGTGCCGACCTTGCGCGCCAGTTCGGCGGCGAGACGAGCGACGACCTCGGGAGGCATGTTGGAGCTCTTCAGCATCTCCAGCTGCTGTTTTGCCTCTTCGAGCTTGCGCTGCGCCTTCGCCTTGGCTTCGTCCTCCGAGTTCGCCAGGGTCTGGCGCATCTGCTGCAGCGCCTCAGTGGCGCGCTGCAGCTTCAGCACGCCCTGATCGGCATCGGTTTCAGTGGCGGACGTTCCCGCTGCCGAAGCCGTGCCGCGCAAGATGACGGAAGCTGATGTGGTTGCGACCTGCATGGACAATCCCCGAATGGCAGTTCGGGCCCCGATGACGATTCGGGCGCATTTTGCAGCGTCAGACTTGCGTGGACCTGTGTCCTTTAAAAGCGCTGCAGACCGGCGGCGAGCCGCTGCATCGTCTCCTCGAACAGAGCGGTTCCGCCGGGCGCCCAGCCGAGCGCGCGGATCTTTGCCGTGCTCATGGGGGTCAGCATAGTCCTGTCGGCAGGGGCGGGCAGGGCGTGCCGACAGCCCGTCTTGCGGCGGATGGGCGAAAGGATATCGTTGGTATCGACCGATATATCCGAGACGTTGAAGACCTCGCCGGAGATGCGGTTGCTTTCCATTTCCAGCATCAGCCGCACCGCGCGCCCGAGATCGCGGCCATGAACTTCGGTTCCGGCACGGGCGGCAACCGGCCGGCCAGCGAGGTAATCGGCGATGAGGTCGTCCCATTTGTTCGGAAAGAGATCGCCATAGACGCCGGTCGCTCTCAGGCTGACGCCGGCAAAGCCGGGGGCTGCGAGATGGGCGAGCGCCCGTTCGGCATCGAGCTTCACCCGGCCGTAGAGCGTCTCGGGCTCCGTCAGCATCGCTTCGGCAAGCTCGGTTCCCGGGGGATGGTCGCCATAGGCGGCGCGGCTGGAGAGGAAGACGCAGCGGCGCGTACCGGCGCGTTTGGCGGCTTCGAAAAGCCGGACGGTGCCGTCGAGGTTCAGTTTCTGAAAGCTTTTCGGATCGTCGCCCTCGCCGCCGCGATATTTGCCGGGAACATGGCTGAAGGCGGCGTGGACGAAGAAATAGGCGTCATCGAAAACGTCGATCTGATCCTTGTCGGGATCGAGGGAAAGCGCTGCGAATTCGACCGGGCGGGAGAAGAGGCGTGGATGCGGCGCGCGGCGCCCGCCGACGATCACCTGATATCCGGCGGCCAGCAGTTCCTCGACGACATAACGGCCGACGAGGCCCGTTCCGCCCGATACCAGTACCTTCATGCCGTCCCTTCCGGATTGGCCAGCGCCGCAATCTCAGGTACGTCGCCATTCTCATGGAAACGGTGCCACAAATCGATCAATGGTTGTAGTCGCGCTGCCTTGGGGTGATCCTTTTCCCACGGTTTTTCATACTGGTAATGCAAGATCGAAATGCTCTTCCAGTCCCAAAGGCCGGGCATGGTGAACCATACATATTGCAGCATGTTGAAATAGACCGGCAGGCCGTGCCAATCCGGGAAGAAAGTCTCCAGAAACGTCTGGTCCGTGCGGCGCCAGAAGGCATCCGGCCTGTCGAGCCTCTCGAGCATGTGCCGGAATGTGTCATGCGAGGGCTTGGCGACGAAGACGCCCGAGTTCATCCGGTGGAAGTCGGCGAGACTTTCGTAGACGTTGGGAGCGGCTGAGAATTCCGGATAGAGAAAGAGCCTGTCGACGTTCTTCAGCACGAGGGCGTCGGCATCGATGAAGACGCAGCGCTCGTATTCGACGAGCTGCCAGAGCCTGAGCTTGCAGAAATTGTCGAGCGGCGAATGGAAAGCCGGCTTGCGGCCCTTGGTGAACGGGGCCGCGGAATGAAGATTGCCGCGGGCGTGGCGCTCGTTGAAAGCGTCGGAGAGCGGCAGGTGCTCGACTTCGATGAGCCGGCAGCCGAGTGTCTCAATCGGCGCGAGGGCGGTCTGATCGACGCCGCCGGTGTGGAGGACGACGATGTGGGCGTCGGTGCCGGTGCGGCGCAAGGAACGGGCAAGCGCGGTCGCGCCCATGGCGTAGTCGGCATTGGTGACGAGGGTGACGTAGGCGAAGCTTGAGGTAAGGCTCATCGGCGCCGGCCGCTTCCTCGGCGGCCCTCATTCCTGTGCTTGTCACAGGAATCCAGCCACGGCGCGTCTGCGCCGTGAATGACTCTCCCGCGCCCAAGGACTTGGGCGCGCTGGATTCCTGTGACAAGCACAGGAATGAGGGAGAGATCGTTGGACTGTCGGGGTTTCACTCTCAAACCATCACTCATGACACCGATTTCAGCCGCTTGCCTTCCGGATCGTGGTCGATCGTCGCGGCGATATCCCTGGTCCAGGCGGAGACAGCGGGCACCCGCGCGCGGTCGACGCGATAGGCGAATTTCTTCGCGACGTCGACGATCTCTCCGAGCAGGCCGGTTTCCAGGGTGATCGGATCGAGGCCGAGGTCGAGGAACTTCTCGTTCCTGACGATCAGCTCGTTTTCCGGGGCTTCCTTGCGCGGATTGGGCAGCCAGGCGATCTTGGCGCCGGTCATCCTGGCGATCATCTCGGCGAGATCGCGCACCCGGTGGGTTTCCGTCATCTGGTTGAAGATTTCGACGCGGGCGCCGCGGGCGGGTGGGTTCTCGAGCGCCAGCTCGATGCAGCGCACCGAATCCTGGATGTGGATGAAGGCGCGGGTCTGGCCGCCGGTGCCGTGGACCGTCAGGGGATAGCCGATTGCAGCCTGGATAAGGAAGCGGTTCAGCACCGTGCCGTAATCGCCGTCATAATCGAAACGGTTGATCAACTGCGCATGGCGGCGCGTCTGCTCGGTATGCGTTCCCCAGACGATGCCCTGGTGCAGGTCGGTGATCCGCAGGCCGTCGTTCTTTGCGTAGAACTGAAAGAGAAGCTGATCCAGGCACTTGGTCATGTGGTAGATCGAGCCCGGATTGGAGGGATAGAGGATCTCCTGGCTGACGGTCTCGCCGGCCGCCGTTTCGATGCCGACCGGCAGATAACCCTCGGGAATCGCGGCGCCGACCGTCGAATAGCCGTAGACGCCCATGGTGCCGAGATGGATCAGGTGGGCGTCGAGGTTGAGTTCGGTCAGCGCGTTCAGCAGGTTGTGCGTGGCGCTGACATTGTTGTTGACCGTGTAGTTCTTGTGGCGGTCGCTCTTCATCGAATAGGGCGCGGCGCGCTGTTCGGCGAAATGGATGATGGCATCGGGCCGGTGCTCCGAAAGCCACTTCTTCAGCAGTTCATAATCCTTGGCGAGATCGATCAGGTTGAAATGGATGCGGCGTCCCGTTTCCGCATGCCAGATGCGGGTGCGCTCCTGGATCGAATCCATCGGCGTCAGCGATTGAACGCCGAGTTCGGTGTCGATCCAGCGGCGCGAGAGATTGTCGAGGATATGGATGTCGTGACCGGCATCCGAAAGGTGGAGAGAGGTGGGCCAGCCAATGAAACCGTCTCCGCCCATAACCGCAATCTTCATCGCATCGTCTCCTGATCGGTCGCTTGTTATCGGGAATAGTTAGGAATTATGACAATCATTCAATGCCTGCGGCGGCGCATTCAATGCCTGCAAGCCGGGCATTCAATGCTTGCCTGTCGGGAAGCGTTGCGCCAAAGAGGGCACCGGAGTTTGGAGAAAATTATGACGGAACGCCCTTTTTCCATTTCGGGAGAGCTGACGGAGGCCGGACACCGCCTCATCCAGCGGGTCTATTATGAAGATACGGATTTCTCCGGCCTGGTCTATCACGCCCGCTATCTGCATTTCCTCGAGCGCGGCCGCACTGACTATCTGCGCTGCCTCGGCGTCGAGCAGCGCGAGCTCGTCAGTGCCGACGAGGAAGGCCTCGTCTTCGTCGTGCACCGGATGGAGATCGACTTCAAGAGCCCGGCGCGCATGGATGATGTGCTGACGATCTTGACGCATACGGAAAAGGCCGGGGGCGCCAAGATGGTGCTCAACCAGCAAATTCGCTCGGGCGAAACGCTGCTGATATCAGCCAGGGTGATCATCGCGGTCATCAACGCCAAGGGGCGGCCGAGGCGGCTGCCGGAAACGCTGGCGGCAAAATTCCTGGAAGGCAGCCAGCCGCTATAGCCCGAATCGCTGGAAATGCGGGCTTGTCAAAACTTGAACTTTATGTGAAGGAATTCCCGCGCCGCAGGATGAGCGCTCTTTCGGCAGCCGGACTTGGTTCCGGTCAAGTAATCCATGGAACAAAATCTCCCGAAAATAGGCTTACTGTCATAGTCCCGCACTAACGATCTATTAACCATAATAGTGTCTTACTCGGAAAGTCGGAGTTTGGGCGGTAGACGCCTTCCTTTGACCAAATTTGACGGCAAGAAGGCGGAAGATGAGCTTGGAAGCTTGACCAGGGCTTTGGGCAGCGGCCGCCAGACACTTCTTGCGAGATCACTTTGTGCCGCCCGGTCCTGTGCCGGGCGTTTGGATTCGAGGATTTTGGATCAATGGAACAAGTAGGATTGGCAGCAGCCACGACGGACGTCAGCCTCTGGTCGCTTTTCATGCAGGCCGGCATCGTCGTCAAGCTCGTCATGCTCGGGCTCATCGCAGCCTCTGTGTGGACCTGGGCGATCGTCATCGACAAATACCTGGCCTATGGCCGCGCCCGGCGGCAGTTCGATAAGTTCGAGCAGGTTTTCTGGTCGGGCCAGTCGCTGGAAGAACTCTACCGCTCGCTGTCGGAGCGCAACAATACCGGCCTGGCGTCGATCTTCGTTGCGGCCATGCGCGAATGGAAGAAATCCTTCGAACGCGGCGCCCGCTCGCCGATCGGCCTGCAGATGCGTATCGACCGCGCGATGGACGTGACGCTCGCCCGCGAAACCGAATATCTCGGCGCCCGTCTCGGATCGCTTGCGACCATCGGCTCTGCTGGTCCGTTCATCGGCCTCTTCGGCACGGTCGTCGGTATCATGACCTCGTTCCAGGCGATCGCCGGCTCGAAGTCGACCAATCTTGCGGTCGTTGCGCCCGGTATTGCCGAAGCGCTGCTCGCCACCGCGATCGGCCTCGTCGCCGCTATCCCGGCGGTTATCGCCTACAACAAGTTCTCCGCCGACGCCGGCAAGCTCTCGGCGCGCATGGAAGGTTTCGCGGATGAATTCTCCGCCATACTTTCGCGCCAGATCGACGAGAAGCTGCAGCCGCGTGCTGCTGCGCAGTAACCAACGGAGTATTCTGACATGGGTATGGCTGTTGGAGGCAATGGCGGCGGGGGCGGCGGACGCCGCCGTCGCGGCGGTCGGAACAAGGCCGTGATCTCCGAAATCAACGTGACGCCGCTCGTCGACGTCATGCTGGTGCTTCTGATCATCTTCATGGTCGCAGCACCGATGATGACGGTCGGCGTGCCGATCGACCTGCCGGAAACGCAGGCCAAGGCGCTGAATTCCGAGACGCAGCCGATCACCATCTCCGTCAAGAACGACGGCGAGGTGTTCCTGCAGGAAACGCCGATCCCGGCGGCCGAGATCGCCGCCAAGCTCGAGGCGATCGCGACCACCGGCTATAACGAACGCATCTTCGTGCGCGGCGATGCAACGGCGCCCTACGGCGTCATCGCTGACGTCATGGCGCGCATCCAGGGGGCCGGTTTCAAGAATATCGGCCTCGTGACGCAGCAGAAGAAGGACCAGTAACGCTCAAAATGAAGGCCAGCGTCGTCACATCTGCTGTTCTGCATTGCCTGGTGCTTACCTGGGCGATGGTGTCGCTCGGCGCCCCGGAATCCTTCAAGGTGGAGGATTTCGAGGCGATGCCGGTCGACCTGGTGCCGGTGGAATCCATTACCCAGATGCAGCAGGGCGACAAGAAGGCTCCGAAGAAGGAGACCTCCGCGCCTGTGCCGACGACACGCCCGCCGATCGCGCAGCCGGCCGAGAACGCCGGCGACAACAATGTCGACCTGAAGACACCGCCGGTTCCGAACGCAAAGCCCAGCAATACGGAAGCTGCGGCAGCGAATTCGAGTGACAAGCCGCAGCCGAAGACCGATCCTGTCCCGAACGATGTCAAGGACATCGTCAAGGAGGAAACGGAAGTCGAGCAGCCGAAGGAAGTCGCCTCCATTCCGCCGCCTAAGCCTGTTGAGGTGACGCCACCGAAGCCGGAGGAAAAGCCGCCGGAAGAACAGGCCAAGCCAGAGGAACCGCCGAAGCCGGAAGCCGAGGCGTTGCCGGACAACGTGCCGACGCCTGTCGCCAAGCCGCAAGTGAAGCCGCCGGAGCCACAGAAGCCCGCCGAAAAGCCACCGGAAAAGGCTGCAGATGAGCCGAAGGCTGCTGAAAAACCGACGGACAAGAAAAAGGCGGACAAGAAGCAGGAAGTGGCGAAATCCGCTTCGTCGATGAAAAGCGATTTCAATGCCGATGAGATTTCGGCGATACTGAACAAGACCGATCCTTCTGCCGGCGGCGCCAAGCGCTCGACGCAGGAGGCATCGCTGGGTGCCAAGAAGAGCAATGGTGGTTCCAAGCTGTCCATGAGCGAGATGGACGCGCTGAAGAGCGCCATCGCCGGCAACTGGACGGTCATCCCCGGCATGGAAGGCATGGGCGACGTTCGCATCAGGGTCCATATGAATCTCGACCAGGACGGCAATATTGTCGGCGAGCCGGAGGTCGAGGCAGTCGGTGGCGACAACGAATCCACCCGCCGGGCCCTCGCCGGCGGCGCTTATCGCGCCATCATGAAATCGGCACCTTTCTCCTCCCTTCCAAAAGACAAATACGATGCCTGGAGCGAAGTCGTCGTCAACTTCGACCCGAGCGATCTGGGAATTTAAATGCTGAAAGGCTTTTACTCCATGAACAAGTGTTCCTTCTTCCGCGCGATTGCGGTCGCTGCCGGTCTCATGACTATTGCTGCGTTCGCGACACCGGCGAATGCGCTGGTCGAGATCAACATCAACAAGGGTAACGTCCAGCCATTGCCGATTGCTGTGACGGATTTCCTTCAGGGCAACATGGGCGCGCAGGTCTCGCAGGTGATCGCTGCCGATCTGCAGCGCTCCGGTCTGTTTGCACCGATCAATAAGACGGCCTTTATCGAGAAGATCTCCAATCCGGACGCGGCACCGCGCTTCGAAGACTGGAAGGTCATCAATGCTCAGGCATTGGTCACTGGCCGCGTCACGCAAGAAGCCGATGGCCGCCTTCGCGCCGAATTCCGTCTTTGGGATACGTTCGCCGGGCAGCAGATGACCGGTCAGCAGTTCTATACGCAGCCGGAGAACTGGCGCCGCGTAGCTCATATCATCGCCGACGCGATCTATAAGCAGATCACCGGCGAGGAAGGTTATTTCGATACCCGCGTCGTTTTCGTCTCCGAATCCGGCACCAAGCAGCAGCGCAAGCGGCAGCTCGCGATCATGGATCAGGACGGCTTCAACGTGCGCATGCTGACTGATGGCAGCGATCTCGTGCTGACGCCGCGCTTCTCGCCGAGCCGGCAGGAAGTAACCTACATGTCCTTCGCCAACCAGCAGCCGCGCGTCTATCTGCTGCAGCTCGAAACCGGGCAGCGCGAGGTCGTCGGCAACTTCCCGGGCATGACGTTCTCGCCGCGCTTTTCGCCGGATGGTCAGAAGGTGATCATGAGCCTGCAGCAGGAAGGCAATTCCAATATCTATACGATGGACCTGCGCTCGCGCACGACGACGCGTCTGACCTCGACGGCTGCGATCGATACCTCGCCCTCCTATTCGCCGGATGGCGCGCGCGTCAGCTTCGAGAGCGACCGTGGCGGCAAGCCGCAGATCTACGTGATGAACGCAGACGGCTCGGGCCAGACCCGTATTTCCTTCGGTGACGGCTCCTATTCGACGCCGGTCTGGTCGCCGCGCGGCGATCTCATCGCCTTCACCAAGCAGGCCGGGGGCAAGTTCTCGATCGGCGTGATGAAGCCGGACGGTTCGGGCGAACGCATCCTGACAACGGGCTTCCACAATGAGGGCCCGACCTGGGCGCCGAACGGCCGTGTGCTGATGTTCTTCCGCCAGGCGGCGGGTTCGGGCGGTCCGCAGCTCTATTCGATCGACCTGACCGGCTATAATGAACAACTCGTGAAGACGCCGACCTACGGTTCCGACCCGGCCTGGTCGCCGCTCCTGGAGTAAGAGGCGCGGCAATGCCTTTTTGTCGCCCTAGAATCATGGAAACCGGGCGACTACGGGACAAATCAGTAAATTGTTAACCATAATCTTTGAGGGGCGGTTAACCGAGTGCGGTTACTGTCCGGAAACCCTGAAATCGCAAGGAGACCCGGCCATGAGCCGAATTCACACCCCGGCAATGAGCCGCATGCAGAATTTCGCCCGCAACCCCGTCATGATCGCGCTTCTCGCCGGTCTCGCGCTTGCAAGCTGCGCCAACAAGAAGAATGGCGGCATGCCGAACAGTGCCGGCGATATGGGTCTCGGCGCCGGTGCAGCCACGCCGGGCTCGGCCCAGGACTTCACGGTCAATGTCGGCGACCGCATCTTCTTCGACACCGACTCCTCGTCGATCCGCGCCGATGCCTCGCAGACGCTCGACCGTCAGGCGCAGTGGCTCGGCCGTTACCCGAACTACCAGATCACCGTCGAAGGCCATGCCGACGAACGCGGCACGCGCGAATACAACCTCGCGCTCGGCGCTCGTCGTGCCGCAGCCGCCAAGGATTACCTCGCTTCGCGCGGCGTTCCGGCGCAGCGCATGAAGACGATCTCCTACGGCAAGGAACGTCCGGTTGCTGTCTGCGACGATATTTCCTGCTGGTCGCAGAACCGTCGCGCGGTTACCGTGCTCGGCGGCGCAGGCATGTAATCTTCGGATATAATTCGTTTTCGGAAAGGCGGTCCCGTCAGGGGCCGCCTTTTCTTTTTGACCACACTTTGGCCAGACTCCGTTGCTTTTTGACTGCAATTGGAAAAATCTCCTGTTCGCGCCTAAAGCGCGAAGAATCACTGGGACAGGACGATACATATGAAGAAACTTGTCGTGGCAGGCATGCTGTGCCTCGCGGCTATGACCGGGAGCGAGCGGGCAGCCTATTCGGCCTCGTTCTTCGGGCTGCATCTTGGCGGCCGGTCCGCGGAAAACCAGGCGGCGCCGCCTGTCGTCAAGGTGCAGAGCGGCGATGCCGAGGTTCGCGTGCAGCAGCTCGAAGAGCAGTTGCGGCAGCTGAATGGCCGGATCGAGGAGATGAGCTTCCAGCTGCTGCAGATGCAGGAGACGATCCGCAAGCAGCAGGAAGACAATGAATTCCGCTTCCAGCAGCTCGAAAAGACGGGTTCCGGCGGCGGTGGCGCCAAGGCTCCCGTCAAGAAGAGCGAGACCGATGCGGCTCCGGCAGCTTCCGGCGGGGATGATGTCGCCAGGGTGATCCAAGCACCGCAGGGAGCCGAAACGGCTCCCTCCACCGATGTTCCTGAGAATACCGGCCTCGGTCAGCCGCCGAAGCAGCTCGGCTCGATCGAGTTCGATCAGAACGGCAATCCGATTGGCGGAAGCGTCGACGAGAATGCGACGATCGGCTCCGGCCCGATTCCCGATGCCAATGGCGGAACGCCGCAGCAGACCGCCTCGCTCGGCAGCGAGGCCGACCAGTACAAGGCCGCCTATGGCCATGTCCTGTCAGGCGATTACGGCACCGCCGAGCAGGAATTCAACCAGTATATCGCCCGTTACCCGAGCAGCGCGCGCGCGGCGGACGCCAATTTCTGGCTCGGCGAAGCGCTTTACTCGCAGGGCAAGTATAATGAGGCGGCCAAGACCTTCCTCAACGCGCATCAGAAATACGGCAGCTCGGAAAAGGCGCCGGAGATGCTGCTGAAACTCGGCATGTCGCTTGCCGCCCTCGATAATAAGGAAACGGCCTGCGCGACGCTGCGCGAGGTCTCGAAGCGCTATCCGAAAGCCTCACGCGCCGTCATAGGTAAGGTTGCGAGCGAACAGAAGCGTCTCGCCTGCTAAGGCCTTCCGCCATGTCCGCGGAGGGCACCTCATCGCCTCGGCTGGCGATCCGCCAGTTTCTCCACTCGCTCCAAAGCCCCGCGCGCATTCTCGTCGCGATTTCGGGCGGCAGCGATTCCACCGGCCTGCTTCTCCTCCTCGATGAAGCCGTGAAGGCCGAGCCTGACCTCAAAATTTCGCTTTGCGCCGCGACCGTCGATCATGCGTTGCGCGCCGGCTCCGCGGAGGAGGCCCGAGAGGTTGCTGCCCTTTGCGCATCGCTCGGCATCTCCCACACCATTGCGATCTGGCAGGGCGAAAAGCCGAAAGCCGGTATCATGGCCGCGGCCCGCGAGGCCCGCTACGGCCTTCTCGCAGAAGCAGCCGATGCTTTCGACGCCGATTTGATCGTCACCGGCCATACACTCGACGACCAGCGCGAAACCTTGCGGATGCGTGGTATGCGGACGGAGCAGATTTCATCAGGCATTGCCGATGCGGTGCTCTTTGACCGTCGCTTCTGGATTTTCCGGCCGCTTCTCTTTTCCACCCGGGCAGATATCCGCGCCTTTCTCAAAGAGCAGGGTGTGGCGTGGATCGACGATCCCAGCAACGAGGATGCGAAATATGAGCGCGTGCGCGTGCGCCGGCAGCTGGCTGCCGATCCTGCGACGGAGACGGATATTCGTGCGGCCTGGGCAGAGCGGCTGGCTTTGTCGTCTCAGGCAGCCGAATGGCTGGATCGCCACTTCAGGCTTCATGGCGGGCTGCTTGGCCAGGTATCGGTCGATGGTTTGCGGCAGGATCGCGCAGTTCTGGACTATGCGCTCGGCCGTCTGACGGCCGTCTTCGGTGGGCAGCCCTTCGTGCCGGGCAGGGCGCAGATGGAGCGCCTTCTCTCATTTGCCACCGGCGGGGAACCGGGGCGGATGACCGTCGGCCGGGTGGCTTTCGATCTGAGGCGTGACGGGCTTTATTTCACGCGTGAGAGTCGGGGGATATTGCCGCTGGTGTTGCGACCGGGAGAGGCGGGGGTGTGGGATGGAAGGTTTCTTGTGTGCAATGGATCGGCAGTCAACGCTAGAATAGAAGCATCAGCCGGCTCCTCCTCCCTCATTCCTGTGCTTGTCACAGGAATCCAGCCACCGCGCGTCGGCGCGGTGAATGACTCTACAAAACAGGACGAGTCTTCCGCGCCCAATGACTTGGGCGCGCTGGATTCCTGTGACGAGCACAGGAATGAGGGAGGAGAGGGCACGGGCCTGCCCAAGGCGGCATGGAAACGTGCGGTCGCCTCAGCACCGGTTTTTTTTGTCGATGGACACCCTCTATCTCCGGAAACCGCCCGATCAATCCATCTCACGCCCTATTTCGCGCCCTTCGACCGCTTTTTGACACGATTTGATTTCATCTTTGCAGACAGGCTTTCGGCGGTTTTCGCGATGGTTCCCTATGCAGGGCTGCCTTTAAGAAGTATTGACGGAAAAACCATCTGACCTGGGGGATCGCCTTGGCAACGGCCTGGCGCAACCCTATGTTAGAAACGAATAAGACTGTCGCCATGAGGCGGCCGTTCCAGTGCTGGGGAGTTCGATGAACCCTAACTTACGTAATTTTGCCTTGTGGGCGATCATAGCGCTTCTGCTGATCGCTCTTTTCAGTATGTTTCAAACGGCGCCGGCACAGACGGGCTCCCGCGAAATCCCTTATTCGCAGTTTCTGCGTGAGGTCGATGCGGGCCGCGTGAAGGAAGTCGTGGTCACGGGCAACCGTGTTTCCGGAAGCTATGTTGAAAATGGCACCACCTTCCAGACCTATTCGCCTGTCATCGACGACAGCCTGCTCGATCGCCTGCAGCAGAAGAATGTCCTGGTTTCCGCACGCCCTGAAACGGACGGTTCTTCGGGTTTTTTGAGCTATCTCGGCACGCTGCTGCCGATGCTTCTGATTCTCGGCGTCTGGCTGTTCTTCATGCGGCAGATGCAAGGCGGCTCGCGCGGGGCGATGGGCTTCGGAAAATCCAAGGCCAAGCTTCTGACCGAAGCGCATGGCCGCGTGACCTTTGAAGACGTCGCCGGCGTCGACGAGGCCAAGCAGGATCTCGAGGAGATCGTCGAATTCCTGCGCGACCCGCAGAAGTTCCAGCGCCTCGGCGGCAAGATCCCGCGCGGCGTGCTGCTCGTCGGCCCTCCGGGCACCGGCAAGACGCTGCTCGCCCGTTCGGTCGCCGGCGAAGCCAACGTGCCGTTCTTCACGATCTCGGGTTCCGACTTCGTCGAAATGTTCGTCGGCGTCGGCGCAAGCCGCGTGCGCGACATGTTCGAGCAGGCGAAGAAGAATGCGCCCTGCATCATCTTCATCGACGAAATCGATGCCGTCGGCCGCCATCGCGGCGCCGGTCTCGGCGGCGGCAACGACGAACGCGAGCAGACGCTGAACCAGTTGCTGGTCGAAATGGACGGCTTCGAGGCGAATGAAGGTGTGATCCTGATCGCTGCCACCAACCGCCCCGACGTTCTCGATCCGGCCCTGCTGCGTCCCGGCCGTTTCGACCGTCAGGTCGTGGTGCCGAACCCGGATATCGTCGGCCGCGAGCGTATTCTGAAGGTGCATGCCCGCAACGTTCCGCTGGCCCCGAATGTCGATCTCAAGGTTCTCGCCCGCGGCACGCCCGGTTTCTCCGGCGCCGACCTGATGAACCTTGTCAACGAAGCCGCCCTGATGGCCGCCCGCCGCAACAAGCGCGTCGTCACCATGCAGGAATTCGAGGACGCCAAGGACAAGATCATGATGGGCGCGGAGCGCCGTTCCTCGGCGATGACCGAGGCGGAAAAGAAGCTCACCGCCTATCACGAAGCCGGTCACGCCATTACCGCGCTCAACGTCGCCGTCGCCGATCCGCTGCACAAGGCGACGATCATTCCGCGCGGCCGTGCACTCGGCATGGTCATGCAGCTTCCCGAGGGCGATCGCTACTCGATGAGCTACAAGTGGATGGTGTCGCGCCTCTGCATCATGATGGGCGGCCGCGTTGCCGAAGAACTGACCTTCGGCAAGGAAAACATCACTTCGGGCGCATCCTCGGATATCGAGCAGGCCACCAAGCTTGCCCGCGCCATGGTCACGCAGTGGGGCTTCTCCGATCAGCTTGGTCAGGTCGCTTACGGCGAGAACCAGCAGGAAGTCTTCCTCGGTCACTCGGTTTCGCAGTCGAAGAACGTTTCGGAAGCCACCGCGCAGAAGATCGACAACGAAGTGCGCCGCCTGATCGACGAAGCCTATACGCAGGCCCGCACGATCCTCACGGAAAAGCACGACGAATTCGTCGCTCTGGCCGAAGGCCTGCTCGAATACGAAACGCTGACCGGTGATGAGATCAAGGCGCTGATCCGCGGCGAGAAGCCTTCGCGCGATCTCGGTGACGACTCCCCGCCGAGCCGCGGCTCGGCCGTTCCGAAGGCCGGCGCGCGGCCTGCCACCAAGGGCGACGAGCCTGAAGGCGGCCTCGAACCGCAGCCGCATTGAGCGGCGGCACTTCTCCAGACAAGGCCGGATTTCCCACGAGGGAAAGCCGGCCTTTTCCATTGGTAACGGGATATAATCAATTTTCTCGGTAATTTACGTGCCGATGCCCATGTTTTGTGGCATCCCGATGAATTGAGGCAGGTCTGATTCACGGGTCCCGGACTGACGACAGACCCTTGAAGCCAGATTCGCTTGGAACGTTGCGCAGCCTTGAATGGCGCGCGGAAAGCGCAGGAGTGCAGATGAAAAGACGCTATTTCGGGACCGACGGCATTCGCGGCCAATCCAATGTCTTCCCGATGACGCCGGATCTCGCGATGCGGGTCGGTATCGCCGCCGGCACGATCTTCCGCCGCGGCAACCATCGCCATCGCGTCGTCATCGGCAAGGATACGCGTCTTTCCGGCTATATGCTCGAAAATGCCATGGTCGCGGGTTTTACCGCTGCCGGCCTCGATGCCTTCATTCTCGGCCCGATCCCGACGCCTGCCGTCGCCATGCTGACGCGCTCCCTGCGCTGCGATATCGGCGTGATGATCTCCGCTTCGCACAATCCTTACGAGGACAACGGCATCAAGCTTTTTGGCCCGGATGGCTACAAGCTTTCCGACGACATCGAAGCAGAGATCGAGGATCTGCTCGAAAAGGACCTGAACGCGCAGCTCGCCAAATCCGACGATATCGGCCGCGCCAAGCGCGTCGACGGCGTGCATGACCGTTATATCGAACATGCCAAGCGCACCTTGCCGCGCGACGTGACCCTGCAGGGCCTGCGGATCGCCATCGACTGCGCCAATGGCGCTGCCTATAAGGTGGCGCCGGCCGTGCTCTGGGAGCTCGGCGCCGATGTCGTGACCATCGGCAACGAGCCGAACGGTACGAATATCAATCTCAATTGCGGCTCGACCAGCCCGGTTGCGCTGCAGAAGAAGGTCGACGAAGTGCGCGCCGATATCGGCATCGCTCTCGACGGCGATGCGGACCGCGTCATCATCATCGACGAGAACGGCTCGATCGTCGACGGCGACCAGCTGATGGCCGTCATCGCCGAGAGCTGGGCCGAGAACCAGCAGCTGCGCGGCAACGGCATCGTCGCCACTGTCATGTCCAATCTCGGCCTCGAGCGCTTCCTCGACGAGCGTGGCATGGCCCTTGCCCGCACGAAGGTCGGCGACCGCTATGTCGTCGAGCATATGCGCCAGCACAACTACAATGTCGGCGGCGAGCAGTCCGGCCATATCGTGCTCTCGGATTACGGCACGACAGGCGACGGCCTGGTTGCCGCGCTGCAGATCCTTGCCGCCGTCAAACGCACCGGCCGGACGGTCAGCGAGGTCTGCCGCCGCTTCGAACCGGTGCCGCAACTGCTGCGCAACGTCCGCATCAGCGGCGGCAAGCCGCTGGAGGATATCCAGGTGCAGAAGGCGATCGCCGATGCCGAAGCCGAACTCGCCAAGAACGGCCGCCTCGTCATCCGCCCCTCCGGCACAGAGCCGCTGATCCGCGTCATGGCCGAGGGCGACGACCGCGCCCAGATCGAGCGCATCGTCAACGAACTGATCGGAACGATCTCGAACGTCCGGACGGCGGCTTAATTCTTCGAATATAGATTACGCGAAGAGCCGGTGCGCATGCGCCGGCTTTTTTGTTAAATCCATATGCCAGCCAAATCGCATCGTCAGATCGCAGTTTCAAAGACTTTTACCGCGGCAATCCAAGTTTCCTCTACCGGAAGCTTCAAGATCTTCAGTAAATAATCGTGGTTAAGCAGCTTTTAACGTTTCCAATTCATTATCCATGCGAAGCGTATCAGATTGGCAGCGACTGAGCCTGCCGGCGCAACGGGATTTTGGAGTGAGATCCATGAAGAGAAGCTTGTCCGGCGTCCTCGCCGCATTATTGATCGCGACAAACGCCTATTCCGCGGACTTGGCTCCTGCCGAGCCCATCCCGGAGCAGCCGCCAGAGGTGACGGTCACCGAGGCCACCGGCTGGTATCTGCGCGGCGATGTCGGCTATGCCTTCACCGATCTGCGCGGTGCGCGCTATTTCCAGGGCAGCAACGCCACGGAAGTCGATTTCGACGACGCGGATCTCGATGACGCATGGACCATCGGTGGCGGTGTCGGTTATCAGATCAACAGCTATCTGCGCACCGATCTGACCTTCGATTATCTGACGGAAGCTGATTTCCGCGGCTCGACGGTCGGCCAGTGCGGCTTCCCGCTGGTGGATTGCACCTCGACTGACCGCTCTTCGCTCACCGCCTATACGCTGCTTGCCAACGCCTATGTCGATCTCGGCACCTACGGCTACGTCACGCCTTATGTCGGCGCCGGTATCGGCGGTTCCTACGTGAAGTGGAAGAACCTGCGCAACGTCGCCTGCGCCGATGACGGCAGCTTCTGCGACGACGAGGTTACTCACGGCGGCAAGGGCAACTGGCGCTTCACCTACGCCCTCATGGCCGGCGCCTCGGTCGACGTGACCTGCAACTTCAAGGCCGATGTCGGCTACCGCTACCTGCATATCGATGGCGGCAACATGTTCGGTTATGCCGAAAATGGCGGTCCAGGCCGCGACAAGGGCCTCAGCGCCCATGAAGTCCGCGTCGGTGGCCGCTACCTCTTCGGCGGATGCGCCCAGGCGAGCTACGAACCGCCGCCGGAAATCCCGCTGCAGCAGCCGGTCTATAAATAGGCCGCTCTTCATCCTCAGAAGGCCGCCCGACCCGGGCGGCTTTTTTGTTGCGTCAAGCGCGCCTGCGTCAAAATATCTTCCCTCTGCGACACTTCGGTCTTGACTACGACGCCGCCGATCCATAGACACGGCGGCGGGACACCCTTCCCCAACGAAGGGCTTTCTATCTGAGAGGATAGCATCATGGCGAAGACCGCAAAGCCGGACATCCGTCCGAACAATACCCATTTTTCTTCTGGCCCCTGCTCGAAGCGCCCCGGTTGGTCGCTCGAAGCGCTTTCCGACGCGGCTCTCGGCCGTTCGCACCGCGCGAAGGTCGGCAAGGCCAAGCTGAAGCAGGCCATCGACCTTACCCGTGAAATTCTCGAAGTGCCGGCGGATTACCGCATCGGCATCGTTCCGGCCTCCGACACCGGCGCCGTCGAAATGGCGCTCTGGTCGCTGCTCGGCGAACGCGGCGTCGACATGCTCGCCTGGGAAAGCTTCGGCGCCGGCTGGGTCACCGATGTCGTCAAGCAGCTGAAGCTCAAGGATGTGCGCAGGCTCGAAGCCGGTTACGGCGAGCTTCCCGATCTCTCGGCCGTCGATTTCGACCGCGACGTCGTCTTCACCTGGAACGGCACGACTTCGGGCGTGCGCGTGCGGAACGGCGATTTCATTCCCGCCGACCGCAAGGGCCTGACGATCTGCGACGCCACCTCGGCGGCTTTCGCCCAGGAACTCGATTTCGCCAAGCTCGATGTCGTCACCTTCTCCTGGCAGAAGGTTCTGGGCGGCGAGGGCGCGCATGGCGTCATCATTCTTTCGCCGCGCGCCGTCGAGCGCCTCACCACGTATACGCCGGCCTGGCCGCTGCCGAAGATCTTCCGCATGACCTCGGGCGGCAAGCTAACGGAAGGCATCTTCCAGGGAGAGACGATCAACACGCCGTCCATGCTCTGCGTCGAGGACTATATCGATGCGCTGCTCTGGGCCAAGGAGCTCGGCGGCCTGAAGGCGCTGATCGCGCGTGCCGATGCCAATGCCAAGGTCATCCACGATTTCGTCGCGGCAAACGACTGGATCGCCAATCTCGCCGTCAAGGCGGAAACGGCCTCCAACACCTCCGTCTGCCTGAAGATCGTCGACAAGGACATCGCGGCTCTTGACGACGATGGCCAGGCGAATTTCGCCAAGGGTCTGGTCGGCCTCCTGGAAAAGGAAGGTGTCGCCTATGACATCGGCCACTATCGCGACGCGCCGTCCGGCCTGCGCATCTGGGCCGGCGCTACGATCGAGGCGTCCGACATGCAGAAGCTGATGCCCTGGCTTTCCTGGGCCTTCGAGACGCAGAAGGCGCAGCTCTCTCAGGCGGCTGCCTGACGTGATCGCATCCGGCTCCGCCACAGGGCGGAGCCCAGTATCCCGATTTCATCCATCGCTGAACATTTTTGAAGGAGTCCCTCATGGCACCTCGCGTTCTCGTATCCGACGAATTGTCGGAAACCGCCGTCGAGATCTTCCGCGACCGCGGCGTCGAAGTCGATTTCGAACCGCAGCTCGGCAAGGACAAGGACCGTCTGCTCGAAGTCATCGGCAAGTATGATGGCCTGGCCATCCGTTCCGCCACCAAGGTGACGGAAAAGATCATCGAAGGGGCGAAGAACCTCAAGGTCGTCGGCCGCGCCGGCATCGGTGTCGACAATGTCGATATTCCCGCCGCCTCGCGCCGCGGCATCATCGTCATGAACACGCCTTTCGGCAACTCGATCACGACGGCCGAACACGCGATCGCGCTGATGTTCGCCGTCGCCCGCCAGCTTCCGGCAGCCGATACCTCGACGCAGGCCGGCAAGTGGGAAAAGTCGAAGTTCATGGGTGTCGAGATCACCGGCAAGACGCTCGGCGTCATCGGCGCCGGCAATATCGGCTCGATCGTCTGCGCCCGCGCCATCGGCCTCAAGATGCATGTCGTCGCCTATGACCCGTTCCTCTCCAAGGAGCGCGCCGAGGAGATGGGCGTCACCAAGGTCGAGCTGGACGAGCTTTTCGCCCGCGCCGATTTCATCACGCTGCACGTGCCGATGACCGACAAGACGCGCGGCATCCTCAACAAGGAAGCCCTGGCGAAGACCAAGCCGGGCGTGCGCATCATCAACTGCGCCCGCGGCGGCCTGGTCGATGAAGCGGCGCTTGCCGAAGCCATCAAGTCGGGTCACGTTGCCGGTGCCGCCTTCGATGTGTTCGAGGTCGAGCCCGCCAAGGAAAGCCCGCTCTTCGGCCTGCCGAATGTCGTCTGCACACCGCATCTCGGCGCTTCGACGACCGAGGCGCAGGAGAACGTCGCCCTGCAGGTGGCCGAGCAGATGTCGGACTACCTCGTCAAGGGCGCGGTCTCCAACGCCATCAACATGCCGTCGATCACCGCGGAAGAAGCGCCGATCCTGAAGCCCTTCATCCGTCTTGCCGACGTTCTCGGCGCCTTCGTCGGTCAGGTCACCGAAGAGCCGATCAAGGAGATCGAGATTCTCTATGACGGCGTGACCGCCAACATGAACACGCGGGCGCTGACGAGCGCGGTTCTCGCTGGCCTCATCCGCCCGCAGGTCGCCGACGTCAACATGGTTTCGGCGCCGATCATGATCAAGGAAAAGGGCATCGTGCTCTCCGAGGTGAAGCGCGATAAAACGGGCGTCTTCGACGGCTATATCAAGCTGACGGTGACGACCGAAAGCATGACGCGCTCGGTCGCCGGCACGGTGTTCTCGGACGGCAAGCCGCGCTTCATCCAGATCAAGGGCATCAACCTCGATGCCGATGTCGGTTCGCATATGATCTACATCACCAATACCGACGTCCCTGGAATGATCGGCTTCATCGGCACCACGCTCGGTGGCGCCAACGTCAACATCGCCAACTTCCAGCTCGGCCGCGACAAGCAGGGCGGCGACGCCATCGCGCTGCTCTATGTCGATGGCGAGGTGGAGGACACCGTGCTCGCACAGCTGACGGCCCACCAGGCGATCCGCCAGGCAAAGCTGCTAACCTTCAACATCGACTGAGTTTCTTCCTCCCAAGGAAATATGGAAAACCCGGCGCTGGAAACGGCGCCGGGTTTTCTGCGTCAGGAATGCGTAATTTCAGTGAGGCAAACGCTTGCGGCGGACCATCTTGCCGAAACGGGCTCTGTCGTCCTCGGCCTTGGTGCGATGAAGGAACGCGCGCCTGCTGCCATCGAGCCCTCGGAAGAATTCGTCCCAGGAAATATCTTCCTGCGTTTCCGAGGAAAAATCGACACGGACGGTTTCGCTGTCGGTCGCGTTCTTGATACGGGCGGGATGGCCGCCACGCTCTTCGATCCAGTGTCTGATCCTGTCGTAATCCGTCGTCGTGCCGAACCTGCCCATGAAACCCTCCTCAGCAATTCGATTGCGACATGAGCCTGCAACGCGCGACATGGGGAATCGTTCCACGGAAAGAGTATTATTTTAGTAGGTTCGGATTAATCCCAAATTGGGACGCTGGTGGCCGGCTGATTGCCGGATTGCGCGTCCTACCGCCCAGGCGCCGGCGCATCGCCTTCGGCCGGCGTCGTGGCCAGCGGCGATTGCGCGTCGCCGGAGGCGACGGCTGCGGGCAGAGGCACGTGGCGCTTGCGCTCGCGGATCAGCGTCAGCAGGCCGGAGCAGATGATGAGCACGATGCCGAAGGCCATCGGCAGGTCGACGTGATCGTTGAAGAAGAGATAGCCGAAGGCGATCGCCCAGATCATCTGGCTGTATTGCGGGGTTGCGACCAGAGTCGCCGGGGCGAGGCGCGCGGCTGTCATCAGCATCACGTTGCCGGCGGCACCCAGCAATCCGTAACCTGTGAGAAAGACCCATTGCTGCGGCGTAGGCACGACGATCTCCGAGAGCATCAGAACGCCGCTGACGATGAGCGTGCCGAGGAGGGAAGCGCCATAGAGCGACAGCCGTTTCTCGGCCGGGCCGAGCGCGCGCAGGATGACGATGGCGACGCCGGCGGCGACGGCGCCGATGGTTGCGGCCAGATGCCCGACGGACAATTCGCGGAAGCCGGGCCGCAGAACGACCAGCACACCGAGGAAGCCGACGATGACGGCCGCCCAGCGTTGCCAGCGCACATCCTCCTTGAGAAAAATCACCGAAAGGATGGTGACGACGGAGGGCAACAGGAACAGCAGACAGAAGGCCTCGGCCATCGGCAGCTTGGTGAAGGCGATGATGGAGGCGATCGAGCCGGCTGCGCCGGCGGCAAAGCGCGCCATCCACAGCGGCCGGTTGGTCGTCGCGAAGATGTCGAGCCATGAATCGCCCGGCCCCTTGATGAAGGGAAGGGCGGACATGCTGAGCACCGCGCCGATGAAGGCGACCTGGAAGGCAGGAATCGTGCCGTGCAAGGCTTTGATGGATGCATCGCTGAAAGCAAAGACGGCATAGCCGGCGAATGCGACAAGGACGCCGCGAAGCGTGGTTGAGGCGGCTGTCATATATCCGAATCTTCTAAGGTGCGTCATTTTCCTCTACGCCATGAAACGCGGGCGGGCAAAGGTCGATTGCGAATAGCTGCAATGCGCATGCGCATATGGCCGCCGCAAAGCCGGCCGAAAAGCCGGTACTTGCGCGCGGGCGCAATAGTTTCTATATCCGTCGCCCATGAAAGCTGGCGGCCGATCCCGCCGGAAATGCAGGAAATCCGCCACATTCCGAAGTCAGAACGGCGGATCGAAACAGCGCAGAATTGGCACCATCGTTGAACACACTGGATTTTGACAAGAAGCCGGAAGAGACCCGTGTCGTCGTTGCCATGTCGGGCGGCGTCGATTCCTCTGTCGTGGCCGGCCTTCTCAAACAGCAGGGTTACGATGTGCTCGGCATCACGCTGCAGCTTTACGACCATGGGGCGGCCGTTCACCGCGCCGGATCCTGCTGCGCCGGCCAGGATATCGACGATGCGCGCCGCGTCTGCGAAACGCTCGGCATCCCGCACTATGTGCTCGATTACGAAAAGCGCTTTCGCGAGACGGTGATCAATCCCTTCGCCGAAAGCTATGTGGCCGGCGAAACACCGATCCCCTGCGTTTCCTGCAACCAGACGGTCAAATTCGCGGATCTCTTGGCGACTGCCAAGGAACTCGGCGCCGATGCGCTGGCGACCGGCCATTATATCCGCTCGCGGCCGAAACCTTCGCCTGATAATCCCGGCCGCCGCGCGCTGTTCCGGCCGGCCGATGCCGACCGCGACCAAAGCTATTTCCTCTTCGCTACGACCCAGGAGCAGATCGATTATCTGCGCTTTCCCTTGGGCGGCCTGCCGAAGGCCGAAACCCGCCGGCTCGCCGAAGAGATGGGTCTCGTCGTCGCCAAGAAGGCCGACAGCCAGGACATCTGCTTCGTACCGCAGGGCAAATATTCCGACATCATCACCAAGCTGAAGCCGAATGCGGCGCTTGCCGGCGAGATCGTCCATCTCGACGGCCGCATCCTGGGAACGCATGAAGGCATCCTGCACTTCACCATCGGCCAGCGCCGCGGCATCGGCATCGCCACCGGCGAGCCGCTCTACGTCGTCTATCTCGATGCCCGCTCGCGCCGCGTCATCGTCGGACCGAAGGAGGCGCTGGAGACGCATCGCGTCTATCTGCGCGACGTCAACTGGCTGGGCGACGAAACGCTTGCGGAAGCGGCGTCCGGCGAAGGCTTCGCCTGCTACGCCAAGGTCCGCTCGACCAGGGCGCCGGCGCCCGCCGTGCTGCACATCGATGCCACCGGCACCTATGTCGACCTCACGGTCGGCGAGGCCGGTATCGCGCCCGGCCAGGCCTGTGCGCTCTATTCCGCACCCGGCGACGACGCCCGCGTGTTCGGCGGCGGTTTCATCGAACGCTCCGAGCGCGAACCCTCGGCCGAGGCTTCGCTCAAGGCGCTGCTCGCCAGTCCTGTTGCCGCCTGAAACCGATAGGAGAGGGCGTGCAGCAAAGCCTGCCGTTTTTCTCCATCATGCGCTTGACACAAAGCCGAAGCGCACCTTATAAGCCGCTCATCCCACGAGCCCGCAGCGCTTCGCGAGCAGGGTTCGTTTGACCAGTGGCGGAGTAGCTCAGTAGGTCAGAGCAGAGGAATCATAATCCTTGTGTCGGGGGTTCAAATCCCTCCTCCGCTACCATATTTTCCTAAGCCAGCCTCAATAGTGTGGTCTCGAAATAGCAAGGCTATTTCAGCGGCTTCGGCGGCATCTTTGTTCGTTCGGCCGGCTATTCTTTCGCGGTCGACCTCTGAACGTAAAAAAAGCCCTACGCTCCCATGGCAAAGCTCGGCCTGTGTCGACTGGATGCGATGCGGCAGCAACCCTAACGCTTGATATCGAAAGCCTGACCGGAAGCGCGGAGCTCCGTCAGCGTTTTGCCGACGCAGCTGCCGCCGCCTTCGCCACCGATTGCCTTCGCCTTGCCGTCGAGCGTGATCGTGCCGGCAATCCGCTCTGACGCCACATAGGTCGCGATCCCGTCCTGCGAGACGCGCGATAAGTAAAAGGCGTGATAGGTTTCGTTGTATTTGCACTGGATGATCACAGGAAATTGGTCGAACGGATTGTCCTGCGCCCGGGCGCCGGCAAGCGGAAAGGCGGTAAGCGGCAGCAGACCTGCAAGGAGCGCTCCAGCCAATGTTTTCGATCCTCTGCGGGATGCGTGCTTCATGTTCAATCCCCTTCTGCGGCAGGAGCGGTCTTCCGAAAACCGCTGAACACTTTTGCGCGACATGCTCTAGCTCGTCAGTGCAATGAGCGCATCGCGATCGAGCAGGCGGACGATGCGCTGCAGCTTGCCGTTCAGGCAAATGATGCGTTTTTCGCGGAGCTTCGTGAAACAGCGGGCGACGGTCTCCACGGTCAGGCCGAGATAGTCGGCAATATCGGTGCGAGACATCATCATATCGAATTCGCAATCTTCCGGCTGGCGATCGGCCATTTCAAATACGAAGGCCGCCACCCGCTTCAATGCGCTCTGCTCGGTAATGACGAGCTGTTTGTGCTGCGCCTTCGCAAGGTTCGTCAGGGCGATGTGAAGCAGATCTATCGGGACGATCGCGTCCCGGTTGGCGCGAAACGGCCTGATGCAGGTTTCGCAAACAGCTTCCGCAAAGTCGGTTCGCACATTGCCGGTTTCCAGCCCGAACCATTCGCCCTTGCCGCAGAAGGACAGGATATAACGCTGCCCGCTTGCCGTCAGGCGGTAGATCCGCACCGCGCCCGCTTCGACCTGATAGATCGCCCGCGCGTGTTCGCCTTCGCTATAGATCGTCTCGTCCGCCTTGAGCCTGATCGAGTGATCCCTGGCCGTCGCGGACGCCGCCCCATAGCGATGGCCCGTACCTGCTGTGTGCTGTCGGATTGCATGGTCTTGAAGCATGTGCGTCGCCCCCGTCCGCATTGCAGCATAAGCAATTTCAGCCTGCCCCGTTATTCGAGATATCCCTTAAGTATTGCTACGGAAGCCTCGGTCCGCCGCCGGGTGTATAAAGTTACGCCCCTTGTTGAGACGATACGAAGGTATCGCGGGAGGTCGCGATGGCATCGGAAGAGAAGGGGGATAGCCGCGCATTTCAAAACCCTGCGGACGTGCGCGCGCAGCTTGACCGCATACTCGCCAGCGTAGAGTTCCATGCTCCCGAACGCGGGCGGCACTTTCTGCAATATATCGTCGAAGAGACGCTGGAAGGGCGCCAGGAGCAACTCAAGGCCTACACGATCGCGCAGGCAGTTTTCGGAAGGGATGCTTCCTTCGATGCGCAGAATGATCCGGTCGTCCGCATCGAGGCAGGGCGCATCCGTCGCGCGCTGGAGCGTTACTACCTCGTCTGCGGACGCGACGACCCGATCCGGATTACCATTCCCAAAGGCGGATATTCGCCAAATTTTTCGACCGATGAAGGCGGCTCGGATGCCGACGAAAAGCCCGCGGTACAAAGCCCCGGAAACAGACGGAACAACCCCGGCCAACCGCTGGCGTATCGCGATCTTCTGCTGCCGATCGGGGTGCCCGCGCTCTTCGGCGTAATGGCGATCCTGGCGCTCATTCGTCCTCTCGAAGCCTATCTTTCGCCGCGCGAACCGTCACCGGCCGCTGTCCCGTCGACACCGGAAGGCAAGACCGGGATTATGCTGGAACCCTTTGCGGCCCTCGGCGACAACACACAGGGAGCGGATTTCGCCAGCGGACTGGCCGATCAACTCATTGCGAAGCTCATGAAGATCGATGACCTCGTCGTGTTTGCCCCGGGCCGGTCCGTCGCGGGGGCGAGTGGCTCGCTGCTGAACCTGCAGGGGAGCGCGCTGGTCGAGGGCACGGTCCTTCATCTGCATGTGCGCCTGATCAACGGCGCTGACGGTACGGTCATCTGGGCAAACCAGTACGAGCGCGACCTGCGCAATCAGGCTATTCTCGACGTGGAGGACGAGATTGCCACGCAAATCGTCAAGGAAATCGGGAATGGCCGCAAGCTGGCCGGCCCAGCTTCCGTTCCATAGCCGCTGTCACACCTGTGTTTCGAGGGATTGCGCTGGGGTATCGACGGTAATGGCCATTCGCATGAGTTCCGCCAGATTGCGCGCCCCCATCTTAGCCATCACATTGGCACGATGGACTTCCACCGTGCGCACGCTGATGCCGAGATGATAGGCGATCATCTTGTTCTGTAAGCCATCGAGCACGCCGGCCAGAACCTGATGTTCGCGTTCGGTGAGCTGGCGAAGCCGGGTGGCAATGCTTTCGGAGCCGGCGATGGCCCTGCCGGTCCGCCTCTGCCCCACCGCGCCGTTGATGGCGGCAATCAGCGCCTCTTCCCTCAGAGGCTTTTCCAGAAAATCGAATGCCCCGGCCTTCATTGCCTGCACGGCCGCGGCGACATCGCCCTGGCCGGTGATGACGATCGCAGGGACATCCATGTTGAACCGGTGCATCTGCTGGAGCAATTCGATGCCATTGACATCGGGCATCCGCAGGTCCGTCACGAGGCAGTTCCGTCCCGAAAGGGGCAGAAGTTCCAGAAACGCTTTTGCGCAGCTGTGCGCACGAACGGCAAAGCCTGCCGACACCAGCAGAAACGTCAGGGATCGCCTGAGCGATTCTTCGTCATCGACGAGATGGATCATAAGGTCGTTCGTCATTGGCTGTGGTCTCCACCAGCGGAAGAGAAAATGTGAGGATCGAACCGTCCTGCGGTCCCCTGCGTGCAGCTATCCGGCCTCCATGCGCTTCGACGATGCGCTTGGACAATGCCAGCCCCATGCCGAGGCCGTGGGGTTTCGTCGTGACGAAGGGACGAAACAGCGCCTCTTCGATCTCCGCGGCAATCCCGCAGCCGTTGTCGGACACGTCGACGACAAGATGGGAGAGGTCGTCGATTCTGGTGCGGATCGAAATATGGGGGGATTTCGTGCCGTCGGTTGCTTCAACCGCATTGCGAAGAAGATTTGTCAGCACCTGGAGGATCTGGATACGGTCGACCAACACGATGTCACGCTCCGCGTCGAACTGGAAATCGGTATGAAGCCCTTGGCCTCGAGAGCCCGCAAGGGCGAGGGGCGTCGCCTCATGGATCAGCGCATGCATCGCTTCCGGCCTTTTTTCGTCGGCGCCGCGCTTTGCGAATTCGCGGATATTCTGGACGATCGCTCCCGCCCACAAGGCGTGCTGCGCAATTTTCGACAGGGCTTCGCGAAGCTCCGCGTGACACCCGTTGCGATCGTTCTCCATAAGACGCCCGCAGCCCTCCGCATACGCGCCGATCGAGGTCAGCGGCTGGGAAAGCTCGTGCGCCAGCGTCGAAGTCATTTCCCCAAGCGCGGCTATCCGCGCAAGCCGGGCCAGCTCGCTGCGAAGCTCCTGCACCTGCTGCAATGTTTCGCGCTCGGTCCGGAAGTCCTCAAAGACCGCTGCGGTGAAGGTTTCTTTCTCGCCTTGTTCCCGGATGATGGTCAGGGCAACCGGAAAGCGGGCGCCGCTCTTGGTCAGCGCGATACCGGCACGCAACACACCCTGGTCTGCCCAGCGTCCCTTGAGCTGAACATCCGGCGTCGAAGACCAGACGAAGTCGATCTTGCGGCCGAGTAATTCGCCTTCTTCATAACCGAACAAGGCCACCGCAGCCCTGTTGCAGGCCGAAACCCTGTTGTCGGCACCCATGAAGAACACTGCGTCCGGCAGGTGTTCATAGAGTTGCCGGATCGAGTTCATCCTTGGCACGTTCTCTCCCTCGGGTAAAACGCGCCCGGCTTTGCGGCGCACTATTTGCGCTCCGATGAACGGGGTTCGCCCGGTCAAGCTTGAGGCAACGGAACGATATTCGGCAATATGCGGCGCCTCCATCTTGATGGACATGATGGTCTCCTCCGCCCCATTGAGACGTATTCAGTGCCTCGACTGCCTTCCTTCACAACAACAGCATGAGTTTACCATCTTTGAACGGGTGACGAGTGTAGTATCGCGTAGACTCTATTGCACTCACCCATGCCCCGGCCAGCCGAGGTCCGTTGCGCCGGCGTTTCAGCCGGATCTACTCTCCATTGATCCGGCTCAATGCCGTTCGTCCATGGTTCCGCTACTCTGGAACGGAACACCGGCCGACGCCCATGCATCGCCGAGGAGGGGTTCGGTGATTTGGCGATTGGTCGTTGAGGCTCCGTTTGAACAGGACATCGAGCTCGCCGTCATCGACGACGAAGGTATTCATACCTTGGTTTTTCCCTGCCAACGCGTCCCTGGCGGATGGGTCAATGCGCTGACCCGCGAGATAGTCGACGTTCATCCCTCACATTGGCGTGCATGGCGGAGACAGGAACGCGGTGCATCCGATTGTCTTTGACGGACCTATTTCCCACTCCCGACATCATGAGAACCATAAATGCTGCGCTGCACCTTGTCTGCAATCAATGACACCGGCGGGCCGGCCCCAATAGGCTGATGCAGGAGAGCCGGCGGCGCGGGCGTTATCCGGTTGCCGACCTGTTTGCTGGAGGAGGACCGCATGCGTGGTTTCGGTGTTCATTCCGAAGTTGGAAAGCTGAGAACCGTCATGGTTTGCCGGCCGTCCCTGGCTCATCAGCGCCTGACGCCTGCCAACTGCCATGATCTGCTTTTTGACGATGTCCTATGGGTTCACGAGGCGCAGAAAGATCATTTTGACTTTGTGTTGAAGATGCAGGAACGGGGTGTTGAAGTTCTCGAGCTGCACGACCTTCTTGGCCAGACGCTTGCCAACAGCCAGGCGCGCGATTTCGTGTTGGATAGGCGCATCACGGCGAATGTGCTCGGCTCGCAGATCGCGGAAGCGATACGGCCCTGGCTTGACGAAATGCCGCCGGCGCAGCTCGCCGCATTCATGATCGGCGGCATCGCGATCTCCGATCTGCCCGAGGTCAAGGCGAAGTCGCTGATGCTCAGCGCCTTGCCGGAGACGGATTTCGTCATTCCGCCGATCCCGAACACGCTGTTCCAGCGCGATCCCTCCTGCTGGATTTACGGCGGCGTGACGTGCAACCCGATGTTCTGGCCGGCAAGGCGCGCGGAGACGCTGATCCAGCGTGCGGTCTACAAGTTTCATCCGATCTTCCTCGGCGGCAATTTCCAGATCTGGTGGGGCGATTCGGACCATCCGTTCGCCAATGCCTCGATGGAGGGCGGCGACGTCATGCCGATCGGCAACGGCACCGTCCTCATCGGCATGGGCGAGCGCACCACCTACCAGGCAGTCGGCCAGGTGGCGCAGGCGCTGTTCAGAGGCAAGGCCGCAAAGAGGGTGATCGGCTGCCTGATGCCGAAGAGCCGTGCGGCCATGCACCTCGACACTGTCTTCAGTTTCTGCGATCGCGACGTCGTCACGTTGTTTGCCGAGGTGGTCGACCAGGTCCGCTGCTACAGCATGTATCCGAAAGACGACGACGGCACCTTCGAGATTCATCCGGAAGCCCGGCCGATGCTCGATGTCGTCAGCGAGGCGCTCGAGCTGCCGCAATTGCGCACCGTCGAGACCGGCGGCAATGCCTACCAGGCCGAGCGCGAACAATGGGACGATGGCAATAATGTCGTGGCACTCGAGCCCGGCGTCGTCGTCGCCTACGACCGCAACACCTACACGAATACGCTTCTGCGCAAGGCGGGGATCGAGGTCATCACCATTCGCGGCTCCGAACTCGGCCGCGGCCGCGGTGGCGGGCACTGCATGACATGCCCCATCTGGCGCGAGCCCGCCTACTGACGTTTCACACTCACGAACCGGACCGACGGAGCAAGACCATGAGTTTCAATCTGCGCAATCGCTCGCTTCTGACCGTGCAGGACTATACCCCGCGGGAATTCCGCTATCTCCTCGATCTCGCCCGCGATCTGAAGCGGGCGAAATATGCCCGCACCGAGCAGGAGCATCTGAAAGGCAAGGAAATCTGCCTGATCTTCGAAAAGACCTCGACGCGGACGCGGTGCGCCTTCGAAGTCGCCTGCTCGGACCAGGGCGCCAATGTGACCTATCTCGATCCGTCCGGCTCGCAGATCGGGCACAAGGAATCCTTCAAGGACACGGCGCGGGTGCTGGGGCGCATGTATGACGCGATCGAATATCGCGGCTCCGCGCAGAAAGGCGTGGAGACGCTGGCAAAATATGCCGGGGTGCCCGTCTATAACGGTCTGACCGACGAATATCATCCGACGCAGATGATCGCCGACGTCATGACGATGCGCGAACATAGCGACAAGCCGATCGCTGAGATCAAATATGCCTATGTCGGCGACACCCGGTCCAACATGGGGCATTCGCTGCTGATCGTCGGCTGCCTGCTCGGCATGGATGTGCGTATCTGCGGGCCGAGATCGCTGTGGCCTTCGGAAGAATACATGAAGATCGCCAAGGATTTGCAGCAGGCCTCGGGCGCGCGACTGCTGGTGACCGAAGATCCCAGAGAGGCGGTCAAGGACGTCGATTTCATCCACACCGACGTCTGGGTTTCGATGGGCGAGCCGAAAGATGTCTGGCGCGAGCGCATCAAATTGCTCACTCCCTATCAAGTCAACGAGGACCTGATGAGGGCGACTGGCAACCGGCAGACCAAGTTCATGCATTGCCTGCCGGCGTTCCACGACACCGAAACCACGCTCGGCAAACAGATCGCCGAAGATTACGGCATGGAGAACGGGCTCGAAGTGACCAACGACGTTTTCGAATCCGAGGCCAATGTCGCCTTCGAGCAGGCGGAAAATCGTCTGCACACGATCAAGGCCCTGCTTGTCGCGACGCTGGGAGATTGACATGCGTGTGGTTATTGCGCTCGGCGGAAATGCGCTTCTCCGGCGCGGGGAAGCCATGACGGCCGACACCCAGAGGCGGAATGCGCGCATCGCCGCTCAGGCGATCGCGCCCCTGGCCGCCGAACATGAGATCGTCGTCACGCACGGCAACGGGCCGCAGGTCGGACTGCTTGCCCTTCAGGGCGCAGCCTACAAACCCGAGGAAGCCTATCCGCTCGACGTTCTCGGCGCCGAGACCGAAGGCATGATCGGCTATATGCTGGAACAGGAGCTCGGCAATCTCCTGCCGTTCGAGCAGCCTTTGGCGACGCTGCTGACTATGGTCGAAGTCGATGCCGCCGATCCCGGCTTCCAGAACCCCACCAAGTTCGTCGGTCCTGTCTACGACCAGGCGGAGGCGGAGCGGATCCGCACGGAAAAGGGATGGGTCTTCAAACAGGACGGTGAAAAATGGCGGCGCGTCGTTGCCTCGCCGGCGCCCAAGCGCATCTTCGAGATCCGTCCGGTCCGCTGGCTGCTGGAGCAGCGCACGATCGTGATCTGCGCGGGCGGCGGCGGCATTCCGACGATGTACGAAAAGGGCGCTGACCGGAAGCTGATCGGCGTCGAAGCCGTGATCGACAAGGATCTGTGCTCGGAGCTTCTGGCGCGCGAGCTTTACGCCGATCTCCTGATCATGGCGACGGATGCCGAGGCTGTCTGCACCGACTGGGGCAAGCCGTCGCAGAAGGCGATCCATCGAGCCCGTCCCGACGATTTCAAGCAGTTTTCCTTCCCGGCCGGATCAATGGGCCCGAAGGTTGATGCCGCCTGCCATTTTGCGCGCATGGGCGGCAGGACCGCTGCGATCGGAGCCCTTGCGGATATTGCGGGAATGGTGCGCGGCGAGCGCGGAACAATCATCAGCGAGAGCTTTGCCGGGTTGAGCTGGCACGCCTGAACCTGTCCGGCCCTTCGAGCCTGCCTATCCCGACACGGCCGGGTGCGTTGCCGCACCTCCTGACGCCTTTTGACGTTCGATCGCCGGCGCCGCATTCCGCCTTTGCCAGACGTAGACGGGGATGCCGAGCATCAGCAGTACCAGCCCATAGAGCACCGGCTCCGCGCCTGAGCCATAGAGGGTAAAGATCGCAAAAGCGAAGGCGATCAGTTCGATGGCGCTTACACGCGGCATTCGCCCGAGCGTCACGCCGGCCACAAGAGTGCCGGCCAGTGAGCAGAAGGCGTAGGGAACGACGGCCGCCATCGTGCTCAGCCCGACCATCAGCCGATAGGCTGCAGCAAATCCTTCGGCCCCGACAGCCTGAGCGAGAACCAGCAGGGTCGCGAACAAGGCCGAGACGATCATGCCCAGAGCCGGGACGCCGCGGGAAGAGAGCCGCGCGAAAAGCGGAGGAAATAGCCCGTCGCGAGCAGCGGCCATCGGCACTTGTCCCATCAGCAGGGTCCAGCCGTTCAAGGCGCCGATCGAGGAGACCAGGACGGCGATCGAGATCGCCAGTTCGCCGCCGCGCCCCCACATCATGCCGGCTGCTTCGGAGAAGGGTGCGACCGAGCGAACCAACTGTTCGCGTGGCACGAGGCCCATCACCACGATGGTGCCGAGCACGTAGAGCACCGCGGCGATCGAGATTCCAAGGACGGTGGAGCGCGGGATGGTCCGCTCCGCGTTTTCGACATCGCCTGCGGGCACGGTTGCCGATTCCAGCCCGAGATAGGCAAACATCGTCAGCGGCGCCAGCGTCGCGATCGACTGCAGCAGCGGCTGGCCGCTTGGATTGAATTCGGAGAAATGGGACGTGTCGATAAAGAAGAGGCCGATGATGGCGACGGCGCCGAAGGGGAGAAGCTTGGCGTAGGTGGTGACCTGCGCAAAGAGACCCGCCGCATGAACGCCGCGGAGATTGACGAGCACAATCGCCCAGATCACCCCAAGCGTCAGCATGGTTGCGGCGAAGCGATTGCCGAGCGCGGGGAAGAGATCGACCATCACGCCGGCAAAGGCAATGGCGATGACCGGCAGAGACGTCCAGATGGAAATCCAGTAGCCCCAAGCAATCAGGAAGCCGGCGAAATCGCCATAGGCGAGCCTCGTATAGGCGTAGGGGCCACCGACGGCGGGCACGAGGCTCGCCAGACGCGCAAAGGTGAGGCCGAGGCAGATCGCGCCCGCGCCCATGAGGATCCAGACGATGATCGCGAGGTTGCCGTAGGGTGCCACCGCGGCCGGCGAAAGATAAAAGCCCGACCCCACCATATTTCCGACCACGATGGCGGTGCAGGCGGCAAGTCCCAGACTCTTGCCATTTGGCGACGTTGTCATGGCCCCCTCCCGAGAGACGCCTTTTCCGATGCCGATATCGGCTCGGACTTCCGTTCCCGGACGCAATTTTCCTCCCAAAGAACGGACGCCGCAATCCGGTTCAATGCGTAGTGGCGCCCGTCTTTTCGGCATCGTGCCGTAGCTGGTGCGAGCAGGCGGGAGGCGCCGTTCTTGTTTGAACGCCATTGATCGTGCTCAATGCCCGGCGCCAGTGCATAAGCTATCCTCTATAGCCGAACATCATTTTGTTCTCGGGAGTTAGTGCGATGAAGATGGCCATGATCATTGGACTTGCCGTAATCACTGCCGCCGCCGGAATTGTCCCGGTCGATGCCCAGCAGACGAGACGCGAATATCGCAGAATGAACTGGAGCGAGAACCTGCCGGAGGCGGTGCGAACCTATCACGACAGACGATTCACGATCGTCAGCTATAGGACGGCGGATTTTTCGGAGACCGGCGCACACCCTACACAGGGAAGCGAGGAGCACGTCAAAGCCATCAGGGATGCGATCCGCGCGAACAAATGGCTTACCGCCCAACTCAAGACCAAAAAGCTCACCGCGAACGACATCGAATGGGTCTCGCGGGCACGCAACGGCAACATGACCTTCTATACGAAATGACCGGTTTCTGCCCAGGACAGACCCAGGCTGAGCCGCGCGGCCTCCTCGCTCGGATACTCGCGCGGTTGCTGCGGGACCGCGACCGCCAGGAGAAAAAGCAGACCCACCTCGCCTTGCCTTCACGATCAGCATAAAACGATTGGCATGAAGGGTGTCGGAGGCGGGGCGAGGATGTTGGGGGAGCAGGGGTTTCTCAGGGTCTCGATCGCGGCGACGGTCGTGGTTGCTACGCTCGGGATTGTCTTCGGCATCCTTTCCGGTTCGTTCTCGATCGCCTTCGACGGCGTTTATTCGCTGGCCGATGCGGCCATGACCGGCCTTGCACTCGGGGTTTCCAGCCTTATCGTCAAATCGACGCAGAGCGACGCGAAATCCGGCAGGATCCGAAACCGCTTTACCATGGGTTTCTGGCATCTGGAGCCCATGGTGCTGATGCTCAATGGCTGTCTGCTGATCGCGGTCGCCATCTATGCGCTGATCAGCGCGATCATCAGCATCCTGAACGGCGGCCACGAACTGCAGTTCGGCATGGCGGTCGCCTATTCCGCGGCGACCCTGCTTGTCTGCGTCGCCATGGTTTTTCTCGGCATCAGGCTGAACGCCCGCATCAAATCCGATTTCGTCTCGCTCGACATCAAGGCCTGGATCATGTCCGGCGCCATCGCGCTAGCCCTGCTGATTGCATTTCTGATCGGTATGGCCGTACAGGCGACGCCGGCCGCCTGGGTCGCCAGCTACATGGACCCCGCGGTTCTGGCGCTGGTCTGCCTGGTCATGATCCCGCTTCCGATCGGCACCGTCTGGAAGGCGTTGACCGAAATCCTGCTGATTGCTCCCGTCGACCTCCAGGAGCATGTCGACCGCGTTGCCTCGGAAGCCGTTCGCCGCCTCGGTTTCCTCTCGCATCGCGCCTATGTCGCCCAGGTCGGCCGGGCAATGCAGATCGAGCTCTATTTCATCGTGCCCGAAGGACTTCCCGCGAAGACGGTGGAGGAATGGGACGCGCTGAGGGACGAGATCGGCGATGCGATCGGCGATGAGAGCGCCAATCGCTGGCTGACGATCGCCTTCACGGCCGATGCGGAATGGGCGGAATAGGCCCCCTATCGATATTGAAATGCTTTGCCTGACGTTGATTGCAATCAACGACGGTGCACCACCCGTCATGTACCATCCTTCCAGCTGAGATGCGGATCGCTGCAGAGCGGCCACGGCCTTTGACGCTCGGTTTCTGGAGGAAGGCATGGAATTCCAGAAGGCATTTCCAATAGCCGTTATCGACGAGGATTTTGATGGCAAGAGCGCCGCCGGACGCGGCATGCGCGATCTGGCTGCTGCAATCGAGAAGGAGGGCTTCCGGATCGTTTCCGGCGTTTCCTATGAGGATGCGCGGCGCCTGGTGCATATCTTCAACACCGAATCCTGCTGGCTGGTTTCCGTCGACGGCGCCGAGGACAAGGTCACGCGCTGGCAGGTGCTCGGAGAGGTTCTGGCCGCAAAGCGCCAGAGGAACGACCGCCTGCCGATCTTCCTGTTCGGCGACGATACGACCGCGGAAGACGTGCCAGCTGCAGTGCTGCGCCACGCCAATGCCTTCTTCCGGCTGTTCGAGGATACGGCGGAATTCATGGCGCGCGCCATCGCGCAGGCCGCCCGCAACTATCTCGACCGGCTGCCGCCGCCGATGTTCAAGGCGTTGATGGATTATACGCTCGAGGGCGCCTATTCCTGGCACACGCCCGGCCACGGCGGCGGCGTCGCGTTCCGCAAGAGCCCGGTCGGCCAGCTCTTCTATACGTTCTTCGGTGAAAACACGCTGCGCTCCGACATCTCGGTCTCGGTCGGCAGCGTGGGTTCGCTACTGGATCATGTCGGGCCGATCGCCGAGGGCGAGCGCAATGCCGCGCGCATTTTCGGCACGGACGAAACCCTGTTCGTCGTCGGCGGCACGTCGACCGCCAACAAGATTGTCTGGCATGGCATGGTCGGGCGCGGCGATCTCGTGCTGTGCGACCGCAACTGCCACAAATCCATCCTGCATTCCCTGATCATGACGGGTGCCACGCCGATCTATCTGATCCCCTCGCGCAACGGGCTCGGGATCATAGGACCGATCTCGAAGGACCAGTTCACGCCTGAGGCAATCGCCGGCAAGATTGCCGCAAGCCCCTTTGCCGGGCAGACGAGCGGCAAGGTCCGGCTGATGGTCATCACCAACTCGACCTATGACGGCCTCTGCTACAACGTCGATGCGATCAAGGCTTCGCTTGGCGATGCGGTCGAGGTGCTGCACTTCGACGAGGCCTGGTATGCCTATGCCAATTTCCACGAATTCTATGATGGTTTTCACGGCATCTCGTCGAACCAGCCGGCGCGATCGAAAAATGCCATTACCTTTGCGACGCACTCGACGCACAAGCTGCTGGCCGCGCTCTCGCAGGCATCGATGATCCACATCCAGCACGCCGAGAACAAACGTCTCGACGTCACGCGCTTCAACGAAGCCTTCATGATGCACACCTCGACCTCGCCGCAATACGGCATCATCGCCTCCTGCGATGTCGCCGCCGCGATGATGGAGCAGCCGGCGGGACGTGCGCTCGTACAGGAGACGATCGATGAGGCGATCAGCTTCCGCCGGGCGATGAATGGCGTGAGAAAACAGACGGAAGGCAGCTGGTGGTTCGATGTGTGGGAGCCGACGGTCGCCGAACAGACGCCGAGCGATACTCATGCCGACTGGGTGCTGAAGCCGGGCGATCCTTGGCATGGTTTTGCAGACCTTGCCGAAAATCATGTCATGGTCGATCCGATCAAGGTCACCATCCTATCGCCGGGTCTTTCGGCCAGCGGCATCATGCAGGAACAGGGGATTCCGGCGGCGGTTATCACCAAGTTCCTCTCCTCCCGGCGGATCGAGATCGAAAAGACCGGGCTCTATTCCTTCCTGGTTCTCTTCTCGATGGGCATCACCCGCGGCAAGTGGAGCACGCTCGTCACCGAGCTCATCAATTTCAAGGACCTCTACGATGCCAATGCGCCATTGACGCGGGCGCTGCCGTCGCTTGCCGCAGCGCATCCGGAAGCCTATGCCGGCATGGGGCTGAAGGATCTGTGCGGAGAGATCCATGCGGTCTACCGCAAGGACGACGTGCCGAAGGCGCAGCGCGAGATGTACACGGTGCTGCCCGAAATGGCGCTGCGTCCTGCCGATGCCTACGACCGGCTGGTCAAGAGCCGGATCGAGAGTGTCGAAATCGACGGTCTCATGAACCGCATCCTCGCCGTGATGATCGTTCCCTATCCGCCGGGAATTCCGCTGATCATGCCGGGCGAGCGGATCACCCAGTCGACGAAGTCCATTCAGGACTATCTGCTCTACGCCCGCGATTTCGACCGAAAGTTTCCCGGTTTCGAAACCGATATCCATGGCCTTCGCTTCGCTCCCGGCGACGGCGGCCGCCGCTATCTCGTCGATTGCATTGCAGAGGAGGGACAGGAATGATCCCGCGCGATGTGAAATCTCCGACGGTTGCCATACCGTTCCACAAGATGCTGAAGATCGTGGCCGTTGTCGACCGTGACAATTCTCAGGCGCAGGAATTGGTCGCACAGATCAATGCCCAAGGCTTCGAGGTGGAACTGCGCGGCGACTATTCGGCCGATGTGTCCGAGGATGCGGATGTCGGCGCCTATGTCGGCTCGGTCGAGGGTGGCAAGCTGCAGGCGGCTCGCGGCTTCCTGCGTTCCGTCAGGGATATTGGTTTCCGCACGCCGATCTGGGCGATGGCCGATACGCTGACGATCGCGGATATGGATGTCGTCGAAATGGCCGGCGAAGTGGATGGCTTCGTTTATCTCGGCCAGCAGACGCCGACCTTCTACGCCAAGCAGATCGTCTCCAGTGCGGTCAATTACGGCAAATCTTTGCTGCCGCCCTTCTTCGGCGGCATGATGGCCTATGACGGGGAGGCCAATATCGCCTTCGATTGCCCCGGCCATCAGGGCGGCCAGTTCTATCGAAAGTCGCCGGCCGGGCAGCTCTTCTTCAAATATTTCGGCGAGAGCATTTTCCGCAACGACCTCTGCAATGCCGATGTCGATCTCGGCGATCTGCTGATCCATGAAGGCCCCGCCGTCGAAGCCCAGAAACAGGCGGCGCGCATTTTCGGCGCCGACCGCACCTATTTCATCCTGAACGGAACGAGCACCTCCAACAAGGTCGTCGCCAACGCGGTGCTGCGCAGCGGCGATCTCGTGCTCTTCGATCGCAACAATCACAAATCGCTGCATCAGGGTGCCCTCGTCCAGGCCGGCGCTATTCCGATCTATCTGCCGACGGCCCGCAACTCCTTCGGTATGATCGGGGCGGTCGATTGGGAGGCCTGGGACGAGAGCTGGCTGCGGCGCAGGATAGAGGAGCATCCGCTCGTCGCCGACAAAAGCCGTGCCAATGCGGAAAGGCCCTTCCGCCTGGCCTGCATCCAGCTCGCGACCTATGACGGCACGATCTACAATGTCAGCCAGGTGATGGAGAAGCTCGGTCATCTCTGCGATTACGTGCTCTGGGACGAGGCCTGGATCGGCTACAACGCCTTCCACCCGCTCTTCGAGGGCCACAGCCCGATGCGCCTGAAAGACCTGAAGGCCGACATGCCGGGGCTGTTCTCCACCCAGTCGGTTCACAAGCAGGGGGCCGGCTTCTCCCAGGCGTCACAGATCCACAAGCGGGACGAACATATCAGCGGCCAGCGCAGGTTCGTCGAACACAAGCGCTTCAATGAATCGCTGCTGATGCATGTGTCCACTTCGCCCTTTTATCCGCTCTTCGCTTCGCTCGATGTCAACGCCAAGGTGCATGAAGGCAAGGCAGGCGAAATGCTTTGGGATCGCTGCATCGAGCTCGGGATCGAGGTGCGCAAGAAGCTGCGCGGTTTCGTTGCGCATTACGAGTCGAAGGCCGCGAGCCCGGAAGAGCAATGGTTCTTCGATCCCTTCGTGCCGGACGGGGTTTCGGTCTCGGGCTCGAAGCATACGAGCGATCTCGTCGACGTCAGATGGGAAGACGTGCCGACCGAGGTGCTGAAGCGCGAGCAGCAGTGCTGGCGGTTCGATCCCGAGGCGAAGTGGCACGGTTATTCAGGCTATGCGCCGGGCTACACCATGGTCGATCCGAACAAACTTGCGATCCTGACACCCGGCATCGACAGGAGCACCGGCGACTATCGCGAATTCGGCATTCCGGCGACCGTCGTTGCCAACTATCTGCGCGAGCAGCGGGTCGTGCCTGAAAAATGCGACTTGAACAGCCTGCTCTTTCTGCTCACGCCGGCCGAAGACGAGAGCAAGCTGAACACGCTCGTCGCCAAGCTGGTCAAGTTCAAGAACCTCTGGGACCGCGATGCGCCGCTGCAGGAAGTGCTGCCCACCGTCTATGCAGCCAATCGCGAGCGCTATGCCGGCTATACCGTCCGCCAGGTCTGCCGGGAGATGCATTCCTTCTATCGCGAGGCGGGCGTCAAGGAGTTGCAGCGCCTGTGCTTCCGCTCCGAGAGTTTTCCGGAGCCGGCAATGGCGCCGAAGCAAGCCTATGAGGCGCTGGTCGCCAACAATGTCGATTATGTGCCGCTGACGCAGGCCGCCGGCCGCATCTCGGCGACGCTGGCGCTGATCTATCCGCCGGGTATCGGCGTCATCGTGCCGGGAGAGCGCTGGGACGAGCGGGCGAAGCCGATGCGGGATTATTTCCTGGCCTTCGAGGAATCCTTCAACCGGTTTCCGGGCTTCAACTACGAGGTTCAGGGCGTGTTCCAGGAACGGATCGAAGGCCGGATCACATTCCACACATATGTCGTGCGCGAGTAGACGCAGGGAGAGTTTCGTCATGACCGATAACGCGATGCATCTTGCGGCCGAGACCACGACCAAGAAAAAGATGAACCTGGTGCAACTGACCTTCATCGTCGCGGTCAACATGATGGGGTCTGGTATCATCATGCTGCCGGCCAATATGGCCCAGGTCGGCGCGATCTCGCTGCTTTCCTGGCTCGTGACCGCCATCGGCTCGATGGCGATCGCTTACGGCTTCGCCCAGGCCGGGCTGTTCAACCAGCGCCCCGGCGGCATGTCCGCCTATGCGGAGGATGCTTACGGGAAAGACGGCTACTTCATGGTGTTCTTCCTGTATTTCCTTTCGCTTGCCGTCGGTAATGTCGCGATCGGCATCTCCGCCGTCGGCTATCTTGCCGGATTTTTCCCGGTGCTGACGTCCACGCCGATCATGACCTGCCTGGCGCTGATCATCCTGCTGTGGCTGACCACGGCCGCCAATTTCGGCGGTCCGCGCATTACCGGGCGCATCGGTTCGGTTACGGTCTGGGGCGTCATCCTTCCTGTCGGCCTGCTGTCGATCATCGGCTGGCTCTGGTTCAGCTCAAGCACTTTCGGCGCCGCCTGGAATCCGAAAGGGCTGTCGCTGGCGCAGGGCATGGGATCGAGCATTTCGCTGACCCTCTGGGCCTTCCTCGGCATGGAGTCGGCGGCGCAGAATTCCGATGCCGTCGAAAACCCCAAGCGCGACGTACCGCTCGCCTGCATGTTCGGCACGCTCGGGGCAGCCGTCATCTATATCCTGTCGACGACGGTCATCCAGGGCATCGTGCCGAATGCCGATCTCGCCACCTCCACGGGGCCCTTCGCATTGGCCTATGCCACGATGTTCAACCCGACGATCGGTTCGATCGTCATGGCGCTGGCGGTGCTCGCCTGCCTCGGCTCGCTGCTGGGCTGGCAGTTCACCATTGCCCAGACGGCGCGAACCGCGGCGGAAGAGCGGATGTTCCCATCCATATTTTCCCGTGTGAACGAGATGGGCGCGCCGGTCAGCGGCATGATCATTCTCGGCATCGTGCAGACGTGCCTGGCGCTGATGACCATATCGCCGACGCTCAGCGAGCAATTTTCGGCGCTGGTCAATCTCGCCGTCGTAACCAATGTGCTGCCCTACATCATCGCGCTTTCGGCGCTGTTCGTCATGATGAAGGCTGCCCGCGTGCCTCAGGCGAAATACCGGCTGAACGCCGTCATCGCCATGGTCGGCATGGCCTACAGCGTTTTCGCCATCTACGCCTCCGGCAAGGATGCGGTTCTCGGCGGCATGATCGTCACAGGGATCGGTTTCATCATTTATGGGCTCATCGCCCCGCGTTTTGCCAGCGGCGTGAACCGGGCGCCGGCCGAGTAACACAAGGAGGACCAATCATGTCAGGGAGAAACGGTCGCTGGGGGGTATTCGCCGCCTCCGTCCTCGCCGCGACGGCCGGGTGGGCCGCCACACTGCACGCGCAGACGCTCGACCGCGTCAGGACGACCAGCGCGTTGAAACTCGGCTACGACCCGGATGCAAGGCCTTTTTCGTTCGACGCCCAGGGCAAGCCCGACGGCTATACGGTTGCCCTCTGCAATGGGATCGCCGACAGTTTGAGGGCGCAGCTGAATCTGCCGAAACTCGATGTGGAATGGATTTCCCTGTCGGGTGAGGCGAAGGTGCGTGCCATACAGGATGGCACGGCGGATCTTGTCTGTGCCGCGGAGCCGGTGACGCTCAACCGCCGGCAGCAGGTTTCATTCTCGCTCCCGATCTTCCCGAGCGGCACCGGGGCGCTGCTCAGCACGAGCGCGCCGCTGGCATTGCGCGAAGTTCTGCAATATGGCGAGCCATCGAGCCGGCCCATCTGGCGCGGCGCGCCGGCCCGCACGATCCTCGAACACAAGACATTCTCCTCGATCGCGGGCACGACGAGCGAAGGCTGGCTGTCCGACAGGATCAAGACCTTCCAGCTCGCGGCGACGGCGACGCCCGTCAGCGACTATCAGCAGGGGATCGAGCGTGTTCTGGACGGCAGTTCGGCGGTGCTCTTCGGCGACATGCCGCTGCTGATGGATGCTGCCGCCCGCAGCGACAGCTCCGGCAATCTCATCGTCCTCGATCGCCATTTCACCTACGAACCGCTCGGTCTCGAGCTGGCGCGCGGGGACGAGGATTTTCGCCTGGCGGTCGATCGCGCCCTGAGTCAAGCCTATGCGGCGCCAGCGTTCCGGGCGTTCTTTACAACATGGTTCGGCCCGCCTGACGATGCCGTCGTGACCTTCTTCCGGCAGACGGCTCTTCCGGAGTGATGCTGCGCGCCGACGCTGCAATGACGGACGGAGGTTCGTCCCTCCGAGTGGTTACGGGAGTGAAGATTGCGCCTCCTTTTCAAAGAGATTCGCCATAGTCCGATATTGTGGCTGCTCGTCGCTGTGCCGGTGGTATTCTCGGCTGCGGTGCTTGTCCCCGAAGCCCATACGGCGCTTTTCGTGCTCTCGGTACTGGCCATTGTACCGCTGGCCGCTCTGCTCAGCCACGCGACCGAATCCGTCGCCGCCAAAACGGGTGATGCGGCCGGCGGACTGCTGAATGCGACGCTTGGAAATCTCACCGAACTGGTCATCGCGCTGACCGCCCTGCGCGCCGGCGAATATACGCTGGTCAAGGCATCCGTCGCCGGCGCGATCGTCACCAACACGCTGTTCATGCTCGGTGCCTCGTTTCTGCTTGGCGGCCTCAAATACCACATTCAGGAATTCAACCGGGCGAGCGCGCGCATTCAGGCCGGCCTGCTTTTTCTGGCGACGATCGCGCTTCTGATGCCGTCGACGCTTGGCGGATTGGAGGCGGCATCGGCGGCGCCGGTCACCCAAGAGCTCAGCCTCAGCCTCGCCGTTCTGCTGATCATCGGATACGGGCTGGGGCTGCTGTTCACGCTTGGGACGCATCGGGAGTTTTTCTCATCAGCGGATCACGGCGAGGCGGGTGAGGCGCCTTGGCCGATCGGTCTCGCCCTCGGGACGCTTGCCGGTGTTACCGTCCTCGTGGCGTTGGTAAGCGAGATTTTCGTCGAATCCGTGCAGGAAGCGGCCGTCGCCTTCGGAATGACCCCGGCCTTCGTCGGCTTCATCGTCGTCGCATTGGTTGGCGCCGCCGCCGAAATGGCCTCGGCATTTTCCGGCGCACGCAAGAACCGGCTCGATCTGAGCGTCGGCATTGCACTCGGAAGCGCGTCGCAGATCGCCTTGTTCGTTGCACCCGTTCTGGTCCTGATGAGTTACGTGATCGGCCCGTCACCGATGGATCTGCAATTCTGGCCGGGCGCCGTGACGATGATGTTCCTTGCGGCCGTCACTGCGATGTTCGTCACCAACAGCGGTCGGTCGGCATGGTTCGTCGGCGTGCTGGTGCTGATGGTCTATATGATTTTCGCCATAACGCTCTACGTCTTGCCGCCGGCAGTGCGATGAGGCTCCGCGTCCGCAAACAGCAGCGGCCAGACGGTATGCCGCACACCCGGCAGATGAGGCGGCTGTTCTTCAGCGCACTCGCAAAGCAGCTTCGCGTCATCTGGCCGATCCTCTCCGGCATCGTGTCGATCATGCTGGCATCCGGCCTTGCCATTTGGCGCATCGAGGATTGGCGGCTTGACGAAGCGCTTTATTTTACCTTCGTGACCGGGCTCACCATCGGCTACGGCGACTTCACGCCCAAACATGTTTCGGCGCGGATACTGGCTTTGCTCATCGGTTTTGCGGGGATCGTGCTGACCGGCGTCATCGCCGCCATCACCGTAAAAGCGCTGAACGAAGCGGACCGGGACAGTCCCTGATCGTAAGCTCTTAGCGCGTGACCCATCTCTGTCGCCAACGTTTCGACAGGCTGGATGGCGTCCCTTTGCGTGGTGTCGTTTCGGTCTCAGCCTTCCGGTGCGGGGAAACCCCGCGCCGGAAGCGCATCGGTCAAACGAGGAAATGAAAATTGTCGTATTGCGCGCCGAAATAATCGGGGCCGCTGTCTTCCGTGATGATCGGTTCGCTGTCGAGCAGGAGATAGTCGATCGGGCCGTAGGCGCTGAGATCGATCAGTTGGGGATCGTCGATGCTGTCGGCGGTGATGGTCACGGTTGTGGAAAAGACGATGTTGCCGTTCAACTGGCCTTCGATCGTCAGGACGTTGTCATAGTTCGACGTTCCGTTCGCGACCTCGAATTGCTTGATCTGAAAGGGGCCGCCATCGGCTGAATAGATGGGGGTCCAGAACATGCCGCCACCCAGATAGTGGTTGCCGTCGCTGTCTTCGCGCACGGTCGCGTCGTCGCCGTCTCGCCACGCGCCCCAATCGAAGCCTTTGTAGCCGGTCGGGAAGTCGCTTTGGCCGACATCCTCGAAATTGACGAAGACGTCGCCGCGTTCCGGCAAGTCTATTGCGATGCTGAACGATCCGAAATCGGTGGCGCCTTTGCCGTCGGATATCTTGAATGTGAATTTTTCGACGAGCTCATCGCCGGGTCCGAGCGCGGCGACTTCCGGTTTGGAATGATCGAGCTCGTAAGTGTAGGTGCCGTTGGAGTAAACGGTGAGCGTACCGTATTCTCCCTCGATGATCGTCTTGACCGGATCGCCCTCCGGATTGGCCGGCTGCTTGATGCGCTGTCCATTGAGGAAATTCAGGCGCACCGCATCTCCGTCGGTATCGTATGAACTTTCGAGGATGTCGCCGCTGATCGGATCATCGATGTTGAAAACAGGCAAGTATACGTTACCCGCATGCGGCTTGTGATTTGCCATTTCTACCTCCCGTTTGATGTTCCGCGTGACTATGCAACCCTGTAGGGTGTCTGGCAATGGAAATTGATCGAGCGGCAGATTATTCTGGCTGCAAAGACCGGCACATTCAGATTGTCCACAGCTCAAATATTTCAGCTGAGCAATCGATGTTGATGTCTGTCCTGTCTATGTTGAAGCTTTCACCGCTGTTGTTGCCGAAATGCCGGTTCGTCGATCATCCTGCCGATGCGATGTCTTGATTTATCGCTGAAACCCTTCAGGCGCGATAATAATGATAGGCCAAGCATGACGTCGTCATGACGATATACTGCATTCGCTGCGATCAGGGCCCAGATCCAACCTCATGCCACGATGGATTTGGCGGACAAATTCCGCCGTTGGCCGCCCTTGAGGCTTCAGTGCAGGCCACCGACCCCGAGCAGGCTCTCGACGGCCTGATGGTCGTCCGACAGGCTTCTTGGCGTTCCAGCCCAGGCCAGTCTGCCGCGTTCGAGAATGATGACCTGATCGGCGAAGTCGAGTGCGCTTTGGATGCGCTGTTCGACAAGGAGGATGGTCATGTCGCCTGATTTGGCGAGTTCGGCGAAGGCGGCCATCAGCTCCTCGCAAATGACGGGTGCAAGGCCCTCCAGCGGTTCGTCGAGGAGCAGAACCGACGGGCAGCCGAGAATGGTGCGGGCGGTGGAGAGCATCTGCTGCTCGCCGCCGGAGAGCTGGCTGCCGAGATTGCGGCGGCGCTCCTTCAGGCGCGGGAACATGGCGTAGGCTTCTTCCAGCGCCGTTTTCGGCCGTGCCTTCAGGCCGACGAAGAGGTTTTCCTCGACCGTCAGCGTCGGAAAGATGCAGCGCGTCTGCGGCACATATCCGAGGCCCTTATGCGCCCGTGCGGCGCTCGGCGCTGCGGTGACATCCCACCCGCCGAGGCGAATATGGCCGTCATATCGCCTGGTCTGTCCGGCAAGCGTTGCGAGAAGCGTCGTCTTGCCCATGCCGTTGCGGCCGAGCACGGCAAGCCGTGCGCCTGCCGGCACCGAGAAGGAAATGCCTTCCAGCACCCGCGTCGGTCCATATCCGGCCGAGAGATTGTCGACCTCAAGCGATATGGCTGGCATTGGCATAGCTCCCGAGATAGGCCTCGCGCACGCGGGCATCCTTGGTGACATCGGCCGGCAGGCCATCGAAGATGATTGCGCCCGCCGCAAGCACGATGACGCGCTTGGCGAAGCGGAAGACGAGGTCCATGTCGTGTTCGATCATCAGCACGGCGAGATCGCCGGGCAGATCGGCAAGCGCTTGCTCGATGCGGCCGGTATCGCTCTGCGGCACGCCGGCGGCCGGCTCGTCCAGCAACAGCACCTTCGGCTTCAGCGCCAGCGCCACCGCGATTTCGAGCAGCCGCTGCTGGCCATAGGCGATCTCGCTCACCCTCCGGTGCATCAGCGACGCCAGCCCGAGTTTTCCCAGGAGTTCGTCGACCTCCGCCATGACATCGGGCATCGACAGGAAGTTTCCGAACATCCGCGTCGTCTTTCCGTCGCGCTGAAGGACGGCAAGCCCCACATGTTCGGCAGGCGTCATGTCCTGGAAAAGCCGTGTCACCTGAAAGGATCGCACCAGGCCGCGCTTGACCCTGCCGATCGCATCGACCCTCGTCACCGCCTCGCCGCCGAGGCGAACCTCGCCGGAATCGGGTGAGAGATTGCCGGTGACGAGATTGACGAAGGTGGTCTTGCCGGCGCCGTTCGGGCCGATCAGCGCGATGCGGTCGCCGGGCGCCATCGCCAGCGAGACATCGTTGGTGACTGCGAGCCCGCCGAAGGCTTTCCGGAGATTGGAGACTTCGAAGACCGGGCTCATGCGCGCGCCTCCTTCCGGCGGCTGACGAAGGCGGCGGCCGTGCCGAAGAGGCCTTTCGGCGCAAAGAGCACGACGGCGATCAGCAATGCGCCGACCATGGTCAGCCAATGGAAGGGATTGGCGGCGGAGACGTAATCCTCGAAGAGCATGAAGATGACGGTGCCGGAGAGCGCCCCGAAGAGCGAGCCGGTGCCGCCGAGCACGAGCATGACCAGCGCTTCGGCCGATTGGGTGAAGGACAGGCTGTCGAGGCCGACGACCTGGGTCGAGATCGCGTTCAGCGCGCCGCCGACACCGGCAACGGCGCCTGATATGACGTACATCCTGATGAGCGCCGCCTTTGGCGAGCCGCCCATGGCGCGGATGCGCAAGGGATCCTGCCTGACGCCGCGGCAGAGCATGCCGAAGGGCGAGCGGACCAGAAAGCGCAGCAGCACGAAGACGACAAGCAGCAGCGCCATTCCGAAAAAGAAGGCGGTTTGACCATAGAGATCGAATTCGAAAAGGCCGAAGATCGGGTCCGGCGCAATGCCGGACAGTCCATCGCTGCCCCCCGTCCAGGACGAGGCCTTGTTGGCGAATTCATGGAAGAGGTGGATGAGGGCAATCGACAGCACGAGCTGCGGCAATCCATGCGCACGCAGGATGATCGCGCCTGACAGCAGCCCGGCGATCGCGCCGGCGGCAATGCCGGCAAGCATCATCAGCAGAGGGTCGTTGATGCCGTAATGCGCCGACAGGATCCCGGCGGCATAGGCGCCGGAGCCGAAAAGCGCGGCATGGCCGAGTGTCGCGACGCCGCAATAACCGGTCACCAGATCGAGCGACAGGACGAGCAGGGCGATGGTGATCATCCGCGTCAGCAGCGCGAGATTATCCGGGAAGGTGAAATAGCCGATCGTGCCGATGGCGATAATGACCGCCAATCCGGCGAGATCGCCGCTGAAGCAGCGCCGATGCTGGAGACGTTCGTTTTCACTGTTCATGACAAGCGCCATGTCATTTCACCCTTCCGGCAAGGCCGCGCGGGAAGACGCAGATGATGGCGATCACGGCGAGATAGAAGAAGAATTCGCCGAATTCCGGCATCAGATAGCGTCCCGTCGTATCGATCGCGCCGAGCAGCAGGCAGGCAATCAGCGCGCCGGGAATGGAGCCCGCGCCGCCGACCGAGACGACGACCAGGAAGGTGACCATATAGCGTAACGCGTAATAGGGTTCGACCGGCAGGAGCTCGGCGCCGACCACGCCGCCGAAGGCGGCAAGCCCGACGGCGACGGCAAAGCTTACCGCGTAGATGATTTCGGTACGCACGCCGAGTGCCGCCGCCATCGCCGCATCGTCGACGGAGGCGCGTAGCTTGACGCCGAAACTGGTCCGGTCGATCGCGAACCAGAGCGCGACTGCGACCACCAGGCCGCAAAGGATGACGAAAAGCCGGTGCACGGGAATGGTGCGGAAGCCGAGGTCGGCCGAGCCCTGCAGGGCGCCGGCAAGCGGTATGGTCTTCAGCGTCGGCCCCATTGCATAGTTCGCAATGCCGATGACGCAGAAGGTGATGCCGATGGTCATCAGCACCTGGGTCAGTTCAGGCGCACCATAGATCCGGCGGTAGAGAAAGCGTTCGAGCGGGATTGCGATGATGATCGTGGCGACCACGGCGGCAATGACCGCGACCGCATAGCCAAGGCCGAGGTCGCGTGCCGCATAGGAAGCGATGTAGCCGCCGATCATGGCGAAGGCGCCGTGCGCCAGGTTGACGACACGCATCAGCCCCATGGTCACGGAAAGGCCGATGGATATCACGAAGAGCACCATGCCATAGGCAAAGGCGTCGACGGCTATGCTGAAGACTGTCTGCATGGAAATACCTTGCTTCGATGCGGCGGGCTCGATGCGCGGGCCCGCCGCTTAACCGGACGCCGGATATTACTTGGCGGCGGCCAGGCCCGGATCGCCCTGCTTCTCGAAGGTCTGGACCTCCTTGTTGATGTAGGTCCCGTCATCGGCTTTGACGACTTCACGGAGATAGATGTTCTGGGTGATATGCCGGCTTTCCGGATCGATCGAAACCGGGCCGCGCGGGCTTACCCACGAAAGGCCCTTCACCGCATCGACGGCCTTCTCAGCATCCTGCTTGCCGCCCGTCGCCTCGATCATCTTGTATATGACATACATGCCGTCATAGGCGCTGACTGCGGGGAAGGAGAGTTCGGCCTTGTTGCCGATCGCCTTGGAAGCTGCCTCGACGAAGGCCTTGTTCTCGGGCGAGTCGTGCGAAACGGCATAATGGAAGGTCGTCTGGATGCCGAGTGCGGCGTCGCCGAGCGCCGGCAGATCGGATTCCTGCGTCAGATCACCCGGTGCAAAGAACTTGATGCCGGCCGCTTTCAGGCCGTTTTCATTGTAGGCCTTGACGAAGCCGAGCGTCGTCGGTCCCGATGGCAGGAAGGCGAAGACGCCCTGCGCGCCGGAATCCTTGATGCGCTGCATGATCGGACTGAAGTCGTTGGTTGCAAGCGGCATGCGGATCGCCTCGACCACCTGGCCGCCGGCCTTCTCGAAGCCGGTCTTGAAGGCGTTCTCGGCATCGATGCCCGGGCCGTAATCGCTGACAACAGAGATTACCTTCTTAACGCCGGCGTCGAAGGCGACCTTGGCGATCGGCGTCGAGGTCTGCCAGGTCGTAAACGAGGTGCGCACGACGAGCGGGCTCTTGGTGACGATCGCCGAGGTGGCGGCGTTCATGATGACCATCGGCACGTTACCCTGCTTCAGGATCGGCGTCACCGCCATGGCATCGGGGGTGAAATAGAAGCCGGCGAGATATTGGACCTTTTCCTTGACGATCAGTTCCTGCGCGAGCGCCTTGGATTGGGCGGGATCGGCCTGGGGCACGTCGCGATAGACGATCTCGACCGTATCGCTGCCGACCTTGTTGCCGTTGACGGCCATATAGGCGTCGATGCCGGCCTTGAAATTCTTGCCCTGAAGCGCGAACGGACCCGAGAACGGGCCGATGACGCCCACCTTGATGGTATCGGCATAGGCGCTCGTGCCGATGGCGATTGCCGCAACGGCGGCCAGAAGCAGTTTCTTCATGTCTCTCTCCCTTGTTGGCGCACTCCAGCGCCGTATTGGCTAGCCGCAAAAATTGCGCGTTAGCTTGTCATGCGAAATGGTGATGTAAAATGAAATAAAAGCCTCAATCCATCACCATGCGATTATGATTATGTGCCGGAACATTCATGGCTGGCTCGGCCGTCGACTGGTCGCACCTGCCTCGGATCTCCGGGTCACAATGGCAATCCCACATAGTTCTCCGCGAGCGCCGTGGAGGCCGCACGCGAATGGGTGAGATAATCGAGTTCGGCCTCCTGGATCTTCTGGTCGAAATCGCCGGTATCAGGAAAACGATGCATCATCGTCGTCATCCACCAGGAAAACCGCACGGCTTTCCAGACACGGGCGAGCGCCCTCTGCGAATAGGCGTCGATGCCGCCATTCGAGCGTTCGCGATAGTGTTCGACGAGCCCGGAGAAGAGGTAATGGACGTCGCTCGCTGCAAGGTTCAGCCCCTTGGCGCCGGTCGGCGGCACGATATGGGCGGCGTCGCCGACGAGGAAAAGCCGGCCGAAACGCATGGGCTCGGCGACGAACGAGCGCAATGGAGCGATCGATTTCTCGAAGGACGGCGCAGTTTTCAATGCTTGCGCGTGATGCGCCGGCAGGCGCCGCCTCAGCTCGTCCCAGAAGCGGTCGTCGCTCCAGGCCTCGACCTTCTCGTCGAGCGCGCATTGGATGTAATAGCGGCTGCGCGTGGTCGAGCGCATCGAACAGAGCGCAAAGCCCCTTGGATGGTTGGCGTAGATCAGTTCATGGCTGACCGGTGCCACGTCGGCAAGCAGACCCAGCCAGCCGAAGGGATAGATCTTCTCGAAATGCCTGATCGCCCCTTCGGGAACGGCCTTGCGGCTCACGCCATGAAATCCGTCGCAGCCGGCGATGAAGTCGCAGTCGATGCGCCTGGCAGCGCCGTCTTTCATATAGGTGACGAAGGGAGAGCGGCCGTCGAAATCATGCGGCGTCACATCGACGGCATCGTAGATCGACAGGGCGCCGCTTGCTTCGCGCCGCTCCATCAGATCGCGCGTCACCTCGGTCTGCCCGTAGACGGTGACGCGCCGGCCACCGGTCAGTTCATGCAGATCGATGCGATGGTCGCGTCCGTCGAAGGCGAGCGAGAAGCCGTCATGCGGCAGGCCTTCGGCATGCAGCCTCGCTCCAGCCTTGGCTTCATCGAGCAGCCCGACAGTGCCTTCTTCGAGAACACCGGCCCGGACCCGGCCGAGGATGTAATCCTTGTTCACCCGGTCGAGGACGACATTGTCGATGCCGGCTTCGGTCAGAAGCTGGCCGAGAAGCAAGCCGGATGGTCCCGAACCGATGATGGCGACCTGGGTTCGCAAATGCTTCCTCCCTGACATTTTTGCGTTTTGTCAGATTCTGCCGCGCCGGCCGGATCGCCACAATGGACATTCCAGCCTAAAAATTGCACTAATCGAACATTGGCGCGGGAGAGAGCCGATGAGCAGACACATACCGACCTACGAGCTCTACGGCGAAAACATCGGGCGATCGCCGGAATTCTGGTTGCATTGCGAAACAATTCGCTCCCGCAGCAGCCTGCATCAATGGGAAATCCGCCTCCACCGTCACGAGAGCTTCTTTCAGATATTGTACATCGAAGCCGGTTCGGGCGATGCAATCTTCGGCGAGAAGAGCCATGCCATCCGGCCGCCGGCGGTCATTACGGTTCCGCCCGGGCTCAATCACGGCTTTCGTTTCTCACGCGATATCGACGGTCTCGTCATCACCATATTGCGGTCCCATCTCAGCCATCCGCCCGGCGAGCGGAGCCATCTCGGCGAATGGCTGGCGACGCCGCATCTGACGCCGCTCGATCGTGATCACGCCGAGGCTGCCCATGTGATGCAGACGCTGCGGCGGCTGGGCGACGAATTCGAAAACCGCCGCAGTGGCCGCAACGAGGTCTTGGCAGCCTACGTCGCCCTGGCGCTGCGGCTGACGGCGCGGATTTCCCATGAGGGGAATGCGCGGGAGCTCTCGTCAAACGAAAACGAGCGACGGATGGAGATGCTGGGCGAACTCATTCAGCAGCATTTTCGATCCCACAAACCCGCATCCTTCTATGCCAGGGAGCTCGGGCTTTCGCCGACGCATCTCACCCGCATCGTCCGGTCGATGACCGGCAGCACGCCGCATGAGCTGATCGCCGGCAAGCTTGTCGAGGAGGCGAAGCGCCAGCTGGTTTTTACGCTCGGCAGCGTTCAGGAGATCGGCTTTCGGCTCGGCTTCACCGATCCCGCCTATTTCTCGCGCTTCTTCCTCAAATATACGGGAGAAACACCGCGGGTCTGGCGCATGAAGGAGAAGAGCCGGCTCGAGGGTGTGTAGCAAGTCTCCCATCCATCACGCCGCCGGCCACTTCCATTCACTCACCTCCGGCATGTCCTCGCCATGTTCCCTGACATAGTCGTGATGCTCGGCAAGCTTGCCGCGGAGGGCGGCGAGGGCTTCATCCGCCTTTTCCTTCAGGCCCGGGACGCGCTCGATGGCTTCGATGGCGAGATGGAAGCGGTCGAGCTGGTTGAGGACGGTCATGTCGAAGGGCGTCGTGGTCGTGCCTTCCTCGATGAAGCCGCGGACGTGGATGTTTTCGTGGTTGGTGCGCTTATAGGTCAGGCGGTGGATGAGATAGGGATAGCCGTGATAGGCGAAGATGACAGGCTTGTCCGATGTGAAGATCGCGTCGAAAGCCTCGTCGGAAAGGCCATGCGGATGCTGGTCGCTGGATTGCAGCGCCAGTAGGTCGACGACGTTGACGGTGCGGATTTTCAGCTCCGGAATAGCCTTGCGTAAGAGATCGACGGCGGCGAGCGTCTCCATGGTCGGCACGTCGCCGGCGCAGGCCATGACAAGATCTGGCGAGATCGTGTCTTCCTCGTTGCTCGCCCAGTGCCAGATGCCGATTCCGGCTTCGCAATGTTTTACCGCCTCGTCCATCGATAGCCATTGCGGCTCCGGCTGCTTGCCGGCGACGATGACGTTGACGCGGTCGTAGGTGCGCAGGCAATGATCGCCGACCCAGAGCAGGGTATTGGCATCCGGCGGCAGGTAGATGCGGACGATATCGGCCTTCTTGTTGGCGACGAGATCGACGAAGCCGGGGTCCTGATGGCTGAAGCCGTTATGGTCCTGGCGCCAGACATGCGAGGTCAGCAGATAGTTCAGCGATGAGATCGGCTTTCGCCATTCGAGCTCGCGCGTCACCTTCAGCCATTTGGCGTGCTGGTTGAACATGGAATCGATGATGTGGATGAAGGCTTCGTAGCAGGAAAAGATGCCGTGCCGGCCGGTCAGCAGGTAGCCCTCCAGCCAGCCCTGGCAGAGATGTTCGGAGAGCACTTCCATGACGCGTCCGTCGCGGGAGAGATTGATATCGTAAGGTTCGATATCTTCCATCCAGACGCGGTCGGTGACTTCGAAGACGCTGCCGAGGCGGTTCGATTCCGTCTCGTCGGGGCCGAAGATGCGGAAGTTCGCCGCCTCGTCATTGAGCTTCATCGTGTCGCGCAGGTAATGGCCGAGGATCTGCGTCGATTGCGCCATGACGCTGCCGCGCCTGCCGGTGTCGACCGCATAGTCCCTGATATCGGGAACGACCAATTCCTTGCGCAGCAAGCCGCCATTGGCATGCGGATTGGCGCCCATGCGGCGTTTGCCGAGAGGGGCGAGGGCGCGCAGCTCAGGCTTTAATCGACCGTCGGAACCGAAAAGATCTTCCGGATTGTAGCTGCGCATCCAGTCCTCGAGGATCTTGCGGTGGCCATCGTCCCCGCGGCAGTTGGAAACCGGCACCTGATGGGCGCGCCAGAAGCCTTCCACCTTCTTGCCGTCCACCTCCTTCGGGCCGGTCCAGCCCTTGGGGCTGCGCAGTACGATCATCGGCCAGCGCGGGCAGCCGTCCGCAGCCTCGCCGTTGCGGGCCTGCCTCTGGATTTCGCTGATGCGGTCAAAGATCCGGTCAAGGGTCGCGGCCATCTGCCGATGCATGTCTTGCGGCTCATGGCCCTCGACGAAGAAGGGTTCGTAGCCGTAGCCCTCGAAGAGGCGCCGGAGGTTGTCGTCACCGGTGCGAGCGAGAATGGTCGGGTTGGCGATCTTGTAGCCGTTCAAATGCAGGATCGGCAGAACCGCGCCGTCGCGGGCGGGATTGAGGAACTTGTTGGAATGCCAGCTGGCGGCCAGCGGTCCGGTTTCGGCCTCGCCGTCGCCGACGACGCAGGTGACGATCAGGTCGGGATTGTCGAAGGCCGCTCCGTAGGCATGAACGAGCGCATAGCCGAGCTCACCGCCCTCGTGGATCGATCCGGGCGTTTCCGGCGCCGCATGGCTCGGAATGCCGCCGGGGGAGGAGAATTGCCGGAAGAGCTTGCGCATGCCTTCGGCATTCTCGGAAATATCGGGATAGATTTCGCTGTAGCTGCCTTCGAGATAGGTGTTGGCGACCATGCCCGGGCCGCCGTGGCCGGGGCCGCACATATAGATGACATCGAGATCGCGGGCGCGGATGAGGCGGTTGAGGTGCGCATAGATGAAGTTGAGGCCGGGCGTCGTGCCCCAGTGGCCGAGCAGGCGCGGCTTGATGTGCTCCGGTTTCAGCGGCTCGCGCAGCAGCGGATTGGCAAGCAGGTAGATCTGGCCGACCGAGAGATAGTTGGCGGCGCGCCAGTAGCGGTCGATCAGGGTGAGTTCGGCGTCTGTCGGAGCGGCGGTCGATACATGCTTTTCCATGGATTTCTCCCGTTCGAAACCTGTTCAACATCAATTCTAACGGCCGGCGCCGAGTTGCCGTTGATCTGGATCAGTCGCCGCGGAGAATGGAGAGCGCCTCGTCGGCGATGACCTGCTCCTCATTGGTGGCGATGACATGAACGGCGATGCGGCTTCCCCTCGTGCTGATGGCAAAGCCGTTGGCGGCATTGGCCTTTTCGTCGAGTGCCAGGCCGAGCCATGAGAGCCGTTTCGCCACGCCGGCGCGGATCTCCGGCTGATGCTCGCCGACGCCGGCCGTGAAGACGATGGCATCAAGGCCGCCGAGCGTCGCCGCCATGCGGCCGATTTCGCCGGCAATGCGCAGGGTGAAGAGGTCGATCGCTTCCCGCGCCTCCGGGCGTCCGTCCTTCAAAAGGTCGCGGGTATCGGCGCTGATGCCGGAAACGCCGAGCAGGCCGGAGCGGTGATAGAGAAGATCCTCGATCTCGCGGAAGGACTGCTTCTTCTCGCCGGCCAGATGTAGGATCACACCGGGATCGAGCCAGCCTGGGCGCGTCGCCATCGGGATGCCGTCGAGCGTCGAAAAGCCCATGCTGCAATCGCGGCTGATGCCTCGGTCGAGCGCGCAGAGGCTGGCGCCGCTGCCGAGATGGGCGACCACCGCCTTTGCCGCATGCGGCGCCCTGGGGCGGAGTTCGCCGGCGATGAATTTATAGGAAAGGCCATGGAAGCCGTACCGTTTGATCCCCTCCTCATGCAGCGCGCGGGGGATGGCGAAGCGGCGAACGAGATCGTCCTGCGTGGCATGGAAGGCTGTGTCGAAGGAGGCCGTCTGCGCAAGATGCGGCTTTAAATGCCGGAGCGCGCGGATGAAGCGCAGCGCCTGCGGCTGGTGCAGAGGTGCGAGCGGGGTCAGGGCTTCCATGGCGTCGATGGCGGCTTCGTCGAGGGCCGCCGGCCCGGTGAAGCGGTCGCCGCCATGGACGACGCGGTGCCCGGCGGCGCGCACGGCGGCAATGTCGAAGTGATCGGCGAGAAGGGCGAAGGTCTCGTCGATGACGTCATGAAGATTGTCCGTCGCTTCCGCGTTCAGCGGGGTGTCGAACGTCTGCTCTCCCTTGGTCAGACTGAAGGAGAGCGGCTCGGCGCGAAGATCGACGATGCCCTTGCCGATGCACTGGGCTTCGGCGCTCTCCATCGCGAAGATGCCGATCTTGACGGTGGAGGACCCGGCGTTGAAGGTCAGCAGGAGGTCGGCCGAGGACATGTATCACGGGCTCCGCGCGAGCATACTGATGAGCGAACTTAGTGCCGGGACTTCATACGGAAAGACATTTATTCGTCCGCTGCGCATTTTTGCGCCGGGCGCTGCAGGTCTTTTAAAGACAAGTCGTCAGGCCGTGGAGGCCAGATTGGCGCTGCGATCGCTGATGAAGGCGCTCGCCTCGGCGGCGGGCATCGCCTTGCCGAACAGATAGCCCTGGCCGATATCGCAGCCGAGCTGCAGCAGGAAGGCGAGCTGGCCGTGGTCCTCGACACCTTCCGCCGTCGTCTTGATGTTGAGGCTCCTGCCGAGGCCGAGCATGGCGCGGACGATCTTTTCCTGCCGCTCGTCTTCGCGGCAGGTGGCGGTGAAGCTTTTGTCGATCTTGATCTTGTCGAAGCGGTAGCGGGCGAGCTGGGCAAGGCTCGAATAGCCCGTGCCGAAATCGTCGAGCGCGATCTGAATGCCGGCTGCGTGCAGCTCCTCGAGGACGATGGCGGCGACGGCCGGATCCTGAATCAGCGCGTTTTCGGTGATCTCTATTTCGAGGCGCTGCGGCGGCAGCCGGCTTGCCGAGAGGACCTTGAGGATGCGCGAGGTCAGCAGCCTGTCTTCCATCTGCACCGGCGAGACGTTGAAGGAGAGCATCACATGCTCGGGCCATGCGAGCGCGTCGCTGCAGGCCTGGGCGAGAAGATCCTCGAACAGAGCGGTGATCATGCCGGTTTCCTCGGCAATGTCGATGAAAACGGGCGGCGGAATGTTGACGCCATCCTCGCCGATCCAGCGGGCGAGCGCCTCGAAGCCGCAGAGCTGGCCCGTCTTGAGATCGATCAGCGGCTGATAGAAAGGTTTGATCGCCTTCTTGGAGATTGCGGCGCGCAGCCTCGTTTCCAGGGCGGCGCGTTCGGCAACCTTGTCCTGCATCGAGGCTTCGAAGACGAGATAGTGGTTGGGTCCGCGCGATTTCGCCTCGTACATCGCAAGGTCGGCGCGGTGGGCGGCATCTTCCAGCGGCTCGCTGCCATCGGCCCAGCGATCGTAACCGACGCTGGCGCCGACTTCGACGCCGAAGCCGTCGATATGGATCGGCCGAGTAACCGCCTGGATCAGCAGCCGGGCAAAACGTTCCTCGCGCTGCGCCGTCAGGCCGAAGGCGATGATGATGAATTCGTCGCCGCCGAAACGATAGACGCAATCGGCATTGCCGAGCGCGCAGATACGCTTGGCGACCTCGATCAGAAGCACGTCGCCGCCCTTGTGGCCGACGAGATCATTGACCTTCTTGAAGCCGTCGAGATCGACGGAGAAGATGGTGACGTTGCGGGCCCACTCGTCGATCTCGGCTTCATCGTCCACGATCGGCCGTGAAAGGATCTTGCGCTCGAAGGCGTAGCGGTTCGGCAGCTTGGTCAGATGGTCGTGCGTGGCGGTCCAGTCGGCCTTTGCCTGGGCGGTGGCGCGCAGTTCCATTTCCTTGCGCAGGTCGGCGATGCGCAGCACCGAATAGATGAAGCTCATGGCGCCGGCGATGCCGAGGGCCAGAACGAGCTTGTCGGCGCCGTATTTGCTGAAACCGGTCATGAAGGAGACCAGGCCGTCGCCAAGGTGCAACAGCGCGCCGAGGATCCAGAGCGTCGCTCCGAGCACCACGACCGACACGCATTGCCTTCCGGCCCTGCTTTGGAAAAACGCCGGCATTATCGCCTTCTCCATCTCCACCCTGCGCCGAATTATCACGAAAATCTGAAATGTTCGTTGAAACCAGAAGGCGAATTATTGGAGGCAGCAGCCTTTTTCGGTGCCGTCGGGGCAGCCGTAGCGCTATCGGACTGCGTTGCAGCAGCGTGGTGCGATGTCTCGGGATGGAACGGTTGGGCTGGCGTTTCTGCAAAGAACGAGGGCGAGCGTGCTGACGCATCGCTCGCCCTGTCTCGCTTTATCAGGCGGTGACGATCAGCAGCGGAACGCTGACGACCAGACCGACCATAATTATCGTGAACGTCGCGACGCGCATCAAGCGCAGGCGCCGCGTACGTTCGCCACTCCAGTCATATGCCATGTCTTCCATCTCCTTGGGACAAGGAAGTAGTCCCGGTCAAACCCGGTTCAACAGAGATGACGCGATTTGCTTGCGTAAGGCTGGATCTTATCAGGGATCGCTAATGCGACGCTTGTTTCTGGTCGCGGTGTTCGGATCCTACGGCCGGTAAGTCTCTAAAGGCGCAGCGACCAGCGCTGCCCGTTGCTGGACATGCGAATGACGGCGAGCGGCTCGACGTCGATCAGCCACAAGGAGGAAAGCGGCGCCTGCAGCACATGCGCGATCGCCGCCCTGATGACGGCTGCGTGGCTGATGGCGATCACATGGCCCGCAAGCCGGGACTGCTCATCCATCCAGCCTGCAACGCGTCTCTGCAGATCGAAAAAGCTCTCGCCGCCGTGCGGGGCGGCTTCCGGATCGCTCATCCAAGCCATGAGATCGTCAGGCTCCTCGGCCCCGATCGCCGTGATCGGCCTGCCTGCCCAGCGGCCGTGATCGCAATCGCGCAGCGCCGGGTCTGTTTCGGCTTGAAGACGAAGGGCTTCGGCGGTCTGGCGGGCCCGCAGAGCGGGGCTCGTGACGATACGGTCGGCGCGGGGCAGGGCGGCCATTCTGCCGGCCTCCTCGGCTGCCCTGTCTTCCAGCGGTTCGTCGAGCGGGAACAGCGCCTTGCGGCTTGCCGCCGTCGCGCCGTGGCAGATCCAGGTGAAGCGCGTATTCACGATCGTTCTCATCTCCCGGAATGCGGTGGGGAGAGCCTTGCCGGCTCCGTGAAGTTTCGTTGACAGTCTCTCCGGCGAGCAGATATAACCGTGGCGTTGCGGGTTTGGAAGCCGGTGAAAATCCGGCGCGGTCGCGCCACTGTAACCAGCGTGTCGAAACTCTTCACGCCGGAAGTCAGACCCTGCCGCACAAGCACTCTTTCGACTGAACGCGTCATTCCGGAGGAATACATGTCTGACACCACTTTCGCGCCCGTCGCAGCGCCGGCGCCGATCCCCGTAGGGGAAATCCTGCCCTGGGCGATCTTCGGCGGCCTGCTGATGATCATCGCCATTTATTTCGTCGGCACCGAGGAAGGCGCAATGGCGCTGTTCAACGGCATGTACGTGCACGAATTCGTGCATGACGGCCGTCACCTCCTCGGCTTTCCCTGCCACTAAAGCGCATCGCGATCTTTCAGATTCGCTTCTCGCGCTTTAGGTCTTTGTTTTACGCATGTCGTTCTCGCAAAACCGCTGCACAGTTTTGCGCGACATGCTTAGGGGGATACTGACATGGTTGGAAATCTTCTGCTTCGCGGCATGCTCGCGGGCCTGATTGCTGGCATTCTCGTTTTCGCTTTCGCCCATGTCTTCGGCGAGCCGCTGGTTGATGCGGCGATCGCCTTCGAGGAGGCGAGCGCGCAGGCGGCCGGCGAAGCTGCCGAGCCCGAAATCGTCAGCCGCGCCACGCAGGCCGGGATCGGCCTTTTCACCGGCGTCATGGCCTACAGCATCGCCGTCGGCGGGCTTTTCTCGCTCGCTTTCGCCTTCGTGCACGGCCGCTTCAGCAGCCTTTCGGCGCGTGGTACCTCGGCCGTCATCGCCATCGCCGCCTTCGTGGCGGTCGTCCTGGTGCCCGGCATCAAATATCCGGCCAACCCGCCGGCGGTCGGCAATCCCGATACGATCGGCGTCAGGACCGAACTGTTCTTCCTGATGATCGTCGTCTCGCTCGCCTCGCTGATCGCGGCGGTCGCGCTTTCACGCCGCCTTGCCGAGCGTTTCGGCCTCTGGAACGGCGCGATCGTCACCGGCATCGCCTATCTCGTTTTCATCGGCCTCGTGCTCTATCTGCTGCCGCCGATCAACGAGGTGCCGGAGAATTTCTCGGCAATGGTGCTGTGGCGTTTCCGCACGACCTCGCTCGGCATGCACGCGATCCTTTGGGCGACACTCGGTCTTGCCTTCGGGGTGCTGGCGGAACAGCGCCTTGCCGCCAAGGGCGGGCTGCGGCCGGCATTTCGGTGATTGGGCGTATCGGTAGGCTTGCCGCATTCCCGCCCTCGGGCTCGACTCGAGGGCTGGTTCTCGGCGCGGGCTTGCTGCTCTTCATTGCCGGAGATTGCCTTGCCCATGGCCGCAGCGCAGGGGGCAGCCATGCCGGCCTCGATATCCAGGAGATTTCCCATGGCGAGATGGCGGTGATTTCCGACTATCGCCGTGGGATCATCGCGCTCGCATCGCAGGCGGTCGATACCAATGAGCGGTTCCGCCGCATCCTGAACTATGCCGAGATCCAATATTCCTATTGCCTCTGGGGCAGGATGCCGGGCAGCGTGACGGATGAGGAAAGCCCCTTCAACGAATGCGCCCATGCCTATCTCGCGGCGACGAAAGCCGTGCTGATGGCGATGCGGGACATGCCGCGGGAGGCCCATGCCGCAGGCGAAATCATCTCGGCCGTCGATGCCGATATGGTGCGCCGCGGGCTTGCGCTCGTCACCTGCCGGTTCAGCGGTGAGGCCTTCAATACTGCCGACATCGTCAAGCCAAATTGGAGCAAAGTGCCGCTTCATCCTGCCAGCATGGCATCGTTGACGGGAGTTGCTGCCCTGTTCGGTCTTGCCGTCCTTGCGCTTAGACGCGTCTTGCGGACGAAGGCTCAGTCGTCGGAATAGCGCTGCTCGCGCCACGGATCGCCATACATGTGGTAGCCGTTCTTTTCCCAGAAGCCGGCCTCGTCGGCAGCCAGGATCTCGATGCGGCGCAGCCATTTGGCGCTTTTCCAGAAATAGAGATGCGGCACGACGAGGCGCATCGGTCCGCCGTGATCCGCCGTCAGCGGCAGGCCTTCCCATGATGTGGCGAGAATGGCGTCCTCGGCGGCGAAATCGGAAAGCGGCAGATTGGTGGTATAGCCGTCATAGCTCGTCAGCATGACGTAGGCCGCTTCCGGTCTCGGCATGGCGCGGTCGAGCAGATCGCGCGTCGAAACGCCTTTCCAGTTGTTGTCGTAGCGCGACCATGTGGTGACGCAGTGGATGTCGCTGACCCTGGTGCTCTGCTCGATCGCCTGGAAATCGACCCAGGTGAGGGTGAGGGTCGTTTCGACGAGGCCGCGCACCTCAAGCCGCCAGCTGTCTGTGGAGATGACCGGCTGCTGACCGAGATCGAGCACCGGCCAGTTCTTGACGAGGTGCTGGCCGGGCGGCAGGCGCTCGGCTTCGGGACGGCTGATGCGGCCGGTGAGGAACTTGCCCTCCGCCGCCCAGCGGCGCTTGGAACTGGTGAGCTTGCTGTCGGCAGGCGTAGGGTCGTCGCTCATGCGCGGATCTCCTTGCAGCGCCGCAATAGGACACCGGCTCCGCCGGCTGTCAAGTTTCGCCAGGCCCTTGGAAATACCCTTCAGCCTCATTAGACTGATCCCCAGTCGGGCATGCCTTGCTGGGGAGCGGAGGCAGGAAGGGAGGAGCCGGATCTGTCTTCGAGATTTCGTGCAATAGCGGCGCTGCTCACGGTGCCGATCGTCATTTTCGCCTTCTTCACCTATGGAAGCGCGATTGCGACGCGCGCCTATATGGAAGAGGCTTCGGCGCAGGCGGGAACGGCGCTGCGGCTTGCCGTTTCGGCGCTGAGCGGCCACCTCAACCGCTATGAGGCGCTGCCGGCGCTGATCGCCGATCATGACGATATCAAGGAACTGGTCAGCGCGCCCGACGACATGGCGCTGCGCGATGCGGCCAATCTCTATCTCAAGGAGATCAACGGGCTCTTGAAATCCTCCGACATCTATGTGGTGAAGCCGGACGGCGAGACGATCGCGGCCAGCAACTATGACGGACCGGCCAGTTTCGTCGGGCAGAATTTCAATTACCGACCCTATTTCCAGGAGGCGATCGAGGGCCGGCAGGCCCGGTTTTACGCCCTCGGCACCACGTCGCTGAAACGCGGCTATTATTTCTCGGCGCCGATAAGGGTCGGCGCGGATGTCCGCGGCGTTATCGTCTTCAAGGTCGATATCGACATGATCGAATCCTCCTGGAGCGGCGGGGAATACAAGATCTTCGTCTCCGATCCCGAGGGCATCATCTTCATGTCCGGCAGCCCGGAATGGCTTTACGGCGCGATCCTGCCCTTGACGGCCGATCGCATCGCCCGCACGGAAGCGTCTCGGCGCTATGCCAATGCCAGGCTGACGGCGCTGCCGGTGACGCGTCATCGCTTCGAGCAGCACGATCTGATGACGCTCGCAAGCGACCGGAGCGCGAGCGAATATCTGGTACTGTCGCATTACATGCCGGCCGAGGACTGGACGGTGAACGTGCTGATGGAGACGAGTTCCATCCGCGCCCAGGCGCGCACCGCCCTTGTCGCCGTTTTTCTCATCCTCTGCATCGCCGCGCTTGCCGTTGCGGTCGTTCGCCAGCGGCGGGCGCGGCTGGCCGAGCGCATGCAGATGCAGGCCGAAGCGCAGGGCGAACTGGAGCGGCGGGTGGAAGAGCGCACCGCCGATCTTGCCCGGGTCAACAGCCGCATCGAAGAGGAGATCGCCGAACGGCGGCTGACCGAGCAGCAGCTTCGCCAGACGCAGGCTGATCTCATCCAGGCCGGCAAGCTTGCCGGACTCGGGCAGATGTCGGCCGCCCTTTCCCACGAGTTCAACCAGCCGCTCGCCGCCGCCAAGACCTATACGGACAGCGCCTCCGTGCTGATCGACCGCGGCCGGACGGAAGAGGCGCGGGACAATATCCGGCGGATCGGCGGGCTGATCGACCGCATGGCCTCGATCAGCCGGCACCTGCGCAATTTCGCCCGCAAGCCGAACGAGAAGCTCGGCCCGGTTCCTCTCGACGAGGCAATGCGCGACACGCTCGAAATTATCGCCTGGCGGCTGAAGGCGGCCGACGCCGAGCTTCGGCTGGATCTCGGGCCGCGGCCGCCGGTCGTGCGCGCCGGCTCGGTGCGCCTGCAGCAGGTGCTCGTGAATGTGATTTCGAATGCCGCCGATGCGGTGGAGGGGCTGGACGACAGGCGCATCGAGATTTCTGCGCTGGAGCAGGCCGGCAAGGTGGTGCTGACGGTGCGCGACCACGGCCCGGGCGTGCCGGCGGCGATCGCCGAGCGCATCTTCGATCCCTTCTTCACGACCAAGGGCGTCGGCAAGGGGCTCGGCCTCGGGCTTTCGATCTCCTACAACATCGTCAAGGATTTCGGCGGCAGCCTGACTGCCGTCAACCATCCCGAAGGCGGCGCGGTGTTTCGCATCGAGCTGCAATCGGCGGCAGGGCTGATGCCGGAGGCGGCGGAATGAACGATGCGAAGATCCTGCTGGTCGACGACGAGGAGGAGCTGCGCCGCTCGACGGCGCAGGCGCTGGAACTCTCCGGCTTCAGCGTCGAGACCTTTTCGAACGGCGATCATGTGCTGGAACTGATCGGCTACAGCTTTCCCGGCGTCGTCGTCAGCGATATCCGCATGCCCGGCATGGACGGCATGACGCTGATGCAGAAGATCCGCGAGATCGATCAGGAGGTGCCCGTCATCCTCGTGACCGGCCACGGCGACGTGCAGCTTGCGGTCAAGGCGATGCGCGAAGGCGCTTATGATTTCATCGAGAAGCCGTTCACGCCTGAAATGCTTGCAGGCGTCATACGCCGGGCGATGGAGCGGCGCGGCCTCGTGCTCGAAAACCGGCTGCTGAAGGCGGTCGCCGGCAAACGCGACGATATCGAGGCGCGGCTGCCGGGTCGTACGCAGGTGATGGTGGATCTGCGCTACCGCATCCGCGCGATCGGCGCGAGCGATGCCGATACGCTCATCGTCGGCGAGACCGGAGCGGGCAAGGAGGTCGTCGCCCGCGCGCTTCACGATATCAGCGCCCGGGCGAGCCGGCCGTTCATCGCGATCAACTGCGCGGCGCTGCCGGCGAACCTGATCGAGAGCGAGCTTTTCGGCCACGAGCCCGGCGCCTTTCCGGGCGCGGTCAGGCCGCGCTACGGAAAATTCGAGCATGGACGCGGCGGCACCATCCTGCTCGACGAGATTGGCTCCATGCCCTTCGACCTTCAGGCGAAGTTTCTGCGGGTGCTGCAGGAGCGGGTGATCTCCCGCCTCGGCTCGAACGAGATCGTGCCGCTCGACGTGCGCTTCATCGCGACGAGCAAGGTGAATCTGGAGGCGGAAGTGGCGGCGGGCCGCTTCCGCGCCGATCTTTTCTACCGGTTGAACGTGGCGACGCTGCACGTGCCGTCGCTATCGCAGCGGCGGGCGGATATTCCGCTGCTTTTCCTGCAGCTGGTGCGGGAAGCGGCGGCCCGCTACGGCCGCGACGAGGTGGCCGTGCCGCCTGAGGTGATCTCCGACATCACCCAGCGCGACTGGCCCGGCAATGTGCGCGAACTCAGGAATGCCGCCGATCGTCTGGTGCTCGGCCTCGACAATGGCGGGCGGCAGGCCGAGGAGGCGACCGGGCTTGCGGAGCGCGTCGCCGAATTCGAGCGCGGGATCATCGCCAGCGCGCTGGTCGCGCATGGCGGCAGCCTCAGGCCGGTCTATGAATCGCTCGGCATCTCGCGAAAGACCCTCTACGAAAAGATGCAGAAATACGGCCTCGACAAGCGGATGTTGATCACCGAAGGCTAGCTGTCGCGGCCGGCGGTGTTGCGATGGGTGGATTTCCACCCATCGCATTCGTCGTTTGTTTCCGAATCGACCCATGCTGCATCGCACTGCCGCAGAATCGTCCTTCGAAAATGATGGCGATGATTGCGGGTTGGGTTTTCCCGGCGGCAAATAGGTCAACCCCGGCGCGGAGGATGTGCCGGCGGGCTCGCTATTTCATCAGGGAGGAAACGATGAAAATCCTGAAGGCCATGCTCGGCCTGACCGCGGCTGCCGCGGTCTCTCTTCTCGCCGGCGTCGCTTCGGCGCAGACCTATCCCGAACGCACCATCACCATGGTCGTGCCCTTTGCCGCCGGCGGCCCGACCGACACCGTCGCGCGTCTTGTCGCCGAATCGATGTCGAAGGATCTCGGCCAGCAGATCGTCGTTGAAAATGTCGGCGGTGCCGGCGGCACGCTCGGCGCCGGCCGTGTGGCGAACGCCGATCCCGACGGCTACACCATCCTGCTGCATCATATCGGCATGGCGACCAGCGCCACGCTCTACCGCAAGCTCGCCTACGATACGCTCGGCGCCTTCGACTATGTCGGCCTCGTCACCGAGGTGCCGATGACGATCGTCGCGCGCAAGGACTTCGAGCCGACCGACCTCAAGGGCCTGATCGAATACGTCAAGGCCAACAAGGACAAGGTGACGGTCGCCAATGCCGGCATCGGTGCCGCCTCGCATCTTTGCGGCATGATGTTCATGAGCGCCATCCAGACCCCGCTCACCACCGTTCCCTACAAGGGCACCGGCCCCGCGATGACGGATCTGCTCGGCGGCCAGGTCGATATCATGTGCGACCAGACCACCAACACGACGAAGCAGATCACAGGCGGCACGATCAAGGCCTATGCCGTGACCTCGCCCAAGCGTCTCGACGTGATGAAGGATATTCCGACAGCGGTCGAAGCCGGCCTGCCGGGCTTCGAAGTCGGTATCTGGCACGGCATCTATACGCCGAAGGGTACGCCGGCCGAGATCAACGAACGCCTGTCGAAGTCGCTGCAGGTTGCGCTGAAGGATCCGAATGTCGGCGCCCGCTTCGCCGAACTCGGCACGGCGCCTTCCTCTGACGCGGATGCGACGCCGGCTGCACTCAAGGCCAAGCTCGAAAGCGAGATCGCCCGCTGGAAGCCGGTGATCGAGGCTGCCGGGGAATATGCGGACTAGTGAGGGATGTGCCAGGAATAGCCCCTCACCCTAACCCTCTCCCCGCCTGCGGGGAGAGGGGACTTGCCCCGAATAGCGGCGGCAAAGGCGAGAGGCTGCGGCGGATCCCCTTTTCCCCGCTGGCGGATGAGGGGCAATCGCAGCCGTAACGACGCTCCATCTCCAACTCCAGGAGACACCATGAAATCCATCAGTTTCGATACCACCAATGCGATCTGCGGCGCGCTTTTCGTCGCGACCGGCGCTTTCTTCGCCTTCCAGTCGCTGGGGCTCGACCTCGGCACGACATTGCGCATGGGGCCTGGTTATTTCCCGCTGCTGCTTTCGGCCGTGCTCGTGCTGCTCGGCGCGATCATCTTCATTCAGGCGCTGCGCGTGGAGGGTGAGCCGGTCGATCCTTTCGCCTGGCGCGGCATGCTGTTCATCCTGCCGGCTCCCGTCTTCTTCGGGCTGACGGTGCGGGGGCTCGGATTTGCGCCGGCGCTGTTCTTCACCGCCTTCATCGCCTGTTTTGCGTCTCGCAAGATGAATGTGGTGTTTGCGCTCATCCTCTCGCTGCTGCTGACGCTCTTTTCGGTCGCCGTCTTCAGCTACGGGCTCGGGCTGCCGTTCGAGCGCTTCGGCCCCTGGGTCCGGTTCTAGGAGGCTATCGTGGATCTCTTCAGCAATCTCGCGCTCGGCTTTGCCACTGCGGCGACGCTCCATAACCTTTTCTTCTGCCTCATCGGCGTCCTGCTCGGCACGCTGATCGGCGTCTTGCCCGGCATCGGCGCGACGGCGACGATCGCCATGCTTCTGCCGATCACCTTCCAGCTCGAGCCGGTTTCCTCGCTCATCATGCTCGCCGGCATTTATTACGGCGCCCAGTATGGCGGCTCGACGACGGCGATCCTCATCAACATGCCGGGCGAATCCTCTTCCGCCGTCACCGCAATCGATGGCTACCAGATGGCGCGCAAGGGCAGGGCCGGGGCGGCGCTGGCGATCGCGGCGCTCGGCTCGTTCTTCGCCGGCACGGTCTCGACCTTCCTCGTGGCGATCTTCGCACCGCCGCTTACCGACATCGCGCTGCAATTCGGTGCGGCGGAATATTTCTCGCTGATGATCGTCGGCCTCGTCTCCTCGATCGCGCTGGCGCATGGCTCGGTCGTCAAGGCGCTGGCGATGGTGGCGCTCGGGCTGCTGCTCGGCCTTGTCGGCACCGATATCTATACCGGCACGCCGCGCTTTACGCTCGGCATCCGCGAATATGCCGACGGGCTGAACTTCGTGGCGCTCGCCGTCGGCGTCTTCGGGGTGGCGGAAATCCTGCGCAACCTCGAAGGCGAATCGACCCGCACGGTGCTGATGGCCAAGGTGTCCGGCCTCCTGCCTTCGCGCCAGGAATTCAAGGAGATGATTGCGCCCGTCATTCGCGGTACGGCGATCGGCTCGGCGCTCGGCATCCTGCCGGGCGGCGGGGCAATCCTGGCGTCCTTCGCCTCCTATACCGTGGAAAAACGCTTGTCGAAGACGCCGCAGGAATTCGGCAAGGGCGCGGTCGCCGGCGTGGCAGGTCCGGAATCGGCCAACAATGCCGGCGCGCAGACCTCGTTCATTCCGCTGCTGACGCTCGGCATTCCCGCCAATCCCGTCATGGCGCTGATGATCGGCGCGATGATCATCCAGGGCATCGTGCCGGGGCCGAATGTGGCGACCGAGCAGCCGGCGCTGTTCTGGGGCATCATCGCCTCGATGTGGATCGGCAATCTGATGCTCGTCATCCTCAACCTGCCGCTGATCGGGCTCTGGGTGAAGCTGCTGACGGTGCCTTACTATGTGCTCTTCCCCATCATCATGGCCTTCTGCTCGATCGGGGTCTACAGCGTCAATTCGAACGTCTACGACCTCTATGCCGTCGCCTTCTTCGGGCTCATCGGCTACGTGCTGGCGAAACTGCGCTGCGAGCCGGCGCCGCTGCTGCTCGGCTTCGTGCTCGGGCCGTTGCTGGAGGAGAACCTGAGACGCGCCATGATCCTGTCGCGCGGCGACCCGACCACCTTCGTCACGCGGCCGATCAGCGCCACGCTTCTGGCGATCGCGCTGGCCGTGCTCATCGTCGTCTTCCTGCCGAGCGTCAGGAAGAAGCGCGAAGAGGTGTTCGTCGAAGAGGCCTGAGGGCTTGAAGTCGCAGCCTGTTTGATGAACAAGAAATGATCTGACGCGGGCGCCGGTTGGGCGCCCGTTTCGCATGAAGGGATATCCAGGCCCCAGGAGCATTGCCCGATGAGCATTCCCGCCCGGATCAAGGACGATCTGCCGTTCCTCACCGCCTTGCGCCGCGATCTGCACGCCCATCCCGAACTCGGTTTCGAGGAGGAGCGCACCGCCGGCATCGTCGCGAGCCTTCTCGAGGAGGTTGGTATAACGGTGCATCGCGGGCTTGCCGGCACCGGCGTGGTCGGCACGCTGCAGATCGGCAATGGCACACGCAGGATCGGGCTCAGAGCCGATATGGATGCGCTCGCCATGCCTGAAATGGCGGAGCGGCCCTATAAATCGACAGTGCCGGGCAAGATGCATGCCTGCGGCCATGACGGGCATACGGCAATGCTGCTCGGCGCGGCGCGGCATCTGGCAGCGACGCGGAATTTTTCCGGTACGGTGCATTTCATCTTCCAGCCGGCGGAAGAGGGGCGCGGCGGGGCAAAGCGCATGGCGGAGGAGGGGCTCTTCCGGCTTTTCCCCTGCGACGCGGTTTATGGCCTGCACAATATGCCGGGGCTTGCGGTCGACGAGATCGCCGTGGTCGCGGGCCCACAGCTCGCCTCTTCCGACAGCTGGCGCATCACCTTTCGCGGGGTCGGCACCCACGGCGCCAAGCCGCATCTTGGCCGTGATCCGATCACGGCAGCCGGCACCTTCCTGTCATCTTTGCAAACGATCGTCGGCCGCGTGGTCGATCCGCTGCAGCCGGCCGTCGTCAGCGCCTGCTTCCTGCAGGCCGGCGATGCGAAGGCGCTGAACGTCATACCCGATACGGTCGAGATCGGCGGGACGGCGCGGGCCTATTCGCCCGAGGTGCGCGACCAGCTGGAGGCCGAGATCGGCAGGCTGGCGAGCGGAACGGCCGCGATGTACGGCATTTCTGCCGACTATCATTTCCAGCGGCGCATTCCGCCGGTCGTCAATGACGCGGACGCGACCGCCCGGGCGCTTGCCGCCGCCGGCACGGTCTTCGGGGAGAAGGTGCGGACGAGTTTTCCGCCATCGACGGCAGGCGACGACTTCGCCTTCTTCGCGCGGAATGCGCCGGGCTGTTATGTCTGGCTCGGCAATGGGCCGGCGATGGATGGGGCGCTGCACCACAACACGGCTTACGATTTCAATGATGAGGCGCTCGGATATGGGGCGGCCTATTGGGCGGCGTTGGTGGAGCGGGAGTTGAAGGGTTAGCTGGCGTTTGCGGCCCCCTCATCCGCCCTACGGGCACCTTCTCCCCGCTGGGGAGAAGGGGATTCGAGACCTCGCAGCACGTCTCTTCTCGCCTGCACGAACATCGCAATTTCACCAAGCCCTAAAAAACCTCCAGCACCGGGCTTTCCAGCACCTTTCCCGTCACCACATCGGCAATCCCCCTGTCCGTCTGGTGCGGGCCGGCATTGCAGGCGAGCGTTGCGCCGAAGCAGGCCTTGAAGACGCGGTAGGGCGGTTTCCAGTCGACGATGCCGTCCATGGCCTTGCGGATCTCGGCGAAGGCTGAGGCGGTGTCTTGCAGTGAGGCGTCGGTTACCAGGCCGGAGAGCGGCAGCGGCAGGATCGCTTCGATCCGGCCGTCTTTGGCGACCGCCATGCCGCCGCCGGCCGATATGACGGCGTTGGCGGCGAGCGCCATGTCGCGGGCATTGCCGCCGAAGACGGTGAGGTTGTGGCTGTCGTGCGAGACGGTCGTGCAGAAGGCGCCGCGCCATTCGCCCCAGCCGGTGAGGAAGCCGATGCGTGGGGTACCATCGGCCTTGCCGTGGCGGTGGGCGACGGCGATCATGGCGCTGCCGGCCGGCGGCACGACGAAGCCGCCCCGGACTTCCGTTTCGGCCTCACCCCATCGGGTGAAACGCGGGCGGTCGATGGTGGCGACGCGGACGCGCTCACCCTCCGCAGGGACGCGGAAATCATTCTCGGTCAGCGTCGGCAGCTTCACGGAATGGGCGAGGGGCGCGGTATCGAGCGGCTGAACGGCCGCTTCCATGCCGCCGTTGCGGGCGACGATGCGGCCGCCTGAGATGACCAGCCGCGCCCGGAATTCCTTGAGGTCTTCGAAGAGTGCGAGATCGGCGCGGCGACCGGCGGCGACAAGGCCGAGATCGGAACGCTTCAGCCGCTGTGCGGCGTTGAAGGTCGCGGCGCGGATCGCCCATTCCGGCTTCATGCCGTAGCGCACCAGCCGGCGGGCGACATCATCGAGGCCGCCGCTTTCGTGGAGTTCATCGGGAAAAACATCGTCGGTGCAGAGCGTGACGGTGGGCGGCAGGTGACCAAGACCGTTTAGCACCTCGACGAATTCCTGAAGCAGATGGTCGTGCGAGCCGCGCAGCTCGATCGTCAGGCCGGCGGCGAGCTTGGCGGCGAAATCGGCGCCGGAGGTGAGTTCGTGGTCGGAGGTGACGCCGGCCGTCATGAAGGCATTGAGATCGGCGCCCTCAAGGCCGCGGGCATGGCCGCAGACGAGCTTGCCGGAGGCAAGGCCGGCATTGACGATGGCGCTCATGCGGGGATCGCCGTCGATGACGCCGCGCATGTTCATGACTTCGGCAACGCCGCCGACGGACGAAGAGCGCAGCATCTCGGCGATGACGGCGGCATCGAAATCGGCGCCGGCAAGTTCCAGGCCCGGTGCGGACGGCACGCAGGAGGGAGCAAGCAGGATCATGCGCAGCGGCAGGGCGCGCGCGGCCTCGATCGCCCAGCGTACGCCGTCGAGGCCATGGACATTGCCGAATTCATGCGGATCCCAGACGACCGTGGTGACGCCGCGCGGCAGCACGGCGCTCGCATATTCTGCGGGCGTCACCATCGAGCTTTCGACATGCATGTGTGTGTCGATCAGCCCCGGCGTCACGATGCTGCCTGCCGCATCGATGATCTCGACGGCATCCGTGCGGCTTGCCGGCGCATGGACGCTGGCGATCAGCGCGCCGACGAGGCCGATATCGGCCTCTCGGATCAGGCCCGTCACCGCATCGAGCAGCCGTCCGCCGGTGATGAGCATATCGAAGGGAGCATCTCCGCGAGCGGCTGCGACGGCGCGGGCTCGCAGGGCTGGATCGTTGAGATCGGAAGGTTCCTGGTGAGGATTGGTGTTCATTTGCGGGCCTCGTTGACCAGGGCGGTGACAACGATGGCGCGCGCCCTATCGGCATCGATGTCGGCAGCGAACTCCGCATTGAAGGCCGCATGCGTGGCGCGGGTCTCGACGACGGTGCGGCCTCGGGTGAGGGCGCCCTGAAGTTCGACGTCGATGCGCGCGGGGCGGAAGCTGACGACGGCTGGATCGATGAAGGCGACGGCGGCCGAGGGATCGTAGATCGCCATTCCAGGGCGGCCGCGGCTGGTGCCGATATTGACATAACCGGCGAACATATCGGCGATCAGTTCGGCATTGGCGCCGCCGGCATTGCGCACCGGCTCAACATCCTCGGGTCTTGCCAGCACCTTGCGGCAGAGGTCGAGATCGACCATCCGCAGCGGCAGGCCATGGGCGATGACGATCGCAAGCGATTCGGGATCGGCAAGCGCATTGAACTCGGCGGAGGCGGTGTGATTGCCCGATGTGACGCCGCCGCCCATCCAGACGAGTTCCCTGACGCGGGCGGCAAGATCGGGGCGGGCCAGCGCTACGGCGGCAATATTGGTGAGGGGTCCGAGGGCCAGGATGCGGTGTGGCCCGTTGCCTTCGAGCCAGCGGCAGAGCGCGATGAAGGCATCGCTTTCAACAAGGGTGGCCGCCTTCGGCAGGTTCTTGCCGATGGTTGGAATGCCGCTTTCGCCGAGGATCGCCTGGGCGGTTTCGAGCTTGCCGAGAACGGGCATGGCGCGGCCCGTATGAATGGGAAATCTCCAGCCGAAAGCGCTGGCGGCGCCGGCGGCGTTCAGCCTCACCTGCGGCAGCGGCGCATTGCCGAAAACCAGGGAGACGCCGTCGATCACATATTCCGACTGCGCCACCACCAGAATGGCGGCGATATCGTCGAAGCCCATATCCGTGTCGATCCACACACCCATGATGTCACCCGAAGCGCTTGAGGTTGGCCGCGCCGGCAATCGGCAGGTCGAAGGCGAGGGTGCTACCGATCTCGTGCGGCGGCAGGCCTGCGTCGATCTCGGCCTTGATCGCCCCAAGCGGCGTATCGAGGAGATATTCGCGGCTGTTGCCGGCAAAAGAAGTGCCGCGCACCGTTCCCTGGAAGGAGCCTGAGCCGAGGACCACCGTGCGCGGACGCCAGGCAAGGCCCGCCGCGGCTTGCGGCGGCGGAGCGGAAAGTGCGACCGGGCCGTTCGGCGTCGCAAGCTTCCCGTCTTTAAGTGCAAAGACGTTCTCGAAGCCGACGAAATCGGCGACGAAGGCGGAGACCGGATTGTTGTAGATCTCTTCCGGCGTGCCGATCTGTTCGATGCCGCCGTTCAGCATCACGACGATGCGGTCGGCGAGCGCCAGGGCCTCCACCTGGTCATGGGTGACGAAGATCATGGTGACGCCGGTCTCCTTCTGCACGCGCTGCAGTTCGGCGCGCATTTCCAGGCGAAGACGGGCATCGAGATTGGAGAGCGGCTCGTCGAGCAGCAGCACCTTCGGCTCCATCACCATCGAGCGGGCGAGCGCGACGCGTTGCTGCTGGCCGCCGGAGAGCTCGGCGGGCTTGCGGCCGGCGAAAGCGGTGAGGCCGACGGATTTCAGGCCGGCGCCGACGCGGGCATCGAGATCCGCGCCCGAGATGCCCTTGAGGCGCAAGCCGAAGGCGACGTTCTCGTAGACCGTCAGATGCGGGAACAAAGCGTAGGATTGGAAGACGAGACCGACGGCACGCTTGTTGGCGGAAACGCGGGTGATATCGGCGCCGTCGAGGCGGATACGGCCGGAGGCGGGCGTCAGCAGACCGGCAATGGCGCGCATCGTTGTCGTCTTGCCGCAGCCGGACGGCCCGAGAAGGGCGACGAGCTCGCCTTTGCCGATCGCAAGATCGAGATCCCTCACCGCGACCGTATCGCCGTAGCTCAGCGTCAGCTTGTCGAGTTGAAGATAGGCATCAGACATAACGCGAAAATCCCAGGAAGCGTTCGGCGAGGAAGACGATGCCGATCGAGAGGAAAGCGAGAAGGGCGGAGAGCGCCGCGATGGAGGGGTCGTAAGTGGTTTCCATATAACCCAGCATGTCGATCGGCAGCGTCCGCACGCCGGGGCCGGAAAGGAAGAGCGAGACCGGCACCTGGTTGAAGCTGGTGACAAAGCCGAGGATGAAGGCGGCCAGGATGCCGCCGCGGATATTCGGCATTACCACGCGGAAGAAAGCGCCGAGCCTGGAGGAGCCGAGCAGGACGGCCGCTTCCTCGATATCGGCCCGCAGATTGTCGAGGCTCGCTGAGACGACGCGCACGGCATAGGGCAGCACGAGGGCCGCGTGGGCGAAGAAGAGCGCGAGCGTGATGTTGAAGCCGAAGGGCACGACGAGATAACGCAGCAATGCCAGGCCGACGATAATGCCGGGAACGATGATCGGCAGCGAGACGATGGTGCGCACGGTTTCGGCCCCAGGCAGCCGGTAACGCGACAGGGCGTAGGCGGCGGGGATGCCAAGGACGAGGGCTGCGAGCGTTCCGAAGACGGCAAGGAACATCGACATGGCGAAACTGTCGCGGAAACTTTCGATGGTGAAGACCTTCATCACCCAGCGCAGCGACAGGCCCTGCGGCGGGAAGGCCAGCGTATCGCCTGCCGAGAGCGAAGCGGCGATGATGATCAGGAACGGGCCAATCAGGAAGACCAGCAAGAGGAAGAGCACGATGGGCGAAAACAGACGGGCGGTCATCGGCGGCTCCTCGCCGTCGCCAGGCGTTTCAGCAGGATATTGGCGGCAAAGCTCATGACGATCAGGATGAAGGCGATGACGCTCGCCGAGACGAAATCATTGGCGACGGAGACCTGCTGGTACATCAGCGTTTCGAGCATCAGCACCTTGGAGCCGCCGAGAATGGCGGGGGTGATGTAGGCGGTGAGCGAGCCGGTGAAAACGAGCGTGCCGCCGATGACGAGCCCTTCGCGGGTCAGCGGCAGGACGACCTTCCAAAATACCTGAAACCAGTTGGCGCCGAGCACGCGGGCGGCGGGAATCGCATCCCTCGGCATGTTTTCAAGGGCGCTGATCAGCGACAGGATCATCAGCGGCAGGAAGAGCTGCAAGAGACCGATGAAGACGGCGGTTTCGGTGAAGAGCAGACGCAGCGGTTCGGCACTGAAACCCAGGCCCGTGATCGCCTGGTTGACGATGCCGGTGCGACCGAGAATGACGATCCAGGCATAGGTGCGCGCCACCGGCGAGATCATCAGCGGCAGGGTGACGAGGCCGATCATGCGCCCTTTGCCCTTCGGAGGCAGGTTGACGATGGCGAAGGCTGCGGCGTAGCCGATGACGGCCGAGACGGCGGTGACTTCGAGGCCGAGCCGGAAGGAGCGCAGAAAAACGGTGCGGTTCAGCGTCTCGGAAAAGAAGCCGGCATAGGCCGACAGCGTCCAGGCGCCGCCGGTGCGGAAGCCTTCCGACAGCAGGATTGCGACAGGCAGCAGGAAGACCAGGGTCGCGAAAACGGCGGCCGGCAGCGCAAGCGCCAGGGCTTCTGCACGGTTCTGGAACATGAGGCGCCTTTCCGGGAGAGGAGGGCGGCCCCGACGAGAAGGCCGGGACCGGTTTCACAAGCGGCTTATTGACCGACCTTGTCGTTCCAGGTCTTCAGCCAGCCGGCCCGATTGTCGAGGGCGATGGCGGACGGGATCAGCTTGAGGCTCTTGGCCGTCTCCTCGCCATAGGTGAGGTTGTTGGCGGCGGCTTCGGAAAGCTTGACCTCGCTGTTGGCGGGGCTGTCGATCAGCTTTTCGGCGAGCTTGGTCTGGGTTTCGGTCGAGAGCCAGAAGTCAATGAACTGCATGGCGAGATCCTGGTTCTTCGAACCTTTGGTCAGCACCAGCACGTTCATGCCGCCGGTCTGACCCTCTTTCGGGGTTGCCCAGGCAACGGGCACGTCGAGCTTGGTGAAGCCCGCCCAGGAGAAGCGGCCGATCGGAGCCGCCCAGATCTCCTCCTGCTGCATGAGCTGCACGAGCTGGGAGGATTTTTCGTAGAAGGTGACGACGTCGTCCTTCTTCTCGCCCAAGGCCTCGATCGGGCTCTTCAGATCGGGCGTATCCTTGTCGAGCGCCAGCCCCAGCATATAGAGCGCCGGCGGGCCCTGGTTGGTGGTGACATTGGGGAAGGCGACATGGCCGACATATTCCGGCTTCAGGAGATCGGCCCAGGATTCGATCTTCATCTTGTCGGAACGATAGGCGATCGAGGTGGCGTAGAATGTATAGCCGACGCTCATGCCGTCGCCGTTCGGATCTTTGGCGACGTCGTAAAGCTTGGTGAAATTGGAAAGCTTGGCGGTATCGATCTTGTCGATCAGGCCGGCGCGCGAGGCGGCCAGCGCGTCGGCCATCGAAACGGCGGCGAGATCGACGGCGGGATTGGCCTTGTTGGCTTCCATCTTGGCCAGGCGCTCGACGCTGTTGCCTGTTTCCACCACCAGCTTGCAGCCGCATTGAGCCTCGAAGGGATCGTAGACCAGCGTCTTGAAATCGTCCTGCGCGAAGGCATAGACGGATATGGTCAGCGTCCGTTCGGCGGCGGCCGCGCCAAGCGGGGACAGCGCCACAAGCGCGACTGAAGCAATAAGAGCTTTCTTCATCTTACATGTTCTCCATCTCTGAGGTTTTTGGTGCCGGGTTCACGAGGCCCGGATGATTGGCGGACGATCAGCTGCATCGGGACGCGTTCGATCTCCGCGGTAACGAGCACGCCTTCCCGGGCGCGGCTTTTTCTTATGGTATCCGCCAGGGCCGATACGGCGATCGCGGCAATCCTGTCCATGTCCATCCTGACCGTCGTCAGCGACGGGGTGACGACGGGCGACCAGATGAGATCGTCGAAACCGGTGACGCTGACATCGGCGGGAACGCTGATGCCGGCCTGCTGCAGCTCCGTCAGCGCGCGCAGCGCCTGCAGATCGGAGAGGGCCGCGAAGGCGGTGAAACCCTGCTTCGCTCTTTCGGCGAGGCCGGGCGGACAGCCGCTGCCGCCATCCCGCTCCAGCCTGTCGATCCACAGGGTTTCAGCCTGCATGCCGGGGCGCAGGCCGGCGCGGATGCCGTTGGCGCGGTCGTTCTGGACGCTGGATTCCTGGTTGTTGCCGATGATGAGGATGCGCTCATGGCCGAGATCGGCCAGATGAAGAGCGATTTCGCGCCCGCCCTGCCAATGATCGGCGGAAACGGTGTTGCCCGGCGTCGAAGGGGTGTCGATGACGGCGACCGGACAGGCGGCGGACGAAATGCGGGTGGCGCGGCGGGGAATGACGACCATGCCATCGACGCCACGTTCGACCAGACGGTTGATCGCCTCGGCCTGGGCGGCGGCATCGCCGCGGGAATCCGCGATCAGCACGCCATAGCCTGCGGCAGAAGCTGCGAATTCGATCGCCTGCGCGATCTTCGGAAACAGAGGATTGGCGATATCGGGCAGCACCAGGCCGAGAACGCCGCTGCGGCCGGTCCTGAGCGCCCGGCCGGCCTGGCTCGGGACATAACCGAGTTCGGCGGCATGTTCGCGAATTCTTTCGACCAGCTGGCCGGAAACCCGGCCTTTGCCGGAAAGCGCGTTGGAGACCGTGGCAATGGAGACGCCGAGCGAGGTCGCTATCCTGCTGAGGTTCGGTCCCGGGCGCGATGAAGCCATGATTCAGGCCGCTCTGATTAATCGTTTAATCAGGCTTATATCAGCGAATGCCGCTTGTCGAATCCAAATTCCCCTTCTGCGCAATTATCCTATGCGAAGCCGCATGAAAAAAGCCCCGCGAGACGATCGCGGGGCTTGGTATTTTCCAGAAAGGCAATGCCGATCAGCTCTTGGCCTTTGCCGGCGCAGGCTTCACCGGCGCGGTGGTCTTGCCGCCGGGAGCATAGCCGCCGCCGACTGCGATGTTCAGCGAGACATAATCCTTGGCCATCTGCTGGACGGCCTGGGCAAGGCTCGCCTGGGCGAGCGAAACCTGGCGCTGCGCGTCGAGAACGTCGAGCAGCGAGGAGGCGCCGTCCTTATAGGATGCCGTGGAAAGTTCGAGCGTTTCCTGCGTGGTCTTCACCTGGGCCTGAAGGGCGGCAACCGTCTGGGCGTCACGCCGGACCGCGGCGAGCGCGTTCTCGACCTGCTCGACAGCGGTCAGCACCGTCGACTTCCAGTTGAGGTAGGCGGTGGCAGCATTGGACTGTGCCGACTTGACGTTGGCGCGCAGACGGCCGCCGTCGAAGATCGGCAGGTTGAGGGTCGGACCGAAGGACCACGGGGTCAGGTCGCCATGAATGCCGCGCTGGTTGATGTAGGAGGGCGAGATCGAGCCGCTGAGCGAGATGCTCGGGTAAAGCTGCGCTTCGGCAACGCCGATATTGGCCGTCGCTGCGGCGAGATCGCGTTCCGCGACACGAATGTCCGGGCGGTTGCGGATCAGGTCTGCCGGGATGCCGGAGTTGATGCCGCCGCGGAATACGGGCTGGCCACGGCCCTTCAGCAATTCATCGACGAGAGCCGAGGCCGGCAGGCCGAGCAGCGTGGCGATGTGATGGGCCGAGATGCGGATGTTGGTTTCGAGGCCGGGGATTTCGGCAAGCGTCGACTGGACGAGGCCTTCGGCCTGGACGACGTCGAGGCGCGAGGCGGCGCCGGCTTCAAGCTGGAACTTGGTGAGTTCGTAGGTTTCCTGACGAGACTTCAGGTTGGCCCTCGAAAGCGCCAGGCGCTGTTGATAGTAGCGAACGTCGATATAGCTCGAGACGAGATCCTGCACGAGGGTCAGCTTGGCGACATCGGCAGATGCATAGGCCGAATCGAGCGAAGCGAGCGCGCTCTCGGTGCTGCGCTTGTAGAGGCCGAAGAGATCGAGCAGCCAGCTCAGCTGGACGTCGCCGGCACTGGTGTTGCGCGTGTCGAACTGCGTGCGCAGTTCGCCCCTCTGGCCGCTGACCGTGTGCGAGCCGCCGACCGTCAGATTCGGCAGGCCGCCGGCACCGGCGGTGGTGACGTTGGCGGAGGCCGCATTGATGCGTTCGATCGCCTGCTGGACGCTCAGGTTCTGGTCGAGGCCGGCCTGGACATAGCCATTCAGTTTGGGATCGTTGAAGGCGGTCCACCAGGCTGCGGTAGCAACGTCACCTACACTCTTCGTCCCGCCTTCTCCGAATTTGGCGGGCAGCGGCATTTCAGGAGGAGCATGATCCGGGCCTACGACACAGCCCGACAGTAATAACAATAATGCCGGTGTGGCAAAACGAAGAGATACCATTCATTTCTTCCTGTACTCGAGCAAGTCAATTCTTGTCCGAAGCTTCATGCTTCACTATCGGCCGCCGCGCCTCGTTCTACCAATAACACACACTCCGAAGCAGTCGGGCGCAATGTAGCAATCGGAACAGCATTATCACAGTGCATTTATATCACACCGCTGCCGCATTTTTGCCGCGTGTGGCAAAGATGCGTCGGATGACGACGAAAAAGGACGGCACGAAGAAAATTCCGAGCATCGTCGCGGCCAGCATGCCGCCGAGAACGCCGATGCCGATGGCGTTCTGCGCCGCCGAGCCCGCGCCTGTCGCGATCGCCAGCGGCACGACGCCGAGAATGAAGGCGAGCGAGGTCATGATGATCGGCCGCAGGCGGAGCCTCGCCGCTTCCAGCGTCGCTTCGTACAGTCCCAGCCCGCTTTCCATACGGTCCTTGGCAAATTCGACGATCAGAATCGCGTTCTTCGCCGCGAGCCCGATGGTGGTGAGCAGGCCGACCTTGAAATAGACGTCGTTCGCCTGGCCGAAGAGCGTTGCCGCCGCCAGCGCGCCGAGAATGCCGACCGGCACCGCCATGATCACCGAGAAGGGGATCGACCAGCTTTCGTAGAGCGCGGCCAGGCAGAGAAAGACGACGAGAACGGAAATCGCATAGAGCATCGGCGCTTGCGAGCCGGAAAGGCGCTCCTGATAGGAGATGCCCTGCCAGGCGACCGTGTAGCCGCCGCCGAGCTGTTCGGTCAGTGCTTCCATTTCGTTCATCGCGTCGCCGGAGGACACGCCGGGAGCCGAAGCGCCGTCGAGCGGGATGGCGCCGACGGCGTTGAAACGGGCAAGCGAGGGTGCGCCCTTGACCCATTCGGTTTTGGTAAAGGCGGAGAAGGGCACCATTTCGCCGGAATTGTTGCGGGCATACCAGTGGTTCAGATCGTCCGGCTGCATGCGGAAAGGCGCGTCGCCCTGGACATAGACCGGCTTGATCTCGCCGTTCAGCGTGAAGTCGTTGACGTCGCGGCCGGTGAAGATGATCGACAGCATCGAATTGACCGAGGCGATGTCGACGCCCATGGCGCCGATCTTTTCCTGATCGAGCACGATGCGCATCTGCGGCTCGACTTCCTTGTTGCTGCTGCGCAGCGCCACGACCTTGCCCGATGCGTTGCCCATTTGGATGAGCCGCTTGGAGGCGGCCGTCAGTGCATCGTTGCCATGGCCGCCGGCATCGACGAGATACATGGAAAAGCCGCTCGACACGCCGAGGCCCTGGATCGCCGGCGGCAGAAGCGCGAAGACCTGCGCCTCGCGTATCGCAAAGAAGCTGCGTAGCGCGCGGTTGACGACCGACTGCGCGCTGAGGTTCGGATCGGTGCGCTCAGAGAAATCCTTGAGTTTGGTGAAGACGATGGCGCTGTTCTGGCCGGAGCCGCCGAAGCCAAAGCCCAGCGCGCCGAAGACGGATTCGACGGCATCCTTCTCGTTCTCGCGATAGTAGTTTTCGACCTTCTCGACGACCGCCTGGGTCTGCTGCGTGGTCGAGCCCGGCGGCGTGGTGACGATGGTCAGCAGCACGCCCTGGTCTTCCTGCGGCAGGAACGAGCTTGGAAGGCGGTTGAAGAGATAGGCGCAGCCGGCGCCGATGAGAAGGAAGACCAGCATGACGCGGATCGGCCGCTTGAGGAGATAGCCGATGGTCCTGACATAGCTATTGGTCGAGCGCGTGAAGTTGCGGTTGAACCAGTCGCCGACGCGGTGCTTCCGGTGTTCGCTGACCGGCTTCAGCATGGTGGCGCAGAGCGCCGGCGTCAGCACGATGGCGACGAGCGCCGACAGCAGCATGGCCGAGACGATGGTGATCGAGAACTGGCGATAGATGATGCCGGTCGAACCGCCGAAGAAGGCCATCGGAATGAAGACGGCGGTCAGCACGAGGGCGATCCCGACGATGGCGCCGGTGATCTCGCCCATCGATTTTTCCGTCGCCTCGAGCGGCGAAAGCTTCTCTTCGGACATGATGCGCTCGACGTTTTCGACGACCACGATCGCATCGTCGACGAGAAGGCCGATCGCCAGAACCATGGCGAACATGGTCAGCGTATTGATGGAATAACCGGTCGCCGCCAGCACCCCGAATGTGCCGAGCAACACCACGGGAACGGCAATCGTCGGGATCAGCGTTGCGCGGAGATTCTGCAGGAAGACGAGCAGCACCACGAAGACGAGGACGATCGCCTCGATCAGCGTATGCACGACCTTTTCGATCGACAGTTCCACGAAGGGCGTGGTGTCGTAGGGATAGGTGATCTTCACACCTTCCGGCAGGGTGCGGCCGATGACATCGAGTGCCGAGCGCACGCGGGCGGCGGTATCGATGGCGTTGGCGCCGATCGCCAGATTGACGGCGAAACCGGTCGATGCCTGTCCATTGTAACGCGAACCGCCGCCGTAGCTTTCCTGGCCGATCTCGATGCGCGAGACGTCGCTGAGGCGCACGGTCGCGCCGTCCTTTTCGACTTTCAGAATGATGTGCTCGAAATCGGCGACGGTGGTCAGCTGGCTTTGCGCGGTGATGGTGACGTTGAGCTGCTGGCCGGGGATCGTCGGCTGGGCGCCGAGCGAGCCGACCGAGACCTGGGTATTCTGCGCCTGGATCGCCGATGTGACATCGCTCGGCGTCAGCTGATATTTCAACAGCTTGAAGGGATCGATCCAGATGCGCATGGCGTATCCCGAACCGAAGACGTTGATGCTGCCGACGCCTTCGAGACGCTGGATCTGATCCTCGATGGAGGTCGACATGATATTGCCGAGATCGACCGAATTGCGCTTGCCGTCGGTCGAAACGAGCGAGCCGACGAGAAGGATGCTCGAGGTCGAGCGCGTCACGCTGATGCCGGCATCGATGACATCACCGGGAAGCTGCGACTGGACGAGCTGCAGCTTGTTCTGCACCTGCACCTGGGCGATATCGGGATCGATGCTGGTTCCGAAGGTGAGCTGGACGCTGGCCGACCCGGTCGACGACGTCGACGTCATGTAGGTGAGGTCGTCGAGGCCGGTCATGCCGTCCTCGATGATCGTCGTCACCGATTTCTCGACGGTCTCGGCGCTGGCGCCGCGATAGGTGGCGTTGATGCGGACCGTCGTCGGGGCGATGTCGGGATATTGCGAGATCGACAGGGTGTAGATCGCCAGCAGGCCGGCGAGCATGATGGCGATCGCAATGACCCAGGCGAAAATCGGACGTCGGATGAAAAACTTGGCCATCGGTTGTTCCTGTGCGGCTGAGACGGTGACGATGCGGGTCCGAAGCGATTACTTCGCTGCGGGCTTCCCAGCGTCACCGGCCGCGGGCTGCTCGGCAGGCACGACCACGCCGTTGTCATTGATCTTCATCGGGACCGGCGTTACCGGCATGCCTGCGGTCACCGACTGCAGACCGGTGACGATCAGCTGATCGCCGTCCTTGATGCCTTCGGTCACCAGCCAGGAATTGTTGGAGGGCGAGCTGTTCTCGAAGGCGCGGGTTTCGACCTTGCCGTCGGCGGAGATGAACTGCGCCGTCAGCCGGCCGTTGGCGTCACGGCTCGTCGCCAGCTGCGGCAGCGCGTAACCGTTCTCGGCGCCGAGCTCGACGGTGGCACGGACATACATGCCGGGCAGGACGATGCGATCGGGATTGGGGAAGAGCACGCGGATGATGAAGGTGCCTGTGGTCTCACTGACCACCTGCTTCGACATATCGAGCTTGCCCTGCTGGTTATATTCCTTGCCGTTTTCGAGGATCAGGTGGAAAGCGACGTTCTCCGCGCCCTTGATGTCGCCGGCCGCCATGGCATCGCGCAGCCGCAGCAGGTTGGTGCTCGATTCCGTCAGCGAGATATAGATCGGGTCGAGCTGGCGGATCGTCGTCAGCGCCGTCGTCTGGTTGGCGGAGACGACGTTGCCGACATTGTAGGCCGTCTGGTCGATGACGCCGTCGAAGGGCGCGACGATCTTCGTATGGTCGAGATCAATCTGCGCGGCGGAAAGGGCGGCCTTTGCCGACTCGACTTCGGCCTTCGCCTGGAGAAGCGTCGTCCTGGCCGTCTCGTATTCGATCTGCGTGGCGCCGCTGCCGACGAGGCGCTGGTAGCGTTCGAGGTTGCTTTCAGCGCTCGGCACGCTCGCCTCGGCCTTGGCGATTGCCGCCTTGGCCTGCTCGACGGCGGCGATATAGGGCGCATCCTCGATCTGATAGAGAAGATCGCCCTTCTTGATCTCGCCACCTTCCCGGAAGGCGATCTCGCGGATGATGCCGCTTACCTGCGGCCGGATGTCGGCGGTCTGGAAGGCTTCGGCGCGGCCGGGAAGGATCGTGGTAACGGGAAAACTGGCCTTCTTCAGCGCGACCACGCCGACGGGCGTTGCCTGCTGCGCCGCACCTGCGCCGGCACTGCCGGCGGGCTTGCCGGCGTTGTCGCTGCAGGCACCGAGCAAGGCGCCGGCCACCAGGGCCGCGGGGATGAGCAGGGCACGCCGTATCATTCTGAATTTCCTCATGCGGTGGCAATCGCCATTCGATCCACGGGCTCGGCCGGGCCGGGCGCAGGCTTATATAAGCGTCAGGATTGATCTGGCTTCAAACGCCATTACCCCGAGTCTAAGAAAAGCTTTACGAAGTGACGTAAGTCAGCAATCGTCACTTAGCAAGCGCTATTTTGCAGTGCGGCATCGACGAAGCCGACGATTTCCCCAGCGCGACGCACCAGCGTCTCCTTGTCGTCGCGGACGATGAGGATGGGGTGCAGCACTGAGGTAAGGACATCGGCGACGGTATGGGCCGCGCGCTCGGGGTCGCGGCAATGATAGCGTCCTTCCGCCATGCCTTTGCGGATGATCTCGCCGAGTTTTTCCTCGATCCGGGCGCGATAGCGATTACCGGCTTCGAGTTTGGCCTCGATGGTCGAAAGCACCATTTCGAAGATGTAGGGGCTCTTCTGTATATCCTGCAGATGGCCCTCGAGCAGGCGGAGCACGAAGCGGAGCAGCTGTTCTTTCGCCGGCATGTCCTCATCGAGAGGGACGAAACGTTCCGCGGCACTGTCGAGATGGCGGCCGGCGATGGCATCGACCAGCGCGACCTTGGAACGAAAATGCTTGAAGACATTGGCGGGCGACATGTTGAGCGCGCCGGCGATATCGGCGATCGACACAGCGACGTAGCCGCGCTCGCGAAACAGCATCTCCGCCATGCAGAGGATGTCCTGCCGCGTTTCCTCGGCCTTGCGCCTCGGCCTTCTCACCATCTGTTCCCCGCCGGGCCATGCCCGGTATCCCTTTTTTGCTTATGCTAGCGCGACTATACGAAAGCTGCCAAGCCGATGCTTTGCCTCGCGCCTTTCGTGTGTCGTCTTTTTCAAGGGAAATAGCGGGCGAGGTTGTTTCGGACACGGGCAAGCGGCGTCTCGCCGCTATCGTCGGGAACGAAGCCTTCGCCGGTGATCGACTCGTAGGCTTTGATGTAGACGGCCGAGGTCTGCTCGATCAGCTCGACGGGAATTTCTGGGATTTCATCCTTGTAGGGATCGCAACGCTCCGCCACCCAGGCGCGGACGAAATCCTTGTCGAAGCTTTCCGGCCGCTTTCCGGCGGCGAAACTTGCCGGATAGCTCTCGGCAAGCCAGTAGCGGCTGCTGTCCGGTGTGTGGATCTCGTCGGCGAGGATGATGTTGCCGTCGCCATCGGTGCCGAATTCATATTTGGTGTCGACGAGGATCAGGCCGCGCTTTGCCGCCATCTCCTGGCCGCGGGCAAAAAGGGCGAGCGCGTATGCCGACAAGGTTTCCCACTGCCGGCTTGTCAGCAGGCCGCGCGTGACGATTTCGTCCGGCGTCAGCGGCTCGTCGTGACCGCCATCGAATTCCTTGCTGGTCGGTGTGATGACGGGCTCCGGCAGGATCTGGTTGTCGCGCATGCCGTCCGGCAGGCGCATGCCGTACATTTCCCGCTCGCCCTTCTTATAGAGCGTCAGGATCGACGTGCCGGTGGTGCCGGCAAGATACCCGCGCACGACGATCTCGACCGGCAGGATGTCGAGCCGCTTGCCGATGACGACATTCGGATCGGGATAGTCGAGGACGTGGTTCGGGCAGATGTCCTTCGTCGCTTCGAACCAATAGCGCGCCGTCTGCGTCAGCACCTGGCCCTTATAGGGAATGCAGGTGAGGATGCGGTCGAAAGCGCTCAGCCGGTCGGTGCTGATGATGATGCGGCGTCCGTCCGGAAGGTCGTAATTCTCGCGCACCTTGCCGCGATAATAGTTCGGCAGTTCCGGGAAATGGGCTTCGGAGAGGATTCGCACGGCGCTCGACTGTCCTTATGTTTGGCTGACCGCTTCCTGCTCTAGTTTCATTGCCGGGGAAGTCAAGTCGAGCCCAACTATCGCATCACAGCCAGAACAGGGCCAGGAAAAACAGAGCAAGGCCATAACATGCGACGGTGAGCGGCCAGCCGGCGCGCAGGAAATCGCTGAAGCGGTAGCCGCCTATGCCCATCGCCAGCGTATTGTTGTGATGACCGAAAGGCGTGAGGAAATCGAGTGACGCACCGGCGGCCACCGCGATCAGATAGGCATCCGGCGTGTGCTGTCCGGCCTTTGCGAATTCGAGCGCGATCGGGGTGAGCACGATCGCGACCGTCGCGTTGTTGACGAAGGGCGTCAATGCCATGGCGAGGAAGAGGATGAGCGCAATGCCGGAGAAAGGATCGGCGATCGGGACGACGATGCTCAGCCAGCCGGCGATGGTTTCGGCCGCTCCGGTGGTGGCCATTGCCTGGCCGATCGGGATCATCGCCGCGAGCATGATGATGATCGGCCAGTTGAGATCGGCCATGGCCTGACGGATGTTCAGATGATTGAGCAGGGCGAGCACGAGCACGACGCAGGCAAAGGCGATATCGGGATGCAGGCCGGCCGCCGAGGCGGCGACGCCGCAGGCAAAGAGCGCAAAGGGCCGCCATGAGAGCGGGGCCGGTTCGACCGGCACTGTCTGAGCGAGCGGCAGGCACTCGCTTTCCTCCAGCGCTTCGGCGATCGCCGTGCGCGATCCTTCCAGCGTCAATATATCGCCGATCGAGAGCTGCAGATCGAGAAAGCGGCCCTCGATGCGCGGGGCGCGCATGGACAAAGCCGTGACCGCGACGCCGCGGCTGTGAAAGACTTCGAGCGAGCGGATGCGCGAGCCGACCAGCGTGCTTTCCGGCATGACGACGCTTTCGACGCGGGCGAAATCCGGCTGAAGGCCATCCGGATGGGCATCGGCCATCAGCGTCTGCGCGGTAGCGAGACCGGTAAAGGTGGTATCGCCGCCTTCGGCAAGCAGCACATCGCCGGCTTCGATCACCGATTGGTCGAGCGGACCGAACACGAAATTGTCGGCGCGGATCAGCGCGTGCGGCTTGATGCCGAAACGCGCCGAACAATCGGAAAGCCGTACGCCGATCAGCGGCGAGACATCGGGAACGCGACGCTCGACGACGATGCGGCGTGCAACCGAAGAGATCGCTGCCGGCGCTTTGTCAGGTTCCGGAAACAGACGCTGCACGCGAAAGGAAATAAGAAGAATGCCGGCGATCGCCACGGGCAGGCCGACATAGGCAAAATCGAAAAAGCGAAAGCCCGTTCCCGTTGCCTTGGCCAGCCCATCGCTGACGAGCAGATTGGCCGGCGTGCCGATCAGCGAGACCATGCCGCCGAGCAGCGCCGCAAAGGAGAGCGGCATGACGATCTGGCGACGGGGAATGGCGAGCGCCGTGCCGAGCCCAAGCGCCACCGGCAGGGTGATGGCAAAGGCGCCGATATTGTTCATGAAGATGGAAATGAAGCCGGCGAGCGAGGACGTGCCAGCTATGACCTTGAAGTTCGAGGGCTTTGCGGCCGCGAAGCGGGTAGCAAGGCTGTCGAACAGCCTGGCGCGTGCCAGCACCTGAACGATCAGCAGGATTTCGATGACGGTGATGACGACGGGGCTGGCGAAGCCGGTGAAGATCTGGTCGGCCGGATAAAGGCCAAGCGCATGACCGGCAAGCAGGCCGGCGATCGAGACGATCTCGATGCGGAAGCGATCGAGCGAAAAGAGAATGAGCATCGCCAGCAGAAGGATCAGCAGGGATGCTTGTTCGAACGACATGGGCGGATCCCGTGTGCATGTGTCAGCCGGACTGTGCTCGTCCCGTGCGCTATAAAGCGATGCCGGCCGGCAAGATTCAATCCCGAGATTTCGTTAGAGTCGTGCTGCCTGCCACCGGCCTGCGGCGTTCCGCTCCAACATCGGCGTTGCGAAGACGCCGGCAATGCGCGCTTCCCATTGCGGCCCGGCCGCCGCCAGCTTTTCGCGCCAGCGCTCCGACTGCAGCATCGCCGCGCCGATGGCGGCAGGTTCGATGCCGCAGGCCGCAAGCAGCTCAAGACCGGCGACGATCGAGGCGCCGCTGGAGATGACGTCATCGATCAGGGCGACGCGCCGTTCCGCAAGCAGCGGCAGCATGCGCGGATCGATATAGAGACGTTTCTGCTGCGTCGGCGTGGTGATCGAGGACAGGGCAACGGAGAGTTCGTCGCGGTACCAGAATTTGCGCGATGTGCCGAGCGGGACGTAGCGGCCATGCCCGAGCTTTTGCGCGACGGCGGCGGCCAGCGTCAGGCCGAGCGTCGGCAGGCCCGCAACGACATCGATCCGCATGGGCCTGATTTTTTCGGCGAGGCTCTCGGCAAGCGCATCGAGCACGGCAAAGCCCGCCTGGTTGACGATGAGCGAGGCGAGGGCATGATTGCCATCCGCGAGCGCCCGGATCGGCAGGCGAAGCTGGCGGCCGTCTTCCAACGCGGCGATATAGAAGGAGGTGAACTCCTCCTGCTCGGCAAATGTGCCGGGCGGGTGAAGTTCCTGCCAGAAGTCGTGCGGCGCCATATCGGTCGGATCGGTCAATTGCGCCTCGTCCTTTCGAGGCCGGCTTTCCGGCGCAGCCCCTGCAACTCCGCTTCGGTCAGCGCTCGCACGGCGCCTTTCGGCAATTCGCCGAGTTCGAGCCCGCCGATCGCGACGCGGACGAGCCGCAGACATTCGGTATCGAGCGCCTCCAGCATGCGGCGGATCTGGCGGTTGCGGCCTTCGTCGAGCTCCACCTCGATCCATGAATTTTTGTCGCCCTGGCGCAGGCGCCGCGCGGCGGTCGCCGTCAGCAGCTCGCCCTCGTGGCGGATGCCTGACGTCATGGCAGCGATCGCCTCGTCGTCCATGAGGCGATCGATCTGGACATGATAGGTTTTCGTTACATGCGTGACCGGATCGAGCAGGATCTGGGCGAATTCCGTGTCGTTGGTGAAAAGCAGCAGGCCTTCGCTCGCCTTGTCGAGCCGTCCGACGGGGGAGAGATGCGGAATGTCGAAATCCTTGAGGCAATCATAGACCGTCGGCCGGCCTTCGGGATCGTCGCGGGTGGTGACGAGCCCGCGCGGCTTGTTGAGCATCAGATAGATTTTCGCCTCGGCGGCGACGAGGCGGCCGTCGACCGTTATCCTTGCCGTGGAAAGATCGACCCAGGCGGAGGCATCGCTGACCCTGCGGCCATCGACTGCAACGCGGTTTTCGGCAATCAGCCGTTCGGCCTGCGTGCGGGAACAATAACCGAGCTTGGAAAGGGCGCGGGGGAGGGTGACCCGCTTGGCTGCGGCGTCGGCGGCCGGCTTTGTCCGCTCGCGTGTCTTATGCGGTGGACGCCGCTCCCTCATCTGCCATCCTTGTGCTGCTTCCGAATGCCTTCTCTTGGCATGAACAGCGCAAGGATGCCAGCAAGGCGATTAAAAACCCAGGGATAAGCGGGCGTCGCAAAAGAACATCAGTGCTTTGGGGCAAAGCGCCGTCAGGCATGAAAGATGGTGCTATCTTCAGCGGCAGGCCATGAAGCCGGCCAGTTCCTTGCGGCTGACAACGATACCGGCTGCGGCCTTGGCCGGATCCGGGTGTGTGTAGGATAGGCTTGGCATTTCCGGCAGTTCGAGTGCCTGACGCATATTCATGATACCGACCGCGTAACGGCCATTGGCGCCGTCGACGCTGACTTCAATGATGCAATTGGCCCTCTTGTTTTCCATTGTCGTCCTCCCTTTAGTTTTTTATGTTCCCACCACTGCCATTAAAAATTGGTTTTTCTGAGACATAAGCATTTACGCACCCTACCGAAAAATAGATCGGCGGGTGCGTAAAAAGGCTGATTTGCAGCGGATTGGCGTTTTAGCGCCACCAATGGCGGGGCTGCGGCTGCGAACTGCCGGCAAGCAGATAGCCGGCGAGGAAGCCAAGAGCCCCTGCCAGCACCAATGCGGTGGTGGTTGCGGCCGCATGCTCACGGGCGGCCCCGGCGGCCGCGGCTCCTTCGGCGCGGATCTGGGCCACGGCGTTTTTAGCGCGGGGAAGGGCGTCTTCATAGACTTTGCCGGCGCGGCCGCGCACCTCGTAATAGGCTTCGGCGCCCTGCGCGGAAATCATCTTCTGCAAGCGCGAGACTTCCTGTTGGAGTGCGGCGATGTCCTTGCTTACGGATGTTCTGATATCATCGGTATTGGCAGCCATGTCGGTCTCCTTTCTTAATGGGAAAGACAACACCTCAGACGGCGATAGGTTCCGAAATGGCAGCCGTTGATTTGTGACGGAAATTTAAAGGGTGCCGGGCGGAGGCATCTTCATCCCCCGTTAACCATAAATCCCCTCAAGGCGCTGTTTTTTCGTCATCTTTCGGCGGTGGACGATGGGCTTCCAGCGGATTTTTGACCGGCTGATAAAAGAATTTTCGCCGATCCAGCCCGAAAAGGCAGCCTGTGGACAATGGCGACCGGCAAAAACATGTTCCGAATCAACCTGTTACAAAATTGTCAAAAAACTTTTGTGAT
>NZ_NWSX01000112.1 GCF_002531825.1 Rhizobium sp. J15 | reverse complement strand
TCAAGCGTTCAGCACACGGCCATAGGCATCGAGCACTGCTTCCTTCATCGTCTCGGACACGGTCGGATGCGGGAAGATGGTGTGCATCAGTTCTTCCTCGGTCGTCTCCAGGTTCATCGCCACGACGAAGCCCTGGATGAGTTCGGTGACTTCTGCGCCGACCATGTGGGCGCCGAGCAGTTCGCCGGTCTTCTTGTCGAAGATCACCTTCACCATGCCCTGATCTTCGCCAAGCGCGATCGCCTTGCCGTTGGCGGCGAAGGAGAAGCGGCCGACGCGGATGTCGCGACCCAGCTCCTTGGCCTTGGCTTCGGTGAGGCCGACGGAGGCGACCTGCGGATTGCAATAGGTGCAGCCCGGAACCTTACCCTTGTCGGTGGGATGAACATTCGGCAGGCCGGCGATCTTCTCGACGCAGACGACACCCTCATGCTCGGCCTTGTGGGCCAGCATCGGCGGACCGGCGACGTCGCCGATCGCGTAGATGCCGGCGATATTGGTCTTGCCGTAACCGTCGGTGACGACGCAGCCGCGGTCGGTCTTCACACCAAGCGCCTCGAGGCCGAGATTTTCGATGTTACCCTGAACGCCGACGGCCGAAATCATCCGGTCGGCGGTGATCTGCTGCACCTTGCCATC
>NZ_NWSX01000111.1 GCF_002531825.1 Rhizobium sp. J15 | reverse complement strand
GTCTCGACATGGGCGGTGATGCTGCCCGCGCCCTTCTCGACCTTCGTGACCTTGGCGCTCGTGAAGATCTTGAGGCCGCGCTTTTCCAGCTGCTTGCGGGCAATCGCGGTGACTTCGGCATCCTCGACCGGCATGATGGTTGGCATGACCTCCACAACAGTCACGTCGACGCCCATCGAACGGTAGAAGCTTGCGAATTCGATGCCGATCGCGCCCGAACCCATGACGATCAGCGACTTCGGCAGCGCATCCGGCTTCAGCGCCTCGAAATAGGTCCAGATCAGCTTGCCATCGGGCTCGATGCCCGGCAGCGCGCGCGGGCGGGCGCCGGTCGCGATGATGATGTGCTTGGCGGTGTAGGTGCCCTCGCCCTTGACGTTCTTCGGCAGCGGATGCTGCGGCTCGACGACAGGCTTCGACGACTTGCCGACGACGATCTCGCCGGGCTTCGTAAGTTTTCCTTCGCCCCAGATGATGTCGATCTTGTTCTTCTTCATCAGGAAGCCGACACCGGCGTTGAGGCGGGCGGAAACGGCGCGCGAGCGGCCGACGACGGCCTTGGCGTCCGGTTTGACCGTGCCTTCGAGAACGAGACCGAAATCCTTGAAGTGTTTGGCGTGATCGAGCACCTCGGCCGAGCGCAGCAGCGCCTTGGTCGGGATGCAGCCCCAGTTCAGGCAGATGCCGCCCATATGCTCGCGCTCGACGATCGCGGTCTTCAGACCGAGCTGGCTGGCGCGGATGGCGGCGACATAACCGCCGGGGCCGGAGCCGATAATGATGACGTCGTAGGA
>NZ_NWSX01000110.1 GCF_002531825.1 Rhizobium sp. J15 | reverse complement strand
CGTCGGGGACGTTGAACATGCCGAACATGTCGGAGTTGTAGATGACGCTGCCGTCGGTGCCGGGGAAGCGGTAGCAGAGGAAGTCGGTATCCGGCGTCTTCTTGGCGGCGACGAATTCGCCCTTGGCCCAGTCGCCCATCACCTGCACCAGCGCATCGCCCTTGATGACCATGGCGGTCGCCAGGTTCCAGTCGCGGCCGGAGAAGTTCGGATCGACATACTGGATGATCTTCGCCAGATTGTCGAAGGACTTCTTCATCGTGTCCGACTTCAGCGCTTCCTCGTCGAGGTCGTTGAAGGCCTTCTTGTAGAATTCCGGCCCGCCGGTCGACAGCACGATGGAATCGAACATCGTCGCCTCCTGCCAGTTCTGGCCGCCGAGCGCCAAGGGAATGACGCCGGCCGCCTTCGCCTTGTCGAGCAGCGCAATCAGGTCGTCGAAGGTCTTCGGCTCAGTGCCGCCGATCTTGTCCATCACGGCCTTGTTGATCCACAACCAGTTGACCGAATGCACATTGACCGGGGCAGCCACCCACTTGCCGTCATAGACCGAGAACTTCTGCAGGGCCGCCGGCACCGACTTGTCCCAGCCTTCCTTCTTGGCGGTCTCGGTCAGGTCGCCCATGACGCCGGCCTGGGCATAGTCGAGCACGGTATAACCCAGCATCTGCGAAGCCGTCGGATAGGTGCCGGCCGCCACCATCGCCTTCAGCGCCGTCATCGCCGCATCACCGCCGCCGCCGGCAACCGGAACGTCCTTCCAGGCAAAGCCTTCCTTCGAAAGATCTTCCTTCAGGACATTCAGAGCCGCCGCCTCGCCGCCTGACGTCCACCA
>NZ_NWSX01000109.1 GCF_002531825.1 Rhizobium sp. J15 | reverse complement strand
GCCACGGCAGTGCGGCTCAAACAGCGGTTGGATCGTACGGGCTCGATCGAGCCGTCACGGCGTGGCAGGCGACCAGACAGCGGCAAGCTCGGACCTTTGCGAGATGCCATCATCGCCAAGGTGGAGGCGCAGCCGGATATAACCATGCCCGATCTGGCCGCGTGGCTTGTGGCGCAGCATGATGTGAGCGTCGATCCCTCGAACCTGTCAAAACTGCTTTGTCGCGCCGGCTTCACCTTCAAAAAAAACACTGATGGCAGCGGAACGCGAACGCGCCGACGTCCGCCGGGAACGCGATGAGTGGTGTGAGCACCGTCAATCGGCGATGCGAAAGAGCCCCGGCCGCCTCGTCTTTGTCGATGAGACCTCGGTCAAGACCAATATGACGCCGCTGCGTGGCAGGAGCAAAAAGGGCAAGCGTCTTCACGCCGACGCACCCTTCGGCAAGTGGAACACCCAGACCTTTATCGCAGGCTTGCGCTGCGATGCCATAACCGCCCCTTTTGTTGTCGACGGCGCCATGGACGGCGACAAATTCGACACCTATGTCCGCACCCAGCTCGCTCCAACCCTCAATCCAGGCGACGTCGTCATCTGGGATAATCTTAACGTTCACAAAAGTCCCAGAGCCGCCGCCGCCATCGCCGAGAAAAAGGCATGGATCATCTTCCTGCCGCGATACTCACCCGACCTCAATCCCATCGAGATGGCCTTCTCCAAACTCAAGACACTGCTGCGAAAGCAGAAGGCCAGAACCTACGACGACTTATGGAAAGCCGTCGGAACGGTCTGTGAACTCTTCTCTCAACAGGAGTGCTGGAATTATTTCAGACAAGCCGGATGCGCTGCAAATTAATCGCCCGACGCTCTA
>NZ_NWSX01000108.1 GCF_002531825.1 Rhizobium sp. J15 | reverse complement strand
GACAGCAGTGGGCTTGACCCGAGTATCCATGCCGCAACCACTCCGCTTGAATTTGCTCGGTTGCGGTCGCCTTTGTCCGTATGAACGCCAACGCAGTGCTCGCGGCCATGGGTCCTCAGGTCAAGCCCGAGGACGACGGAGGGTGGGGGAGCCTATGGGGCAAGGGCCGCAAGTGCAGTGGTTCTGCTGGAATGGCGCCTTTCGTGATCTCCACACAAAACCGCCGCCCATTTTACTGGAATTCCTCCAGACCTCTCGCCTCTTGCCCGGCGCCCTCCCCATCCTCCGTCATACTCGGGCTTGACCCGAATATCCATAACCAAGCACTCTGCGCGCATGGCGGGATATGTTTACATCATCACCAACCAGAAAAACGGCACGCTCTATATCGGCGTGACATCCGATCTGGAGCGCCGCATCTATGAGCATCGCGAAGGGCTGACGCCGGGCTTTGCCTGGAAATATGGCTGCACCCGCCTCGTCTGGTACGAGGAACATTGGGATATCGGCAGTGCGATCCAGCGCGAGAAGTCGTTGAAACGCTGGTATCGGCAATGGAAGATCGATCTGGTCGAGGCGATGAATCCCGCGTGGGATGATCTCTATCTTACCCTGTGGTGATGTTCGCTGCGGTCGCTTTTCACGAACGCAGTGCTTGCCGCATGGGTCCTCGGGTCAAGCCCGAGGACGACGGAGAATGGGGAGCCTGTGTGGCAAGGACCATAAGGGTGGTGATTTGTCAGAACTGCCGTCTTTGTTTTACGCAATTCCCAGCCAAAACCGCCCGCGCATCTTGCCGGAATTCCTCCAGACGTCTCGCCTCCTGCCGATCGCATCCCCCATCCTCCGTCATACTCGGGCTTGACCCACTGCTGTCCGGT
>NZ_NWSX01000107.1 GCF_002531825.1 Rhizobium sp. J15 | reverse complement strand
ATGGTTGCGGAACTCCAGCAGCGGGCATTTGACGATGATTGGGCGGAAGATTTTCCCCCATCGGGTAGATTCGTGCCGGTGGCAGTCGATGGTCGGCGTTATTGGTATTTCGACCAACCAGATGGTGGGGGTGGGCAGAAGCGCCGGTATGTCGGACCTGCCGACGATCCCTTGATTTCGGAACGGGTCGAAACCTTCAAGGGTGAGAAGTCAGATTATAAGGCTCGCCGCAAGTTCGTTTCCACGCTAACGCGCGAAGCCGGTTTGATTGCCGCTGATCACTTTACCGGCGAGATAGTGCAGGCGCTTGCCAAGGCCGGTCTCTTCCGGCTGCGCGGTGTTCTTATCGGCACCGTCGCTTTTCAATGCTACTCGGCATACCTTGGCATCCGTCTGCCCTCGGCGGCGATCCTAACAGGTGATGCAGACATAGCCCAGGATTTCGCGATCTCCGCCGAGGTGGCGGATTCGCTGCCGCCGATCCTCGATCTCCTAAAAGGGCTTGATCCAACGTTCCGCGCCGTGCCGCATATCAGCGGCAGCTCTCTATCTCATGCCTTCCGGAATCAAACCGGTTACAGGGTCGAGTTCATGACGACTAACAGGGGAGCTGAAGAATATTCGGACAAACCCGCCAACATGCCCGCTCTCGGTGGTGCGTCAGCCGAACCGCTAAGATTCATGGATTTCCTGATCCGCGATCCCGTTCGTTCGATCTTGCTACATGGTGCCGGTATCTCAGTTGTTATCCCTGATCCTTGCCGGTACGCGGTGCACAAGCTTATCATTGCCGGTCGCCGTCAAAATGACGCCGGCGGCCAGGCCAAACGGGATAAAGACCTCAGACAGGCAGGAATGCTATTCGACGCCCTGCCGGTCACGGGTCATGGACCTTCACTGGTTTACGCTCTGGAAGAGGCATGGGATCGCGGGCCTGCGTGGAAGCTGGCGATCTCGGAAGCAGCCGAAACCATGCACAAGGAATATT
>NZ_NWSX01000106.1 GCF_002531825.1 Rhizobium sp. J15 | reverse complement strand
TGTTTAGTCCCGGCATTTGATGGTGCATTATTTTCCTTAGAATGGAGGGAGGCACTATGGGCCAGGTTCTACACGGGAGCGCCACGACGACAGAGGCAATCCGTCGAGCAATACAAAATAGTGAAGAGAGCCTGAGGGCGCTTTCGAAGCGCTATGGCATCAATCAAAAGACGGTGGCCAAATGGAGGAAGCGGACATCGTTGGCCGACCTGCCGACAGGACCGAAAGAACCACACTCGACGATACTTTCAATGGAGGAGGAAGCTGTTGTCGTCGCCTTCCGCAGGCACACGCTGCTGCCTCTTGACGATTGCCTTTATGCGCTTCAGCCGACAATCCCGCATCTGACGCGCTCTTCCTTGCATCGATGCCTGCAACGTCACGGCATATCTCGTCTGCCCGACGTTGAAGGCGATAAGGAGCCCAAAAAGAAGTTCAAAAGCTACCCGATTGGCTACTTCCATATCGACATTGCTGAGGTCCAGACGGCGGAGGGCAAGCTCTATCTCTTTGTCGCAATTGACCGAACATCCAAGTTCGCCTTCGCTGAGCTCTATAGCAAAGCCGGTAAGATGAATGCCGCCCAGTTCTTGCGCAATCTGATCGCGGCAGTGCCTTACATCATCCATACCGTCCTGACCGATAATGGCATCCAGTTCACCAACCGGGCTGTTGACCGAAATGCCTTCCAGCACATCTTCGACTGGGTCTGCGACGATAACGGCATTGAGCATCGTCTGACCAAGGTGAAGCACCCATGGACCAATGGGCAGGTCGAGCGGATGAACCGAACGATCAAGGAAGCTACGGTCAAGCGCTTTCACTACGACGATCACGCACAACTCAAAGAGCATCTCGCCGACTTCATCAACGCCTATAATTTTGGGCGCAGGCTCAAGACATTAAAGGGCCTCACACCCTACGAGTTCATCTGCAAACGGTGCACTTCCGAGCCAGATCGATTCATCCTCGACCCTATCCATCAAATGCCGGGACTAAACA
>NZ_NWSX01000105.1 GCF_002531825.1 Rhizobium sp. J15 | reverse complement strand
CCGACGAGACGGACGATGGCTTCGTCGTTCGGAAAGATGCCGACGACCTCGGTGCGTCGCTTGATTTCGCCGTTGAGACGCTCAATTGGATTCGTCGAGTGCAGCTTTGCCCGGTGCTCTTTCGGGAAGGTCATGTAGGCGAGCACGTCCTCTTCAGCGTCGTCCATGATGGTGGCAAGCTTCGGCACTTTCGGCCTGATTTGATCGGCGACACTGCGCCATTGTGCGGCTTGCTGCCTCCGGGGTCTCCTGGGCAAAGGCCGTCGCGATGAAGGCGGATACGACCCGCCTGCCGCTCTTTCCAGCATGCGCGAGCACGTTCCTCATGAAGTGAACCCGGCACCTTTGCCAAGTGGCATTGAGAACCTTGGAAACGGCAGCCTTGATGCCCTCATGTGCATCAGAGACAACAAGGTTCACACCACGTAATCCTCGACGTGTCAGCCTGCGCAGGAATTCCGTCCAGATCGGTTCGGCCTCCGAGGTGCCAACTTCCATACCCAGGACCTCGCGCCGACCGTCGTTATTGACGCCGACCGCGATAATGACGGCGACTGAGACGATGCGGCCGCCACGCCGGACCTTGAGATAGGTCGCATCCACCACAGGTCGTCGACAGAACGAGTCGAGATTCCCTGGATATACGCTTCCTGGATAACGGCCGTCAGAGCTTTCTCTGCCATGCGGCGCGGTTCAAGGAAGCTCGGAAAGTAGCTGCCTTTGCGCAGCTTCGGAATGCGAAGCTCGACGGTGCCAGCCCGCGTCTCCCAATCGCGGTCACGGTAGCCATTGCGTTGAGTGAGCCGCATCGGGTTCTTCACACCGAAGTCAGCACCCGTGGCCGAGCCGACCTCCAACTCCATCAGCCGCTCGGCAGCAAGACCGATCATCTCACGCAACAAATCTGCATCGGCACTCTTCTCAACAAGCGAACGCACGTTCATCATGTCATTGGTCATCGGTGATCTTTCCGTCAGGTTGGTCTTGAACAACCCGACCCTAGCGGAAAACACTGATGGCCGCCCGCAAAGCCGATCACCCGCTACAGCGC
>NZ_NWSX01000104.1 GCF_002531825.1 Rhizobium sp. J15 | reverse complement strand
CCGGCGCCGACGGTGCGGCCGCCTTCGCGGATAGCGAAGCGCAGCTTTTCTTCCATCGCGATCGGAACGATCAGCTCGACGGCAACCGTGACGTTGTCGCCCGGCATGACCATCTCCGTGCCTTCCGGCAGCGTCACGATGCCCGTCACATCAGTCGTGCGGAAGTAGAACTGCGGACGGTAGTTGGTGAAGAACGGCGTATGACGGCCGCCTTCTTCCTTCGTCAGGATGTAGGCTTCAGCCATGAACTTCTTGTGCGGCTTGACCGAACCCGGCTTGCACAAGATCTGGCCACGCTCGACGCCGTCACGGTTCACACCGCGAACCAGCGCGCCGATGTTGTCGCCGGCCTGACCCTGGTCGAGCAGCTTGCGGAACATTTCAACGCCGGTCACCGTCGTCTTCGAGGTCGGACGGATGCCGACGATCTCGACTTCTTCACCGACCTTGACGATGCCACGCTCGACGCGGCCGGTCACAACCGTGCCGCGGCCCGAGATCGAGAACACGTCTTCGATCGGCATCAGGAACGGCTGGTCAACCGGGCGCTCAGGCGTCGGGATGTAGGAGTCGACAGCGGCCATCAGCTCGCGGATCGCGTCTTCGCCGATCTTCTTGTCAGAGTCTTCGAGAGCGGCAAGCGCCGAACCCTTGACGACCGGAATGTCGTCGCCCGGGAAGTCGTAGGACGACAGCAGTTCGCGAACTTCGAGCTCGACCAGTTCGAGAAGCTCGGCGTCGTCAACCTGGTCGACCTTGTTCAGGAACACAACGATCGCCGGAACGCCGACCTGGCGGGCCAGCAGGATGTGCTCGCGCGTCTGCGGCATCGGGCCGTCGGCAGCCGAGCAAACCAGGATCGCGCCGTCCATCTGGGCAGCACCGGTGATCATGTTCTTCACATAGTCGGCATGGCCGGGGCAGTCGACGTGCGCATAGTGACGGTTCGGCGTCTCATACTCGACGTGCGCCGTCGAGATCGTGATGCCGCGCGCCTTTTCTTCCGGAGCCGCGTCGATCTGGTCGTACGCCTTGAACTCACCGAAGTACTTCGTGATCGCTGCCGTCAGAGACGTCTTGCCGTGGTCAACGTGGCCGATCGTGCCGATGTTGACGTGCGGCTTGTTGCGCTCAAACTTACTCTTTGCCATTT
>NZ_NWSX01000103.1 GCF_002531825.1 Rhizobium sp. J15 | reverse complement strand
GATCCAGATTCACTAGCCGTTGATATCGCGGATTATTGGGCAAGCGGTGAGGACGATCAGAACCGTCTTAACTCAGCGCTGTCTCATTTCAGGAGGCTCGGACCTGAGGGGCAAGAACTCCAAGCCGTTGGAGCTGGGCCGCGCCTGATGGGCCGCCGAATTCATGATCCCTATCCCGATGACGCCCGCGTCATTGATAGCTTGGCCAAGGAAGAGCTGAGTAAGTTCGGACCGGTCTCGATTTCTCAGAAAAATGCCAGTAACCAACGAAAGTTTAGCGATTGGCTCAAAAGGGAGGGTAGGGGGAGCATAGTCAGCCGACTCACGGGTACTGATCAGCAGCAACGGTCGTTGCAGGAGGATTTTAGGAAATTTACCGAGGCCGAGGGAAAAGTGGTCGTGAGTTTAGATCGGCTGCGGCAGTATCTAGGCGCCGAGTCCCAGTTGAAACAGCATAATCCTTATCCCGACGACGCCCTCATGATTGATGGCTTGGCCAACGAAGAGCTGAGCAAGCTCGGACCGGACTCGACTTCCAAGAGGAAAGTTGTCCAGAATATGGCGATAAATCAACGGAGGTTTAGTGATTGGCTCCAAAAGAATGGTCGGGGGAGCATAAGCAGTCGCCTGACTGGCAGTGATGAGCAGCAACGGTCGTTGAAGGACGATTTTAGGGAATTTACTACTAACGTTGAAGTAAAAATAAGCGTGGGTTTCGATCGGCTGCGACAGTATCTAGGCGCCGAGTCGCAGTTGAAACAGCATGATCCTTATCCCGACGACACCCGCATGATTGATGGCTTCGCCAATGAAGAGCTGAGCAAGCTCGGACCGGACTCGACTTCCAAGAGGAAAGGCGTCTTGAATCTGGCCAGCAATCAACGGAGGTTTAGTAATTGGCTCCGAAAGAATGGTCGGGGGAGCATAAGCAGTCGCCTGACTGGCAGTGATGAGCAGCAACGGTCGTTGAAGGACGATTTTAGGGAATTTACTACTAACGTTGAAGTAAAAATAAACGTGAGTCTCGATCGGCTGCGGCAGTATCTAGGCGCTGAGTCGCAGTTGAAACAGCATCATCCTTATCCCGACGACGCCCTCATGATTGATGCCTTGGCCAACGAAGAGCTGAGCAAGCTCGGATCGGCCTCGACTTCCAAGAGGAGAGTCGTCTGGAGACTGGCCAGCAATCAACGAAAGTTTAGTGATTGGCTGCAAACCAGGGGTAGGGAGAGCATAGCGAGCCGGCTCAACGGCAGTGATCAGCAGCAATGGTCGTTGAAAAAAGATTACCAAGACTTCACCGAAGACATGGG